>DAOLDE010000037.1:0-1159 GCA_035327545.1 Pyrinomonadaceae bacterium | reverse complement strand
ATTTGTATAGTTAACTTTCATTCCTTACGCTACACTTAGGAGGAGGGAATATGAAAGCAGAGGAAAAAGTCATAAAGCAGAAGGCGTCGGTTTTGGAGTTAGCGGCCGTTTTGGGGAACGTGGCTGAGGCGTGCCGGCGTAGGGGAGTTTCGCGGACACAGTTTTACGAATGGAAGCGGCGGTTTCAGACACACGGGCTTGAAGGGCTGCGGGATCTGCCGCCGATCGTAAAGAATCATCCGTTCACAACGCCGCCCGAGGTGGTGGAACGGATCAAGGAGTTGGCACTTACATACCCGTCGCGGGGTTGTCGCTATATCGAATCATTAATGCAGGCGGACGGCAGATACGTTTCGGGGGTGACGATACAGAAGATCCTGGATGAGAACGGGCTTGGAAAGCGGTATGACCGGTGGCTTGCCCTTGAGCGCCGGAGAGCGGAATCGGCAATGGAATTGACGGCCGAACAGATCGCCTTTATCGAAAAGCAGAATCCGCAGTTTCGCGAACGTAAGGTGGAGAGCTCAAAGCCCGGAGAATTGCTTAATCAGGACACGTTCTACGTAGGCCGTCTGAAAGGCATCGGAAAGGTCTATCTTCACGCTGTTGTGGATACTTTCTCGAGCATTGCTTTCGGATTTCTGCACACGAGCAAAAAACCCGAAGCCGCCGTTGCCGTGCTTCATAACGAGGTCCTGCCCTTCTACGAGAAAAAGAAACTAAAGGTGGAAAATGTCCTGACCGATAACGGCACTGAGTTCAAAGGCACCGATCTTCACCCGTATGAGGTTTATCTTGAGCTGAACGATATTGCACATCGCACCAGTCGTATCCGGCGGCCTCAGACCAACGGCTTTATCGAACGCTTTAATCGTACCGTCCTCGATGAGTTCTTTCGGGTCGCCTTTCGTCAAAAAGCCTTTGCCTCCGTCGAAGAGCTCCAAAAGGACCTCGATGCCTGGCTCCGCTTTTACAACTTCGAACGGCCCCACCAGGGCTACCGAAACATGGGTCGTAAACCCATCGAGACTATTGACAACTACTTGCAGAACAAGAAAGGCGTCGCGAGCGGAGCGGCCCACAGCCGCGCCGACGTAGCGAGCGACGCCGCCGTTGGGTCAAACCAAACCTGTTAGGAATGAACCTTGATTATACACTT
>DAOLDE010000036.1:0-2761 GCA_035327545.1 Pyrinomonadaceae bacterium | reverse complement strand
GCATCAGCGATTCCTCCGATAATACTCGACTGGCGGAAGATCAAGGGGCATGAAGAAAAGTCGACCGTCACTAATGTAACGATAAATGGCACGTCGGCCGAGGTTTTTCCGCCGCAGGCGGTTGCGGACAAGAGTGTCCGCGTTCCGTATGAGAACGAGCATCTCGTCTTCCGCGATGGCGTGGTGGCGGGGGAGAACGTGATCAAGCTGGATTTCACCTCGCCGATACTGACCAGCGGGTCGGCGATCACGCGGTATGTGGACAAGGAGGATGGGTCGGAGTACATCTACTCGCTGTTCGTCCCGTCGGACGCGAGCACGGCTTTCCCGGTGTTCGATCAGCCGGATCTGAAGGCGAGGTTTAGCTTGGAGGTCGATTTGTGGTCGGGTTTGGGATGGCAAGTGATATCGAATTCAAAGATAGACAAAACATCCTCGTTTCGCACAAAGGCGACTTCGGAAAATAAAAACACTTCGCTTGTGATGGATCGAAGTATCTTTGCGGAAACCCAACCGATCAGCACCTATGTTTTTGCCTTTGCGGCGGGTCCATTTGTCGGATTCGGAGTAGATAATAAATCGAGTGCTGAAGGGCGACACGATATTACAATGATAGCTGCGGGAAAAGAACTTCCAGCGTCGCGCGTCGCAGCATCGCCAACCACGCCGGCCGATTCGCGCATTTATGTCCGGAGTTCACAGGCTGGAAAATTTAACACTCACGTTGCTGAGATATTCCGCCTGAACACTGAAGCAGTAAAATACTTCGAGGAGTATTTCGATTACAAGTTCCCGTTTCCTAAGTACGATCTGGTTTTGATACCGGAGTTTCCGTTTGGCGGGATGGAACATGCGGGGGCGACGTTCCTGCGGGAGTCGGCGATCATCTTTCCGCAGGAGCCGACACGCAACGACCATATCTCGCGGGCTCTGCTGATATTTCACGAGGCGTCGCACCAGTGGTTTGGCGACACGGTGACGATGCGTTGGTTCGACGACCTGTGGCTAAAAGAAGGCTTTGCGACATTCACCGCGTACAAGGCGATGGAACGCATCATGCCCGAGATGAACGCCTGGAAGGTCTTTTACGAACGCGTCAAACAGGCCGCCTACCAGACCGACTCGACCCGCGGGACAACCGCGATCTACCAACCCATCGCCAATCTCTCATCCGCAAAGAGCGCCTACGGCAACATCGTCTACAACAAAGCCCCGGCGTTCCTCCGCCAGGCGGAGTTTTACCTCGGCGAGGACAAGTTCCAAACGGCCGTGCGGGCGTTTTTGAAGAAGCACGAGTTTGGGAATGCGGGGTGGGAAGATCTGGTGAAGGAGTTCCAAAACGTTGCGGTCGATGATCTAAAGCTAAATAAAAACTTCCCCGAGGATAAAAAACACACCGAAGGGCAACGGTTTCGCGACGATATAAGGAATTGGGCGACTATTTGGGTAAATCAGCCGGGTTTGCCGATCGTTAAGGCTGCGGAAACAGATGTGCTTGTCGATTCCAGTCTGGGGTCATACAAGTATCGGACCTGCTGTATGTTCACTCAAGTACTGAACGGCAGAAAGGCTTGGCCAATGGGGCTGCAAACTCTCAGTCGGCTTGTTAATGAACAGGATCGGATCTCGCATCAAGCCTTCACCACGGACGAAAATTCCGCTGCATACTTTACTAACGCCCTTGGCTCACTTTCACCGGAACTTGCGAAAACTGCGCCATCGCCACTTTTCGTCTTCGCAAACTATCAAGACTACGGCTACGGCATTTTCCTCCTCGACGAGAAGAGCCGCGAGTATGTTCTCAAGAACATCAAGAACGAAAAGGACCCGTTTCTGCGGTCGATGATGTGGGGCGCACTGTGGGACAGCGTCCGCGAGGGCGAGCTGGACCCGCGGGTTTTCATTGAGACGGCGATCAAGAACCTTCCCGCCGAGCAAGACGAAACGATGGCCGCATCGATCGCGGGCCGGCTTGGAACAGCGGTGAACTATTATCTGTCAGAGCAGGCACGAAACGAATTCTCTCCACAGATCGAGAAGGTGTTTTCGGACAAGATGAGAACCGCCCCGACGCTTGGCGAGCGTTTGACATTTTTCCGCAGCTATTTGGGCGTCGCCGCATCGCCCGCTGCACGACAGAACTTGAAGGACATTTTGAGCGGCAAGTACAAGATAGAGGGTATGACGCTCCGCACCAAAGACAAGTTCGACATCGTCACGCGGCTGTTGATCTTGGGCGACGCGGATGCGCCGAAGCTGTTGGCAGAGCTCGAGAAAACGGAAACGAGCGACGACGCAAAGCGATACGCATACGCGGCAAGGGCAGGCATTGCTACGGCTGAGAACAAGGCGAAGTATTGGAACGATTTCGTGTCGAACAAGGAGATAAGCGAAAGCTGGATCGAGGCGGCATTCGTGCCGTTCAATTCCATCAGACACGAAAAGCTGACGCTGCCGTATCTGCAAAGGGCTCTGCAGGAACTGCCCAACCACAAACGCAACCGCAAGATATTCTTTGTCAACGGCTGGCTCGGTGCGTTCATCGGCGGCCAGCGCAGCGAAGAGGCGCTGAACATCATCAACAAATTTCTCACCGACAACCCCAATCTCGACAATGACCTCCGGCTGAAGATACTTGAGAACGCCGACATCATCGAACGCGCCGTGAAGTTGCGAGGGAAATACGGGACGGAACGTGGACGCCCTCGTCCGCATCAGCGATTCCTCCGATAATACTCGACTGGCGGAAGATCAAGGGGCA
>DAOLDE010000035.1:0-4072 GCA_035327545.1 Pyrinomonadaceae bacterium | reverse complement strand
TGGTCAGCCTGGCCTATCACGCCCTGCGGCCTGAAGAAGTGGACGTGATCAGATAAACAAAACAGCCCGGGGCCGGGTTGTGATCCGTCCCGCCCCGGTTCAAAACCTAAAGCCACGCTTATCTTCCGACAGGCGTGGCTTTTGTTTTTGGACCTCTTACAGAAGTTGATCCAATTTGATCAGTGGATCAAAGACAACGATGCAGCCTAACTTGTTTTGCCTTAACCAACTGGAACTCACCAATAACTTCCTTGGACTTTGTCAAGGTAACTCTTATCACCATTTTATCGCCAGAAACGCTACCTTCATATTCAGCAGGCTCACTTTCCGGTTTTTCATTCTCGTGGATAGGCCCAGGTCGAAGCGTCGTGTGTATCCCTGCTAATCGAAAGCGCCCATTTCGGTCGATTCGGAAAGATCCCCGGATCTCCCCGTCGGCGCATGGATATTCGATCGTAGTTAGAGAGGTGCCTACATTCAATCGGATTCCTTCGCCGCCCCATTGACCGTTGGCAAGGCGTCGAGTTTGCTCATTTTCGGGATCGGTATCGTTTTTCATCATCAAGCCGAGATGCAACGAGCTCTCGGTCTTAGAAAAATCAAGATACGGCCGCCTGGCGTAGGGCTCGGCGTGAGCCACTGCAAAGCCCTGAGCTGGAGTGCCAGCGGTCAACAAATAGCACGCAAAAACAAGAAAATCACAAATGCCTGATCTCTTTTCAATTCTACGATTGCCATCGTCTGAAAATTGTGGCATATAGTTATGCGCGTTTTGATCTATAAATGTAATCTGTCATACAGAATTCTTGTCCATCTTAGATTAAAGTTCGCTGTTTCTTTAACTCAAACACAATAAAAGTTTCCGTAGTTCGGCTCATATGATCGTTGGGGCCGATCCAGGGAGACGTCAATCGGAGGATACAATACATGTCCTGGAAATCCAGTGCCTTGATCGCTTTGGTTCTTGCTCTAACGATAATTTTTACGCCGAAATTGATGCAGCGAGCCGACGCTCAGCTCGGAAAGCAGCCGACCAAGAACGGATCGATGACCCAATATGAGAACGGGGTTGTCAAAATAGAACCTGAAGCGTTTGCTGTTTCGGGTGCACTTAAGGACATGCCGACCTCCGTGCCTGACGCAGAGGCAAAGAGCAAGGCTTATGTCACGAAGCAAATGCAGGCCGAAATGCGGCGACAAATGCTTAGAGAAAAGGGCTGGACACAGCGACAGATCGACGAAGACGAGATCAACCGCGATAACGCGAAACGTTTGAAGCACGTTAAACCAGGTGCGGGCCTGGCTGAACGATCGTTCGTCGATCCGCTGCTTTCTGCAAACAAAGGCCCGGATTCACCGATGGCGATGCCCGCACCGATCCTTACATTCGATGGTGCCACACAGGCTGACAACGCGTCCCAGGGTATTGGAGCTGTTCTTCCGCCCGACACAAATGGTGCGGTCGGTCCGAATCACTATGTGAGCTCGACCAATCTGGTTTTCAAGATCTTTAACAAGAATGGCACCGTTGCGGCCGGCCCGTTCCCGACGAGCGCACTTTTTGCGAGCCTTCCTGCCGGAAATCCCTGCCGCACCAGGAACGACGGCGACCCGCACGTTCTATACGATCAGCTCGCAGACCGCTGGCATATCAGCCAGTTTGCCGTTCCTGGAACGACGAACTATCAGTGTATGGCCGTTTCGGTGACAAACGATCCGACCGGCGCCTACTATGTTTGGGCATATGTGTATCCGGGAAATATCTTTAACGATTATCCAAAGGTCGGTCTCTGGACGGATGCCTATCACTTTACGTTCAACCAGTTCAACAATGCCGGTACGGCCTTTCTTGGGATGGGATTCCTGAGCCAGGACCGTAATCGGGCCCTTTTGGGCGATCCTGCAACGCCGGTCGTTTATACGAACATCGCCTCGATCGATCCTGGTGCGGGCGGCGGCTTGCCTGCGGACATTGACGGTTTCGTTCCGCCTCCTGCGGGTATGGCCCAGGTGATCGCAGAATATCGGGCCGATGAGTTCGGCGACCCGATCGATGGTATTCGTTATTACAGATGGGTACCAGATTTCGTGAATCCCGGCAACTCAACGGTTACCGTGCTTCCGGACGTTGCCCTTGCACCTTTTGATGCGAGAAACCCGGCAGGGCGGGTAGATATCGAGCAAAGCGGCGGAGCTAATTTAGATTCGATCGCCGATCGCTTAATGCATCGGTTCACCTATCGCAATCTCGGCACGCAGGCCTCGCCGGTCAACTCATATGCCGGCAGCTTTACGGTAAATGTCAGCGGTGTGAACCCGACCAACGCCGCGAATTATCAAGCAGGTGTTCGCTGGTTCGAAATGCGGCGAACTGCCGATACCTTCACCGTTTTCGACCAGGGCACGCATAATTTGACGCCGGGCAACGGATCAACGGGCCTTAACAACTGGATGAGCAGCATTGCTCAAGACTATTTAGGAAATATTGCATTAGGCTTTAGCCAATCCTCCACAACTCAGCGTGCCGATATAAAGATCGCTGGAAGGACCGGCGGTCAAACAGCGGCCGGCACCCTCAACGAAGGCGAAGCGCTTTTCTTCGCCGCGGCTGGCTCACAGCAGTCCACCAGCGGACGATGGGGCGACTATAGTTCGATGAACGTCGATCCGGTCGATGATTGTACGTTCTGGTACACGCAAGAGTATTACGCTTCGACCGGCGGAGCACCGTGGTCGACTCGCGTCGGCAGCTTTAAATATCCGAGCTGCACGGCCGCTCCGAAGGGCACTATTCAGGGAACGGTCACATTTTGTTCTGGCGGAGCTCCCGCAAGCGGAGTTTCGGTTACCGCGACGGGCGGGTTCAATCGGATAACCGCAGCGAACGGCACTTATTCAATGGCGGTTTCCCCGGGAACGTATTCGCTCATCGGTTCGCGCGACAACGGCACTACCACTGGCAGCGGAGGTCCGACCACAGTGGTCAATGGCGGGACCAACACCGTGGATTTCTGTGTCGCCGGCGTTCCCCTGCTTGCACCGGGAACGGCCACCCTGATCTCAGAGAGCTGTCTGCCTGCGAATGGCGTGATCGATCCGGGTGAGACGGTTACCGTCGCCTTTGGCGTGTCGAACATAGGTGCTGCCAGTACGACGAATGACGTTGGAACGCTACAGGCAACAGGCGGAGTGCTTGGCCCGAGTGCTCCTCAGAATTATGGAGCGATCCTCGCAGGTGGGCCTTCAATTGTCAGGAATTTCACGTTTACAGCTGATCCTAACCTTGATTGCGGCGAGAACATTACGGCCACGATCCAGCATCAGGACGGCGCTAATAACCTCGGCAACGTGGTTTACACCCTTCCTACAGGTCAGGCGGGAACAACGCCATCAACCACGAGCTATACTGGGCCGGCCGTAGCGATTCCCGATAACAATCAGACCGGGGTCAATGTGCAGCTTCCGGTCACCGGTATTTCGGGTGCGATCTCTGATCTCAACTTCCGTATTGACGGGACAGCGTCCAGCGCAGACCCGCTATCAACAACAGTTGGCTTGAACCATTCCTGGATCGGCGATGTCCGGCTGAGGCTTACGTCTCCGGCAGGAACTACCGTTACCATTATGGCCAACGGTGGCGGGAACGCGAACTGTAGTGGCAACAACATATTCAATATGACGCTCGATGACGAGGCCGGTGGTGCAATGACATGTCCTGCCGGGGGTACGAGCGGCGGGCCAATGACAGGGACCTTCCTTCCATCGAGCGCATTGTCTGCGTTCGACGGACAGGATCCGAACGGGACCTGGACATTGAACGTGGCTGACCAGGTCGGAACGGATACCGGATCGATCAGAGCGTTTTCACTTATCATCACACCACGTATCTGCGCCGAGTGCGGAGGCGGGCCAACGCCGACACCGACACCGACGCCGACTCCAACGCCGACACCGACGCCGACGCCGACTCCAACGCCGACACCGACGCCGACTCCAACACCGACGCCGACTCCAACACCGACGCCGACGCCGACGCCAACACCGACGCCGACGCCGACGCCAACGCCAACTC
>DAOLDE010000034.1:0-4458 GCA_035327545.1 Pyrinomonadaceae bacterium | reverse complement strand
TACCATTCGCACATCTGGCGTGCGCGTTTAGCTAATGAACCCGACACAAACTTCGCATCCTTCATTCGTTCCGCCATTTCAGTAGCAGATTCAAAGATGTTCGCAGTTATCTGTGCAAAGCCTTCCTTGATCGGAGATACGGCCTCTTCTGCTTCACGCTGGGCGGCCTCGATCTTCATCTCCCGGATACGCTCTTTTACCTCTCGTTCTCTTCGGGTTTCCGCAGTCACCTCATCGACCTTAATTTCTTCGATACGGCGTTTTGCGTCGATCTCAAGATCGATCCTCGTCTGCTCAGAATTGATACGGCTCGTTTCAAGTGCAAGAGATTTTGCGAGGTTCCGCTCGGCGATCATCTCCGACCCCAGGATGATCACTTTTGGCTTCATTGTTATCACGAGGCCATCGCGTATCATCTCGCGTGTCGGAACCATTCCGATGGCTTGTGCCGCGACCGCGTTAACAAACTCTTCTCTATCGAAAGGCTCATCGCTGGTCGCCTCGAACCTGTCGGCAGAATCTCTAGCAAGTTGATAGAAACTGTCCTGAAGGATGGCGAGGATCTCGTCGTATTTGAAAAGGACTTCACTCTTTGCAGCGGCGAGCGTTTCGCAGGCTTGAAGGTATGTTTTTTCGAAAGATTCAAACGCCGTCCACGGAATCCACTTGTATTCGCTTGTTCCCCAGACAGTCTCGCAAAGCGTGAATCTGAAGCCGAACTTGCTAAGGGCGTTGTGGGCTTGAGCCGCGCCTCGCATCAGGCGATTTCGATAGACATCAGGCAGCAACCCAGCTCGCGGCGGGCTCACTCTGACGGCCGCATTCTCAGGTAGCTGAACGCCGAGAGTTTTCCATTCAAGTTGCCGAACAAGACTTCCAAACCCTCGACAATCGATGTTCATGAAGATGCCTTCGCTCTCCAATGTCGATAGATCGAATGGAAGAGATTCAACCTCTTCAGCACCTATACCCAACTCCGTCGCAGCTCGGTCCTTTCTGGTCTCAAGCCGAGTTAGCACTTCCCTGGCACTTGCAGAAGGCTCTTCCACTGACGAATCTCGGGAAATTTCTTCGTTCGATGTCTCCTCGGCCTGAGAACGGCCGAACACGTTTCGGAGCACCGAAGACGCCAATGACGGCAATGTCTGCGAGCCGGCAATTCCGGAAGAAGTTTGTGTTTCCATTCGCATCCTGTCCACAGCTCAGTTTTCGACGATTCCGTATTGCTGAAGACACTCGGATAATGGCCTCGGGACGTGACCCTCGTCACGACAAACCTTGATCCCGTTGATGTCAACAGATTCCAATTCACTGAGACAAAAATATCCCCATTCGCGCTCAAGCCCGACGACATAGCCAAAGAAGCAAAAATCGTCTACATATGCATCGCCTTCTATCACGAACCAAATCCATCCGCTCAGTGGAAATTGGAACACGGCATATACCGTCGGATTCTTGTTCCCCTCTTGGTCACTGATCCGTGGCAGGACACTTTCAATCTCTTTTGGTAGAAGTTCCGACATACAGTTTTTGGCCTACAAAAAGCGTTGAACGCTAGATACCGCTGCCGAAGTGCAATAGGCGGATCTTGTAGTACCGCTCTCCAGATCGAAATAGACCGCAAATCGCTTGAGGGTACGTGTCAAAAGCATCGACGAGAGCATCTCCGCCATTTCGACCGCCACTCGCTGATTCACGTTTAGACCCTGCTCACCGAGACGAACGCGCTCAGGACACGACGCCTCGCTCTTGGCTTCAGTTTCTTCTGATTGAAGGAGATCCGGATGTTGAAGCGAAGGTGCTGGGAGTGCCCGACAGATACTAGTTCCCGTAAAGTACTGATCGGGTTTGAGTGTCTTTGTCGTCGAACCCAGCAAGACCTGGCCCGATGTCCTACCGTTTCCGCCGTCTATCCACCAGACCCTTGACGATTCACCGTAACTCCGAAACTCATCGAGTGCTCGATGTATTGCTCGACGAGCCAGGTAATTATCGACGCAGCCGACGATGATCGTCAGACCCCGATAGTCACTAGTCGAGCTTTTAAGATGTTTCTCGGCATCGAACCTTTCACACGAGAAACTTGTTTCTATTCCCCAGGCCGTAGAAACTCGCCCTGCAAGCGTCTGTGCCTTATATCGTCCTACTTCAGCAAAGCAGAAATTGCTGCGTGGAATATTTCCGCGTTCTAAAACGTCCGGATCAACGATCAGCATTTCCGCCGATTTGTTTTGCTGCTGCCTTAGTTCGTAGATAAGCCGGGCAATTGCAGGAACTACAAAGGATCCTGTGCCTCCTGCACCGACAACGATGAACCGAAGTGCGTTGTATTCGACCGGCATTACAACGGCGGCCTGCGAGAAGCTAAGATCGATTTCCATTACAACATCATCTGAAGCAGAGCTTCGACCTCATTCAGATCGACAACACTTCTTGGAAGGTTTCCGATCCACGAAAATGGAATCGGGATTAGGTGATCGTATATCCCACATCGGAATCTTAATTTGGGCTTATCATGGACATCCACAATGATCCCGAAGATACGGAACTTGCCTGATTCGTCCCCATCATCTGCCTTGCTAAACTGGTAAGCTCCGGGCGGGTGCGTGTGAACCTCGATACAAGCTTCGGAGTATTCAGGCCGTTCGTCATCTGCGATGGTTGAGGCCCAGGTTCGATCCCGACCCGAAGCGCTCCACTGCCAAGAGTCGCTACCTTGATCCCAATAGATCAGATAAAGCTCTTCCTTGAAATTATCCTTGGAGTTGTGGGTCTTTGCGTGAAAGCTTATCTCTTCCCAGATGCGTCCCGGCACTCTAGGCTTATGCCATTTGATCCCGACGAAGGCTTCCGGCAGTCCTTTAATTTCTCTGTAGACAAGCGGGACCGAAACCGTGAATTCATCTCGATGGGCTTTTAGCACAACGCCGTTTCCGGCTAGGACGTATTCGTAGAGGATCGCTTCAACGGGGTCGAACCGTCCCTTTGCGATGCGATGTCCGATGAAAGGTGTTGACGACGCGAACTGAACTTCATCCGAACCTGACATTAGATCTTGCATATAGTTTAGAAACGCGAGTCGTATCTCCGTTGTTCAACGATCGTTTCCCATGCGTCTTCGATGGTTGTGGTTGATAGGATCAGGTCAGACTTCGGAAACTTCTTCACTTTGTCAGCCGCAAGTTTCCAAAGTAGATCGCGAATGTCATCCGGCTCGGAATGGCACCGATCGCCCGTGTGGTCTGCGTTGAACGGAGTATCGAAGATCAGTTTCCAAACGTCAGACAGAGTAGACGGGTGGGTCTCAGGAACTTCGTTTTTCCCGAAGCAGATCTTGCCTGAACCAATGTTTGGCAACGGTGCGACTGCGAGGTTGGTGTTCGCTGTTATCTGCGTCGATGCGGCGGCCCACAGGTAATATTCGTTGCCCTTGCCTAGCAGGATAAGTGCAGGAAGCGGTACTGCCAGTTCAACCAATCCTCTATCTGTGAACGAAATGGTAATCCGTCGAATCGCGGCCGGTTCATAAGAGATGATAGCGTTGCCTTCCGGAGCCTCTCGGTATCGCAATACTCGCTTGCCCAACCATCCCGTATCTGTGTGAACTTTTCGAAACGCTCTCGCAACCTGGTCACTCGAAAGAGCTTTCAGAGAGACCGACGATTCCTTGAGATCGGCAAACAGATATTGCCCCGGAAGAAAATAGAGCGCAGCCGATGCATCCGGAGGCACCTGAGAGAAGTTATTCATAGCTAGCCTGCTCTAGGGATCGATCTTCCCTGTATTCCAGAACGAGATAAGCTCAGAAAGGAACTTCTGAGCATCCTGTTCGATCCGTTCATCCAGGTTTTCGAGATTCTGAAAAGACTGATTTGCCGCCTTAAATGTCTCGGTCAGCCAGTCGATGTTCTCTTTGTTCCATTCAAAGAACTCGGGATACTGACAATGCGTTACGTCGAGCCAGGGGTTTCCGGTAGAGTGATCGACCAGCCTTATCAGATCGCTATAAGGTTTTGTTTTGGTATCTTGTTCTTCTCGCCACACTCTAGCGTGCGGAGAGGCTTTGACAGCGGGAAGTGTTTTTCTTTCAATGCCGTACTTTTCGGAAAAGAAGGTCCAGATCTCATCATCTTCAACATAATAGAAGATGAGTCCGGCAAGATAGCTCGCTCTCAATCCTGAAAAATCAACTTCTTCGCAACATAGGTCGAAGTTCATTGGTGGGATCGCGAAACTGTCGAGTTCAAGATCCGGATCATCATGCCAGTACTCCAGCAGCGGAAAGCACTGATCGTTCACCAACTGAAAGAACTCATTAGTCCGTTCGCTGTAAGCCTTGAAATGTCCAGCTTTATATAGGCTCCTTGTCGATCGTTTCCATTCCTTCGGAAACAAGTCCTTGTAAAGACGGTATTTGTACTGCTCCGATACAACCCTTGAGACGGTCTCACAGGCGAA
>DAOLDE010000033.1:0-5071 GCA_035327545.1 Pyrinomonadaceae bacterium | reverse complement strand
AAAGACGGTATTTGTACTGCTCCGATACAACCCTTGAGACGGTCTCACAGGCGAAAGCGGCGTTATGACTTCGAGCCTTGAATCGCAGATATTCGAGTGAGCGAATCAACCTGTCACCTAAGTACAACGTGTGTTGTCGATTTTGCCCTACAACCGCGAGTCCCGTCATAAATCCTCGATTTCTCAGAACCCGATCGGAACGTAATCTATTGCTGACGCGGGAGTCTTCAGAAATGCCTTGCGGTGAAATTCGATAGCTTCGATCTCCTGAGTGCCGATCCCTAAGATTTTTTCCGCTTCAGCAACTTCATCGACGGTCAAGAGTTTCTCGGCATCTCTCCGCATTAGCCTGTCTGCCAAAGTGATTGCCGGATTGATCCTCTCGTCTTCAGCCCGTAAGAGACCCAACGGCGAATCATCGCCCGGCATATCCTTTGTGCTGCGCTCGCTTGACGATGGTGACACTCAGCTTTCCATCCTTTACCTCCCGCGTAATGTTCGCGTTCTCTATAGAGGCAAAATGCGGCTGAAGGACGACCTTTAGCGTCTTATCTTCTTGCGCGAGCGACGCGTCCAGCTCAAAAGTCTGGCCTTCGATCTTGATGGTCGCCTTAGGATCGGTTACAGGTGTCTCCGCACCGGAAGCTTCGGCCGAGGCCGCATCGGCGCTATTCGTTGTACCCGCCTCATTCTCGGCAGGGGGAGTATTTGTTTCGTTTGCCATGATTTTTTTAAGAAGCGAACAGATTCCGCTGATCTTTCGGTTGTTCTTGACCTGCCGGGCTTGGAGTTGGGGTGCTGTCGATGCTCGTAGCCTTTGTCACCTCACTGGCAATCGTGGTCTTATCGATTGGCTTGGAGGCCCGCTTTTTTGTTGGGGGCTTTTCCTTCTTCAGTTTTTCCGCTGCTAGTCCGGGAAGAGCATTTCTGTATCGATCAAGAGCATCTGATAGTTGGGCAGACAAATTCGGCAGATTATTGTCTCCAGTGATGTTTGAAAAGAGTATTTGCGGAGCGAAGTCGTGCGAACGGACGCTTAGAACGCAGTCGCGGACTCCGTTGGCTTCTGGCAACAACTGGATGACAGCCGTGACCGTACAGGAATCGAAGTTATATGGCTCCTGTTCAGATAGGATGACCGGCTTTACCGACTGCTCCCCGACAATAGATTCTACTTCTGTTTGAGTACCGGAACTCACTTCGGAAGGCTGGAACGGCTTCTCTTCCTCGACAAGCGAATCAACATCGATTTCACCGTCGTCTGATCTCATTTCGGAGTCAGTCTCTGCAACCGATACTCCGGCCTCGACCCTTTCTTCCACTGGTGTGCGATAGTTCCGTTCTTCGCTGTGAACACCGTCCAAATCTACGACATTACTTGTACCGGCTGAACTTAATATTGACGCGATCTCATCTTCGCATTCGGGAATACATTCGTTAGCGTAAGACGGCCGTTCCTCGCCTCCGTCTTCGGAATCGACTATGCCAAGAAACTCATCTTGCTGTGCTGGTAGTTCGTTCGATTCGACCTCAGTCTTAGGTACCGACGATACTGCTGTATCGGGAGTACTGAGCTTTTCCTCCGATCGCATCGTTATAGTATTGGTAACGGATGGTAGTTTGGAAGGCTCACGTTCGATCTCTCGCAGCCTTTCCAAGAACTTGCTCAGAAAGATATTACGGACCGTGACCTCTTCGTGGGAACGAGTCATATATTGAGCGCCATTCCAAAGCTCTAGTCCGATCTGCTGATTTGATTGCCCGCTGCTCTGGAATCCGTCGTTCCGTGACACTTCCTCAGCAAGCGCACGAGCCGTAAAGATGAGTTGCTCGATCCTTTCCCGATTATCAAGAGGAATGAACGAACCGCTATTCAGAATTTCCATGTCTCTATCTCCACAATCTATCGACCGCCTGTTTATTCCAGCCCTTACAGTCGAATCAAAATGAAAAGGTTCGCGACGATTCGCGAACCCATAAACTCCAGTCTTTGGTTGTATCAGGCGGCTGCCGCAAAAGTAGCGGGTGGTTCGGGCGGCGTCACAAATCGCTCTTGGTTCTTTTTAAGAATCCGGGAGATCGTTGAATGGGTGGTATTGATCGATCGCGCCGCACGTCGTAGATTTCCGTTTGAACGCTTCAGAGCGTGTTCGACGAAAGTTGCGGCAGCTTTGACATAGACGCTATCAAGATCATCGGTCTCCGGATCAAGTATTACAGTAAGACACTTGTGGCCTTCTTCAGCCGCTGGCAATGGCTCGACAAAACATTTGGCCTCATTACTAATTAGTTGGTTGACGACCTGAAGGGTGATCGCCCGTCCATCTATAGATTCGACCGCGAGACGCGTTGCGAAATTCCGAAGCTCCCGATAGTTACCTTTCCATTCGAGGTCCTCAATGGCAGCAAGTGCGGCCTTTTCGACCTGAAACGGAAGCTCAAGACCGATCGTTCCCCTTTCGGTTTCCAACTGATCGAGAAACGTCTCTACGATCCGTTCTTTCTGATAGCGAAGAGGCAGAGTTTCAAGTTGAAGAATGTTCAAACGGTCAAAGAGATCCGCTCGAAAGGCACCATTGCCCACCATCAACTGAAGATCCTTTGAAGTTGCGGCTATTATTCGAACGTCTATGTCCCGCTCCCGATTGCCGCCGACGCGACGGATGCGTTTTTCCTCGACGGCCTTTAGGAGTTTCGCCTGGAGGCTCAAGGACAGCTCGCCGATCTCATCCAAAAAGAGTGTTCCGCCATCCGCCGTTTCGAATAGCCCCGGTTTCACAGCATTCGCTCCCGTGAACGCACCTTTCTCGTATCCGAAAAGCTCCGATTCGAGAAGTTCCGCTGTAAAGCTCGCGCAGTTTAGGCTGACGAACTCCCTCCGGGATCGTGAACTCATCTCATGGAGCCGCCTGGCGAGAGTTGTCTTTCCAGTGCCCCTCTCACCCGTTATGAGTACATAGTGCGGAACTCTTGCGTATAAAACTACTTTTTCGTCCAAGATCGACGTTGCCTTGAAAGGTCTACCATCCGTGTATTTGTCGGCCATAAGGTCTTTTTCTCCGTACATTCTTGGATTTTCAGTGCTGTTCGATAGCTTTAGCGGGTTTCCGTGGACGAAAAACCCGATTCACAAATTCGATATTTCAGCCTTCATAAGTAAAAACCCGCAAAAACCGGAGAGGTTACGTTTTGATAGCAATTATTTTTATGACTGAGAACCGTTATGGCGCGAACAATTCGTTTACCAGAGGATCACCGTTCTGACCTGGGCGGAGATTTTCGCTGGAGCCGGCGAGGCAGCCAGTCGATTCGGGATCAGGTTCGATAAGCCACTCCGGCAGAGTGACAGGTTCTTGTTTAGTAAGTTCTTCAGAACCGATATGGAGTTCAGGGAGAAAGGAAATGCTTGTCGATTCCGGTGGATACAGTGACAATACCCTTTCGAGCGCGAGCCACGGCGAATCCTGGGGCAAGAAAAATCTTTGCCGACCATGCTGCACGATATTAACGAGTCCCATTCCTCGAAGCTCTCTGATCTGCTCGAAAGTGGATGGACACACCTCGGTGAGCAACTGTCCCTGAAACCGCGACGATCGCACCGTGACATCTCCGATCAGGTTGACGCTGTTCTTCTCGAAATCAACTACTCTCAGAACTTCATTGGCCGTTGTTGGAATACTGGCACGAAGGCCAAAGTGCTGTCGAATATCTGCAAGCCATGCTTCCGATATCCGAACGCCGACAAGCCTGGTTCCATCATCGGTTGTTGTTCGAACGATATTCAGAGCTTCATGGCTTAGAGTTTTTAGATACTTCCATATCGGAAGCAAGGCACCGCTCAAGATATGTACGGTCCTGTTCTCAAATGTGGGTATCTTGTTCTCCTCGTTGACCCACCAGTCTTCTGCTTTGGTCTTGGGGACTATCCGATATCGCTGATTCAACTCGCCCTCCCGCAAATAAGCGATGTTGCGTCCGACAGGCTTTGTGATTGATAACATCTGGTATCGTTCGCCCGTCTCCGGATCGGTATGGGATAAAGTTCTTCTCACCGCTATGAACGAACCGTCTCGTCGGTCCTGATAAAACTGGTGTATCTCGCTTGCAGCCATGTCCTGATATTTCGCCGGAGTGGTCGCGACTTTAAGTTCGAGGCTGTAATAGACGGTCTTCGCGCCAGTCAGCGGGTCGGAGTTGAGAACCTGGGGCGATCCCGAAATGGCGACGGACATTGCTTTCAGGTCTTCCATCCCGTCATCGAGTTTTCCTTTCTGCTTTAGATATTCGATCGTTTCGAGGAATGTTGAATAGAAATAGTCGAAGAGAGCATTTTGCCGGTCAACTTCGAGCGACAAAAGCCTGTTCAGAAATCGCGGGATGTTCGTCTTCTCGCTGTCGGGGATCTGCTCGTCACCATCGACGGTCTTTACGAGACCCATGTCTCTAAGAGCTTGCTTTGGATCGTCGATTCCTTCGACCTCGCGTCCTCGCATAATGCCGGTCAGTACGACACTTAATGCTGAACGCCCTTCTCGCGATTCAAGATTATATTTATCAAGGTTTCCAGCCTTTTCGGCACGCCGGTCACCCTTCGTAAGGGCCCCCATATTACCAAGTCGCCGGGCGATTGTTGAGGAGAACCGTTTCTCACCGCCGAGTTCCGTAAAGACGAGGAGATAGACTGGGGGTGCAACTTGACCCGTCCGATGCGTTCGCCCGAAGTCTTGGATCTGCTTATCGGCCGACCATTTTAATTCCGCAGCGATATGAAGACGTCTCTGCTGGTTTCCGACACTTTTACCTGCGTGAAGGCTGTCACCGGTTGATGCCACCTCCGACATGACCGCAATCCTCTTGTCACCTTTCTGAAAAGCATTTTTTTCGTGGAGGTTGATAAGTTTCGAAGGAACACCAGCGAGTTGCCGCGGCCGATACTCCAATGTCCCGCTTGCCGTCCGAATAAGACGTTTCTTCCGGCCGGTCATCTCGGCAATATTCTCAACCCCGAAGTAGTTTACGAGTTGATCAAGCGGATGCTCCGGGACTTCCAGGGTGGACAGCTTGTCCAATA
>DAOLDE010000032.1:0-5895 GCA_035327545.1 Pyrinomonadaceae bacterium | reverse complement strand
CGAAGTTTGTGTCGGGTTCATTAGCTAAACGCGCACGCCAGATGTGCGAATGGTATCAGCTGATGAACTTTACGGGAGATACATCTCTCGAAAACGTACTCGAACAATTGCAGACCGCCGCCGGCCGTGAAGCTAAGCAGCGTTCGCCGGAAGAGATGCGAACTGCCCTGAGCGATCTTTTGAGAATGACATCGGTTCATTCGAAGAAACTGCTCGATGAAGACCGTCTAACCGCTCTTGAACTCTAGATAAACGAAGACGAGGTCTTAAAAATGGCAAACTTCGACCTGACCAAATACATTCCGGTTCATGCACGCATAGCAGAGTTCTATGAGAAGTATCCGGACGGCCGGATCGTTACCGAGATCATTAGGCTCAACGAGGACAGCGGTTTCGTTTGTATAAAAGCCGGTGCGTACCGAAACAGAGATGATGCGGAACCCAGTTCTACCGGACACGCTTTCGAGATCCGTGGCCAGGGATATGTAAACACAACATCCTTTATCGAAAACGGTGAAACAAGTGCTGTCGGCAGGGCTTTAGCAAATCTGGGGTTCAAGATCGACAACGGCATCGCATCAAGAGAAGAGATGCAGAAGGTCGAAAGGATGACCGATGCAGCTAAACCGACCGGCAACAATGGACGGAATGGCCATAACGGGCGCCTTGTCACACAATCCGTTTCTTAAACACTTTCCAATAAACAAATAATGTCTGAATTTGAAGCCGGTGCCGACAGCATCCGGAAATTCCTGCATGAGCTAGATATCAGGATCAGAGCCCGATACCCGCTCATCGCTATCAATACTTTCGAGGAAGACCGCGTACGTGAGGCGCTGCTCGACCTCGTCTTTCAGGACAGGCATAAAGAAAAGCCTCTATATTTCTGGAGCCGTCCAAGCGGCCTTCAGAAGGTCATCGATCCGAAAGAGGGGCTACTAAGCACGCCGCAAACGATCGGCGATACGGAAGATCCCGAAAGCCTGCTTGGCTTCATCAGCGAGCAGAAGACAGGTATCTTCCTTCTTTGTGATTATGCACCGTACATCTCTCCGTATGGACAGGAGGACCCGCTGCTCGTTCGGAGGCTTCGTGAGATCGCCTGGAAGCTGAAATCGACTAAAGCCACCATTCTTTTTGTAGGGCCGAACTTCCCCGAACTAAAAACACTCGAAAAGGAAGTTACACAGATAGACCTTGATCTGCCGAAGGAATCAGAGATCGAAGATTCGATCGAACTTCAGTTCGAAAACCTTCGTTCCAATGGTCTCGAAATCAGCCTTACCAAGGAAACTCAGGATGCGCTGCAGCAGTCGCTTCTGGGGCTGACCGCAGTCGAGATCAGCAATGTGGTCGCTAAGGCAGTTATCAGCTGCAATGGCCTTAATCAGGACTCGATCAATGTCATTCTTGAGGAAAAGAAGAATGTCATCCGCGGGAGCGGTTCGCTTACCTATGTGCATCCCGAACCCGCAAGCAACTTAGGTGGCTATAGATCTCTTCGAGCAATCCTCGAACGTGCAGCTTATACATTTAGTCCGAGAGCGAAGGCCCGACACGTCGAGCCGTGTAAAGGCATACTGCTTGTCGGTCTTCCGGGTTGCGGAAAGGATCTCTGTAAACGCGTCGCTTCAAGCATCACCAATCGGGCTCTGCTAGATCTGGACTTCGGTTCGATCATGGGTGAGGGCGGTGGCGTGATCGGCTCGTCGGCAATGTCGATCAAGAGAGCATTGTCGATCGCCGGAACGATCAAGGGAATTCTCGGTATCAGCGAGTTCGAAAAGGCAGTCTCCGGAATGAAATCGTCGAACAAGACCGACGGCGGCGAAACGGCACGAACCATTTCCTATCTCCTCAACTGGATGCAGGACAACCAGGATGTACTTGTCTTCGCTACCGCCAACGACGTCCGTGAACTCGAATCCGAGCAGTTCAGGATCGGCAGATTCTCCTACATACATTTTGTCGATCTTCCCGAGACCGAGGACCGCAAGGAGATATTCCGGGTTCATCTCACCAAAAGAGCACTCAATGCCGAACACTTCGATCTTGAGAAACTTGTAGAAAAGAGCAAGGACTTTTCAGGGGCGGAAATAGAAGGTGCAGTAAAGGATGGAGTTCTTGAAGCCTTCATCGACGGCGACCGTCCGGCGGAAACCCGCGACATTATTAAGGCCGCCGAAAACATCACGCCCACAGCACAGATGATGAGCGAGAAGATCGAAGAGATCCGCAAATGGGCACGGAACAACATCAAGGGAGTGGGTTCCCGGACAGAAAATACTGGCCTTGCTGGAAACCGGTCCGATCGTATCTATGAACTCTAAAAACGGAGAATTTCAATGAGCAAATATATGACCTTTGAATCCCAGTCATTCCCGAATCGAGAATTGCTTCTTGAAGCTTTGGGCGAATGTGGGTTCGCATCGCCCACTCAGGGGAGCAATTTACCTCTTGAGGGCTGGGACAAGAGAAATCCTCAGACGGCCGATATCGTGATCCGTCGTCGAGATGTAAAAGGCCAACCACTACTAGGCGACATCGGCTTCCAGAAAACGGCCAAAGGGTATGTAGCCATCATCGATGATTTGGATCTTGCGCATCGGCTTGGAAAAGACTTTGTCATCAGGCTACAAAACAGCTATCACGAAGCAGCGGCCCGAAAGATGGCTAAGAAACTCGGCGGCACTCTCATCAAAGAGCGGGTTGGAAAGACGATCAAGATCAGAGTGAAATTCTGAACAAGGAGAGAATATGCCTGAAATCGAATTCACCATTGACAGCGAAACGGGGAAGTGCGAAACCCAGATCAATGGTGTCCAGGGAGCGGCGTGCGAGAAGACGGCTCAACAACTTAGGCAAGTACTTGGAGTACCGACGACCGATCTGAAAACGATGGAGTTCCACGTTAAGCCCCAAACAAAACGGCGGGTACGATCAAATGAATAAGGAACTCGTCTTTGTGCTGGAACCGGACGTAGGACGCGTTACGGTTGAGATTTCGCAGACCTCGAAACAATCCGTTGACGGTCTTGTCGAAGACCTCGGGATGCGAGTGAACCTTAACTGCGCTAAGCCTGCGGAAAACTCGCGGAGAACCTTGCCTGTTCTCCCTCGTCAACGCACTTCATCCAAGCAAACTGCATCAGACGAATTCTCAATTTGGCTTTACCGTCTTTATCATCATTCGACAGTTGATGGTCCCGGACGAAGAAGTGTGGTTCAAGTCAGTGGATGTTCAATTCGCTGTCAGGGCTGTTTCGTTCCGCAAACGCATCAACGGGAGAACGGAACGCTGATTTCGATCTCCGCGATAGTTGACGAAATCCTGGCTAACCGCAACGCTCACGACGGCGTGACGATACTCGGTGGCGAACCGTTCGACCAGCCAGATCCGATCGCGGAACTTGTTTCGAGGCTGAATCGGGAGGGTTTTCATATTACTGTGTATTCGGGATATACGATCAAACAGCTGATCCAACGGAAGCTGCCGAGTACCAACTATATCCTCACCCATACCGACCTACTTATTGACGGCCCGTTCGTTGCGAGTTTCGGAGAAGCCGGTGAGTATCGGGGGTCACCCAATCAACGACTTATCAATTTGGAACGAAAAACAACGAACTGATATCGACAAGGCTACGCTTGGGATGCGGGCTCGTCCTTCGATGACAGCCATTACAAGCTTCTTTGCAGAACTCCCGGTCGGGTCTCTTAAGGACCTTGTTTTGCAATCAGGATCTACCGAACTGCCCGGGTGAGCCGGCTAAACACGAGCGGCGAAATCGGCATCGGCATGATCAAAAGCGGAAGCCATCCGGTCGATCTCACCGCCATTCAATCCATGATCTTGAGCTACGTTTCGCCACTGGGATGCAGCTACGCCAACTTCTTTGATAATTGATTTTGCGTCCTTTCTTGAAAGTCTGAAGTCGGTGATTACTGATAATGCGAGATCCAGGGACGCCGTGCCATTATCAAGATCAATGTTGGTTGTCAGAATGCGCGGTTTTATTTCAACTGGAGTCGGGTTCATATCGTAGGCGGGCGATAAGCGCCATCCTTTATGGCGTTCATATATGAATCCATGGTTGCGCAAATGATCGTCGGTATTTGAAATGAGGATGCTAAAAACTATTCGGCGCCATAGTTGAGCAAGATCTTCTGCAGGGCCTGCTCCGTATTGACGCAATGCATCTGCGATTTCCAGATAGCTGCGAGGATCGTTGTCCTTCGCCTGTAGCATGCTCATAGCGGAAAGGAATGGAACGCGGATCTTCCCCTCGCGGTCGAAACGGCGAATGAGCAGGACAGGCTTGCCGGAAATATCTAGTAACCTCCACGAGGGAATTACGATCTCGGCTCGTTTCGCAAGCTCGAAAACAATCGCTTCCCAGACGACGATATTATGTTCGTCGTTCTTATGCGGGAATTTTGCAATTGCCAGCTGACCGTCATTGTCTCTTACGGAAGCTTTTGGCCTTGCTCCGCCCAACGACGATCCCGGTGCGAGAAGGATTCGAAGGTCTTCTGAATTTTCTTCTTCATCCAGAAAACGTTCGGTCGCCGAAAGAAGTCGAGGCAGGTCAACGAGTGGCGGGATCGGTCGATTTCCATCTGGAGCTAGAAATTCGCCGCCTGGTGTGTCCGAAAATCGCAAGGCCCCTTGTCGAGCTTCATCGCTTACGCCTAAAAGGAAATCGGCCTCGCTTAGTGTTCTGGAGGTTTCGCCCGCGAACCGCGCTCGCTGAGCCTCGGCGCGCCGCATCAAGACGCGGCCCCATCGATCGGGGGCTGAGTCCCCTACAGAGCCGAATATATTCTGGTCAGTGTGAAAAGAACCTGCTGTTAAAACTAATGCCGGCTCCAATGCGAAACGCTCTTTGTGTTCGAGCCAGTTCTCGTCGTATTCGAATGACGCGCTTTCGCGCCCTTTTCGATAATGACACCACAGGCGTCCGACAAGGTGATTTTCGTTTCCGAGTGCAATGGATACATAGATCCTCCGACTACTCATCTCTGTCACCTCGGGACGGCAAGCGTATTCGCTTGGGAAGGTTTTCTTCTTCCAGCATTCGGCCCACCGCGTCGGAGTTTGCGTCTGCTAAATTGCTCAGGTGTTCGGTTAGCCCCAGCACAAAGAGAACGGTCGCATAGCCCCCCAATGACACGGAGGGGTCACCTTTCTCAATCTTACTCAGCGTGGATCGGGACAGATCAGATCGCTCGGCCATGAGATTCAGCGGAATACGTCGCCGACGGCGACTATCGCTTATATCCTGGCCCAACTTCCGCAGTGCCCTGCGTACTGGAATTGGAAGTTCATCTCGCTTCATTTCATTCTATTAATGTCCCGTATCATAGACGTTAACGCCTCTAAGGCTTAGTATACTATGCATTAGATAAAAATCAATCTGTTAACTATAAGAGCCTAAGATAATACGCCGTATGAGCCGCAGCAGGGCGGCGTTTATGTTTGCGAGGGATGTTTGGCGATCTTCAATTGGAATGTAGGTTAGATCGATATCCACGGATAGCCGCGGCATGTCGAGCACAAATAGGTTGATCGCTGTGCCGCCGTGCAGAGCAAAGCAAAGCAAAGCAAAGCAAAGCAAAGCATTACTCCTTTGCCACCTCCGGTAGCACGCTCAAAAGAAGCGAAACTTGTCGCCTATATGCCTGTTCCATCACCCAATTCTTTCGGTACAGTTATCTGGTACTTGTCGACGTAGATGCCCCGTTTAACGATGCTCCGCTTGCCGCTCCCCAGATTCACAAGCTCCGGTTTCAATTGGTTGAACCAGCGGTGTCCGGCTTTCTCCGCAAGATAAAGAAATAGCCGGTTAACCTTTATTGAGGTGCTTTTCTCAAGTAGAGACTGCACTTGATCAG
>DAOLDE010000031.1:0-8240 GCA_035327545.1 Pyrinomonadaceae bacterium | reverse complement strand
CCTAAAGCGAAGGATCGTGAATCCAGTTCGAAGGTTGTTGTCGTTGCGGATCGGACTTGACGGGCTATCTTTCAGAAGGAACTTGCATTTAAGCTGTACGGATTCCTCCACGTCCTGTCCTGCGGCTTTGCGACGTATTTTTCTGGTCCCGATCGCCCGGAGAATGTACGGATCACTTTCATCGACAGAAAGGTCCTGCAGCTCCCAGGACGAATTGACGCTTTCACTCTTTTCGGCAGCAAGAACCCCATTCTGCTTTAGGCGAGATGCCATCGCCATTGAGAGATCAGGATCCAGCATCCGAAGAAGTTTGTTGACTTCGGCCTCACGCGTAGTCTGTTCGACTTCGTAGAGGGAGGTGAGGAACTCCGTTACTAAATATTTCTTGTCGGTTGAAGTCGGATTGTCCGGAGCTATGCTGACCGTCTCCGTCGTGCCGTAGTCGCGATTGTTTAGCTCGACGACTCTTCCGGAAGCTTTATCGACAACGATCCGATCCGCTTTTCTGAAGATGAGAAAAGTATTGATGGCCCCGCTTAAAACAAGTGCGAACAACAAAACCCATAGAGCCTTGAACAATGAGGCAATGGTTACGATGTCATCCGGGTCGCGGGTAAGGTAGGTAGGGGCATCCATCTGTTCACTGGAAACTCCCGGCAACTCAATTGTGGTTTCATTTGATTTCATAGGACATATATCTCGACGGGGCTAATGGCAAAAGCAGTGCCAAATGCGAATCACCGATAACTCCTCGATTCGTGATTCCCCGCGTTCTTTTTCGGTCAAAGAATCGGTTTAGGAACTGGCCGACTGGCGTGAAAGTCGTCCGGGAATGACGTGAAAATTCGCCGACTACTTTTGAAGTCCTACATGCGGGTTCTTACCGGCAAAAGTTGACCGAGCTAGTTGAGTTGAGTTTTTGGGGATCGATGGCCCGACGATGACGGGACCGAAATCCAGCAGCGGCGCCGAGACGCTGTTATTCAACGAGACCACTCTGCGTTTACCTGTACGGGGATCGTAAAACACGGAGATAGCTTGTCTTTCTTGAGCGTTAGCTGCACTTGGAATTTCGGACGTTTTTGCGATCGTTTCCGGTGGAGAAAAGCTGGAAAGCCTTCCTTGTTCCTTTAACCAGCGATAAACTTTCACGCCTTGCGAAACGTACCCGACCGTCTCTTTGTACGGCGGGACGCCGTTCGTGGTCCTGCGCCTCGATGCGTTGATCAGTTTCCCGTTGCTTCGTAATTCGCGCCCCTGAATATAGGCCAAAACGGTTCCTTCTCCGGCGTTATAGGCCGCCAGAACCGATTCGAGGTTCCAATCGAAAAGCCGTCCCAAGTACTTCACATACCGAGCTGCTGCTCGTATCGATGAGGTTGGCTCGTATGGATCGGCTAAGCCGAAACGAGCTGCGGTTGCGGGCATGAATTGCATCATTCCCTGTGCATTCTTAGGACTAGTCAGCCATGGTCGAAAGCGGGTTTCGTTGTAGGCGATAGTCCAGAGAATTCGTGGGTCGACGCCTTCACTTCTTGCTGCTTTCTCAATCGTCGCTTCGAACAAACGCGCTCGCGAAAGTACATCCATTCCGGCAAGTGTGGTTCGAGAAATTCTTTGTGTTCCTTGCGACGCGGCTGATAAGGGTAAGCCGAGCAAGGACAAGACAATGAGTATGAGGGCGAAGATGATCGGTTGTTTCATACCGACGGCATCGGCAACCGATGTGCCAACAATACGCCTTCTTCGAACGGCACGACCCTTGCAGAGCGAGAGAAACCATTGACGCTTTTGGTCATTCATCAGCATCAGGAAAATCCACTTCAGCGAGGACGAATATGAAGAAACTTTTAACGATCACAAAGGACGGGCTAACCCCATTGGCACCGTTCGCCTTGGTATTGCTTTTCACAAATCTTGTTTCGGCCCAAGGCCCGATCTTCACCGGCGATGCGAGCAATCTTTCGAACATCATTCGCGAAGCCCTCAAGCTTATGGCGATCATTTTGTTCTGTCTCGGAGCGGTCGGCGTAGCATGGTCGATCTACAACAAGATGACCGGCAAAGAGTGGGGCAACCAGGCCTTTGGGTCACTCCTTTCTTTTGCTTTCGGAACCATAGTCGCGGTGTTCTGGCAGCTCGCACAGGGCCGGGCGGTCGGAGTTGACACGAACTTCTAGGGGGACAGACCAATGAGAAGACGTGTAACACGACCAAATGTTTTCCGAGGACTCAAGAGGTTCGGGGTCTACTCGACGGACTGGAAGTTTATCCTGATCCCCACAGCCATTGCTTATCTCGTTCCGTTTGTTCTAGGTGTTTGGGTCGGATATGTCCCGTTGGGCTTCCCGGTAGGATTACTGGTATTTCTCACGCTCTTGGGAACCTTCAATTACCTACGCCTAAGCAAGCCATCGTACTGGCTTTCTCAGAAGTTCGACGCTGAGATCGACGGGTGGGTGACGTTTCGACCACCACTCAGCAGCGAGATCGAACCACTCGATTGGACGATCCCAACCAGGAAATAAACATGGACATCGCAAACCTATCATTCACACAGATCGCAATCTCACTCTTCGGCGGGCTTTTCTCCGCTGGTCTTGGTCTAGTAGCCGGATACCGGATCATCCCGGCATTCAAACTACAAAGAAGTCGCACGATGGATGGCCCGATACCGGCAAAGAAGAAAGAACGGTCTATGGCAGAAGCCGTTGGACGACTGCTTCCGACCGAAATCGCCGGGCTGGACGGCAACACCATCCGATACAGGGACGGGAGCTACGGCAAGGCGTACATCTTCGAGCCGTCGCACAGTCTTTATATCGACGGAAATGTTACCGAGCAACGGATCGAAGAACTGAAAACGATCCTTAAGTTCGAGAAGCCGAAGAACACGGTCATACAGTTTCGATTTCTTAACTCGCTTGATACCGGAGAGGTTCTTCGAGACCATTTGCTCTCACGCGATCCGGAATCGTCCGACCCGGTCGCAGGCGTCCTTCAAGCCACCAATCTTTCACTCCATGAAGAAGCCATAAGATCCGGTGAAGTGATGCGGCAGTCCGCGACAGTCTGGATCCGCGTGCCCGTAAGAGATGCTGCAGACACTAGCCCTCTTTCGTCGCTACTGCCCTCGCTTGTACGAGACGTCAAAGAATACGGCATCGCGCGACTTTTCCGCTCGCCCCTATTAAGGATAAGAAATCGCGAAAGTGAATTGATGGTGCAAAGAGAGGTGCAAAGTGAAGCCGCGTGCCGACTCAAAGCGGCACGTGTCTTTCAGTCGTTCGAAGCTAACTTTCCGCGAGGGCTTCAGCTTCGTGAGATGAGCCGAACGGAAATTTTCGAAGCACTTTTTGTAAGCCATCGCAGGGAGCATCAAAACTTTCCTAACTTGAGCAATTCAGCGTGTGTCGATCTAAGGCGATATCTGTTCAGTACAAGTATCGAGAGCACGCGTGAGCAGTTTGTCCGGCACAATGGCACGCCTGTAAGTCTGGTCAGCCTAAAAACACTTCCGAACGGATTTGTTACTGCGGACATAATGCGCTACCTGACGGCCACTCGAGCTCTGGGATTTCCGCACGAGATCGTTGTGGATCTGATGACAACTGAAAAACAGGCGGCCAAAAAAGACCTTCAAAAACGCATCGACAGGATAGAGGGCAGCCGGAACACCTGGCTTGGATTTAGGAATCTCAAGAAAGACGCGATCGTGATCAAGTCCGATCTTGAAGATCTTCTCGAACAGGTAGAGGGCGATAACGAAGAGATCTGCAACCTGCGGCTGAATGTCATCGTCTTTGCGAGCCGTTCGAAAGGAACTAAGGAAGCGCGGAAGCAGCTTGAGATACTTGATGACCGGTGCGATGCGGTTGTTTCCTCGATCCGCAAGAAGATCGGTGCTGATGCAATCCGGGAAGATGCGATCAGGCAGCGCGCCATCTATCCGCGAATGCTTGCGGGTGAACTCTCCTCAAAGCCAACCGGCCAGGAACTCACTGAGACTGCCGATTCGGTAATAGCATTTGTCCCGACCGAGACTAGCTGGCGGGGAAGTAAACGCCCGCATAGCATCTTTACAACACCGAACGGGCAGATGTTCGGTCTTAACCTCTACGATCGGGCGCTCATTAAATCCCCAACCGTCATAGTCACGGCCGCGTCGGGGGAAGGAAAGTCATTCCTCGCTTCGATGCTGATCACGGATATCCGGGCACATGGCGGGAACGTAAAGGTCCGGGTGATGGACTACCGACATTCGTTCAAGCCCATTTGTCGACTGTTTGGCGGCCGTCACATCGAGTTCAACGAGGCCGATCCCAAACCGATCAATATCTGGAACTACCCGGGGATCGAGAAAGGCATCCGCCCGACAAAG
Source organism: Pyrinomonadaceae bacterium (assembly GCA_035327545.1). Classification (GTDB taxonomy): domain Bacteria; phylum Acidobacteriota; class Blastocatellia; order Pyrinomonadales; family Pyrinomonadaceae; genus OLB17. The sequence goes on along the minus strand of DAOLDE010000031.1, from coordinate 3,859 downwards.
CGCCAGCTTTCGATGGTGTTGACGGATATCCTCATTCTTAGCAAGACGTCGAAGACCGACGCGATCACAAGTGCGATTGCAGCGACGGTAATCGATGAAGTTTATAAGATGTCGCTCGCGCGAAACGGAGATGGAAGACCGAAGTTCCAGCCCACACTGGGACATTTTCTCGATGTCCTTAAAACGTATCACTGGGAACCGGCACAGCAGGAGTCCGCTAGCGAGCTTTACCTAAAACTCAACGTTCATCGCAAAGATCCCTGGCTCAACTCGCCGACCCATCCCGATTATGACGTTCCATCGATGTTCGATGTGTTCGAGCTTTCAGGCATAAGCGGACTCGACGAAAAGATCCGCGAGAGCGTGGGTTATCGGATCAGCGCCCAGATAATGCAGGAGATCGGCGAAGAAGACGACAGGAAGCAAAAGACCCCGATCCTTTTCCTTTGCGATGAGATGCGGGAGATCAACCGGCATTTTCCGGCGATCCAGGAGCTTATTGCCGAAGCATCCGTAACCGGCCGTAAAGAAGGATTGGTCACGGTTCTTTTCTCGCAGGCCTACGAGCACTTTACAGGAACGGCAGAACGTCCGAATGAGATCGGAATAGACCTTGTGAAAAACTCCGGCGTAAAGATGATCGGTAAACAGATCGGCGGCTTCGACCGTCTGGCGTCAGACTGCGAACTCGCACCTGAAACGGTCGCAGCTATCCGAGCGATCAGAAATCAATATGGCAGATATACGCAATGGGTGTTCGTGATCGGAAGCGGTGCGGACAAGATCGTTCAAATGGCCGAGATACGTCTCTCACCCGCGATGCTTTGGGCGAATACCAACGATACGAACGAAGCCAATGCCCGGCGACTTGTCGAAAACATTCGGCCGGACTTGCCGCCCGAGATCGTCGTGTCGTGGCTGGCCTCAAAGTATCCGAGCGGATTGACCGCCATCGGGCTCACGGAGATCTCTTCTTTTGACCTCAATGAACTGAGTGGTCTGGAGGTAGCAGCATGACTAGGAATAACAGAACAGTAAAGCAGATCGTTCTCGGAGTAATTCTCTCGTCGATATTTATCGGAATAGATGTGCGTCCTGCGCAGGCGCAGTGGACCGTTTTCGATCCGTCGCAATATACGCTTCAGGTCGCGAAAAGGATCGAAGAGGCCGCGCGGTGGGTCGAGACCATCAATCACTATATCCAAACCTATGAGCAAGCTGTTCGGCAGTACGAGAAGATGGTCGAAAGCGTAACCAACCTGCGCGGGATCCTCGACAAGGTCGATGAGCAGGTAATGCGGCACAAGCAACTCATAACTACCTACGCCACCATCGGCCGCCTGATTCGCGGCACCTTCGAGCTAAAAAAGCGAATTGAGGCGACGATCACGAGCCAGATACATTCGGTAGTAAATATTGCGAGACGCTTGAAGAACGGCATCTTCGATATGGAAGCAAACAAGCGGGACCTTGATGATTTTCTACGGCATTCCATCGGTCGAAGTGCCGACGCACATCTCGCCAATCTTGAACGCCTTGCGAAGTTAGATTCCGAACTCGAAAGGATGCTCTTTGACCGTGAGAACATCCTTCTCGATCTCGCAAAACTTTACGAAGAACGTGAACGGATCGCTGATGAGACCAGGGCGATCTCTGCGAATCCTTCCGCTAACCAGGACGGTGTGCAATCCCTCATCGATCAAATGCTCGCCATCAATCTGCGCATAACTACCGTCGAGGGTCAGCTGCGAGAACTCGAAGCCAAGATACAGGCTAAATTCATTGTCTATGGCTTGAAGATCGAACAGATGACCGAATTCGGAAAGGAGATACGCCGCAGCACCGAGATGATGACGGGTATCACTCAAGCGTCAGATGAATTCCTGCGCGAACTCGAACGCTACGAAGTATGGAACGATGACGTCTATCAAAGCCCGCTTCCATAGGGACCGGACCTAAGAACTCATCTAAGAACTCATCTAAGCACTAAACAAACCAAAGCCATGAGAAACGCGTCTACTTTTCGCCACGCTTTAGCGACAGCTCTATTCGTTCTCGCCTGCTCCGTCTCGCCATGCCTCCTCGCCACGCCAGCGGCCGGGCAAACCCGGCCGCGCCCTCCTCGCCCACCGCGTGTCGAAGGACAGACGCCGATCGGCACGATGAACGGGCAGCCCGTTACGGCGAACGATCTGATTATGACCGTTAACCCGGATTCACCGTTCATGCCGCCGCTTGACGGAAGTCCGGCTCCGGCTCTTAGAGAGTTCGAGAACAGATATCCCGCGAACCCCGTTTCAACACCGGCTCCCGGCCCCGTCGTTCCGCCTAAGCCGCCCGCTCCGAGTTTTAGTGAGCAGATCAGAAACCTGATGAGAACCGGGCAGGAATGGCTTTTTCAATCTGTCCTGAACGTGATCGTAAAGCCTTTAATGCCCATCCTCACTTTCCTTGCATGGATCATTGCGAGCTTCGTTTTGATCTTTGCGTTCATAAGAAGATTCCACGACAACCGCGGGCTTGGACCCGAGCAGCTTGTTGCCTGGGCGATCCGGTCGATCATCTTCATGGTATTGATCGGTGCGAGCCCATTCATCATCGACGGCCTCACGATTACCGGCAAGTTCTTTGCGCGGCCGATTCGTGCCTACAACCGTTCACTCGTGACTGAGTTTGACGACAAGATGAAACAATATGTGAAAGCAAACTTTGCTGTCGAAGATCCAAACGAACTGATTGCCGAACGGCTTCCAAACGGAGAGCCGGGCCTTGTCGGCATCATCATGGATAAGGAATCATCCGTGAAAGACATAACCGGAGAACTCAATATACTCGGATGGAATATGCCCAGGATGTTTACCTTTATGGTGATCGGGCAGAACATCATAAAGTTTGGCGGACTTTTTCTGGCGATCGCGGGGCTGTTCATTTTGATCGGCCTGAAACTGGCTGCTCCGGTACTGGCAGCTTTCGGCTTTGACGAGAAGTTTGCGGCTCAGATGTTCTATCCGTTCTGTTGGGGCGTCGCTACTTTTGCGCTGGCATTTCCGATGGTAAAAGAAGTGACTCTCTATGTTTGCTATGCCCTCGGCGTTCTCGCGCTTTCTATCTACAACGGTGAGAGCACATTTTCTCTCGATCCCGCCACCGCGCAGATCATTACCAACGGTGCTTACGATCCAGCGTCGAGTGCGCTTATCGTTACCGCATTGTTCTTCGTGTCTAGCCTCTGTTTCATTCTTGTTCCGTGGCTTAGCTATCGAGTTCTTCGCGGACAGGTTTATGAGGGCGTATCTCAAATATCGATGGGATGGATGCTTTCAAGTTTAGGGACCGCACTTGAGACATACGGATTAGTGGCCGGAGCCGCTATCAACCGTCAAGCTGAAAACACCCAGATCCAGGGCATCTACAATGCGGAACAGACAGCCGCGAAGAAGGCTCTTGAAGCGGCGAACCAGTCAACAGACGCAAGGTTGATCTCATCGGTCGCTGGAGTCGAGGGCGGGCTCGTTACAAATCTTGGGCAGATCCGCGCCAATCAGGTAACGCAATCTCTGCTCGCAGAAGCAAGCATGAACTATGGACTAAGCAGCAGCCGCTCTGCTACAAATCGTGAGATCACAGGTACCTTGGCTGAAGCCCAAGGAACGAAGGAAGCACGTAGCTTTGATGGAAAAAAGGAAGTTGAACTCCGGGGCCAAGGCAACATGGAGCGCTTTGGTATGAAGACATATGAACTCACGCCGGGCGGTTCGTCGATCGCGGGTACATCCGTTCCGATCCGAACTGGCCAAGAACTTTTCGACTGGTCAAGAGACAAGCATCCGATACAGGAAGTCAACAAGCAGATGGATTC
>DAOLDE010000030.1:0-9556 GCA_035327545.1 Pyrinomonadaceae bacterium | reverse complement strand
GATGCCCGTCGCTTTGCCCTGAGCCAGCGTAAAGACCCCGAGTCTTTTTAGCTTTGGTTCCAGTTGTCTATCCATCATCTAAAGCATGTGGTGTAAAGTGACATTTGTCAATAAATAATGTCACGTTGCACCTATTCCCATTATTTCTTTCAGGTAGAGCGTAGCCGCGCTATCAATCAAACGACGGCCTTTCGTCACCGGATTCTTCAAGGATATATGGATAGGAGACTCGAAGAGATGGAGCCGAAGTACTAAACGGCGTAATCCGGAGTCCAACTTATTGCTCGTTCCGAGGCGGAAGTATCTCTGCCTTTCTCTCTGATGTCGCTTCACCGATCTCCAACCGTTAGCCCCGCCGCAACGCGACAGGGCCCGGCGGCTCGGTGCCTATCTCTCCCTTGACAATCGTCAATGTATAGGATTATATAATCATTCTGAAATTGAAAATCATTTTCAATAACACTGATTTTGGAGTACTCTGTTATGTATTTTAGAAGGCCTAACATCAGCACATTTTTTCTGGTTGTTTTCATAACTTTTGGTGCCGTAGTAGGTCAGCCGCGATCGGACCTGACCGGAAGGATCTTGGACGCCAACGGGGCCTCGGTTCCCGGGGCGTTGGTAATCTTAAAGGGGCTTACCGTTCGCTACCGGCAGGAGGTCACCGCCGGCTCTGATGGAAACTATTCTTTCAGTAACGTCCCCTTTGGCGAATATGAATTATTAGTTTCGAACCGGTCGTTTGCTGTCCAGCGGGAGAGGTTGACGTATCCGGGTCGCGCCACGGTCGATGTCACGCTGCTGCCACAACCTCTGGCGGCCGAGGTTTCGGTGAACGCCAACTTACTTGCGGGAACGGAGGCAAGTTTGTCGGAGGTGCCCGGATCGATCGAGCGCGTTGACGCTCAGACGCTGCAGAACAGCAGGGTGTTCAATTTCTCCGAAGCATTGCGAAAGGTTTCGGGGGTCAGCGTCCGCGAAGAGGAGGGCTTCGGGTTGCGTCCGAATATCAGTATTCGTGGTACGAACCCGACACGCTCTACAAAGGTACTGCTTTTGGAAGACGGAGTTCCCCTAGCTTATGCCCCTTACGGCGACAATGCATCGTACTATCATCCGCCGATCGAGCGTTATGAGTCGATCGAAGTTTTGAAAGGATCTGGGCAGATCGCGTTCGGGCCGCAGACCATCGCAGGGCTGATCAATTACATCACGCCAAATCCGACTGAAAAGCCATCTTTCGGAGTGCGACTGACGGGCGGAAATCGCGCGTTTTTCAATGGAAGTCTTACCGGCAGCGGTACGATCAACAAGACCGGAATTTTCGCGAACTACACGCGCAAGCAGGGCGATGGAGCCCGCGAGAACATCAATTCGAAACTAAACGATGTCTCGACCAAGATAGTTCAGACTCTGAACGACAGCAATGCTTTGACTTTCAAGTTTAGCTACTACGGCGAAGATTCGAACGTAACATATTCAGGGCTGACAACGGCTGAATATGCCGCCGATCCTCGGGGGAATCCGTTCGAAAATGATTTCTTCTATGGCGACCGATACGGCTTTTCGGCTTCGCACGCGGGCGTTATATCTTCACGAGCGGTCGTCAATACGAACTTCTACGCCAATAAATTCAAACGACACTGGTGGCGGCAATCGTCGAATTCGGGGCAGCGCCCGAATCGTTTGAACGTCGATTCCGACTGCCTGAGCATGGCCTCTCTGAGTACGACCTGCGGAAATGAAGGGCGACTTCGTGAGTACGAGACGTACGGTATCGAACCGCGGTTTACTTTCACCTATGACGCGGGAACAAGCTTCCGCGGTGAACTGCAGGCGGGAGTTCGCGGACATTGGGAAGTGCAGAAACGTCGGCAGGAGAACGGTGATCTTCCGAACAGCCGGTCCGGTGTTGCGGTCGAGATCAACGAACGTCGTAACGATGCGTATTCAGGGTTCGTACAGAACCGCTTCATTATTGGCGATCTGGCTATAACACCGGGAGTGCGTTTTGAACGAATTAACATCGAGAGAACGAACCTGTTGGCTTCACCGGTAGCGGTTGGGAATACCACAGTAAATGAGATCATACCGGGTATTGGAGTAGCGTATTCCGGCCTTCCGAAAACGACGATCTTTTTCGGTGTTCATCGCGGATTTTCACCGCCCAGGGCTGAAGATATCATTTCGAATTCCGGTGGAGTGGTCGAGCTTGATTCGGAGTTGAGTTGGAATTACGAAGCGGGTATGAGAACGAATCCGATGAAAGGCTTGCGTCTAGAGGGCGCATTTTTCAGGCTCGACTATGAAAACCAGATCGTGCCGGCAAGCCTTGCCGGCGGTGTCGGAGCAACGCTGACGAACGGCGGCGAGACTCTTCAGCAGGGCCTGGAGTTCTCGGGCCAGTTCGATTCCGGGGTGGTATTCGAGTCGCGACATAGTGTCTATTTGCGAACGGCCTACACATGGCTGCCGGTAGCTGAGTTTAGAGGTGTCCGTTTCAGTTCGGTAACGCCGGCGATCTCCATAACTGGAAATCGGCTGCCTTATGTTCCGGAAACGTCTGTCACTTCAAGCCTGGGGTATTCGCACTCAAGCGGGTTCGACGCCTTCGTGGAGAATGTCTACATCGGGCGACAGTTCGGTGACGATCTGAATACGATCAATCCGATCGCCAATGGACAGCGAGGGGCGATCCCATCGCAGACATACTGGAACGCGACGGTAAACTACCGTGTCGAGCAGTGGAAATCTACATTCTTCGTTACGGCTAAGAATTTGTTCGACCGAACGTTCATAGTCGATCGCAGCCGGGGGATCTTACCGTCCAGTCCGAGGCTTCTCCAGGCGGGTGTGCATATCAAGTTTTAACCGGATCTGAATTTCGCAGAGCAACGTAACTGTTAGAGAGTGAGCATGAAACTAAAACTATTTATTTTGATGGTCGCGGCCGCGATGACAATTTCAGTGGCCGGATGCGGTTCGGCCGCGAGCACTAACGATGTCGCCACAAACCACACAGCAAATACCGCAGATACACAGAAGGTGGTGATCGCATTGAAGCCGGACAAGAACCCGGATCAGATGATCGCCGAGCGAGAATCGCTCCAAAAGTTCCTGTCCGAGAAGCTTGGTAAACCGGTTGAGGTGATCATTCCTCTTTCGGCCGCAGTGATCAACGAAGGCTTCGCGAACGGTACGATCGATATCGGATACCTGAGCGGCAACGATCTGATCAACGCCAAAGAGGCCGAACTTCTTCTCGTCGGCGAGATCAACGGCAAGACCACCTACAAAAGCTACTGGCTCGCATTGAAAGACAAGCCGTACTCTAAGGTCGAAGACTTGAAGGGCAAGCCGATCGCGTTCGCCAGCAAGACGAGTACTTCAGGCTTTGTGATCCCTCTTTGGGATCTTCGACGTAAGAACCTGGTCTCGGAAGCCGCCGATCCGGAAGAGTTTTTCGGAAAAGGTAATGTGTTCTACGGAAGCGGATATGTATCGGCGGTCGAGCGGGTTCTGTCGGGCGAAGCTGAGGCCGCGGCGGTCAGCTATTACGTGCTCGATGAAAATAAGCATTTGACCGACGAACAGCGGGCGAAGCTCAAGAAGGTTGCCGAGCAAGGCGACGTGCCCACGCACATCATCGCAGTTCGGAAGAGCCTAACGGGCGCGGATCGGGACAAACTCAAGACGGCTCTGCTTACGATGAACGAAGGTTCGAACAACGAACTGCGCGATAAGCTCTTCACGTCCAAGCTTGTCGAAGCGAATCAAGAAGAACATCTCAAGCCTCTAAAAGAAGCATTGGCGGTAGTTCCGAAATAAGATGGCCGGGACCTCCGTCTCAACCGCGGCCGTTTCAGTAAGCGGCCTGTCAATAACACGAGCCGGGCGAAAGCTCTTCGACGAAATGTCTTGGAAGCTGCCGCCCGGCAGTTTTCTTGCTGTCACTGGTCCATCCGGAGCCGGTAAATCAAGCCTGCTATCCTGTCTTGCAGGTGAGCTTGAGCCGTTCGGTGGCTCCTTCGATCTTCACGGCCGAAGCATCGGATGCGTTTTCCAAGACTTCAGACTTTCAGGAAATCTGAGTGTGCTCAATAACGTCTTGTGCGGAAGTTTGGGACGCCGCAATTGGTGGCAGACATTGCTCAGGTTCGATGCGGCTGAACGCTCGGATGCTTTTGACCTCGTTCGCTCTCTCGGACTCGCGGAACTCATACACAAGCCTGTGACGAACGTCTCCGGCGGCGAGCAGCAGCGGACGGCCGTGGCTCGCACCCTCCTTCACCGGCCCGACATTATTCTCGCCGACGAGCCGACCTCTCAGCTCGATAGCGAAACCGCGCGACTCGTCTTGAGCAGGCTGCGGGAGGCCGCACGTGCGGGCAAGACGGTGATCACGGTGCTGCACGATACCCGTTTAGTTGAGGACTTTGCTGACTGCGAGTTAGTCATTGATTCAGCCCTCGCCAATGGATGGAAGTTCTCGGGTGCGGAGGCATCGAACGCATGAGTTCGAAGATCCCTGAGCTCAGCTTTCGAGAGCGTTTCACTGCGTTCCATTTTTCGTTGCTACTGCTCGTAGTAGGAGTGATCGCATCGGTGCCGGCATTGCGTGGATCCGGCCGGGATCTTGATCACCTCGCCAACCTTCGCAGGTTTCTCTCGCAATTTTTCCCGCCTGACTTCTCTGTCCTTCCGCAGATCGCGGCTTCCCTCGGCGAGACGATCCAGATCGCAGTGATGGCGACCGTATTCGCCGCAATTTTCTCGATGCCGCTGGCGGTTGCAGGAGCGCAGAACCTTGCTCCGCGATGGCTGAATCTGGTCACGCGGATGATCCTTAATGTGGTCCGCACTCTGCCGAGCCTTGTATGGGCTTTGCTCGCGGTGGCCGTCGTCGGGCCGAATCCGCTTGCTGGTGTTATCGGCCTGACGTTTTACAGCATCGGTTATCTCGGAAAGTTCTTCAGCGACGCTTTCGAATCGATCGACACGGCTGTGCCCGCAGCGCTCAGATCGGCTGGAGCGGATCGAATCCAAGCGTTCCAGTACGGCATGCTCCCGCAGGTAAAACCGCTCATAGCAAGCCACGTTTTGTGGATGCTCGAATACAACATCCGCTCGGCGGCGATCGTCGGCTACGTCGGAGCGGGCGGAATCGGGCTGCTGCTCCATACCTATCAGGAGTTCGGCCAGTGGGACCGCTTCGCGACCGTTTTGATCTTTATCCTCCTTCTCGTCACGATCCTCGACTTCTTCGGCGAATGGCTGCGTGGCCGAATCACGAAATTGTGATACGGCCCTCGAGCTGGAGAGGCCGGCCGCGGAAGATCGACGCGTACCGGACTTTTTCATCCGCACGAATCGCATTCAAGCCGAGCTGACACTTTCCACAAGACCCAAACGACCGATTCCGACAGGCATGCTCAGATCACAGCACACTTCGCCGTCGGCCCGCATTGAGGGTCCTTTTCGAGCATCTGCATCGTGGCTTTAGACCTCCGCGGCCCGCTGGATCCGTGGGCGGATTGATTCGGCAGTGCATCCACTTTCCATCGCGTCGACCGATCACCAGACCGGCTCGCTTCAGGTAAGAAAGGGACGAGCGATCTTTGGATTGTTGGTGCCGATAGTTTCCGCGAAAAAGCACATGCACGCTTCGTCATCGAGCATTAGATTGAGGTATGCGAAAGCGGGTGCGGTCCGCCAGGGCGGCAAAGAACAGTTCCGAATCAAAATTGCCGACTGAACTCATAAGGAATTGTCAGTGGACAATGTCACATTACACCAAGTCATATCATTTCTTCCGGAGCGTAAAAAGGCGGCGGGAAAGTAGAAGGAAGGAAGGATATGATCACCGGATTCCGTAGAGTATCCAGAAAGAGTCCGTGCCGAGTTTGCGGCAAACCGGATTGGTGCAGCACTACGGCGGATCATAGTATTTCTTTCTGCGCCCGTTCTCGGACGAACGCGGACAGACTTAGTCGCAATGGCTGGGGGATCTATTATTGCGGTTCGGAAAAACCCCGTTTTCCAGATCGTGCGATTCCAAAAAAGCCAAGTTTCCGGGCAAAACAATTTCCAATGGCCCCGATCGATCTCAGAAATAAGATCTATCAAAAACTCATTCAGCTTTCGCCACTATCGGAGCGCGACGGCTTTTGTCCTGGCGACGGAGGGGTCAGCGATCGAATTCGAGCGTCTAGCCGCTACGGTCTTTTTCCAAAAGCGGCCTTCGAGCGGCACCGACTTGTTCGATCCCTCATCGAATCATTTGCAAAAGACGATGCTGTCGTCCCCCCGTTCAAGGGTGTGCCGGGATTCTGGCGCGATTCGAACGGAGGCTTACGACTAGGTAACGACTTTGACTCCCGTGACGAGATGCTACTGATACCTTTTTATGATCCGCATGGCTTAATTCAGGCGTGCCAGATCCGGACTATGCGGCGGTCCCCGAACACATCAGGAAAGTATCTATGGCTTTCGTCCATTGGGCAGCAAGATGGATCCGGCCCAGGAACTCCTCTCCACCATGAAGGTGCTGTCGGTTTGGGAGGGAGAACGGTTGACAAAGTTCTGGTTACGGAAGGCGCATTAAAGGCTGCTACCGTTCAAACTTTTCTATATGATCGCTACGTCGTAGGAAACAGCGGAGTTGCAACTTCCCACGGGGAGATCATCAAGGCTGCCCGAAGAAAGACCCTGGAAATTGCTTTCGACGCCGACTGCCTCACGAATCCGCATGTCGCGAGAGCTCTTGCGTCACTTATCGCCCTTCGAGTTCGAGAGCAGAAGTTCCTATCATACGACCACCCCGTCAGAATTATTACCTGGGACAAGCACTACAAGGGGATCGACGATGCACTAATCGCAGGAGCGACTCTCAAATATCAAAATGTCTCGGCGTGGTTGAAGTCGCTGACGCCTAACTGCTTCGAAGCGACAAGGCATCAACTCGCGGGAATCTCTCTGTAAAAATGGGCGGCTGGCAGTTCGCGTCATGTGCGAGCCAAATGTTTCTAATGACCTACTTACAGGCCTCATTGAGCGAGTCGCCAAAATCGCAGACAGCGAGTTGCCGATCTCGAATAGGGAGCTGATCGAACTCTGCAAGGAACATGGATTTGAGTCTACCGTCGATTCACATATCTTCCATGAGGTGGCCGAGACCGCACTGAACTCACTTATTCAGAAAAAATATGGACGCTACCTGCTTTCTGCGGCGGATCCGGTCGAGGCCGTTTCGACCATATTACGACCCCGGCAAAAACGACTACCTACGCAGACGTGGCGAAGTGAAACCCAGATAACTTATCAGCAGTTTTCTACTCCTGCCGCGATCGCATACCTCGCCGCATATCTTCTCAATATTCAGCACGGTGAGGCCGTTCTTGAACCGTCCTGCGGAACCGGAAGTCTCGCTGTATGGGCGGAGGCGGCTGGAGCAAATGTTATCACCAACGAGATCGACCAGAGACGGAAGGTATTAGCTCAAAGTTTGGGATTTGAGCCGTATGGCTTTGATGGAGAATTCATCGATGATCTGTTGCCGGGGCATTTGATTCCCGATGTGGTTCTCGCCAATCCGCCATTCTCATCGAGCGCGGGACGAGTCCAAAGAAATAGCATTGAATTCGGTTTTCACCATATTGACTCTGCATTACGAAGACTTAGAAAGGGCGGACGGTTCGCGGTTATTCTCGGCGAGAATGGCTCACCAAGATCCCGCCATGGTCACCGATTCTGGGACTATCTTTCTCCCGAGATCCGAGTGACAGCATCGATCGAACTACCAGGACGAGAGTTCTACTGCAACGGCACAAGCGTAAAGACGACGCTCGTCATTGGAACGAAACCGATTGTACCTCAGAATGCATCCGCAGAGATCGAATGCGTTCCTCATATCGTCGCTCGATCGGTCGAGCATGCTTTTGAACAAGCATCGGCGCTGGCTATCCGTTTCTGATCCAAAGACAAAATCAATGTACTCAATACAAGAACAGGGTTCGGAAGAATTTCCTGCGCCTATGATCGCTTTGGGTCAACCAATCGCGACGGTTGAACAAACGACGAGCGACCCAGACATTCAGATATATTCGCCAAGATATGTTCTCGGCGGTTCGCCGCACCCTGGCGTGATAGTGGAACCGCCCGGCCTCGCCAACGTCGAACCGCCGCCAATACGGTATCGCCCGCGACTGCCAACGTATCTCTCCGACACGGGAAAACTCTCCGCAATGCAATTGGAGCGGATCATCTACGCTGGTCAGGCGCACGAACAGCGACTGGCTGACGGAGCACGAGCGGGCATCAGCATCGGCGACGGCACCGGAACGGGTAAGACTGCGACATTAGCTGGAATAATTCTGGATAACTGGTTTCAGGGACGAAGGCGGGCGTTATGGTTCTCGGTAAAGGCCGATCTGATCGAAGCGGTTTCGGACGAGTTCGCAAGGCTGGGGCTAAAGCCGCCGATCAAACTGATCAACGATTTTCCAACCAATCAGGAGATCGACATCGAAGACGGCATCGTCTTTTGCACGTATCGATCGCTCATCGCTAGATCGAAAAAGGGCAATAAAAGGACCGATCAGATCACGAGATGGCTCGGTTCAAACGGAGTTGTGATCTTTGATGAAGGACATAAAGCGAAATACGCATTTGCGGATGACCGCGGCAAATCGACGCAGACCGGAGCCGCCGTACTTGAGATCCAGAATCCCGAGAAGTTCCCGGATGTGAGAGTAGTGTATTCCTCGGCAACGTCGGCCGGTGAAGTAAGACACCTCGCTTATATGTCACGGCTTGGACTTTGGGGAGCAGGGACTAACTTTCCAATAGGCTTTGAGCAGTTCGCTGAAGAGATCGAATCCGGAGGAGTCGGTGCTTTAGAGATGGTATGCCGGGATCTCAAGGCGATGGGACGATACCTATGCGGCAATCTGAGTATGGGAACCGATCCCGAATCCGGCCTGTCGGTGGAGTTTCGAGAGGTCATTCATAAACTCACTCCTGCTCAGCGAAGAATGTACGACAACATGGCCCAGGGCTGGCAGGAAGTGTTTCGGAATATCCATCGTGCACTTGAACTAACGAACTCCTGCAAAGCCACCCGAAGCAGTGCGCTCAATCAGTTCTGGGCTGAGCATCAACGGTGCTTTCGGAATCTGATCACGGCATTTAAGGTGCCGACTCTGCTCCGCGAGATCGAGGAAGCTCTTAGCAGAAAGGAATCGATCGTCGTTTCAATAACGGGGACGGGCGAGAGCCAAACGAAGAAGCAGATTGAGAGAGCAGCCGACCAGGAAGAGGCGATAGATAGCCTCGATTTCAGTCCGAGAGAAACTCTTACGCGACTTGTGGCGAACTGCTTCCCAACTGCGTGCTATCAGGAAAGAACCAATCCTTACAGCGGAACCGTCGAGTACATTCCGCTCCTTCACCCTAACGGCGATCAGGTCGAGAGTCGTGCAGCTTTGCAATTGCGAGCAGAGCTATTGGACAAGCTGTCCACCCTGGAAGTCCCGGAGCATCCGCTTGATCAACTCGT
>DAOLDE010000029.1:0-23803 GCA_035327545.1 Pyrinomonadaceae bacterium | reverse complement strand
TTAACCTTTATTGAGGTGCTTTTCTCAAGTAGAGACTGCACTTGATCAGGCCTTAGACTGTTGAGCCCTTCCATCAACTCGTAGCATTCCATCAGGTCCTGTCTTTCCGGGGCAAGATAAAGACATTCCATGAGCGCGCGCTCGGAGTTCGAAACCTTGATCGAGAAAGTTTTTAGTTCGATTTCCGTCAGGCCCAACTCAGGAGGTAGGAACGTTGTCGAATAATATTCGACCTTCACGCCCCAGTCGTGATGTCGAAACCATGCCGGCAGATCTTCTCCCTGTGTTCCAAATGTGATTATTCGTGGGGTATCAAGCTCCAGATAGTGGGCCTTTCCAAGCAAGGCAAGAGCCGTTCGCCCGCCCGGATGCACAGACATATTTGTTTGTTTTTGTAGAGCGTAGATGGCCCCTTCATATCCGACGTTATCACCGGCCCGTATCATCGCACCGTTACCAATTGACTCCAGCCACTTTCCCGTTCGATATTTTCGTTGGAGATCGAGGCTGTAGCCCTGGGTTGTCAGCCAGCGGGACTGAACCACCGATCCGGGTGGCAGTGACTTCAAAAGCTGGTTTATCTTAGTTGGACTATCGGTACTCATAGTACGAATATACCCATAAATATAAACCAGAGGCAAGAATGAGTTTAGAAAAACATAAATCCTCGTACTTTAAGTACGAATATGAATCTCAAAGTAAACTCACGTTCGAACTCACTGTCTGTTCAGATTGCGATTGAATAGCGATCGGAAAAAGGAAGTAATCAGCCTTTGGCGATGAGCCAACGAACAGGTAGCCGGATTACGTCGCCAATACGCTCACGCGCCCGAACCCGCGAGAGGCATTCGCCGTTCAACCGGCACGAGGGCGGCCAGAATTTCGGCACCCACGTCGATAACGCCGTGCGGCGTTCGTGTGTCACTGGCGATCAAATCCGGACGGACCTCTCCGCTGCCCTGTTCCTTTCGGATCCGGAAGAGTATGACGGTGGGAGTTGGTCATCGAGGATACCTACGGGGTCCAAGCGGATAAAGCTTCAGGCCGGATCGTTGATCCTGTACCCGGCGAGCAGCCTCCATCACGTGACGCCGGTGACGCGCGGGGCCAGGGTGTCCTCGTTCTTTTGGGTGCAGAGCATGATCCGCGACGACGGGAAGCGGACCATCTTGTTCGACATGGACACGGCGATTCAGCGATTGGCGGCACAGGATGCTTTGCATCCCTCGGTGGTGCAGCTGACGGGGGTATATCACAATCTCCTGCGGCGGTGGGCTGAATTATGAACCGGAAGATAGGTGCTGCGAGGCATCGACCCGCCGTCAAAAACCCGATCAGAAACGGATTTTTCGGACTCGCTTTTTTCGTTTTTGTTTTGCCAGGACATGGCGTCCTTGGCGGCGGTTCAGGCCAGCTGCCTTTACATCTTCTTTTGTAAATCGAAATCGACGGAGCCCGAATCTTGAAATCAAATAGAGAACGGAAGCCAAAATAGCCGCAATCAGAAGGCCGATCCAGAACAAGGTGGATCTTTGTGTCAAATAAAGCGATAAAATGTTAAAAACCCGCATTCTTTAACGTCCACGTGCGTGCATCCCCGTTGGGCCGCCTTAGTGCTCCATTCTTTTTGCAGTTGTTTCGCTCGACACACTCTCAAGGCTGCCGAAACTATATCTCGGACGAATCGGCATCACGACGAGCGACATTGAATACATCGCTAGGCCGAGTAGTGTCTCACTATGAAATTAAGAAATCGGATTAGCCTCACCTACTGGATTGTTCAATTCGGCGCGCGCCTCTGCGATAACCGAAAGCGCTGTTCTTAGAAAAAGGCCTGTTATCAGAAGCCCCACCACAATATCCGGCCACATTGTTCCTGACGCGGAAACAAGTGCCGCTGCAACCAATACACTCACGTTCGAGATGATGTCATTCCGAGAACAAAGCCACGTCGAACGCATATTTACATCATCCGAGCGGTGGCGTGTAAGCAGAAAAAGGCAGAACAGGTTTGCGAGTAGTGCGAGGGTCCCAAAGCCACCGATTAACTGAGCCTCGGGAATGCCGCCATAAAATAGTTTGTAGATCGTTTGACCTAGAACGCCAAGTCCAAAGACTGCCATCACCGTTCCTTTCAAGATCGCGGAAGCTGCACGCCATTTGATACTCCTGGCAATAACATAAAGGCTGAATCCGTAAACCAAAGCATCGCCCAGCATGTCGAGTGAATCGGCTTGGAGAGCTACTGATCCGGCGAGGTGTCCCGCAATCAGTTCAATTACGAACATCGCCGCGTTGACGAATAGAACGATCCAGAGTGTCTTAGATTGTCCCGCGCGTAACTGTTCTAACTCGCATGCTTTTTCCTGACAACAGCTATCCATAGATCAAAATAATAATACTCGACATCGCCACAAGCCGCATTTCGTCCTATCTTCTTGCCTATCTTCCGAGTCTCAAAATCTTGATCGCACCCCGGATCACAACGACAAAAACGACTGTGCCGACGACAAGATCGGGCTTGTTGGAATCGAGCAAATATACCAGAACACCGGCGGTTATCACGCCGAGATTGATGATCACATCGTTGGAAGTGAAAATTGCGCTCGCGTGCATGTGAGCGTCCTCGCTTTTGGATTTCTGCAGCAGATAAAGGCAAAAACCGTTGGCGATGAGGGCCAGCATGGAAACGATGATCATAGTTCCGAAGTCCGGCATTTCTTCGATGCCGAAGAATCGCCGCAGCACTTCGCCGAAGCCAATTACAGCGAGCGCCATCTGAAGGTAACCGGCCATCATGGCGACGCCCTTCTTCCGGGCGACCGTCCCTCCAACAGCAAACAGGCTGATGGCGTAAACGAGAGAGTCGGATAGCATATCGAGGCTGTCGGCGACCAGTCCCATCGAGCCGGAGATCAGGCCTGTCGTCATTTCAATGGCGAAAAACACGAAATTGATTCCGAGAACCGTCCATAATAATTTCCGCTGATTCCTATGTTCGCGAACTTCGATCTCAATCTCGCCTGCCTCTTCGGTTTTTAACCGTTTGCCGCCCAAATTCAGATCAGCGATCGACCTTTCGATATGTTCAAGCCGCCCCTCATGAAATACTGTCAGGCGGCGGCCCGGAATGTCGAAATCGAGATCCTTGATCTCCGAAATGCCATGGAGCTTTATCCTGACCAGGTTTTCCTCGGACGGGCAATCCATCTTCGATATTTCAAATGTAGTTATATCCATCGCTTGAACGTATTTTTCAGTGGCAGGGGGCCGCTTTAGACATGAAACTCTCGGCCATCGAACATAAAGCGACCGCGTCGAGTCCAGACTTTGTCGAGTGGGATTTTCTGCGTAAAGACCTCCCGTTTCGCATTCTGAGATCCGCCCCTTTAAACTCCGCGCGGATACTGTGTTCCCCGGCAGTTTGGGCCTTAACCGTCAAACTGCCGCCCGCCGGATCGCAGACGTGTAAGCCTAAGGCGAAGGGGATGATCGCAGCTACAATGCCTTTTAGCCTGTTGGCATATGCCGTTTTCCCACACCAACCACGAGGTCGTTGAAAAACCAATGCGTATAATTTCCGCCAACCTCTATTCCGTTCTTTTCGAGTTCGGCTATGAAATGCTCTCCGCTGAAACGGTTTTCCTTCGGGTGTTGCAAAAGTGTGCGATAAAACCAGCGGTCTAAGGCTTTCTGGGTGACTTCCTCGAAGTAAAATTTACCGCCAGGTTTCAGCACGCGCGCCACTTCCTTAATCGAATTTTGCCAGACCGGAATATGGTGAATAATGCCGAAATCGAAAACGGCATCGTACGTCGCATCGGGAGCCGGTATCGCCTCAGCATCTCCGACCGTAAGCCGTAAACGCGAGAGCGGATAATCGTTGAGCCGCGTGGATGCTCGTCTAATCATGTCGGGGTCCAGATCAAATGCATCGACCTCGGCCGCACCGAACCGCTCAAGAATGATTTCCGTCCCAACGCCCCGACCGCATCCGATCTCAAGTACTTTTTGACCGTTCGTTTTGCCTCCAAACCTTTCGAACATGGCAGCCTCGTGGTGCCGCTGAACATAGGCGCGTAAGGGATTGTTCATCAATAGTTTTTCGACCGCATTCAGTTTCATACAATTGAGGAAGCGCGAATCAAGCCAAAAAATCTGTGAGTCAGTATGCGATCGATTTTTTCCGACGCGTGACTCCGACCACCGTCATAGTACCCGACCGTCTCCTGAACAACGTCCGAGATAAATTTATAACGAGCGAATATTGCGGCCTGCGTCCCATTGCCGGAAAGGTTCTGCAGTTCTAAAGAACTATCGCATCCGTTACGATCAGCGCCTTCTACGGCGCTTGCGAGTTCGGCGAGGCCGCGACCGGTCTTCGCATTCACTTTAACGACCGGGGCGTGCATTCTCTCTGCGAGTCTTGCCGCGTTAAGGGCGTGCCCATCCTTCTCGAACGCGTCTATCATCGTCAGCGCAATGACCACCGGTATTCCATAACCAAAGATCTGCGTAACTAAGTACAAATTTCGTTCGAGATTTGTCGCATCGACTACCGCGATGATCACGCTCGGCTTCAAGACGTCCCGCTGTTCGCCCGTGATTATCTTGCGTGCGATCTCCTCATCGACCGCCACGGTTTCCAAACTATACAGTCCCGGCAGGTCTACCACGTTCGCAGAGAAACCGTCGAGAACCCAAACACCTTCCTTTCGCTCTACCGTTACTCCGGGATAGCTTCCAACCTTCTGCCTCATCCCAGTCAGGGCGTTGAACAAAGTGGTCTTTCCAAGCGTTCGGATTACCAGCTAGAGCGATGGTTATCTGGTTCGCCAACTGGCGGGACTCTAAAACGGCCGGTTCGATCATGATCTCAATTCCACCTAAATCTTATTAAGCAAGTCGTCCACATGACGAAAGCCCTCAGCCATGAGGTTCGAAATATGCTCATCGTCTAGCATGTAGTATGCGATCTTTCCGACTCGTCGATTCTTTACAAGTCTCATCTGCCGAAGCGTCCGAAGCGAGTGGGAAACTGCCGACTGAGATACACCCAATAAGTTGGCAAGATCGCAGACGCACAACTCTTCTTGTGCCAGCGCGAATGCGATCCGTATTCGAGTAGGGTCGCCCAGCAATCTGAACGTATCGGCCAGCAGGGCGACGGCTTCGGCCGATCTCATCGACCGGCGAACTCGCATTACCCTGGCCTCATCAACGAAATTGATTTCACATGAGTCCTCTACGATCGCGGTCGCGGTATTCTTCATAGCTTGGGATGGTCCTTCCTTAGTCATGTTCATATGAACACGTATTCATATGATAACTAATATTCTGTTATTCGCATAACGGAATGGACCAGCCTTCATTCACCGTGGAGCCACGACAGAAAATAGAAGCGGCCATTGTTCGCGAAATCGACTTTCAGCGAAACGTCGTCTAGAGTGTGAGCAGATACAGCAGGTGCGAATCTTCGGCGGTCCATGCCCAAAAAGCATCGAGCTGCGCCATCGGGAATCGTGATCTACTTCTCGGAATTGAGAACTGCTTCCAAGGCCATCTCAACATATCGGGACGGGTCAATACCCTTATCTGCAGCGGCGATTTGCACTTGCCGCCAAAGCTTCTTCTCGATGGACAGCTGGATGTCGACATTCTCCGGAATGTTTCCAGATAGTTTCGGTTCCGTGCTGTCGAGACGTTTTGATGGCTCCTCACTATTTTCGGCGGCTGTGTTCGGCTTGTTATCCTCGCCGAAATGGGTCTCCAAATCCGCGGCACCTAGCCGGTGAATGCCGGGTATTTTGACCTCTTTCCCGGAATTTCTTGGAGATGATTCCTCGGCATCAAGTTCGTCCGGCTTCTCTTTTCCTGAGCTCAAGCCTCTTACCTTTCGCTTCGACGACATTTCCATACCTCCTGCTTGAGTAAAAATTGCTACTTAAAGTTTAGCAGTCGGAGACTGTTCAGTATCACCAGGACGGTAACGCCAACATCAGCGAAGATGGCGAGGGCGAGGCTGCTGATTCCGAGCACCGCCAAAATGATGAATACCAGTTTCGTCAGGATGGCGAGCGTCGTGTTTATTTTTATGGTCGATATCGTTTTTCGGCCCAAGCGAATAAGGTATGGTACCAATTCCAGGCGGTCATTAAGGATTGCGATCGAGGCGGCCTCTATCGCGGTATCGCTGCCTGCCGCTCCCATAGCGATCCCGACATTCGATAGAGCGAGAGCGGGAGCGTCATTAACGCCGTCCCCGACCATCGCGACCGTTCCGTACCTTGCGAGCAGATCCCTTATGGCATCGGCTTTATTCTCGGGAAGCATTTCAGCCTTGACCTCGCGGATACCTACTTCTCGAGCGACGGCCTCCGCCGGCGCGTGATTATCACCCGTCAGCATAACGGTCTCGACCCCAAGATCTGTAAGATCGGTCACGGATTGCTTTGCTTCAGCTTTTAGTTCGTCCGTCAGTGCGATCACGCCTTCGACGCCGTCACTGCTGCTGATCACGATCGAGGTTTTCCCCGATTTTTGCAGCTCTTCAACTAGCTTAACCACTTCTTCCTGAACGTCATGTTCTTCGGTGATAAACGGCAGCTTCCCGACGCAATGGTGCTTGTCGTAACAAACTACACAGTCCGCCTTGACGCCTTTTCCCATAACCGCCTGAAAGTTTTCAACGGCGTGGGAATCGAGCTTTTCGGCGTCCGCCGCCGCGACGATCGCAGAAGCGAGCGGGTGTTCCGAATATTTCTCTATTCCCGCCGCACAAGCCAGCAAGTGTTCGCGTGTCGCTTCGCCGAACGGGATCACATCAGTCACTTTGGGTTTCCCGTGAGTGAGGGTCCTCGTCTTGTCCATGGCAACTGCCCGGACGCGACCTATCGCTTCGATATATTTGCCGCCCTTTACAAGAGCTCCTTTCGACGATGCATTTCCGATCGCCCCGTAGATCGAAATGGGCGTCGAGATCACAAGGGCACACGGGCACGCGATTACAAGGATCGTAATGGCCTGCTCGAACCATATGTTGAACGGGGCCCCGAAAACGAACGGCGGCACTATCGCCAGAAGCGCCGCGATGACGATGATCACCGGCGTATAGTAGCCCGCGAAAGTTTCGATGAATTTCTGCGTTTCCGCTTTTGTTTTAGTTGCGGCGAAGGTCGTTTCGATGATCTTCGACAGCGTCGAGTCCTGAGCCAGCTTCGTGACGCGCGCCTCGAGATATCCCTGCATGTTGAGCGTGCCGGCGAAGATCAGATCGCCTTCGTGCTTGTCCTTCGGTAGCGGCTCGCCGGTGATAGTAGATTCATCGACCGACGAAGACCCGCTGACGACTTGAGCATCGACCGCGATCATATCGGACGGCTTGAGGACGATGACGTCGTTGATCTTTACGTCCGCGAGCAGGACTTCCACCACCTGTCCGCCAGCGTTTTTGACAGCGGCGGTTTTCGGAGCCCGGTCGACAAGAGCCTGCAAAGCCGATTTGCTCGAGGCGATGCCGAATTTCTCCAGCGTTTCGCCGAGAGTGAAAAGCACGACAACGATGGCGGCTTCCTCATATTCGCCAAGGTAAAATGCTCCGACTATGGCAATCGTCATCAATAGGTTGATGCTTTTAAAGTTCAGCTTTAAAAGTGCCTGCACTCCGTGCCATAAAGTTCGCCATCCGATCCCCATGATGATCGCGGCAAAAAACACGCCCGCAAACGGACGTGAATATCTTTCTCCGACCAAGTACTTGAAAACATTAATTTCCGCGAGGGAAAGAAACTCGAAAACAGCGACGAGAGCCACACTCGCCAACATCCAGCGAAACTTCGTGTCCGTCCATAGAGAAATTGTTTTAATTGCTTCCATTCGAATCCGTTCCTCCCCACTGCTCGGCGTTCATTTTCCGGCTCGCCCGCGGTTATCTTAGTTTATCTTTTCCCACGTACGATTCTTCGGATGGCGTGAGCGTCATTGACTGGCTTCAAATCGTCTACGTCTCTATGCCCAGGGGCCTGACAGATGAAGAATCAGAAGAATCGCAGATCAAACTACCGCCTTAATTCCTCATCGATGAGTGCTCTGAGTTCTTGGTCGCCAAGCCGGGCCAGTTTGCGACCGTTGACAAAAAATGTTGGCGTACTCCGGACGCCGAGATTCTGTCCGTCTTTCTGGTCCCTCGAGATTTTTGCCATAAACCGGTTTTCCTTGACGGCTGCGTCCAGCTTATCTAGGTCCAGCCCGAGTTCCATCGCATATTTTTCAAACAGCACATTGATCGATGGCTGGCCCTGCGACGCTGCGTCGGCGGGGCCATGCTTTTCACCCCACTCGGACTGCTTCTGAAAAAGTAATTCCTGCATTTGCCAATATTTGCCTTGTTCTCCGGCCGCCTCAGTAAGCATCGCGGCCTTCATTGAATTGGGGTGAAGCGGCATATAGCGCACAACCAGTCTGATCCTGCCCTCGTAGTCTTTTAGGATTTTCTTGACGATCGGGGCGAAGGCGGCGCATGCTTCGCATTCGGGGTCGTAGAACTCTACCACCGTAACCGGGGCATCGGCCGAGCCCAGCGTAGGGCTGTCAGGCCGGACAAGCTCGCCGGCAGGAACAGAGGTCCTGTTCGAATTCGCGCCGGTTCCGATGCGTTCGGTTTGGCTGGATTGGCGATAATAACTCGCACCAACGATGACCGCGATGATGACGACCACGGAAATTATCCCTAAGATTTTGACTTCTTTTCGCATATAGCTATTGTTCCCTTTTCCTGTAAACGAGCAGACAAACTGTGACTAGAACGAACGCAACGAGGGACATCAACGGAATCGTAATGAAGCCCAGCCACTCGACCTGCCGAGAGGTGCAGGAAATCCCCTGAGTGCACGGCGTAATGCTTTCAGGGATAATCCCGTAGTAGAGCAGATTGTGATAAATGGAAATCCCAAGTCCCGAAAACGACAAAGGCAGAGCGTAAAGTTTCATCCTGCCGTCTTGAGTGATGATGCCTGCCCCGATGATCGAAACAAGCGGATACATTGCGATCCGCTGATACCAGCAGAGAACGCAAGGAGGAAGTTGCATCACTTCGCTGAAAAATAGACTACCGGCAGTAGCAACGAGAGCGATGAACCACCCTAAATAGGGAAGGGAATCGTTGATTCGAACCATGTTACGTTGTTTCTTTTCCAGCGTTCTTCTCTCTGTATGAAAATAAAGAATCCTTTAACCGACTGTTGAACCAGCTACGCGGACATCAACGCCGATCCAAGCAGCTTCGGGACTCAGCGTCACAGGTGCGTTTCATGATCGGCAAAACCGCCCCGTTCCGTTTGTACGGTAACGTGTGAGATCTTGAAACTGTTCGTGCAATGTTCGTGCACGCGCGTCAGGATGTCGTCGTGTTCGGCTCCTTCATGTAAGACGGCGTGGACGCTCATAGCGTTCACGCCGGATGTCAGTGACCACACATGGAGATCGTGAATTTCGGCTACGCCTTCTAGTTTAGCGAGACTCGCGCGCAAGGCGGCGATGTCCACGTCAGACGGTGTACCTTCGATCAGGACGCCAACAGCGTCTTTGAGTAATGCCCAAGTTCTCGGCAGAATGAACAGTCCGATCCCGGCGGAAATAAGCGGGTCGGCGTAATACCAACCTGTCGTCAGCATGATCACACCGGCGATGATTACCCCGATCGACGTGAGCATATCCGACAAGACCTCGAAATATGCCCCTTTCATGTTCAGACTTTCCTTCGAACCCGCGCGTAGGATAAGCATCCCCACGATGTTCACGACAAGACCGACCGTCGCAACGCCGAGCATCGCGACACTTTCTACCTCAGGAGGATTCTTAAATCGCTGATAGGCCTCGTATAAAATATAGAGAGAGATAAGGATCAGTACGACGGCGTTAGTGAGCGCGGCCAAGATCTCGACCCGATAATATCCGTAGGTCCTTTCGGGAGACGCCGGCCGTTCGGCAAACCAGATCGCGAGGAGCGCTAGGCCGACTCCCGCGACATCGGTCAGCATGTGGCCCGCATCGGCAAGCAATGCCAGACTGCCCGTCCAGAGCCCGCCGATCACCTCGACGATCAGGTAGAAAGACGTCAGACCGAAAACTATCGCCAGGTTTTTCTTGTTTCGCCCTGCTGCGCTTGTTACGTGTCCGTGCGAATCTCCCATATTTCCTCTCTATACTGATTAAACTAGAGAGCGCCCCGCTAGCGACTCACTAGGTCATGGTAAGCGGCTTTCGTCGTCCCGGTCGTCTTTATCCGACATTCGATTTCGGCCTCGGGTCTGTCCATCCGCAATCCTATCCAGCAAAGCCATCAATCTCGGAGAAAAGAATAGTATTACACCGACGAAGATCACGGCGATTCCCAAAGCAATTAAAGGATATGAATCCTGGTTCACTACCTAATCGTCCTCCTTTTCTTGCGCCTTTTTCCGGGATAGCTCACTTGTGCATTTCCTCCCTCGACCGGGTATTTGAAATCTTTCTTTCTTCCTCGCCTGTCCAGATAAATGAAAATTTGAAGCGTGCCAAACAACAGTGCCGCCAGGATCACCGTTCCGATCAGAATATGAAGCAAGTGCTCGGAAACCTGCAATAGCAATATTGTGATGAATCTCGGCAACTGAATCTATGCTTATATCAATACCGAATCCTCCACGGGCAAGACCAGGATAAAACCGTCGCCCTTGCGGCCCGTGTGAGCTTTCTTTTTGATCGCATCCACGATCGCAGAGACCATTCCCTCGTCGCAGACGATCTCGATTTTTCTGCTCCGCCGAAATGGATCAAGGGTATCGATCGGAGCGGAACGCTCCCCCCGGCCGAATCCGGCAACGTCCGTCATACTCATGCCCGGGAAATCCTCAATGTCCTCAAATGCGACCACCAGTTTTTCGATAGTAAATGGCCGCACGATCGCAATGATCAGTTTCATATAGTTTCCTCCTCAAACTCGCCTTCCGGATCCTTTATGAACCAGGCGTACAATGTCGGCAGAATCAGCAATGTAAGTAGAGTTGAAGTGATAAGGCCGCCGATCACGACCGTCGCAAGCGGACGTTGAACTTCCGCTCCTGCCGAGGTTGCGAGAGCCATTGGAATAAAGCCCAGACTCGCAACAAGAGCCGTCATCAGGACCGGACGAAGACGGGTCATCGCACCTTCGGTGACGGCTTTGAGAACCGGCTTGCCTTCTTCGCGAAGTTGATTGATGAAACTTACCATAACGACGCCGTTGAGAACCGCAACCCCAAAAAGGGCAATAAATCCAACGCCGGCCGATATCGAGAAAGGCATTCCCCGGATCGCTAATGCCACTATTCCACCCACGATCGCGAACGGGATTCCCGTGTAGATCAGAAGTGCCTGCTTGATCGAATTGAAGGTTGTGTACAACAACACGAAGATAAGAAAAAGAGCGATCGGTACCACGATCAACAATCTTTCCGACGCCCGCTGCAAGTTCTCGAACGTGCCTCCCCACTTAAGGTAGTAACCCGGGGGAAGCTGCACTTCCTTCTCAATTTTTGACTGTGCCTCCGCGACGAAGGAACCGATGTCGCGCCCGCGTACGTTTAGTTCAACCCCGATCCTGCGCCGGGTGTCTTCACGCGTTATTTGGGCCGCATCTTCGACGAGTGCGATTTCGGCCACCTGCGACAGCGGCACGCGCGACCCGTTTGCCGCTGTCAGCAAAAGCCCCTTTATCGAGTCAACGTCCCGCCCCGATTCTTCGTTAAGCCGGATGACCAGGTTAAACCGCTGTTCACCCTGGTAGACGAGCCCGGCCGGTTTGCCGGCGACGACAGATTCGACCATGTCATTGATATCTTCGACGTTCAGTCCGTATCGAGCGATCGCCGCACGGTCGGGTTTGATCTGAAGCTGCGGCAAACCGGAAGTGGCCTCCGCTTTAACGTCTTCCGCGCCCTGAACACCCTGCACCGAACGCACGATCTCGTCCGCCTTCTCCTTTAAGACGTTAAGGTCGTCACCATAAAGCTTTATCGCCACATCAGAGCGGACGCCGGAGATAAGCTCAGCCACTCGCAGCTCGATCGGCTGCGAGAAACTGACTATCGCGCCCGGCACCCGTTTTTCCAGTTCGAGCGACATCTTCTCGATTAGCTCAGTTTTATCGGCGGTTTTCCATTCCGCCTTCGGCTTTAGCGCGACGTACAGATCGGAGAAATCGACGCTCATCGGATCGGTGGCGACCTCCGCCCGACCCGTTTTCGAAATGACAGTCTTAACCTCCGGAAATTCCATCAACACCTTTTCGACCTCGGTCGTGTTGCGGACCGACTCTTCGAGGGAAACACTCGGCAGGCGCTGAATCTGCAGGGCAAGATCGCCTTCGTCAAGGCGTGGTATGAACTCGGATCCGAGATAGGGGAAGATCGCGCCGGAGATGAAAACCAGAGCGACGGCGACGGCCAATGCCTGTGCCCGATAGCGCCCAACAAATGAAAACGCCGGCATATAAAGCTGCTTCGCCCAGCGAATGAGGAAGCTCTCCTTTTCCGAAACCTTTCCTCTTAAGATCAACGTCATCATCGCCGGGACGTAGGTCAACGACAATATAAGTGACCCCAAAAGGGCAAAGATCACGGTAAGCGCCATCGGTACGAACATCTTCCCTTCGATACCCCTGAGCGATAGAATGGGAAGATATACGATCGCAATTATCGCAACGGCGAAAACCACCGGCCGGGCCACTTCCAGACATGCCTCCAAGATGGTTCTTTCCGGAGGTTCATTCGAATCATGTTCTTGGGCCTCGGCTCGGCGTCGGATTGTGTTTTCCACCATCACGACCGCACCATCCACTATCAAACCGAAGTCGAGAGCCCCCAGGCTCATAAGGTTCCCAGAGACGTTGAACACGCGCATCAGGATCGCCGCAAATAGCATCGACAACGGAATAATGGTCGCCACGAGCAACGCTCCGCGCCAATTGCCAAGGAGCAACATCAGGACGACGATGACGAGAATTGCGCCTTCGACGAGATTCGTTTCAACGGTTGCGATCGCCCGGTCGATCAGTTCCGTGCGGTCGTAGAAAGGTTCTAGTTCGACGCCCTGCGGCAGCGACTTTTTCACTGCCTCGACGCGCTCCTTTACGGCGTTCACCACCGTACGGGAGTTTTCGCCCTTGAGCATGAGGACGATCCCGGCGACGATCTCGCCTTCACCATCGGCCGTGACCGCACCTTGCCGCACGGTCGAGCCCTCCACGATCTCAGCCACGTCCCGCACGTACACGGGAACCCCCTCCGCCCCCGTTTTGACGACGATGCTGCCAATGTCCTCCGGATTTTCGACCAACCCGATCCCGCGAAGGAGGTATTGCTCTGCGCCTTTTTGAATATAGGCACCACCGACGTTCGCATTGTTTCTGCTGACCGCTTCGTAGATATCTCTAAGGGCCAAGCCATAGGACTGGAGCTTCTCAGGAGAGAGCCGGACCTGATACTGTTTCTCGAAACCTCCGAAACTGTTGATCTCGGTCGCACCGGGGACGCCCAATAGCTGCCTTCGAACATTCCAGTCCTGGACAGTGCGCAGCGCCTTGGCGTCGTAACTGCCGTCCGGCGACGACAACTCATACTGATATATCTCGCCCAAACCGGTGGAGATCGGCCCCATTTCCGGGGACCCGATGGATTCGGGAATTTGTTCGCGCGCTTGAGCAAGCCGCTCAAGCACAAGCTGCCTGGCAAAGTACGTATCTACTGAATCGTCGAACACGATCGTTACGGCGGAAAGCCCGAACTTGGACACCGAACGAATCTCCTCGACGTCGGGCAGCCCTGACATCGCCGTTTCGACAGGGAACGTCACTTGCCTTTCAATCTCAAGGGGGGCGAGGGAAGGGGCAGCCGTCAGCACCTGCACCTGCACGTTCGTCACATCCGGTACGGCGTCTATCGGCAGATTGATGAGGCTGTAGGCCCCCGCCGCCGACATTATCGCAACAAGCAAGAGAACAACCAGACGATTGGCAACCGAAAATCTTATTAATGCGTTAATCATGATAGTCTTCTTAGAACTCGGATTTTTGGGCAACTACACTGGCCCCCGACTGCTCCGGACGAAGTTGGAACTTCGCAAATCTTCTGATCTAGCCGGGAAAGCAAAAGCTTCCGTTAGCGATGAACAACGAAGCGCTGTGGAACGTCAGCGCGTATCTCGCTTCCAAGGCACCTTTCCCCGCAATACATTCGAGAAACTCATCGTTGGGGTCAGAATGCTTCGAAGGATCTTGACTTTCGTAGTCAAACGGCCATTTGCTCTTCTTTCGACCCAGCTTCGTAAAATAAATCTGTCGACCATGTCTTCTTCGATGAGAAGTCCGGTACCGACGACCGGCGTCATTACCAGATCCGTCCAAGCCATAGTGCTGTGCCCATTTTTATGACGAAGGCCCACATTGCCGATCGTAGCTTCGCTCACTGGACCAAATTCAAATTGCGTGCTCCAGACAGTTGACCAAGCCAGGGCCTTGAATCGGCTTTTCCAATATTCCTTGGATTTACCAAATTCTTGACGTCTCGCCCGACCGCTGTTGTTCACGAATATTCTCCCAGTGATACCGCCTTGGAATGGATGGGCAAAATTGTTCGTAAATGGACTATCTCCATCATTCCAGCCATGTAGACTTTTGATGGATTTCCCCCAGTCTCGAAAAAAAGGGCCGTCGAGCTCACTGTAGGTCTTCTTCTGAAATAGACGAAAACCGTGTTTAATGCCTAGAAAAAGCCCGGACTGGATCAGCGCTGGTTTCCAGTCGAACTTTTCGTTGGCCGCCAAATTCTTATCATCATCTGCCAATCTGTGATTTCGGCCCTCTGATCGGTCGTCTCCACCAGGTTGCTGTTCTTGAACACCAGGGGTGGAGGTCGGAAATGACTTTTCATACAGGAGTCCTCGTATTGCCTTTTTTCCGACTCCTTGCTCCCCCATTTCGGCGACAGGGGTTTTTGCCACGTCTTCAGAGGCCACCTTTTCGTTCGGCTCCGCGGCAACTCCGGACGATTTTTCGACCGCAGACTGTCTGGCATCTTGAGCGTCAATGCTTGAGACTGAAAAAGAAAGGACGATAAGCATCAGACCGGCGAAGACGATCGGTCTCATCGAAAACGACGCGTTAATAGATTGTCGAACTCTCAAAATATGGGTCATGTGCTAACAACTGAGACACGTGAGTTGATCAGTGCCCGTGTTCCCCCATTTCGCCTTTTTGCATCTGCGTTTTTAGGGTAAAGCTTCCTTTCGTAACAACCTTTTCCCCAAGCTTCAATCCGCTCTTGATCGCGGTATATCCCTCCATTTCTCCGCCGATTTCGACCTCGCGCACCTCGAAGGCACCCGGCTCATCTTCCTTCGGGACAAAAACAACGGCCTTGTCGCCCTCTCGCTGGATAGCTTCCGATCTGACTACAAGTTCCTCTCCCGTTTCGGCGTTTGTTCCGGTGTAGAATCCAACCTCGGTGAACATTCCGGCCCGAAGTTTGCCATTCGGATTGGGGACTTCTAACCGCACACGCGCCGTCCGGGACGTTTCGTCGAGTCGCGGGTCGATATAGGCAATGCGCCCGTTGATAGTTCCGATGGACGTGGACCTGATTTCGGCGATCGAACCGATGGAAAGCTTCCCGACATTTGCCTCGGGTACATTTGCGATCACATATACCGTGGAAAGATTAGAGATCGCGAAAACGGGAGTCGCAGCCTCAACGCCAGCTCCGGCGTTGAATTTCCGCTCCGTTACGACTCCCGATAGAGGCGCTCTGATCGCGACGACCGATGCGTCCCTTGAGTGGTCATCGCTCCGCAAACTCACTTCGCTGGACCCTAAGGTTCGAAGCTGATTTTGCGTGTGCTGGAAATCCACCCGGGCAGTTTGAACTTCGGCGTTGGCCTCTTGGATTTCCTTGTTCAATGTGATGTTGGTTTGGAAATCATAGTCGGCCTTTGCCGTCTTGTAATTGGCCTCGGCGGTCACGAGATCTTTGCCCGCCCCCGCTCCCAGTTCGATCAGGCGTTTTACCCGTCGTAAATTCGCATCCGCCTCGTCGAGCCTGGCCTTGGCCTGTAGGATCGAGACTCGATTTTCGGCCTTTTGCACCCTCACAAGATTTTTCTGAGCGAGATCAAGTCGATTTTTGGCCTCATTCAGCTTCCCGTGCAACTCGGCGAGCTGCGGACTCGAAACTGTCGCCAGAACCGCTCCCTGATTTACGTAGTCCCCCACGCCATAGAAGACTTGCTCGATCCGGCCGCCTACAAGCGGCGTAGCCATTTCCGTTTTTTCCGGGTTCAGCTCAACGGCCCCTGTAACGTACAGCTTCGCAATTGCCGGGCGTTGCGTAACGCTTTCCGTTTCGATTCCCGCGGACACAAGAGATTCCGGATCAAGCTTTACCTCGCGGCCTTCTTCCCCTTCCTCATGACCGGGCTCCTCCTTGCTCTCGGCCGTTTCCACCTTGACATCTGTGGATGAAGTTCTCGTTGCCACCCACGCGATGCCGACGACGGCGATCAATCCGACCGCAACCGCGGTTACGATCCAAGCGAGTTTGTTATTGGCCTTCGGTTCATGTGCATCCGCAACGGATTCGTCGCTTCGCCTGCCTTCTAGATTCGCCTCAAGCCGTGCAAGATCAGCTTCGTCCTGACCGTGGTGGCTTGTCTCTTCGGTTCGATTTGTCTCGTTCATAATGTTTTAGTTCTACAAAGTGATCCCAAGTGCAATGAAAAGATCCGCCTGCGCGCGATAACGTTCGGTCAAAGCCTCCGTCAGGTCCCGGTTGGCGTCCAAAAGCCTCCGCTGCTCGGCGATGAGATCCGTGATCTTCAGCTCACCGATCTGGTACACCTCACGAATTTTGTCGATGTTTTGACGCGATCGCGGAAGGACCGCTGTTTCCAGCGTCAGTACCGAACGCCGCGCCGCTTCAATTCTTTGAAACGCTGCGGCAACCTCGCCCTGGATCATCCGTTCCGCGAATACTTTGCGCTCTTGGGCGATCCTGATAGCAACCTCCGCTTCAGCTTTTGCTCCCTGATTTTTATTGAAGACGGGCAATCCGATGGCTACGCCGAAGGTCAGGCTGCGGTCTCGCTGAAAATAAGGACCGCGCGGATCGTCGAAACCGGAACGCCCCTGCGTATAACGCGAATATGCGGTTACATCGGGTTTGCTCTGGGAACGCACGAGGCGCAAGCCCGCGCTTGCCACCGTTTCCTCGAGCTCGGCAAGTCGGATCTCCGGACGATTCCTTAGAGCTACCTGCAAGCCGGTTTCGATAGACGGCGGCAACTGCGGTATTTGAGCTGTTGTGATCTCCTCTCGAAGTCTGAACGGCTGGTCAAAAGACAGACCGGCAAAGTATCTCAGTTTGGAAAGTGCGGCCTGCAGTTTTCCTTCGACGAGTTGCCGGCGAGCGCGAAGTCGTTCGACCTCAGTTTGAAGGAGATTGAGCTCAAGCGGGGCGACTTCGCCCTCGTTTACCCTGATCTGGACGAACTGCACGGTCCGAGTGTCGAGTTCAAGCAGATCCTCCAGAGTCGCGATCTCTTTAAGAGACGCGAGGGCCTCGGAGTAGCTGGTAAAGATCTGGTTCGCCAACTCCCTCTGCCGGGCGGTGACCTCGGCCTCTCTCAGCGTGATTTCCGCCTGGGCCAGATCCAGCCTCCGTTTTCGTTGCCCATAGACGTCGAGGGGTACAGAGACACCGACGCTCAGTTCGCCTTCGCCGGGTGAACCGACTAGACGCCCCGTCGTCTGTTCGAACTCGAGAGTCGGATTCGACCTAAGCCCGGCCTGTGTGAACCGGGCCTTGGCTCTTTCCACCTCAAGTCGTGCGAGCTTTATCTCTCCATTGTTATCGAAAGCGCGCCTTACGATCTCCGCAAGCGATACCCCGTCATCCTGGCTGTAGTATGCGGGCAATACCGAAACTACAAGTGGTTTCGCGGTTTCAGAGTTGTTTTGCCGAAGATCGCTCTCCGATTTTGCGACCAACTCAGCGTTCTGGGTTTGGGCCGCCACCACGCCCATCGACGCGAGGATAAGCAGGCTGCCGCAATAAGTGCGCAGCGAATAAGTCAAAAGCATTTTTATTTTCCCTGATCAAAGTGTTCAGCTATGTCACACCGCTTCAGATAAACAAAAGACGGATCTCTAATACCAAACTTCATCGAATCTTCAAAAGAAAAGATCGATCGAGAAAGAGGCGCGCTGAAAAAACAATCAGGAAACTTTTGGGGGAAGGTAAGGAGGAGTTTGAGAATTGGCGACACCGTCGCGGTAGACAGATGCCAATCGGTCGGAGCGGGTCGCCCCGGACTTCATGCCAACAGCGACGCTCGGAATCGCGGTCGCGTGGCAAATACATTCATCGTTGCAGACGGTTGATTTCCCAACGCCCCGTCCAAGGTCCGCGGTGTCAACGGATGTTTCAGAGTTATCGGGAGATACTTGGAAGGACGAACTGATCTCAGTCACGGGACTTGCCGAAACGGCAGTGAGGTACGCCGGCGTATCGCAGAAAACGGGACAGAAAAGCTCCATGCCGACCAGGCAAAGCCATAAGGCAACAAAGCGCCTTTTATACATCCGTTTTCTGAGGAGAGGCAAAATCCTTTTCATCACCGATCGACACTGAACGAAACCGCATTCTAAAGCTTAAAACTGCGGGGAACGTCTTGTCAACCAGATGCCTGTCCGTTTTGAATTGAAAGTGCGCGTTGGCAATCCGTGAGGCACCAAGCCAACGGCAGGAAATCGTCGTCGGAAATTTCGCGGAAAATGTAAGACTCTAGCCGCGAACGTGCGCCGAACCAGCAGTGTCGGACGGCGATTATTCGGTGAGTTCACTGAAATAGACATCCACGACGAAGTGCGGGCATTAGGTGATGGTTCCTTTCGCGGGCACTCTCAATTCCGGAATTGGAAGGAAGAGTCGAGGTTGACCGCCTAACGAAATGGTTCCGCAGAGGTGGTCAGCGGATAGCCTGAACAGGTGTTTTGCGATGGGAAGAACTTCGATCTAGTCGCCCGGACGGATGAGACGTCGTGAGAGGCGGGAGAAGCTGCTGAGAATTCGCCGCCCACGCACACGCTGGCTCAGGAAAAAAGGCAACGGAATGGTCTGGGTGAGGACAATCGAGCAGGCGATCGTGGTTCAAGATAGAAAATGGAAGGACGTAAAGAAGAAGCGACTGGTTTTGATGCGCTGGTAATAAAGTTAATGCGATTCGTAAATAAAGTCTGTTTGGTGACCGGCGGCGGTTCCGGAATCGGCCGCGCCACGTCCGAGCGGCTCGCGGCGGAGGGAGGCAAAATCGCGGTTGTTGATATCAATGTGAAAAACGGCGGCCAAACTGTAGAAGCGATACGAAAAGCGGGCGGCGCGAGCATTTTCGCCTGTGCGGACGTTTCAAACTCCGACGAAGTTCGAGCGGGGATCAAACTCACGGTTGAAAAGTGGGAAAAGATCGACGTGCTTGTCAACAACGCCGGCATCATGACTTTCGAGCCGATAACGGAACTAGCGGAAGAGGCATGGGAACGAGTCATTGCGGTCAACCTGCGGTCAGTTTTTTTGTTTTGCAAATATGCCTTGCCGGTGATGCCCGCGGGCGGCTCGATCGTTAACGTCAGTTCGGTCCACGCTCACGATACGACCCCCCGCGTCGTCCCGTACGCGACAGCGAAAGGCGGCATCGAGGCCTTCACGCGCGGCTTGAGCATAGAATGCGCAGCTAAGAAAGTGCGCGTCAACTGTATCGATGCGGGAGCGGTCAACACGCCGATGCTTTGGTCGAACCCGAATGTCAAAAGTGGGATCGAAAAGATCGAAGGCGCCGTCGGGGAGCCCGAAGACATCGCGGCCGCGATCTGTTTCTTAGCCTCGGACGAAGCGCGTTTTGTAACGGGGGCGTCGCTCGCGGTGGACGGCGGACGTTTGAATATACTTTAAGGGTTCGAAATGGAGATAACGCGATGCACCGTTTCATGTTCGCCACCGGAATCGAGAACAGCTATCCGACGATCAAGCTGCCGGACGGCTCGCAGAAGCGAGTTGACGAACTCGAAAAAACCGATTTTTATCGACGATGGCGGGAAGATTTTGGCTTGGTCAAAGAGTTAGGAATCGAGTATTTGCGTTACGGCGCGCCGTATTATCGGGCGCATCTCGGGCCGGGTAAATATGATTGGGATTTTTCGGACGAAACTTTCGAGGAACTCGAACGGCTCGAAATCGTGCCGCTCGCCGATCTCTGTCACTTTGGCGTCCCGGACTGGATCGGCGATTTCCAAAATGCGGATTTCCCGCAGTATTTCGCAGAGTACGCCGCCGCTTTCGCGGAGCGTTTCGCGCACGTTCGTTACTACACTCCGGTCAACGAGATCTACATCTGCGCGACCTTTTCCGCTCAGCTCGGCTGGTGGAACGAGCGACTGCGGTCGGACGCAGCGTTCGTCACGGCCTTAACCAATCTGACGCGCGCCAACATTCTGGCAGAAGAAGCAATTCTCAAGATCAGACCGGACGCTCTTTTTATTCAGAGCGAATCAACCGAGTATTTTCATCACGGTCATCCGTCGGTGCGCGAGGAGGTCGAGTTTTTCAACGAAAAGCGATTTTTGTCGCTCGATTTGTGCTACGGGCGCGACGTTTCGGCGACGATGTTTCGCTATTTAACCGAAAGCGGAATGACCGGGGAAGAATACGACTGGTTTATGCAGCGAGGGCGAGCAATAAAGCCGCACTGCATCATGGGAAACGATTATTACCTCACGAACGAGCATCTCGTTACCGAAAGCGGGGCGGTCGTGCCTTCGGGCGAGATTTTCGGTTATTACGTCATCACCGAGCAGTATTACAACCGTTATCACTTGCCGGTGATGCATACGGAAACGAATCTGGCGGACTCGGAAAAAGCTCCCAATTGGCTTTGGAAAGAATGGGCGAATATGGTGCGGCTTAAAGAAGACGGCGTGCCGATTCTCGGCTTCACATGGTACTCGCTTATAGACCAGGTTGACTGGGACACCGCTTTGAGGGAAGACAACGGCAACGTCAACCCGCTCGGACTTTTCGACATCGACCGGAAAATCCGCCCCGTCGGCGAGGCATACAAACGGCTCGTGCAACAGTGGCGCGAGATTCTTCCCGCCGAGAGCCTTTGTCTCGACGCGACGATCAGCAGCACGAAAGAAGGCTCGCCCGCAAATTGAACCATCTGGCTTACTTCGCGGCAGAAAGCTTGGGTGGAGGGCAGCTTCCAGGAGAACTTCGACACAGGATGAAAAAATGGAAGGATATCTAACCGCACTCGCTCTAGCCGCGCTGCCGGCGCTCGGGAACTTCGCGGGCGGGTTGCTATCAGAATTCTTTAACGTCACGCAGCGAGCCCTCTCGTTCGCGCTGCACGCGGCGGCCGGGATCATTCTCGGTGTGATCGCGGTCGAGCTCATACCGGAATCGCTTCGCGCTGCCACTCCGTGGATCGTGATCCTCGCTTTCGCGGCCGGCGGAGCTTTCTTTATTGCCATTGACGCCATACTGGGAGTCGTGCAGAAACGTATCGGTAGTCCCGAAGCGGACAGCGCCGGAGCATGGGCGATCTTTTTCGGTGTTGCAGTTGATCTGTTTAGCGATGGCGTGATCATCGGCACGGCTTCGACCATCGACTTTAAAATGGGGCTGCTGCTCGCGCTGGCGCAGGTTCCCGCGGATATCCCCGAAGGTTTCGCGACGATCGCAAATTTCAAGGCCCAGGGCGTCGCGCGCGGCAGACGACTTCTTCTCGGTGGGCTTTTCACCGTGCCGATACTTGTAGGAACAACGGTCGGTTACTGGGCGGTGCGCGAGCAGCCGGAGATTTACAAACTGGCGCTGCTCGCCTTCACGGCCGGAATACTCCTGACGGTGGCGATCGAGGAGATGATTCCCGAGGCGCACAAAGGAGGCGACGCGCGGTGGGCTACCGGTTTCTTAGTCGGCGGGTTCGCACTTTTCGCCCTTCTCGCGACTTATTTTGGCTGATAAGAGTCGCGGTCATTTCGTCTGATAGTATTTCTGACGGTTAGGAATAGTGCGCGTTCGCGAGAAAGCTCGGCCAGTTATGCATTGCAAAATGTTCGGTCGGCAATAGATTAGAAGCTCGTTGCCGAAGATTGAGCAGGTAAACGATTGGCAGGTCGGTGAGAGTAGGCAAACGCGAATATTCTTTCTTAGCGGTGAGTATTTTTCACTCACCCGGTTGTCGAGACATACTGCCGACTTTCATCTAAGAAAGAACTGGAGATAATATTCCCTCGAGCCCGGGTAGCCGTAGCCTAAGAGCTTATGGAAACGGAAAGGAGTTTGTCTCATCTATTGTCGGAACATCCGTTTGTGCTATTCCTGGTCGGCGCGTTTTTGATGATGTCTCTTCTAGCGCTAATTGGAGTTTCCCTTTGGAGACGTTCACAGCGAAAAACGAAGCGGTCGGCAAAATGAGCTTCGTGGGCCGAGGCCCGAGGCGAGGTTTACAATCATTGGGTATGGACAAGCTTAGCGAACATATTGATGCAGAGATTATTTGTGCTGACAGATCCCTTGAGAACGGCGATATAGCCCCTGCATTCGAACATCTCGAACGGGCCCATGTACTGGGACAGTCCATAACTTATCAACACACCCGTATTCATTGGCGGATGTTGAAAATTGGTTGGAAAAGGAAAGACGCGCGTGAGATATTTGGGCAGTTGGTTCGCATTGTCGGCGCTGCCACCAAAACGCCCTTCGGCATTTATCCAACGGGAAACACCGGTGGTTCGAATGTCTGGTTTTTCCGACCGATGCCGATCGCAGAAGACTTGAAACAGATCCTCGATAAAGTGAAGAACAGTTAGCCGGCGTTACACAGTGGCGATTCAAGTGGGTCCGTCTTTCGAGGCGGACCCAGTTTTCATTTCAAACCTGGACAGATTCGGAATACGCCGGCAGGATTGTCCTCTTTTGTCGCTCAGATCTGAACCCACGTGGAGTCATCGATGCCCAACCGCGGCACTTGGCTGGCTCGAAAATCAACCGATAGGTTAGAAAAGAAACCATTCTTGGATAGCCCGCACGAGGTTAAACAGTGACCGATCACTCCAGTCGTCAGTAGCGTCAGCCTTTCGCGAGGGTGCAGATCAAGCAGCGACTCCTACGTAAGTGCGCCGCTTTCCGGCGATCCGGTCTTCATACTCTAATATGTCGACGATCCTGTAGCGAATTTGATTGCCAATCCTGATCGCTCTTAGATGGCGAGGGTTCGACTTTGGCAAGGCTCGAAGTCGCTGGAACCTCTTCGCAATAGCATCGACTGATCCGGTGAGGTGCCATCTTTCTGCAAGCTGCTGGTTATCAAGAATTTCATTGTTCATCCGGGTATCGTCCTCCAACTTACAAGACCATAGATGGCAAAAGCTATGCCGAAAAAACTCTTGAATATCCCGAAAGCAAAAGCCGGGTCACCTGCGGTCGGAATCGGTCACTTTCAGTCACATATGGAAGGAGTTTTCGCCGAAAATTCCCCCCCAAATTCCCCCCCGAGCGACATTTTGGACAAAAGAAGGGACAAGCCAATTTTCAGGCTCGTCCCTAAGTTATTAAGAACAAATGATTTAGAGTGGTACTGAGGGCGGGAGTCGAACCCGCACGAGCCTAAGCTCACAGAATTTTAAGTCCTGGGCGTCTACCAATTCCGCCACCCCAGCTTGAGGATGAGAGTA
>DAOLDE010000028.1:0-29427 GCA_035327545.1 Pyrinomonadaceae bacterium | reverse complement strand
TCATAATCCCTCCATTATAAGAGACTTTTTTGTGTCGTTTTATTAGACCCTCTCAGTACGACTGGGTTAACAAACGGTGGCAATTGTCGCCTAACCAACCTTTTCCAGGAAGATAATCGGAGATGATGCTGTGAATCTAGATGTGTGTTTTCAAATATTCGTGCCTAAACTGAGGCAAATTGACGGCTTGATTCGCGAGCAAGAGGTCTTCACTTGGGACGGAACAGATTATCCTCAAGAACCAGTGATTTATAAATGGGGAAACCATGTTGAACTTATTCCTGGCGACGCCCAACCCTTTGTGTTAGAACTCTTTCCAAAGAGCTTTATTAGTCCTGAATGGAACTTCTTCGCCGTAGAAGGTGACGGCCTGTGGCTGCTGGAAGATGAGGTTAATGGAGATAGCTTAGATTGGGACGACAATCGACTTGATGACTTTCTAAACTTGTTTCTTAATCAGCATGACCAATGGGCGGTAGTATTCGAGTTGCATTGCGACCAAATCGACAATGTTTATCAATTGACGGTTGAAGAATGTGTCCGAAAGCTGAAGCAAAATCTAGATAGAAATAGAGAAAAAGAGGGCTTCATTGCTCTTTCGCCGCCGCGTGGATAAGCGGATAATTACGACAGCAGCAATCAAGTTATGAGCACGACCGATGTATTCGGCAAGGTGATCGACTACAAATACGAGCGGACGCCGACGGTAAATCAGAAACGGCTGAAGTTCGACGGCTCGATGCACGCGGTGTACAACTTCGACGACGCGGGGCGGCTGACGAATATTGGCGATCCGTCATTCGACATGATCGGATCCAAGAGAGAACCACGC
The DNA here is from genome assembly GCA_035327545.1 of Pyrinomonadaceae bacterium. Taxonomy (GTDB): domain Bacteria; phylum Acidobacteriota; class Blastocatellia; order Pyrinomonadales; family Pyrinomonadaceae; genus OLB17. The sequence continues at coordinate 28,595 of DAOLDE010000028.1, read as the reverse complement.
CGTATGCCCGCCGGGGAACGCGGGCATCCGCCCCTCCTTCGTAAGGAGGGGAGTTGAAAAACGAGATCGATGCAGTCCCGGCGTCCCTGGAGGGGACATTGGGAATTAGCCCAGGGTGAATCCCTGGGTCCAGGCAAATAGAATGATCCCGACCCTGAAGGGGTCGAGCATCCGCGTCCTTGTCCGACGTTTATAACCACCCCGTCTGCTCGCTGGGAAGCGCTGGCATCCACCCCTACTTCGTAAGGAGGGGAGCTTTGGCATTGGCGCCAGGGGTTCCACCCCTGGCTATTATCCGTATCCCCTTCAGGGAATAGTGCGGACCCAACCGGCCGTTTTTCCACAGACGCCTGTGGAAACATCTAAAGCGAGTGCTTAAAATGCTTAACGAAAATTGCCCCAGTTGTGGATAAAAACTTTGGGTCGCGGTGCCCCATTCCCGAATGGAAGCGAAATTTGGGCAGTTTCTGCACGCGATCAATAACGCTGTTTTGGGCTGAATCTCCCTTAAAAAAATATCCACAACATACCGCCGGGCCCCAAAGGAGGACAGAAAAGGCCTGGCGAAGTTGTGGATAAGAGCTGCTAAATGCTGTCGGGAGACGAATCTCCAGCCGACCGCAATGGCCATTGCCAAAAACCTGGCGGCCGGCCGCTACTTTCGGAGTTTATTTTTTGAGATTTGCCCAGACAGCGGGCAGCTACTACCGTATCTGCGTCTCGAACGAGGTTCGAACGCGAAGCTGTTGATTTGGCCTCAGATTGACATGCTTGCCTCGATCGATGACGACCGCGCCGACCCCGAACGCCGCGCCAACCCCTGCACCGACCGCCGCTCCTACGGGCCCCCCGGCAATCGCTCCGATCGTAAGGCCGGTACCGGTTGCGGCACCTATCTTGATCGCATCGTCTTTGTAGGGACGGATTCCCTGGGCGGCACCTTCGTTATCAACGCGTTTGATGTTGTCGCCTTTTGCAGGGAGAACCTCGGTCAAGAGGGCGTCGAAGTTGCTCCAGCGCGTCTCGGTTAGAATTATTCGATTGAAGGAAAGCTGCAGCTCGGAGCGTCGCTTTATGTGGCCCGGTTTGATAACACGAGCGACGTGGCCCTCGATGATCGCTCCCGAGATCTCGGTCGGCGAAATTATTTTTGCGATAAATCGGTCTCCTGGTCGAGCGGTTTCCGTGGTCATTCCGTCCTGCAGCTCAAGAATAAGCTCGGTATCCTTTGGAATAATGATGATCGCATCGCTCACCGGCGTGAATGTTGTTTTTACGAAGCTGCCCGGAGTGACAGGAGTCCTGACGGCCGGATCGGTTGCGTAGGTTCCGTTTGAATAGTTGCGATCTACGGGCTCCTGCGCGGCAGCCGGTACCGCCGTTGGCTGAGTTTGTGCTTCGATGGTCTGGGCAGGGGCCTGGGTCACAGGTGATTCGGAATACGGGAGCTCACTATGAGGAGCAGTCTTGGCGGCTACAGTATTTTGAAGACCACGCCGGCCAAGCGACGAAGGCACCGCTGCCTCGAACGATCGCTTTTCAAATCCGGCTGCATACCCCGCCTCGAATCCCTGACGGTAGCCGTCGCGATAGTCGTCGATCGTTCCATATTCCTTGTTGAACGCTCGGTTGGCTTTCTCGTAGTCCACATGCCGTGCAAACTCGCGGGCGGCATTGTCCAGCACATCCCGATAACCAGCCATGTAGCCGTCGGAATAGCCCGTGCGAAATCCTCGATGCAGCGCAACTTTTGGATCGGAGCCTTGCATCGTTTGAGCCGCAACATCCACGACGCCGCTAAAAAGCATCGAGGTGAACGCGAAAAACACCAGTAACTTCTTCATTTTCTTCATCTTATCTCCTTTGGAATGGCTCTTTGCGGTTAGAAGAACTGACTTGCTGCCCATAGTTATACACAAGTATTTAAGAATTTACAAGAGATTTTATGCGAATGCTTAAATAAAGATACTGGGACGCCCAAGCGTTTAGAGGCGGCAGGCCACACTTTGACGCCGGACCCACTAATTCCGTGAGCTTCATCGGCCGATCTTCCTATGCAAATGGGGCTTCCGATTCTCCCGTTAGCTCGCCGGCCAAAATGTTGGGCTTATTACCGGGCCTTGCCTTAATTCGGTCGCCAAACCACGCGATTTAAAGAATCGCAGGATCGCCGGAGGCGAAAAAAAGGCAGGCCGCTCGCCGCAGCCTGCTTCAGTTTTTGTTAGGAGGAGTAACTCGATCAAGGTCTAGAAGCTCTTCTTGAACGAATAAGATGCCCTGATGAAAAACGTACGGCTGTTGCGCTGAAAGCCCGGTTCTCGTAGTCCCGTGAACGGATTAAAGCCGTCGTAATTGAAATTGTCGTTATAGCCCACGTAAAACGCCTTGCCTGGGCTTGGGTTCCAGCCGAACAGCACCTGCCCGCTCGTATTCTTGCGGGTGCCGTCATAGTCCACACGGACCCTGGTGAATATGAACCGCGTGAACTGATAGGTCGAACTCATACTCACGATATCGGAATCGAACGACCTCACCTTATTATCATTTCTGACCATCCGACTCTTTGTGTAATTCGCCGACATTCGAAGCGAAGTGATCGGCCGGTAACCGAACCAAACCTGAGCATCAAATTGTTGTCCTGGACCCGGGTTTTGCATACCACTAGGTTCGAAGAAGAAGAAATCAAAGGCGTTCCGGATAAAGCCCACAAAGAAGCCGTAATTGAACTGCTTGTTAAAGTTCTGGTTAAGGTTGGCAGAAGTGTAATGCTGCCACGCAGACCGGTCCGGGGCCCCGAAAAATGTCCCGAGGGGTCGAGTCGGCGAACGCTTCAATCCGAATTCCTCTTCATATATCTTTTCACGGTTCAAGCCCGTCTCAATATTGATGAATGTGCTTCGCGGCAGGTTTAACTGAATATTGGTACCATAATTATTACTCTGAAGTCGGCCTTTCCAGTCGTAGTTAATCCCTGAGAACTGGGCCCAGCTCGCCCGAATTATCGTCGCCTTAGGATTCGACTTGGTACTGAACCGGTTAAAGAAAAATACGAAATTTGAGTTTGTCCGTCTTGTGAATCCTGAATCTGCACGATAATCCGAACTTCGCCCCCCAACTTCTACAAACCAGCCGTGACGGTCCGTCGAATAATCCAGATTGGCGTAGTACCCGACGCCGTTACCGACTCGATAAGAGTTATAAGTGCTCGAAAGCCCATTTAGCGAGTTCGGATCGGTTTGATTGATCACAGGATCGAAGCCGCCCGATCCGCAGATCTCACGATTCCTCTGAGCACGGCTCGTATTCAAGGTCGGCTCGAACTCGGGGTCGAAGAAACATCTGCGAGAGTGTGTGCCTACTACCTGAAACTGCGACGTTAAGCGCGGAGTGAGTTTTAGACGGCCATCGATGCCGCCAACCGCGTTCTTTTGTTCAACAAAGTCTCGGTAGGTTCCGAAGAAGCCTAACTCGTGCTCTTTGCCAAAATCCCGCTTCACACGAATTACCGCGAACGATGCGTTCCTGTCCAAAAACTCACGGATCCGCGGCTGCAGCCCAGGATTGTTTCTCTCATCTTCACTGTAGTTCCCTGGGGCCTTGTCAGATGCTGCGAGAAACCCGAATGACGTGCGGCCGATCTTTCCGGTAAGCTTCGCCGCAACATCCGGATCGACGATCGCCCGGGAATTGAAAACCCTCAATGGCGAATTGAATATCTCGGCGCCTTCGAGGAAGAATGGGCGTTTCTCTTGAAAAAAGATGGGGAAACGCTGATTCGCGGTCACCACTGGGGCGTCAGCCTCGATCTCGGCAAAATCAGGATTGTACGCGGCGTCGAGCGTAATATTCGGCGAAAGGTTGTATTTGACCGTTACGCCGATGTCTTGCTGGATCGGATTGTTCACGAAACGGTCGGGCACGGCGTTCGTTGTCGGGAATACTCTCGTTCGCCGTCCGGTCTGGCTGAGAGTCACGCTCGGCACTATCTCAAGCGTGCGTTCGTATTTGATCTCATCGAGGCCGGTGAGCTTGCCGTGTTTCACGAGAAAGCCTGAGACGTTTCGGTCATCCGGAAGCCATTGGTTGAACTCGTCGTTAAAACGGTCGATGTTCCTGGCCGCGTTGAACCCCCACATCTTTCCGGCACCTGCGGAGTATCTGAGCGATTTGAAAGGGATCTTCACTTCAACCGACCACCCCCAATCCTCGATCACTCCTTTCGACTCCATAACGATGTCAACGGAAAAATCGGCGCCCTGCCCCTCGGTATGTATCCCGTCCTGCTGAATGCCAAGAGGATTAAAACCCAGCACATAAGCGCGGCGCTGATCATTATACGTATCAAGCCAGACGCGAACGTTATCCTCGCCGAAAACATTGTCTCTACGAGCGACCGTCGCCCTTACCTTATCCTTTTCGTCCCAACACTTGAAAGCAATGTATAAATGTTTTTCGTCATACATCAGTAAAACTTCTGTGGGACGCGAAGGTTCGATGTTGTCACCCGGATACGTCTGATAAAAGTCTTTCAGAACGACCGCGTTCTGCCACGCTTGTTCATCGGGCCTGCCGTCGATGACGATGGCCTCCGCGATCTTTGGGACAACCTGCGGCCGGAGCTTCTCGGGAGGCACGACCAACTTCGGGAGCTTCCCCGCGGTATCGACAGCGACTTCGGCTGGGCCGAGTTTGCCGTTTGCAGCCGGAGAATTTTGTGCAGAAACATGGTTCTCTGAATGACCGAATAGGAACAAAACTAGAAGGAAGAGTGCGGCGAAAAATGAATGCCTGCTCATAATACAGTCCTGCTTTTCGAAGAAAAATTAAGTATGAAAGAGTGAACCTGGACCCAACTGGGCTATGAATTTGTATGAACGCGGGTCCTGGACCAATGACTGAAACGTAATTCCAGTCAGAAAGTTTCAAAAAACCAGCCCGGCCTGCTAACTTGGGCTGGGCTGATCATCGCGAACCCGAAATGGATGCCATGCTTCGGATCCTTACCGAACCGTCCTGCACATTAAAATTAAAACTCGCACCGCCGCTGCCGATACGCCAATGTCCTTCCCGAAGGACCTCTACATTGCGAATTCCATCGAGTACTATAGAATCGGCATCCGAACGAATATCTGCATTCACCGCCTCTGGAAGGGTTACAACATAGGTGCCGTCGTTTGATCGCCCCTGGATGCTGCTGAACTCGCCCTCAAGGAATACGTTGCCGCCCGTCGTTGTCGATTCCACATCGCCGGCGTATCCGATCACCCGGATCTGACCATCGACCGCTGAGACCGTAAGCTTTCCCCCGCCATCCCGGACGTCAATGGATTCGTCAACACCTACCAGTTCGACGTCTCCAGACACTCCGTCAATGCGAATCTCTCCATTGGACACGATCTTCAGGTTCGACCTTCTGGGCACAAAGATCTCAAGCCGCACGGATTCCCTATCGCCATTGAAGAATATATCGCGCGATGCTGCTTCGGTGTTCCGCACTTTCAGGTCGATGGCGGTATCTGAGACTGTCTCATCGACCACTGGCTTGCTTTGTCTTGAACTGCTTCCGACCTCTGTGATCACATACTTGACCTCCGGACGGTCCCAACCACGAACTCGTACGGAGCAGCCTTTCGCCTCTACCACGACTTTCGGTATGCCCTTGACGGGGAAGCTGTTAGAACGCTTTTCAATGAAAGAGGGGGACCCACTCCAGTTAACATCCGCCAAACGAACAAGGAGATCCGTCTGGGCCGCTACGGTTGTGGCAACCTTTGTCACGATCTCGCCGACATCGACCGGAGGGATCTTATCCAAACTTTCAACGCGTATCTTTTCAATTTCAGGCAAAATTCGTGCGACCTCTGCTTGAGCAAGTTTTACCCCGGCTTCTGACGAAGCTCGGGCCGTATCCCTAGCGGCCCGTGCGATGTCTCTGTTTATTTTATCGGTATTCTGCTTGCTTTTCGCGACGTCGATTTCGAGGTTTTCATCAGAACGTGAGTCACCTTGCAGGAGATTAGTGACCGTACTTGGCTGCTTGCCATCGTTCCGCCTGCTAATGGAGAGTTGGCCGTTCACCGAATCAAGCTTTATCTGGGTGTCGCCGCTTCCTAGCCGCCCATGGAGATCTCGGCCCACGTACTTCCCTTTTCGAACTATCAGCCCGAAATCGTTCGTGATCGAACCGTTCAGCGTGTCGGCCTTTACCGTGGCATTCGAATCGGAAGGTATTTCCAAATGAGCACGGCCGTTAACTGTTTCGAGGGCGATCCTCCCCGAAGGATCAAGCTGATCGAAGTCGGCCTTAACCTGGCCGTTTACGGTCTCGAGAGAAGCCGACCCGCGCAAGTTAGACGCTGTTACATTGCCATTGACTGTGGAGACCTTTGTAACGTTGGTGAAACCTGAAAGAGAGACGGACCCGTTGACTGTTTCGATCTCGTCCAGGACAGCCGTTCTCGGAACAGATAGCTTGAACTGGACCTCGTTGCGACCAACATTCTTCCAACCACCCACGACCTGACGCCGCAACCGATTGATGTCAACTGCGACGCTGAAAACATCTGCCCGTGAGTCGATCTTTAGCTCGATCGCATCTAATGCTTCTTTGGTATCCGCAATTTTCGTGGCCTCCAGCCTGACCTCGCTTCTGTCCCACGATTCGAGGGTGATCGAACCGTTTATATTCGAAACCCGGACCCTTCCATTCGCACTCAGCGGAAAAGATTGATCGATCTTCTCACGATGCCCATCCTGCGTTATGACAACGTTTTCTGACGGACCGATAAATGAGACCCCTGAATGGCCCGTCTCACCCACGGGAGAGAAGAACAATCCAGAGAATACGATGGTATAAACCCAATTCATTACTATTTGGCTCCTAACTATGTTCCTACGAGATCAAATGCAGACACCCTTTAAGACTCCCGCCTTGCTCGTGTTTCATAAGCAAAACACCGGCACCATAGTTTTTATGACAGGATTTTTCATATATCCGAAAATTTCGCGCCAGATGCGGCCGCGAGACATCAGAGTTACCAGCCGCGAAGTCCTAAGCGTCACCGGTTTCGGAATTTACATATTGACGTCGATTTGTTAGGTTATAAGGTTTAGAAAGTCCGGGAAATGGAGAAACAGATGGACCTAAAGCAAACAAAGCTGCATATCCTGCACAAGCCGGCAGATCTGGCATCGAAGGCTAAAACTGGGGTCTCGCTCCACTGCCACACTGAGCATTCCAGGGAGCAGTTGGATTTTCTACCTCATTACGCTGAAAAGCTTCCGATCATTTCGAAACTTACGAAGCGGGAAACCTCAAATTATGCAAAACGCGAGGGAAGAGCGATTGATTTTTCCACTGCATTTTGGCTGCCGCCTCTTTCATCGCAATCTGTTTTTGATATTGAAGAAAAGCAGATACACGACGTTGGGCTCGATGCCCTCGTATCACTGACAGACCATGACTGCATTGACGGCAATCTGAACCTGCAAGCTAGCGGAGAAATTGCAGAATTACCCATTTCGCTTGAATGGACGGTCCCGTTCGAATTTGGTTACTTTCACGTCGGAGTTCACAACCTGCCAAAAGATCGGGCAGTCGAGATCACCAAAGACCTTCTTTCATACACCTTTGGCGAGGAGGGAGCAAACAACGCAAAGCTGCATCAGCTCTTCGCAATGCTGAACGAAATTCCGGAATTACTGATCGTCCTGAATCACCCTTTGTGGGATATAGGCCGGATCGGTACCGATAAGAACAGACATTTGCTTGACCTGTTCATGAACGAGCATGGCAAATGGATCCATGCATTTGAGATCAATGGCTTCAGAAAATGGTCTGAGAACAAGGGCGTGATCGAGATCGCCGAGGCATATGGAATTCCAGTCGTTACGGGCGGCGACCGTCACGGGTGCCAACCGAACACTGTGATCAATCTGACAAATGCGAAAACATTCGCCGAGTTTACCGAAGAAGTACGTGTCGATCGCCGCAGCGAGGTGGTGTTAATGCCTGAGTATCGGCATAACATACATTCCCGTCAGATGCAGTCGTTTTCTGAGATCCTTAATCATTATCCTGAGTTTCGCGAAGGTCATCAAAAATGGTTCGATAGGATCCATTTTGACATTGGTGACGGCCATGGCGTCCGGCCTTTATCGGTTCACTGGGTATATGGCGGCCCGACGTGGCTTAGAATGGCTATTTGGATTCTTGGCGTGGCTGGCAGCCCGAAATTCCGCCCGCTCTTTCGCCTTGTGATGCGAAAAGTCGACCGAGTGCCGAAGAATGCTTCGGAAACTATGTTTGAGATCCCTGATCTTAAGGAGATCGCTGGTCGAAGGACCGAGGCGGCAGCAAGTTAAAAGTGGAGAATCACGAGCTTCGGCCCTCTTTCGTTCCGTCAGTTCTGCCGGGCGTCGATAACCCGAATATTGAACCGGCCCCCTCTGTGAGCCCTCCGAAACGGGTGGCCTTTTTTCCCGATTCGTATCTAGAGGTCAACGGCGCGGCCATGACCTGCAAGCGTCTGGTCGGATATGCGGCCAAGAATGAACATCCATTTCTTTGCATCCATGCTGGAAAGACAACGGCGGTAACGCAGGAAGGCAGTGTTAGATTCTTATCGCTCAAACGTTCTCCGCTAGCCTTTAGAATGGACGAAGAGCTCTCTTTCGATCCTCTTTTCCAACGACACTCCAAACGAGTGCTCCGAGAACTGGTAGAGTTTGAGCCAGATGTAATTCATATTACCGGCCTCAATGATGTGAGCATTATCGGTGCACTGCTTGGTTGGAAAACGCAGATCCCTATCCTAGGCTCGTGGCACACAAATCTCCACGAATTCGCAGCCAGACGGATCGAGAAAATGCTTCGATTTTTGCCCGGATCGCTCGTACACAATATCTCGAGCTTTGCCGAAAAAAAGATCCTCGACGGGTCGATCCAATATTACCGAATGCCGAAGGTCGTACTTTCGCCGAACATGGACCTCGTTGAGCTTCTCGCAAAAGGTACTAAGAGGAAATCGTTATTGATGTCGCGTGGGGTTGACTGCGAGAAATTCTCTCCCGCACACAGAACGGTCAATGATGGTATATTCCGTTTCGGATTTGTTGGCCGGCTTCGCGCCGAAAAGAACGTCAGGCGTCTCGTTGATCTGGAGCGTGCTTTATTGAAGGCTGGGGTCCCGGAATTCAGGTTCCTTGTAGTAGGCGAAGGTGACGAACATCAGTGGCTCAAGAAGCATCTTACGAAGGGCGAGTTCACCGGCTTTCTCGAGGGCGACGAACTGTCGCAAGCGTACGCGAATATGGATCTCTTCATTTTTCCGTCGGATACGGACGCGTTCGGTAATGTCGTGCAAGAGGCGACAGCTTCCGGTGTGCCGGCCATAGTGACCGATCGCGGCGGCCCGAAGTTTATTATCAGGCACGGTGAATCCGGTTACGTTGCAAATAACTTTGATGAATTCATCTCGTATTCCATCGAACTGGTACGAGATGATGAAAGACTAAAACAGATGAAGGCAGCAGCACGCGAATCAGCATTGGCAAAGTCATGGGACTCAGTGTTCGAAGCTGTTTACAGAGCCTACGACGATTGTTATGCCTTGAGAAACAAGGAACAAAGGCTGCACAAGTTTAAGGATAAATGAATCCATCGTTAACTGATATTCACCGTTCCGTATCCGATGCGGAAGATCTGGAAGACGTTAGAAACGAACCGATATCGGTTGGCGACGTCATCATCAGCCTGCTTAAACATCCAAAGCAGATAATTGCTCGGTGGAATTGGAAATCGGCAATGATGGGTGCGCTGTTGCGAGCATCGTTTTACTTTACAGTTTACACGGCGAGCCGTGAGAGTTGGGCCGTGACGTTGACTGCGGTGTCTGTCGAGTTGGGCTTTCGTTTGTTCACATCGGGCATCTCAGGCGCTTTGGTCCAATCGTTTCGAAAGGCGACACCTGTCTGGCTCGCAACCATCTTAATAACCGTTTCATTACCTGCTTTCGGACATTCTGTAGAATTCGTTTCGCACTACATTCAGGAAGCTCACTTTAGTTCAATATTCCCTGCTTCCGAGAACAATTCTCGCCAGGTTGCATTTGCAGTGTCTGTTCTTTTTTCGGTTATTTCCGCTTTGTTTAATTTTTACATAATGCGGCACGGAGTCTTACTGGTAGGCGCCGGCGAGGAGACGCAGTCTCTTAAAGACGATGTTAAGAAGTTCCCTTATCTAATAATTAGGTTCGTGTCCTATATTCCCGTCGAGATCTTAAACGCCATCAGGGAGGGAAGATTCGTATCGGCACTTGGAATTTTTATTGCTTTCGGACTCTCGGTTGGCTCGGTACTCGGATTTTTCCGCGGCAAGTGGTCCTGGGCCTATTCGACAGCGATAGGGGCCTGGGCGATCTTGTTCTTCGGGACCATCGTCATCGCTCTCATTCGGCGATTTATCGTTCCGAAGGTCAAACATTTCAAGATCTTTCGCCCATTGTAACCCACAGGAGCCCGGCCCCCGCCTAGTGAATAGTGTCAATCCGATCGGTACACATAACTAATTATTATCACAAGAATTCGGGCGGAATAAGCACGTCGTATAACAATCTTCTTGCGGCCGCTGAACGACACCGACGTTTCGTGAGGCTTATCGTTCCAGGTGAAAAGGAATCTGTCGAAGTCGTCAACGACTTTGCAAAGATCTACTACGTTCCGGCAGGCTATTCACCGGTCTTTGACAAACGGTATCGGATGATCAAGCCGTGGCAATTCATGAAGCACGGTTCGCTCGTTCGCGAGATCCTGTTGGCGGAGGACCCTGATTTGATCGAGGTCTGCGACAAGTATTCGTTGAGCCTGATTGGCCCGATGATCCGACTTGGAAAATTCAGTAAGCTCGGAAGGCCGATGATGATACATTTTTCGTGCGAGCGAATGGACGACAATGTTGCCTCTTTTCTGACCGGAGGCAGGGTCGGAAAGTGGTTTTCTCGGCATATTATTGGCGATTACATCCTGCCAAACTACGACTTTCATATTGCAAATTCACACTACACTGCGCAGGAATTTTTCGAAGCTGCGGGCCCCAAGGCAAGACCGGGGGAACAAACCAGTTTCAGGGAGTGGTGTTGGAAAGTGTTCAGGTCGCCAAAAGTAGATCTGAAGGAACGAGTTTTCGTTTGCCCGCGAGGCGTGGATGCTAAATTTTATTCTCCCAAGAGGAGATCTATTGCATTTCGCCAGAAGTTGATCGAAACAGCTAAGATCCCTTTAGATTCCGTCATCCTCTTATATGCAGGTCGGATCTCGCCGGAAAAAAATATCGGCTTGCTGGTCGAGCTTATGAAGCTCCTCGCCCGTGAAACCTCGAGAGACTTCAGACTGTTGATCGCGGGGGCTGGGCCGATGGCGAAAAGCATTGAGGAACAGGGCGAGAAGATAGTTAAAGGAAAGGTCGTACTGCTGGGTCATCTCGAAAAGGAAAGCCTCGCTGACCAATATGCGAATGCTGACGTGTTTGTCCACCCGAATCCAAGGGAGCCATTTGGCATCGCCCCCCTTGAAGCCATGGCATCCGGCACTCCGGTGGTTGCTCCGAACTCAGGCGGAATTTTATCGTACGCAACGGATGCGAACGCATGGCTGGTTGAACCCGATGGCAAGAGTTTCGCTTCTGCCGTGCTTGACGTTTTTTCAGATGAACAGGCTAAGCTCAGAAAAATTGCTAACGCCCGGGAAACTGCGATCCAAAACAGCCGTGAGGTCGCAACTGACAGGCTTTTCTCTACATATGACCGTCTCTTCGAAGATTTCGTTTTGAGGCGTCAGCTATTTACTGATCTGCCCTAGAGGGATTCCTCGAAGTCGGTTACCAAAGCGTTAAGAACGTAAGCAGAGTTTGGCCGGCAGGAATTAACGCCGGTAGAATTAAGGTATTGTCACCTGCATAAGTGACTATCCGCCGAGTCGGCTATTTTCATCATGCTTGAACTTGTCCTTGCAAATCTAAAGGTAAGACCGTTAAGAACGCTGATCAGTATCGTAGGCGTTGCCATCGGGGTGGTTCTGGTCGTTCTTTTCACCGGACTTGCTAAAGGGATGATCAGCGAAATGGTGAAGCGGGCTACAAACTGGAAAGCCGAGATCGTCTTTACACGGGCGGGAGGCATGGATCTAACAAGCTCGACGCTGAATGTAAGCACCGCTTACCTGGATCGCCTGGAGAATATCGAAGGTGTTCTTTCAACTGTAGCCGTAGGCCGGTATGTCTCGCCCAGCACTAAGGGCCGCTTCGGCTTGCAGCAGGTTGAAGGTGTTGACTGGAAACCGTTCGCGGAAATGAACGGTATCCGTATCGTAGAAGGGAGGGCTCCATTTGCCGACAACGAGGTCATCCTGGATAGGCGTCAACTAGAAGACGAGAAGTTGGAGCTCGGCGATCCGATCGATCTTTTTGGAAATAAAAAATATACGGTGGTCGGGGTTTTCGAGCCGCCGTCAGGTTCGCGGATCAAGATGACGCTCGCCTCAATGCAGGACGTGCTGGAAGCAGACGAGAAATGCACTTACATCCTGGTAAAGGTGGTGGACGGCGTCGATCCGGAACTGGTGGCTCGCCGCATAAACGAGGAACTTCCGGGAAACAAAGTACATTTGACCAGTGATTTCATCATCGACGCACACGAACGCGTCCCCGGCCTTGGAACGTTCCTTAACATTCTGGTCGGCCTCGGAGCATTTGTCAGCACGATCTTTGTCCTACTTTCGATGTACACAACCATCACTGAAAGGAAGAAAGAGATCGGAGTGCTGCGCTCCCTCGGAGCATCGAAGACGTTTGTCGTACGGGCGATTGAAAGTGAGGCTCTTGCAGTCGGTATTCTTGGCGTTTTGCTCGGCCTCGCAACCGCTTTTGGAGCTTCAATTGTCATTGGAGCACTTTTCGGCTTGGAGTTCGAATTTACTCGAGGCTGGATCGGCGTTGCTGTGCTGATCGCCTTGATGGGCAGCCTTTTAGGTGCCCTCTACCCTGCCTTGCGCGCTTCCGGGATCGATCCGGCCGAAGTGATGGCCAACGAATAGTTTCACGATGCGAGAATCAGCCCTAAAAGCAGCAGTTCACAACGAAAAGTTCTCTGCAAAACAGGCTCTGCTTCAGCGAACTTTTGCACGATATTTCAACAGTTTTGTTTATAACCAGATCTGGGAAGATCCGGTCGTCGATATCTCGGCCCTTAACTTGAATGAACGCTCCCGAGTTCTGACCATATCCTCGGGCGGGTGTAATGCGTTGAATTATCTCTTGCATGGCCCGAAGAGTGTGACCGCTGTCGATCTAAATCCTTGCCATATATATCTTCTGGAACTTAAGAAGGTGGCCATTATGAATCTGCCGACGCACGATGCGCTGTTCGAAATGTTCGGTCACGGATCGGGGAAACGTAACGGAGCAAATTACGTGCGTTACATTGCACCAACTCTCGGACGCGACGCACGCCGCTTTTGGGAATCGAACACTATCGTTGGAGGTTTTCTCTTCGGCGATCGAATCAGTTTCTTTTCGAGCGCGGGCCTGTACAACCATTCCCGGAACGGCTACTTTCTTCGCTTTTTTCATGGTGTCGCTCACCTCATGGGCTGCCGACCAGAGAAGATCCTCACGGCACGCACCGAGGCGGAACAGTCGGAACTTTTCAAAAAGAAGATCGAGCCGTTCTTCGATAGTTTCCTGATCCGATCGATAGGAAAACTGCCGATCACGCTGTTCGGCCTTGGCATACCGCCGCAACAATATGATGAATTAAAGAGTGATGTCAGGAATGGCGACTCGATAGTTGAGGTTTATCGGGATCGTGTCCGCCGGCTGGCCTGCGATTCCCCCATTGGCGAGAATTATTTTGCATGGCAGGCGTTTGCCCGGAAATACGATACGGAGAACCGAAGAGCAATACCGGAGTATTTGAAAGAGGAGAATTACGCGACCTTGACCGCAAACGCGGACCTGCTTTCGACAGAGATCGGTTCCGTGACAGATGTAATACGACAGCGTGGGCGGGGAGCATTTGATCGGTTCGTTCTCCTGGATGCGCAAGACTGGATGAATGGGGAGCAATTGGCCAATTTATGGGATGCGATCGCTGCTTTCGCCGAACCGGGCTCGCGGATCATTTTTAGAACTGCCGGTTCCCGATCGCCGGTCGAATCGAAGCTTCGAAGTGACCTGCGGGCGAAATTTCGTTATGAAGAAGATCTCTCCACTACACTATTTAAGAAAGACCGGTCGTCGATCTATGGAGGTTTTCATTTGTATGAACGGCTTTGACCGGACAACGAAACGGAGCGGTTATGATATCGGATGATGGCTATTAACGAGATCTCAAACGGCAAGCCTTCAAACGATACTTTTGAAAAGATGGATCGAATGTACCGGATCCAGCGTCATTTTTATGACTTGACGCGAAAGTACTATCTTCTGGGACGCGATCGATTGCTGGAAGGTTTAGATGTAAAGGACAACGACCATGTACTTGAGGTCGGATGCGGAACCGGTCGGAACATTATCCTGCTTGCCCAACGATACCCCAATTCAAGATTCTACGGACTGGATGCTTCAGAGGCGATGCTTGATACGGCAAAGCGGGAATGCCGGAAGGCCGGGGTCACGAATCTCCGGTTCGTGCGAGCCCTTGCAGATGATTATGCGTTCGAGCGCAGCTTTGGTCTTGATCGCCCGTTCGATGTGATCTTTTTTTCATTTTCGATTTCCATGATCCCCACTTGGCGAGAATCCATCGTCAATGCTTTCAAAAACCTCAAACCCTCCGGATCGATCCGTATCGTCGATTTTTACGACCAACGGGATATGCCTCGATCGTTTCGCACCCTGCTTAGAAAATGGTTGGGGCTGTTCCACGTTGAGATCCCGCTCGAGCTCATCGAGTATCTCGAAGTGGCCCGAGAGGATCGCAACCTGGCGGTTGAACTATTCAAGCTCTATCGCGGCTATACATTCATCGCAAAGATTTCACGAAAGTGAAGATCCTATTACGTTTTGCAAACGTTTAACCTTACTAATCCATTTTTTTGGAGTTTCCTCAAAATTTTGTCTTAAAAATAGCTTTGCTGATCGATAAATGTAACATTTTATTCATGCTAATTTTTGGCATAAGCTTTGCTCATTGCGCACGCAGAGCAAGCAAAAGACTCAAGAGCAACACAAAGTCTTTCATGTCGTTTTCGCTCTAATCATCCTATTTTCCCGACAATGGAGGACAGCATGGCTAAAACTCTTAAATCAGTGGTTTTGTTCTTGTTCCTTTTCGTGGCGGCCGGTGTCGTAATTGGACAGACCTCGACGGCTTCGATCAGTGGCGTCGTTTCTGATGAGACGGGTGCCGTCATACCCGGTGCGAGCGTTTCCATTCGAAATCGCGAAACCGGATTTACTCGATCGGCCACGACCGGAACTGACGGGCGTTATTCTTTTGTCAGTGTTCCGATCGGCGGTTATGAGATAACCGTGGAAGCCGGCACATTCGCAAAATATGTACAAACTGGTGTCGTGCTTGTGGCGAACCAGAACGCGGTCGTCAACCCGACAATGAAGCCCGGCGGTGTTGCCGAGGTGGTGACGGTTGCCGAGAACGCTTCGCTACTTAACACGGCCACGCCGGAAGTTTCGACAAGCTTCGATTCCCGACGCCTTTCCGAACTACCGATCGCGACAAATCGCAACGTGTACAATGTTTTGCTGTCAGTCCCGGGTGTCAGTGCTCTTGGAAGCGGCCAGACCGGGTTTGCAAATGGTATCAGTTTCTCGGCCAATGGCGGCAGGCTGCGATCGAATAATTTTATGATCGATGGCCAGGACATCAATGACCCGAGCGTTGCCGGCGGCCAGATCGCGTTGAATAATCCCGACGCGGTCCGCGAGGTTCGTATCGTCACCAACCAATTTCTTGCGGAATATGGAAGAAACTCTGGTTCTGTTGTTAACTTCATTTCGAAGTCAGGAACGAATGATTTTCACGGATCGCTCTTCTGGTTTCACAATAATGAGAACCTGAATTCGTGCAGCAACCTCGATAAGGGTAGTGGTTTCTGTAATCCAAATGCGACCGTCGAATCAAGAAAGAAGGCTCCGCGACGCCTTGAGAACCAGATCGGTTTCACCGTCGGCGGGCCGATCGTCTTCCCGTCGGCTCATGAGCCCTGGTACTGGAAAGGCACCGACAGAACATTTTTCTTTGTGGATTATCAACGATGGTCGGATCGTGCTCTTGGATCGGGTTTCACCCTTAACGGAGCACCGACCGCAGAAGGGCGTGCGATCCTCCAAGCCCAGGCGGGCAACCGACTAACGGTTCAGGAACTTTTACGGTTCGTACCTGCCGGTACGCCCAATGGCACGTCGGCCAGCTTTACGACAGCCAATGGAACTTTCGTTGTTCCCCTTGGCAGCATCACGGGGTCATCCGCATTTAAGTTTGATGACGACCAGGGCTCGGTCAGGATCGATCATAGAATAAATGATAAGAACCTGATCTATGGCCGTTATCGCTATGATTACAACTCGACCTCCGGTACGGGACAGGTGACCCCGCCGGGATTGACAACGATCAACGACACGAAAACTAAGGCTGCTACCTTCGTGTGGAACGCTATCTGGACGCCCCGCGTGTCGAACGAATTCCGTCTTGCATGGAGCAGGTTCGACTCCGTGACAGGTGCTCAAGACCCGTCATCCGAAACGATCCCGTCTATTGAGATCGCACAACTCGGAATGAACGGCTTTAACGCCGCTGCAAGCCGTACGGCGATCGGCCTCGCGGTAAACCTGCCGCAGTTCCGCATCAACGATACGTACCAGATCACAGATGCGATCACGTTCGTTGCCGGCAACCATACGATGAAGTTTGGCGTTGATCTTCGAAGGACTGATGTAAAGAGCTTCTTTTTCCCGACCGTTCGCGGACGTCTGGCATATACGACGCTTCAGGCTTACGTTGACGACATCGCACAGACGGCGACTATCAACCTCCCGCTCGCCGGCGGCGACGTGATCGGTTTCTACCGTTGGAAGGAATACTACTTCTATGGTCAGGATGAATGGAAAGTAGCAAAGAACTTCACTTTGACCATGGGACTCAGGTATGAGTATCCGGGCGACTCGTTCAAGTATCTTTCTGAACTTAACCAACGCATTCTCGCGGCCAACAATAACAATCCGGGGTTCGTTTTCACCCCTGTCCCATCAGCAGATACGAACAACTGGATGCCGCGGCTTGGATTTAACTGGAATCCGCAGACGAGCGATTCAGGCTTTCTCGGCTTCCTTACCGGCGGCAACAAGCTTGTTATACGAGGCGGCTATTCCCGCACGTATGATGCAAACTTTATCAACATAAACCTGAACGTGTTCAGTTCGTTCCCGTTTGTGGCTGCTCAGAACATCAACGTAAACGGAGCATTCGTGAACATGCGAAACACGACAGCGCCGAACGTTTCTCAGCCGAACACGCTTGTCCGAACGATCGTGTCGGGTGATTTCAGGGCTCCGGCAACGGATCAGTTCTCGCTCGAATTTCAACGCGAGGTCACTCAGGATTCCGTGTTCAAGATCGGGTATGTCAGGACCCGCGGAACGGGCCTGTTCCAGACCGTTGACGGAAATCCGTGTCGCGTCGGTCAGAATTGTCGAGGTACGGCGTTTGGCAATCGCGTGGATCCGAGCAAAGAGGTGATCCGATTGCGGACCAATTCTGGAACGTCAACTTACGATGCCCTTCAGGCCAGCTTTGACAAGCGTCTGTCGAACAACTTCAGCGCGGGCCTCCACTACACGTGGAGCACCTTTATCGACGACGGATCGGAGATCTTCAATCCATCGACGGCAGAGGTCGCGGTGGCACAAGATTCGTTCAACCGTCGTTCGGACCGCGGTCGTTCTAGTTATGACCGCCCGCATCGCCTTACCGGCAACGTGGTTTATGAGCTTCCGTTCTATGTTAATCAGCCGGGGTTTGTCGGCAAGGTTCTAGGCGGATGGCAGATAAACTCGTTCTTCACTTTCCAGAGCGGTGCTCCGTTCTCGGTCTTCAATGGTGCTGATCCCGGTTGTGCGGTATGCGGTATCGACGGCCTTGTCGGTAATCCGATCCGTGCGAATCTGAACACGAATCTGGATCTGTCGAACATGAGCGTCAATCAGATCCGTGCGGCCGGCGGTGCCAGCTTGTTCTCGGCAGTAACGGCTGCTCAGAGGATCGGCAACTCAGGCCGCAACATCCTCCGTGCTGACGGCATCAAGCTAGTGGACTTTGGCGTGATCAAGAATACCCGTATCACGGAAAACGTCCGCATTCAGCTCCGGGCAGATATGTTCAACGTGTTCAATCTCAGAAATTATGGTATTCCAAACGCAACGATCACTGCGGGTGCCAACTTCCTCAATGAAGGCGCTACCAATGGCGGTAACCGCAGGATCGTCGTGGGCGGACGTCTTGTTTTCTGATCCCCGTTTCCCCTCTTAATCACTTGCGAGGCTGCCTTAAAAAAGCAGCCTCTTTTTTCCTTTAGCGGTCAGTTGCGGGGTTCGAAAGTGAATACGCACGCCCCTCATAGATACGCCGCCAAATTCTTTGACAATCGTTTCATCTATGCAATATAGTTTTAGATACGGAATGTCGAGACAGGAAAGAGAGCAAAGATGAAACATCTTAGCCTGGTCAAAAGTCTAGCTCATTTAGGAGAAGAGAAGAAGCACGTTGATGAAGTGTTGATCGAACCGGTCGGCATTTCCTTTCCGCGCGGGGCGATCTCTGAGATCTCTGGTGGGCCAAGCTCCGGCAAAACAAGCCTGTCGCTTTATCTGCTGGCCAAACTGACCGCGGCCGGCGAGATATGCGCGGTGGTCGATCCCTGCGGCAGTTTCGATGCCAGGTCGGCGGTCTTATCAGGCGTCGAACTCGACAATCTCTTATGGGCCCGCTGCGGCGGCAGCATCGAAAAGGCATTCATGGCCGTGGACCATCTATTGCAGGCAAAGGGTTTCGGGGCAGTATGGCTGGACCTGAGCGGCCTGGCTGTGAACAAATTGAAACTTGTCCCCCGAACATATTGGTATCGATATCGGAACCGCATCAGCCAAACCCCGACGCTTTTGCTGGTGACCGCACGCGAGGCCGTGACAGGTTCGGCCGCGCAGCAGGCATTTGTGTCCTCGCGGACGCAGGCCAGATGGTCTGGCAGCGGTAAATTCAAATTGCTTCGTGAACTGGCGGTCGGCTTCCATTCGCGAAAACAGTTGATGGCCGGCCCGCTGCCGGCACGGATCGAGGCCGATTACAGCGATGTCTAGGTTGTACGCCTGTGTGATCTCGCCGGATATGAGCGGACGTGAAGACGCATTTCTCTCGGTCGCCCGGCAGTTCTCGTATTCGATCCGCAAACTGGACGATGGTGTGGTGTTCGACGTCAGCGGGCTTGAACGCCTTATCGGCAAGCCTGCCGTGATAGCAACAAAAGTGGAAGAAGAACTGCGGAAACAAGTGCTTCGGGGAAGCGTCGCGGTGGCCGAGACGGTGGCTGCAGCAGCCCTGCTGGCGAGACAGGAGAAAGGTGACGACAACACTGTGCACACTGCCGAGGAGTTTGCTCAACTCCCCCTCTCCGGGCTGCCGATCGAAGCAGACATTTTGGGCGTCTTCGACGAACTTGGCCTGTATGATATCGAAGACCTGCTTCGCGTTCCGAAGAGTGAGCTGATCGGCCGCTACGGCCGCGAATTTGAGAGCGTCATAAAAAGCCTCCGGCAGGAAGATCGCCGCCCGCTGACACCCAATATCACGGAAGAAAATGTCTGCTGGTCGCATGGCCTAGACTTTCCGGTCGAAGATTTCGAGCAGCTCATCTTTCTCGTCAATCACGGACTGGAAAAGCTGTTCCGGCAAACGGCACGCAGCGGCTTCAGCACCGAGCATATCGACATATCCTTTCGCCTGAGCGACAAGACCGAAAAGGCCTATGAGATCAAGGCCTCGTTCCCGACTTTGGAGCGGCCGTTCTGGCTGAAGCTGATCAACCTGCGCATCTCGTTCGATCCGCCGCAGGCCGGCATCCTGGCATTGATCGTCACAGCCCATTTTACAAAGCCGCGGGCATCGCAGCGGGGGTTGTATGCGGTATCGCGGCCCGAACCGGAAAGCCTGCTGCTGACGGTCGGAAAATTGAAGAAGCTGGCCGGCGAGGAGAATGTAGGGGTCCCCGTGATGCTCAACGAGCGGCTTTCAGAAGCCTTCAGGCTCGACCCGGACGCTTTGCCGCAGGGCCGCGAAAGCTCTGAGGGGACGCCCCGACAGCCGGTCATCGCCTTCAGCTATTTTCGCCCGCCGCTCGCTGCCGAGGTACTGGTCCGCGAGGGACGCCTTACTTATATCAGGACAAGGCTTTTCAGCGGCCGCGTCGTCGAATACAGCGGTGTTTGGAAGGCGGATTCTAAATGGTGGGAACAGGGCTGGAAGACCCGCGAATGGGACATCGAGGTCGAAGGCGGCGGCATTTATCGTTTGGGAAAGATAGGCGCCGAATGGTTTTTGATCGGTGAATACGATTGAACAGTGGCCGGTGATCAGTGGTCGGTTGTTAGTAAAAGCAACTGTCCGCTGCCCACTGTCCACTGTCCACTGTTATGTTCTACGAGCTTCACACAAGATCGGCGTTCAGCTTTCTTTCTTCGGGCTCGCCGCCGGAGGTGATGGCCGCCCGGGCTGCAGAACTGGGCATGCCCGGTGCCGCATTGCTCGACCGTGACACGCTTGCCGGAGCGGTGCGCTTCCATTTTGAAGCACGCGAGAAAGGCATCAAGCCGATCATCGGTGCCGAGATCACGATGGAGGACGGCAGCCTTTTGCCGCTTGTGCCGATGAACCTGGGCGGCTATCAAAACCTGTCCAAGCTGATCACGACCATAAAGCTGCGTCACAAAAAAGGCGAGCATTATGCGACGCGGGAAGATATCGAAGAGCACTCTGACGGCCTGCTGTGCTTTACGGGCGGGGCCGACGGTTTTATGCACAACAGCATAAAGAACCGTCGAGGGCAGGCCGATATAGCCTGGCTGAAGTATGTTTTCGGCGGCCGGCTTTACATCGAGCTTCAACGCCATCACCTCCGCCATGAAGAAGACCTGAACCAATCCCTGCTGGCACTCTCGCACAAGCTGCACTTGCCCTATTTTGCTTCCAACGGCCCCTGCTACGCCACCGAGGGCGAACGCGAGCTTTTCGATGTTTTCACCTGTATAAAGAACCACTGCACGATCTATGAGGCGGGAAAGATTCTCTCCGAGAACGGCGAACGCGAGATCAGACCGGAGCGGCAGATGTTCTCCGTTTTCGAAGATTATCCGGAAGCCGTTTCGATAACAGAAGAGATCGCTTCGCGGGTCGATTTTGCGATGGAAGAGTTGTCTTACACATTTCCCGATTATCCCGTGCCGGCGGGCGAGACGATGATGTCCTTTCTCCGCGCAAAGACGCGGCAGCGGGCGATGGAAAGATACCGCGGAGCAAAAAAGGACGTGCTTTTTCAGATCCAGGTCCGCCTCGAAAAAGAATTTGCGATCATCGAGATGAAGAAGCTCGCGGGCTATTTCTTGGTGGTCAGCGACATCTCCGATTTCTGCCGGAGTGAGGGCATCCTGTCGCAGGGACGCGGGTCAGCGGCGAATTCCGTCGTTTGCTACGCGCTCGGCATCACGGCCGTCGACCCCATCGAGCACAAGCTGCTGTTCGAGCGTTTCCTTTCTGAAAAATACGAGCAGTATCCCGACATCGACATCGATCTTCCTTCAGGGGACGACCGCGAAAAGGTGATCCAGCACGTGTATCAGAAATACGGCGAACGCGGTGCCGGAATGACGGCAAACGTCATCACCTACCGCGGGCGTTCGGCCCTCCGCGAAGTCGGAAAGGTTTTCGGCTTTGATGCGGAAACGCTCGGAAAGCTCTCAAAGCTCAATTCGCACTATGAGATCTTTGAGAGCGATGAGCTTCGCGGGTATTTAAAGAATGCCGGCCTTAACAACGGCGATGATCGAAGGATCAGAAAATTTGCGGAGCTGTTCACCCGCATCCTCGATTTTCCGCGTCATCTCGGCCAGCACTCCGGCGGAATGGTCGTGAGCCTCGGCCGGCTGGACGGCATCGTCCCGATCGAGCCCGCTTCGATGGAAGGCCGCAGCATAATCCAGTGGGACAAGGACGATTGCGAGCGGCTGAAGATAGTAAAGGTCGATCTGCTCGGCCTTGGGATGATGGCGGTGCTGCGCGACAGCATCGCGCTGATAAAGCAGCATCACGGCCGCGACCTCGATCTTTATATGATCCCTCAGGACGACCCGACGGTTTACGAAGCTCTGCAGAAAGGCGACACGGTCGGGATGTTTCAGGTGGAAAGCCGCGCCCAGATCGCTTTCCTGCCCAAATCAAAACCGCGGACCTTCTACGACATCGTCGTCCAGGTGGCGATCATCCGCCCCGGGCCGGTCGTCGGGAATATGCTCAGTGCGTATATAGATCGGCGGCAGGGACTGGAAGAGATCACCTACCCGCATCCTTCGCTCAAGCCGATACTCGAACGCACGCTCGGCGTGCCGCTGTTTCAGGAACAGCTCCTGAAGATGGCAATGGACATCGCCAGCTTCTCCGGTGCCGAGGCCGAAGAACTTCGCCGGGCGATGGGCTTTAAGCGGCCCGACCGCCGAATGGAGCAGATCAGCCGCAATCTTCGCGACGGCATGACCCGCAACAACATCCCGACGGACGTGCAGGAGAAGATCGTCGATTACGTAAAGGCGTTCGCGAACTACGGCTTTCCGGAATCGCACGCGTTCAGCTTTGCCCTGCTCGCCTACGCCTCGGCCTATTTCATCCTGCATTACCGGGCGTGCTTTATGACGGCGATGTTCAATAATTATCCGCTCGGATTTTATTCCGCCGCCACGCTCGTCAAGGACGCACAACGCCACGGCCTGCATTTCCTGCCGCTGGACATAAACCGATCGCAGTATGAATTCACGGTCGAAGAGGCCGGAACCGAGAGTGAACGGCCGTCTTTCGCCGTCCGCGTGGGCCTGAAATACGTCCGCGGAGTTAGAGAGGAGATCGGCAAACAAATAATTGCCGCACGCGACGGTTCTGGGCGGCTCTGCCGCTCTATTTGCGGTGAGGCTTGCCTCACCGAGCAGCCATCTTCCTACATTGCGGCTTCGCCGCTTGCTGAGAACGGCGGCACAGCCGCGGATGGGTCTCTACGCCCTGCTGAAAAGCACAGCTTTTCCGCAAATAGAGCGGCGGAGCCGTTTAAGAACTGCTCCTGCGATAGAGGTACTCCCTACACCAGCGTCGAAGACCTTGTCCGCCGGGTTCCCGCGATCAACAAACGCGAGATACGCGCCCTGAGCATTGCCGGTGCGTTAAATTTTGAGAACACCGTCCATCGCCGCGAAGCTTTGTGGCAGTCTGAGCTGGCCCTCCGCCCGATGGGCCCGCTTTTTGAGAATGCGGAATTAGAGATCGAAGATACTTCTTCAAATTCATCCTTCCTCCGCCGCATGGAAGGCCTCGAGCTCGTCGATGCCGACCTCAGAAAGACGGGCATCTCCATCGGCCGCCATCCGATGGCGTTCGTTCGCGATGATCTGGAGAAAAAGGGGATATTGTCCGCCGTTGAAACGAGAATGCTGAGGGCTGGCGACATCGTTTCGGTCGCCGGTGCGGTAATAGTACGCCAGCGCCCGATGACGGCGAAGAACGTCGTCTTCATGACGCTCGAAGACGAGACCGGCCACTCGAATTTCGTCGTCATGCCCGACGTTTTCGAGCGATACCGGGCCGTCATCAACCAGAACGACTATCTCATCATCAAAGGCATCTTCGAAGAACGCGGAATGATCAAGGCCCTTCACTTCATTCCGATGAACAAGATAAACACCGAGGTCGTTTCTCACAATTTCCGATAGCCGGAGCGGCCAAAGATGACCACCGCGATGCCGCCGAGCGTCAAAACACCGGCGATCACCAATCGCAGATCGGCCGTTTCGGCCAAAAGCACGACACCTCCGGCCGCCGCGATGATCGGAACGGATAATTGCAGGGCCGCAGCACGCGTTGCGGTGTGATATCTCAGCGCCGCGTACCAAACCGCATACCCCACGCCGGATGCAATGGCACCCGAAAGGACGGCAAGCGCAAATCCGCGGGCCGAAAGGTGCAGGCTGCCGACAAAAGGGATCGCCGCGAGCAACATCATAGGCAGTGTGCGGATAAAATTGCCCGTCGTATCGGCCAAGGGATCCGTGCTTCCCTTCCCTCGCAATGTATAGAAGCCCCACGCGGCCCCCGCAGCGGCCATCAGAAGCGAACTAACGAGCGGCGGCGCGGTCAAACCGGGAAAAACGAGATAAACGAGTCCGCCAAAGGCCGCCGCGATGCCGAAAAGCTCCAAACGGCCCGGCCGTTCGCCTTTTGCCGATGCCGCCGCGATCATCGTCATCTGCACTGAGCCGAAAAGGATCAGCGCGCCGGTGCCGGTCGTCAGGCCGAGATATGCGAACGAGAAGAAAATGGCATAGGCGAACAGGAAAAAGGCGGATGCCCACTGTCCGGCTTTCAAGACGGTGCGCGTCTTACCAATTGAAGCGGAAATGAGGGCGAGAGCGGCGGCGCCGGCCATAAGACGCACGAGCGTAAAGCCGGCCGCGTCCGCTTCCTGCTCGCCAAGAGCCATCCGGCAGAGGATCGAGTTGAACGCAAAGGCGGTTAACGCAAACGCGGTGAGAAAAAAAGGTTTCATCAAAGGGGCCTTGTCGATACTAGCACGCATTTGCCGCGTCATAATGCGCGATCAGATAGAAAAGCCAGGATAAAAATGAACATTCAATTCAGAAAAACTTCAGAAGAACCTCAAGACCGCGCACACGCCGGCAAAGTATGGTTCTAACAGTGCAAGTTTGCATAAATGTATATATCCATAATAAAAAGGGAGACATAATGATGAAAGACAGCAATTTTAATCAGGCCAAAGCAGAGGCCTTTTCGGAAACTTTGGTCGAGACGCTGAACAAGAGTGCCATCGCGCTGGCGTTAAGCATCGGCGACCGCTGCGGATTGTTCAAAGTGATGGCGAATCTGCCTGCTTCGACCTCGAAACAGATCGCCGACGCCGCGAATCTCAACGAGCGTTACGTGCGCGAATGGCTTGGCACGATGGTAACGGGCCGCGTGGTGAATTATTTCCCCGAAACGCAGACGTATCAGCTTCCGGCGGAGCATGCGGCTTACCTGACGGACGAGGGCGAATACAACTTTGCCTCGGCAATGCAGTTCGTGCCCGTGCTGGCGGGCGTTGAGGACAGGCTTGTCGAGTGTTTTGAGAAAGGCGGCGGCGTTCCTTACACGGCTTATCCGCGTTTTCAGGAAGTAATGGCCAAGGAGAGCGATCAAACGACGGTCGCGGCCCTGGAATCTCACATCATTCCGATAGTTCCCGGCCTCGACGCGAAGCTCAAAGCCGGTATCGACGTGCTCGACGTCGGCTGCGGGGCGGGACGTGCGATGATCACGCTCGCAAAACGCTATCCGAACAGCAGATTTGCCGGTTACGACTTTTCCGACGAGGGCATCGCGGCGGCAAATGCCGAAGCGGCAAAGCTCGGGCTCGACAACGTCCGGTTCGAGGTGCGCGACGCGGCGAATATCGGCGAGACGGAGGCGTATGATCTGATCACGTCGTTCGATGCGATCCACGACCAGGCGAACCCGAGCGGAATGCTGGCGAGCATTGCAAAAGCGATCCGGCCCGACGGCGTTTATCTCGTGCAGGACATCACCGGATCGAGTTATCTCGAGAAAAATCTCGATCTTCCGGTCGCTCCGTGGCTCTACACGATCTCATTGACGCATTGTATGACCGTTTCGCTCGCGTATAACGGCGAAGGGCTCGGAGCAATGTGGGGCGAGGAGCGTGCAGTGGCTATGATGAAGGATGCAGGCTTCCAAAACGTCGAAATAAACCACCTCGAACACGATTTTATGAACACTTATTACGTCGCGACAAAGTGATCCGAGTGCAGAAGCCGCACGTAAGCAGGTGCAGAAGCCCGCACGTAAGTGAGGGCTTAACATCCTTCACGAACATTCGATCAAGTCCGATGTTATCAGCCGGCTGATAATTTGTATCAGCGGGCTGATACATTGCACAACGACCGGTTTCCGCCCGGAAATGGCCATAATTTTTTGTATCAGCGGCCTGATACATTGCACAACGCTCAACTTCCGCCGGGAAATGGGCGTTATGCGGCGAGAAATGACAGGTTTTCGACGAGAAATGGCAGGTTTTCGACGAGAAATGGCCATAATTTTTTGTATCAGCGGCCTGATACATTGAGAAATGGCCATTGTTTTTTGTATCAGCGGGCTGATACATTGCACAACGCCCAACTTCCGCCGGGAAATGGGCGTTATGCGGCGAGAAATTACGAGTTTTCGACGGGAAATAGTTAACTTTCGACGATAATTGGCAGGTTTTCGACGAAAAACGATCGATCTTCGACTGAAAACTGCCGGAATTCGGGGGAAGACCGGCGGATCTCGACAACAAAACGCCCGTTTCTGCCGAAAAATGCTCGCGGCGGGGCGAAAAACAGGCGGATCGCCCCGTCCGATCGCACAAATTTACTCTTCCTCGGCCGCTTTCTTCTCCGGACGCATGTGCGGAAAGAGAATAACGTCGCGGATCGAGTGCCGGTTGGTCAAAAGCATCACCAAACGGTCTATCCCGATGCCGATGCCGGCCGCCGGCGGCATTCCGTAGCTCAACGCCCGGATATAATCCTCGTCCAGCACCATCGCTTCCTCGTCTCCCCGCTCGCGCTCGGCCATTTGATCGGCGAAACGCTCGTACTGCTCACGCGGATCGTTCAGCTCCGAAAATCCGTTGGCCACTTCCATCCCGTTGATGAACAACTCGAACCGCTCGGCAACCTGCGGATCTGCCGGATCGGCCTTCGACAGCGGCGAAATGGACTTTGGAAAGTCGATGATGAACGTCGGCTGGATAAGTGTGTGCTCGACCTCGTTCTCAAAGCGTTCCAGAAGCTGCGAATCGGTCAAGTCGGAACCGGGAGCGGTAGCGACTGGGTTCTTCCCACCGTCGGTTTGTGACCCGGACGCTACCGCTCCCGGTTCTGACATCCGCTCCACCGCCTCGCGCATCGTTATCCGCTCGAACTTGCTGAAGTCGATGCGTTTCCCTTCGTATTCCACCGTCAAACCGCCCGTTGCCCGCTGCACAGACTCGCGCAGCATCTGCTCGCAGAAGTCCATCATGCCGCCGACGTCCATGTACGCACAATAAAACTCGAGCATCGTGAACTCGGGGTTGTGTTTGTAGGAAATTCCCTCGTTGCGGAAGTTGCGGTTGAGCTCGTAAACCTTTTCAAAGCCGCCGACGACGAGGCGTTTAAGATAAAGTTCGGGCGCAATGCGTGCGTAGAGCGTGATGTCGAGCGCGTTGTGGTGCGTGACGAACGGTTTCGCCGCGGCACCGGTCGCTTTCGGCGTGAGCATCGGCGTTTCGACCTCGATATAGCCGTGGTCCTCGAGAAAATGACGCATGGACGAGATGATCTTTGCCCGCGTCTCGAAAACCTCGCGCGTCGTCAGCCCATCGTGCTCGACCGCAAGGCTCGAACCGATCAGATCCACGTAACGCTGACGCTGTTTTATCTCCGGGTCCTCGATGCCGTGCATTTTGTCGGGCATCGGGAGCATCGCTTTGGCAAGAAACTGGAGCTTTTCGACGTGAACGGACACCTCGCCGGTGTTTGTGACAAAAAGATAGCCCTCGACGCCGATGAAATCGCCGTGATCGATCAAACCCCACGCCGTCCACGCGTTCTCTTCGTCCAATGTGCCGCCGCCGTCGTTCTTTATCAACGCGAACTGGCCCTTTTTGCAATAGATCTGCAGCTTCGCCATCCCGTCGGTCAGGTGAACAAAGTTCCCCCGGGGCGGTGTCGTCAGTCTTCCGGCTATTCGCACGCCGCCGAGTGCCTTTAGCCGCTGGTTAAAGCTCTCTTTTATGTCCGCAGGCGGACGCTCGCCTTCGGCGAGGCTCTCTTTGACGAGCGACATCTCGTGCTCGACCGCAGAAACGGGCGCAAATGCCTTGATCGCGGTGATCGTATCTGCACCGCCGGTCAATTGCGTTCGCACGAACTTGTTCGGATAAACATTGCCGACCAGATCGCGAAGTTTTTCTAGGTGTTCGCGGCGCGCCTCGGTCTGGTCGTTCGGTTCGATGATGTCCTCAAAAGCGGGAATGGTCATAATTCAATTCGTTTCCGATCTATCTTCTCCGTGCCCTCTGCCAAGACCTCTGGATTCTCTGTGCTCTCTGTGAAGACCTCTGTGCTCTCTGTGTTGAATTATACTTACGCACTGCTCAACACAGAGAACTCGGCCAGATCCTCCGCGTCCTCTGCGAAGACCTCGGTGCTCTCTGTGTTGAATTATACTTACGCACCG
>DAOLDE010000027.1:0-36476 GCA_035327545.1 Pyrinomonadaceae bacterium | reverse complement strand
TCCGATCCGCAACGACAACAACCTTCGAACTGGATTCACGATCCTTCGCTTTAGGGTTGAACCAGTTAACGGTAAAACCGTCTCGCCCATAACTCTCATTGGAGATGCAGAGGAAAGTCCTTCTGAAAACAACTCCTCTAACGAATCGACTAACGGTGCATCGACTAACGATCAATAAAAAACCTAAAAACCATGAACACGATAAAAGAAAAAACCAATGCACATAGGAAGTTGCTGGGGGTTGTTCTAACCGTACTCGCGGTAGTTTCCGGACACGCTGAGGCACAGGTTCGAAAGCCCGCAGTTAAACCAGGCCAGAAGAAAATTGCTCGGCCTCTCGCTGCCGAATCAAAGTCTGCCGAAAAGATCATCGACATTTCGCCGGCCTCTGGGGGCGTTCAGCCAGTTGCAGTTGTTAATTCACCGCAACCTGATTTCCTATCGGGAGAGGCAGTTGTAACTGTTAACCCGAATCAGCCTACCGTTATCCGCCTCGGACTGGCTCAGAACGCCGTCTCGATCGTAGAGTTTCCGGCATCTGACGGCATCTATTACATTCACGAAGGCAACCCCAAGCTTGCTTCAGTATTTCAGTCGCCTACAAAGGAGACTGACCGGTCGATAACTATCTATCCGGGAGAAGCTTTTGCTCCATCGAAGGATGGAACCACTGCTGCGGCGATCAGTCTTCAAATGCGATCCGGTCTGGTTCTCATTCTCGAACTCGTGCCGGTGAATGATCTGAGAAGGAACGCGCACCGATGCGTTATCACCTATGACAGGGATGCTGTCGTGTCAGCTCGAAAAGTCGCGGGCCTTGCCTTCGATTTAGGGAGTGAGTCTGTCAACGCTTCACCGATCAACTCGCGAGCCGTATCGAAACTTGTTGGCTCGTCGCCATCCCTTGAAACGAATCCGAGCGGTTCTGATGCCGCTAGGTCCGAAGACAGCTCGATCGTCAAAACCGCGTACACGGATGTGCCAAATTCAAAGCGATCCGGTTCAAAACGTGTAATGACCGATGCAGCAGTTTCGAAGTCTTCTAACAAACTGCTGGCAGATGTTCTCAGAGACCCAAAGAAGCATCTCGGAGTCTGGACGCCATCTCTTCACGGACTGGAACTTTCAGTGTCGCGGATTACAGATCTTGATGCTGAAAACCGGCTCGTTGTCGTAGCAGTTCGAAACTCTACTACGTCGAATTTGAGACTCCTGAATGGATCGCCGGAACTTCAGATACAGACACTCGATAAAGATGGGAACAGCCTCCTGACCTCAAGAGTCGATATCCGATATCTGGAAACCACTGCCTTGGAAGGTCTTGTTCTTCCCGGTTCTTCGAGCTTTTACGCGCTTGTCTATAAAACCCCGACGCTAGCGACCAATCAAAAGGTGAGAGTGGTTGTCGCTCACAAGGATGCAGCCGACGCTCCCATATCAGCGGCTCTGAACGGATCCAGATAAAGGAGAACATCGATGCAAACAACTGTGAGTACGAGTACCGATATTCCAACCGCATTGCCCGACGTCGAAGCAGATGACGACCGAGAGAAGTTACTTCTCGAGGATCAAACGGATATTCCAGAAGACGAACTTTATGCAGCGGACGACTTTGCTCCGGTAGATGCTTCCAAGTCGCCGCGTTCTCGTGC
Source organism: Pyrinomonadaceae bacterium (assembly GCA_035327545.1). Lineage (GTDB taxonomy): Bacteria > Acidobacteriota > Blastocatellia > Pyrinomonadales > Pyrinomonadaceae > OLB17. The sequence goes on along the minus strand of DAOLDE010000027.1, from coordinate 34,824 downwards.
GGGAAAGATCATGAAAGGCATCGCCGCTTTCATCGTTTTTCTACTTCTAATGGGATCCGCAATCACCTGGTTCTTTGGAATGGGATGGTTCTCGAAGCCAAAACCAGAGTCCGTTAACAGAACCGGCCAGAGGGAAGCCACTTCCGCACCGATGACAGAGGACGAAAAACTTAGAGCCGCTCTGACAATGGTCGCTTCGAAAGAACCCAACATAACCGGAGACTCTCTCGCCGCTCCGGCCGGAGATGTCCAGATAGTTGACAGCCCTGAAACAACTTCCGGTAATGCAAGCGACATAGTGACGGTGACAAATTCGCGACCTCCATCTGAGCTACCCGTCACGAGTGTCGGCGCTGGTTTCTCATCTGGGGACATGACAAAAAGGCAGAACGAACCGCCGAATGCGACATCGACTGATGTGGCCCCGCGCCAGACTGGTTCCCAATCTGCTCTTTCAACCACTTCTAATGAGCCATTGGGTCGATCGCTTTTCTTCGGGGTTTCTAAGCCGAAAACTGATGCGATTGCTTCTCCTGACACAAAGCCAAGGGCTCCGGATCCTGACGCGCGAAAGCAAGAACCTTTGGGACGGATACCCTTCGGCACTTTGCTGCCCGTACGTTTGTTAGGTGCGATCTACACACTACGGAATTCGGGTGGTGTCGTTCGCATGGAACTAACGCAGCCGATCGAAGGAAAGGGGTACTCTTACCCGGCCGGCACGACGCTCGTCGGCAACGTAAGAGGCGGCGAATCAACTAGAGCCTTTGTGACTGTTGTCGGCCTCATTGATCCGGTGTCCGGTGAACTGATGAGATTCACTGGAGAACTCATGGGAACCGACGGGGCGTCTGGTATCGACGGAGAAAGAAAAAGGGTCACGGGCAAGTGGACTCGCTTCTTCCGCGGATTGAAGGATACTGCCGGGTCGGTATTGGGATCGGTCGGTTCATTACGATCGGGCGGCACCGTAATTCTGTCCGAACCGCTTCGTCGGGGCTCAGAAAGACTGTCTGAGGATACAAGCCAGTCCCTCTTTGGAAGCGAACGTGAAGATACGTTCCTGGAAGTTCTAGCCGGAACGAGCGGGTACGTTCTAGTTACACAATTGCCGGAAGCAAGCACCTCACCACTGACAGCTATTAGCACGGGAGTTGAGAAAGAATGATTCCGTTCGATCAAGGTCGGTCTCAGATAAACCCTCGTGACCTTGTATCGGAGGGGCTCGAAGCCGATCTCTTTCAGTTGATGGCTCGCAATGGCTATGTACCAGATGAGCAGGTGTTTGAAGACTTTTGCGAAAGCCTCAAGTCCGGTCGGGCCTGGCTGATCTCCGGAACAAGGGGTAGCGGAAAGACTGCCTTCCCAGAAGCACTCGCAGCCGCATGCAATTTGACAATGTGCGTCGTGGCGGGCCGTGATGGATTGAAACAGGAAGAGATCCTCTACGACTGGGATTCCGAAGAACAGGAGGTCTGGATGCGGGAACACTTGGCTCTAGCAAAACAGTTACCGCTCGAAGAGCAAACTCAGTTTCTGGACAACGCCCGTCGATCCAAATGGCAGCGCCGATTTCTGATTCTCGGTGAGGTTGGAATCGCATACGACCTTGCTGCAAGTGCGGCGGTATCTTCACAACACAAGCCGCCGCCAGTGTTGATCCTGGATGAAAGCGATAAATTCGGACCAAGTATTGAGGATTCGCTACTTATGCCGCTCGAACGCGGGTTGATCTACATTCCGAGATTTGAAGGCGGGACCATCGGAATCTCGGATTGGCGGTTCCGGCCGATCGTCATCACGACTTCGAACGATCTTCGTCATAAACTCAGTTCGCCGTTTATTTCGAGACACGTGTTCAGCCGATTCGCGAGCCCCTCGTTAGTAAAGGAGCTTGAGATCCTATCGACAAGAAACAAGCGAGCGACCTCAGCCCACCTGGCTCTCGCAACCAAGCTGATCGACGCCGTCAGAGGGATCGCCGGTATAGAAGACCATCCGAGCGTTCGTGAGTCTATAGATATAGTCGCGGCGTTTGAACGCGACTCGATCGGATCGCTAGATGCGAGAAGCATTGTTCGGTATTTCTGCTATTTCGTGAAGGCCGGTGCATCGCGAGACCTGCTCAATCTCCAACTCGACTACCTTCTCGCAATGACGGACGCTTTCCACCCCGACATAGATTCCTGGCTTGCGAGAAGAGATCCAGATTGGAAAGTTAGATGGCCGCAGCTTTCCGGCATTTCGATATGAAAGAAACGACCAACACACTGGACCTTTTTGCGAAGTTCAAAGAGAGGATCCGCTTTATAAAGTCGGTCGATCTCTCACGGCATGCGGGTGTCTTAGTAGTTTTATGTTTTGTCGGCGTGTATGGACTTTTCAGGATAATATCGCCCGCGAACAACTCTGCCCAAGTCCAATTCGTCGAGGCACCGGCCCACGGTTCTGGCGAAGAGCAGGCGGAGCATGAAAAACAGCTCAAGAATCCATTTTCCGGCCCGGAGCACGATCAGGCCTTAAGACTCCGCGAAACCTCAGCATTGGGAATGGCGATCTCATTGTCGGTGTTGTCCTTCAATACCCTAACCTCAACAGTTCCTCAGAATGTTCCGGAAATCATTGGAAATTTAACTTCGTCGAAACTATGGCCGCCCGGAATCGAACTCCGCAATGGGATTATTACTTCCGAGCAAAGCATATTTCATGTGGCCTACAGACGTGAGCCTTTCTCATTCGAGGTTCTTGCCATTCCTCGTACGGATCACGAATCGCAAATCCTTTTCAGGTTTCCGCTTCCGCAAAGCGAACCGAACTCCGTTCTGTATTTTGAAGCGAAACGTGATCAACCGATGCCGGCTGCACTCTTAACCACTGAACAGCTAAGCGCATCAGGTTGGAAAATTCGGCATTTGCGAGGCGATGCTCTGACACTGAACCCGACGACAATCGAGTCTCTCCGCGAACAAAGTTCGATGCTGGGCGCTCGCTAGTTCATAAGACTATGTTTTCCCGTGAATGGATCGAGAGGTTTGATGCTTCCTATGGAATCCCAAGGAAAGCAAACGAGCAGTATCTGCCATCGTACCAGGCTTTTTGGCAATGGTCCGCTGACATTGGTATGTGTCTTTTCTTTGTTCTGTTGGGAATCGTCGGAGCTCTATTGTGCTTGTTTGCGGGCATACTGTTGGACGTTTATGGACTCATCACGCTGGTCTTCTGGGCGATGGCCTTGATATGTGTTGCCGGATCACTAGTCGATGCTTATTCACTAATGTGGGCTTACAGAATTCGAACTATGAGCACCGCGCATGGTTCGGCCAGGTGGGCGAAGGCGTCGGACTTGATCCGCTGCGGTCTGATGAACCGGATAAGAGGTCTCCCGATACCTGCAAACGCTCTTCCGATTGCAAAAGCTTTTCGCGGCCGTGACGTCTTTCTTCCGACGAGTCAATGGCTTCGGCATTTCGCTATGTTCGGCCCGACCGGCTCGGGCAAATCAAAGACGTTCTTTGTGTCGATGATCAGAGCGATCCTGAACAAGTCGTCGTGCCTTGTTTATGATCCGAAAGGTGAACTCTTCGCTCAGACTGGCGGCTCAGCCAAAACCATCTATCGTTTAGACCTAAATGATCCGGCAAAAAGCGATCGTTGGAACTTTATTCCAAAATGCAGAAATGATCCGGCCTTTGCATGTCAGCTCGCGGGGATGATGATCGGGATTGAAAGCCGCCGCAGAACGAATGCCGACCCGTTCTGGGGTGATGCAGAGCAAATAGCTTTGACCGCGATTTTGCTTCATATCTCGGAGGTCTACCGGGAGAAGGCAATTCCCGCTTTCGCTGCGGATTTTCTCCTTTTCTTGAGCGGAGACAACGACCAGGCCTTCAACGATGCGATGACGAATTCGCCTAGCCTCTATGCAAAACAAGCGTATATGGCTTTTCGCCAAGCTCCAGTGCAGACACGCGGATCAATTTTGATAGGTCTTTACAACAAACTGCGCCCGTTCACCCTTGCTCCCGCACGAATGGTAACGGTTCCGCCAACTAGAGAAGAAGATATCTCCGGCTGCCGTTCGATAAACTTTGCGGATCTTCGCAAGCCGGGTACGGCGATCTATCTTGTAGTCTCGGAAGGGGCCGCGGATATGTACAAGGAGTTTATCGCCACATTTATCGGACAGGCGGTCATGGAGATGAGGCTTGATGGTGTAAACGAGCCTGAGCATCCGTGCTTTGTTTTGATCGACGAAGCCTATCAATTAAATGTTTCCGAAGTTAAAAGGATCTCGGGTATCGGTCGAGGCCGTGGTGTAGGACTTGGACTCGGATACCAAGATCTGCCTCAAATGTACGACCAATATGGACGGGAACCGGCAAACGCAATTCTTGGAACTATCATGACCAAGATATTTCTTCCTGGACTGGATGACGTAACTGCCGAGTACGCCTCAAAACAGCTAGGCGAAACAACGATCTTTTCAAAAACATTTCAAGATTTCCCCGGCAAGAAGCAGGACAACACGAGGTATGCAGAGCAGAAGCGTGCCCTCATGCAGCCGAACGAGATAAGACAAACGGCTGCTCATTCCGAAGTACTGATCATCAGCGACACAGCTCCGCCAATTCGTGCAGCATATCCGCCCTTTGCGGTTTCTAAACACATCTTTCCTGCTTCAACAAAAGGCGCTCCCACCGATGCTCATTTAGGCGATGTCGATCCTCGGTTCCTATTAAGCGCTCCGATCGAACGCGGTCGGGTTACCAGACACGACGAGACCGCATTGAAAGCAATCATTTCCGAAGGGGTCGATCGCATCTGTACGAGAGAACGACTGACCGAACTGGCTGCAATAGCCCGACAAATATCAGGATACGGTCTACTCGAAGATCAGGTAGAGGTAGAACCCGAAGAGAGCGATCCTGTTAACACCGCGCTAAACACCCTTCCGAATGATGTTCGGTCCGTCGCTCTCCAAAGTAATAGAAACTCATTTGGTATCGAGCACGCTTCGATTTGAAATAGATGTTAAATAGGCTGAAAATCTCTCTTGTATTAGCTCCACTCGCTCTGACGATGTCGATTGGAGTATATGTTTATACCCTGTGGTCCTACGAGCGTGAGCGAGCTGCAGAGATGCCCTTTGACGCGACCGGAGCGATGAATCGGGATCTGCTGAAATTCCATGAGAAACGTGGCTCATTCCCCGAAAAGCTGAAAGACCTGGAAGGCATAATTTGGGAGAAAAAGGTGCGCAATTTTGCGTCGGAAGGTCGTTCGCTGAGTTATCGAAACTACTTCTACATCTACTCAAGGTTAAATCCTCATCGATTTACCCTTTGGGCAATACCAGTTGGAAATCTTCGGGACGAAGGAACAACTAGGTACGTCGTAGTTACGCCTGAGTCTATACGGACTTGGAAAGGGCCGCCTCTTTCGCTAAGCGACTTGAATCTGGTGTCTGCGACACCGCATTTAAGAGAATTCACATTTTTGGGTATGACCAAGCAGGTGGATCGTTAACGAGACAATTGTAAAACCGTGGTCGACCAACCCTACCCCGGGGACGGATATATGTTCATCTCTGTTTTTCGCCCAAACTTGACAACTTTCTGGGTTCTTTCGGACCACGATTCGTTTCCAAATGAGTTGAAGGGAGCACAGCTCCGCAATTGATGCACGTAGTGTGCCTGTCCCGCCAACATTCGCTTCGGCGTTTCCGCATCTGTATTTCTCAGAAATGTACGTTTACAAACAGTGGTGTACGTTCCTAGCAACATATACTGTCGTACGTGAGTGGAAACGCCGGGTCCAGACGCTGCATTAGGCATCTTTACGATCAGCAATACGGGGATTTATCGCGAGCCTGTTTGTTACGATACCCGATAATTGTTCAAATCCCGTCGCAGTATGAAAGGCGTCGACCTGCGAAGGTTACGTGCTTCAAGGCCGAACTAGCCGGTTTTTGCTTGGGTTGTCAGCATCGACAGTATAGAAAGGAGTAGCAAAATGGAGAACCAAAACCGATCCGAAATGCCGAGTATGAGCTGGCTCCGATTTGCCGCGATGATCGCGGCGTCAACGTTCATCATGTTCTTCCTGATGTATCAGCTCATCTTTACCGTGGACCACGCCATGTTTAGCATTAACCGACTCATCGCCTCGCTAGTTATGGGTTGCGTCATGACGGTTGTGATGCTCAGCTTCATGTGGTCCATGTATAAGGGTAATACAACCAAGATTATCGTTCTGGTCGTGGGATGTCTTGGTTTCGCTTCACTGTTGCTGTTGAATCGGAGCCAAGCTGCTGTATCCGATACCTCGTTCATGAAGTCGATGATCCCGCATCATTCGATTGCGATCAACAACGCACGCAAGGCGACCATCAGCGACCCGCGCGTGCGAAAGCTGGCCGACCAGATAATCGAATCCCAGGTGCGCGAGATCGCAGAGATGAAGTTACTTCTCGACGATATTGGGCGCGATGGAAAACGAGGAAATGCACCGTTACCGGCTCGCCCCGCTGAAGTAACTCCTGAGATGCAGAACCAGATCAACGAAGCTGTGCGGTAGGGACTAGCTTGACTGTTGCAGACGGTCATGGCGTTCTAAAAACCGAACGCAGTGAACTGCACTCGAAGAGGCGCGAACGTCGGGCTTCAGAAAATCGTTTTTCGTTTTAGACACTTGCCCGCTAACCGCGCAGCCTTGACGAGCAAAGTAAATCCAGCTTATTGAGCCTTCTAGAGTTTCAGACTCCTCAATCTGAGCGCGTTGACGATCACTGAAACGGAGCTGAAGGTCATGGCGGCGCTGGCGATCATTGGGCTGAGGAGGAGGCCGAAGATCGGGAACAGGACTCCGGCCGCGACGGGCACGCCAACGAGGTTGTAGATGAAGGCGAAGAAGAGGTTCTGGCGGATGTTCTTCATCGTCGCCTCGCTAAGTTTTTTCGCCCGAAGGATGCCGCGCAGGTCGCCTTTCAAAAGGGTGATATCGGCGCTTTCCATCGCTACGTCGGTTCCGGTCCCCATCGCGATCCCGACCTCGGCCTGGGCCAGGGCGGGCGCGTCGTTCACGCCGTCGCCGGCCATAGCGACGATCTTGCCTGTCGCTTGAAGCTGCTTGATTTTCTCGGCCTTTTGTTCGGGGAGTACGTCGGCGAAAACTTGGTCGATGCCGAGCGACGAGGCAACAGCGCGAGCGGTCATCTCATTGTCGCCCGTCATCATGACCACCTCGATGTTTTGCCGGTGCAAATCGCCGATCGCCTCTTTTGCCGAATCCTTGATCGTGTCGGCCACGCCCACTAGTCCAGCGGCCTTGCCGTCGATGGCGATGAACATCACGGTCTGCCCGCCGGAGCGAAGCTCGTCGGCCTTTTCATCGGCCGAAAACTCAATGTCGTTTTCCGCCATCAGTTTCGCATTGCCGAGCAGTATGCTTTTTCCGTCGATCTTGCCCGTGATGCCTTTGCCCGTCACGGACTCGAAGTCCTCCACCTTGGCCAGTTCTATTTTCTGCTCTTCCGCGCCACTCAATATTGCCGCGGCCAGCGGATGCTCGCTCGACCTCTCAAGGCTCGCAGCCATACGCAAAATCTCTTCTTCGTCGAAACCATCTAATGATAGAACCGTCTGAAGACGCGGTTTGCCCTCCGTTAACGTGCCGGTTTTATCAACCACGACAGCGTTTACTTTTTCCAGGATCTCAAGAGCTTCGGCCTTCTTTACCAACACTCCGTGTCGGGCGCCGTGCCCGGTTCCGACCATGATCGACATGGGCGTAGCGAGACCCAGAGCACACGGACAGGCGATGATCAGAACCGAAACTGCCGCAACCATCGCGTATGCGAAACTGCCGAAGAGCATCCAGACGGCGAACGCGACGATCGCCACCACGATAACGGCCGGAACAAAGTAGCCCGAGACGATGTCAACAAGTCGCTGGATCGGCGCTCTGGAACGCTGGGCTTCGCCGACCATCCGGACGATCTGGGCGAGCAGCGTGTCGCTGCCCACCTTCTCGGCGTTCATCGTGAACGAGCGCCGGCCATTGATCGTCCCCCCGATGACGCTGTCCCCTGACGTTTTCTCCACCGGGATCGACTCGCCGGTCACCATAGATTCGTCGATCGACGTCTCGCCTTCGATGATGCGACCGTCGGTCGGGATCTTTTCGTTCGCTTTTACTCTCAGAGTCGCGCCGATCTGCACATCCTTCAACGGGATCTCCGCCTCGCCACCGTCATCGAACACTACCGTAGCCGTATCGGGTGCGAGACCCAAAAGCTCCTTTATCGCGCTCGATGTCTGGCTACGAGCTCTCAGTTCCAGCACTTGCCCGAGCAGCACGAGCGTCGTGATGACGGCCGCCGCTTCGAAGTAAGCCGGGATCAACCCTGTATGCAGCCCGCGCATGGAGGCCGGGAAAAGGTCGGGAAGGAACAGCGCGAACAGGCTGAAAAGATACGCGGCCCCGGTTCCGATCGCGATCAGGGTGAACATGTTGGGGCTGACGTTTTTCACCGAGGCCCACGCGCGCTGAAAGAATGGAAATCCGCCCCAAATAACGACCGGTGTCGCCAAAACAAACTGTATCCAAATGGAAATGTTCGGCGGGACGGTCTCGTGAAAGTTCGGCAACATCTCCGCCATCGCGAGGGCGAAAACGGGAGCGGTCAGCACCGCCGATATCCAGAATCGCCGCTTCATATCCAGGTATTCGGGGTCGGGGGCGTCGTCGAGGGTCATCACCTTCGGCTCGAGCGCCATGCCGCAAATGGGACAGCTCCCCGGGCCGATCTGCACGATCTCCGGGTGCATCGGGCAGGTGTACTCCACGCCCTGGCTTGCGGCGTCGAGAGTCTCTTCGTTTCTCTTTTCGAGGAACCTTGCCGGGTTTTGTTTGAATTTATTCAAACACCCTGTCGAGCAGAAATAATAAGTTTCGCCGTCGAAGTCGTGCTTTCCGGCCGCGGTTCCACTAGCGACCGACATGCCGCAAACCGGATCGACAAATTCGCCGCTCGGTGCCGCTTTCATTTGGCCGTGTGAAACGGTTTCAACGCCTCGTTCGGGGTAAATATTGGCCGGCGTCGGGGCAGCAGCTTCCGAACCGCCTTCGATCTTTGATACGTATTTGTCCCTGCACCCGACCGCACAGAAATAAACCGGTTCTCCAGCTTCGGATTCGTACTTCGCCGCGGCGGTTTCCGGTTTTACCGTCATGCCGCAGATCGGATCGACAAACATACCGGTCGTTTCCGTAGTTTTCTCGGTAGTCATATTTGCTCCTGCCCAGTACTTTATATCAGCGTGCCTTTAGCCAGGCCGCCCTCAACAGAAAGCTACCGTTCGTGACAACTCTGTCGCCAACCTGCAGGCCTTCTTGAACAATTCGGCGACCATCCACTTCGGGCCCGAGCCGGACAGACCGTAGTGCGAACACAACCGGATCCTCCGTAGGCACGAATACTACGTCCTGATCGCCGATCCTCTGCACGGCCGCGGCGGGAATTACCGGAGATGTGCGTTCAGCGTCGCCGAGTGCCCCGAAGGCGGCTTTAACATACATTCCTATCTTCAGTGCCTGGCCCGGGTTTGCTAGCTCGATCCGCACTTTTCCGGTACGAGTGGCGTTGTCGAATTGTGGGTCGATATAGGTGATCTGCCCGCGGAAGATGTTGTCGGGGAACGCGTCGGATGTGACACTCGCACCGCTGCCGATGCGGAGCCTTGCAACGTCACGTTCGAAGACCTGGGCAATGACCCAAACGCTCGATAGATCGGTGATCCGCAAAAGCTCCTTGCTTGCGTCAACCACCTCACCCGCATTTACCGCCCGGCTTGTGACTGTCCCTGAAATGGGCGCCGGAACGAGAAGTTCCGAGCTGATCTGCGACGCCGAGCGAAGCGAGTCAAGCCTGGCAGACGGCATTCCGTAGAGGATCAGTCTCTGACGCGTTGAAGCAAGCTCCGTTTCGGCAGTGCGAAGTTTATTTAGCGACTCCTCGCTCGCTGCGCGGACCTCGGGGCTGATAGGCAGCAGACGTTGCGCACGAGCTTCACGCTGCCGAGCTTCTTCCAACTCAGCTTCAGCCGTTCGAAGTTTGGTGGTGTCCTGTTCGAGTTCCTCACGGCTGGCCGCGCCGATTCGGATCAGCCTCGTCGTTCTGTCATAACGATTTCGGAATTCCGCCACGGCCGCCTCAGCCGACTTTCGTTGCCGGGCCGCTTGTTCCACCTCTCCGCGGCCGGGTTGATTGATCTCGACGAGGCGCAGCGAGCGTTCGTAGTTACGCCGTGCATTCTCCACCTCTGTTCTTAACGCTATGTACCGGGACTGTGTTTGTGCAAACTCGTCGCTGAATATGACCGCGATGGTCTGGCCGGCCCGAACACTCTCTCCAAGTTCCGGCAGACCTCTGCGCACGATACCGCCTACCAATGACACCGCAGGCGTTTGCTTGTATGCGTTCGCTTCGACGACCCCGGTGGCAGCGACGGTTTCGCTTTCGGTCGCAAGTTGCTCGCCTACTGTTTCGATGGCGAGGCCGGCATTCTCGACCTCGGTAGCCGAGAGCGTTATCGTTTGGTCGACGAATTGATTGCCGCTAGAGTCGGACGTGTCCGACATAGACATCGTCGGAGCGGGTACTGGTCGTCCAGCGTCGCCGGATCGTGTGAAATACCAGACGAGCAACGCAACCACGGCGACTGATGCCACGCCCGCACCGATCGCGACGATCACCATCTTTTGCTTTCGGGCCTGCATTGCGGACTCGGCGTCGATCTTCTCGATCTCTCCTGTCGGTGATGTATTCTCTTCCATTCTTATCTGGCCTCCTGAACGCCCGGCTCTTTGCGGGCGGAGATCGGCTTATGTTCGCGGGCCGGAGGTAGGAACGCGAGTATCGCCGCAAGCAAAAGAACGATTATCGCTAGCAGCATCTCGAATCTCACACTACTGAACAGCCGCGTCTCGCCCGCATCGGCGAGCGCCCCGGATTCGGCGACTAGCCGAGGTCGAAGTAAGAAGGTGTTGATGCCGCCAAGGACGATCATCACACCTGATATCGCTACTTTGGCCAGAAGCACTAACCCATACGTGGTTCCGACAAGCGCTGAAGGACCCTCAACGTGGATCCAGGTGTTGTACAACCCGGTGATCGCGAGTAGGACGGTAGCAGGGATCGCGATATTCGTGAATTGTTTTATGATCGCAGACAGCGACGCTTGAGCCGCCAGACGATCCGTGTCCCGGAGGGCTTCGGCAATCGCAAAAGCGATTACCCCCAGTCCGCCGATCCACATCGAGCCGGCCACAAGATGCAGCCAATCCGAAAGGATCGCGAGACTGTATTCGTCCCACGCGGCGCGCGCATGACCGGAAAGGCTTGGGCCGAGCAGTGCCGCGAGTGATAGCCCGAACGCGGACCACAAAGCAATTTTGCGCCGAATAGTATTTCGGGCGCTCGCTAGAATCAGCAATACAAACGCGACAGTTGCACCGCATAGTTGCAGCAGCCACGGCGGACCGAAACTCGTTTCCCGCAGGACTGACATCGCTTGCGACGTCCCGAACGAGCCGGTCACCATCTGCGTTTGAAGGACGAGTGCGGCGAGAAGTCCCGAGATCGCTAAAAGCCCCGCGGCGGCGAAGATCCCTATGAGCCGGGCATCGAGGGTTTCAGTTCGTGCGTTGACGCTGCCGAGTACAAACAATCGAAAGCCGAGTCCGCCCGTCAGCAGCATCATACCGATGTAGATCAGCCATCGGATCAGGCTCTGGGGCCAGTTGATCGACGGAGCAGACTCATGGGCCGAGTGATCCATTCCGCTATGATCGACGTCGGCTGAACCGGTCGGGATCATTTGCGATGCCTCACCAACGCTAAATTCGAAATTTCCGTCGATCATATGATCGTCTGCCGAAAGGGCCCGCCAATCAACCCTATACGATCCGGCCAGGATTTCCGGCAACGGTACGGAGATGAGCTTCCCTTGATCGGACTCGACGAGCTTCCCGACGATGATCGAGGCTCCCGACTGATCGGTGACTGCGATCGAACTCATCCTCGATTGAACTCTGACGCTGAACTCGAGCGAGATCGATGTCGGTGACGTCGTCAACGTCGCGCCGGCTAATGGCGTCGAGGAAACAAGCTTTGCGTGGGCAAGCGCGGTCGACGCGGCGAGAAGGATCGCCGCGATCACTAAGCCTAAGGTTGTAGCTTTTCTTCTCATTTCAACGCCGGATCGTTCGTCGCTTTCAGTATCTCGACCATCGCGAGGTAGGCTTCCAGTTGTGCATCGATGAATCCATTTTCCGTTTCAATATATCGGTGGTGCTCCGCTATGTAGTCGAGCAGCGTTTTCGAACCAAGCTCGTATGTCTGGCGGACGACCTCGGCGTTGTCAGCTGCCCGATCGCGAACTCCGACGCGATAGATCTCCATCGCTCTAAAGGCTCGGTTGTAGCGGGCGTATGCAACGGCAATCTCGCGGCGGATCGTGAGTTCGCCGAACTCTCGACGGTTCCGTGCTGCCTGCTCTTCAAGCAGCGATGCGGCCACAAGTCCCTGATTCCTGTTCCTCACGGGCAGATTCAAACGCACCCCGAACGTGAAGAAATTCATTCGCTGTTCGATCGGCAGCAGAGCACCGGACATCTCGTCCACCCCCAACAGCGGGAAGCCGCTCTGCATCCGCTGATAGCCGATCATCACGTCGGCATCGATCCGGCCCTCGCTTCGCGCCTGGCGGGTCCGGGCACCAGCCAGTTTCTCCACCGCGATCGCTCCCAAAAGGTCCGGCCTCAATCGAAGGGCCGTCTGTTCCGCAGCGATCTGTGGCGGCAAAGTTCGACTGAGAGTGTTGAGATCACCCTTTAGGACGAGAGGCTCCTCAGGGGCCATTCCAACCAAATTTCGAAGCTCAAAGAGGCGAATTTCCGCCGCCCCCTCGTTTGTTTCGCGAACTGCTCTGATCCGGTTCAACTCGACGTACTCCTGGCTTTCTTCGAGCGGAGGCGTGCGTCCTTCGGTCACTCGAGCCGAGACGAGCTGAACGTTTTGCTCCGCCGTCACAAGAATATCCTCGGTGAACTTGAGCTTGAATATCGCCGCGAGAGCCTCACCGAACTTCGCACGGACGTCCGCAGCAAGCTGCCTCTCCAACTCTGCGAGCGCCTGCCGGCGGATCTCGAGTTCCTTCTCAGCGACATTAATGCGCGCAGCCCGCCGGCCTCCGAGTTCTAGTGGTAACGCACCTTGCACCATCACACTGTTATCGCCCATGCCGCCGATCTGGCGGGTTCCGCTGACCTCAAGGCTTGGATTCGCGCGGAGGCTAGCTTGGCGAATGAGAGCTTCACCTGCCTCGGCCTCCTTACGCATCGCAATTACTTCGAGATTGTTTGCGAGAGCTGCTTTTACTAGATCGTCAACAGATCGCCCGTCTGTTTCATTCAGATACTTTGCGTACGATAGAGCTGTACTGGCTGCGGGGTGTTGTGCGAAAGCAACAGAAGGCACCGCGGCAAGAACCACGGACGCAAAGATCCCAGCAATGACGTAGCGGAGGTTCATCTCTCTATGAAATGATGAGCTTGCCCCGGTGCATATTCATTCCACAAGTGAAGGCAAATTCCCCGGCCTTGCGAGGCGTGAAGCTGACGGTAACGGCCTGATTAAGCGGAAGCTCGCGACGGATGCCGTAGTCTGCAAACACGACCTCCGTCGCACAGGTTGATTCGCTTACGCGAAGAAAGGTCACCTTTGCCGGGACACCGCGTTTTAGTCGAATGCTAGCCGGATCGTAACCATGATTTCCGATCACGACCTTCGCCGACTGACTTCGCGCAGGCTTCCGAGTCTGCGCGTCGGAACTAGCCGGGGCGAGGAAAACGGCAGCTAACATAGCTACCAAAAGTGCGGTTCGTCGTAGTTTTTTGTTCAATTGATCTTTCATACCGATATTTCAATTCTTAACGTTCGTGTAATTCGCGTTCTTCTCTCTTAAGTTCCCAAAGCCTGATCCAATAGAAGATCACTGGCGTTACGATGAGGACGTGGACCAGACTGGAAAGCATTCCGCCAAAAACCGGAGCTGCAAGCGGCCGCATTACCTCAGATCCTGCACCGGTACTCCACATGATCGGCAGTAGACCCGCGATGATCGTTGTCACGGTCATCACCTTTGGACGCAGCCGTAGCAGAGCTCCCTCGGTAACGGCTTCAAGAAGTGTTTCGCGATCGAGTGTTCCCAGTTCTTCCTGCTTTCGTTTTAGAGCCTCTTCGAGATACACGACCATTACGATCGTGGTCTGCACGGCGGCGCCAAACAATGCTATAAACCCGACCCACACGGCCACTGAGAAGTTGTACTGGAGCAGCCAGATAAGGTAGAAGCCGCCGGTCAGGGCAAACGGAACTGCCAGAAGCACGTGAGCCGCTTCGATGAACGAGTTGTAGGTCAGATACAAGGTCGCGAAGATGATCAGAATGACGATCGGCACAACGATCATCAATCGAGCGCGAGCCCGCTGTTGATTCTCGTACTGGCCGCTCCAGGCAAAGTAATATCCCGCTGGAAGCCTGATCTGATCCTTGATGGCTGCATCCGCCTCGTCGACGAATGTTCCGATGTCGCGGCCGCGAACGCTGAGCAAGACAGTCCCTCGCAAGAGCCCGTTCTCGCTCTGGATCATCGCGGGGCCGTCAACCGTTCGGATCGATGCAAGTTGAGAAAGGGGGATCGAAGCCCCGGCGGAAGTCGTAACCGGAATTCTGCCGATCGCGTCCGGCGTTCCCCGAAATTCCGGCGAATAGCGGACTCTAACAGGGAAGCGGTTGCGGCCCTCGATCGTGACCGTCAGATTCGACTCGCCGATCCCTTTTTCGATCACGTCCTGGATCGTACCAACGTCGATCCCATAGCGGGCAGCCGCCTGGCGGTCAACGTCGATGTCCAAATACGGAGCGCCGCCGATCTGCTCCGGATAGACATCCGCCGCCCCTGGCACTCGTCGAACAACCTCAGCGATCTCACGCGAGGTTTTCTCGAGTTTTTCGAGATCGTCTCCATAGATCTTGATGCCGACCTGCGACCTGATGCCGGTCGCCAGCATCTCGATACGATTGATGATCGGCTGCGTCCAGATATTCGTCACGCCCGGTATCCGCAGTGCCGCATCCATTTCCGCGACAAGCTTTTCGCGGGTCATCCCAGGTCGCCACTCACTCTCAGGCTTCAGGTGGATGACCGTCTCGTTCATATTGATCGGAGCCGGATCAGTTGAGGTTTCCGCCCGTCCGGCCTTCCCAACCGCCCACGCGACTTCCGGAAAAGACTGAATGATCTGGTTTTGCTTGCTCATCACGCGGGTCGCCTCATCAAGCGAAATTCCGGGATCAGTAACCGGCATATACATCAGATCGCCTTCGTTAAGCGGCGGCATGAATTCGCTTCCAATCTGCGTCGTTACCAGCATTGAGCCTGCGAAGAATAGCCCGGCGATCGCTACTGTCGCGAGCCGGTTCCTTAGTGCCTTCTCAAGCAACGGCTTGTACACCCTACGAAGGAACCGCATTATCGGGTTCGCTTCCTCGGGCCGCAATTTGCCCTTGAGCAGGAATCCACATAGTACTGGCACAAGCGTGATCGCCATGAAAGCCGCGGCGATCATCGCGAACGTCTTGGTCAATGCGAGCGGCTGAAACAGCTTTCCTTCCTGGCCGGTCAAGGCGAGTACGGGAATGAAGGCAAGAATGATAATCGCGGTCGATGAGAATATCGGCCGGCCTATCGTCTTGGTAGCCTCACGGACTACCTCCCAGACGCGCTCACGGTTAGAGAGGCTCACGCCCTCCTTCTCCAGCGCGCGGTAGGCGTTTTCCGTCACTACGATTCCTGAGTCGACGAGGTCCGAGACGGCAATCGCGATGCCGGCAAGTGACATGATATTCGACGTCACGCCCCAGAAATACATAAAGAGGAACGAGATAAGGGCTGCGAGCGGGAGTGGGATCGTGACGATAAAGATCGACCTGAAGTGAGCGAGGAATAGCAGATTGACCAGTGTGACCAGAATGAACTCTTCGATCAAAGCGTACTTCAGCGTATCGGCGGTGCGGTTGATCAGTTCGGTCCGGTCGTAGAACGGCACGATCGAAACACCCTCGGGAAGGCCCGGCTTGATCTCTTCGATCTTCTTCTTTACCGCATCGATCGCTTCAAGAGCGCTGACGCCGTAACGCATTATCACGACGCCGCCAACAGCCTCTTTGCCGTTCTTATCGAGCGAGCCGGTGCGGAACGCGTTCCCTAGCTTCACCTCGGCGACGTTCTTTACATAGATGGGCGTCCCGTTGCTTGAGCCGACAACGGTGTTCTCAACATCGGCGACCGACTCGATCAATCCGATCCCGCGCACTACCGCCCATTCGCCGGCCTGCTCGACGACGTTACCGCCGACGTTGTTGTTCGATCGTTCGACCGCTTCGAGCACTCCGGACAGCGGCAGATTATAAGCCCGCAGCTTGTTCGGATCGACGTCGATCTGATACTGCTGAACATACCCGCCGACGCTCGCGACCTCGGCGATCCCGGGCGTCGAGCTGAGTTGATACCGGACAAACCAATCCTGCAGCGTGCGAAGGTCCCGCAGGCTCATCTTCTCCGATTCCAGCGTGTACCAGAAAACTTGACCAAGGCCCGAAGCGTCCGGCCCGAGAGTCGGAGTCACTCCTTCCGGAAGCTGCCTTTGAACCAGATTGAGGCGTTCGAGTATCCGGGTACGCGCCCAGTAAAGCTCGACGTCGTCATCGAAGATGACGTTGACCATCGAGAAGCTAAACGCCGAACTTGCCCGTACAGTCCGCACGCCCGGCAGTCCTTGAAGGTTCGTAACCAGCGGATAGGTTATCTGGTCCTCGACCTCTTTCGGCGAGCGCCCCGCCCAGTCAGTGAACACGATCACCTGGTTGTCGGAAAGGTCGGGAATCGCGTCTATGGGGGTCCGAAGCACGGCCCAATAGCCCGCCGCCGCGATCGCAATATAAATTGCGATAACAATGACGCGATTCCTGATCGACCAATCGATGAGCCAGTTGATCATAGCGGGTGCGTACCTACTACTGAGCCGTTACGGGTATATTTGCCTTTCCATTTCCCGCGGGGCCTTGATAAGAGATCTGTGCCTGCCATTCGCCCGACATTTCGAGGTCGACGCTGCCCGAATAGATCCCCGGAGTGCCGGTCGTCGTAAGGGTCGCGGCGTTATTCATTACGGCCATCGTTCCCATTGCCGGCATATGAAAATTCAGTGATGCGGCTCCGACATCGACCGGTTTACCCGATTGGTCTGCGAATTTTAGTGTCACGGTCTGCTTGCCTTTTCGTAGCACGCCGTCCCTGCTCGAAAGAGTTGCCGTCAGGTTATTGCCGGCGGTCCCGCTCTTTATCTCTTTACCAGTCGCGGCCGGTCCGCTGCCGGCCGTATCCGTGCTTCCACAAGCAGCGGCAAAAACAGCAATGGAAAGAAGTAACGAAATTACTAGCGTCTTTTTCATCAAATAAGTCTCCTCTTTAAAGTTTTAAGATTGTCGAATCGTTCAGGCGCGAAAACACGCGCGAAATCGCGCACGAATGAATGCGCGTCAACTTCGTCGCGAAACGTCGGAACTAGATTAGAAAGGAATTGTGGCGCAGATATAGCGCGTTAGGAGGGCGTGCCAGCTTAAGCCGATGTCCTAGCAGCTTCGAGTACTGCTCTATGGAACGAACCGCGAGGGGGAGGGTCGGCCGGAATGCTGACTTCGGTTCCGGTGCGATCTCCTTCGACCACGAATCTTGCGAAACACGATCGGTATTCTTTCCAGGAATCTGCGAACTCGTGATCGATTCGCAATCCGCTGAACAGCAAGGCGGGGCAGCTAGGGCATCTTTCCCGCTCTTGTCCGGCTTGCAGCAGCTGTGCGAATCATTATGGTCGTCAAAACAGGCGCAAACACCCGCCCAGACCTGACCGGTGAGGGCGATGAATAGCAACAGCGATGTGACCCATTTCAGCATTCGCAGATTAATGATGAACCCGCCTTTCAAGTTCTGTCAAGACCTGAAGTCGGCTATGGGCTACAATCGTTTTCAGATTTTTTCCCTGACGAACCGACCTTGTACTATGATTCGTCATCGAGAAACTCCTACGAACGGCATATGTCCAACAGATCAAGAAGATTCAATTACAAGCATTTCATCCGTCGGGCGCACCGCTATCTTGGCGTTTTTATTGGTATCCAGTTCATTTTGTGGACACTCGGAGGGCTGTATTTTAGCTGGACCGACCTCAATGAGATACATGGCGATCATCTTAGGGCACGCCAGCACGTCGAGATGTCGATTCCGGCTGGTTCCATCTCGCCCGACCAGATCGTCCAGACGGTGCAGTCGAAGATCGGCGTAACCCGGATCGAAAAGATCTATATTGTCGAAGTGCTCGGCGAGTATTTCTACGCGGTCGAGCATGTGAATGACGAGAAACCTTCGACCGTTCTGGTTAGCGTCAAGGATGGCTCGGTAAGGACGGAAGTCTCTTCGGCAGAGGCTGGCAGGATCGCCCAACAGGCTCTCGCTACCCCGAGCGAGCCGGCCGAATTAACTTATCTAACCGCCGATAACGTTAGCAAGCATCACGAATACCGCGAAAAGCCCTTACCTGCCTGGGCAGTAACGCTTGGGAATAATGTCAGCGTCTACGTTGCTGCGGAAACCGGTCAAGTCGGAGCTGTCCGGACGGACAACTGGCGAGCTTTCGACTTCCTTTGGATGCTCCACACGATGGATTTCAAGGGTAGGGATAACATAAACAACTACGTGCTTCGGGGATTCTCCGTGCTGGGCCTAATCACCGTGTTGTCAGGATTCAGTCTATTTTTTGTGAGTTCGCGATTTTTTCGACGGCTTTCTTCGAAGAGAGCTAGTGGCCGATAGGTTCTTTCTTGACACCGGGTCGATGTGCACCTCGCCGCCGGCGGCTTGATGGCGGCGCTGAGCCTTAAAACCGGTCGGACATTTCAATCGGTCTCTTTTTGCCGTTTTCCGTTCAATGACGGTGAGGCCGCTGAAAGGTCTCGACTAGATTTACTCGCTAATGCCTCGTGAGTGCTTCGGAAGGTCCGAATTTTTCGTTCAGCTCTCGGTGCCACTTTCAACAGCAGCGTTGTTGCCGATCACCTGGACCTTTCGAGCCACATTTCGCGGCTACTGCTATTGTGATCACCATCCTGTGACGCGTTCATTTTCGGACTGGTTCTTTCGTCCGGGAACAAACTAGAATTCCGCCCAAGTACAATCTCGCTCAGCTCTTGAGACAGTTGTCCCGCCTTCAACCTAACTAGATCATTCTCACGATCGCCCAAATATTCC
Source organism: Pyrinomonadaceae bacterium (assembly GCA_035327545.1). Taxonomy (GTDB): domain Bacteria; phylum Acidobacteriota; class Blastocatellia; order Pyrinomonadales; family Pyrinomonadaceae; genus OLB17. Next base: position 15,394 of record DAOLDE010000027.1, on the reverse strand, counting down.
TCAAGAATCCTAGAAGCACGATCTTTGACTAGTCCTGGATCGAAATTTGAGAGCGACGACGCGAGGAGTTCTGCTTTCATAGCATCTTGCAGTTGTCCCACTGGGATATCGGTTCGCAATCCGTGTTGATCGGAGAATTTTTGAGACGTCGACAGTAGGCGATTCTTCTGCTCCGTCGCCCGCTGATAAACGAAATCCTTTTCTGAGGGAGGCAGCTTTCGGTAGAGATCGCTGTGATCGAAGCTATTCTTGTATCGAAGTTCCTCATTCGGCGTCTTGAGACTTTGAAGAAAGTGTCTTGTCGCTGCCAAGGACTCGTCTATATATTTTCTTCCCATTCGAGATTCGAGGCTATCGACCAATTTCCTAGCCTCTGGGCCAGGCTCTATTTCGCCCTTTAACAGGGCTTCAGTCTTCGCATTTCTGGATGCCCCATCGCCGGCGTAGTTGAGTTTCGCCACGATCATTTCCGATGTGTAATGCCGCGGCGATGGTTCGGTAAACAACATTTGCAGTTCTTTGGAAGTTAGAGCAGACAGGCTTTTCGAGTCGTGATGCTGGCCCTTTTGTTCTGCGTGAGTACGGGCAGAGGCGTTCTCAATTCGTATCCTCGACGATGCGTCGATCACTTCTTCACGAGATTGGCAGCGGTCCAACATCTGTGCGTAGTCTCGATAACGCTCGTTGAAGTGTCGCAGTCTGGTTTCAGGCTGCTTGAGTTGGTGTTCAAGATATGCCGATGCGAAGCGAAGATCTTCGAGAGATAACGCCTTTGCCTCCGTTCCTTTCTGAATCCCTTTTTCGACCCTGGCTTTGAGAAGCTTTAAGGTTATTGACGGATTGATACCATTCTCCAGAGCATCATCGAGGGCAGGCAGTCTCACTTGAGCCCAATGCTGAAACTCCTCGGTAGACATTTCGGCCGCAAGTTGATTGAGTGACGTGGATTCAAGCTCCACTCGCTCAAACCCCAGGGTTGAATGCACATGTTCGAGATTTTGCTCTGATTCAAGATCGACCACACGGTCCGACACCTCTTCGAGCCCTTCACTAAGTGCGTGATCATTACCTGGAATGTAAGATTCGTCAAATGCCTCGTACTCGATAGAATGATCGCTTGGCTCCAATCTGCTCATTTCTTCCGCCAGCCTTGCTACGTCGTCCAAGGTTCGTTCAAATCGCTCAACGATTGACTCCGTTCTGGATTCGTCTTTGGATTCTTCTAAAAACTCTTGCTTGCCATCTAGGGCATCGTAGATCCAACGAAAGACCTTTGCCTCTGTTTCCCGGTCGGCTCCGCCTCCGGCAATAGCTTTGCCGTATTCAAGAATCTGCGGAACGACATCGCGAGATCGTTCTAAACCGATCACAGGTTCTAGCCGCTTAACGCCGTATTCTTGAGTCGTAATTCTTAGAGGAGACTTTAGTTCCTGGATTTCCTTTGGAATTATTAGAATTCCGTCTTTGACCGTTCCGCCCCGTTCGTAAAGGTCCCTGAGCACCTGATTTTGGCCGTTTAGATATGAAGCGTGCTCACTTTGGTTAAGGCCATTGGTGTCGTCGAGTCTGGAAAGAAGAAGATCCGATTTGCTGAACGAAAGTATCTCGTTGATCGCTCGCTCGGTTCTTGGATTGGAGGGGCGAAAGCTTGGTTCTCGGGCAGGTGAGTGTCGGGAGGCACGATCTAATTCCCTGGCATCAATCGCCTTTGCGACTTTCTCGATTGCAAGTTTAACAACGTCCGCGTGACACGTCTGCCCGGCACGACAAAAGCACGTGATAGAAATCGATTGTCCATTCCGGAACGCTTCGCCAAGCATTACCATTCCGTCCTTTAACCCAAAGTCGTTTTGTTTGTAACTGTTCCGAAGTCGTTCGGAATAGGCAATTAGGGCAGCTTCGCGCGATTTCCCACGTGGTGCTATTTCGTTCCGATTGGGCGAGAGAAGCCCCAGTTCCGGAGTGATTATGTTCCCAAGGTTAAGACTTCTTCGTGGCACTGTTGACTCGCCATTGTTTAAGCGAGCGACAACCTTATTGCTCAAGTTAGTTTCCATAATTCGCCTGCTTTCGGTGCCGGTTAGCTATCTAGCCGAACTTGGCAAGGGGCAAATTACGTGCCTTGGATCTATGCCTTGAGGCCGAATCAAAGAGGGACTTTCTACCGTTCCAATCCGATTCCGATTTTTTGACTATTCGATCTTTCTCGCTCGTCGGATGGTGACCTCTTTCCAGGTGCTCCGGAGGAGTGATGGACAACCGTTTGTAATTCTAATTCGGGCGTGAAGACTCTATTCAGAAGCTCGTCGAAAGTTTCGGAGTGTTTCTTGGCTGAGTCTTCTAGTATCGAGCTTAGCTTTCTGGATTCTTTGCTGTCAGAAGTGTTTTCTATTCGTTTCTCGATCTCAGCAATTTCGCTTCTGGTAAAGATCGGTTGGAAATCCGGGGCAGCGGCGTTTCCCCAAAAAGAATGTTGCTTGAACTCTGCCGCTTCAACAGCGGCGGCTATGGAAAGGCCCTTAGAAGCAGCGACGTCAGCCTTAAGGCTCACTTCATGTTCTTTCACTCGGGCCTCGATATCGCTCCTTAAAATTCTGTGATCCTTGCTCTCCAGCAGTAGATTCAACGCGTGATCCAAGACGGAAGTTCTTCGTGGAAGGTCCACATCGTTAAGGCTAAGATAATTTGTCGATCCGTTCTTCTTGTCCTCTAGGGCAAATTTATGAAATCGCCTGGATTTACGAAAATAGGCAAGGTCGTCCTTTGCTTTGTTCAAGCCGATGTTACAAAGCACTTCCCTGGCCATCACGCGGCCCGCAACTAAACGACTTTCACTATTGCCAGTATAGGTGCCGATTTGGCCTCTCTGAGCTTCGACAATCGAACCCTTTTGAAGTCCCCAGAACGACGTATATTCCGGAGTCAGTTTGAGCTTCCTGGCCAGTGCTTCAGATTCGATCAGGTCCTCCGCAGAGAATTTCGGATTCAGATCTCTGCGGTCTGCATTTCGCTCAAGAACTCGGTCCAGAGCTCCCGTTTTCTTTTGGTCGTTGCGCAGTTGTTTCTGTAAATGCGATGACTGCTCATTCAGTTCCTTTTCGATAGCATCTCGGAGATGAACGTCGTCAGTCTTTGATGCAGATTTTTTGAACGACCCTGCAATCGAGTCGATTGCCAAACGAAGAGGCCGAAGAAGAGACCTTGCAGAGCTGGCCTTCTGATCGAATTGACGATCCATCATCGCGAGGGACAATCGCTCTTTTCCGACCGGCACTTTTCGGTAATAGCGGTTGTCTTTGAAGTCTGATATCTGCTTCTGATGAAGCCGCTGTCTCATTTCCGACAAGATTTTCTGGCCCGCCAAACGCTCAAGATCATCTCGGTTTCTCGGGGCGATCTCTTTACTGATCTCAAGTTCACTTCTGATCTGTTCGAGGAACAAGTATTCCCGAACATGCGAGCCTGCGAGACATTGTTTCTGAAGGTCATCAAGCTCTCCTTTTTGAAAGGCTGGGGTTGGTAGTTCTATGCCACTCTTCTTGTAATGTTTCCGGATCTTGTTAGCGTTCTTTCTGGTATCGGCTGACTCTTCTTTGAGGTTGAAGAAATCGGATTCTTCTTTGGCAAGTATGTTATGCGCGATCGCTTTTATTTGACGCTGCTGGCCGGCCGTTTTTTGAGAGTCGTCGAAACTATTTGAAGGGTGTTGTAGTTCCACCAGCGAGACTCTATGTCGCTTTCGTTGAACGGGATCAGTTACCGGAAACTTTAGGCGGTCACGATGCTCGATTAGGAACGCGATTCGTTCCTCCCTAAATCTTAGCTGGTATTCAGCCAGGATGCCTCGCCGGAGAATTTGTCGTTCATCATCGTACGCGTCTTTCGCATCTATGATGTGTACCTTGTCGCCTTCGTGAGTCCTCGGATTATGATCCTTGCGTTTGCTTTTGGATTGCTCGCGTGATCGACTTCCTTCTTCGACTAACTCCAGCAACTTCACCTTGGCAGAGTCAATTAGAATGCCATTGACTATTTGCTTTTCTCCCTCGATAAGCTCGAAATGTGGAAGTGCCTCCCGGGGGATCTTGTTTAACGATTTGCTCTGAACATCTCGGGTCAAATATTGCTTTTGAATTGCGACGTGTACGTGTGGGTTTGCCGTGTTGAGATGTACCGCCCCCGCCCAGGCAAGCCGCTCGCTTTGGAGCCTCTCTTCTAACTGCCCAATGGCGTGCCTTGTGACAATCTTTAATCGTAGTTTGCGTTCTTCGTCCGTCGAACCAATTTGCAGAAAATCTGCTTGCCGAAATGACAATACCAAATGATGCAAACCATCGTTTGAAGGACGACCTTTGCCGCACTCTGACTGTAGGAAATTGTTTGCACTTCGGACCGTCAGATGTTCCGTAAATGCATTAAAAAGTTCTCGGCCACTTACCGACTCTCTGTCTGGATCGATCTTGCTATGAGCGAGATAGTGAATCAGTCCGCGCGAACTGCCCCGCTTAGACTGAACGCTTGCTATGACTCTCATTGGGCGTCTGTGTTTTGATCTGTCGTATGTGGAAGCGATTCGATCCGCTGCTTCAGAATCTGGATCTTGGTTCCGAGATAGCTCTTTGAGAGGGATCCGTCGCCGGTGACGTGTTCATGAAACAGGAGACACTTCTTTAGATCGGTGACGGCGTGGTCGATCAGGTCAGCCATTGCGGTCGAAGCGATGATGACGCCTTGTTTCCGGTCGTTCGGTTGAGGCGAGGCATATTCAATTAGTTTTGTGAAGACGAGATTCAGAGAGGAGATCGACATGCTGGACATCGAGTAAATTTCGGTCGTGAGCGACGTGACTATTTGGAGTAGATCCGACAGGTTTTCTAACTCGGTTTCCACTCGTTCAACGCGGTCGCCGACCGCAATGAGGTTCTCCGCTACGGAGAGATTGACACTCTCGTTTTGACGGCCCGTCCGCACTAGCCAATCAAGCTTTTCCTGACAGCGGCCGGCAGCAAAGTGTTGTCGTCTCTCGTTCAATGCGAAATGGATCATTCTGCGGACTATGGCTGCCTTATTTTCTCCGGTTTCGGCTGAAATCTCTTCGAGCTTTTTGTGGTCCTCATCGTAAGGCCTTACGCTTATCGGTCGGCCCTGCTTCGGCTCAATATAGACATCGATATTTTTAATGATTCTTTCTCTGTCTCGCTTTCTCATTCTTTCGGCTTCGGTGTTGAACTATTGTCACTAAACAATGATTTTGTAATTTTTCCGGCCAGGAAGGAGTGAGCAAAACACGTGCCTTTTAATGCGCTTTATGAAAAATGTGCGGTTTGTAATTTTGGTGACAAAGCGTAAACCGTACGTGGTCCATGGTTTATGCGAATTACAAAGAGTATTTTTTGGCCTATCCTGTCATACACCTGTCATACACCTGCAGCTGTAATTTTTGTTTTTGACCAAGGCCCCGCTATCTGCCTCTTTTTTGCGCCAAGAACGGTTCGTTTAGTCGCCGCCTGTGGCCCACAACTAGCATCACCCTCTGCTTCGGCACACCGATTGATCTTGACCGATGTGACAGTTAATGTACTGACCCCGCAGGAGACAACATCTAATGAACAATCAGCGTGATATCACCCCCTCTACAAAACAGAACTCCGAACGACCGCTGCTTCAAATCAACCGTCTCATCTACGTAAAAATGAGTACAAAGATACTTGAAGCGACCGATAAAAGACTGAAGCAATATTTGCAGTTCGCATCAGCTGGCATGAATACCGAGATCACCAATGACGATGTGATCGACTACGCGCTAAACCACCTTTTCGAACGCGATCCGGCATTCAAAAGCTGGCTTAAAGTTAAGAATTAAATGGTTGAGACTAGGCTGAAAATGCTGAAGGTAATGTTCCGAGACCGTCGAATTTCGATGCCGGAATGAACGACTGATGTGTACTGTATCTGGAGATGACCTTCTCAAGTTCCATCTCGAACTCACGAATATCAAACTGTTCCGAACGCTCCGATAGATGGCCCGAGAGCTGTTCCAGATGTTCTATGGCGAAGTCGCTACATACCCGCGCCGAAGCACGAGCCAGACGGTCGGCAACTTCCTGAAATGGCACCCCGGAATGGCCTTTTACCCACCGCCAGGTGATGTGATGGCCATAGCATTCCTCAACCAGACGGGTCCAGAAAGGACGATTCGTTCTCATCCGATTCCGTCCCGTCATCGTATCTATCACATACTTTGAATCGGAGACGATCTCCACTCGACAAGGCCGGCGAAGCTGCTCCATAGCCATCACACAAGCAAGTATCTCGGCCTGCTGATTGGTGACTTGCCCGACGTATTTGGCGACCAATTTGATCTCTAGGCGGTTTTGATCCAGCATTACGGCACCGCAGCCCGCCGATGAATCGATCGCACCGTTTCTTGAGCACGATCCGTCCACATAGATCCTCACAAGAGGGGTATAGTCGTCCGGACTTCCAAATTCGCTTTTTCTGTCAATCAATCTGAGAACACTCATTGTCCACCTCTTATTTTTACGGCAAAGAAAAAGGGCGAGCATTGTTGCCGCGCCCTTGGTGCTCAAGAACCTCTCAGAACTGATCTACGAACGGTTCGTGGACAGCTGGTTCCGCATTTGCCGGGCCGTTGTGTTCCGGGACTTCCGGCACTGAGTTGTCGCCGTTGGAGTTCGATCCTTCCGGATTGTCGGAGCGGCTTGATCCAACGAACTCGAATGAGAATAGAGAGACCTCCGCGCCTGACCGAGGCTCGCCCTTATCTGTGCTCCACGGACTAAAGGAAAGCCTTCCGTGGACAAGAAGATGGGTACCCTTTTTAACATGCTCGGCGATCGTCTCAGCCGTTTTACCGAACGCGACGACATTGAACCAATGCGTGACCTGTACTCGCCCTTCGGGACCATTCTTGAATGAGTTTGAGGCGATCGGAAAACTGGCGACCGGGGTTCCTGTTTCTGTGTATCGAAGGCTCACATCGCGCCCCGTATTTCCGAGTATCGAGATATTTGCTGACATGGATTATTCTTGCTCCTTTTTTGGTTTATTTTTTCTCCGACCGGAACGGCAGCCGTCCAGCTAGCGAGAACCTAGAGGCGTTCCGCTTCACCTACTGGCCGCCGCTCCTTTCGTCAGATACCTGTCTTCAACTTTCAGGCCGAAGGAACAACCTGGACGTGTGATCGCTGTATTGACGGTTGAGTAAAGAGGCTCGTCTGGCTCAACCGATTGGTCCGCACATTCACGTTCTTTAACTCGGCTTCTCTTGCCCTCACCGCATCCCAGAGTTTCTGTTTCTCCTGCCGCTTGAAGGCCTTTGCCTCGGCGTCGTTGTAGAGAGCGAATTTGAGAAACCGGATCTGCCCGTTGGTGGCATTTTCCACCTTTCGGAGCCACTGCCTGGCCTCTTTCGAGAACTGATCCTTAAGCCGAACCTCCTGAGATTTTGCGACGGTGTTGAGGGCGGTGAACTCTTTCAGTGTTAGCTTCTTTTGATCCTTGAAATCTGCATATGCCTTCTTCTTTAGATCGGCCACGTCGGCAGTATCCGAAGTCCCGCGGATCGCGAGATAGGTTTCCTGATATGTGTCATGACGGAGGCTTCGCAGGTGAAAATCTGAGTATTGTTTCTGCCAAAGAAGACGCAGAACGGAAGCAGCGTATTGCATCTCTTCGAAGTCGGGATTGATCTCCTGATCGACCAGGATCTCAATGTCGTTTCGTTTTCCGAATGAGTAGATGCGACGAGCCGAACGGATGACCTTCCGGTCGTAAATGCGGTCCAGGGAAAGTGCCATCCATTCTTCGAACTCCTGGTCAGAGAATGGATGTCTGGACGGCATCGACCAACCTGCACAGTTGATCATTCGTCTTCCTTCCTGGACAGCACTGCCGCCAAGTGAATGACCAACAAAGAGCTTCGGGATCTGTGCGTAGAGCTTCCGCGATTCATCAGGAAGACAGTCCGCATCTATCTCACAATCGAGATCAAAAACAACCACCGACCGCTGTGACGAACTCATTGTTATACCGATCAGTCCGTTCTCATCAAACTGCTCAAGCTGCTCGAAAGTGGTGAAGTCGCGATCAAGTTCTTCGATGGATTTATCGCCGCCTTCTAGGTAGAAATCAGCAAAGTCATCGAATATCATGCGGCTGATCTTCTGGCGGCCGACGCGTCTCAATACCGCCTGCATTTCGTCGTCAAAGTTAGGGCATTTCGGAGGAAGCGGCTGACGGTTCTTGGCAGCTTCCTGCACTCGTCTCTGGTCCGCCACGCAGAGCTTTTGTTCGACCGCCTTAGACTCCTCGAAGTCTATCTCTCGGTCGGAAACCGTTGCCGTTACAGCCTCTAATTGCATACCGAGCAGGCCCATTTCCATGAGAACCTCGCTAACTCCCCGGCGTCTGATCTCTCCGTAGTAATAAGCCGCGATCTGCTCAAACTCATACTGACCGGCATCGGGGCTGGCAATGGCTTTCACGCACTTAACGAACTCTTTCGCATCCGTTTCGTCGTTAAGAACCTTCATCGCGTATTCGAGTGACATTATCCTCACTCTATCCAACGCTTCCGGTTCAAGTTCGTCTGCGATCCGGACAACAACATCGCCGAGAATCGCGAACTCTTCAAGCTCTCTTCTTCGGAGCGGATTAAGCGCGAGATGTGAACACCAGTCCTGCATCGGCGAACCGGTATTGGCGGGTGAGAACGCAAGGATCGGGTTGTTGGGAGCATGCTTTCTAAGCTGTTCGATGTTGATTCTTTCTGCCATAACTTCCTCTTTAGATCCGGCATCTTGGCCGGAGAACTCACGTTGTATTTGAGGGCCGCGAGTTCAAAACCCTGAATAAAATCACTTTCATTCAGGTTTGAAAATCCCTCGCTAGTTGATTGATGAGCTAGTTTGAAAGGAAGGAGATTACTTCGGTCCGCGGGCAACCCCAGCTTCTAACGTTCCCGGTTCCTATGAGGCGCATTTAATAACCTGGCTAGGACGTCGCCGTGACACACTTTTGGACTGCACCAGCACCCGAGGACCTTTCCCCGCAGTTCTTCAATATCTGCAGCCAATCCACTAGAAAATAGATACTCCTCATAGCGTTCGATCGCCTCTTCTCTCGATCGGACAATATAGGCGGCTCTGGACTTTCGGTCAGACAAGTGTGTAAAGGGATTGCCCCATTTCGAGGGTCGTCCAATGTAAATGTCGAATCTATCTTTCTTGCAGTGAACCACGGAAGTCTTTTGACCTGTCATCTTGATGTCTCCTAAGCCGGACCCATGCGGATCGTGAGAGGTGTTATTCAAGGAAGCCCCTCCCAAGCACGTGGATTAAAATCGCCAGGCTTCAGGTTCGAAAATCCCCTTCCGCTCGAAGCTCAGACAAAATGAGAGATAAGCAAAAGAGCGTTAGTCCCCACGTGCTAGTTCGGCCAACTGCTTCTGAAGATAGGCAAAGGTCTGCGGTGCCCGCTTGTCGAGTTGTGCTCTGCCGGTTCCGAGGCCGTCGCTAGGTACTACAACTACCTGCTCGGGCGTCGAACTCATCCGGTAAAGACGCTCGAACGCACGATCGATAGCCGCCTTGTTTTGCTCAAACTCTGCATCGGTAAAGAATGCTTCTTCGACATTGCTCGGGAGTTTCTTGGTCGGTATCCCGATAGCGTTCGGTTCGCCTCGCATCTGAGCAGCCTGGCCGCCAAAGCCGCGCCGTGCGAGATTGTCGCCAAAGAGGAAAATATGATCCCGATGCTCTCTAACAAACGATCGGGTGATCCATTTCATCTGAATGACTCGGTATCGCATAACAACTCCCAACGCAGAATAACTGCCATCTGAGAAGAGTGCTTGCTCCTCAAATGGCAGTTAGAATTTGATCTGGCTATGGCTAGCTATGGGATCAATAGGCGGCGGCCTGCTGGATCTCGGTCGTTGCTGTCGGGGCCGGCTGCATTGCGGCTCCGTCTCCGTCCTCATCGCGGCGTCCGGAAAGGAACTGGAACTCCTGAAGCACGATCTCAGCTCCGGCTTGCGGGGATTTGTTTTGATCCACCCACGGGTTAAAAGTCAGACGGCCCTGGACGTAGAGACGGCTGCCTTTTCGGACATAACGGGCAAGCGTCTCCGCCTGTTTGCCGAAAGCAGTCACACGGAACCAGTCGGTCTTCTCAACGCGTCCCTCCGCGCCGTTTCGGAACGAGTTCGAGGCCATTGAAAAACTCGCTACGAGGGTGCCGTTATCAGTGATCTTTGTTTCCGGGGTCTTGCCGAGGTTGCCGATGATCGAAATATTTGCTGACATTTTCTTGATTCTCCTGTTGATTTAATCTTTCGAGGATCACGTTGAGTAATGCCCCTCGAATCCTTCTCTGAGGCACACTCTGTCAACCGCTGTTTATTTCTTTTGTTTATCAAGTGATGTTTTGAACAGATGGACCTTAAGAATCGCGAAAGCGTGCTTTTGCGGGCCAAAAGCCGGTGTCTTAAAAAGTGAAAGGCAAAGCGAGAGGGCTTTCGCGTCCTGAAAGCGAGTTAACCTCTGAGAAACCAAATACAAAATTTCGCCAAATTTGACCCTCTTGAAGAATCCAGCAGTTGAAGAGTTCTGGTCGCTAAGGACAATTCAAAATAGTTCCTCAATAACCTCAGGCCGACATTCCCTTGACACTGGTGTTGGCTCAAGGGTGTAAGATTTGGCTTGTGGTTGAGAAGGGATCGTTACAGATCGGAGAGATAGCGGCGTTGGCGGACGTCAGCGTCGATACGGTTCGATATTACGAGAAGTTGAAATTGCTTCCGACGGCGGCACGGACAAATAGCGGCTACAGAGTGTTTTCGGTCGAGACGGCTGATCGCATCAGGTTCATTAAACAAGCACAGGAAATCGGTTTTACTCTGGATGAGATAAAGCAACTCTTCATTTCGGGTGGCGGCGAGAATCAGTGTAAAAATGTGCGTGACCTTATACAGGTTAAGTTGACTGAACTCGAAGACAGAATGCGGCAGATGAAGAGTTTCAAGGGCTTTCTGAATCGACATCTTGTTGCATGTGAAAACGAGTTGGACGCGCACGGAAAAGCGGCGTCATGTCCGGTTCTCACGACGATTGAAATGTCGAGAAAGTAAGCTAGGTGTTTTTGTATGGAAAAGTCTAATGTTTTTGTCGGTGGTGCATTGCTTGCCGCCTTTGTGTCAAGCCTGTGCTGCGTGTTGCCACTGATTGCCGTGGTATTCGGACTCGGTGCATTTGGCACAGCGGCGATTTTTGAATCTGTGCGCTATCCGATGATCGCGGTAGCATTCGCTGCATTGGCCTTTGGATTTTACCGAGTCTATTTTCGACGCGAGGATTGTGGCGAAGGCGAGGCTTGTGCGACAAAGCCTGTTAACCGTATCAACAAGATATTTCTTTGGATCGGATCCATCGTCATCGTCGCGTTTGCCTTCTCGCCGTCATATCTCGGTTATATCGCCGCGGCGATCACGAGCCCAGCCGCCCCAGCGGTTGAATCTGCTCCGATCGTTGTTCCTGTCGAAGCAGCAACGAAGAAAACTGTTGTTCTGCAAATTCGGGGTATGACTTGCGATGCGTGCGAAACGCACATTGAAGTTCCACTTCGAAAGCTAAAGGGTGTCATATCAGCAGATGCGAACTACAAAGATCACAATGTAACCATCGTTTACGATTCGGCTCAGATAACACTCGAGAAAATCAAAGAAGCAATTTTGGCGACCGGTTACGAGTTGATGTGAAAATATGGATTGTTGCTGTAGTGGTGTCGTAAAGGCAAACGGATCGGTGTTGGCGGCGTGTCAAATATGCGGCGAGCCTGGGCGAATTGTGGCTAAGCAAACAGTGGCCCACCACGTGATAAGCGAAAAACTCTCGTCAGTCGGCGACGCGGAGTATAGATTCTGTGGCTCGGCTGACTGTGACGTTGTCTATTATTCTGTCGACGGAAATATGTTTACTACGGACACTGTTCGCGAGCTGGTTACGACGAAAACGAAGGGCGATGACCGCCCGCTTTGTTACTGTTTCGGATTTACCGAGGGAAATGTCCGGCAGGAAATAGTGTTGAGAGGCGAGACAACTATTCCGGCTCAAGTCACCCAGTTCATAAAAGAAAAACTCTGTTCATGTGAGATCCGAAATCCGGCCGGCTCGTGCTGTCTTGGCGAAATGAATCGGACAGTGGAGCGAATTGGGAAACTCTATCATCAGGCGGGTTCTGAAAAAGCGATCAAGTAGCCGTTTGGGTCTTGAACTGCAAATTCTTTCATGCCATAGTCCATGGTTTCGGGCCCCCAAGCGAATTCAACCTTGTCACGAAATTCTAGTGCGAGAGCGTCTACTCCGTTGGTGAAAACATAGAACGTACCACTGCAAATCGGAGTCTCGGAGTGTACACGACTAATTCGTTAATTGTTGGGTTCATATTTGCCTGCAAAAATAACACCCGCGCCGATCGTGGAGCAACACGAGGCATCCAATTTTCTTAGCATCGAGTTGCCCGCAGTAGTTGGAAAACGTACGTGGTTCATTCGCTTAGTCGTCAGGGTTCTAAGCCGGTGCAGTTCATCCCGGCCAAAGGCCTTTCCGCCAGAGATCGGAATGATCCGGTCGATGCAATAGTTAGGGCTGGCACGGGGACTGTCATTTAGGGTAGGAGGTGAACTTAAGGGGTATTTATGGTGACGATCAGATATCCCGGCAGGTTAGAAAATCTTCTGTAAGCAATGTATGAGCTCGCTGCCCTTCGGACAGTTTAATGTCCTGATTAACGCTAAATAGGACATTAAAAGGTCCTGATTCCGTCTTGAATCGTTGATATGTCCTATTTAGGATGGTCCGCTTTTGCACCAAAAGTGGTTTATTTTTGCACCAACATACGCAGAAATGCACCACAGACACGCCGCCTCGATCAATGTTCCATCCGCTTTAGAGGGCGACAGTTCGGCGCAATTGACCGACACCATTGGACGTCCCGATCGCGGACTGAGGTTATGGATCAGCTTCGCGGTATGCGTCTTGCCTGTTCCAGTTTCACGAAGGAGGCAATAGGTCGAGAAAGTCCAGGCTGGCGAGCTCTTCGAGGTTTCCGGCAATGTTGGAAATATTTTTTTTCATTTGACGTTTTGCTGCTTCGATTGCAAAATTTAAACAAAGTTTCTAGAAGTTGAATGCATTCTTTTCCCGCTCGGAAAAGCTCGACAAACCGTCCGAAGTTTTTGCCTTCAACACTAAAAACCCCTGGGAAGCGGAGTGGTTACACCTTGAACCAAATCTTCTTCGCTAAAATTAAGGAATGACTGAGTATCACTCACCGCCATTCCTGCAACCGTAGTACAAACCGTTTGGATATATGAGATCCCTCGCTTTGTTCATGAGAGGGCATTTCAGACTCTTGAGCAGATGGAGAGATCGATCAAAAAAGATCACGGATCTTTACCGATCAGCGACGAACCGAGGTCGAGCAGTCCTCGACGCGATGAAGTTTCGTTCGTATCGGCCCTCGCTCTAATATGGCGTGTCATATACGGCCGCCGATACGCCCTTCCCGAAGCCGATGCCCCCGACGTAGCCCAGGAAGCCGCCTTGCGCCTCTGGAAGTGGAGCGAAAAATTCCAACGGAAAAGCGATGAGATGACCGCGGCGGAGTGGAGTTCCTTCACCGCAAAGACTGCCCACAACGAGGTCAACCGTTATAGCGCAAGCTCGAAGCGGGCGGCAGAAGTTCCGCTTGATGAGGCAGGGCTGATACTAGACCGTGCCCCGGCAGGCGACGCGGACTCAGAAATGTTTTCGCTTGTTCGCGAAGTTTGGCAAGAGATTTGCAGACTAAGTTTGTATCAGCGACGAGCACTGCTACTTAGTTCACTAGAACTCCTGATCTATTTCTTGCAGTTCGGAATCAGTGAGTCAGCAGTTGTCGCTTCACTAGAAATCACAGAAGAAGAATGGCCGGATATCGCCGGAAGGATGCCTCTCTCGGATAACGAGATCGCAGCGATAGCGAGACCGCATAAGAAAGCCCTCGATCCGGAAGCGTCGGGGCGGGCTATCAAAAAGGCGAGATTCGATGCCCGCAAGAGACTAAAGGAGTTGATGAATAAATGAATCAAAATCACTTATCAGCTGCTGAAGTCGCCATGTTTCGGGAGGAATCTCTATCTTCCAGATCGATCGAGATCGGTCGTCATCTTCTGACCTGCAAGGAGTGTCGGGCAAAGCTGCCTTCAGTCACCAAGCAAGAGTTCCGTAATTGCATTATCGATTCTGAAGTCGTAAACAACGGCAAGGTAAAACTCACATCAAGGCTTTTTCCTAACATCCGGCTTCCACGTCTGCCAATTGCGAGACCAGCAGTCTTTGCCGGATTGACGATCCTGCTATTGGCGGGACTCTACTTGGTCAGGGTTCGGAGCGGATTCATAGATTCTGAGCCGATCATTGCGAAAAACGAGGTGACTTCAGTTCCGTTGGAATCCGTTCCACCCGAATCACGATCCGTCGTCGAACCGCCGCCCGCCGCATCGGAACAACCGGTCTCGAATGAACCGGAGAAGAAAGATGAATATTCGGAACGCCGGAAGTTACCAAAGCGGATGAGCCTGAGTCCAGGTCGAAAACCGGTAGGCGGAGCGCCCGCAGTACGAACCGCGGAAACCCGCGGAGACGAAAATCCCTGCTCCGGCGGAGCTACGGTCAGCCTTGAGTCGAACACCGACGGAAAACAGATACTTCTGAAGTGGAACCCGGTGAAGGGCGCGGCCTCATACGACATATACATTTCAGACCTAGACGAAAATCTGATCGATCATTTCGAATCGGATTCCCAGACTCAATACCGTTCTACTGTGGAACTTGAACCAGAGAGAACCTATCGGTGGAAATTAATAATCACCCTGCGAAATGGGAACAAGATCGTAGGACCTCCGCAAACTCTTAAGCCCGGTGGCGTTCTGAATAGTCATCAGAAAAAGGTGGCCGTCGATAAACAGCGGGGAACGTTTGCCATTCGGTGTGTCGGAGCAAAATGACGGGAATTCTGAGGCTCGCACGAACTCTCGGTGCGGAAAGTTTTAGAGGCGAAGAAAAAATGAAACGAAGCGTTCTTATAAGGTTAGTCGACAGGTTTTTATGGGCTTTTTCGACAAGGCATTCTTTAGTTTTTGCCTTTCTGTTCGCGGCCGCGTTCTTTACGCATGCCCAGTCAAAAGATGAGTTTCCCATTCCGCCTTCGTTCACGGTCGAGGGAGTACCTGCGATAAAGAACTCCGATGTGGGACATCTGTTCTTCGATCCTTCACAAGTTAAGAGCAACCTGATTTGGGATGTCGACCGAAAGAATCGATCGATCCTGA
>DAOLDE010000026.1:0-41241 GCA_035327545.1 Pyrinomonadaceae bacterium | reverse complement strand
ACAATTACCCGGCTTCCTCTATTTTAGATCCGTATCTTTTTCTGGGGGGACGTCAGATGGAGGAAATCGATGAAGAGATCACAGTTTAGCGAGATGCAGGTAGTTGCGATCCTGAAGGAAAGGGAAGCTGATCGAGGGCCTATTTAATTCGGCAGTATTCCAACGAACCAATCTGAGATCTTTCTATTGACCGTGATTCCCCCTGAGGGCCGCGAGAACTTTTTGACCACGGGGTGAAAGGCGGTAGCCGGGGCGGAGCGATTCCGTAAGGCCTAGGGCTTTTAGTTTGCGAACCCAAGGTTTGAAGGTCGGGATATCGAGGCCAATGGATCCGGCAAGGATCTTAGCGTGGGTGTTCGGCCGGTCGTGGATCATCTGCAGGTATAGCTGTGTCCAAGGCCCGCGTTTGCTTCCGGTGTCGAGCTTCCTAAGCTTTTCGATGATCTCGCTAAGTTCCGCCGCTGACAAGTTGTCATTCACCCGCAGCTCTTTTCGCAGGTCTTCGCCTGCCCAATGAACGCGGATACGAAAAATCTCCACGGCATCATCGGCCGGCGGCATAGAATCCAGCAAGTCGCGCTTCGATGCGAATCCGGCGGCCCGTGCGTCTTCCGCGGTTATCTTTGCCTCAGAGACAATTTCGACGGAATCGATCCCAAGCACACCTCGCTGCGTCATTTGTGAACCGCCCGCCTTGACGCCGCACTTTTTCCAACGGCGAAAGATAAGAGAGATCTTTCCGGCCCTTATTTCGTCGAGTACCGTGTTCTTTATAAGCATCAGTTCGCTTTGCAAACTTGCGGACAGGAGTGTCGGAGCTCCGAACGGCTGTTCGCGTTTCGCTAAGGGGCAAGTCCCGGCTCGTACTGCATTATAAAGGCGAGGAATCGCGATACTTCTATCATATCGCGGCCCTGAAAACGGATGGTTCGCGAGTCAGTGCGCTCGACCGAGGAAAGATAGCTCAACACCTCGGCCGGCCGATAGTTCTTGAATCTCACTTCGAGCTGAACGGGCGCCGATATTTTGTACGGTTTGAATTCGCCAATGCGGCCAATCGCCCGCTTTACCTTTTCGCGGATAAGGTCATTTGCCGCTTCGGGCATCAGCGTGCGGGCCGAATGAAAACCGTAGTTCCACTTGACGACCGCACCCTCGATGGGCCCGAGCAGATCTGCCGTCTCTTTGACTGCCGCATCGTCGCCCGACACCATTATCACGGGAACTCCAAAATGGCCTGCGATCGCTGCGTTAACTCCGGCTTCGGACATCGAAACACCGTTCAGCCTGATGTCGGCGAAATTTGCACTAGACATCGTGTGTGCCCGTACCCCTTCAGGATTTGTTGTGCCTGAGTGGTAGCCGATAAAGATTGCTGCTGCAAATGTTTCGTCGATACCCTGCATCATCATCAAGGGCCGCGGCCAGCTTCGCACAAGCGTTATGTTCTTAGGAAGCTTCTCGATCAGCAGGTTCTGTCCGTTGCCGTGCGAATCGCTCACTACGATCTCCGTTGCACCGGCTGAGAAAGCGGCCTCGACCGCGGCATTCACTTCCTGTGTCATCAACTCCCGGAATCGCTGATATTCGAATCCCTGCGGCCCCAACTGCTCGCCTGTCACGACGCCAACGACGCCTTCCATATCCGCCGATATATATATTTTCATTTTCTTCTGCTGCGCGACGGCTGCGATCGCCAACCCGGCAATTATGATGAGGGAGAACCAGATAGAAAAGTTTCGAAGTCTCATTTGTCTCTCAATATTGTTTCCAGAACTGTCTTGGAGTCATTCACCCGCCGCTGACGGCGTTGAAGATGTGAAGTTCATCCGATCTCATCATCGTGGAAAGTCCGTCCAGACGCTTCACGTCGTTCGAACCATCAAATATATTCACGTGTGTTCTGATCTCTCCCTGATCGTCGAGAATACGGTCGCGAAGTGCCGGATGCCGCATCCACAAAGCACCCAGAACTTCGGCGACACTTGCGAGATCGCCCTCGATGGTCACGCGTAACTCTCCGTTCGAAAACGTCCTTAAATGTCCGCTGAGATGAACAGTGACCGCCATAACGAGAGCGACCAAGAAAAGGTCATAAAGTAAAACCGAGGAAATACGACTTCGCGGTATTTTTCACTGATCCCATATGACGCCTATTTTGGGTGCAGGTTCGCGCGATTTCTGTGGTTCAGACATGATAAGCCTTGACACAGGAGATCTCCGGCAGCGAGCCTTCGATCATCTTCCACGAATCGCCGTCGTTCACCGACGCGAACAGCTTCCCGTTCTTCGTACCGAAAAAGATGTTATCGCCGACCGATGCAACGGCGTCGCGCAGTACGACCTCATACGCATTTTTCTGCGGCAGGCCTTTTGTCAGCGGCTGCCAGGTCTCGCCTTCGTCGCGGGTGCGATAAACCCTGAGCTTGCCGTCGCAGGTAAAACGCTCAGCATCTTTTTGCAGCGGGACGATAAACGCCGACCCCGCCTCGCTGACGGTCAGCCCGAAGCCGAAATTCGAAGGCAAGCCGATTTCGATCTCTTCCCATGTTCGGGCTCCGTCGCGGCTGCGGTAAACGCCGTGGTGATTCTGTAAAAAGAAGAGTTTCTTTTTCGACGGATGCCGTGCGATCTTGTGAACGCACTGTCCGAACTCCGGATATTTGTTCGGCATGAAGTATGCCGACACTCCGTTGTTGGTTACTTGCCACGTTTCGCCGCTGTCGGCAGATTGATACACGCCGCCGGTCGAGATGGCGATCTTGATGTCGTTCTTGTTCTTCGGATCGGTAACGACGGTGTGGAGGCAAAGCCCGCCGAATCCGGGCGTCCACTGTTTGCGATGCGGATGCTTCCAAAGGCCGCTGTTCAGCTTCCACGTCTCGCCCCTGTCGTGCGATTCGAACAAAGCCGCCGGTGCCACGCCGACATACAGCGAATCGCTGCCGCCGCCTGCGGTTATTTGCCAAATGTTCTCAAGCGACGTCTTTGTATTCGCCGGCATTTTGATTCGGCGTTTTTCAGGCTGGTCCCACGTTTTGCCCATGTCGGTGCTTTTGCAAAGCTCCGCCCCGAAATGCCAGCTAGCCGGTGCCGCCCACATCACATTTCGGCCTTTCCGCTGATCAAGAAATGCCGAGTAAACCGCTAGGCCGGAAAAATGCGGCCCGTCGATAGACCATTTTCCGCCCTCGTTCCTCAAGACGAAAAGGCCTTTGGCCGTCCCAACTAGTAACAAAATGGATGAACCCATATTCACATTCGCAGCCTTCCATCTTTTCCACCTTGCAATCCAATTCGTTTGAGTAACACAAACTCTTCGCGAAGGCGCGAAGTTCGCAAAGAGACTAAAACCAACTGGACTTTTTCTTTGACGACCCGCCGAATATGCTGCCCAGCACACCTCGAACAATGGTATTTCCGATCTGGCGGCCGATCGACGTGGAAGCAGAGCGGGCGGCGCTCTTAGCAATGGACTCGACGATGGTATCCGGCTGGCGGGCAGCGGCCCGTTCGGCCCGGGCTTGGCGCGCGGCCTCTTTTGCAGCCTCGTCGGCTGCCTTGGCTTCGGCCTTGGCTATCCGTTCCGCCTCTTTTTGTGCTTCGAGCTGCGCCTTGGTTTCGGCCTCGGCATGCATCCGTTCCTCGGCGCGCTGCGTCAAGATCTCGAAGGCGGACTCGCGATCGACCGCCGTATCATAGATTCCCGCGACGATCGATGTCTGGACGAGCTGCGCCCGTTGCTCAGGCGAGATCGGACCGATCTGGCTAGCCGGCGGGATCACGAACGCGCGGTCAACTACGGTCGGAATACCCTTTTCGTCGAGACAAGAGATCAGAACTTCGCCGACGCCAAGCTCCGAAATGGTCTTGACCGTGTCGAGCCCGGGATTCTCCCTAAAGCTCTTTGCGGCGACTTTCACGGCCTCTTGCTCTTTTGGCGTGTAGGCTCGCAGGGCGTGCTGAATGCGGTTGCCAAGCTGCGCGAGAACCTTATCCGGAATATCCGCGGGGCTCTGCGTGACGAAATAGACCCCGACGCCTTTCGAACGGATCAGCCTCACGACCTGTTCGATCTTTTCGACCAGTGCCTTGGGCGAATCGTTGAACAAAAGGTGCGCCTCGTCGAAAAAGAATACGATCTTCGGCTTATCGAGATCCCCCGCCTCGGGCAGCATCTCGAACAGTTCAGAAAGCAGCCATAGCAGAAAAGTCGAATAAAGTTTCGGCGAATTTATGAGCTGATCGGCGGCGAGTATGTTGACCACGCCCTTGCCGCCGAGCGTCTGCATAAAATCTTCGAGCCGGACGGCCGGTTCGCCAAAGAAATCGTGTCCGCCCTGCTGCTCGAGCTGCAAAAGCCCTCGCTGGATCGCGCCGACCGACGCTTTTGAGACATTGCCGTACTGCGTTGTGTAAGCGTCCGCATTTTCGGCAACATGAATTAGCAGCTGCTGCAGGTCCTTAAGGTCGAGCAGCAAGAGACCATTGTCATCGGCAACCTTAAAGGCCAGCGAGAGCACGCCTTCCTGTGTCTCATTGAGTTGAAGGATGCGGGCGAGCAGGAGGGGGCCCATTTCGGATATTGTCGCACGAAGAGGATGGCCCTCTTTTCCGAATACGTCCCAGAACGCCACCGGGCTTCCCTCATACGAGACGCCTTCGATTCCGAGCATTTCTAGGCGGTCTATCACACGCTGATTACCGCCGCCCGGTTGGCTGATGCCGCTCAGGTCGCCTTTGATATCGGCGGCAAAAACGGGTACGCCGCGTTGGCTGAAAGCCTCGGCCAGCTTTTGAAGGGTAACGGTCTTTCCGGTACCCGTCGCTCCGGTCACCACACCATGGCGATTGGCCATGTGCGGGAGCAAATAAAACTCGGCCGAGTCGCGTTTTGCTATAAGGATCGGTTCTGCCATAGAAATGTATTTAAGGCCTGGTTCCCCTTGAACAAGCTAACAAACTTTTCTCGAAAATGACCGTAAGTCTGTCGTGCCCTTAAGCCACGGCCGACTGGTCGGCTTCATGCGGTGCGTCGCAGTTTACCATCCAGTTGATGCCGAACTTGTCGGTCACCATTCCGAACGCCTCTGCCCAAAAGGTCTTATCAAGCGGCATCGTGACCGTTCCGCCTTCGGAAATACCTGCGAAATAGGCCTTTGCGGTTTCGACATCGTTTAGCCCGATCGCGAGCGAGATGTTGCCGCCGGTCGAGAAGTTTTCAATATGAAGATCGTCTCAGAACATGACCGTCGAATCGCCTATCTTCAAAGTAGCGTGCATTATGGCGTCCCCATTCCCCATGTCGGGCATTGGCGAATCGCCGTAAGTTTGCGAATAAACTTCCTCTGCACCTAGGGCCTGTTTATAAAAGTCGATCGCCTCCCGGCAGTTTCCACTGAACGCAATGTATGGATTAACCCCCAACACAATTCCTTCTCCTTAACACTTCTCGTATTTCCAGTTTCTGCTCTTCCCCTCGGTTAGCCATTCGATGGTTGTTGCCAGCCGCTTTTCACGTGTCGGCGCTGTCTTAGCTTCCGTTATCCACTCGACATACTCTTTCTTGTGCGAATAGCTGAATTTTTCGAACTGTTCTTTGGCTTTTTTGTTTCTGCCAAGGGCTTTGGTCAGGATCTCCGGGATGACCAGTTCCTTTTTCTCGGACGACTTTTTCTGCGGCACTTTGATCCCTTTCTCGTTCAACTCCATCGCTTTGTGGATAAGTGAGATCATCACTTTTTCCGACGGAAGGTCCTTCAATGAGGTTATCTTGCCGAACGAACCCATTGCAGTCTTCTCCTTTGGCAACGCCTCCGAATCTATCAGCGACTGTTTCCAAAATCCGAACGAGCAATGTTCTTTGAAGGCAGCCATACTGCACATCAGGCCTTTGTGATCGAAACAGGGAAAGCTCCACTTCCACGTCTCGATCACATCCGGACAGGCCTTGTGAACAAGGGCCCGCAGATGGGTCAGGATCGGTTGCGCAAAAGTCGCCGAGTTTTCGATATATGCATCAATTCTTGGATCGATAGAAGGCATTCAAATTGCACTCCCCAGAAAGTGGTCGTTACGGACGGTGTTGTTCGAGCCCGAGAATTATATCCGATTCTCCTTTCGAATGACCAATTTCAAGCCCGACCAATGCTCATTTATTGCACAAACCTTCACGTCTACCAGACCTAGCGGAAAAGCGGCTTCACGAACCGTATCTTCGGTGATCTCCGTCGGCAGCTTCGACGCCTTTTTGTACCAAGAGACCCAAATGGTTCCGTTCTGCCTGATCAACGTCCTCGCCTCGGTCAGACGACAAAACAGGCCATCGCGGGAATTTGTGAAAATATGGAGAATGTCCGACCCAGTGCGCGGTTCGTTCACGATCTCAACACCGGCGGGCAGCGGTTCGACGAGTGCGCGATATTCTTCCGGACCATCGACCACTGCAACCGTCATTCCCTCTTGGATCCCCAGCTTCTTTGCGAGAGGCGTTCCTGAATAGCCCGTTGTCATATGATCTTAAGCAGAACTCTTCTGTTCCGCGGCCCGTCGAACTCACACAAAAAGATCCCCTGCCAGCGGCCCAGGCAAAGCTCTCCGTTCTCGAACGGCACGGTCACGCTCGAACCGACGAGCGACGTCTTTATGTGTGCATCGGAGTTATGTTCGAAGTGTTTGAAATTTGGCTCGTACTGCGGTATCAGCCGGCCCAAAAAGCCGAGCATATCTCTTTGCACATCGGGATCGGCATTTTCGTTTATGGTCAGCCCGCACGTAGTATGCTGCGTAAAAGCCACACAAACACCTTCGCCCGGTGGCAAAGCTTGTTCCACCTCGGCGGTGATCTCTATCATCTGCTCTCGCTCGCCCGACTCTACGACAATGGTCTTCACAACGACGATTGTATCCGATAGACAGCGACCTCGTTAATTCGCTTTGCAAGGAAAACGGGGTGACGAAAAAGAACGAACCAATTCAGCCGCTCCTCAATTTTCACCTAGCTGTTCTCAGGTGTTTAGGAAGCAATTCTTTTTCTGGACCGAACCGGTGAATGGCTAAACCAAAGGCAGTTTGCCATTCAATGACCCCAATCGTTTTTCAGCGACAACATCCGCTTGCGGAAGCGTTCAGCCACCCCTGGGTAGAACCGGTCACGAAGCCAGAGACGATTCTTCAGCCCGACCACAACTGAAAAGCCTGCAAGAACAAAGAAGAAATAAAGACGCTCGTAAAGAAAGGCGGCGTTAAATAAGCCGGTCCAGGCAGCCTTGACCGTCACTGCACTATCCCAAACTGCCGGGCCGTAGTCATTTGCCCAGTGCTTCAGTTTCCGAACGAACCGTTGTTCCCTAGAGAGTCTTGGCAGCGGCTTCGGCCTTGCAGCCCAGCCTGGCCCACCGTTCACCGTACGTGTCGAAGGCTTCCAGCCGTAGGTTCCCCGCGGAAGCTGATAGTCCGGATAAATATTCCTCACGTCTTGGTATGTGACCATACGCGGGCCGGCAAAGAGTCCTCGTTCATAGATCTGGCCCCACACACAGTTGCGACTCGCCAGTCGCTCGTGCGCGACGGCTACGGTGTATAGCGCATCCCGCGCGACCTTAGAATCGGGATATCGAGCGACAATTTCCTCAAATATCGGGATCGATCTTGCCCAGCCTTCATGTCCCTGGAGATGTTCAAATATAGTTCGGGTCTCATTCGGCAGGCGAGTGTGAGAGCTGAACTGAAGTGAGTATAAGGAACCTACTCTTGCGCCGTCCCACATTGCCGGATTGTAGAACGCGAGATCGTCCGATTCGAAATATGCGCTGGCAAGTTGATACAACGCCTCAGCCTTTGCGTCGCCTTCCTGCGCAGACTCGACCATTCTTTCGTAGTGCTGAATTATGTCGATCGTTTTGAGATCTTGAACGACCCAGCTGGTTTTTACCTTACCTTTGTCTGGTTCGCCATAGTACCCGGCCGGTTCTTTCGGAAAGAACCACGTTTCACCCCTGGAATATTCGAGATAATGATCTGTTCCCTTCTCCGTTATCACGCGGCTTAGTGTACACTTCGCCTCGTCCCAACGACCTTCACGCATGTATCGAACCCCAAGAGAATAAAGCAGAATGTTGTAGTGGGCACTTGTGGTCCGCTTTGAAACGTATCTTGCAAGGCGGTCTGTCGAAAGCAATACATCGACGAAATAGGCGATGTCTTGCTCGTACTTGAGTTCGAAATACAGATCGAGGGCAAATTCAAGATCGTCCTGGTCCTCAGCCGTCAGTGCTAGTAATCTCCGCGCTCCCTCCGTTAGCTTATCGTCAGGAAACTCTCGGATAAGCTGGAGGAACGTAGCCTTAGCTACTGTGAGCCGACCTTCACGGTGTTCAACACTGCCTCTTACCCACAATGCCTGGGCTCGCGATTCTCCGCTCAAGACCCCCGCGAGCGCGCGTTCGGCAAACAAGCCTGCATCTCGAAAATTTTCGAGTTCGAGGTGGGCTTGTGCAAGGCGAAGCAAAAATTCACCGCTGGCCCGCGTGTAGCCGTGTCGATGGACCATCGCGTTCGCGAATTGCGCTATCCTTCTGAGCTCGTGTCGGCCCTTGAACTTTTCCTTGTTTACCCGTTCGGTCTCTTCATGCATCTGCGACCACTTGTCGTCACCGTAGCAGCACCAGTCGTTATATTCGACATAGGTTAGATCGACCGCATGGTTATATATCCGATGATAGGCGTAGGCGAGGGCGGCGTCGGGTTCAGCCGCGATCAATTGTTCGACGCGATCAAGCGTTGCATCATCGAACTCATGGCCGAGTATCTGGAGCGATTTCTTTGCCTCGAGCCGCCATTGCCGATCTGTACGGTTTCCGAGCAGCCGATAGTATTCGGCGAGGGATTCGGCCGTTTTATCCTCATGCCGATACATATGAGCGATCCATCCCCGCGCATCGTGGAAATAACGTCCGTTCGGATATCGCTGCATCAATTTCTGAAATTCGCGGATCGACTGTCCCCATTCCTCGATCTCGCATTTTTCGTCTTCGCACAGCGCCGCAAGCAGGTCGCCACGTTCCATGGTCAGCCTTGCGATCATGTACAGCACTGCCTCGTTCTTTTCGCTCCGTGGGAATCGATTCTTGTGGGATCGAAAAGCAGCCAACGCTTCCTCCTTCTTGCCGGCACGGGTTAGGACAGCCGCTCGGAGGTATTCCCAATTGTCTTTAAGGTTGCCGTCGCGGACGGTCGTGTCAGATCGAGATTCGATCTCGTCGGGGCTGGAACCCTGCGCAAGTCGAGCTGACATGTATTCGACCACAGCATTTTCTTTCGAACCCTGCAAGCGAGCGGTGAGAGCGTCTTTAAGGTCATAAGCCGTGTTCCGCCGCTCCTGACGCGAGAGCCCACCCTCGAGCGAGCTCTCCCAATAGGGCTTGTAATGAGTTTGTTCGAGAAATTTGTCGAGCAGGCTCTCGATGCCCCGGAGTTTGCCGTCATCGATCGACCGGCGAATGGCCTCCCAGGTATCGTCGGGCCTATCTTGTCCCTTCGGCCCGATCGCCCAGTCATCGTCCTCTGTCTCGATGTCATAATAATTCTCGACCTCAATTGTCGAGCGCTCTTTTTTTGTGACCGGATCATATTCGATCGGAAGAGGAGGAAGGCGATAGAATCCGCGGCCGATATGACGCGAATTGAACCGAATGGAATTGTCAGTGAGAAAACTCCATCCGCAGCCTATCGATGTCGAAACTGCCGCAACTGACAGGATGAAGATCCGGGCGAACCGGGTCTTCAAGATGCGCCTGACGGCGGATAAGCTCCAGCTAGTCACCATTGTTATTCTCCTCGATCACAACCTTCTTAAAAGTCCGCTCCCTGCGGCCATTCTCGTAACTTGTAAAAATGGTGACCGGCAGCTCGCTTCGCTGTGCTAGGTTTGCGCTCAGGTTTATTGAGGCTTCGTCGCCCACCCGCCAAGCGTTGTTTGTCAGCCTGATGACGTCGGCACGCGCTCCGCTGCATTTTCGCGGGCTTCCCGACACTGTGGAGCAGAGAGTTTCGAATCCGGTGAAGCCGCGATGTGCGAGAAATCCACGAACACTGCCGGGGGGGACGGCGATATCGACGACCAATGCCTCGCTTGTAAACGAACTTGCGTTGCCGGTATTGGCCGCAGTGATGGTGAAACTGCGTTCACCTGTTTTTCTGGCTGAGACCTCGATGGCTGCACTGAAAGGACTGTCTCGCAAGGCATCGACTATCTCTTGAGTTCGCAGATTCGTCGTGTCTTCAATTGTCGGCAGGCGAAAAACGCATAAACCCAGGAGTTGCTCACCCGCATGTTCACGGACTATTCTGCCGGCCTCGCGGAGTGAGTCTGGCGTTGGGCTGTCAAACACCAGGCTCTCGCCTGCTGCGATCAAGAGGCCTTCGAGAACCTCGTCGCGTTTGGCCCGGAAAACGTGACGCACGTCACCGGCCGCATACTTCCTGTCGGTCCGATCGAGTGAGATCAGTTCAAAAGATCGATTGTTTACGGCAGACGCATGATAGATATCGCCGCGAACCTCGACAAGGTCGCCCCTCCTGTCGTAATGGATCGCGTAGCCGTAGGCTGCCAGGCCGGCAAAAAATGGTTTGCCGAGCTTTCGGGCCTTAATCACGTAACGCTTCACTTCGCCGAGCGACGAGATGGGGATAGGCTGGCTGAGATGTGTTGGAATCTCTCCCCCGTATAGCTGCGGGATCCAAAAATCGAGAGTTTCGAGAAGCGGCCCGAGGTCGCCACTGTCCATCCATGTAGGAAGACCGGTGATCGAGAGTTTCGTTTCCGATGGAAGCCGACGGCGAATTTCCCGCGCGGTCGCGGCATAATGCGACAGCAGGCGCGTTGGGTAATCGATATCCAGTTGAAGCCCTGTGATCCGCGCTTCATCGGCCGAGAACCTATCGAAGTCTGATGTGTAGATCTTGAGTATCTCGACTGCCAGCCTCGCTGGCTCAATAGTTTCAAGCCCTCGAAGAAGCGGCCGCGTTCCGTTATAGACAAGATGGACCGCGACACCGTCCGCCAGCTTGCCAACTGCCGGTCGAATTCGTTTCACCTCCCCGTTTTCGAGGTCCAACTGGCCTGCTCTGAGAAAAAGCATCGATGCACGAGACTGTTCGATCGTCTCGCGTAGCTCCTTTTCGCTCGGTATTTGCGTCTTCCACGCCCAGAATGTGATCGGCACTTCGGCCGAGTTCCATTTCTTTTGTTCGCTGCCTGCCGAAAGAATGATAGCGAGCGCTACGAGAAGAAATGCGGTCATCATGCAGATTGTGATTGATCGGGACTTTCGGAACATTCTGTATCCTCGGGCACGGTCTCGCCCATGTTCTCCATTGTTCAGTCTCATTTCGATATGTTAAAGACGGCAAACACCGAGGCGCGACTGTGGAAAGCAACAGTTCGTTCTTCGGGCATCCACGTATCGAGACCATTCCGGGGTGTGCGTTTGTAGAGAGAGGGTTCGAAACTGCTAAAATCAAAAAATGCTCGCAGTATCTCGAGGAGAATCAATGAAAGTAACGATCATAGGGACTTTAACTTTCCTGTTGGCTTTGTCGGCGGGTCTCAATGCACAAAATCGGTTCGACGGTTATTCGTTGACTGTCGCTGCGGATAATTCTGGAGCCTGTCCGGTTCGATTCTTGCCGCAGCAGGACCAGCTAAATCATATTCAGGTCTTTTTGGCCGGGACAGAGCTGCAAAGGCCGGCCACGGGCCTGGCAGGATGTGACGGCAGTCGCGTTGACGGCAGCAGGGTCGCTCCGAGCACGGCTGACCAGAAATGGTGTTTTACGGGCCCTGAAGAGGTTTATGAGATCCGGCTCAGCAACGGCGAAAGCTATATCTGGCCGATGGTCGGCCGCGAGACGGGCCTTTACAACATAATGGATTTCAGGCCCAGAAAGCGCGTCGATGGTCCATCGGTTCGATACACATTTACCGATCCGCCGGATTATACGAAAGCCATACGAAACACCATGATGTTGATGGCGAGCAGACAAGGCGGCACACTTATCTTCCCGGATGGTGATTACATTGTAGGCACAACTGACGGAAATACCCGCAATACCTCGTATGAGGCGATCACGATCCCATCTGGAGTCACGATAATGGGTTCGAGCAGTAATTATTCGGTCCCGACGACCAACATGCCGATCCGGCGGTCGGCTGCCCGGATAAGACTTAGGAACGACAAACAGGCCATTTTTCGGATTGGCGGATGCACAAATACGGTGACTATTCGAAACATCGAGCTTATGGGAAATTCGGCTCTCTTTACCGAAGCACGACGCGAAACGACCGGCACATACGGCGTCGAGGCCCTTGGAAAATGGGCCATTGATCCAGTGACCAAGGCGAGCAGCCCTAACCAAAGCCAGTTTTTTCGTTTCGAGAACGTTACTTTCCAGAATTTCGATACCGGTATTATCGTGCACAACACTAACGCTGCGAACTGTAATTCAGCCGAGCAGATGTGCAACCAGTGGCAATTCGACAACATTCGCGTAGATCACGGTTTCTTCATCAACAACAACACGGGCATTTCCATCGATACATTCAACACGGACTGGACGATCGCCAATTCGCAGTTCAACATGCTTGCCGCAAGATCTCCAGGGATTGGAATAAGGATAAAGCGAGGCGCCGGAATTCTGATACAGAACACGTTCGGCGGCGGGTACGATTACGGAGCGAACATCGGCGGGACATTTATCCATATCGATTCCGTCGGAACCCTTACTTTGATGACCTCGTCGTCCGAACGAGCCCAGCGGAGCATTTATACAGAGCCTTTCGGAGCAACCTCGTCGCAAACACTCAATATTATCGGCAGCGTGTTCAACGATCCGATCGAACTAACCGGACGGATGAACCTTATATCAACCGGCAATCTCTTTTTTGGAACTAGTTTCAAGCTGGGTCCGCAGGTGGTGGTGAACTCGATAGGCGATAAATTCTGCTACGACCCGACGGTCTATCCGGGCCATTGCCGGGACAAGGTCGAAGGAGGAAACACTGTTAGCAGGCCCGGCTTTAATGGCGGGACCATAATGTTCCGAACGGGCCGTTTGCCGGAAGGGCAGGGCAAAGACCTGATCGATCGCCAGCCAAACTTTTTTGGATACGACGTCGAGATCGGCGGCGGGCTGATGCAATTCGACCCTAACACGAGATTTAGCGACCTGGCCGCTCTCGTTTCTCCCGCCAACGGAACCTCTCGGGTCAAAGACGGAGCGATGGTCTATTGCCGCGATTGCAGGAAGACCGCCACCGGCCTCTGCTCACAAGGTCAGGCCGGCACGGACGGGGCATTTGCCAAGCGGATCAACGGGCAATGGCGATGCGATTGAGGTAGAAGCGTCCATCGATATAGCACAAGAGCGGTGAAGCGGCGCAGATTCTGATTGGCCATTCAATCCTTTGCCGGCCAGGCCCGTGTTTGGCTCGACAGCGAAAATCCGGTACCGTAAGTTTGTTAAAAGGCCTCGATTACCTCATAATCATAGGTTTTGATATTCAGTTGATCTATTTAACTAGGTCGCGCCCCATCAATAGGAACGTTTTACCTGGCCGAGCATTCGCTCGGGCAGGCTGGGGACTATCAGACGCATTTACCATATGAACGATTACGTTATCTATTTAGTGCCCGCGTTGGGTGTTGTCGGTTTGCTGGTGATGGCATTCAAGTCGGCTTGGGTTGGCAGGCAGGAAGCCGGCGAGGAGAATATGAAGGAACTCGCCGGGCATATTGCTGCCGGGGCGATGGCATTCCTGAGGGCCGAATGGCGCATTCTCAGCATTTTCGTGCTGATCACTGCAGCCCTGCTCGCCTATTCTGGCACGATCCATGAGGTCAAGGGTCGCGAGATCCATTCACACTGGATCATAAGCATCGCCTTCATCGTCGGCGCTGTGTTTTCTGCAACTGCCGG
Source organism: Pyrinomonadaceae bacterium (assembly GCA_035327545.1). GTDB lineage: Bacteria > Acidobacteriota > Blastocatellia > Pyrinomonadales > Pyrinomonadaceae > OLB17. The sequence goes on along the minus strand of DAOLDE010000026.1, from coordinate 27,264 downwards.
CTATATCGGGATGAAGGTCGCAACAAAGGCCAATGTCCGGACGACACATGCCGCCAGGACCAGCCTGAAGCAGGCATTGAAGGTCTCATTTACCGGCGGTTCGGTCATGGGATTGGGCGTTGCCGGCCTTGCCGTTCTCGGACTTGGCAGTTTGTTCATAGTGTTTTTGGCAATGTTCGCCGACCTCGGCGTCAACCAGATCCGGACCTCTATCGAGGTGCTGACCGGATTTTCACTCGGAGCCGAATCGATAGCGTTGTTCGCACGTGTCGGCGGCGGCATCTATACAAAAGCTGCTGACGTCGGTGCCGACCTGGTCGGGAAGGTCGAGGCCGGGATCCCGGAAGATGACGTTCGAAACCCGGCAACCATCGCAGATAACGTGGGCGATAACGTAGGCGATGTTGCTGGCATGGGAGCCGATCTTTTCGGTTCGTACGTGGCGACGATTCTCGCCTCGATGGTCCTAGGTCAGGAAATAGTAGCAAAGGACTCTTTGGGCGGCCTGTCGCCGATTCTGCTGCCGATGGTGATCAGCGGCCTTGGACTGATCTTTTCGATCGTCGGTATGTTGTTCGTAAGGATCAAGGATGATAATTCAAGCGTTCAGGCGGCGCTGAACCTTGGAAACTGGTCGGCAATGATCATGACGGTCATCGCTTCGTACTTTGCCGTGATGTGGATCCTTCCCGACGGCGATATCACTTTGCGTTCGGCGACTTTCAATAAGAATGGTGTTTTCTTTTCGATGGTAGTCGGAACCGTGGTTGGCGCGATAATGAGCTGGGCGACCGAGTACTATACGGCATTGGGCAAGCCTCCGGTCAATTCAATAGTCGAGCAATCTTCGACGGGACATGCGACAAACATTATCGCGGGCCTGGCAGTAGGGATGAAATCTACGGTCATTCCGATCCTTACACTCGCTTCGGGCATTGTTGCGTCATACTACTTCGCCGGGCTCTACGGTGTCGCGATCGCGGCCACCGGCTTGATGGCGACGACCGCGATGCAGCTTGCCATTGACGCATTTGGCCCGATCGCCGACAATGCCGGCGGCATTGCTGAGATGAGCCAGCTCCCAGCCGAGGTTCGGGGGCGGACAGATATTCTAGATGCGGTCGGCAACACGACAGCTGCCGCAGGGAAAGGATTTGCCATTGCCTCTGCAGCTTTGACCGCGTTGGCGCTGTTTGCAGCCTTTGTGGGTATAGCAGGCATCGACCGGATCGACATTTATAAGGCGCCCGTGCTCGGCGGTCTTTTCATCGGCGGAATGATCCCGTTCATCTTTTCGGCACTTTGTATCCAGGCAGTCGGAAAGGCCGCGATGGATATGGTCAACGAGGTTCGCCGGCAATTCCGTGAGATACCGGGTATAATGGAATACAAGGCTAAGCCCGAGTACGAAAAATGTGTCGCGATCTCTACTAATGCTTCGATCCGCCAAATGATGCTCCCGGGTGCGATCGCTCTGATCACTCCGGTAATCGTAGGATTTACATTCGGACCCGAGGTTCTTGGCGGATTGCTCGCTGGCGTGACGGTCAGCGGGGTGTTAATGGGAATGTTTCAAAACAATGCCGGCGGAGCTTGGGACAACGCCAAGAAATCATTTGAAAAAGGAGCTTTGATCCAAGGCGAGACGTACTATAAGGGCTCTGAACCGCACAAGGCATCAGTTACCGGCGACACTGTCGGCGACCCGTTCAAGGATACATCGGGCCCGTCGATGAACATCCTCATCAAGCTGATGTCCATCGTGAGCCTGATCATCGCGCCTTATATCTACGGCATTGGGCAATGACTGGTCATAATTCACCGAGCAGGAGGCCGCTACTTTGCGGCCTTTTTTCGTTTTTAAACAACAGCGGGGTAGGGCGATCTTGGATTGACTAACCTTGTGATCGACGCTAACTTATTGTGAACCCAAAACCTATGTCCACCGAACAAAAGGCCAGGGATTCCTTTGGCCACTACAACATTCTTTCGCTTATCGGTAGCGGCGGCATGGGAGAAGTGTACCTTGCAGACGACACAAAACTCGGACGCAAGGTAGCGATAAAATTCCTGAACGAAAAGTATAGCGAGGACGCAGACCTCCTTAATCGTTTTATTCAGGAGGCCAAGGCGGCCTCAGCGCTCAACCATCCGAATCTGATAACAGTCTATGAGATCGGCGAGCATGAAGGTGCTCATTATATGGCCACCGAATATATCGACGGTCTAACGCTTCGTGATCGGATGAAGGCCCGCCTGACCTTCGACGAGGCCATATCGATCGCCGTCCAGACGGCCGAGGCACTTTCGGCAGCCCATCAGGCCGGCATTATTCATCGGGACATCAAGCCTGAGAACATAATGGTCCGGCCGGACGGTTATGTAAAAGTGCTGGATTTCGGTCTCGCGAAACTCACGGAATTCATGAATTCCGGAGACGAGGAAGCAACGAAGAAGCTGGTCAAGACGAATCCCGGGATGATAATGGGCACCGTCTCTTACATGTCGCCCGAGCAAGCACGCGGCAAGACAACAGACGCCAGGTCCGATGTCTTTAGCTTTGGCGTTGTCTTGTATGAAATGTTTACCGGAAAGATACCCTTTTCCGGTGAAACGATGACGGACACGCTTTCGTCGATCATCAGTACCGAGCCGCAACCGATCACGTCGCTGGCTCCGCACCTGCCGCGCGAACTGCAGCGGATAGTTCAGAAAACGCTAAAGAAGAAGCGAGATCAGCGGTATCAGTCTACCCGTGACCTTCTTGTAGATCTCAAAGAACTTCGCGACGAACTGCACCTTGAGGCAAAACTCGAACAGACCGCCGTACCCAACCGGCCGTCAGTCGATTCGGGCAAGACGAGCGCACCGCGATTCTCGACTAGTTCGGGCGGCGCCGCCCGCGATTCGATCCTGCTTACCGAATTTGAAAATACGACCGGCGAGGCGGTGTTCGATCAAACGCTGAAAATGGCGCTCGCATACTCGCTCGCCCAGTCGCCTTTTCTAGATATTGTTCCGGATTCGAAAGTGAGCCAGACGCTTCGCCTGATGGGCCGAAAGCCTGACGAAAAGGTGACAAAAGAGCTAGGCGAAGAGATCTGTATGCGGCAGAATCTCAAGGCTTTCATCACCGGGTCGATAACAAAATTCGGTGAGATCTACGTGCTGACGCTGGAGGCCATCAACGCACGGAACAACGAAAGCCTCGGGCGCGAGTTTGAGCAGGTGAATTCACGCGAAGATGTACTTAATGCCCTTACGCGCGCCGCCGCCGGGCTTCGCGAACGGCTCGGAGAGAGCCTGAGCTCGATCGAAAAATTCAACGTGCCAAGCGAATCGATTACTACTTCCTCGCTCGAAGCCCTAAAGATCTTCGTCCTCGGCCGGGAGCAGATAGTGAACGGCCGCCAGTTTGAGGCGATACCGTTCTACAAGAAGGCCCTTGAACTGGACCCGAAATTTGCCCTTGCCTACACCGAGCTCGCTGTCGTTTATCGAAACACGGACCAATGGACCCTTGCGGCTGACATGACCAAAAAAGCGTACGAGTTGCGCGACGCGGTCAGCGAAAGCGAAAAGCTTCGCATCACCTACTACTTTCACAACTTCGTCAACGGCGAGCTCGACAAGGCGATCGACACGCTCGAGCTCTGGCGAAACACCTATCCTAACTTTGTCGTGTCTTATGTCAGCCTTTCGGATTCGATGGAGCGGATCGGCCAGTCGGAGAAGGCGGTCGCGTTTGCACGCGAGGGTATTCGCATCGACCCCAACTACGCCACGATCTATATGAATCTGGTGGAGTCGCTGGTCTCGCTCGGGCGGTACGAAGAAGCAAAGGAAACCTGCAAGCTTGCGTTCGAGAGAAAGCTGGACGGCACCTATTTTCATCTTTTCCCGCTTATGATCGCGTTTATCGAGAACGACAGGGCGACGATCGAGAAAGATCTTCGTTGGTTCGCAGGGCGAGACGACGAACACATCGCGTTCGATCTGCAGGCCCGTGCAGCGTCGGTGAAGGGGCAGTGGCGGACAGCACAGGATTTCTCGCGGCGTTCGGTGGACCTTGCGACCCACACGAATGCCCTTGAAGTCGCGGGCAAATATGCCGCGGAGCAGGCCGTGCGGATCGTGTTTTGGAGCTCGGGGACAGGCCTACCGGTGAGGGATGACACCACGCTGCGCTCGGTTCTGCGAGCACAGACCAATAAGGCAATGAGCCTGGAAAAGGGGCAGATGGTCGTCCTTACCGTGGCTCTCGCTCTGGCTGTCGCAGGGCAGTCCGAGGAGGCCGCCCGGCTTCTCGATGAATCATTGGCAGCCAGGCCGAAAGATACGCTTTTGAAGCACTTGTGGGCACCGACCATCAGGGCCGCGGTTTGGCTGCAGGCCGGAAAGTTGAAGGAGGCGGTCGAGGAGCTCGAAATAACGGAACGCCTCGAAAAGGCCGGTGAGTTTGTCCCGCAGTACCTTCGCGGCCTCGCCCTGCTTAGACTCAACAGGCACCGCGAGGCCGCGCGAGAATTTGACAAGATCCTCGATAACCGGGGCGAAGCACCGCTGTCTTCGCTTTACCCGCTCGCCCAACTCGGTAAGGCGAGGGCGTTGAAGAAAAAAGACGAATACGAAAAATTCTTCGAATTCTGGAAGGACGCCGACAAAGACATGCCCGCACTCGCAGCCGCCCGGTCCGAATACGAAGCTCTTGGTTAGCCCTTCATCAGCTCGATAAATCGTTCAAACAAGTAATCAGAATCATGAGGTCCCGGAGCGGATTCGGGATGATACTGCACCGAGAAGATGGGCAGCGATCGGTGGCGGAGGCCGGCGACCGTGTGGTCGTTGAGGTTTATGTGCGTGACCTCGACATCTGCGGGGAGGCTTTCGGCATCAACAGCAAAGCCGTGATTATGCGACGTGATCTCGACCTTTCCCGTCGTAAGGTCCTTAATGGGCTGGTTACCGCCGCGATGGCCGAACTTCATCTTGAACGTCTTTGCTCCGAACGCCTCGCCGATCAATTGATGGCCCAGACAAATGCCGAACATCGGCTTTTCGCTCGCGGCTAGTTTCTTTATCTCTTCGATAACATTTCCCATTGATGCCGGGTCGCCCGGCCCGTTCGAGAGGAAGATGCCATCGGGTTTGAGCGCCAGAGCGACTTCGGCCTTCGTCCCGGCAGGCACTACCGTTATCCTGCATCCGCGCCTCGAGAATTCACGCAGGCTGTTGGACTTGACACCGAAATCGAAGGCCACAATGTGGAAGATCTCCTTGTCAGCCGCCGGGTGTTGGAAGGCATTTTCGACAGTCACGGTGGTCGCAAGTTCGCGGTCCTTCATCTCGGGTGAAGCGAGAACCCGGCCAAGCAGCGCGCTTGCGTCCGATTCTATCGACGAGATGCCGGCCCGCATCGCTCCTTTGTCGCGAATGTGACGCACGAGCGCCCGCGTGTCAATGTGCTCAATGCCCACTATACTGTTCGCCGAAAGAAAATCCTGAAGTGAACCCGTCGCCCGCCAGTTCGAATAGATGCGGCTTGCCTCGCGAACCACAAAGCCTGCGGCCCATGGCCGACGCGATTCCACATCGTCTTCATTCACGCCGTAGTTCCCTATCAACGGATAAGTCATTGCCACGATCTGCCCGGCATAGCTTGCGTCCGTCAAGATCTCCTGGTATCCGGTCATCGACGTGTTAAAGACCATCTCGCCAAAGGCTTCGCCCCCGGCGCCAAAAGACGAACCTGTGAAGGTTCGTCCGTCTTCCAAAACCAGAATCGCTTTGTCCATTTATCGCATCGAGGAAAGGCTATTCATTTGCCCAACGCCGAGGCGGCGGAGGGCAAGGTCAGCTGCTTTATCGGTCCTCAGCCCGAAGGTCGTCGGCAGCAGGTTTGGCGGCATCTTCGTATGAACCATGCTCAAGAAAGCCTGCTTTCGATGGACTCCAGTATCTAAAGAATGCCTTTCCGTATATGTATTTCTCCGGTACCAGGCCCCACATTCTCGAGTCTGACGAGTTGTCGCGATTGTCGCCCATGACGAAATAATAATGTTTGTCCACGGTCTTTATCAGATTCTCGCGAAGATTCTGATTATGGATAGTGTCGATATACGACTCGCTCAATTCACGGCCATTGATATGGACCTTCCCGTTGCGGATCTCGACCGTCTCACCCGGAAGACCGATGATACGCTTGACATAGCTCTTGTCAGGGTCGCTCGGAAACCAGAAAACGACGATATCGCCACGTTCCAGGTGGCCCCAGCTCACGCTTTGGATATTGTAATAAACGAGCTTATTCACAAGCAGCCGTTCGCCGTCGTCGAGCTGCGGCAGCATCGAGATCCCTTCCACCACTACCGGCTGGACGGCAAATACGCCCAGAAGGACAAATACGACAATTATCAAAAAAACGTCCCGAATAAGGCGCAAGCTTTCGAACCAAAGTCCCTGACGCGATTCGCGGCGAAGTTCGACGACGTCAATACCGGGGTCATCATCCGGAAAGACCATTCCGAAGGCGATCTTCTTTTTCTTCCGTAATTCGAACATAACAAGCTAAGTGACACACTTCTCGAGCCGCCACAACAATAAGCCCAAGAAAAAAGTTACATTTCCGCCATGGCTTTGTCAAAAAATTCGGCGGCTGACGCAAAGATGCTGAACACACGTTTGCTCCTTAACGTTATTGACGCCGGGCCGCTTGTGGCTGGTTGCTCGCTATCAGATCGGGGACCTTTGCACAATAATGTTCCTGCTGCTTGAATACCGTTCGAATTTGGGTTCTAGTTGTGAGTATGTTCGAGCATGTTCGCAACCTATTTCCGGTACTTAAGAAGTATGTGTATCTGAACTGCGCAGCCGCAGCACCGATCCCTGCGACAACGGTAAGCGCCGTCAGATCGCAACTTGACGATGTGGCTCAACACGGCGTTGGCCACTATAACCAATGGATCGCGACAAAGAATAGGGCTCGTTCGCTGCTCGCTGAAATGCTTGGGGTGCAAGCAGAAGAGGTCGCGTTCATGCGCAACACGTCTGATGGATTTGCGGCAATAGCTAACGGGATCGATTGGCGTGACGGCGACAATATCGTAAGTTATGCAGGCGAATTCCCGTCAAATTTTTATCCGTGGCGGATGGTTCGTGACCGTTACGGCACCGAATTGAGGCTTTGCGGGGAACGGGACGGCCGGATGGACGAGGATGAGCTGGTATCGATGATCGACCGCAATACCAGGCTGGTCTCGGTTAGCGCCGTTCAATTCGCAACCGGTTTTCGCTGTGATCTGGAGCGGATCGGCCGGGCGGCACGGGACGCAGGAGCTATTTTCGCAGTAGATGTTATCCAGGGGCTTGGCCAGTTCGGTTTTGATCTCCCATCACAGTATGTAGATATTGCATCCGGTGCCAGTCACAAATGGCTCTGCGCACCGGAAGGTTGTGGATTTCTCTATGTCTCTCCACGGGTACGCGATCAGATCGAACCCGCCTTGGTCGGTTGGATCAGCGTTCAGACTCCGTGGGACTTTGACGATCGTGAGCAGCCCTTCAAGCCGAATGCTCTCGCCTGGGAAAGCGGTACAGGGCCATCGTCTTTGTTCTACGGGCTCGAGGCGAGTCTGATGCTTCTTAATGAGTGCGGCCTTGAAAGGATAGAAAGACATCTGGAAAACCTTACAAATATGCTTTGCGACAGCCTGCAAGGCTCGGACTATGAGATCGTAAGCTCGCGAAAACCAGGTGAACGGTCCGCGATAGTCTGCATTAAGAATCTGAATGGACTCGATTGTGAGAAGATCGCCGACATTTTGGCAGAAAGGAATGTGATCGTTAGTCCGCGCCAAGGATCTGTCCGGATCGCTCCGCACTTCTTTAATGAGCGAAGCGACATCGAGGCTCTGGTCGAAGCCCTACCTTAGACCCGATCAATCACTGAGTTTGTCTAGATTCAGGCGTGTCATGCCGCCTGCGTCAGAATAGGCATTCCACTTAGCCCGCTGTTGTTCGCGATACCGAAAATACCCCAGGCCCACTATCAAGCCGATCACTGCAGAAAGACCAAATCCGCCGACTATCCACGTCACCGTGGCGATGAAAATGTCGCGGGTCGTTTCAACAAAATACCGCTCGATCTTTCTCAGCAGAAACGGGTCTTCCCCCAGCCACTGCACGGATTTTTGGTACCGAACCTGATCTAAAAGTGCGATCGCGGCCTCAGGATCCGCAACGTCGAAAACGAAGGCGTTGTAATTCCCGATCCTGCGATAGACCGTTGCTGGATCTGGATTCTGCGCCAACCGCTCAAGCACACGCGCATCGGCACTGGCCGACCCCTGGGGAGTGGGAAATTCTATGATCACCATCTTGCCGACCGAATAGTCGGCCGCCACCGCTTCGGTACCGCCAGCAAACTCGATAACGTCAAGTATCGGACGGTATGGAACGGCGCTTTTCAGATCATCAGCGCTATTTACGAAGACGGTCGAGCTTCGTACGCTTTCCCAATCGGGCAAATGCTTGATCAAAACCGGCAGGCCGTCGTCTTCAGAGATCTCCATGCTCCGCCACTGAGAAGGATCACCCGCTTGGGCATAAACCGTTCCCGCTAAACATGGGAATATGATCAGTGCGAACAGGAATTGAAGAATGGTCTGACTCATATTTGCATGGAAGGTCAAATATCGACCCTGCCTGCGGTCTTATGATGATAACACTATGAGCGAAGATGGCTGTACTTCTGAATGATTATCGTACACACGAAATGGTGCAAAGATAACTTTGTGCGTTAGCAAATTGGTGTATGAATCCAAGCTATGATGTGTATCGAAAGTTAAAGTATGCCTGTAAAAACGCAACTTTTCGCAGGAATTTGCGTTCAATGAGCTACAGGTCGTCGAAAGGACCATGGGTTTGGCACGGTAGTTGAAACCTTATTGCAATCGGGGGGAACAAGCAATGACCACGGAAACATTAGAATATCCAATCTTTAACACCAAACCCGCGGAAATGGCGGTTTCAGGCACGATGACCGATCGAGAGCTTGACGGCCTCAAATCTGCGAAGGACTTTGATCTTACACAGGCGGCTGCAAATGGGGACATGGCTGCCTTTGAAGAGATCTATCAACGGCACCACAGGCGGGTCTATTCTATCTGTCTGCGTATGCTCCAGAATGCCTATGAGGCTGAAGACCTGACTCAGGACGTTTTTATTCAGCTTTACAGGAAGATCGGCAGCTTCCGAGGGGATTCGGCATTCACTACCTGGCTTCACAGGATGACGGTCAATCAGGTGCTGATGCACTTCCGCAAGCGGAACGTGAAGTTCGAAAAAGTTACGGAGGAAGGCGAGACACCGGACCAGATCGTTACTGGAACGGCAGATCCGGAACGAATGAGGATAGTGGACAAGATCGCCCTCGAGAACGCTATCGAGCAGCTTCCGGACGGTTACAAGAACGTCTTCGTACTGCATGATGTAGAAGGCTTTGAACATGAAGAGGTGGCAAGGATCCTTGGCTGTTCGGTCGGCACGTCAAAGTCGCAGCTCCATAAGGCGAGACTGAAACTGCGGAAGCTGTTGAAGAAAAAGGCAAATCCGCGTCTTGTCGGGATTAACGTGTAGTGTGGATGAAAGATCAGGATCCTCGGGCCTCTCGGAAACGGGAGGCTTTTTGTTTTTCGCCTAGAGCTTTTTCGCACGCGTGGACTGGGATTTCGCGATGATGATATAGTTCACGGAACTCCGTTAACCCGATCAGCCGGCGAAATTCTGATGAAATTCCTTTCCTTATTCTTGTTTCTGTCCGTACTTTTTCATGTCGATCTGTACTCTCAACAACGACGAGTCTCGGCCGACAAAAACGAACCTTGGCGGCGTGTTGAGGTAATTCGTACCGACAAGGGTGTTCCGCATATTCGCGCCCGCGATCTTTACGCTGCCGGCTATGCCCTTGCGTGGCTGCAGTCGGAAGATTACGGCTCTGTCACCGGAATGCGGCTGCTCCAGGCCAGCGGCCGCTGGGCCTCGGTCGCGGGCTACGAGCGCATCGAGTCGGACTTTAACATTCGCCGAGAACGTGAGAAGGCACAAGCGAAATATCGCCTGCTTTCAAAGGATGTCCGCGATGTTTACGACGGTTTCGCCGCCGCCGCAAACCGCTTCATTAAGCTTCATCCGGGCGAATTTCCAGCGAGCATGCCGAGCGACTTTTCAGGCTTTGACGTTCTCTCGACCGAATTGATCGGGCCATCGCAGCAAAAGATCCGCATTTTCCTGAATCAGCGGTCAGCCCGCGCAGAAGAAGATCCTGCCACTATGGAAGAAGGGGGCGGACCGGACGACGGCTCGAATACCTGGGCACTGGCGCCGACCCGCACGGTCTCCGGAAAGGCCATCTTGATGCGTAACCCGCATCTTCGCTGGACCGCCGGCTATTACGAAGCTCATATGACCGTCCCGGGCATGATCGATTTTTACGGCGACTTTCGCATCGGCGGGCCATTCGGTGTGATCGGCGGCTTTAACCGAGATCTAGGCTGGTCAACGACGAACAATTCGCAGGACCTGGATCACGTCTATGCTTTGGAAGCTGATCCAACCAAAGCCGATCATTATCTATTTGACGGGCGGTCTGTACCATTGACCCGAGAGTTGATCACAGTCCCGTTTCGCAATGGTGGAGGCATCTCGACCGAAACAAGAGAGTATTGGTCAACCGAGCTTGGGCCCGTGATCAAACGGGCGGATGGAAAGATCTATGTGTTCAAGTATGCAGGCGATGGCGAATACCGGGCGGGCGAGCAGTTTCTGCGGATGATGCGTTCGCGCACATTGGCCGAATGGCAGAATGCGATGAAGATGCGGGCTCGCGTGACGTCAAACTTTACCTATGCCGACCGCTCGGGAAATATTTACTATGTTTGGAATGCCGCTCTCCCGCTGCTTCCGCATCCTCCGGCCGATGATCTGACAGCATTGCCGGCGAAAGGAAAAAACGATGTTTGGACGGACCTTGTTCCTTTCGCTTCACTGCCGCAGTTTCTGAACCCTCCCGGCGGGTACATTCATAACGAGAACAGTTCGCATCATTTTACCAACGTGCGGATGCCGATAGTCACGAAGAACACGTTCCCAAATTTCGAGCAGCCGAGGCTTTCATTGCGGAGCCAACTAGCCATTCAATTGGTAGGCGGTGACGAAAAGTTCAGCCTTGAGGACATTGTTCGGTTAAAGCACAACTATCGGGCGCTTCTCGCCGACCGCATTAAGCCCGACCTGATAGCGGCGGTGCGATCTACGGATCCCGAAGGAGAGATCGCGTCAGCTCTCGCGATGCTTGTGAAGTGGGACAATACAACTTCGCCTGAAAGCCGCGGCTCTGTACTTTTTCAGGAGTGGTGGCGCCATTATTCGAACATAGGAGAGGGGCGCGGTCCCGCATTGCCGGACGACAAACGCTACGCAAAGCCGTGGAGCATCGATGAGCCGCTTACTACGCCTCGCGGGCTTGCCGATCCGAAGCGGGCCGTCGCCTCCTTCGTCTGGGCGGTTGAAGAGGTCAAGAAACGGTATGGCAGCTATGATGTTCGCTGGGGCGACGTCCACCGCGTCCGCCGCGGAATTGTTGATGTTCCCGTCGGCGGCTGCGGAAACGATCTCGGCTGCTTTAGGATAATGACCTTTGAACGCGACCGCGACGGCAAAATGGCAGCTGTTGGAGGCGATTGCTGGGTGCTGGCGGTCGAATTCGGCGATGTGCCGCGTGCCTATTCCGTGCTTGCTTATGGCCAAAGCAGCCGGCCTGATTCGCCGTATCATGCAGACCAGGCGGAGATGTTCGCCAAAGGCGAATTGAAGAAAGTTGCGTTCGATTCAAAGGACGTCGATACTCAGGCTATCAAACGTTACAGGCCAGGGGCTGAAGCAGTAAGGTGAAGCACGCAGGCCTGACTTCGGACAATTTTGGAGGAATTATTATGGGTGGCGCGATCTCAATAGCACTTATTTTCTCAATAACCTTAGCCGCTGCCGGCCAGGCCCGCCGCGCGGAATCACCTCAGATCGCTGCGGGATACAAAGCTGCAGAGTTCAGAGATGCAGATAGGCTGGAGAGGATCAAACGCACTTTTCCGGCTATCGACAGGCTGTACAAGGACCACGCGGCGAGGAACCATTATCCGGGCATCGCGTTCGGCATCGTGGTTGACGGAAAGCTGGTATTCGCAGGAAGCGATGGCTTCACGAACATCGAAAAGAAGACGCCTGTTACTTCGCAGTCGCTGTTCCGAATAGCCTCGATGAGCAAAAGCGTTACGGCGATGGCGATCCTTAAACTGCGTGATGAAGGAAAGCTCGGCCTCGACGATCCGGCCCATTTGTACGTTCCGGAAATGAAGAAGATGAAATATCCGACAGCCGATTCCGCCCATATCACCATCCGGCAGCTAATGACCCACGGTGCCGGATTCCCGGAGGACAATCCCTGGGGCGACCGCCAGCTTGCTGATACGAACAAAGAACTTTCGGAACTGATCGACGGACAGATCTCGTTCTCGAATGCACCCGGCGTAACCTACGAATATTCAAACCTTGGGTTCGCTCTGCTAGGCCGCATTATAACGAGGGTTTCGGGCAAGCCTTATCAGCAATACATACGCGAGAATATCTGGCAGCCGCTAGGCATGGCTACCTCTGAATGGGATTACCGAAAGATCGCTCCGGAGAAACTCGCTTACGGCTACCGGTGGCTCAATGAGAAATGGAACGACGAACCGCTGTTGCCAGATCCGGCGGACGGTTCCTGGGGTGCGATGGGAAGCATGATCTCGTCTATCGATGAATTCAGCAGGTACATGGCCTTGCATCTCTCGGCGTGGCCGCCGTCAAATGCCAAGGACGATGGGCCTATTCGTCGCGATTCTATCCGCGAGATGCACCAGCCGTGGCGTTTTACAAGTATGCAGCCTAATTTTACCTATCCGGGGGGACGGGTTTGTGCTTCCGTAACGGGATACGGTTATGGCCTTGGTTGGCAGCGAGATTGCGAGGGCCGCGTGTACGTCGGCCATGGCGGCGGCTTGCCCGGCTTTGGAAGCCACTGGCGCGTAATGCCGGAATACGGGATCGGCATCGTTGCTTACGCAAATGTGACGTATGCCGGCCTTGGCAACATCAACCTTCAGATACTTGACCTTATTATCAGAGAGGCCGACCTGAAACCGCGCCAACTGCCCGTTTCTACTGTCCTGGAAAAGCGGAAAGCCGAACTGTTGAAGGTCCTGCCTGGTTGGGAAAATGCAGAAAAGAGCGGAATATTTGCCGAGAACTTTTTTCCCGACAACCCTATCGATCAACTCAAAAAGCAGCACGCGGAATTATGGGCTAAGGCCGGTAAGATCATTTCGGTGAAGGAATTAGCCCCACAGAATCAGCTTAGAGGAACGTTTGTCATCGAAGGGGAGAAGATCGACATTTCAGTTTATTTCACGCTAAGTCCCGAGAATCCGCCGCTGATCCAGCAGGTGATCGTGAGAGAGATAGCAAAAAGATGATCGTCTGCGGATCATTTAGGTTGAAGTAGCTTAATAGCCTGACGTTTAGTTCTGCTTATGAGATAACGACGTTGATATCGCGTCGGGCAAGCTCTGCAACGAATTTTTCTGGATCGATCGCTTTTTCCTGGGGGGTAGCTCCGCGCATCAGAACGTCACCCTTTGCCATCATTTGGGCGATTATCGATGCGGGGAAAGCGGTCGTCCGCATCATTGCCGAAAGGCCGGTCTGTTCGTCTTGTTTATCGACGATGTCGTAGCGAATCGTCTTCGGCCCCCCATCTTTTTGTCCTACAAATTCGAGACGGACCAGTACATAGTCCGGACCGTCAGCCGGTAGATGTTTTTGCAGCAGTTCGCCGAAAACTTTTCGAGGCGTGACCTTTTGATAATCGGCAACGATCTCGTCGCTCGAACAAAGCCCCAGATCGATCATCGCTTTAAATTTCTCGCAATGGCCGGCGTATCTGATGGTCTTATAATCAAGCTCCCCTATTTTTCCAAGAAACGTGTCGGGCAGTGTCGATGTGCCGCCGCTGGTCTGAAAAGCCTCAAGCGGCGGAAAACCCTCAAATTCGATCCTCTCAAGCTCTGTCATCGAGGGCACTTCGGTGATCTTTCCGTTCCGGATTACCCTGGCAACCTCGACATATTCATTGATAAGCCCTTCGACCGAGAAAACGAGCTGGTAATCTAGCGGCGGCTGCGGGTTCTGAGGCAGGCCGCCGACGCGGATGTGAACCTCATCGAGCCGGTCGAACGCGGCCGCACCGTGCATGGCGAGTATCGACACCATCCCGGGTGCGAGCCCGCAGTCGGGGATGACGTTGATGCCGGCGGCTTTTGCCTCTTCATCCATTGCCAACTGCGAATCGACCACGTAATTATTGCCGCCGAGGTCGCAGAAGTGAGTGCCCGTTTCGATAGCGGCCCGCGACAGAGATTCGTTGTACCAGTAATTTACGCAAGAGATGGCGGCATCGTGGCCTGACATAAGGCGGGCGACGTCAGACTGGTTGGCGGCATCGATATGATGAGCGTCGATCCGCGCCGTGCTTACCTTTTCCGCCACGGCCATCGCCTTTTTTAGGTCGAAATCGGCGACCGTTACGGCCTGAACGCCGGGCGAGTTATGGATAAGGTCGAATGCAGCGCCATGGCCCATCCGGCCTGCGCCAAGAACTAAGATCTTCATTTAGGATTTACTAGTTTGTGCCGCGATCGGTCTTGGAGATCGGTATGTACTCAGCAGTTCAAACAGGCGTCGAGCTACCAGTCGTCCAACTCGTCCGGTGTCTGCTCGGACAGAGTTTCAGCCGCATACTGCCACACTTTCTTTTTCCAGGCTCGCATGCCGTCAGTCAGCGTAAGGGCGACCTGCGGATGTGCAGCATTGCGTTCGAGGCGAATAACACTTGCGTTCACTACAACTTCGTCGTCGGATCTCTCCGTGACCGTAAGTTCTACCTTTGATCCGACGGTAGGCAATTTACGAGGCAGATAAACGAGGGCCCCATTTTCCGCGACGTTCTCCGTCAGCCCTTCCTCGGTAATGGTCGAACCGTTCTCATCTTTCCACCTGACACGGATCGGGAATGAGACCGGATATCGGTGGCTTTGTCGGCGTTCCTGCATAGAATTCCTTTATTTACTGCGAGGGTCGCCAATTGACCGGCGACCTCGAAATATTAGCCGCAGCTATGAAAAAAGTCCAATAAATTCTTGGTTATTATGAGTTTTTACCCAAAGTTGAATTTTGGATCGCCTTCAGAACGAGGCATTCCGAGTCCTTGACCAGTTGGACACAGTGGGTCTAAGATGCTAGCATTTTAAGATGTTCTGCCCGCCGTGGGCAAGAAACAGGCGGTGTTTACCGTCGAGACGGTCCCTAATCTATGCTTTAGAGCGAAGCAAAAATAGCGGTTGATGAATACGATCATCTCCTGTTAGTTTTGCGCTTTTTATTTTGGGGACGATCAGAAAAGGAGATAATGAATGAAGTACCTCGTTAGAGGAGGACTTGTTCTGTCGGCAATAAGCCTTTGCGTTGTCATAATTTACGCACAGGCCTCGACGGACTCGGTTCTCAGTATAGCGAACGATTCGCATTTACAATTTAAAAATTTAACGGTTCAGAATAATTTAGCAATAGAAAATAATTCAGAAGAGGCATTAACAGAAGAGGAAATTCAAGTCCAGGATCCGGCTCCGAAACAGGACCCGGTTAAGGAAAATAAGGAACAGCAGCCTGCTCAGCAGGCCGATCAGGTAACAAGGGGTAAGGTTGAAAAGACGGTTTCTTCAAGGGCGATGGGAGCGAGCCGAGGCAAGTTTACGGTAACAGCCTATTGCCTGAGAGGACGAACGGCCATGGGGCATGGCGTCCGGAGAGGCATAATCGCTGCCGATCCTCGTGTTCTCCCGCTTGGGAGCAGGATCAATATCGACGGCTCATATGCAGGGACCTACCTCGTTTCAGACACCGGAGGAAGGATAAAGGGCAAAAAGCTCGATATCTGGATGCCAAACTGTGCGGAAGCAAGGCGTTTTGGACGTCGCACCGTATCGGTAAACTACCTGGGCAGATAGCCCACACTCAAAATAAGTAAGACAGGAGGCTGCGTCGCAAATGACGCGGCCTTTTTTTCGGGAGCTAGCGAGGCAGCCTGTTTCGGGCAGGGTGGCAAATTGGCGTCTCGGCCCCCTATCCTTCGTACGGACAGGCAGGCGGACCTGCGTTCCGAATCAATGAGTCACGAGGGTGGTTGGGAACGGTAAACTGCGGCGTGTAGAGGTTCGCGTCGAGGGAAGTGGAGGACGATGGCGCCGGCTCCGAGGGCAATAAGCAGGAAAAAATACTGATAATCAAAAGCAAATGCGAGTGCCAGGCCAAAGAGGGACGCCGCTTCGCATAGCGCAAGGGCGATAATGAGGCCCGTCTGTACCTGGGTTGGGTCTTGGGCTTCGACCGCACGTTCGTTAAGCCGGCGTTTGAACGCAAACGAAAAAAGTACTGCGGTGACAGCGGCAACGGCAAACGCAATAATGACGGCGCTCGTGCTGCCCGTGGCGCGGCCGCCCGGGCCCAGCAGCGGCATGCTGAACTCAAAATTGAGCAATCCAGGCCGCGTCACAAATACAATCGCAACAAAAATGCCCTGAGTCATCAGGATCGCGGCCCAGATGATCAGCATGCTTCGATAGCGAGTTTCGATGGTCGGGCTCGGCACAGACAAAGGATAAAATATAAAGGCAAACCGACAAAGCGGGGAGCAGAACTATTTAGTCCTCTGACTCGATCTCTTCTTCAAGAAGCTGGCGGCGGTAAAGTTCGGCATACTCGCCGTCCAAGGCGAGCAATTCGTCATGAGTTCCTCGTTCGATAATGCGGCCGCGGTCAAGAACACAAATGAGGTCGGCGTCGCGTATGGTCGAGACGCGGTGCGAGACGACGAGCGTCGTACGCCCCGACCGGACGTCGCGAAGATTATGGAGGATCTTTTCTTCAGTGAAGGTATCGACCGCGCTAAGGGAATCATCGAGAATAAGGATCCGCGGGTCGCGCATAACGGCACGGGCAATGGCAGTTCGTTGTTTTTGGCCTCCGGATAGAGTAATGCCGCGTTCGCCGACAAGCTGTTCGTATTGGCCGGGAAAAGATCTGACATCGTCGGCAAGTCCCGCGATCTCGGCGGCTTTCTCGACCGAGATTGTTGCTTCGGGATTTTGGAGCGACTGCAGAGGATCGGACGCGGAAGATCGAAGATCATTCCTCATATTTGGCTTATTTGTGACCGAACTTTCGGCGTTGCGAACGCTAAGGGAAGCCGGGCCAACCCCAAAAGCGATGTTGGCAGCCAGCGTGTTGCTGAAAAGGAAGGTCTCCTGCGGGACAAAACCGATGGAGCGGCGCAGTTGCTCGACAGGATAGTCTTTTACCGGCACACCATCGATATATATCGTACCATCCGGCGCGTCCATCATCCTCGGCACAAGGTTCATCAACGTCGATTTGCCGCTCCCCGTTCTTCCAACAAATGCGACCGTCTGGCCAGGCTCGATGCGCAGGTCGATATTCTCGAGGACGGGCTTTCCATTGTATGCGAATGTCAGATCGCGAAATTCGATGCCGCCCTTTATCGGGGAACGCGGCCGCGCCGCGGGTGAATCCTTGATAGTCGGTTCGGTCTCAAGTATCGCGTTAAACCGCTTTAAGCTTGCTGTGCCTCGCTGGTAAAGATTGACCACAAACCCGAGAGCGATCAGGTACCAGATCATGCGCTGCAAATACAATATGAAAGAAGCAAAATTACCGGCCGTGATCTCGCCACGAACCGCCATGGGCACGCCGACCGCAACGATTATCACAAAACCGAGGCCTATAAAAAAGAAAAGAAGCGGGCGCATAGCGGCCGCGAATTTCACGAGCCGTATATTGCGGTCAGCATATTCGCAGTTAAGATCTTGAAATTCCTCGATCTCAGATTCTTCCTGTGCATATGCGCGGACGACGCGCACTCCGGAAAGATTCTCCTGTGTGCGGGCGGTGATCGCGGAAAAAAATTCCTGGATCTTTTCGAACCGTCGGTGGATCTGATCTCCGAGGAATTTTACGGTCAATGACACGAGCGGCAGAGGTATCAGGAGAAGCAGAGTGAGCTTGACCGAGATGCTAAGCAGGATGGGCAGCACGATGCAAAGGGCAAAGATCGCCTGAAAGCTGTAGAGGATCATCGGACCAACAATGTTCCGTACCGCTGAAAGGTCATTTGTCGCTCGTGCCATTAGGTCGCCAACCCGATTGTTATAAAAGAACTCGGCGGGCTGGTTGACAAGGCCTCCGTAAAAGGCCTCGCGCATGTCGAACTCAATGTGACGGGATGTGTTTATCAAAATGCGACGCTGGAGGAATAGAAAGATGCCGCTCATCAGGTTGACGCCGAGGATGACAAGCGGGTAATAGATGATCTTCTCCCACGTTATGCCTTCGTATAGATCGTCAACTGCCCGGCCCACTAGATAAGGCACCGATAGGCCGAACAACAGCCCGGCTGCGATGCATGAGATTCCCACCGCCATCCGCCAACGGTATGGCTTTACGAAGCGTACGAATTTGCGGATCGGTGAAGCCATTATAAGTTTCGGCTGCGGTTCGGTTAAACCCTTTGTTATTCAGCGATTAGCTATTAGCCACACTTCCATCAAACTTTCGTATAAGTCGAGATCGCGGTCGCGATATGCTTATTCTCGCTATTCACGACGTCAGCCGACACAGTAAGTATGCGTTTGCCGGCACGCACCACCTTCGCCGTGCAGATAAGCGTGCCCTCGAGATGCGGGCGGAGGTAGTGGACGGTCAGGTCCACAGTCGTCGCCTTTTCGTCTGGGGCAAGCCGCGTGATCACCGCGAATGCCATGGCGGTGTCGATCAGGGTCGCCGTTACACCCCCGTGAAGAACACCGTGCGGCTGGCGAAGATCATCGCGCATCTCGATCTTGATGACCGATTCGTTTTGCTGCAGATCGTCGAGGCGCATTCCCATCAACTGCGCGAACGGCAGGCCATGCAGCGTATCCTCCGCAAGTTTCCTTTGTTCTCGAGTGAGTTTCGAAATGTCTGTCATATTAGCGTCTGCCGGCGAGGTCTAAATTGGCGACCTTTCTGAAACCAGCAGGTATTTCGAATAGTTGACGATCAGGCTCGAGCGAAATGTTCGCTATCTCGATGGTGAACGCTAACGATCGCTCACCGTTAAGAAGCGAGAAGAATTCCTGCTTTACCGGCAGTTCGATCGCCGAGTCATAATGAACGATGATCTCGCTGTTCTCGCTGCCATCTGCGCGAGTGCGGTAGTAAATGGTGCTGCCATCACGACCGATCTCTTCAAACTCGGTATATGGGCTTTTGAACAAAAGCTCGCGGACCGACTCGCTGAACGACCCAGTCTGGCTGGCCGGCCTTTGTCTCTCGGCGTAGGTGCTTTGACCGAGATCTATCAGATATTCCTTGTCCGTGACGAGGATAGCGCGATGATCCTTTGTGTCAGGATCGAGATCGAGCCGGCTCCACTGGCCTTTCATCGCAAGTCGTTTGTGGCGGACAATGCTACCCGCGGTCTCGATAATGTCGCATTGGAAGTTCTCCGGTTCTCGTGTCTTGAATGGTGCCCTTTCTTTTGGTGCCTGGACCTCGGAGACAGATAGATTTCCGTTCGAATCGGTCCAGCGACATCCAGTAAGAGTGGCCAGGATCGCGATCAGAAGGACCAGAGAACTGGCAGGATTTGACAAAAACATCTAGGTTATTCGAAGTTTATCATATCGATGTCCAGGAACGGCAAAAGCACTAATCTCGCGCGTTGGCAAGCCAAGTATTTGACGGCCGCGGCCGCCGTTTTGCCAGTTTCTCCGCTTTTGTATCTACAGGGACTTCATACCCGGCGAAAGGTCGGGCTTCTCCCGGAAGCTGCTGGTGAAAAAACGGGTATTGTTGGCCAAGGTGAAAGTTCCTCGCGACTGCTTGTATTAGGCGAATCGACGGTTGCAGGCCTCGGGGCACGGACGCATAAGGAGGCTCTTGCGGGCCAATTCGCCGCGAGGCTTGCTGATCGAATCGGGCAACGGGTCGAATGGACCGTTGTGGGCCGAAACGGCGTTACTGCTCGAAGAACGATCGACGAACTGCTGCCGCTTGTTCCCGGCAGGGCATACGCTCACATCCTTCTCGGCATAGGCGGTAATGACGTTATGAAATTGAGCAGTCCGAAGAAATGGCGGCGTGACATGATCGAATTGCTGAGCTTGTTGCGCGGTGCAAATCCTGACGCCGTAATTTTCATATCGAATTGCCCGATGATCGTTTACTCGCCCGTGATCCCAAATCCGATCAAGTTCCTGCTCTGGGAACTTTCAAAGATGCACGATGCCAACATACGAGAATTCACCGCCGACATTGAACGCGTTCACTACTACCCGCAGCCGGCGGATGTTACGCTCGAGGGTTTCTTTGCAGACGGAATTCACCCGTCGGAACAGGGCTACTCAGATTGGGCAGAGGCGATGATGCGGTACTTTGACACAAAGCATAGATGGTAGCACCTTCTGCAGTCATCGATGGCCTCGGCGAGCTTCTCGACAAACATGCCGAGTGGCTTATCGTCGATGGCGATGGAAGGACGTTCCCGGTCGAACGAAGCGAGATAGAGATCGAGGCCGGGCCGCGATGCATGAGTCTGGGTACTGTCGGCGACCGGGGGTTTCGTTCACGTCGGATCGTTGACTTCTCGTCGGAAGGCTGCGATGTAAATGTGCGGCTTGCGACGCCTTTTGGAGGCGATCCCGATCAGATCCGGCTTGTACCCCGCACATCGGCCGCGGAACTCGCGGCGACCATCGAACTAGCCCGCTTGCAACGTGCTAACGCATTGGCATCTTTGATAAAGCGATCAGATCTCAATGTGAAGATCGTACGCATAGGACTGAATCGTGGGAGCGGCCGATTTGCCGAGATAATAGCGGAAAGCCGTGAGGTCGGGAGATTCTGTGTATTTTCTGATATAGCGGGAGGCGCGACGGCAGAAGCAGTTCTTGCGACATCCATTCTTTGGTTTGAACGCCTGCGAACTCGTTCGAAAAAACCGGTTCGTGAGCTGCATATCGTTTCCGCAAAGCGTTCCTCGGCAAACCTTCAAAAACTGCACGCTCTTCTAAAAGCCCCATTCCGAAGATCGATAAAGCTAGTTGAACTAAGTCAGATCAGCGGCAGCGAACTTATAAAGCCAAAAGCCGAACTGGCCGTCAATCGCCTGTGGCGTGAGAAACCAAAGGAGCTGAAGCTTCCGGATGAGATAGGACTGAGCGAAACCGCACGGAAACTTATCGAACTTTCACCCGAGGCGATCGACGTAATGCATTCTCGCTATGGCGAAACTTTGCGGTTCAATGGGTTGGCTTTTGCCCGAGTAAGGCTGATGTCGGGAACGGAAAGGGCCTGGTTCGGGATCGAACGGACAAAGAAGCCATTAACATCAGACACTTGGGCCGACCTCAAGCGGCTGATCGGCGATCTCGAAAACTACCGCAGCCGCAGTTCTGCATCAAAACGCCATGAATTTTATCGACACTCGCCTGAATCGTGGCTTGAATCGATACTCCGGCGCAACATAAAGCTGCTAGATCCCAATCTCGTTCTGGCCCCTATCTATAACCAGTTCCGCACCGCCGCGGCGGACAAGATCGACCTCCTCGCCCTGCGTCGTGATGGCCGTTTAGTGGTAATAGAATTAAAGGCTTTGCCCGACCGCGAAACACCTTTTCAGGCAGCGGATTACTGGAGAAAAATAGAACATCTTCGGCGACGGGGCGAGCTGAAGCGGGCTCGCGTTTTTGAGGATCTTGAAATTGCCGATAAGCCCGCTTTGGTTTACGCCGTTGCACCGGGATTGTGCTTTCATCGCGATTTCGAATATTTCGCGCGCATGTTAACTCCGGAAATAGAATTGTGGCGGTTTGAGCTGCACGAAAACTGGCGTGAAGAGATCAAGGTCATAGCAAGGCGGAATTTCCCTGAGTGAAAAAAAGCTATGAGAAACGGGGTCACAGCGGT
Organism: Pyrinomonadaceae bacterium; assembly: GCA_035327545.1. Lineage (GTDB taxonomy): Bacteria > Acidobacteriota > Blastocatellia > Pyrinomonadales > Pyrinomonadaceae > OLB17. Next base: position 5,094 of record DAOLDE010000026.1, on the reverse strand, counting down.
CTGGTGAAACTCATGCATTCAGGCTTGGACCGCTGACGAATTTGTAACCTACGCCTCTAACTGTCCGCACGATCTGCGGGTCGTTCGGTTTGTCTTCGAGGTATTTCCTCAATCGCACGATAAAGTTATCGATGGCCCGCGTGTCAGTGTCTTCCTGTAGTCCCCAGACGTCTTCGAGAATTGTGCTGCGCGAGACGGTTTGACCCTGGTGCTCAATAAGGTAACGGAGAAGTTTTATCTCCATCATAGTGAGATGAATGGTCTCTTTTTCAGAGCGTAATTCGAGATTTGCAAAATCGATGGTCTTTCCGTTTATTTCGAACGTATCGCCAAGACGCTGGGTGGTCGTTTCACGACGCGACCATTCGCGGCGGCGAAGCAGGCCGTTAAGGCGTGCTAAGAAGATATTAAGGTCGAACGGCTTCGGAAGATAGTCGTCAGCGCCGGCCTCGAAACCGTTGAGGACATCTTCGGGACGCCCGCGAGCGGTGAGCATCAGGATAGGAACGTAAATCCCATTTTCACGCAAAGTGCGCGCGACCTCGAAGCCGTCTTTGCCGGGCAGCATCACGTCGAGCACAACGGCATCGAAACCGCCTTGCTGGGCGAGCAGCAACCCCGATTCGCCGTCGGCGGCTATCTCTGCTTCGAATCCTTCAGCCTCGATGTTAAACCTTAGGCCGTCAGCAATGTGTGCCTCGTCTTCGACGATCAGGATCTTCATAGTTCATTCATACTTCTCACGCCAGCGGCAATTGGACCACGAACGTGCTTCCCTTTCCCTCGCCGCGGCTTTGGGCAAAGACACGGCCGCCATGGCGTTCTACGATAGTGCGTACAATGAACAATCCAAGCCCTGTGCCAGGAGTCTTACCCGTCGAACCATTGGCCACCCGGTAAAAACGTTTGAAAATTCGCTTAAGATCGCTCGACGGAATGCCCACCCCATTGTCCTTGATGAAGATCTCGGCACGCTTGTTGAGGACGGTTTCCTTAATCCTAACGGAGATCTTTGGTTCGCCGGTCGAGTATTTCACCGCGTTATCCAGAAGGTTGGTGAATGCCGTGGTCAGCTCGGCCTCATCGCCCCTAACTTCCATCGGTGTGGCGGGTTCGGTGAATCGTATGGCGGACGGATCTAGATTGCGTTGGGCCCTGACGGTCGCGATACATTGTTTCAGAAGTTCGGCGAGGCTGATCTCGGTGTTTGCAGGCCGCGGGAGCTTTTCTTTCAGCCCGCCGGCTTTTAATACTTGTTCGACAGTGGTCAGCAGCCGGTCGCTGTCAGCCAGCATCACGTCCAAAAACTCTTTCTGTTTTTCGGGCGAGACATCGCGTCTCTTCATCGTTTCAAGATAGAGTTTTATCGAGGCGATGGGCGTTTTCAGTTCGTGCGTAACGGCATTGATGAATGCGTCGTGCTGCTCGTTTCGGCGTATCTCGCGGACCAGAAAGATAGTGTTAAGGATCAGGCCCGTGATGATCAAGGCAAAGAATATTACGCCAAGAACGAGAAGCACGACCTCTCTCAGGTTCAGCAGGATCCAGCCCACGTTGAGCGCAACGGCGAGAATGCTGAGGCCGATGCCCAGGACAAGAAAGAAAATGGCCGTCTTCTTTCGCCGCATGAGTCTTAAAGTATTGGCTGGAACGAAAAAAGGCAAAGGCGGCCGCCCTTGCCATTATTTTCATATGTTGCGCAACGGTCGCTACGCCGCGTCCTGCACCGGCGTCAGCTCAACGGGCTGTTCGTCCGGCTCGGGCTGGATCTCGTAGGCGAAGATGTGCTCTGCAAGGCCAAGCTTGCCTAGCAGCCAGATCTGCATCCAGTTCAGGTCAAACTCGAACCATCGAAGACCGTGTTTTGCTGAACGCGGGTAGGCATGGTGATTGTTGTGCCAGCCCTCACCAAACGTCAGTGCTGCCACCAGCGGGTTGTTCCGCGAATCGTCGCGGGTCTTGAATCGACGAGTGCCCCAAAGATGGGTTGCCGAATTGACCAGCCAGGTGAAGTGCCAGCCGATCACCGTTCTGAAGAAGACGCCCCACAGTAAGGCTGAAAAGCCTCCGATTGCGATAAGGCCGACGCCGACAACGGCAGTTGGAACCCAATAGTTTCGGTCTATCCAAACAAGGAACGGATCGCGAAGCAGATCCGGCGAGTATCGCTGCGTAACTTCAGGCGAATTGTTCTGGGCCGTTCCGCGAAAGATCCATCCCATATGCGACCAGTATGTCCCGTGACGCGGGCTGTGCGGATCGCGATCGGTATCGGTGAACGCGTGGTGGATGCGATGAGTAGTTACCCACGTGATCGGCCCGGACTGTACCGCAAGCGTTCCGAATACGGCGAGCGTCCGTTCGAGCCATCGGGGCGTCTTAAAACCGCGATGTGTGAGCAGGCGGTGATATCCGAGCCCGATGCCGAGACTTCCTGAGATCCACCAAAGTACGGCCGCAGCGCCGAGCGCCAGCCAGCTAAAATTGAAGAGGGCGACGACCGCCAGCAGATGGAATAGCACCACCGCCGACAATGTTCCCCAATTGATCTGGTCCGAATCCGCTTCTCTTGTAATCGCCTCGTTCATCCATTACCTCGCTTGATCTTTTTGGAATATGGCAGTTTGCCCTACAGAAAGGCTAACAGCTTTTGCGACGGGCGATTGTAAGAGTTTTGTAAAAGCGGGCATGCGCGTCGCCAATTTGCCCGGTTGCACGGGAAATTGCCGGCAGCGAGGTGATGATATTCGTCTATAATGCCGGTGGGACGCTTGTGGCGGAGTATTCGGCCGAGATCGAGGGGGTCGAGACCGCACAGGTGAGCTATTTGACACAGGACCACCTCGGCAGCCCGCGTGTTGTGACGGACAAGAACGGCGGGGTCCTGAGCCGCAAAGACTACTCTGCATTCGGCGAGGAACTGGTTGCCGACGAGCATCGCTCCGAGAGCGAAGAATACGGCGGCGGCGAGGTCCGGAAAGGCTATACGGGGTATGAGAAGGACTCCGAAAGCGGCCTCGAATTCGCCCAGGCCAGGTACTACAACACCATTCACGGTCGATTCACGTCCGTCGATCCGCTGACGGCCAGCGCCTCCATCCGCAACCCGCAGACTTTCAATCGGTACAGCTACGTTCTGAACTCGCCCTACAAGTTCACCGACGCGCTCGGCCTCATCCCAAGCACAACCGGAGCCTGCGGCAGTTGGTGCTATTGGACCGGTGGCGGGAGCATGGGGCTGATAGGTCTTTATAGTGACAACGGGGGACCGGGAATTCAGTTAGGCTGGGATCAGCAACGGGCCGATCCCTCTCATGCCTCCCTGCTGCATGAAATGTTGCACGCCGTGCAAACGGATGATAGACCAAACATTGGTGGTATGTTAGGAGAAAACGATGCGGGGTGGGATCCAGCTCCAGGGTATGGATACACGCCCGAAGGAGCGCGGCGGTTTGGTGAAGGGCATGACGGGGAGCACCGCAGTTCCCGCGGCCCGGGCGCCGACATCAAAGCAATCGCGGGTCTGACTGGAACCGTACTTCAAACGTTTGTGCAAGAGCCCAAATTCGGTCTATACACGACGATGATTTTGTTGCAGAAGACTAACATCGTTCTGATACTTAAAGACATTGTGGAACCAGGCCCAAAGATTTTGGCCGCACTGAGTACTTCAACCTCTTTCACCGATAAGAGCGGTAATCCCACAAGCAAGGTGGAGATAGGTGTGGGGGACTTAATCGGGAAGACAATGCCGTGGACTAAGGGTTCTGGGACTTTCCATTTTGCGTTCATTAAAATGGAATTTGCTCAGAGATGGCGTAATGAATTAAGGGCTGCAAACAACGTTAACCATACGTACACTCCGGCACTAGAGAGCAGGACTGAAATTAGGAAGGGTGTTCGCTATCTTAAGGATTCAACGACGGGAAGGGCATCCCCAATGAGTTGGTGGATCGTCCCTTGTGGATCAGCGAGTCCGGTCAGATGTTAGGTAAGTCTTTGGGGTTTAAGTTATGAAAATTTTTGGATTCTTCGTCTTGATGACTTTTGGTTTCATGGGATCGCTTCATGATGTCTCCGGGTACACATTAAATCGACAAAATGCGGTTCTGGTCGGCAGCATTCAACCCGGTGTAGAGGACATCGGCGAAGCGTTATATTCGGTCGGTGCGCGAAGCTCGGAAGCCATTAAACGTGAAGGAGCAGTTCTAGCAGTCAGGGTATGTTCTGAAAGGGCTTTGCCCCTCGCCCTGATGACTGCATTTTTTAGTCCCTTTGACGCTATTGCACTGCTTGAAAAGAACCATGCCATAAGCAGTTCGCAGGTGTACTTTTTGAGGCAAGCAAATAATTGCAAGCCGAATCAGGCGAATTCGACGGAGTACTGGTTAGTTCCGAAAGATGCTGAGCTCCCGGAGTTTACCGAGTGGAGGCGTGCTGACCATCTGATTAGTAGGACGGTTATCGATGACGGCTATTCATTTGAAGGAGCAATTTCTGAAAAGCTAAGTCCCGCTACCTACAGAGCTGTTCTTGAGCGTACTGCAAAATCTCTCAAAGACGATCGAACTGGATTCGTGTTCATTCGTTATACCCAGAAAGGTGGTAATCGGCGCTCGGCTGCCGCAGATCGAGCAGCGGAAGCCAAGAATTACTTTGTCCATCAAGGTATAAGTAGTTACAGGATTCTCGTCGAAAGGCGTCCGAGTTACACAATTAAAGGTGGCGCCGATTCGGCTTATCCGACGCTTGTCGTTAGTCACTTTCCCAACTCGCTTTAGGAAGTTCTGCCGTGTATGGTGTCGGGTAATCCACCGGGCTGAGTTGTCGAAGGACTGTCCTTGACCAGAACGGCGATCTTGCCGTGGTTAAGAGCAAGAAGAACGCGAATGCCGGGTTCTGGACCTACGCAGACTCTTTCGCCTTCGACACTGCAGGTCATGTTAAACGGATGCAGCTTGGCAACGGGCTGTGGGAGACGTTCGAATACAGTGCCGACCGGCTGCAGATCAAGCAGATCGGGCTGTGGGAGACGAGCACTGTCCAAGACGTTCTGAAACTTGAGTACAAGTACGACACGAGCGGTTCGAGCTA
>DAOLDE010000025.1:0-42670 GCA_035327545.1 Pyrinomonadaceae bacterium | reverse complement strand
GCACCCTTAGCTCAGTTGAATAGAGCGTCTGACTTCGGATCAGAAGGTCGCAGGTTTGAGTCCTGCAGGGTGTACCATTCCTAACCGGATCAAAGCAAGAGTTTAAATCCAAAGGGCCTGCATTTGAAACAGGCCCCTTTTTTTGTTCAAGTGCCCCGAAGAGCAGGTGGGGTACTAAATGCAGATCCGGCATCCCTTAAAACACCGGAAGATCCGGGTGGCGACTCAACCTGGGAACACGGCTCGGCTACTGGCCCGAATGGATCACGATGCTGCCGCCCCCTAAGACAGTAGTCGGATTTCCGTTGTCGCCGGCTCCGCGATTGTTATCGTAAACGATGGTGCCCGATGCGATATCCCAGATCTTTATTCGGAACTTGTCTGTTCCCCCGCCGCCGTTTAGCTGCCCATCGATCGCGGTCAGCATGAACCCGTAATTCCCGGTGTTATTTATCTTGCCCTTGCCCTTGAACTGGGCCCGTGCCCCCGCAACGACGAGCCACTCATAACTTTCGCTCTTGAAATTCATGCCAGATGCGTGGAAATTAAACTGGGTTTCTCCGGTCGGAGCATTCGCCCCCTTCTTATATTTGGCAGAGAAACCAAATGTCGCCCGCCCGACCAGGGCCGGGTTGTGCAGATATGCACCGAGTGGCGAATTTATCCAGCCGCCCCCGGTCACAAAGCCGCCTTCGGGATCATAAACGACCACGTACTGTTCGTGACTCGATGAACCGAACGCTCCATCGATCAACCGGGTGACCTTCACCGTGACCTTGTAAACGCCGGGCTCATTGTATGCGTGTGTTGCAGTGAACGGAGCGTCGGTACCGGTCAACTCCAGCGGAGCGCCGTCCGGCGCCGGTGTCGTCGTGCCGTCACCCCAGTTGATCTCGGCGCGATAAACTGAATTTTCCGGCCCGCCGGGATCGGAGAATGCGGCACTCAGATTAACAGGGCTTCCGACCGGCAAAGGAACCGACGGCGTTATGCTGATCGTGCCCAGCTCGGGCCCTCCGGCCGCGGCCAATACCGTGCCGGTCAATTGGCTGATCGTGGGCGATGATGGGCTCGTTGTGCTGTTGTTGAGCGTGACGGCGATACAACGAGTGGACAGGCTGTAAGACTGCGGAGATACGAGCTTCCATGCAGAGCCGTCGTACCAATACATAACGGTCCCGCCCGTGTTGCAGAAATTCAGGCTCAGCGAAGTATAGGTGCTGCCGGATGAAACGTGGACGTCGTAGAAGCCGCCCGTACTGGAGAAGGTCGTGGTTGCCGAGCCGCTCGTGGCTGAGGTGCCGACCGGGTCGCCCTGGTATTCAGCAAGCGTCACCGTGCCGACAGCGGTTGTGCCGGTAGTGGTTGAGGCCGTTGCCGAAACTGTCCCGGCCGAACCGCTGACTGTCGCGGTCGTTGTATTCGTCGATGGATTCGGCACGGCGCTCGTCACGCCGGTCACCAAAACCGGTTCGGCGGTAACGAAGAAAGTCTGCGAACTCGATTCACCATCGGTCGTATTCGCCGGGGTGTTGTCAACCGTTATTTGATAAGCATCAGCCCTCGCGAGCAGTTCGACTGGGACCGTCGCCTGCATCTGCGTTGACGTCCGGCTCGTAACCGCCAGGCTCGTCTTCATCTGGGTGATCGGATCCCGCCACAAGACGGCGGCATTTGCACCGAACCCCGACCCGTTCACCGTCAGTGTCAACGGAGCCGTGGCGTGGTCAGCCGACGATACCGGGCTTATGCTGCCCAAAGATGGCGTCAGTACGGCCGTGCTTCCTATGGCAAAGCTCCCGACGCCGCTGCTCGGGTTGTAGTTCGCCGTGGGGTTATAGAACGCATACACGGTATAGGTTCCGTCGCCGAACGTCGAAAGGCCGAGGGTTCCCCCGAAGGTATTGGTCGAGGTAGTGCAGGGAATTGTCGGTGAGGTGATCTGTGTACCTGCTTTGTAGACTCTGAATGTAACCGAACCGGCACAAACGAAATCGCCGGTGTCGCTGTTTCTGACCACTGCAGACAGGGGAACAGACGAAGCATTTGTCACGCTCAGGCTGTTAAACGTCGTCTGCGTTGATGCTCTGTTTACATTGATGTTGACCGTTCTCGTGACCTCGCTGAACGTGACCGTATCATTGGGTGTGAACACGACGGACAGTGGCAGGTTATTCCCTGCGTTCAGTACTGTCCCGGCGGGCGGGCTGTAAACAAACGTTCCCGCCACCGGTATCCCATTGTGGCTGGCAGATGCGTTCAAGTGGGCCGGACCGAGCGGCATCCCGTATGTCGTGTTCATCTGCGGATTCCACGAGATCGATGGCACCTGCACCGAAATTTCCGATTCAAACGCACCGATGTCCACAGTTCCAAACTTCACGCGGCCGAAGCCGGCACCTCGCTGGTCGGTGCCAAGCGGTTCGTTTAGCAGGTCCACGGCCAGAGCATTACTGCCCGCATTTGCCGCCGGGCTGCCGTCGAGCAGTGCGTGAGTCATGGCCGGCCCGCCATTGTCCGCCAGCGGCCCTAGCCGCGGGTCCTGGTCGCGAATGTCCGTGGCTTGATAGGTGATGGGGTAATTCGTCTTTTGCGAGTCGCCCGAGCGTGCCCCGATAAAATTGTTTCCCAACGAGGTAAACGTGCCCTGATTAAGAATCTCTGGATAGATCCCCGTATTGCCGGCAATGATGCTGTTGCCTACAGTCAGCGTTCCAGAGGAGTAAACCCCGGCCCCCCAATTCTCAGTGGTCCGAGTGTTGTTTGTTACGGTAACGTTGCGAAGATGGGCATTTCCCCAACTGCACAGTCCGCTCCCGTAGTATTCGGCAGTATTGCCGGAAATGGTCGAATTGAAGATCCAGGCTGTCCTCACCATCACGCCGCCGCAATGGCTGGAACCGTTGTTCGATGAGAAGGTCGATCCGCTGATGACCGTCATTCCCACGGTTTGATTTAAGTATGCTCCCCCACCGGACCCGAACGAGGAGTTTCCGGTAATTTTCGTGTCCCCGACCTTGAGCGTTCCGCCGTTTCCGGCTGCATAAATGCCTCCGCCGTAGCCGAATGAACCGGATGCCCCCGCAATGTTGTTCACGATAGATGAGTTGGCGATCCGGCCGTTAAACGTATTAAAAAGTTGGATCGATAAACCGCCACCAAACGACCGGCTTGTGTTATTCGAGATGGTGACGCGGTCAAGTGTTGCCGTCCCGTTGTATCCTTCGAGAAAGATGCCTCCCCCTTGAGAAGAGGTTCCGGATGCCGTATTGGCCGAGAAGGACGAATTCGAAACGGTCACATTCGTACTCGTGGAACCGGATATATTCAGATACATACCTCCTGCACCACTTGTAGCTGCGTTCTCCGTCACCTGAACTGCGTCCATCTCAAAGTTTGGCCCTGCGGCCCCGGACACAACGGCGTAGATAGCTCCACCGAAACCCGCCGAATTATTTGAAAACACGGAATTAAGAATGCGTGTGGTACCGGCGTTTACACTAAGGTAAACACCTCCACCGCTACTGCTGGCCGAAGTATTTCCGGCAACCCTGACCCCGTCGAGGGTTGCAGAGCCGCCGGAAATAAGCGCGCCCCCACCACCGCTAGCCGCACTGTTTTCGGTCAGATCGACGGCGTTAAGCGTTAACGAGACACTTGAGGCATACAGGCCGCCTCCGGCTGAATTAGAACTGTTTCCCATTATTTTGGCGTTGTCGATCGTAAGCGACCCTAACTGGGCATAGATGGCTCCACCTGGCAAGTTATTGAGACCAGTCCCATTGCCGCCGGTCAAAGTCAATCCCGAGAGCGACGCCGTCGCATTATTGAGGTAAAAGAGACGATTGCTTCCCGGGCCGCCGTCGATCGTGAGCCGATCGGGACCGAGTCCGCGGATAGCTATTGCTCCGTTGTTGTTGATCAGGATCTCGGTGGCTGAGGTTAGCGTGATGGCCGATCCAGCCAGATGCAGATCGAAGGCGATCGTGTCATTCGCTGAACGTGCATTGGCGATCTGGACCGCCGCGCGGAGTGTGCATTGCTCGCCCGGGACGGATAGATCGATATCGCACATGCCGTCATTCAGGTTCGCATCGCCGGCATCGAGCGTGCTGTTGACTATTAGGCATTGGCCTTGCTGGCAATTGGGATCGTCGGTGACAGTGAAATTCACGTTCGGCCGGTCTCCGATCAGATTGTTGACAGACTGAGAAGCCGGTGCGAAAAAGTGCCCTTCAGCATTTGGCGTGACCGAATAATTCAGTCCCGCGGCGGCAGAAATGGCATAGTGCCCTGAGGAGTTGCTCACTGCGGTGGCGGCCACTTCATTGCTGGCGAGATCGCGAAGCGTAACCGTCACATTCCCGACCGCGACCGATCCGCTGATGGTGTAGGAATTTCTCGTCGCCGTAAAGCTCAGAGTCTGACCGGGCAGCAGATTCGAGACTGTCTGCGGCGTAAACGAATAGACTGCGCCGTTCTGCGGCGTGACCGTGTAGGCCATACCCGTCGTCAAGCCCCCGAAACTGAAATTGCCGCCGGCATCGGTCGTTGTGACAGCTCCGTTTGAAAGATTGACCGCGACTCCGGCGAGCGGGGTCGCGCCGTCGTCGGCAAAAACATGGCCCGATAACGGGACGATCGCCGCAGGTTGCCATTTCGGATAACGGTCATTTGCGCCGTTCGTCGTCAGGCGCTGCGGCGAATCGCCGCTGCTGCCGTCGGAGTTCATCACATAGATATCGTCCTGGCCGCTTCGATCGCTGAAAAAGACTATCTTGCTGCCGTCGGGCGAATAGGACGGGAAATTATCGAGCGCCGCATTCGTCGTCAGTCTCTGGGGCGTGTCGCCGCTGCTGCCGTCCGCGTTCATCGCGTAAATATCGTAGTTGCCGTTGCGAACGCTTCTGAAAACGATCTTGCTGCCGTCGGGCGAGAAGGCAGGAAAACTATCTTCGGCGGGATGGCTCGTAAGTCTCTGCGGTGAATCACCGCTGCTTCCATCGGCGTTCATCACATAGATATCGATGTTGCCGTTGCGATTGCTTGTAAAGACGATCTTACTGCCGTCCGGTGAAAACGTTGGATCGACATCATTTCCGGGCGCGGTCGTCAACCGCTGGGGCGAGTCGCCGCTGCTCCCGTCGGAGTTCATCACATATATATCGTTATTGCCGCTACGGTTGCTGAAGAAAACGATCTTTCGGCCGTCAGGCGAGAATGTCGGGAAGTCATCTATAGCTGAATGAGTCGTAAGCCTTTGCGGTGAATCGCCGCTGCTGCCGTCCGCGTTCATCATAAAGATATCGATGTTGCCGCTGCGATCGCTCCGGAACACGATCTTTCTGCCGTCGGGCGAGTACGACGGGAGATAATCGATCGCGGGATGGTTCGTCAGTCTCTGCGGCGATTCCCCGCTGCTGCCGTCCGGGTTCATCGCGTAGATCTCCCAGTCACCGGTCCGGATGCTCGTGAAAACGATCCGGCCGTTCGCCGTATACTGCGAGAGGATGCTGCCGATGCCCTGCCCGTCGCCGATGGCCGCGTTCGAAGCATTTGAAAGGTCCACAGAGAAGGTTTCGTTAATTTCCGGCACCGCGTCGCTGTTGATCGAAACCTCCACCTGTTTGGTCGTTTCGCCCGGGTTGAATACAAGCTGCTGGATAGGAAGGGCCGAATAGTCGTCCGGTGACGTGGCGGTCCCGTCTGAGGTGGATACGTCAACGGTGACAGGCTGTGCGGCCGCTGCCGACAGGGTGACCGTGAATGCAACCGTTGCGCTGCCGCTAGCAGGTTCCGCGATGCTAACGTCGTTGATCGAAAGGAATGCCATGGGCGTGAAGTTCAATATCTGATCGCTTTGCAGGTTGGTGACCGATCCTGATGTCGGCGTGAACGAAAAAACCGCGTCGCTCTGCGGTGTTACAACGTAGTCCCGTCCTGCCTGGACATCCGTGAATCCGTAATTACCGTTGGCATCGCTGACCGTTGTCGAAACTACGCTGCCGCCGCTGGAAAGGGTTACGGTGCGGTTTGGTGTTCCTACCGAACCGCTTATCGAATACGTCCGGCGCGTCGCGGTGAAATTGATCGTTTGATCGCTCTGAAGGTTCGCCGCCGTTTGCGGGGTAAATGAGAACACGGCACTGCCCTGCGGCGTAAGGGTGTAATCCTCGCCCGCGGTGAGGCCCGCGAAGGTGAATTGTCCGCTTGAGTCCGTAACCACACTTTCGCCGCCTGGGAACCCGACCGTGATCCCGCTCAACGAGGTTGTTCCATCGTCTGCGAACACCTGCCCCGTTATGGAATAGACGGCCACGGACCCTTCCACGGCTCCGATGTCGACGGTCGTCTCCTTCACGCGATCGAAACCAGCGCCGCGCTGATCCGTCGTAAGAGAAGCGCCGTTGGACGGGTCGACCGCCAGCGCGTTGCTGCCAGCATTGATGGCCGGGCTACCGACCAACAACCCGTGGGTCGGCATAGGACCGCCATAATTCGCAAGAGGCGCAACTTGCGGGCCCACATCGCGGATGTCGGACGGCTGGAAGGTAACAGCATGACCAGTGTGCGTCGAATTGCCGATCAGATTATTTCCCGCCGAAACAACAACTCCGCTATGAAGGTAAATATCCGGGTAAGTGGCGGTGTTTGCGGCCAACAGCGTGTTTCCGATATTGGTCGTCCCGTCGAAATTGTAGATACCGCCGCCGCGGTTAGCCGTATTCTCGACAACCGTCACGTTGCGCAAGGTCACCACGGGATCGGTGCCCGCGAAACCGTCGTTACAAACGGCCCCGCCATAATAATTGACCGATCTGTTGCCCGACAATGTTGAATTGACTATAGTGAGAGCTCCCTGATTATGGACTCCTCCGCCGCATCCACCCGCCGTATTTCCTGAGACTGTGGAATTGACGATCCTATGGACGCCATTTCGCAGAAAGAGGCCGCCCCCGCTCAGGCTCGTGTTAGCGGAAACGTGCACCGCGTCCAATGTCAGCGCGCCGCCGACACCGGTCTTGACAGCTCCGCCGTAGTCGTTCGCAAATCCGACGCCCCCGCCGCCGGTCAACGTAAGGCCGGAAATTGTCACGGTCGCGTCGGCGGTATAGAAGATCCGGTTGTCGCTCGAGCCGCCGTCGATGGCAAGCAAGTTTGCTCCCGGCCCGATGATCGAAAGTGAACCGTTCTTCTCAACTCGGATCTCGGCGCCGGATGACAAAGTGATCGATGGCCCCGTCAGGACGGTATCGAAAAGAATAGTATTGTCGGCCTCGGCAGCATTTGCTTCCTGTACAGCGGCCCGCAGCGAACACTGCTCGCCAATCATCGCCAGATCCACATCGCAAACAGAGTCGCCAACGTTTGCATCTGCTTCGTCCGAGCTGCTATTGACAATGAAAATAGAATCAAGCTCAACCGCACCGATGTCAACCGTGTCGTTTGCGATCCTGGCGAAGCCAGTTCCCCTTTGATCGGTCGCCAGGGCCGCCCCGTTCGAGGGATCTGTCGCCAGTGCGTTGCTTCCGGCATTGAACGCCGGGCTGTTGAGCAGGGGAGCGTGCGTCGGGGTGCCGCCGCCATTATCCCGGAGGGCGGTCAACCGAGGATCCTGATCGAGGATGTCGCTGGCTTGATATGCGATCGGGTTTCCGGTTTGTGCCGCATCGCCTGCAGAATTCCCGACGAGATTGTGGCCTTCAGATATGATGGAACCTCCGATCGATGATATTTCAGGGCGTGATCCGCCGGCATTTCCTGCAATTATTGTGTTGCCGAAACTGAACGTCCCACCAGAGTGATGGACGCCCCCGAGACCGTTGGCGGTGGTGGTGGAGTTGAACGCGATCGTCGAGTTGCGAACCGTGGTCCCACCAGCTCCGCTGCTGCACAGCCCGGACCCGTTCAGTCGGGATGTATTGCCTGAGATAGTCGAATTTAGGAGCACCAGCGTGATCGTGTTGTTGATAGCCCCGCATGAACCGTTCGTGCTATTGGCGGTGAAGGTGGACCCGATGATCTTGTGCGTTCCGCCACCGGGCGACAGCAGATGTACGCCTCCGGACGATGATGTCGCAGAATTGCCGCTAAAGAGCACACGCTCAAAGATATTTGTTGCAACCTGCGGATACGAATAGATCCCGCCACCTATTACAGCAGAATTGCCCGAGACGATGGAGTCGGTAATGCTGCCGCTTCCGGGATAGATACTTATCGCGCCTCCCCAATTAGCGGCTGAGTTGTTTGTGAACGTTGAGTTTATAAAGTTGAAGTTCCCACGGATAAAAACGCCGCCGCCATCGCCAGTCGTGGAATTTCCGGTGACATGAACGCCGTCGAGCGTTAGGGTGGCATCGAATGCGAAGATCGCGCCGCCGGCCGGGAATTCTGCGCCGTCCCCGCCGCCGCCGGTAAATTTTAATCCGGAGATAGCTGCGATGCTTCGGTTCACAAACAGGATGCGGTTGCTTCCCGGCCCGCCGTCAATGGTCAAATGCTCGGATCCAGGCCCGGCGATCGTCAGCGGCCCGTTGTTCGTGATCATCATCTCGCTGCCGGACGTCAGCGTGATCGTCTCTCCGCGCAGTTTCAGGTCAAACACGATACGGTCGGCGGCGGGCCGTGAGTTGGCGATCTGAACTGCCGCGCGAAACGTGCACTGTTCTCCTGCAGCATTCAGATCGGTGTCACAGTATCCGTCATTCAGGTTCGAATCAGGGGTGTCAGCCGAGCTATTGACGATCAGGCAAGTGCCCTGCTGGCAGTTCGGGTCGTCGGTAACGCTGAAATCAACATCGGTCTGGTGGGCACTGAGATTCGACACTGTCCGCTGAGCCGGTGAAAAATGATGACTCGCCAATGAAGGAGTGACCGTGTAATCGATCCATGGCGGACGCGGACCAAATGAGTAGCTGCCGTTCGGGCCGCTTGTTGCGGTAGCGACGACCTGGCCGTCTGAGAGGCGCCGTAGGGCCATCGCAGCATCCGAAACTCCGACCGAGCCGGAAATTATGTAGGCGGGAATATATACGTAAATATTGAAACTTGCAGAAGCCGAGTTTCCGGCGGTGTCGGCCGCGGTGCATAAAACAGTTGTAGTGCCAAGAGGCATGCTGCTGCCGCTGGAGGGGGTGCATGTGACCGGCACCTCTCCCTCAAATGCGTCGTTTGCATGGACCTGAGAGGTCACAACTGCGCCATCATAACTCGTCGCCGGAACGTTTATATCTCCTGGAGTTATTATCACAGGCGGTGTCGCGTCGAAATGTTCATAGGCGCCGACGTCGCAGGCCCCACCCTTGGGGCGCGATTCGCCGCGCTGGTCCGTCGGAACGGGCTCTCCCGCCACGTTCGTACAATCCGCCGATGGGATCGCGTCTATCGCCGCGCTCTGGAAAAGCAGAGCGTGCGTCGGCGTCGGCCCGCCGTTGTCGGTGAGGGAACCGAGGGCGAAGTTCGCGATCACCTGGTCTCCCAATGAACCGTTTGCCTGGCAGGAGCTGTCACCGAAAATGTTGTGCCCCATCGACACCGGCATATTTGACGCTGGCGACCCGTAACAATCGCCGCCGGCTCCGCCGCGCGTCGGATTCGACACGATGCTGTTCTTCAAGGTAATGGCCGGTTGGGGGCTGAAAACGTCGGCGATGCTGTGGCCGCGTGGGAAATTAGAACGGTTCTCGTAAAGCGTGCTGCTGCTGATCGTCGTTTTATTCATGCAGCTGGCTCCGCCGAAGTTGAGTACGCCGCCGCCACCCCGGCCCCCGCTGGTGCTGGTGTTGTGGCTTATCGTGCTGTTTTCTACCTTCAGGTCACTGCATCGGTTGGTCACGCCGCCGCCGTCGCTCGCGGTATTGTCGGTAACAGTGCTGCTCATCAGCACGAGACGGCTGTTATTATTATTCAGAATGCCGCCGCCGTAACCCTGCAGCCCGCCGGCTTGGACCGAGGCTTTGCCCCCGCGAACGGTCACCTGGTTTAGTGTCAAGTCGCCGCTGAAAATATCGATCACGCGAAAGTCCGGAGTTCCTTCGGTCGTGCTTCGCTCGATGACGGCACCGTTTCCGTTCACGATAATTTGGCTTGTTATCGACGGTAGGCCGAATGCTCCCCTGAAGCCGTCGGTCCCGGCCGGAGCGTTCAGTGTGTAGGTGCTTCCCGAGACCAGGTTGATCACATCCGGGCCCGGGCTCGAGTTCGCTGCGTTGACCGCCGCGATCAATCCCGCTACATCTCCGTCCTGGACCTCGATCGGGGCCCTTGACTCGAAAGCGCCGATGTCACAGGCCCCATTCTGCGCGCGCGGTACTCCCCGCTGGTCCGCCGCGATGGCGGATCCGCCCGCATTCGTACACGCTGATACCGGGATATGGTCCAAAGCCGGACTGCCCGCAGGCAGGGCGTGCGTCGGTGTCAGGCCTCCATTGTCGGCGAGCGAGCCAAGGGTCAGTCCGGTGATGATCCTATCGCCGCCCGAGCCATTCGGTCCACACGTCCCGTCACTGACGATGTTATAGCCCAGTGAGATCATTGGCATATTACATTCCGTTGCCGACCCGCGGATAGTGCTTGCGATGATGCTGTTCTTAAACGTCACGGCACCGCCGACGGCATCGCCAAATCCGCCCGGTGCAACATGATTTGCATAGATAGTGCTGTTGCTGACGGTGGCGACGGACGCGCAATTCGAAGCATGATTTATCACGGCCCCGGCGCTGACGACCGCGGTGTTATGACTGATCGTGCTGTTCTCAGCGATGAACGTGGCACAGCGATTAACAACTCCGCCGCCGTCGGTTGCGGAATTCCCGGTCACCGTGCTCCGTCTCATCGTGAGCTTGCTGTTGGGGTTGTTCAAAATCCCGCCGCCCCACCCGCGGATCCCGCCTGTCGGCTCGGACGCAAGGCCGCCTTTGATCACCACGTCATTGAGGGTCAGGTCGCCGCCAAAATTGTCGATAACGCGGAAGCGGGGTGTTCCAACAGCTCCACTTCGCTGGATCTGAGCTCCGTTGCCATTGATCACGATCGAGGTGGTGATGGACGGCAGGCCGAACGCGCCTCGAAAACTGTTCTCGCCGGCAGGGGCTGTAAGCATGTAGGTCCCGCGTGTTGCAAGATTGATGGTATCGGTCCCCGGATCGGCGTTCGCCGAATTGATCGCCGCTATCAGTCCGGCGACGTCCCCATCAGGTACGTTTATCGTCGTGCCTTGAGAAACCGTCAGGGTGTTTCCGGCAATGCTCAACGTGCCCGATCTCGGCGCGCTAGTGGGATTTGCCGTCACCGAATAAGTGACTGTTCCCGTGCCGCTGCCGTTTGCACCCGCTGTGATAGTGATCCATGCAGCGTTACTCGATGCCGTCCACGCGCAGCCGTTGGATGCCGTTACCTGCACGCTGTGAGTTCCACTTTCGGCCGGAACAAACGCGTTGCTCGGAACCGAGTAATTACAGATCCGGCTTGCGACGAAGTTCACCGTCTGATCCGATTGCAGATCTGACACAGTTTGAGGTGCGAAAGCGAATTCCGCAGTATTTGCGGGCGCCACCGTGTGGGTGCTGCCTTGCGCCAGCGGTTCGAAGCGATATTCACCATTTGCATTCGTTGTAGTGCTGGCCCCGCTAGAAAGATCGACGTTTATTCCACTTAGCGGCGTGGTGCCGTCGTCGGCAAATACCCGTCCTGATATTGAGTATCCGCCGATATCGCCAAAAATGGAGAGGTTGTCGATCGCCCCCCCGAACCGCGGAGCCGTTGGGTTGAGCGTTGAGATCTCGACCCTGACAGGCCCGGTGCCGTCCCCTGTGTACGAGAAAAAGTAACCGGCAAGGTCTTGTGCATTCGGGCCGGTCACCCACGCCCCTGGAAGCACGGTATGCGAGGCAAGCACCGAGTTGTCGGCCCTCAGGAGCTTTACAACCAGCCCGTCCGCCGCGAGTGTTGCCTGATCTAATATGAGATAGACCGATGGCCCGGCATCGAAAGTTACAAAATACCCAACTCCTGCTTCATTTACCGAGATCGAAGTCGCGGTCGTTATCTTGTTGTTATTGTAAAAATTAGGAGCGAAGTTCCCGCCGCCCAGATTCACTGCGTGCACTGCATTGAAACCTGATTTGATCCATCCCGGCACGCCGCCCCCAAATGAAAGCTGTAGTCCCGTTCCCGGCTGCAGGGAGTTCTGGTTACCGTTCTCGTAGCTGTTAAAATTTTCATGGAAAATTGGGGACTGTCGTAAGGTAAGGTTATCGATCGCCCCGCCGAATCGCGCGATCGACGGATCGACTATGGAGATCTCAAATCGAACCGGACCCGTTCCGTCGCCCTGATATGAGAAAGAGTAGCCCGCCAGGTCCTGTGCGTTTGGGCCGGTCACCCAGGCACCGGGGAGCACCGTGTGCGAGGCCAGCACGGAATTGTCGCCGCGGAGCAGTTTTATCACCAGCCCGTCAGAGGCGAGTGTGGCCTGATTCAGGGTAGCGTAAACGGATGGGCCGGCGTCGAACGAAACGGAGTATAAGCGGCCCGCACCGTTCGCCGAGATCGGCGTGTTGAGCGTGATCTTGTTATCGTATATGAAAGTCGCCGCGTAATTGCCGCCGCCCATGTCCACCGTGTGGACTGAATTTACACCCGATTTAGACCACCCCGGCACATTTCCACCGTAGGAAAGCCGCAGGCCGGTCCCGGGCTGAAGAGCATTCTGGTTCCCGCCATTGTATGCAGCAAACGTTTCGCGGAAGATCACGAGTGACGTGTCATTCGGGTCGATCGAAGCGGAGAAGTTTACATCCGCCGTGTCGGAACTCAGATCGGCAATAGTTTGCTGTCCAGGTGTAAAGACATAACCCGATAGCTGGGGTGTCAAGGTGTAACTATCTCCCGCCGGAACATTCGAGAACGAGTAGCTGCCTCCCGAACCGGCCACGGCCGTCCCGACGATCGCTTCGCTGGACGCATGCCGGAGGGTCACCGTCGCATTGGCGACCCCTGCCGAACCGCTGATCGTATGCGCGTTGCGGGCCGCGGTAAAGTCCGCGTCCCCGTGATCGGTCGATAGGCTCGAAACCACAAGACTCGCGGGCGAGAACGTATAGCTCGCCAACGTGGGCGTAAGCGTATAGGTCCCGTTCGGAGGTAGGCCCGCAAATACGTAATTACCTGCGGAATCCGTCGTGGTCGAGCCGGAGGCATTTCCAGAAAGGGTGATCGTTACACCCGAGAGGCCGACGCCGTTCTCGGTTACCTGCCCGCTGATCGAGTGGGTTGGCGGCACGTTCAGTGGGTTAGCTGCCATGACCACTGTTGCATCGCCTCGTCCCCAGAAGATCTTTGAGCCATCAGGAGCATAGGCCGCGCTGGCGATCTGAGTGTTACCCGCGTTTGGATGAAATATCCCGACTTCCTCTTTGAAATCGCGCAATACGGCGCCGTCGCTCGTCCGGTAGACCTTCGCCCTGCCGTCTGCGGTGAACGCGACGAGCGACTCAGAGTCCGGAGCGAACGTTAATTCCGTCACCGTTCCGCCCACGCTTATTGTGTGGAGTGGCGCTGATTGGTTTATGTCATAAACCCTGACCACGTTATTGCTCGCTGATTCGGTTCCGGTGACGAAGAACTGACCGCTCGGCGATAAGGCCAGGGGCCTTGTGCGTATCGCTTGGTTGTTCGCGGCCCCGTCGAAATTGCGGATGAGGTTGCCCGTGACGGAATTGATATTCCGGGGAATCCCTCCAGAGAAGTGGACCAGCGTCGAACCGTCAGGCGAGAAGGCATATTCCGCATCCTCAAGGGAAACACTTAGGTCCCTGACCACAGTGCCGTCTGATAGACGATAGAGCCGGATACCACTGCCACGGGGGACCGCGAGAAGCTGTTCGGACGGCGAGGAAGCATCCGAGACGAAAGATATTCCGTTCAAACCAATGGTGCTGTCCTCGATCGTCCTGACGCTCTCGCCTGTTGAACTGTCAAACACCCGGATCTCGGCACCAGCCGTATCGTAAATTACAGCAATCACATTCAGGCTGTCCGGAGCGAACAAAACCCGAGGACGGGGATTGCGTCCCGGCACCGTCTCGCTCAGATCGATCGACCGCAAAAGGGCACCACTGGTTGCATCGTACAACTGCAATGAAGCATACCTCTGCAAGTGAGTTATGGATGCGGCCATTTGGCCATTCGCCGACAGAGCAGCAGACCGCACCGGGCCGATCTGCCCGCTTACTATTTCCTGAAGGTTCCCCGTCGCCGGGTCATACTTGCGGATATCCTCCGCGGCAGACAGAAGTGTTCCGCCTCCCGGTGAGAACGCCACGCGCGCTCTCTTGCCGTCCGTCGACAACTTGGGGTTGCTGGTATAAGAGCGGAGAAGCGACCAATCCGACGTATTCCACACATAATTCACCGCGTCTCCGGTGTCGGACAGATATCCCCCAAGCACCAATTGGGAGCCATCCGGCGAGAAGGCGTAGTTCTCAGCGTTAACATTGCTCCCAAAATATGGGAGGAGGTCGTGCCCTGAACCGTTGCAGCCCCATACACCATTGTATTGATTCCTGGAGCAAACAGCGGCGTCAAAGTCCCACGCTGTCAGCCTTGCCGGCGGGTGATTAACGTCTCCGCCCGTCCGCTGCGACAATACCCACCGACCGTCCGGCGAGAACCCGTAAACCCCGTTTTGCGGAACTCCAACCTGGGTCCACGGTGGCGCAGTAGGGATATTTACCCATCGTTTAACTATGGAACCGTCCTGAATGTTAACGATGGCCAGGCCGTAATCGTGCGCACGGCCTCCGATCCATTCACCATTCGGATGAAATGCGAAGGGCTGCATTATTATCGGGAAATCACTTCCGTAGCTGGAACCACTGTCAAATGATCTGTAGATACTTCCCGTCGATACGTTCCATATCTGGACCGCGTAGCCGTTACCGGTGGCTGCTGCCAGCAAGTACGGGTCGACCGGCGAAAATTCCATGAAGCCGAATGGGGTGGCTCCGGTGGGAATCGGTATGGCCCTTCGCAGGGTCCAGTCATTCGTGTCGTATAGCTTGATCGAGCCCATGTGAAGGTTCACATTGACAGGGTCACGGTCGTAGCCCATTACAGCAAGTGTCTGCCCGTCGGATGATATTCTTGCATTTAGGGTGTTGGTATTGAATGCATATATCGTTCGGACCACCATGTTGTCGGCAGTTCGCCAGACCTTCACCGTGTTGTCGCCGCTCGCGGTCACGAAATGCAAACCGTCCGGGAAGTATGCGGGTTCACCAATGGTCGAAGCGTGGCCACCCCGCATCCAAAGAACATTTGGACGTTCTGCAGGCGGTTCGGTCGAAGGCAAGATCAGTTTCGCAGTTGAAATGGCTGACGAAAGCCATGAGGCAAGAACGTCGCTCGCGGAGCTGATCGTGCCCGGGCTCGCTGCGATACTGGAGCGGGTAACGAGGATCGTGAGTGAAGTGAGGAGAATGGCGGCTAGTGCGATAAGAAAAGTGGTTCGTTTCATATGTGTGGGTTCCAGACGTGCTGCAGATGAATCTCTTCAAACAATCCCCATGAGTGTCCGAGATCGATGGATCTTGGCAACACGTGCTTATCGGCAATCGCTCATGGGTTCGTCACCGAGAAGCCCCTAACTGACCATCCGGTCTCGGCCGCGGACCGCATCTGACGTTTCGCCACCCGGTCCATTGCCTTGCAATACAAAAGCTACTGTTTGTTCAGGTTGTTTTTCAGTTCTGAGGAAGTTTATTGTAGGGCTTCAAGGGAGTCATAAATTTTTTCCAAATTTTTTCCAAATTTGCGCCAAATCGATTCCAATCTTCCCTTTATCAAAATTAGTTCAGGGTCAATGTATCGAAACTCGGCTCCATCTAACTGTTTTTGTCGATCCAAAGGGCACTTTCTCATTACTCTTAAGGGCAAACTTTGGGAGCGGTCGCGAGAATGAGCAGGTTGATTCCGCCCCCCCCCGATTGGGAGTGTCGATCCAACCGCAAGCGATTGGGCCGTTCCGGATGTTCGCCGATCTTAGCTAGGCCTAGCAGTTTATGAACGCGAATGGTGTTCGCTTCGTATCGATCAGGCATGATCTGGACACTTTCAAAGAGATGCTGACGGCCCTTGAAGCCAAGGTGGCACAAAGAGGACAGACCCTAACAAAAGCCCAGCTGATCGCTCCGAGCTAAACCCCATTCTTGTTTATGATCTAAAGTAGAGAGTTGTGGTTCTTCTTGTGGTCTCGAATGATCTTCTTAGGGACAGTAGCGACACCGGGCTGTGCAAACGAAGCGTGTGGTGATCACGTTTTAATGGCTAAATCGATATCTGAAATTTAATGAGCGGGCCACGTCAAAAGTTCCGACTCTATTTTTTATTTGGTCGGGATTCAACTAGCCTCAATTCCTGGATACGTGGGCTGAATGGAGATCGGCCTCCCGTGCGTCTGCCAGCAATCGAACAGAAAGAACGAAAAGAAAGATCACGATCGCGGGTGCGAGCAGGAGAAATGGCCGATGGATGAGTTGGGTGATGTCGCCAGCGGCTGCAAGCATATTGCCCAAGCTTGGCTGAGGCTCCTGTACTCCGATACCAAGGAATGAGAGAGCAACCTCGGCCAACAAAAACGCCGGGAGCATGACCAGGGCCTGTGATACGATCGCCGGAGCCGCATTTGGCAGCACATGTCGAAAAATAATTCGAAATTCGGAGACACCAGACGCTCTCGCCGCCAAGACAAACTCGCGTTCTTTCAACGTAAGCACAAGACTGCGAGTTAGCCGTGCCATCGCGGCCCAGCCGGTCAGGGCAAAGATCCCGATAAGTAATACTGCGGCACGAAACGGTGGAAGTTCCAGCGGGAAGGCAGCACGTGTTGCCAATATTAGGATCAAAGTCGGCAGGGCGAGCATCGAATCGGCCGCGCCCATCAAGAAGGTGTCGATAAAACGCCCTCCATAGCCGCTTACCAGGCCTATTATGATTCCGATCAGACACGCAAGTGCAGCACCGATCGGACAGACAATCAGCGAAAAACGGGTTGCCGCGATCAATCGTGAAAATCGGTCTCGTCCAAGCTGGTCTGTGCCGAGAAGGTAGAGCCGAGTGTCGGGCGTGCCTCCGGAAATGCCGACAAGACGTGTCCGTGACGTAAACATACCCCAGAAGCTATATGGTTCGCCCTCGACAAAAAAAGAGATCGGATGCTGCTCGGTCTCGGTCTCTCGATACTCGGATCTTATCGGATCGACGAGGCGTCTCGAATAAATAAACGGCCGTACGAAGTTTCCGTCGATGTCTCGAAATCGAATTTCCGAAGGAGGAGCCATCGGGTCTTGCCTCGATTGCGAAGATGGGTCATAAGGCGAGATCAAGTCGGCAAACAAGACCGCGGCGGCAAGAATACCGATGATCAGGATCGCGCCAAACCGGAGCAAGCGCATTGCCGAGGATCTGTCTGCCTTACCAGAGTTCATCAAGTCCGGTCCCTCTCGGCGACGCGAAGCCGCGTGTCATTAACGATCTGCAGGAATTCAGCCAGCATATTGCCGAGCCAAACCGCAGAACTGCTGACTATCACAATGCCCATTACCAGCGGCACGTCGCGTGACCGGACAGCCGAAACGGTAAGTGCGCCTATGCCCGGCCAACCGAGAACGGTCTCCACGATCACCGATCCACCGACTACGGCCCCGAACGAAAGACCCAACACTGCGAGAAATGGATCAAGTGACGCCCGCGACGCATGTTTGATGATCACTGCGTTTTCGCTCAGTCCCTTTGCACGAGCGTATTGAACGAAAGGCTCATTCATTGCCTGTTTCAATGCTGTATGGAGTTGTGAGAGAAAAAGGGCGATCAGCGGGACCGACAGTACAAATGCGGCGAGAATCAAAGCCGCGACCGAACCGTCCCGTACAGCAACGGCAGATCCGGAAAGCATGACAACAATAGCCAGTGCAAACAGCGACAAAACCAGTCTGGGGGACGAAGCGGAAACGAGGACAGTGACACCGATCAACCGATCGACCAATCGGCTTTTCGTGCGTGCGTGGATAAAGGCAAGTGACGCGGCAATGGTCACAGCGATCGCGATCGCTGCGAGACCGAGGACAAAGGTCTTGTAAAGACGTGAGAAAATTATACCGCTGACCTCAGTTCGAAAAACGAAAGACTCGCCGAAGTCTCCGCGAAGAATTCCGCCGAGCCAGCGCAAGTACCTGGTTCCAATTGGCTGATCGAGACCGTACACTACACGCAGCCGTTCGATCGTTTCCACGGAAACCTGTGGATTGTCCCGAAGTGCCGAAAGCGCGTCGCCCCCCGCCGAAGACAGTAGTGCGAAAGTTATCGCCGAAACGACAAAGAGCATCAGAGAACCCTGTACGGCCTTTCTGATAAAGAAAGAGATCATTGTTTTTCTGGCTTACTTTCCGAAAATGTTTAGCTCGGCCCATCGCTATTCTTTAATAAGCCGGATTGATTTGCAAAACAAAACCGCTTAAACTTCTGCTGACTTCCCGCCTCACGCGCAATTTCAAGCTCAACCGAATTGAGAGGATGCTTATGACCTGGATGAATCGCATGTTTTCCCGATCACTCGCTGCAGCTCTATGCATTTCTATCATCGCCGCATGCGGCGGGCCGGTGTCAAAAGATTCCCCGCACCCGGCATCTACTGGTCAAGAGACCGGAGTGTCCGGAGGAACCCTCGTTTACCGGCTTGCTTCGCCGCTAAAGACACTAAACTACTATCTCGCGGATGATGAGCCATCGGTCATTGTTACGTTGTTCTTGATCAATGATCGACTAGTCACCTTTGATCATGCAAAGCAGGAACACGTCCCAATGCTTGCGGAATCATACACAGTCGCTGATGACGGCGTGACGGTCGATCTCACATTGCGCGAGGGGCTCAAATTTTCAGACGGGCGGCCGCTGACCACCGCAGATGTCGAGTTTACGCTTGAGAGCATTTACGATGAGCGAACACAATCGCGCATCTTCCGCGATTCGCTTCTCGTTGCTGGAAAAGAAATAAAACCTAAGGTGATCGACGAGCGGAGGATGCAGATGGTCTTTCCGGAAAAGGTCGCCGCGGTTCAGAACTATTTCGAAAATTTGGCGGTTATGCCAAAACATATTCTCGAAAATTCATTTAAGGCCGGGACGCTTGCGGAACAGTGGAAGATAACGGCTGATCCGAAAACTGTTGTGACTAGCGGTGCGTTCAGTGTTGACTCGGTCCAAGCCGGCGAACGTATCGCATTAAAACGAAATCCCCACTACTGGAAACGCGACGAAGCCGGCAACCAACTTCCCTACCTCGAATCTCTGGTGCTCGAGATCGTTGGCGACCCGAACAATACCTTCGCACGCCTTCAGCAAAACACCATTGACATAGTCGATCGCATCCGGGCCACAGATTATGCCGTGTTGAAAACGACGGAAAGCTCCGTTAAACCATCCGACGCCGGGCCCGGTTTAAGCACCGATCATATGTGGTTCAATCTAAACCCGGCAAAGCAAAGTGGGGAATCGCTCTCGGATCAACCGAAGTATAAATGGTTCACCGACAAGCTTTTCCGCCGTGCGGTAGCCCATTCGATCGATAGAACGTCGATATCGAAAAACGCTCTTCAGGGACTGGCGACTCCGCTTTACGGTTTTGTACCGGTTGGGAATCGCGTTTGGCGCGATCCCGATCTGGCGAATGCTGAATACGATCTCGATAAGGCACGCACGCTGCTAAAAGAGGCTGGCTTTGTCGTTCGTGATAATGCCGGTAAGCCAGTGCTGGCCGATGCTGCCGGGAATCGAGTGACTTTTACTCTGATCGTTCCGGCAGAAAATGAACCTCGAAAGCTGATGGCTGCGGTCATTCAGGAAGATCTCGCAAAACTCGGCATTGAAATGCAGATCGCCCCGATCGATTTTCAAGGGGCTGGCGAACGATGGTCTACCTCTTTTGATTACGACGCTCTCCTGATGGGCCTTTCGCAGACCGGGACCGATCCGTCCGGCTTTTCGATGTTTTTGAAGAGCTCGGGTTCCGTGCATCAGTGGCAGCCGAAACAAGCCACGCCCGCAACCGAGTGGGAAGCTCGGGTCGATGAATTGGTGATGCGGATCTCGCAGGAGAGCAATTCTGACGAGCGGCACAAAATGTTCAACGAAATTCAGGCGATCTTCGCGGAGGAAATGCCGATCATACCCGTCGTTTCGCGGCATGTAGTATCCGCCGCGAACGTACGTGTAGGCAATTTTGCCCCAGCTTCTTTTCTTCCTTTTTCGCTTTGGAATGCCGAGCGGCTCTATGTGAAAAAATAATGCAGGCTGGCAATTACAGCACGTACGGACACCAAAATTCCAATGTCACATTGATTACTACGCGCGTGCTGAGACACACCGTTATCCTGGACTTACAGCATCTCTCAATTAAATTATCGCAGCGATGCATTAAGGGCTTCGAGCGCTTTGCTGCCCGGCACCAGGTCGGTTTCGGTAAGCGAGTTTAACGGCCGATCGCTAGTGTTCAGAATGTCGTGGAGATCGTTCGAGCCTTCATCGATGAACAGCAGGCCTGTGAGGATCTCACCCCTCGCTTTTGCATGATGGATGGCATTCATCGCGGAATTTCGGTCCATCGGGTCCCAGTCCTTTGCAAGCTTGTGAAGTCGGATCTGCGAGCCGTCGTGCATAAGCAGGTCCTGGATCGCCCCGGCCTCATAGCTCGTTGTGATCTCACGCATCATCGGAACGAAGTCCATAGTCGCTGTCGCTTCCATATGTTCGCGAACGTAGTCGTAGGACTTGGTCGAGCCGGCATTATTGTTAAACGTCACACACGGCGAAATAACATTTAGCAGAGCGAATCCGTTATGCTTAATTGCCGCCTGGAGCAGCGGCACCAGTTGGTCCTTATCGCCCGAAAAGCTTTGACCGACAAATGTCGCCCCCAATTCTATCGCGAGGCTTGAAAGATCGATCGCCTCGAAAAGATTCACGCTGCCTGCCTTGCTCTTAGACCCGACATCCGCAGTCGCGCTGTCCTGTCCTTTCGTCAGGCCGTAACAGCCATTGTTCATCACAAGGTAAACCATGTTCAGATTACGCCGGACTATATGAACGAATTGCCCCATCCCGATCGAGGCCGTGTCTCCGTCGCCCGATACGCCGAAATAGATCAGATCGCGGTTGGCGAGATTGGCCCCTGTCGCGACCGATGGCATGCGGCCGTGTACTGAATTGAAGCCGTGCGAATTGGACAAGAAGTAAGCGGGCGACTTTGACGAACAGCCGATGCCTGAGAGCTTTGCGACCTTGTGCGGCTCGATATTTAACTGCCAACAAGCCTCCACGATCGCCGCGTTGATCGAATCATGCCCGCACCCCGCACACAGCGTCGAAAGCGAGCCCTCGTAATAATCCACCGTGTAGCCGAGTTCGTTCCTCGGCAAGGCAGGATGTCGGAATGTAGATCGAACGTAGGTCATACGGGTCCGGAAAAAACACTTCGGAACGGGCTCTCGATCGCCTAACCAATTATCGACCAAACCGATATGAAATCCAAAAGGCGGCCATAAGAAAATCGGCGGCCCCAGCAAGACGCCGCCATAGAACATGCGAAATGATGGAACCTCTATCTCGGTTGAGGCAAGACGGGGCGCAGAGAACGAATGGTCCTACCGAAAACACCGAAAACGGTGATATTCGGGACACTTGAATTGAGAATTTCACATCTTCCAGAAAAGTTATTGCCGGTGCATATTTCCCAGACTCCTTTTCCTATCGTCACACTGCCCGTCGTTTTGCTTATTCGGGACTGAACGCCGCGGTAATTGGTAGGAGTTCCGCGATAGTTCGCCTGAGTGTAGAGAACGACGTACCAGTCCGAACCCAGCGGTGGTTCGGGAGGGGCGAATCCTGCCGGTCTTACTGAGGCTACACGACGGTTCATCCCGATGGTCGAAAGGTTAGGTGTGCTTCTGTCTAGCGTGATACAGCGTCCGGAAAAGTTCGGCCCGTCGCAAAATTCCCAAGAGCCACTCCCAATTGTAACGCTTTGCGCTCGGCGGTCAAGATTTGATGCGGCCGCGCTGTAATTGGTCGGCAGGCCCCGGTAATTCGTTTGATCGTACAACACGATGTATGGGTTGGACGGACCGGGTGTTGGAGGTGATCCGCCGACCCGGCGAAAGGATGCGATCTTATTATCCCAGTTGTTTCGGCGAAGATCGCTTTCTTCTCCATAGACAGCCACACAGTTCCCGCGGTAATTGGGTTGGTCACAAACCTCCCAACGTTCGTTGTCACCGACTCGAAAGCTCGAAATGTTCCGATTGAAGCCCACACTTGCCAGGCTGGGCATATCACGGGTGTAGGTGGCACTTGAACCGCGAAAGTCTCTGTCCTTAAAGACGGTGATCCCTACGCCTCCCATTCCCCTTTCCTGCGCCTCGATCGAGGAATGAAAAGTGAGGGAAACCACAAGTGCTCCAATGATCAAAAAAAGCCAAGAATCTTTAGCCATTAAATTTTTCCTCCCAAGTCATGGATAGTTATAAGATAGAACAGGCCTGTTCATCACCTGATCCATTAGTGTCTTGAATCCGAGCAGTCTGCAGCCCCCCAACGTTCGATTGAGCAAATTGGTTCTTCGACAGTTCATTAGGATCAGATTCATGCCGGACGATTTAGACAGCGAATTTTTGTCTCCGGCTACTACGGAGCCCACACGCTAAGAGCAAGCTTACTAGGTGAAGATCCAAATATCGTTTATTGAAAGTAAGGCCAGATCACAATTAGTGCCTCTTTCGCTTAGCGGATCGTATGTGGGATCTAGACTTCTCTCGCAGAAAGACCATTGAACAGATCAGCCCCAGGGTTGGGGCGGCGAGCACTAAGAAAAATCCAAAGAGTATTGCAAATGAGCTGAACAATTCGTCCAGCGTGAGGAGATAAAGCGGGAGACCTATCACCGCCAGTGTGAAAAAATGGATAGCCATACCGGCAACCGCGGCTAATAGGGTCGCCGTCAAACCAACGAATCGTTCAGCGATCTGTTTAACGATCAGCACGGTTCCGATCCACACGATCCCCGAAAACGCCAGCTGAAAGCCGAAGATTATCGCAAACCCTCTCCACAGATCTGCCAGGTGTTTCTTAGCATGGAGCGGGTCAAGGACCGACGCTGCGCTGAGCAGAACATTCATCAAGAACAGAATGATCAGCGGGATCAAGAGATAAACCAGCAGGCAGAAACCACCGGCGAACAGCAGGGGTTTCTTAAGTGACAGGTTTACATTCTGCAACACTTTCAAATAGGGGTCGCCGATCGGTCACGCATGTGACTTGATCTGTCGATAAATGTTGTCGGCGGTTATAGGCATGCCGTCGTAGTTTAGGACGGAGATGAGCTTGGCGGCGTCGGTTCCGAGTTCGATCATAATTAGGCTGCGGAATTGGGCGTCGCGGTTCTGTTCGATCACAAAAATGCGCTCATGCGAATCGACAAAATCACGGAACGCCTTGCCAAACGGAAATGCCCGCGGCCGCATCGCGTCGAGGCTGATGCCCTCGCCCGCAAGCAGATCTATCGCTTCTTCGGCGGCGTAGGTTGATGTGCCGAAGTAGATCACTCCATCGTGGATCGCGGATTTCGGACTGCGGGTTTCCTGAGTCTCACCTTCTTCCTTTCTCCCCTTCTCCCCAACACTGTAGAACACAGGCTGCGGAACCATTTCTTTTGCTGTTTCCCACTTCCTGACGATTCGATCAACGAATCTCTGATATACGTCAGCCTCTTCGGTATAAACGGCATATTCATCTCGGGATGAGCCTCGCGTCACGAATGCACCGCGGGTCGGATGTGTTCCCGGGATGGTTCGGTACGGTATGCCGTCGCCGTCGATGTCTAGATAGCGTCCCCATTTTCCCTTAAATTGTTCGAGCGGCTGGGTCAGATTCTGGTCGCCATGAGGCTGCGAATCGGCCTCTGACAAGACGGCGCCGGCGGCATCGAAACCATTGGCGCGGGCCGCATCTTCCAATTTGTCACGCAAGTCGCTGCCATTAGAGGCCGCAGACATCACTGGAGAACCATAGATACTATCAAGCCCTTCAGACGTCAACACCTTACCCCGGTCATATCGCCGCGAATCGTCCCATACGAGCGGAGTGGTGACATGGTCGTTCATTCCGAGGTCGAGATCGGTCATTACGATGACGGGGGTCTGCAGGCGTTCCGTCAGATCAAAGGCCTCAGCAGTCATTTCAAAACACTCTTTAGGCGTTGAAGGAAAAAGCAGCGGATGCTTTGTGTCGCCATGAGAGGCAAAGGCCGCCAGAAGAATATCCGATTGCTGAGTTCGAGTCGGCATTCCGGTCGAAGGGCCTGTTCGTTGGACGTCGATGAGCACCGTCGGCACTTCGGCAAAATAACCGAGGCCGAGGAATTCATTCATCAACGAAACGCCCGGGCCGCTTGTCGCGGTGAACGCACGTACGCCGTTCCACATGGCGCCCATGACCATGCCGATTGCGGCGAGTTCGTCTTCGGCTTGAACGATCGCGTAGTTGTTTTTGTTGGTTTCTTTATCGACACGAAACTTCTTGCAATAACCGGCGAACGCATCTACTACGCTCGTCGACGGCGTGATCGGGTACCATGCAGCGACGGTCGCACCCGCATATATCGCTCCAAGCGCACATGCGGAGTTGCCGCTGTAAAGTATCTTGTCGCCAAGCAAGTCGCGGCGTTCGACGCGGAGCGAGAAAGGATATTCAAAGTTACCCTTCACGTAATCGGCGCCGAGATTCAGAGCCTTGATGTTCGGTTCAATTAGCTTTTCCTTGCCTTTGAATTGTTCTCCGATCAGGTTTTCGAGCACAGGGAATTCGATATCAAAAAGCGCAGCGAGAGCACCGATATAAACGATGTTCTTGAACAGCTGCCGCTGCCGAGCGTCGGTGTAATTGGCATTGCAAAGCTCGGTCATTGGGATGCCGAGATGGGTGATGTCTGTGCGATCGTAATCGGGCGAAAGAGGTTTGGTGCTGTCGTAAACGAAATAGCCGCCTGCTTTGACGTCAGCGTAATCCTTTTTCATTGATTGCGGATTGACCGCGACCATCAGATCGACACCTTCGCGACGGCCAAGATAGCCCTTTTCCGAGACGCGAACCTCGTACCACGTCGGCAGGCCCTGAATGTTCGACGGAAATATGTTCTTCGGCGTAACCGGCACACCCATGCGAAACACTGCCTTAGTAAACAAAGCATTGGCCGACGCCGATCCCGTGCCGTTAACGTTCGCGAACCTAACTACAAAATCATTTATCTTAATTCCCATTCGCTAATTCTCCGGTAATCTCGGGCTGTTCGTAAAGATGAAGTGCATGCATCGCTCCAATTACATGATTTCCCCAGTGTGTATACAATAATCGCCAATGCCAAATAGCAGCTTTAGGATATCCCTGGTCATAAAGCCATAATCCGTCACCTATATCGCAATATATATCAGATAAATCATCGAAAATGTCGCCACAGGCAACATTACCGTCCTTTTCAAGGTTTGATGGCTCAAGCGCTTGCCAATATAACTGGATAGGCATCTGGGCAAAATTGACCATCAGTTCATCTAATCTCCCGATAGGCTCCGCAGGAACATCCGGAGCATCTTCGAAAACATCATCAGGTAGATTGTGAGCAGCGGCATAAAGCTCGGCCAACCTGCTAAGCGTTTCCTGTCTGAGCCGATCCGGCTCATCATTCGCATGCGGGCTCTCACACCACCTAACAAAGCTTCGTGCGGCTAAGACAAATCGATCAACTGAAATTGTAAGCGAGTCCTTCATTCACAGCCGAGACTATTCCGCCGACCTAAGTATCTTCTCCATCTTCTTTCCCTTCGCGAGTTCGTCGATGAGTTTGTCGAGCCAGCGGATCTTTTGCATCAGCGGGTCCTCGATCGTCTCGACCCGTACTCCGCAGACAACGCCTTTGATCAGCGGGGCGTTCGGATTGAGTTTCGGAGCCTTTTCAAAGAAATCGCTAAAGCTGATCTTCTTTTCGATCACCTTTTCAAGGCCCTTCTGCGTATAACCCGTCAGCCAGCGAATACATTCGTTGACCTCGCCCTTCGTCCGCCCCTTCCGCTCCGCCTTCGCCACATAATGCGGATAAACGCTCGCAAAACTCATTGCATAAACTCGCTCCCAGTTGCTCATAGCCTAAGTATTCTACTATCTGATTCTATTCCGTCGCAGCCGGAAGCGCTTTCTCTTTGGTCTTCTTCCAAACAAACCTCGCAATGAATATCGCGATCTGCACGAGCAGCGCGATGCCGAAGCCGGTCTGCGGACCGAGGAAGTAGGTTAGCCCGACTCCAAAGACGGCCCACACGACGCCCATGTACATCCAATAGCCGGTGAGGATCGCGGCCGGGATAAAAACGGTCTGCGTAAACCGCTGGTACTCGGCCGCCTCTGCCACCGGTTGATAAACATACCCAAGCACTGGGATCACCGAAACCAGGTGAACAATGCGAAGGATGATGCGTTTTGTGCTGGCTTTCATTTCGATTTTAGCGATCTAATCCGAAGTCCGGACTTCGGCTCTGATGTTTTATCAGGAGCAGCTTAACGGTATCGGTATCTATGATTTCGTAATCGATTTGGTACGGAAATCTGTGAAGGAGATAACGGCGCACGCCTTTTCGAATTTCGGGGAATGCGTTTGGACGTACCTTTATCTGCTTGATGCTCCGCCGAAGCTCACGAAAGAAATCGACAGCCGTTTCATGCCCGGCCTCGGCTTCGTAGTATTCCAGGATGTCGACTACATCGACGCGGGCGAGTGCGTGGTAGCGAACCCTCATCGGCGATACTTTTCAAAGCCCTTGAAGAACTCTTCCTCGGTGAGCGACATTTCCGGGTTTTCATCCATCTCACGGCTACGCCTGAGAGCTTCCTCAACGCCGTCATCGTCGTCGTCCTCAACAAAGGGCCCAGGCAGCGACCTGATGAGCTTTTCAGCGAGTTTTCCGCGTTCGGATGCAGGCAGGCCTAACGCTAATTCTTCGACTTCTGTGACGGACATATGTTTTCTCCTATGACAATCTTAGCACCAGTAATGCCCAATACAAGGTGTCATTCATGGGCGAATTTTCCCCTTAGTTTAGTTTGTCGGCCTAAAACTCAGGCTTTGTACCGTCGAACGGAAATTTTGTGCAATAAACTCGGCCTTTTTGCCCTTCGACTCGAACTTTTCGGCCTTCGACTCGAACTTTTCGGGCTTCGAACGGAACTTTTCAGGCTTCAACTCAAACTTTTCGGCCTTCGTGAGGCACTTTTTGCGCTTCGGCTCGAACTTTTTGCCCTTCGTGAGGGACTCTTTGGGCTTCGTGAGCGATTTTAATGCTTACGCCACCGTCTTCACCGTCCATCGGGCTCCGTTGCTTTACCATACTCTGCAAAGACCGGTGACTGCGTGCAGTTTGAGCACTTTAAGGTGTATCCGATGCCCCGGCTTAGCTTAATGTTCGTAACCTCGAATTCCGCTTCTCGGTCGTAACGCAGGATGTCGGCGTTACCCTCGGCACCGGAATCGAAGATAAGTGTTCCGTCTGGGGTATGCTCGCCCTCGACAAACTCCGCAGCCTCATCGAAGCGAATAATCTGGCCGGACTTTACGAAAGCGATTTTGCGATTAAACTCCCCGCGGAATTCCTTGGCTCCCGGAAGCAATTTTTCCGCTTCGACGCCGAGCAACCCATGCCGCAGGACATACATTTCGTCCCAGTCCAGGTTGGTGGCCTCTGCGATCCTTATCCGACATGCACTCGCCGAAGAGCAACTCAGTTCGATTAGAGCATCAACTTCCTTATCAAACCGTGATGCCTGAAACGATCGAAAACAAGCGGTGCCGATTAATACGCTGGACACAATCCCGATGGCGACCGCTGAAACCCACACTTTATTCAACGCAGAACTAGACCGCACCATTTCCATTCCTTGTGATCTGGACGACGTTGCCTACGACGGTCGGGCCGTATTTGAGGTGGCCGGCTTTGGTGACGTTGTACCAGAAGGCCTGCATGTCCCAGGCGGCGGTGGGGCAGCGTTCGGCGCAGAGGCCGCAGTGGAGGCAGACGTCTTCGTCTTTGACCATGACGCGGCCGGTCTTGAGGCCGTCCTGGACGTAGAGGTCCTGCGTCAGGTTGAGCGCCGGGACCTTTGTGCGTTGGCGAAGGTCGGGTTCGTCGCCGTCCGCCGTGAACGTGATGCAGCTCGTCGGACAAATATCTACACACGCGTCGCACTCGATGCATTTTGGGGCGTCGAACACGGTCTGGACGTCGCAGTTAAGACAGCGTTTGGCTTCCTCGTAACCGGCGAGCCGATCGAAGCCAAGCTCGACTTCCTGTTTTCGGTTGACCAGGGTTTTTGTCTTCGGTGCTTGCGGGACGACGAGTCGGTCGTATTCGTCGATCTCGCTGTCGTAGGCCCATTCGTGAATGCCCATCTTCATCGAATGGAGATTGACGTGCGGCGCCGGGCGGTTAGTCAGCAGATTTTCGCCGCGGCACAGCAGGTCGATCGAGACGGCGGCCTGATGGCCATGCGCGACCGCCGTGATGACATTCTCCGGGCCGAAGGCCGCATCGCCGCCAAAGAACACCTTGGGATGCGTTGACTGAAATGTCGTTCTATCAACTACCGGCATTTCCCATTTATCGAAATCCACGCCGATGTTGCGTTCGATCCACGGGAAGGCGTTCTCCTGTCCGACCGCGATAAGTACATCGTCTGCGGGATAAAAGACATCGGGCTCGCCGGTCGGAACGAGCGAGCGCTTGCCGTTCTCATCAAAGACCGCTTCGACCTTTTCGAAGGTCATTCCGACGAGCCGGTACTGGACGTGGAGACCCTCGTCCGCAATCTCCGGTTCTTCCGGCGAGACATTCTTCGCGTCGAAGCGACGCTCATTGCGGACGGGGGCGTCCGCGTTCCTTTCGACAACAAAACTCTTCGGCACGTGGTTGTCAATGATCGGGATGTCCTCGTGCATCGCGTCTTCTTTTTCCCACGGCGAGGCTTTCATGGTTGCAAATGGCGAGCGGACGATGACTTTCACATCTTCGCCGCCCAGTCGGCGGGCAGTGCGACAGCAGTCCATCGCCGTGTTTCCGCCGCCGAGAACGATCACACGTTTTCCGATCTTGTCGGTGTGTTCGAACGCAACCGAACCTAACCAATTAATGCCAATGTGAATATTAGAGGCTCCTTCCTGACGGCCCGGCAGATCTGGCAGGTCACGGCCGCGTGGGGCGCCAGTTCCGACGAATACCGCGTCGTAATCTTGTTCAAGCACTTTTTTAAGAGACGACACGTAATGCTTGAAATGAGTATGGATGCCGAGACGGAGTATATAATCAACCTCTTCCTCGAGCACCGATTCGGGGAGCCGAAACGCAGGGATCTGCGACCGCATGAAACCGCCGCCCTTGAACTGTTCGTCAAACAGGTGTATCTCGTAACCAAGCGGTGCAAGATCACGCGCCACCGTCAGCGATGCCGGCCCGGCACCTATCAACGCCACCTTCTTTCCGTTTGGTTCAAAAGGCCCCGCAGGCATATGCGGGATCACGTCATCTCGATTGTCCGCCGCGACACGCTTAAGACGGCATATCGCCA
This sequence comes from Pyrinomonadaceae bacterium, assembly GCA_035327545.1. GTDB lineage: Bacteria > Acidobacteriota > Blastocatellia > Pyrinomonadales > Pyrinomonadaceae > OLB17. The sequence goes on along the minus strand of DAOLDE010000025.1, from coordinate 12,961 downwards.
CCGGTTCCTCGTCGATGCGGCCGCGACGGCAGGCAGGCTCGCACGGCCTGTCACATGTTCGGCCCAGAATGCCCGGAAATACGTTCGAGTCCCAATTGATCATGTAGGCCTCGGTATATTTACCTTCGGCGATCAGTCGGATGTACTCAGGAACCGGTGTGTGGGCCGGACATGCCCATTGGCAGTCAACGACTTTATGGAAGTATTCTGGATCGGCTATATCGGTCGGTCGCAAAGGCATTCACCCCAAAATCGTAAATTCGAGAATATTACGGGTTGATGATAAATGAACTCCATTGGGTTTTCCAGCTAAATAACAGAATGGCGGAAATTTAGTTTGGCAGGAAAGTGTTTATAACCCTAACCCGAACTAAAAATGGGTTTTAGGGCCGAACCAATGAAAAAGCTGCTTTCGGATGGCTCAAGACGGATCACAATATGAGGTCAGAAAACGGCCCCCTCCTCGGATATACCCAAAAAATCGACGTCTGCAACGAAAAAATTGACGATCTTATCAAATATCCGGGACCCAATAAGTGCGGCCCCCATCACTACGCTTCTTGAGCCCCAGGCCGGGCAGCTCGTTTTCTTTCACTCCGAGAAAGGTGAAATGCGGAAGGTCCGAAACCACGGTCTGGAACCACCCGTTCTCGTTCAAAATGCGTCGGACCTCAGCATTCTCATGCTCCTTTACGTCAAAGGCCAGCATCGACAAATGCTGGGAAGTTCCCGGTGGAGCAACGGAATAAATTATGGATTTCGAAAGATCCTTAGCGAACCAGATGCCCTGCTCTTCCAATCGAAGGACTTCCTGTACTTGGTCAAAGGTGGACATTGACTTGATGCGATCTGCGTCTTCTTTTGCCAATCTTCCCTTTCCAACCCAATGGACGAGAGCAGGTTCTACACGACTTTCCCAGAGACCGACCGTTTCGCCATATGTTCGCTTTGCAGAGTCCTCTCCACGCGGCGTGATGCTCATTCCATTCGATCTTGCCTGTGAAATTGCAGCCTGCAGCCGATCCATCGCGGCAGTTTGAAGCAACATCGGTAAGCCACCGATCGATGCAGACGACGTTTTAAGATTCACTTGAAAGGCCGAGACCTCAGTTCCATCGCGAAAAACGACCTTCGTCGGGGGCGTCGCGCCTCCGCGGGTAATAAATACCGCTCCATATTCCTTTAGCAGCTTCCGGCCCACGTCAGTCGACGGATGTTCGAATTCGGATGGGAGATTTGCAGTAAAGCCCGTACCAGCGGTCATTTGACCGTTGCGGTTAGTATTCGCGGCCGTGTTCGTGTTTGCTGAATTGCTCACATTTGTGTTCGAAACATTGTCACGCTCGTTTCGGTAATTTACAGGGCCGTTTGGGGATGAGCGTTCGCCCGGACCTGACCAGCAGCCTGCCATGGTCCCCGCTAATGAAACTGACAAAAAATACAAAAATGAACGCATCTGCCTCATCTTTCAAAATTCGGGATCCAAAAGGTAAAGCCGTCTTTTGCCACGGCGATCAGGCCGCGCTTTGGAAGCTCGTCCTCGTCGAGCCCAAGATATGTGAAATGAGGCGTATCGTCAATTATGGTCTGAAACCACCCATGTTGATTAAGTAACATTCGGACGTCTTTGTTCCCGAATTCCGCTACATCCAGCGCGATCATCGAAAGGTGCTGCGACGTACCCGGGGCAGCGACCGAGGAAAATATCGAACGATCAAATCCTGTGCTGAACCAGATCGAGTCCTTTTCCCATTCGATCACCTGGGCGACTTGCAGGTTCGTCTCGAGTTTCGCTGCCTTTTCTGCGTCTTCCTTCTTGATACGACCGCGCCCAACCCAGTGTTTAAGGGCAGGATCGAACCGCGAGATCCAGATTCGATGAGTATCGGAATAACTCCGACGTGCCGCCGACGCTCCTCTCGGCGTTATCGTCAACCGTTTTTTTGCTGCAGCTGCACTAGCTTTCAACAAGGCTTTCATGGCCGCTGTCTGCAGCTCGATCTCGCGTCCGCCGACCTTTTCGCGGCTGATCGATACCGATGCCTGAAAATCGGCCACCTCTTTATCATCCGCGAACACGCACTTCTTCGGATATTCCACATCTTTGGAAGCGATGAACATTGCTCCGTAATCCTTAAAGACCCTTCGGGCCACAACGTCGGTCTCAACAGGACAGATCGCCGCAAACTTTTCCGCACCGCCGACTCGCTTTGTCACAAAACTTGCAAAATCGACCGGCCCAGCGCCGGTGTCGCGTTTGTCAGGCCCAGCATGCGAAGCCGCTGCGACTAGAAGCCAGACCGCCAAGAATATGATCCCCATTCTAATCATTCTCTGTTCTTATACTGTCTCCCTAGAATCTCAGATCGGGCATCTTCCGCAAGCCTTAAATACTCCTCGCGGATCCGGTGAAGTTCCCTTTCGTCCATTTCTTCCAGGTCCATCACCTCTTCCCGTGTGCCTTTTACGGCACGGATCAGCTCGTCAAGTTTTATCTGGATCGCTTCGGTATCTCGGTTCTGCGTGTTCTGGATCAGAAAGACCATCAGAAACGTAACGATGGTCGTTCCCGTATTGATGATAAGCTGCCACGTGTCGCTAAAGCCAAAAATGGGGCCGGTGATCGCCCAAACAACTAGTACTCCCAGGGCTAAAAGAAAGGTCAGCGGCTTCCCGGCAAACAACGCAATGATCCGTGAAAAACGGGTAAAGATCGACGCTCTTCGATTACTTATCGGAGCTGTTTCCAACCTATTTACCTCCGACAATTTCTTCGACGATCTCTGCTGCAGATTCTAGATGCTGTTTCATATACACGTCATGTTCGATGAAGGGAATGCGACATCGGATCGCCTGATAAACCGGTTCGGTGAGCCTTCCCAAACGCAGCCCGGAATTTCCGCTTTGCTTTCGCCGAAGATCAATTCCCTGAGCCGCGCAGAAAAGCTCGAGCGACAAAATAGTCTGAAGATTCTGAAGGACCTGGCGAAGCTTTAGGGCAGCGGTCGCACCCATCGAAACATGATCTTCTACGTTTGCCGAACTCGGAATGGTATCGACACTCGCGGGGTGGGCCAAAACTTTATTCTCAGTACAAAGGGCCGCCGCCGTGTATTGAACGATCATGAAACCCGAATTAAGACCGCCGTTCTCTGTCAAGAAGGCCGGCAGAACATGGGCGTTCGATGCTTCATCGGTCAAACGCATTATTCGCCTCTCTGAAATATTTCCAAGTTCCGCCAAGGCAATGGTCAGATAATCAAAACAGAGGGCCAGAGGTTCTCCGTGAAAATTCCCTCCGGAAATTACTTCGATGTTTTGTTCTGCGCCATCGGGTCCATCTGAAACGAAAATCAGCGGATTGTCGGTCACCGAATTGAGTTCGATCTTCAATAACCACTCCGCATAAGCAACAGCGTCCCGACATGCCCCATGGACCTGCGGCATACATCTCAGCGTGTATGCGTCCTGAACGTTAGTTGGATCGTGCGGGCGAACCAATTCGCTTCCTTCGAGGATCTTACGGAGATTGCCGGCGCAATCGTTCTGTCGAGGATGCGGCCGCAATTGGTGAATACGTTCATCAAACGCAGAGACCGTCCCATTAAGAGCTTCAAGACTTAAGCAGCCCGCAATATCTGCGAGATCTGCGAGCTTTATCGCTCGTGATGTCTCCAATAAGCCGATCGCCGTCATCACTGTCGTGCCATTCGTCAACGCCAGCCCTTCCTTCGCTTTCAGAGAGACAGGTGTCAGCCCGGCCCGTTCCAGTGCCTCTTTGCCCGAGTAAACGTTCCCGTCGAACTCAGCCTCACCTTCGCCGATAAGCACACATGCAAAATGGGCGAGCGGTGCAAGATCGCCGCTCGCGCCAAGGCTTCCTTTTTCAGGAATGATCGGATGAACACCGGCGTTCAGGCAATCCAATATCAACTGAAGTGTCTCAAGTCTAATTCCTGAGAAACCGCGGGCAAGAGTATTGGCCCGGATAAGCATGGTCGCCCGCACCGTTGCGGTATCCAGCACTTTTCCGACGCCGACTGCATGGCTCAAAACGATGTTTCGCTGAAGCAATTCGACCTGTTCACGGCTGATGATCTTGTCCTTGAATGCTCCGAAGCCGGTCGTGATGCCGTAAGCGATCTCGCCCCGGTCAATAAGCGTGTCCACGGCACCGGCGCATAGCGCTACCTTTTCCGAGGCTGCTTCGGACAAACGAATGTGCGAATCGCCCGGGCGGCCAAATGCCACCCTCCATACTTCTGGAAATGTGAGGTCTTCTCCGGTTAAAGTTATGTTATTCATCAAAAGGTCTGATCATACTAATGGACGAGCCTTCCCCGCTTGATTACATTTGAAATCAGATCTCCGCCAAACTCGTAAGCTATCTCCCGATAATCCCGTGTATAGAATAAAACGAGATCTGCCCTTTTTCCCGTTTCGACAGAACCGGCACGGTGCCCTTGCCCTATCGCATACGCGGCATTTATTGTCGCCGCGTTTAGCGCTTCCGACGGAAGAAGCTTCTGATATCGGGATGCGATCGCCATCGTAAGAGCCTGCGAGGGGCACGGGGCCGATCCAGGATTGAAATCTGTTGAAAGCGCCACGGCGCATCCGCGATCTATAAGTCGTCGAGCGTCTGCAAATTCACAAGAACCAAGATTAAAATTAACGGTGGGAGTCGTCACACCGACAGTCTCCGACGCAGCCAAAAGTTCGACTTCGGCTTCAGATATCTTATCCAGATGGTCGATCGAAACGGCTCCAAGACTTAATGCAAGCCTACTTGCTCCGAAATTAGAGAATTCATCGCAATGGGCCTTGATACCAAACCACAGCGCCTTTGCGGTTTTTAGCACACGTTCGGATTGGACGAGATCGAATGCATTCTTTTCGCAGAACACATCTGCAAAGATCGGGGTCTTCTTTTGGCTAAAATGTGAGGCAGCGTACCAATCCCAGGCTTTTGGCAGAATTTCCCCGCAGATGAGGTCCACATAACCTTCCCGGTCGTCGGCAAATTCAGGCGGGAAGGCATGGGCGGCTAACAGCGTAGGAACAATATCTATCGGGTGTTCAAGATCAAGCCGCGCGATCGCATGAAGCATCTTCAATTCGGTCTCGGTGTCCAATCCATAGCCCGTCTTTATCTCGACCATCGTTGTTCCAGAGGCAAGCATCCGGTCCAGTCTGGCCATTCCGCCTTCGAACAGGCCTGAAACATCCGTCTCACGAGTCGCTATAACGGTCGAAATAATCCCTCCGCCTGCCTCCAGTATCTCAAGATAGTCGGCTCCTTCGATCCTTTTTTCAAACTCATCTAGACGGTCGCCTCCGAAAACAATGTGTGAATGCGGATCGACAAAACCGGGAGAAACAACACCGCCGCCTGCATCGAGCATTTCGTCTGACTCGAAGGCGCCAAGAATTTCAGAAGATCTTCCAAACGCTAAAAACTGTCCGTCTTTTATCGATACAGCCGCCTTTTCAATGATCCCGAGATCACGCATCTCGCCGCCTCGTTTCGGGCCTCCGGGCGAAGCACAGGTTACAAGTTTGCCTATGTTGTGGACAATGAGATCGGCTTGCTGCATTAAAGATCTTTCTTGGCGACTTTCTTATGGTTATCGTTAACGAGCAGTACAGCGGCCGAACCGTACCAAGGTGTCAATTCTGCGACCATCATCCCGGACGAGATCACTGGATCTGTATCGACAAGCTTCTGTGCCTCTTCTACCGTTGCCACATTGAAGATGAATATGCCGCGATATGCGCGGTCGTTCTTGCCAAATGGTCCGGCGAGAGCAAGTTTGCCGGCTTCACCAAGCCGCTTCATATTGGCCATGTGACCGGCAAAGATCTCGCTTCGCTGTTTAGCATCTTTTATCTCTGCGTCCTTTGGGCCGGTCTTCAAGATACAAAACACATAAGTTTTCATTCCGTAATCATCCGCACTGAGCTTCTTGGCAAGATCAGCATCAAACTGCGGTTTCGCCGGAACGTCGGGAACCTGAGCGAAAGCAGTCAAAGCCCCAAGGGCGCTCATTGCGAACATCAGGAAGATCTTTCTAGCGTTCTTCATATCTAATACCTCGATCGTGATTGGAAATTCTAACACGTTTTTCACAACAACGATTTGTAGCTATCATAGAACCGCAAAATTATGAAGCGAACGATAAAGGCACCGACAGGTACGGAACTAACCTGCAAAAACTGGCTGATCGAGGCGGCCTACCGAATGATCCAAAACAATCTGGATGCTGAGGTCGCATTCGACCCCGACAATCTGATCGTTTATGGCGGACGCGGAAAAGCGGCGCGGAATTGGGAATCATACGATGCGATCCTGCGATCACTTCGCGAGTTAAACGAGGACGAGACGCTTTTGGTTCAGTCCGGAAAACCGGTCGGCGTTTTCAAGAGTCACACTGACGCGCCGCGTGTGCTGCTCGCAAATTCCAACATCGTTCCGCACTGGGCGACTCAGGAGCAGTTCGACCGATACGAACGCGACGGTCTGATGATGTACGGCCAGATGACCGCGGGCTCGTGGATCTATATCGGAACTCAAGGAATCTTGCAGGGCACCTACGAGACGTTTGCGTCGTTGGCGCGTCAGCACGGTTGGGGCTCGCTCGCGGGGAAACTTGTGCTCACCGCCGGCCTCGGCGAAATGGGCGGGGCGCAGGCTCAGGCGATCACGTTCAACGGCGGCGTCGGTCTTCTCGTTGAGGTCGATCCCTGGCGGATCGAACGCCGTCTCGCACTGAAACAGGTCGATCTAGCTGCGACAGACCTAGAACATGCTTTAACACTTGTCCGCCAACACATTGAACACAAAGAGGCTATCTCGATCGCACTTTGCGGCAACGCTGCCGAGATTCATTGGCAATTGCTGGAACGAGGCGTGATCCCGGACGTCGTGACAGATCAAACTTCTGCCCACGATGTGATGATGGGTTACATCCCTGTCGGCTACTCGGTCGATGAAGCGGCGGAGTTTCGTAAACTCGATCAAGCAGCGTATGAGAAGGCTGCGATGGATTCGATGTCGCGTCACGTCGAGGCGATGCTCGAGTTCCAACGCCGCGGCAGCATCGTTTTCGATTACGGTAATAATCTCCGACAGCGTGCTAAGGACAATGGCGTAGCCAACGCCTTTGATTATCCCGGCTTCGTCCCGGCCTACATACGGCCGCTGTTCTGCGAGGGAAAAGGGCCGTTCCGCTGGGTTGCGCTGTCCGGTGAAAAGGAGGACATCTACCGCACCGACGAAGCAATAATGAATCTTTTCCCAGAGGACGATCATCTCGCACGCTGGTTGACGATGGCACAGGAGCAGGTTGAATTTCAGGGCCTGCCCGCACGGATCTGCTGGCTCGGGTACGGGGCCCGTGCAAAGGCCGGTTTGAAGCTGAATGAAATGGTCGCGTCCGGCGAGCTTAAGGCCCCGATCGTTATCGGCCGCGACCATCTCGACTGCGGCAGCGTCGCCTCGCCCAACCGCGAAACCGAAGCGATGAAGGACGGCTCCGACGCGATCGCCGATTGGGTCTATCTCAACGCCATGATCAATGTCGCGGGCGGCGCGACCTGGGTCTCGCTGCACCACGGCGGCGGCGTTGGGATCGGCTATTCGCTCCACGCCGGCCAGGTCATCGTCGCCGACGGCACGCCCGAAGCCTCCAACCGGATCCAGCGAGTCTTAAGCACCGATCCCGGAATGGGCGTTATTCGCCACGCCGACGCCGGGTATGAAGAAGCCATCGAATTTGCAAAAAAGAACGGGGTCCACATTCCAATGGGAGATTGACAGTTCGCAACCGACTCTGAGACCGAGATTTCTCGAAGATCAAAGAGAGTCGGTGTCAGATGTCCGCCGGCCGCAGTGAATTACGTCTAGACAGATTAAAGGCGTATTGCTTGCTCCTCGCCAAAGGAACTGTTTAAATTGTGAGAATTGACCTGACCAATAACATTTATCGACTGATCTTTGTCGGTTTGACTTTCGTCGTGCCTTTATCGGCATCGTTCGCGCAAACAAAACCGGCGGAGATCGGCCCTGCAACTCTTGCCAGGATCGGTTTCTATCTTGATGGAATAGAGAGATCAGGCTTTACAGGCAACGTAATTGTCGAACGCAACGGCAAGATCGTCGTCTCTAGGACCTTTGGCCTACGCGACATTGAGCGCAATCTTCGCAACGAAAGCAGCACGGTCTTCGACATCGGTTCGCTTACGAAACAATTCACAGCCGCGGCGATCCTGAAGCTTGAGATGCTTGGGAAGCTTAACACGGACGACAAGATCGGCAAATTCTTTCCTAACGTTCCCGAGGACAAGGCCGCGATCACAATCCACGACCTGCTAAGGCATTCTTCTGGATTGCGCGGCGACATCGGCGGCGATTACGACAGGATCAACCGTGAAGAGTTCATCGCGAAACTGATGGCCTCGCCCTTGGAATCCACGATCGGTGAAAGATTTCGATATTCCAACATCGGCTACAGCTTACTAGCGATGATAGTCGAGAAAACGTCCGGCCGGGACTACGAAACGTTCCTCTCTGAGAATCTCCTCAGGCCCGCGGGAATGCACTCGACAGGCTACTCGCTGCCAGCATTCGACCCGGCAAAGATCGCGGTCGGCTATCGATGGGATGGCATGCGATGGGGAAAACCGACAGAAAAACTCTGGGACGACGGTGCTCCGTTTTGGCATCTGAAGGGCAACGGCGGAATTCTCTCGACCACGGAAGATCTCGCGAAATGGAGCACCGCTCTTCGCGGTGATAAGATACTCTCGAAATACGCGAAGAAAAAACTGCATCACCCAAGGCTTCGACCGAACGAAACTGACAATCCGTTTTATGCCTACGGCTGGGACATTCTGAGAACGAAGCGGAACACTTTGGTAGCTTCACACAACGGCACGAATAACTTCTTCTACGCAGACATGAGCCGTTTTTTGGATGAACGCCTGACGATCATCCACATGGTCAACAAGGGCATTCCATCGTTTATAGATGTGAACAAACAGATCGCCCGGATCATCTTCGAGCCTGCCTACGTACCGTCGATACCTGCTGCTGAAAGCAAGGAAAATCAGGTCTTTAGCAAGGAACTTTCGACGATCGCGGCCGAGAAAGGGGTGGACAAAGCTTTCGCAGCATACAGCTCGCGAAAAACTGGCCTAGATGCCGTGGAAAGGTTTATCAACGGTGCGGGTTACGATTTGATGGACGGGAATAAACTGCGACAGGCGATCGAGGTCTTCAGACTAAATACGATTCTTTTCCCGCGCTCATCCAATGCTTTCGACAGTTTGGGCGAGGCTTACATGGGATCTGGGACTAAGCCGCTTGCAATCGCGAACTACCAAAAAAGCCTTGAACTCGACCCGGCGAATACTAACGCCGAACGAATGCTGAAAAGGCTCAGCGACCAATAAAGGTGATCAATTACAACTCACACTAATGCACCGCAGGACGCATGAGCCGTATCCGTGCCACCTTTCCCGGCGTGGGCGTCATTCGCCACGCCGATGCGGGCTACGACGAAGCGATAGAATGCGCCGAGAAAAATAATGTCACTCTCCCGATGAAGCGGTTATGAGACACTCGTGTTATATTCTTCCACTGACAACCAAGCAACACTTAACATTGAACTCGTATGGAAAGCTCAACCTTTGTAAACGAAAACTCGCTTACACTACCCGCATGGACCATTAAGTCCATAACTGTTCAAGCCGCTCTGCTGGTTTCGGCCGCATTTCTGCTGCCGGCGGCGGTACACTCGACCGGCCTTCCGGTTCGCTTGCTTCTTCCGATGCATTGGCCGGTACTTCTGGTTGGGCTTTGCTATGGATGGCGGGCAGGTGTATTGGTTGGGCTGGCTGCTCCCGGCTTGAGCTTCCTTATTTCCGGCCATCCGTTACCGCATATTCTGCCCGCAATGACGCTCGAACTCGGTGCCTACGGCCTGTTGGCTGGGCTGTTTCGTGAAAAGTTCCGTTTGAATGGCTTTTTCGCGACCGCTCTAGCTTTGGTTGGAGGGCGGATGCTGTTTATCGCGTTCGTTTTCGCGACGGTCGCCGTCGCCACACCGTTCGCGGAATATCTCTGGGCAGCAATGCTGCCCGGCATTCCCGCCGCGATTGCTCAGATAGTTTTGTTGCCCATCCTCGCAAAATGGTGGGTCTCGCGGGAACAATAGAACTTCCATCTCAGGTGAGTAACCTGCGATTACCCGAAAAGAATATATCGGAGACAGTTTTGGCCGAAGCTGCAGGCCATTTAGATCCTGACGTCGCTTTTTCTATTGATCAAGGTTCTCCCTGATGAACTTCTCGAACTTCTTCCGGTCCGGGTGGTCTGGCCGCTTTTCGAGGAATTGCTTGTATTCGCGTGCGGCTAAATTTAAGGCTTTGGCGAGCTGGTAAAGATGAGCAAGCTGGAGGTGGCACTCGGCCATACCGATGGGATCGAGTTCGAGAGCCTTATTCAATGCCTCGGCTCCAAGCGTTCCCTGTTTAGCTTGAAGATATGATTCACCTAAAAGCTGGTACGCTTGTGGAGAACTTGGCTCGAGTTCGATCGCATGTTTTAAGACCTCTATAGCGGCTTCATACTGTTTTTGATCGGCACGTACCCGACCTGCCGTTATCCAAGCCGGAAAGTGATTTGCTTTCAACGCGATCGCCTTGCGGAGAGCGGCTTCGGCCTCGGCATAATCCTTCTTTAAGAGAAATTTGCCTGCCAGCAGAGCCCAGGCCACATAGTCTTCGGCATCGATCGAAACTATTTGACGAAGATGCTTAATGGAATCATCTAGATCCTTTTTCTCCTCTGACACCGCAGCTTGCTTGTAAAGTTCTGTTGTTTTCGGATTGGGTGGCCGCTCATATTTTGAAGAGATAACGCCCGGCCCAGCGAGACGCTTTTCGCGATCAATGGACAGATCAAAATCTTCTCTTTGCTGCGCCGGGCCGAGTGTCGCGATCTGACGCCGGACCATTTCAACCCCATCGATCTCGATGACCAAAAGTCCACCGGAACCGGTAGTGACCTTGAAACAGTAATTACCCGACTCGCCGACTGTAAGCCTCTCGGGCGAACTGCCTCTGCTTTGGTAAGTGATTATGACTTTTGGAAACCTGGCCTTCTTCTCGCTAGCCTTAAGATTAATCCGACCAAAAATGAACGGAGCGCTCAGCCTTGGGCCCTCGAGCGTGGGGATAAACCCGAACTCGCCGCAGATCTCGTCAACCTGGCCATAACCAAATGGAGAAAAGCATAGGAGCAAAACCACAAGCTGTGCACAGCGATTGACAGGTGCCATGATCGAAAACCTTCCTTGAGGATAAGGACTATGCATTTCCGAATGAACGCCTAACATGCCGGATCTTACGGAAATCCCATAGGGATGGGTCGATCAGCGATCCGGAATCAGTTTCTTTCGGACGCAAACAATTTATCATAGATCTGCAAGAGGAGAGCACAAGTTCCACCTCTGGCCAGATCACCTCATCAAGAACGCATTGACATCGTCACTAATTCGGAAAATACTTAAGCCCAACCATGAGCAACTTTTTTGACCTTGTGGACAGACCGGCCTCGGAACTTTTTTTCCGTCGTGGCGACATCAATGATCCGCGCCTTGGCGAATTTGTGGGCGTTGAAAGATCGGACTATGGATCCGCCGAGGTGGTGATACTCGGCTGTCCTCAGGATGAAGGTGTTCGACGCAATAATGGCAGGCCGGGAGCGGCGTTGGCCCCGACCGCCATTCGCGAACAGTTTTATAAACTGACCACGTTCAATATTCGGAAACAGATCTTCGACGCCGGCGACGTAAGAATAGGCGGTACGCTTGAAGAGGTTCACGACAGGCATTTCGAGATTGTCAGGCAGATCCTTGCCGACGGAAAGCGGTTGATCGTCCTGGGCGGCGGAAACGACATTTCGTATCCGGACGGACGCGCGATCGCCGACGTTTATGGCACAGAGAACTGGATCGCGGTCAACGTTGACGCTCAGCTGGATGTTCGGCTCGCCGAGCAACGCAATAGCGGAACGCCTTATCGGCAGCTCCTTGATGAAGGCCTATTGCGGCCGTCATATTTTTACGAGGTTGGATTTCAAAGCCACTTCTGCTCGCCAGTTTATTACGAATACCTGCGCAGTTTGGGTGTGAATCGCATAAGCCTAGAACTGCTGCGTTCGCGAACTGAGGCCGATCTCGAGCTGAAAGAGCAGATACGCCTGAAGTTTATCGGCCACAGCTCGTCGCTGAATACGTTCTTTGGTTTTGACATGGACGCCGTCCGATCTGCCGACGCCCCCGGCACTTCGGCACCGTCTCCGCTCGGCCTGCGGGCCGGCGAATTCATCCAACTTGTTAAATACGCCGCGTCGCTTGCGAATACCCGGATCATCGAGTTTTCGGAGGTAAATCCAAAGTTTGATGCGGATAACCGCACAACAAAGCTGGTTGCGATCGCAATGCACCGGTTCTGCAGCGGAACAGTTCAATGATCAGATGAAACGAGTGATCTATGAAGTTCATTTAGATGTCGATCCCGGCTTGGCGAATGACGTGAAAGACTTTATGGAGCGGCAGCATATTCCTGACGTCTTAGCGACAGGATGCTTTATTTCGGCCGCTTTTGCTCAAAATGTGGAGCGGCAGTATCGTACATCCTATTTGGCCCTTGATCGTGAATCTTTAGCGAGGTACATCACGGAACACTCGAAAGGCCTTAGAGAAGATTTCGTATCACGGTTTCCGACCGGCGTTTCGGTAACACGCAAAGAATGGACCGTTTTGGCGGAACTCAACCCATAATGTGGTTGACACATTTATAACCGTTTGGCATCCTTTATTTTCCGCCGAGAGGGCGGCGCGTAGGCACTTAGCTCAGTGGTAGAGCACTACCTTGACACGGTAGGGGTCAGCAG
>DAOLDE010000024.1:0-43904 GCA_035327545.1 Pyrinomonadaceae bacterium | reverse complement strand
GGAGCCGGTGAAGGGACTTGAACCCCCGACCTGATGATTACAAATCAACTGCTCTGGTTGTTTGTTGACAAACACTTAGAACCGTATATAATTGATATGCTGCGACTTACAGGGATATCCGAGGACGCTCGGGGACACTCGAAGACGCAAAAAGACAGTTTTGGGTGCAGAACTGCACCCAAAATTGCACCCAACAAAACCGTAGAGAAACAAGTAGAGTTCAGCATCATGAGAATCCCCAAATATATCCTGAAGGACCCGACCAAGAAGATATTTACCTCGGTTGAATCGAGTCCGCGATACCGGGTTAACAACCGTGGCCGCAGGGTCAGAGTTGACCAGTACAAGGGAATATTTGCGTTTCGTGGCGCAGATGGTGATTGGATAGTTAAGACAGAGCACTATCCGACCAGGAGCGAGGCGAAAGAATGGACAAAATCCAAAATAAGGGAGCACGAAAAAAAGGGTTTCGCCATGGAGCATAGCGGACTGACGCTTGCCGGTTACGCGAGAGTCACTTACATCCCGGATTTTGTTGACGGATTGAAATCGCGTCGGACGGAGAAAAAATACATTGAGACGGCGATTGATTTCTTCGGTGAGAATGCCTTGTTGGACTCAATACGGCCGATACAGCTCCGACGCTATAAGAAGCATTTGGAAAAGACTTGCGGTAAGTTTCGAGGAGACGGCGTTACACCGATGGTGTATTCGAATGGCGACCGTAAAGGTCAGCCCATGACACGAAGCTCGCGGGCCGTCAATGCTCACCTTGTGAGGCTTCGCGCGCTGTTCAATCAGGCTGCGGCTGATGAAGTGATCGCGACAGCGCCGTCATTCACGAAACTAATCGAAACCTCGAAAGAGACACCGCGTAAGCTCACCATTGAGCTCGATGAACACGAAAGGCTGCTCGCCATATGTGATGAGGTCGATAAGGACGGCAATCTGCTAAGGGGGCATCTGAAGTTGATTCTGATAGGCTTGCATGAGTTAGGCTGTCGTCGCGCGGAATTGCACCAAATCCGTGTTTCAGACATCGACCTTGATGCAGGACACGTAAAGGTTTGGGAAGCAAAGCGAAAGGTACGGGTGCAGCGCGAGACACCGATCACCGAAACATTCCGGAAGGCAATAAAGAACTGTCGCATCATGGAACAACCAAGCAAGTCGTTAGTGTTCGGCGAATATCTTGATCTGAAACGGTCGTGGAACACTGCTAAGCGTTTGGCAAAGGTCAGAACGCAGCTGAACTTGAACGACTACAGACACACCGCGATTTCGAATGCGCACGAAGCAGGCGCGACAAAGACAGATATTCAACTTTGGTACGGACACTCGACCAAATCGAAGATTACCGAGAGCGTTTATATTAATCCGCGGCCGGACTATGTTCGAGCCGAAATCTTAAAAATTGACGCATATATGCAGCGTAAGCGTGACGCTTTGGAAGAAAAGCGAAAGGCTAAGGCCAAAGACGTCACTGACGACATCCTCGAATCCGACACACTCGAATAGTAATCGAAGGAAGGACGCGCCCGCACATAGGCTTTATGACGGAATCGATGCTGCTAGAAAATTTGACAGGGCGGATGACGAACGCCTGTTTATGTGGACGAAGGCGTATCGCGGCCCCGTTGTGAACGACAAATACAGCCTTACAAATTGGCTGGTATTGATCCCGAGGCGACGTTCCACACGTTGCGAGCGGTAAGTGCAACGAATCAGGATGCCGCGGAGCAAGACTTTGATGGGCTGCAGGACGGGCTAGCTCACGCGAAAGGCAATACGATCACGCGGAAGCATTACATTCGCCCTGATGACGCGACAGGTAATGGATGCGTCCTGCCAAGTTACAACGAATACCTTGAACGTCTGCGGTCGGAAAGCACCTTGGATGCCGAAAACTCCGGTAGCTACGATACCTAGAGGTAGAATTTCGGATGATCTGATGTGAGCGCCTCCACGACAATAAGATCGACCCGATCGCCTTCTTAACCTTCCTCCGCCGTGAAACGCCAATTTCAAGATCCTGAATGCGAAACCTGAGCGTACGATAGATTTGCAGAATCAAAGTACTAATCGCAAACCGGAGATGCTTATTCCGGTGACTTCGGGCGGCGTTTGCGATTGGCAATAAAGCTAGGACGTTTGTAGACTGGCAAGCCAAACATCTGCTCCTCGAGCTTCTGAAACTGGGTCTTTGCACAGGATCCTTTCTCGATAAATCCGTACCTCTCAAATCGTTTAACGACAAAGGTATAGCTGATTACAGCGCCGCATAGCCTTTTAAATCGAACTATCGATTCCGGCGTACAATTTCCAGCAGAAATGTTCATATTGGCCGCAGCTGCCAACATCTCGACGTCCGGATAGATGAATTGGGCTGCAAACACTTCTGCTCCTTTTTCGATAATCTCGTTCTCGTTGTAAGCTCCACACCGGTGCTCGCCGTTGAGAATGCTTTCCCTATCGACATAGTGGTGTTTCAATTCATGAACGAGCGCAAAAAGCTTGGGTTCTCGCGGAAGGTCTTTTCTGACCATCACGGATGGTTCGCCGTCAGGAAAGTAACAAGCCTTTATCTTGGTTCCTTTGAGATTCCACGAATCAATGCGTATGCCTTCCTCTCGATATATCCGGCGAATAACATTTAGGTTAAGTTCACTGGTGACAATGCCATACACACAGCGTTTCTCTTCGGCCAGCGACTTCATCTGTTGGTAGTAGAGGGAGGAGGCTGTGGGCATGGATGTTTATTTTCTGGCGCTTTTGCGAGGTTTCGCTGCCGTGAGTTCCTGTCTGGCTCTTCGGAATTGGGCATATTGAGTGATCTCATCGATATCCTTTGGCCCCAGGTCGCCAAGGGCGCTCATCAGCGCTCTTAGGGGCTGTTTATGCTCTGCCTTTGATTCCGGAAAGAACACCGAAACATCGACACCGAATATCTTTGCAAGCTTGTGAAGATCCATTGCCGAAGGCCGATATGTGGCACTTTCCCATCGCGAGATCGTGTTGGCCGTAGTTTCCATCCGTTGAGCCAGGTCGTCCTGACTGAGTGGTTTTGGCAGAAACTTCTGCCTAAGTTCTTTTATCTTTTCGCCAATAAACTTATACAGTTCTGTCATATTATCCCGTAATAGGATGCAAAACTTCCTAATTGCGTTGACGTGATTCTTTTTGTGCAGTAGGATAAGAAATATCCTGAAACAGGATACGCCGAAATGGCGACAAACGTCAACACGTGAGAAGTGAGAACTATGTCAAAAAAACGGACGGAACTTCCAACCGGTATTCTCGATGATCGAGTACTCCCTGACGATGAATTTTCTCGATTGTGGGATTCTATCATCATCGATGCGGCACTAAAAGAAAATCTTTTGTGCCAGGCCGTTTCTAATTTCTCGCTGCGATCTCGCGTCACTCGCGACATTATCCCGCTTCATGGAGTTATCTTGCTTGTCGGACCGCCCGGCACTGGTAAGACATCCCTCGCGCGAGGGCTCGCATCGACTGTCGCGATGTCGATCAAAGAGCAAAACGTGCGATTTTTGGAGGTCGAACCGCATTCATTAACAAGTTCGAGCCTAGGCAAGTCTCAAAGAGCCGTTACAGAATTACTCGGAACAACGGTCGTCGAATATGTCGAACAGGGACCGACGATCGTGCTACTGGACGAGGTTGAATCACTGGCCACCGACCGAAAGAAACTGAGCCTCGAAGCGAATCCCGTCGATGTTCATCGAGCGACCGACGCTGTTCTCGCCCAGATCGATCACTTGGCACAGCGATATCCCCAGTTACTTTTTATTGCCACGAGTAACTTTGAAGAAGCGGTCGATGACGCATTCATATCGAGGGCGGATCTGGTTCTACAGATCCCGTTGCCAAATGCCGACGCACGACGGGATATCCTCAAAAACACGATCGAGGGCTTAGCCGCCGCATTTCCGGATGTCGCGCTGATTTCGCGATCTCCGGAGTTTGAAAAGGTTGTTTCGACCACCGAAGGCATGGACGGACGAAAGCTTCGCAAATTGGTTGCGTCTGCTTGCGCATTCAACAGGAAGACCGCGGTGGACCCGAATCGTGTGACTGCACAAGATCTGTTGAAGGCGGCCGAGCAAGCCTCAAAGCCTGTCAAGAGCGCAACGGCGGGAGGAAAATAATATGTCCACTATCGCTCGAAGAATAATCGCGGCTCCGGTACGGACGGCTTCGGAAACCTGGTCCATAATTGTTGACCTTCTCTCAAAAGAAGGTGGCGACGGTCGCATAGCGCTTGGCGCCGTTTCCGGCATCGCCAGTTCATTGATCGCCGATGAATGTCTTGGCGATTCACCGGCGGTTCTCGCCGGCTCTGGACCAAGACTGCGAATCTATTGCCTCTACGACGAGGAAGCGATCGACCGAAGTAAAGCCAACGAAAACCCACTCAGTTTCGACGGCACGGGTGGCGACTGGCGTCTGTCATTACCCTGTCGCACAGAAGACCTCGAATGGGTCCGGACAAGTCTCGCGGCAAAGTCGAAACGCATTACGGCCTACGATATGGATGAAGACGAGGGCGATTCGGAAACCGGACGATCAGTTGCCGGTAAAGACGTCCAAATAGATGTGGAGGGTTTCTTAAACGTATGAGCACGGCTGTTGCTGTTAACACATATGCGTATTCGGTCACGTATGTCACCGATAAACTTTTGAACTCGGTAAAACGAATCGTCCAGCTTAGCGGTCTCGATCCTGACAGACTAGCCGACGACTGGGTCGTACTCGAACGCGGCATCAGCACTTGGCTCTCTGACCGAGTTCTTGAGGAGGTTCATCTTGAGGTGTATCACTCGGCGACCGATGACCTTGTCGGCCGATGGGATTTCGAGATCTTCTATGACCATGTCGGTGACGGTTCGTTCTGGCAAGATCCAGACGCGATCCGCTATCACATCGCAAAACAGAACCTCAACCCGAAGAATTGCAACTATAGAGTTGTGACGACCACTAAATTCGGTCGTCGTGACGTTGCCGGCTGGTCGACCGCAACCCTTCGATCAACAAGTGGATATGTAAAACAAAGCATCGGCACAACGATCGATGGGAGCGGTCTGTCAGCGGGTACTGGTTACTGGAGGAAAGCATGATCACTATACAAGATGCATTTAAGAAATTTAGGAGTCGGCTCGAACTAACCGACAAAGAGCAACAAGATGCGTCCCGCCGGCAGCAGGACATCCGGCGTGTGATGAAGGGCAGCTTCTCCGTTGATCATGATTTCTTGACCGGATCATATGCTCGATATACTAAGACGAAACCGCTCAAAGATGTAGACATATTTTGCGTCTTGGGATCCGACGAGCGCCATTATAAGGAAAAGAGTCCGTCGGTCCTTTTGGCGGATGTTGAAAAGGCGCTTGCCGACGAATACGGATCATCTAATGTCGGGCGCCAGCGGCGTTCTGTAACGGTCGATTTCGGTGTTCGTTTGAATGATGACGGCGACACGGACGGTAAAGTTATGAGTTTTGATGTGGTTCCGGCGTTCGATGAAACCAAACACTATGAGATCCCTGACACCGCAACGACCGCCGGCTGGACAAAGACGGATCCGAAGGTACACGCCGATCTTGCTGTTTCGGCACAGGAAGCATACAGCCGAGAGTGGAAAGGGCTCGTTAGGATGATGAAATCCTGGAACCGTGAGCAGGGCAAGCCGATCAAGCCTGGTTTCCTTATCGAGGTGATGGCATTGGATGTTCTGTTTCCGCCTTGGGGCGGCACTTACTCACGCGAGATGCAGGCCTTTTTCCATACAATGGCAGACCGCATTTCCGAGGATTGGCCGGATCCTGCCGGTCTCGGGCCTCATATAAGCGACAGAATGACACCGCAAATGTGTTCGGAGGCCCGGCTCCAGCTTCTTAACGCCGAACGTCTAGCGGCTCTAGCAATTCGTCTTGAACGCGAAGGTAAAACTGGAGAAGCACTGAAGACCTGGCGCGGCCTCTTTGGTAAATTATTTCCACTATCATAAATCTCAAAATGGGTAATCAGAGTTCGCCACGATTACAAGGTGATCGGTTCCAGCACTTATACAGCTGGTATCTAGTCTTGAAGCTGCTTGACGAAGATAGCGAGTACGAACATGCATTTGTCGAGCATCCGACCGCGGATGCTGCCGACGATGTGACCCTTCACCCGAAAGACCGTAGCGAGGCTGCGGCGAAATACTATCAGATAAAATGGCACGTATCGGCTGTCAGCCGGTACGGTTTTGAGACCTTCACCGCGATCGACGGCAAGAACAAAACATCGCTCATCGAGAAGCTCTACAAGAGTTGGAAGCTGTTGAAGGACGGATCGTCGACTGAGATCTGGCTAATCAGTAACTGGCCCGCCGCCGAGGATCTCGGAAAACATATCCGCTCGACGGATTATACGCTTGACGAGCTTTTTTTCTTGTGCGGCAGGCGGTCAAAAGGTGGTAAGGGGAAGCAGTTATGGGGGATCACCGTCGGAGCCACCCGTGACGAAATTCACGAGTTTTGTCGTGATCTGAGATTCCGATTCGGATTTGCGGGTATGACGGATCTCGAAGAAATGGTCGATGACCGGATGCGTGCGCACGGACTAAGATTCGGGAAAGGCCCGCGGGCAATAGCCATCGATGAGATAAGACGTCTTATCGAAGGCGGCGGTGGGAAAAAGAAAATAACCCGCGAATCCTTGCTCGACCTTATCAATGTAAATGATCTATTTGCTCCAAAGGTCGATGAGCCCAAGGAAAGCCTCCATATACACGGATGGGACAAACGCGTGTTTGACCGAACACCGACGGTTGAGCTTGATTGGACGCCGTATTTTGATCGTGATACGCGGACCATCCCCTCACAGAGCGTCTGGGACGCCACGCTTTCTCCGCAGCTTGGACAGGCACGGAAACAACTTCAGTCGACCGTAGATGGACATTTTGTCGATTTCCGTGGAAAACTGCCGCTGACTTTTCTGTTGGCTGTGGGAGCAGTGTTTTCCGAGGTAGCGGGTTTTAACTTTCGAGTTGAGCAACCCACCCCCGATGAGACGTACCTTTGGCGATCGGATACAACGCCTTCCGCAGTGAGGCTCCGGCAACATCCACTACCTGATAATGCCGATGACGGCAATATTCTCCTTGCATTTTCGATAACAGGGGAGGGCCGAGCCGAGTTCGAAAAGTTTTATAGAAAAAATCGTGATAAATTTTCCGCTCTTGTTGTGCTAGAACCGGAAACTGGTCCGAGCAGCTCTTCGATTACGAATTCGAGCGATGCAGTTGCTCTGGCCGATCATGCGAAAGACCTAATCAGGCATTATCGGGCTCTTTATAACGCAACCGCTGTCCACATCATTCCATACTCGCCCGCTGCGTTCTGCCTTTTTCTGGGACAAAAGCTAAATGCCGTTGGTAACATCATCACTTATGAACGGACCGTCGACGGGGATTATCAGGAATCACTCACAATCCGCACAGGATGATCGTCTCTAACTCTTTTGCAGGGGATCGTGGGGGTGATATGGAATTTGGAACACTGCCTTGACGAATTGGGAGTTACCCGGCTCGTGAACAAACAACTTTCGGTGAATATGGTCGTACTTGCTCCAAATTGGCTGAAGCTCTGTTCGATATTTTTCAACCTGTTCGTATTCGATCTCCCTTTCGCCCCACATGGCCCAAACCATTACCTGGCCGGTCTGCTTCAAATACCTTTCAAACATGTCCGTTCGAATAAAAAGCAGCCTCGACTGGGAGTCTTTGAAATTGCCGGATGAACGCAACAGCGAAGCCGGATCACCATTGGCCTTATAGAGATCAGTAGAATTGCCGATATTCTTCAACTCAAGGAATTCGCAGATTGCTGGGGCGACGAATTTGATATTGCCGACATTGTTTTCTGTGCTATGGTGGCTTTCCCATCCGAATTCGTAGACCGGCAATTCCACGGAAATGCCGCCAAGAGTTACATACCTCTGCACATTAACGAATTTTGGTACGGCAGAGATAACGTGCGGCGCAGGTCTGTCCGTCGATCCCGTGGACGTTTCGGCCTCAAGTCTGGTGCGAACCCGCTGAACCAAGTCGCCGATCAAGTCCTCGTCAGAAACGTAACGTCGCTTTTCTTCGATTGAAAGGTCGGCAAAGCGTTTTCTAACCGTTCGCTGCTCGCCCGACTCAAAAGCCTCGACCAAGTGCCGCCGGACCTTGCCATTCTTCGTTCGGATATTCAGACCAAAGTTTTTCGACCATGGTATCTCTCCCGCGAACGTGTAGTTATCCCCGTACGGATCCGCGATTTGGTGGCTTCCAGGGTGATTTACGGCAAAATAGCGTTTCGCAAACTCGTTCACGGAACTTTTGGGCATCAGTAACCCGCGTACGAACGTAAACATTTGCCTCGGGTCATCCCCATCTGCAACTTCCTGGACAAATCCGTCGAGCAGTGTCCAGGGTCCAGAAACTCCGTCAACACTATCCATAGAAAGGAGGTGTTCATAAGACGGAGTCGGCCCAAACCGGATCCATCGCTTAGGCGCCGAGTATTTAGATCGGAAGAGGTTTTTGAGAGGCGGTTTCCACTCTCGGCTGATCGCCGGAAAGCTCGGGTCAATATCGATGTTCGCATCCCGCGGCCGCCCATCTAGCCGCTCGTACTTTCCTCGGTCTACACGAGCACCGCGCATCTCGAAGTAGGCGATCCACGAATATTTCTTGCCATACCTGTCGATTTTTTCGGAGCGGTTGGCTGACTCGCGATAATAGCTCATGTTGGCTATAGACGAATCTATCGAATCGAAAGTCTCCTTATCGAACCCAAGGTTCAGTACCCGCCACTTTATCTGACGTAGGACACCGGCGTATTCCGCATGCGTGGAATCGTAGTTAGCACGTCCCGAAATAAGCCCGCCGATCGTGTAGTTGCTAAAGTCCATGCGAAAGGCGTCTTCGGCCCCGAGTACGTCGGCATCGGATATTGTCGAGGGGTCAGGGAACGGCTCGGGTGAATCGAACGGCTCTTTGAGACGGCTCAAAGGTCTCCTTCCGAGACAATTCGGATGAAGTTTTCTCGAAATGGCGATGATCCCTAATGCAAAGTCGCGAATCAGAGAATGTTTCGTAGGAAAAGGTGCAGCAACGCCGAACATCAGGTCGTATATCGCTCGAGCAAAACCAGTTACCGCGTAAAGCAAATTCGTGGCGGGAAACGCCCAATTACGCATTAGAATGCCATAGCTTGCTGCCAGCATGCGTTCGCGTACATATGGATCGTTAAGATCAAATGACTCCAGAGTGGCGGCAAAAAGTTCGGCCGGATTGTTTTCTCCCAATAGGACCAGTGCCTTAGTAACGCGATCACGCGTTGGACGGTCAGTGATGGTGAGAAACAATGAGCAGAGTCTTATTAGATTCTTTGCCGCGTCGCCTTTTAAGCCCGCTGCCGCGTCGGTCTCGATCCATTCAATGAGTTTTCTGGAAGCCGAATCTCGGTCACTTCGGCGAACAAACTCGCTCCACATCACGTCGCGTTCGGCAATCGTGAATTTTCGCAAGTACTTCATCAATCGAGCCGAATCGAACGGATGGTCAGGCCGCGAGGCAAGGCACACAAGCGTCTCAAATGCCTCGTGACGTGAACCATGAATGTCATTCTTGATAAAAAACCCGATCAGTTCACCAGTCCGAACAGAAAAAGATTGCGAGTCCCTCCAAAGCAATCCTTCTAGAAATACGTTTGCATGCGGAGCCGCTAGGCGACGTTTCTTTGGGAGAAAATCGACAAGTTCAACTGCTTGGCCGTTTAATCGTCGGCGTACCTGCTCAGGAAACTCCAGCGTGATCGCTGAAGCAAGTTCGGGTTCTGTGTAACTGCCGCCCCATTCATCGGCTTCAAATATTCTTCCGAGTGGACGGTTTTTGTAGAACGAACGACGAATTCGATCCTCGGAGGTTTTATCAAGATAATTCTCGAGCAAGTGACGGCAAATAATGTGATCGCTAAAGCGTTCGTACGGCAATCTGATCACAGTCTCCCAATTCCCGTCCTGCCAGTGTGAATCCTCGACGAGCAGACCGTCAGTGATAATTCGCTTACAAAATGCAGCCGCGTCCAATGTATTCGGCAAACCCGGGAATTGGTTTACGATCGATTCGAGATCGGACGGATAGATATACTTTTTTAGCCGTCGTGCCATCATTGGAGCTACCCCGATCATCGTTCCGTTTGCCGGATCCGTTATTCCCTTCAGGACCCGCCAACAAACCTTTGCCGGTAGGCCATGGTCCGCCTCGACCCCTTTACCGATCTTGTTTACGAAATCCTCGAGCATCTTCGTCATACCCTTCTGGCCCGACGCTATTTTGTGGATCCGATCCTTCTTGGAGCGCTTTCCAAGTTCCTCTATCGTTTCGCACATGATCTTGAGGAACAACGGACGTGAGAATTCCGGCGTGAGCAAGGGAAAGTTTGGCGTCGGTATTTTGTAATACTTAAAGAACTCGCGTTGGGCGTCGAACTCGATTTCCTGGAATCCCTCATGTACTACCGCGACAAATTTCCTTCTTGATGTGCGATCAAAGATCTGTTCCTCGAAGGGGGTGCGACAGCTTAGGATCAGTCCGATGTTCGGATATTTTGCAACCCGATCGGCTAAATTATTGATCTCGTCGCGCCACGTCGCACGATCACCCTCGTTGATCCCATCTATGATCAAAAGAGCCCGCCCGTTCTTTTGTTTTCCGAGCGAATTCAGTTGTGAAAGGAAGCTGGAAGGCGAAACACCGATCTTATTTGATCGACAGATCGCCCGAAGAATATTTTTCTGGGGTGGGATGCGGTGGGCGAGTATCAATAACGCCGGATGGCCGGCAGCGATACAATCCAAGGTAATATCGGCCAGCGCATGCGTCTTCCCAGTACCCCATTCGCCCACGAGTAGCATGCGGTTGTTCGATACAAGTTCAAAGTCTCTGCTTGTAAAAACACTCGATATCGAGCCGATAGTCCGGGCGATCTTTTCAAGAGAATCCACTCGGCTGCGGAGCACATCGTACTCGCGTGCATCCCGATCGACGCGTTCTCTTCGCTCCCTCAATGCGTTCAGTCTATTGCGAACCGTATGCCCGGCGAATTTCGCGGCGGTGATTATCGATTTTATCGAGTCGGAGGATGTCCCTACCTTCTCGCGGTTCAATCGAGCGAGCAGCGTCAGAAGCTTCGACGGTGTGGAGGCGCGTCTGTTAAAGGCCCTGGCTGTCTCGCGTGCGGAGTCACTTGCGGCGGCGTCAAGGTCAAAAGCGAGTGCGCCAAGCCGTGCTCGATACCCATCGGACTGGTTGAGCACTTCGATCGCTCGCCACAATGAAGGGATTTCCAAATTGGGAGCATTTGGGTCCCGTGATGGCGAGTAACGGGGGCCTGCCGCGTGAATGTGATCTCGGGAGATCGTCTCGAGCAGCTGGGGAGTGATGGTTGTGTGTGGCATTTCCGATAAATGCCTATCGGAGGCAAACGTAATGATCGACTATGAACAAATTATAGCCCCGTTCCACTTCTGTGCCAACGCCCCGTTCCACTTTGGAAAGAGATATTCAGATCTCATGAGTCAATTTGTTCGTCCCAACAGCTTGAACATGAAACAGTTCTACAAGCGAAATGGATTCTGCGTGGTTCTTGTCAAATCCGATACGGGCAAAGCTCCGGTGATAGAATCGGTCATCAATTGAATACTGAGGTATGCCCCTCGGTAAGGCTTTGCCAGAAACAGTTCGTTCAACTCCTTGCTTGGATAGATGAGATACATAAACGATTCAAATCAAACGATGCGAGCAGCCGATCTAACTTAATTCGCGACTCGGAATGATAACGATTGCCATGTTACAATGCCGTGCAAAATTCGTTTTTTTCACTCAAATAAGATAGAACATGACATTCTCCACACTTGCGGTATTTCTCTGGTCGGTTGCTGATCTTTTGCGCGGCGATTATAAACAATCCGACTATGGCAAAGTAATACTGCCTTTCACGCTCCTTCGTCGTCTGGATTGTGTCCTCGACAACACAAAGGGCGACGTGCTCAAGGAATTTGAAGCCAAGAAGAACGCCGGAATCGCGATCCACCCGTTTTTGATCCGAAAAGCAAAACGAAGCTTCTACAATACCTCGAAATTCGATTTCCAAAAGCTCCTCGACGATCCGAGCAACATCAAGGCCAATATCATCGATTACATTCAAGGCTTCAGCGAGAACACACGCGACGTTTTCGAAAAGTATGAGTTCTCAGGCCAAATCGAACGTCTCGACAGTGCCAATCTTCTTTATCAAGTAACACAAAAGTTCGCAGCGATCGACCTGCATCCTGACACCGTATCGAATGCCCAAATGGGGTTGATCTTCGAGGAACTCATTCGCCGGTTTGCCGAACTGTCGAACGAAACGGCCGGAGAGCATTACACACCACGAGAAGTGATTCGGTTGATGGTCAATCTTCTCTTCAATGCCGATGACGAGGCTTTGAGCAAGACCGGAACGGTGCGCAGCTTGTACGATCCAGCGGCCGGAACGGGCGGAATGCTTTCGATCGCAGAAGAACACCTTAAAGAAATGAACCCGAACGGTAAGCTCGTCGTTTTCGGACAAGAACTCAATCCCGAATCATATGCGATCTGCAAGGCTGACATGCTACTAAAAGGCCAAGACATTTCGAATATAATATTCGGCAATACGCTTTCGGATGACGGTCATTCCTCGCGCGATTTCGACTACATGCTTTCGAATCCGCCTTTCGGTGTCGAGTGGAAAAAGATCGAGACTACCGTTCGTAATGAGCACGAAAAGAAGGGCTTTGCTGGTCGGTTTGGAGCCGGACTTCCGCGTGTGTCGGATGGAAGCCTGCTTTTCATTATGCACTTGCTGTCGAAGATGCGGCCAGTCGCTCAAGGTGGCAGTCGGCTCGGCATTGTATTCAATGGTTCACCACTTTTTACGGGTGGAGCTGGTTCAGGAGAATCGAACATCCGAATGTGGATCATCGAGAACGATTGGCTCGAAGCGATCGTCGCTCTTCCCACCGACATGTTCTACAACACCGGCATTTCGACATACATCTGGATCCTGACGAATCACAAACATAAAGAGAGAAGGAAAAAGATCCAGCTTATCAACGGAGCTGATTTCTTCGTCAAGATGCGAAAGTCTCTCGGAAGTAAACGCAAAGAACTATCCGCTGAGAATATCGCAGAGATCACAAGACTTTACGGTGAGAATGAACAAAATGAATACAGCAAGATCTTCGACAACGACGAATTCGGATATTGGACGATTACGGTAGACCGTCCGCTTCGTCTAAATTTCCAAGTCTCGGAAGACCGACGTGCAAAGTTGCACGACATAAACCACGATGATCGGCGTAGAAACCTCTTCTTCTCAGTTGAAGAGTTCGAAAAACTTGCGTCCGCTTTATCCGAGTTTGATCCGGATGAGGTCCACAAAGACCGGGCGAAATTTCTGCCGAATCTTAAACATGTCATGTCTGCAAAGGGTTTTCGGCCTTCCACTCGACAACTTAAGGCGATCTTGCAATGTCTCGGTGAACGAGACGAAGAGGCAGAAATCTGTCGCGACAAAGACGGGCAGCCTGAACCGGACAGCGAGCTTCGTGATACTGAAAATGTTCCGCTGAAAGATGACATTCAAGCTTATTTTGAACGCGAAGTTCTTCCACATATTCCGGACGCTTGGATCGATCACGATAAGACTAAGAAAGGTTATGAGATCCCTTTCAATCGGCATTTCTACAATTACGTCCCACCACGTTCGCTCGATGAGATAGATGCTGATCTGAAAGAAGTCACTGCCGACATTCTCAAACTCCTTCAAGAGGTGGCTGCATGAGCGACTATGGAATCAATTTCAATGAGTTCTGCGACTGTATCGGATGTTCTACCGAGCAAGGTCGAGAGATCGCCGGATTCGTTATGGAGTACCTGCATCGGGCGGCTTATTGCGAATGGGACTACAGCCGGGGCGCACTTGCATCAAGCTATGAATTGTTTGGAGGAAAATTCGCCTGCCATCTGATGGGATTCTTGGCGATGACAGCAGAGGGATGGGGAGGCAGCGGCCGGGATGTTGTCGAAGACGTGAATTACAATTGGGCACAAGATCTTAAGAATGAAATGACCGGCCATATTCCGGACTTTGCGGAATGGAAGAAACTGAAAACTGAAAGGCGTACCGAGCAAGATCGCGTTCGACGAGAAATGGGAGACGATCCGCTATGAAGTTTCGGCCATATGCAAATTACAAAGATTCGGGTGTCAGATGGCTTGGAGACGTGCCTTCGGATTGGGAGTTGCAACGGATCCGTCGAATTTTTGAAATCAAAAAGCGAATCGCGGGTAAGTTGGGATTCGATGTTCTTTCAGTCACTCAAGACGGCTTTAGGGTAAAAGACACTGAAAGCAACGAAGGACAACTCTCGCAGGATTATTCAAAATATCAAATCGTCTTACCGGGTGATTTTGCGATGAATCCAATGGACTTGCTGTCGGGTGGAGCCGATGTTGCAAAATCTATTGGCGTTACGAGTCCCGACTACCGTGTCTTTTCACTTCGCAAACCCAGTAAATATGATGAGCGCTTCTTTCTGTACCTCTTTCGGCATCTTTATCGCAACAAATTATTCTTCCCATTCGGTCAAGGGAGTTCGCAACTGGGAAGATGGAGACTGCCACGAAAAGAGTTCAATGACTTCGTGTTTCCAGTGCCCGATAAAACTGACCAGACACGAATCGCCGATTTCCTCGATGCGGAAACCGCGAAGATCGATGAGTTGATAGCGAAGCAGGAACGGTTAATTGAGCTTTCGCAGGAGAAGCGGCAGGCACTGATCTCACACGCCGTCGTCCAAGGCCTCAAACCTGACGCTCCCATGAAGTACTCCGGCATTTCGTGGCTCGGTGAAGTTCCCGTAAATTGGCGAGTCCAGAGGCTTAGATACCTTTGTTCTATTACAACCGGAAACAAGAACACTGAGGATGCCTCAGACGACGGTAAATACCCTTTCTTTGTTCGATCGCAGGAAATTGAAAGAAGTAATAACTATTCGTTTGATGGTGAAGGGATTCTCACGGCTGGTGATGGTGCGGGTGTCGCAAAGGTTTTCCATTACTTCACTGGGAAATTTGCGATTCATCAGAGAGTCTATCTGCTTCATGCGTTCAAGGGAATTCAGGGAAATTTTCTCTTCCACTACATTAAGGCTAATCTTTACAAAGTAGTTCTAGAAGGAAATGCCAAATCAACCGTCGACAGTCTCCGATTGCCGATGTTCAAAGATTTCGTTGTTGCTTACCCACCGTCAGATGCCGAACAAACGAGGATAATCGAACACATTGCCGAGGAGAGTAGAAAAATCGATTTGCTAATCGAGAAAGCCAGACGAGCGATCGAGTTTTTGAAAGAACATCGAACGGTTCTTGTCTCGGCCGCTGTCACCGGAAAGATCGACGTTCTGGGAGCCGAGTGAATTAGTGATCGGTAACAAGGGCCGAACACGACAAGAGAGATTATTGAAGTTAATATGGAAATCCAACCCGACAAACAGAACCTTGACCAGACCTTTTCAACGACGGTTTATTTCATCGACTTCTACCAGCGTGACTATAAATGGACAGAGGAGCCCGTTAAGCGGCTTCTTGATGACATCTTTTACCAGTTTGAAGAGGTTTACGCGAAACACGCGGACCTTGAAGCAAAAAAGGAAAACATCAATGCCCGATACCCCTGGTACTACCTAAATACTTATGTGACGAACACGGTTGGCGGCCGCGTTTTTGTGGTTGACGGACAGCAACGGCTAACGACACTGACGCTGATTCTCCTGAAACTTCTGACGATGGCAAGATCTGCGCGTTTTAACTCAAAAACAGCCGGATGGATAGAACGTAAGATCGCAGGCTATTCGGGAACTGAGCATCAATTCTGGATGAACCATGTTCGCCACCTTGAGGTTTTGGAAAAGCTCATGGATGGTGCGGATCCGTCGAACATCGACACCACCAGCGGTATCACTGCGGACAATATGGTAAAGAACTATGCAATTATCAGCAAGGATTTAGAAAGCCGTCTTGTGGATCTGCATAAGTTCGACACATTTGTACACTACTTCCTTTTCCGTCTCGTTCTGATCAATCTCTCGGTCGATACTACGCACGTTCCGATGGTCTTCGAGGTTATCAACGACCGCGGCGTTCGGTTGAAGCCCTACGAGATCCTCAAAGGAAAGCTGCTCGGACAGATCGATAAACTGGAACTGGAAAGCGGCAAATTCAACGAACTTTGGGAAGCGAGGACCCAGGCTGTTAATCGATTTCGCGACGACGAGATCGATAACTTTTTCCGATATTGGCTCAAGGCAAAGTTCGCGGACAGCAGAAAGAATGGTCAGAAATTCGACGGCGACTACCACCGTGAAATGTTCACGACCGATCTCGATGAACTTGAACGTCTCGAGCACAACCCTACAGAGGTCAAATCGTTTCTTAAAGGTGAATTTCGATACTACACAGAACTCTACGAACGGGTCTGGGAGGCTACGCAGAAACAATCTCCGGTTTATGCATCGGTTTACTTTAACAGCCTGAATGAACTCGATTCGCAATTCATGCTCATCTTGTCTGCCTGTAACGTGGACGATCCTGAGGAGGGGGATAAGATCAGAGTTGTTTCGGCCGGTCTCGACCGAATGTTTGCATTGCTCCAGTTGCAGGGAGCCTACGATTCTAATGAATTTGCTGCTCGCTTGTACGACATTAGCACCGATATTCGCGGTCAGTCTGCGGCCGAGATCCCGGGCCTCTTTGAGAAGCACATAATCGAGGAACTAATGGAACGAAGGACAACTCAGTTCACTGAGGCTTTTTCCTATCCACTTTTCCGGCAAATGTCTATCGATCGGTTGAATACCCGATTCACTCGACATTTCTTTGGCCGCGTTGATCTGCTCATCGCCCAAGGTATGAAGCAAAAGCCGAAGCATGAACTTAAGGACCTTGTGACGCTGCGAGGCGCAAAGTCCGGATTTCACGTCGAACATATTCTTTCTCGGAATCCAGACAATTTGGCGTTGTTTGACAACGACGAGGAACGATTTGAGTCAGAACGAAACCGTTTAGGAGCTGTCCTCCTCCTCAAGGGCAAGGATAATATTTCGAGCAATAACGAAGTCTATGCTCAAAAACTAAAAACCTACGCAAATTCACTTTATTGGAATGAAACACTGAGAGAAGATTGTTACAAGAGCAAGCTCGATTTTGCTGATTTCATTGAAGAAAAGGGTTTGAGTTTTCAGTGTTTGGCAACTTTCGGCCCTAATGAAGTTGAATCCAGACAACGATTATTATTTGATCTTTCAAATTTGATTTGGCCGACGAACGCGGGGGCGACCGAGCAAGAAAATGCCTGATATTCACACCGAAAATGTTTTCGAGACCGAACTCGTAAAGCACCTGACCGACAATGGCTGGCTTGAGGGTGATTGGCAGAACTACGACCGCGAAACGGCTCTCTACACCGAGGATCTTGTCTGGTGGCTTCGTGAGATCAACGCAAAGGAATGGCAAAAGCTCTCGATCAGGTCCGATGAGGAAAAAGAAAAGGCGGTCATCGCCCGTGCTTGCGAAGAAATGAACAAGAACGGATCACTTCACGTTCTTAGGCATGGCTTCAAACATCTCAATTCAAAATTCCAGCTCTGCCAATTCAAGCCGAGCCATAAGCTTAATGCACAAGTTTTAGATCGATATTCGAAAGTGCGATGCCGTGTGGTACGCCAGATCCATTACAGCACCGGAAGCGAAAAGTCGATCGATCTTGTTCATTTCGTCAATGGTATTCCTGTAGCTACTGCTGAACTCAAGACAGATTTCACGCAAAACGTAAACGACGCGATCCGGCAATACAAGTACGACCGCGAGCCGAAAGACAAGGCCACCAAATGCGAGGAGCCGCTGCTTGCATTCAAGAAACGTGCCTTGGTTCATTTTGCCGTTAGCTCCGATGAAGTCTATATGACAACTGAACTTAAGGGTTCGGAAACGATCTTTCTTCCGTTCAATCAGGGGTATGACGAAGGAGCCGGAAATCCACCGAACCCGGATGGATATCGCACAGCGTATCTATGGGAAAATACCTTGCAGCGAGACAACCTCTTGAAAATCCTTGGCCGTTTTGTTCATCTCGAACGCGAAGCAAAGAATGACGACAAGGGAAAGAAGAAGGTCACTGAGAAATTGATCTTTCCGCGTTATCACCAGCTCGAAGCCGTCAACAAAATGATCGAAACGGTTCGGGTGGAAAAGGCCGGTCGGAAATACCTGATACAGCATTCGGCCGGTTCGGGAAAGTCGAACTCGATAGCGTGGCTTGCTCACCAGCTCTCAGACCTTCACGACGAATCGGACGCGAAACTTTTTGATAGCGTAATTGTCATTACGGACCGGACAGTTCTCGATGACCAGTTGCAGGAGACGATCTATCAGTTTGAACACAAGGAGGGTGTAGTTCGACGGATCAAAAAGGAGGGTGTAAAGTCCGACCAACTTGCAAAAGCGCTGATCGAACGAGCACCGATCATCATTGTTACTATCCAAACCTTTCCGTTTGTCCTCGATGAGATCCGCGAAAATACTTCACTTAAGGATCGCAAGTTCGCCGTGATCGCAGACGAGGCTCATTCATCGCAGACCGGCAATGCTGCAAAGAAATTAAAGCTTGCACTAACCAGCGAACAGATAGAAGAAGGCGAAGAGATCAGTGCCGAAGATGTAATGATGGCCGCAATGGAAAGTCGTGCTCAACCGCATAACATTAGCTATTTCGCATTTACGGCAACGCCGAAGGCAAAGACTCTCGAACTTTTTGGAAGGCCGGGAGAAACCGGATTGCCGGAACCGTTTCATCTTTACTCGATGCAACAAGCGATCGAGGAAGGCTTTATCCTCGATGTGCTCAAGAATTACACGCCGTATCGGCTTGCCTTCAAGCTGGCACACAACGGCCGAGAATACGACGACGAAGAAGTCGAAAAGAGCGAAGCCCTAAAACAGGTGATGCGATGGGTTCGGCTCCATCCTTATAACATCAGCCAAAAGGTTTCGATCATTGTTGAACACTTTAAAGAGAACGTCGCACGCCAACTCGCAGGGAAGGCCAAAGCGATGGTCGTTACCGCGTCACGAAAAGAGGCCGTCCGATACAAGATCGCGATCGACAAATACATCCGCGAGAATGGTTACAAGATCGGAACTCTGGTCGCCTTCTCAGGTGAGGTGATCGACAAAGACAGTGGCTTCGAACCGTTCACCGAAGGGAACATGAACGACGCGATGAGTAAGAACATTCGGGAAGCATTTGATACCGACGACTACTCGATTCTCCTTGTCGCGAATAAGTTCCAGACAGGTTTTGACCAGCCGAAGCTCGTCGCGATGTACGTAGACAAGAAGCTCTCCGGCGTAACGGCAGTCCAGACGCTTTCACGTTTGAACCGAACGTATAAAGGCAAGACCGAGACCTTCATTCTCGATTTTGTAAATTCGAGTGACGACATACTGAAAGCCTTTCGAACCTATTACAAGAAGGCAGAGCTCGCCGGTGTTTCCGATCCGAACCTGATTCACAATTTACAGGCGAAGCTCGATGATTACCGGATCTATTTGCCATCCGAGGTCGATGCCTTCGCCGAATCGTATTTCGATCCGAAAGGAAAGCAGGCAGCGTTACAGGCACATATCGCACCGGCCGTCGACCGCTACCGTGAAAGGCAGAGAACCGGGAAAGAAACGGATGATAGGAAGTTACTGGATTCGCTTGAGGTCTTCCGCAAAGATCTCGGAAATTTCACGCGGACATATGATTTTCTTTCGCAGATTATCAATTACGGCGATACCGAACTTGAAAAGCGATCGGTGTTTTACCGGCTTCTCGCTCCATACTTGAAGGGGTCGAACACAAAAGATCCTTTAGACCTGTCGAGCGTCGAGCTAACTCATTACAGGATTTGGGATCTTGAAAAACGCAAAATTGCATTAGGCGAGTCGGACCATGATGACAAGCTGAAACCCCTTACGGAAATCGGGTCCGCCGAACCGCACGATCGGGAACGTGCATTCCTGTCGGAGATAGTTTCGCAGATGAATAATCTGTTTGAAGGTGAACTTAGCGAGGCCGATCTGCTCAATTACGCCTATCACGTCCGCGACAAGATGCTCGAAAACGAAACTCTTGAGCAACAGGCAACAAATAATTCTAAGGAACAATTTGCACTTGGCGACTTCCGAAACGTAATGATGGACAAGGTTATCGAAGGCTTAGACAGCTACACCTCAATGGCCACACAGGTTCTAAACGAAGAACGTATCCGAGAAGGTTTTGCGAACATACTTTTGGAATTGGTTTACAAGGGGTTTCAGAGGAAAGGAGTTGACGCAGAGGACTGACTCACTTCGCAAGATCACGCCGATCCGAAAGGGGTGGACCTTGAAATCTGAGCAATGCACAAGCGGTTGTATCCGGGCGTTAAGAGCGTCGGCCTATGAAGCTTAACGATGCGCGTTGGTCGCGGCATTTAACGAAAATCCCCGTTCAGCGTAAAGTCTGCCCAGTAATAGGGTTCGTGCATGTTGTTCGATTTGTTCTTGATCATTTTTAGGGATGCTCGCTGTAAGGCTTCTGCGGATGGGTAGCCTTGTTTAAGGTATTTATAAAATGCTTCGCTGAAGACTCCGGTCAGTTTGTCATTCGCTTCCCACTGGGCGGAGATTACCGTAGTTGCTCCTGCGCCCATCGCCCCCCATGCAAGACTAACGAGCCCTTCGCCGTTTAGCACGTTGTTGGTATCGCAGGAAGCAAGAAACACCAAACTACCTTTTTTGAACTTCAGCTTCAGCAAGTCGTCAACCGTAACGCGGCCATCATGCCGGCCTTCCGGTCGGAAACCGAGGAACGAATTCAAGGGTTGTTCCCCATCGACCTGAGCGTGCATTGAAAGATGAATAATATCAGCGTTGGCAGAATACCGTTGAAGATCCGCCGCGGTAGCAGCAATGTAAGCGCGCGATAAATAAAGGCCCGCTATACTCGAAGCTTCGGCATCTGCGAACCGCAGGTTAAGCTTATTGAACGAGGAATTAGAGAACGCCTTAAACGTGGTTCTGCCCGGCTTGGGTAGGCTCAAGTGTTCCAACAATAATGAGACAGATGGCGAATAGGTAATGAGCTTCTCCTCAATAAGGTAACGCTCTCCGTCTGGGCTGAGAGCCTGAAAGGGAATTTTCCAAAGATGTTTGTCCGGGATGATAACGAGATGTTTCGCCGTGAGTGAAAGCGGTTTCAAAAGCTTGTCATAAAGTTCCTTGCCGTCTCTTTTGAAGAATATAGAGTTTTTTATTTTCATATGAACCGCCTCAGCATCCCTGGCTAATTCGACTTCTGTGACTGGAACTTCAACCGATTTCACTGGCTTTCCTTTTTCCCATACGAACGCACTGAGCCGCCCGTTAAGTGCGAAGAAGTATGAAACAATTGCCACATTTTCGAGGTCTCGAATTTGATCTAACTTGGCAAGGTCAACCTTGGTGAAAGCTAGCCGAGGAAGAGCCATCGTGACCGATCGCTCAAATTCCTCGAGTTTGCCGGGAGCTGTGGGGTCACGAATAAACTCCGCGGAAAGCTCCCCAGCCTGTTTATGAATTTCCGGCGAGAATCCCGGCCGGGGTCTGGTTGCTGCGCCATCTATCCGGTCCCTTAGGATCCTACCTTTTAAATAATCACTTGCCTGCAATGCTATTTGCGGCTGTTTCAGATTGATCTGAGTGAGCAAACGATATGCGGTATGAAAGGTATCGGATAAGCCGAGCGATAGTGCCCCGTTTTCGGAAACCAGGATCTCATCGATCAGGCTGATCGATCTTTCCAGGTTCTCAAGAGATTCACGCTTTTTGTCTGTATGGAAGTACGCGGTCGCAAGCGACAGATAGATCCGCGGTAGGTCCTCCCGAAAATTGTTCTTTATGATCCGATCGTACAATTCCTTGTTCAGTCTTATCGACATCTCCCAGTCCTTAAAATGTTCCGCGATTATGATCCTCCAGTTCGGGATCACGAACTCGGACATCTTCCCGGTCTTCTCGAGCTCCGCGAAGGCCTGCTCCGAGACGGCTCGCCGCCCCTCGAATCCGTGAATGATGGCCTCGCCGAGTAGCCGTTCGTGTCGATACTCAGTATCGGAATCCAGTTCCGTCAGACGCCGCTGGTATTGTTTGGCCTTTGCAATCTCGTGGTTATAAAGGGCATCCAAAAGGAGCGTGGCGAGAAAGGTGCAGGCCTGGCGACGGCTTTGTGGAAGGCTGTTGAGCGATGCCTTAAGGCCCTTCTCATAGACCGCCATTGCCTGGTGCTTTTGACCGCTCGCATTAAGGACCGATCCATATTCGAAAAGCGCTTCGCGGTATCGGCCTTTATACACGGTGCCGTCGGACGCGTTCACGACCATCCGAAAATGCTTTAGACTGTTTGAATAGTTTAGTTTTGCCGACCATGCAAGAGCTAGAAATCTGTGCGTATCAAGCTTTGCCGCCGAAAGCGG
Source organism: Pyrinomonadaceae bacterium (assembly GCA_035327545.1). Taxonomy (GTDB): domain Bacteria; phylum Acidobacteriota; class Blastocatellia; order Pyrinomonadales; family Pyrinomonadaceae; genus OLB17. The sequence continues at coordinate 21,230 of DAOLDE010000024.1, read as the reverse complement.
CTGTTTATCAAAAAGCTTTTCGGCCTTTTCGAGCCACGATATTGCCGAGATATCATAACCGGCCTTAAAAAGCGTCCGGCCGACGCCGAGGTTGTATTCCGCCTGGATCCCGGCGTCCAACGGGGCGGTCTCGAGAGCCTTTTTTAGCTCACTGATCGACCGGGCAATATCGCGCTTCGCCCGAAACAATTCGGCAAAGGTCAGATGGGCAAGTGCAGGTAGGCGAGCGGGCGGGCCTGATGGTGACCCGGCTTGAGAAAGATATGCAAGAGTGCGCTCGGCTGCCGCCTCGGCCTCCGTATAGCGGCCGAGTGCGATAAGGGCCTGAGCCCTAGTGTTGTAACAAATAAAGAGCCGATCGATATTCTCCTTTACATTCCCTTGTTTTTCATAGAGGGCGATATCTTTCGCGGCACGCGTCATCGCTTCCTCCGCATCACCTTCCCAAAGGGCCAATTGCGCCCCGGTCGGCGTGCTCTGGGCAGATACGAGTGTTGCACCCGTTATACAGCAATAATAAAGCAGCAAGCCCGCCCGCATGAACCAGCGTGCTGCAAAAATGACGATAGGACGCATAAATGGTCTTGGTTCTACGGCTGTGGACGGCAGCCCCCAGTTGGGCAAGTGCAGATTCTGAGCGGACAGTTGTCATCGCCCGAACCAACGGACAGTACCGAAACGACCGCGTTCATAACGATGTCAAGAATCGGGTAAAACCCGCCTACTACTGGGCCGGCAAATGCATTACCGGCAAGAGCCGTCGAAAATATTGTTACAAGAATAACCGACCGTAGTTTTTTCATTTGTTTTACTTTCTCCTTTTGGTTTGTTCGATTTGAGTTTTTAAGAACTTATAGATCGTGGCAGTTATGTATTTTCCCCCAACTCCATGCCCATCCTCGGTCGAGTAGATATACCAGACCTCGGTGTTCTGTTTTTGCAGCTGATTTTTTAGATCGACCACATTCGCTTCGGGGATTCGTCCGTCCCGTTTTCCCATGATCATGAGCAGGGGGATCTTGTTCCACCGGTCGGCGTTGTTCAAGGGAGACAGCGTGTCCAGCTTTGCCATCAGAGCCTCATCTTTTGGGTCTCCGTATTCGGTCTTCATAAAATCGTTGACCCAGCTTTGCGAAAGGTAACCGCGAATGGAGACGACAGGGGACTCGGCGATCACGGCCTTTACGCGTGTGGGTTCGTGCATTGCCGCGGACAGAACGACAAATCCGCCATAGCTCTGACCCTGCAGATAGATCTGCCGAGGGTCGAGGTCCTTTTGCTTTTCCACCCAATCGAGAAGTGCTCGTATATCCTTGACCGCATGCTCCCGTTTTTCGCGGTCATCGGCATCCATGAACGAGCGCCCGAACCCGGAGGAGCCTCGGATATTCGTGTGGATGATCGAGACGCCGAGTTGTAATGCTAGAAGTGCGTCGGTGGGATCAAAGATTGGTCTATCCTGGACCTGAGGACCCCCATGGACGCGGATAAGTACCGGGAGCCGACCGGTCTTTGTACGCGGCCTCACTATATAGCCGGTGATCTCCATGTTGTCGAACGAATTCCATCTGATGACCTCCGGCGGCCCGACCGTCCCGTCCAATGCGGCGGGCAGCCGTCCCTTTGTCCAATTGGCCGTCTCGCCGGTCGCGAGGTTGAACGACTGGATATAAGTTGGTTTTTCATTGTTCTCAAGGGTATAGACCAGTTCCCTGTCGCTCAGCCATCGCGTATTCCATATAACAAAGGATCCTTTTATAAACGGCGGGACCTCTTTTCCGAGGCTTCCGTTCTTGAACGCGAATATTCTCAGATGGTCAATGCCATCACGGGTTTCCTGCACCAGCAGATTGCCGCCCCCGGGCGAGATCTTAAAATCATGTGACGGTGCTATAGTGCCGGGAAAGTTTAACGCAGCCGCACGGCCTTTCTTCAGATCATAAACAGAGATACACGCGTGGCCCTTGCAGACATCGGACCCCTCGGAACTGTAGACGACGTACCCGCTGGCAAGCGATCCTTTTGGCGAATTGCCTTTGTCGGCTATCGTTGAGAGGGTGTTTGTCTCGGGTTCGAACACATGCAAGGACTGGGTCGAGGACGACCGCCAGTTTTTTAACAGTAGATGTTTCTCATCCGCGTCAAGGACGTACCATATTCCCGGAAGCTTGGCCTTAAAACACGTCTCGACCAGCGCGGCCGACCGACACAACTTGCTCGTTTTCGATTCATAATCGATCTTTGTGTAGTAGACCGCGTCGCCGGTCTTGCCCCACACGGCGGATTCGATCGATTCGTCCTTACCCGTCAGAAGCGCGGCTTTCTTTTCGGTCCGGTCCTTAAGATCATACAGATATAGTTGAAAGGTATCGGGTTTTTCGTGGTCCGAAATGAACAGGAACGAGCGGCCGTCAGGGCTGAAGCGGACCAGGTGGGGGACCGCTTTTTCCGTAAGTTTTACGGGTTTGGCTAGCGGGGAGTCGAGAAGGTATATATTTCTCGTCTCATCGGTCACCAGCAACCGCCGATTCGCCTTGTCGGCATCCCAGATCAGATTGCTTCTGATCTCGTTCTGTTCATAAAAGAGCTTGCTGACCTCGGAAGTCCGGATAGGCGGCACGCCTTCGACCCGGTATGATTCAGGCACGGGAAGTATATCTTTGTCCTGCGCCGCCAACGGAGAAACGCATACGAATCCGAGGAGAATTAAATTTAGCGTTCTGACTGTGAATTTCATCCTTGCCTTTCTCCGTGCAACTTGAAATAGGTTTCGTTGCCTATTGATTTCCGGAGCAACGAGTCACTGACCTTTGTTTTTTGTTCGACAACCTTTTTTGAACCGATCGGATATCCTCGGACGTAAACTTTTGAGAATCCGCCACTATCACTTGGCCGTTTTCGAGCGTGATAATCACCTTCCATTTATACGATCTCTTTGGATCCAGTTGCTTCTTCAACAGGTATGACGTAGAGTTCTCGGTTTCGAATTCATCGATTAGGATCTCTTCGTCGTCCGAAACATAGAGGTGATATTTCGCGGCATTCGGAACACGTTGCCACCGCAGCACCACGTCAGGTTCAACGTACTCGAGATCCATCCCGAGCGTCCTCTCTGTCCCACATTTCGATATCACGCCTCTAGTCCGGGAGACACCGTCACTAACGAGCCTCGCCGTAGCCACTCGGTTATCGCTGGAACTTTTCGAGGTTTGCTTCACACGACGCCCGAGCAGTCGCTGGTCTGTTACGACTCGATCTGGCGGCTGATCCTCACGGTTGGTTCCATCAGGTTGATCAGGAAGTACGACGTTCGGGTCTTTAGCTTCATCGAGTCTTGGAATGGAAATCGGACTTTCACTCTCGAATGATTTCGCGACCTCGCTTTCAACACCCCGTTCGTTCGAAGCGGAAAAAAGAAGCACAAGTGCCAACCCCAGAGTCACGACCAGAGCGCCGCCGCTCCAGGCTAGACCGCTCGGCTTGGTGAAGAACCCGCCGATAGTGCGGATGTACGGCGGAACCGAATATACCGACTCGTCGTTGGTCTGTGACTCTTGCGAACCGTCTTCGCCCATGACGGCGGTCCAAAATTTCCTAGGATCCGGCAAGGGTAGTAGCCCGCGACACTCCGCACATCGGATCAGATGCCCGCCGATGCAACGCGACTCACTTGCAGCGAGAGATCCGGCGCTGAACGCCGCGATCTGATTCCTTGTTAAGTGCTCCGATGGATTCATCTTCGTATCGATCCTTCGAGTTTCACCCGTGCTTCGTACCTTGCCTTCTTGATCGATCCAGCTGTTCCTTCAGTTCTTTCGGCGATTTCCGCATCGGTCATGGGCAGCCGGTCACAAACGTCGTTCCAATCCTTTTCGCTAAAATCCAAAGCCGTTGCCAACTGCTTTTCCGTAATACCGATTTGCAGAAGGTAGATGATTAGTTCTTGTGAATGCAGCAGCAAGGATCGACGCTGCCGCAATGACAGTTTGCAAGTTGCTTGCCAGACTTGCTCAATGAGAGAAAAAACTTCAGCGTCGGTTTGGCCCTCAACGGATGGTTCTTCAATTTCCGAAACTTCGTCGAGCGACAGGCGCAGTTGTCTGCCGTCCCGGGAGAGTTGACGATTCACCTCGTTGTAGGCTGTTCTCGCCGTAAAGGAATTCCAATCCTCGCCGGACATTTTCTCACTCTTGTCTTGGTACTTCGTACGCCACCGCCAGATCCGTAGAGTTACCTCCTGCACAAGATCGGACTTGTCGTCCGGATCAAGGCGCGATCGGCGACGGGCTACGATTCGATGAACGATCGGCAGTGCCGCGAGAATCGAATACTCTGAGGGCGCACTGCCTGCATGTGACGTTCGATTCGCCGTTTGTTCATCGCAGCCGTTTCGCTGCGGTAGTTCTTCTAAAAGAGAATCAATCATTAATCTCTTTTCGAGGGCGACCTTCCAGGTCCTTCCGGGCGAAAACTTTCTGATCGTTCCGTCTGTTAGAGACGGTTTTGCAATATCTGCCTCAAAACCTTGCCTAAAGCGTAACCGCGGAGGTTAAGGAGGGTTTTTATAGTTAGATATCTAAAATTTGTCGGCTTGGGTTTTCGTGATCTCGGGCAGGAAAACGTGGGCCGGGGTTGTTCTCGCGTTACATAAATTCTGCAATAGCCAAAGAAAATTAGTCAAATGTTTAAAAACTTTAACCAATAACGGAAACCTGGCTCTTCTCGCAGGTTACGATTTTCTCGACCCTTGCCTTCTAGGTGAAACAGGAATAGGCAAAACTCATACCGCAAGGCTGATCCATGATCTAAGCCCCAGAGCCAAGATGCCATTTGTGGCCGTTAATTGTGCGGAACTGACCCCCTCGGTCATTGAGGCAGAGTTATTCGGATATCTGGACATTAGCCGATCGGGTCTAATAAAGAAACTAAAACGGCTGGCACACTGATCGTTGGCGGTATCGGTGGTTTATTTCTGCTTGTGTTGGTGCATAAATAAACCACTTCGGTGCAAAAATGAACCATCGAAAGCGGATCTCAGGCTCCGGCTCCCAGGCGTCGATGCATCACTGCAAATCTCTCCACTCCTGAAATTCGCTCGGCCGAACCCTGTATCGCGCCACGTTCCCATCATGCAGGCTAATGATCTCAGCTTCGATCAGATCGAAGAGAGGATCTCGGTCGGCTTCCGGAATCTGTTGTTTTTCGATAAGGTCGCGAATCTTTTGTACAACCTGTTCGCCCGCCACTTTGTCAAGAATTATCGATCTGACGATTTCCTGGATCGGCTCCCGGTATCTAAGTTTCAGCAGATTGGGTTCCCCCAGGGACCGTTGAACAGCCGTGTACCGTTGAGAAGACCTATTGTAGGCCCACATATATAGATCGCGGATCAAACTGACATCATTTTTTTCGTAAACGCCAAGGAGAGCGCTGACATACGCGGCTTGATCAACATCCGTAAAGGAGAGTGGTTTAAGGTTCGCCTTTATTAAGGGAATGTTCGCCACAAGCCTCGCCGTTCTCTTATTCACGTCCTCAAAAGCTTGCATATAGGACAAATGAACAATAGAGAATAGGGACTGCTCGAACGGATCTTCTATTGCATTGAGTTTCTCCACAAAGAGGTCGAAGCATTCGCGAAGGACCGGAGGATTTTCGAGCGGCATGTAGGTCGAGCCCCCGATGCCTACGATCAGCGATCTCAGACGGCCCGAAGCGGCAGGGTCTCCGAGGAGATTCTCGGAGAGAAGCGCGTGAATACTGCGGATCTCTTGAGACGTGATCTGGTCTTCCTCGGCGGATTCCACGATATATTCGATAGCCGCCTTGTGGTTCAGGATCATTTGAGCCTCAGATGCATCCTTGCCGGTGGCTGTCTCACCCTGTTCGATCAATCGCTTGGTCTCGAGCAGCGAATACGTATTTCCCTCAAGCCGGCTCGAATTCCAGGAAAGATCGATCAAAAGGCGGCTCAATATATTTCGAGCGTAAGTGCCCGCCGGGCGCTCTATCGCTTCTACCCGTCCGACCGCTAGTAACTCTTCGCGCTGTTCGGTCCCCAAATAAAAAGTTTCATTTGGTTGGTAGGAGTGCAAAAAGTCCCGATCGTATCCGACCGGTTCCCGCTCCTTTATGTCCTGAGACACATATTCCAAGAGGGACTTCGAGTCGGGAGAAAGTTGAATTCCCTTGAAGGGGTCGTACTCTTTGATGGTGGACGGTGAGCCGTCCGCGTGTGGTTGTTCAGAAAGCACGTAGACACGCGAGCGGGCCGAGCCTTTCGGGATGATCAGTTTTCTTTCTTCCAGAGAAATCAAGGCTCGTCGAATCGCTTTCCGTGCGGTGTTGTCGTCCTTGGAAAAGCCTGCCGCCGCCGCGATCGAACGGATGCTGACCTCCGGTTCCTCGTTGAGTAATTCCAAAATAATGGTTTCAAGTTCAGCAGTCTTTTTCGGTTCCCGCATAGTGATCAATGTTTCGCTAAATAGGACATTTCAAATGTCCTATTTTAGATTATTTAGGACATTATACTGGCAATTTCCTATCTCAACAAGGTTAATTAGGACATTATGGCCTCTAAAAACGTGTAAATAAGACATTATAATGTCCTATTTAGGGCTAATTAGGACATTAAAACCCGTCCGCGACAGACTGATATTCCGTTTCCTTTTCATTGTTCGCGGAATGCTCCCTTTTACCTGCGGCGATATCTAACATCTGTATAAATAACCCTCACGGATCAGCCTCCGACCTGTAAGGTGACCGTTCCGCACGCCGTGGTCGGCGTTGCAGAACGACTTGCTTCGCCGTCCGTCAATCTCTCGTTAAATCTGCTCCCTTCCTCATAACCCGGAAAACAAAGGCTGTCGGCAACTGCGGAATCGACGGCCTCTCAGGGTGGCTCGTTTCAAATCACCATCAAGATCGAAGGAGAGAAAGTATGAAAGTATTGATCTGCGGCAGCAGAACTATTAGCGATTCGGCCGTTGTACTAAAGGCGGTTGCGCAGAGCGGCATCCGTCCGACTCACGTTATTTCCGGTGGGGCAAGGGGTGTCGACAGGCTGGCAAGCCAGTATGCGGCGTCACACGGCATCGAGTTCACGGAATATCTCGCAGACTGGAACAAGTACGGGAAACGAGCGGGATTCGTTCGCAACTACGTGATGGTTGGGGCAGCAGAGGCTGTTATCGCAGTCTGGGACGGTACAAGCCGGGGCACAAAGCACTCGATCGAGTATGCGAGATCATGCGGGAAACGGGTCTTTGTTTACTTGCACAAGGTCGGAGGAGCAGAACTTGCGGTAACCCCGAATTAGCGGGGCCGGCTTTCTTCTCTGAAAACAAAAATAAAGGCGGCGGACAGATCCACGGCTCGGACGGCGAGACAATCGCTAACGATCGTTGGTCGGATCGCTTTCGGGGCAAAGAGACTAACAATAACAGGAGTGTAATCAATAACATGTCAGCTAACATTTCGCTTATCGGCAACCTCGGCAAGGAACCGGAGACCAAGATCACGGACAACGGAACCTTTATCGCAAACTTCTCGATCGCCTCGAACACGTTCAGGAACACAGCTGAAGGACGAGTCGAGAAGACCGACTGGTTTCGGGTGACCGCGTTCGGCAAACAGGCCGAAACGATCGCTCGTTACGTGCGTAAGGGGCATCGCCTTTACGTTCAGGGTCGGCTCACGTTCAATCCCTGGCTCGACCGAAATGAATCTCCGCAGTCGGGAGCGGAGATCGTCCTGCAGGAGTTCCAGTTTCTGACCGGCAAACAAGAGGATGGCGGCGGTACGGATGCGCCAGCCATGCCTCCGCCCACGGATATGCCGACCGAGGTCCAGCAGGCCGCGGCATATTGATATTGATCTCAAGCTCGCCAAACCGACCCATCCAACATCGGACCGCCGTCATCGTATCTGACACGAGCAACGTTGACGGTGGTCCGCCCCTTGCACAGGCAATCGTGAAGCTCTGGAGAGTCTATGAAGCACAAAGTCGAACGGATGCAGTACATCACGCGCGAGTACGTTCGGGCGAATCGCGACAAGCTGTTCCTCTTTGGCGACAACCTTGAGCGTCGAGGTTTCGGCGGCCAGGCCGCAGCGATGCGAGGTGAGCCGAACGCCATCGGAATACCGACCAAAAAGAGTCCGAGCTATAGAGATGACGCATTCTTTTCCGACGATGAGTTCGAACAGAACAAGGCATCGATCGATGCCGCCTTTGCCGAGATCATGAGAGCCATCACGGATTCAATTCGCGTGATCGTGATACCCTCGGACGGCCTTGGTACCGGCCGGGCGCAGCTCGAGAGACGTGCGCCTCGTACCTTCGCCCACCTGCAGAAGCGCCTGACAGAGATCGCCTCCGAATAGCAACGCCCTAACGTAGATCTCACATTGACCCTGCCCAAACTTGAGAGGGATTTTCGAGCCTGAAACCGGGTGTTTTTATTCAGGTGCTGAGGAGGCAGCTTCCTTAAATACCGCTTCCCCGGGTTGGATCCGGTTTAGGAGATTTCACATGTCAGGTCAACAAACTCTCGTGGTTCACTGCAAGAAGGACAGATACGACGTTTACATCGGGCGACCCTCGAAATGGGGCAACCCTTTCACACATTTGTCGGACCGAAAAACGAGGGCCGACTATATTGTCCGGTCGAGAGAAGAAGCTGTTCGATGCTATGAAGAGTATCTTTTCTCGAGTGGATTGATCGCGGATATTGAAGAACTGCGGGGAAAGATCCTCGGGTGCTGGTGCAGTCCAAAAGCGTGTCACGGCGACGTGTTGGTCAGGGTATTAAGTACGCTGGGTTAAGACCGAAATCGTTGAAAGTGCGGTTTGGCCAATATGTACCGCACAATTCGTCGTCTCCCCGTCCCCTAAACGGTTGCGGTTCAGCCCATACATAACCAGACATAAGAGCACTCCGCCCTTCGTCTATCTCCAACAAAAGCTAACCGAATTGTCTTCGCCTAGAGGTTAGCTTCACCCGTTTATCCCATATTGTCCCCGCCGAAACTTGAGAGGGATTTTCGAGCCTGAATGAAAGTGATTTTTTATTCAGGGCTTTGAAAGCGCTGCCCTTAAATACCACGCGCTTTCTCCGGTTAGATTTTGTCCGGATATAGGAAGTTATGGCAGAACAATTGAACATCGAACAGCTTAGAAATTTCGCTCCGCAGAACCCCATCCTTGCATTCTTACCGCCCAATACAGGGTCCCCGATGCAGGACTGGTGTGCACATCTCGGAAACAATCCCCTGCGTCGAATGGAGCTCGAAGAGTTCGCGATTCTCGGGAATGTAGTTGTCAGGATAGCGGACGAACTTGAACCGGAGCCAATGGATCGGGTCCGAATAATGTCGCTGGAGTATGCGGTAAAGACTCTCGGCAATGAGGAGGACGGGCGCGAGTTTGTTCGATGCGTAAAGGCGATCGTAAGCCCCGATGCCGGCCAGTTCGAATACGAGCAGATCGCCGCATATTACTACCGCGAGATCAGAGAACGGGGAGTCAGTGAAGTGCTCAAAGAGATGGGAATGCTCGGTATGCAGCTTGAAGCGGTTACGGCTACCGTCTCGGATCGCGAGATCTCGTTTGAGGAGTTCGATCGGTGTGAGCAAAAACTTACGGTTGCCGATCAGCGCAGGGTCAAAGAAGCGGCAAAAACTCGTAAGCCGCTTCCGGCACTGACACCGATCTTTGACGATGAAATGAAGGCGGTTCTGGCACGAGTCGGACGGCAGAAGGTCAGGAGAATGATCTATGACGATCTCGCATCCTACTACCTTGAGGACGGCGACAAATCGATCGAAGAACTGGATCGCGACTTTCTCACATTTGAGAACATCGAGCAGTACGACGAGAACGGAATTATAGGTCTGACAATGAACGGCGGACAGCGTTCGGTAGTGGTTTTCGATGTCGATTGTGAAGTCGATGCGTCGTGTTTGCCGCCCGAAGCAAGACACCTGGCGTCCGAGGTCGGAAAGCTGTTTGTCGGCCACGCGATGGGCGGGAACGCAGCACAAAACGCGCGACGAATGATAGCCGAAGCGTGGGCGGATCAGACACGATCGGCGATACCGGTTTCAATCTGGAAAGAGCCGTCGAAACACCCGTTCTCGGATCATGAATTCGAGGAATGGCTCTCGCTTTCTCTTGACAGGATCTACGACCGAAAAGTGGTTCGCTCGGTCCGCAGGTTATTCACATTCAGCAAAGGAACGGCGGTTGAATTTATCACCGATCAGGAGATCAATCCGGACTTCGAAGAGATGCAGTACGCAGGCGCGGTTCTCAGGCTTTTGTGGCGTCGACAGTACTCGGATTTCCATTTGAGAAGCCTTCGCCGCGAGGCGTATCAGGAACTGTACTTCGCGATCCGGGGCACTTCTGATACTGCGGACGTGGCCGAGCTCAAGAAGCGGGCCTACGCGGATTTCAAGGAGCGGAATAAGCTCTCGCTGAAGGAGTTCACGGCCCTCAACACGGTCGCAAAATCCCAGGAGGTTCGTTTGCGTGACCGGTTCTCGCGAGCAGCGACCGGGTGGCTCCGGAAGATCGAAAAGGCGACTGGCGGAGGGCTTCGGTTTCTCAAGTTTGCTCTCTACAACGACCCGGAAGCGAAGGCTCTTGCACGTCAGGAGAAACAGCGACTTTGGGACGCGGTTCGCACGCGAGAAGCTGAACTGAGATTGGAAGCCTCGACGGCTCTGGCACACCGGCAGCAGAACCTCTTCTCGCAGCCCGCCAACCAGATCCGACAGGTTCACGTCGTTCCTTCGGCCTAGAAGTTGAATTGCAAAAACATTTTGAAAACGAGCGGCGGTCAGGCAAGTGGCGGGAATATAGGTTCCGCACGCGAAATAACCGGGGCCGCCGCTTCCCGGACGGAGCAAAAACTAACCAAAGGAGCAAAAGTGATCCGATATGTCAGCTAATATCTCAATTTTAGGAAACGCGGGACGCGACGCAAGCCTGCGCTATTCGGAAAAAGGTACGGCGGTCGCGAGTTTCCCGATCGCCTCGAACTCGTTCAAGAACGGTCCCGAAGGACGCGTCCAGGTCACTCACTGGTTCAACGTGACGGCGTTCGGGAAGACGGCGGAAACGCTTGCCGAGTATGTTAAGAAGGGCACGTACCTTTTGGTCCACGGCAGGCTTTCGTTCAACCCGTGGAGCACGGACAAAGGTGAGCCTCGATCGGGCGCGGAGGTGGCTCTTTTCTCGTTCGAGTTTGTCGGCGGAAACCGATCCGACGGACAAGAATCGGCCGGAACCGACAACGAGAATCCGGAGCCTGCAACGCCGGAATATACGGGGCCGGTGAATCCCGCCTCGCAGGCAGACGAGCCATTTGTAGATCAGTTTTAAGTCCAGAACACTTCAAATCTTGAAGTGTCTGTCGGGCATCGGGAATCTCGATGCCCTATTGTTTTGTATTACTCCTGCGAGGTGGACCAATGACCGCATTGAAGCTTGTAAAAGAAAACGGCGGTCCCGATGCGGCTGAGGTCTACACGCCGATCGTGACCATTTACGCGGACGCATCCTGCCTTCGAAACGGATCGCCGGCTCAGTCTGCCGGCGGCGGAGCGGTGATTGTTGATCGCAACCGGATAGAGCTGAAGATCCTGGCGAAATATCTCGGCCCGGTGACGAACCAGCAGGCCGAGATTCTTGCCTGTGCGAAAGCACTTCACGAACTTCGCCGTCCCTGCCGTGTCGAGATATTCTCCGATTCGCGCTACGTGATCGACACGATGAATGGCCGGAACCGGATGAAGACCAACCGCCCTTTCTGGGGGCAGCTGGTCGAACAAAGCTACGGCCATCACATCACCTGGCGATGGGTGAAAGGGCACGACGGGCTCCTGTTCCAAGAGGCCGCCGACCGGCTCGCTCGGGCTGCATCGACCGTTCAAACCGATCTGCTTTCTGATGATATCGAGCTTCTCAGAGAACATCTTTCGGATGAGAATGATCCGTCGAATATCAGATCATTCGAGATCGAGATCGACAAGATCGTCAGTCGTTATACGACGTTCGAAAGCACGACCTACGCGACTGCAAAACTTGACGGAGTAGCCTCTCTTCCTTCGGCCTTCTCCTCCTGAACAGAGGGCGGATTAGACCTTTGTTTTGTTCCAGGTCTTAAAGGCTCCGTCCCGGTCAAAGAGCAAGTTGAGTGCGTACTCGATCACATCGTCGTTCGTGACCTTAGTGTTCATCTGTTCGCTTGCGAATTGGAGATATTTCTTCATCTTCAAGTCGGTTGCGTCGAGGATCTTCGCGTTGATCCTGACGTAATTGAGGCGGTTTATCTGAAGCATAGGAAGATCCGAATTTTGCTTCGCGGGCGACTTGGTTTCGGGGGTTGTTGTCATAGTTTTTGATCGACTCCTTTGTGGTTTTATTTATGCGCTAAAAGCGTAATCAACCGCCGTGCCAGCCGAGATTTGAGAACAGGAGGTGCAAAAACACGCCGCCCATTGGTGAGTAAATGAGCCGCCTTAGAGAGGCCGATTAAAAAGTGAAAGGAACGCTCGCCAACCTGTACGACAGGATAGACCGAATTCTCGGTCTTGTCGCCGAACTGAACCCATTGGAAACAAATCACTTAATGGTTTGTCGCCGAAGCGACAAACCGGCGACATCTCTGTCGCCGATGGTAAAGGCACATGTTTTGCGGACGCTAGTGCGTCAGCGGTCGGCGACAAGAATAAGTATGAGAAAACGAGAAAGAGAGAAAGTCCTAGATAAATTAAGTGACGGTTCCGAAATAAAACACGGGAAATCGGTGCATGTAAGGCCCTTCTACTCGGACGGGAAGAAACTTGATGAGATCGCCCGTGAGACCGGTGAAGTAAAGGCGGCCATAGTGCGTCGAATGATCCGCTTTGCCTTGTCCGAAAAGCAGCAAAGTTTTGCTGCGAATCCGTGCCGCGACAAACTCGATTGGCTGATCAAAAACGGAAGGAATGAGTCTGGCCTTTCGGTGGGCTTGGACGCCCGACTGGACGAGATCTTAGAACGGATAGAATCGCTCGAAAAAAGGATCGAAACGGTTGCTGGTATCTCCCGCAAGGTTCCGTCCTTTCTGCGCGAGATCTACTGCATGTCGGGAATCTCGCTTTCGTCTCAGAATCTGATCTTTACGAGACTGCTTGAATTCGCATCGCCGAAGACGGAGGAGAGAGAACAATCCGGCATCATTGCCGCCCGAGCGCTCGCCAATCAAATCGCACAGGCTGTCAAGGATCTGAATCAATTTACAGCCTTTCTCAGTACCACTGCCGGCAGCGACGAGGCCCACGATTTGTTTCTCCTGACAAAGATAAAAACGATTCGGGATCTGATCGCAGCATATTCGTCAGGAGGTTCTGACAAAGGGACCTGATCGAAATGAGGATAGTTGCAAGCGTACAGGCCAAGCGGGGCAGTTCACGCGGTCTTGTTCATTACATCGCCCACAGCAAGCTGGACGTCGAGCGCGAACCGGAAAAGGGACGTGAACTTTTCAACGGCTTTACGGACAATCTGACCGTTGAAAGCGCCAACAATTCCTTGAAAACCGGCACCGCCAAAGCGCGGCCATCGAATGACGAACTGCACCATCTGGTCCTCTCATTCAGACCGAGCGATTATCAAGCACTCGGACGGACTCAGAAGGCGAGTCGCCGCGCCGTAAAAGATGTAACGCGTGCGAGTATGAAGCGCCTAGAAACCACTCTCTCCGCTGACCGGGTTTTCTGGGCGGCGGCGGTACACCTTAACACCGAAAACCCTCACGTACACATCGCCTTCCAAAAGCAATATTTCTCGAAGGACATCGTAAGAAGGATTCTGACAAAGATCCCGCGTGAAGCCCTGCCTCATTTTGAGCATCGTGACGGCCAAAAGGTTCTCGTCCCGGGCACCCTCATTGAGGCCGCGACCGAAAGAATGGACCAACTGATCGCGCGCGACCGCGAGCAGCTTCTGGTTCACCAAAAAGATAGTCCGAGAAAAGGTCCCGCCCTATCGCCTTCACCGAACGGTATGGACCGAGAGACCGCCGGCGATGCTCGCCAAAATACAGCACGTGAAGGCGAGATCCTGCGGCACGGAATCCTGGCGGAATACGAGCTTCACCGAATCGAGGCGAGGATAAGCCACTTGATCGACCGTGGCGATAAGATGCGGTTCCTTGTATTCGATCCGGAGAGCGGTAGAAGGCGGCGTCTTTCGCTTCGGGATTTTACGCAGCAAAAAGCCAATTCCGATACCGGTCCGAAGAGTCCACCCGAGGTTCAGATAAGAACGATCCTCTCTAAAATGCTCGCTAAGGGGGAGACGGCCAAAGTCATGCTTCAAAATGACACCGCTGACGCGCGCCGAGAGGCAGGCCGCGTAAAGGCGCGGTACCGAAAAAATGATTGGAAACTGCCTACTCCTTCATTCACAAAGGATGAACTCGACGAGCTTCAGAATCACTACCTTCAGGCTTCAGACTTTCGCAGATTCACATACCTCGAAGGCGTCAGATCAGAGCTCGAAAGGTCGGGCGAAATCGGGCCGAGAGACAAGGAAGCCATCGGCCGAATTGCGGCAGAGAAATTCATCTCGGATCTTCGCGGGAAGCTTCACCAGAAAGACTATCTTGACCTGGCCGAAAATCGCTACTACAACCTTGTTGAGATACGGGATAAGCGCATATCGCTGGCACAACTTCATCGTGAAGATAGTTTCCCGGCGAATCCGGTCGTGAAACTTGTGGAGAATCTCAAAAGATCGGTTTCGCGCTCGGTTGCCGGAAAGGAGCGCAGCTCGAAAGTCGAGATCGAGAAAAGCGGGGTTCGGGACGAAATCGTACGCAAGCAGGATGAACGTCTGGCGGGCATCGAAAGCGACCGGAAGAGCGAACAGAAAAAGGCAAAGATCCTTGAAAAGATACTGACGGTCGAATCAGGCGAACCCGCGCTTGAGCCGGTTTATTCAGCGGAGCAAATGGCGGAAATCCATTCTCTTTCATCCAGGCTCAAACTCCGCGCCATATATGAGAACAACAGGGATGAGCAACGAAAGCTCACCGAGTCGGCGGAGAGCGATTGCCATGCTTATCGAAAGGCTTTGAAAAGCAATCCGTCCGCCGACTTTGAGGAATATAAACGCACGGTCATCGCGGGGCGTGCCCTTGCACGAGAGATAATGGCGAAAGTGGAGTTCGAAAGGGCGAGGGAGAACCTGAAAACCTTCTCGGAATCCAAGAGGTTTCACAAGTTCGCGATAGCCGACAAAGATACCGGCTCGCTCGGTTTCTTCAGCCTGCACGATGTTGACTTGCCACGAAGAAGTTCAATTCTCGATCGTGCTATCGACGAGATCTCCGAGAGCCGTGAGCATCGCTCGCTGCGCCGAAATATCAACTCGCTCGTAAAAGCAAGAGAGCAGAGGCTAAAGGATAATTTGGATGGCGCGCGAGAGCTTCTCGCATCCGCTTCCCGTGACGCGTCCGAGTTCACCCACTTTTCGCTTTTCGGATTAAGGAGCCAGCCTATGTATCGCCCCATATTCACAGCATCGGAGATCACGGCTATAGAAATGCGGGCAGCCAATACACCGGACACGAGTGAGGCGGGACGGCTGCGAAAAGTTCTCGAATCAATAGTCGATCAACCGCAGCGTTCGCTCAAAGATATCCTCCGCGACTTTGAGAGCCCATCGATGACCTACGCGAAGGACCGCGAACACGATCCCGCCGTGCCGAAGAGCTCGGACCGGATAGAACTCGTCGTACCGGAACAGGTGTCAGGAACGCACGAAAAGCTAAAAGAACCGAAATTCCACGGCCACTCCCGATAGTTTGCAAAACCTTCGCCGTGTTGGAAACGGATCGGCCGACGCATTCGAACTTCTGGCCGAATGTTATGACCGCAACCAAATACGTTACCTCGAATACTCGTGAACTCGAGCGATTGGCGGCCCTCCGTCTTTTTGAGCGGAGACCTTGGCGCAAAAAAGTCAGGCAGTTAAAACAAGCGGAAGGGGCCGATCTGCACGTCGTGGGAAGTCCGGATATCCTTCAGACGCACTTTAAAAACGATCTGTCGACGAGCTGCATCTCATGATATTGCCGATAACGTTGGGCCAAGGAAAACGCCTGTTCCAACGGTGCCATCCCGGCATCCTTCAAGATGACCGAAAGCCAGATCAGCCCTAAAACGGCATCATCCATCGCAATCACAACGCGATGGCGATGTAAAAACCGGCGCGCCTCGGATAGAAGACGATTAATGCGTCGCGGTAGGGTAAGTTCGTCGTCCAGATCTGGCGTTGAATGAAGTGGGTGCCGCGTTCCCGCAGTAATCCTCACGAATTCAGTCGTTTTGAATATTTCTTGTTGAACCAACCAAACTGCGACGTGTCTTCAAGTGGATGAAAGACCTCGGCGAATATCCACTTGTGGTTCCGCTCAAATAATAGCGCTCGACTTCCAGCTAAGGCCTTTCCCAAATGGAGTGAGTTCCATCTGGGTGCCGACATTAGAGGAACATCTCGCTCAATGAAATACTCGACTTCGATCTCGTCTTTTAGAAGGAATGGGGCGTGTCGCTTTAGAAAGTCTCTCTGGAAATTCCGTAAGAAATCTATTCTTATGACCGGCACCGCCTGGGGACGACTCGAATCCATGTGTTGGAGAGTTTGCAGCACAGATTGATAAGCTTGGAGAATGAACATCACGATAAGGAAAGCGATTGAAATTCTTTCAAATGTAGTAAAACGACTCCTATCCGGTTTCTCTAAACCTTCCTCTACGATTGCGGTTATGTTAGCTGCTAACTCCTCTTCATTCCCGCTCGACTCCACGGCTTCGCCAACACGCGTTGCCAAATCCGCGAAATGCGTCCCGCGAAGGAATTCTAAGGTTGTAAACGCTTCGCTCGAACGGATTGACTCAAACAAATTCTGACCAAACGATCCGAGTACCGCGGCATTGTCCTTTGCGAATTGGCTTGTCACGCCTTCAAGCATCGACGCAATTTCAGGCGTTCGCAACGTAGAAGCGAGAGCGGCCGGGCTCCATGATGCTGCAAGAAGTTCGGCTTGTCGGCGACTTACGTCAGCGGCAATCTTCGATATCTGGTCCATCCGGGGCAGAGCCATCCGGTTCGAAAAATTTCGGACTGCCGCAAACGTTGGAGCAAGTGTGTCCGATAAACCTCGTAGCAAATCTTTGTTCATAGCCAGATGACTCGACATCGATGCCATCGACCGTGACAACTCCGTTAGCCGTTCATTGGGCAACATCATTTGCTTCTGAAATGCCCTGATTGATTCCAGAGCTGCGCTGTTCGGACGTTCCAAGTCTCGTTGAAGGGCTTTCATTACCTGATTAGCCGCGTTGTTCGGTCGAGCCATCTCGCGTTGCAGCATCTTCATCGCTTCGCGAGCGGCGTTGTTAGGTCGATTCAAATCTTGTTGTATCGCCTCCATCGCTTGACGCGCCGCGCTGTTAGGCCGATTCATCTCACGCTGGAAGTTCTTGAGCGCTTCATTGGCCGGACTGTTTAGCCGATCAAACTGATCGAAAAGTTCACGGTGCCTTTTCTGTTCGTCTAATAATCTGTCTATGTCCCTTCTATTCATTTCGTCTCAAATTAACCGTTGAATTTATGCAATCTTACCCCGACAAACGCCCTGTGACGAACTCCAAACGTCAGAATCAAGACTCAAAGAGTTCGATAACTTATTTCCAAGATCGTCCGCGACTTTGAGATGCCATCGATGACCCGTGCAAAGGACCGCTAACACGATCCCACCGTACAGAAGATATCGGACCGGAGCGAGGTCGTCGTACCGGAACACCAAGGATAGGCGTCAGGGAAAGCAGGAAACTATCAAAGAACCGAAATTCCACGGCCACTCGCGATAGTTTCGTCAAACTGGAAGCAAGGCACATTGTTTGCACTCCTGTCAGTCGGAGGCGGTGATAATTCCATACACCGACACCCGAAAAAGAATGCAGACCGATCTCAGCAACCAGGTAATAGCACGAACTGGCGAAAAAACCTCAGATGCACCTCGTCGCACCCTCGATCTAGGGAATATCCATACGCCGGAACTTGGTTTACTTTCGCCCCGGCGGAGCGAAATCGCACCGCGGGGAGTGGGACGTGACGCGGCACTGATCGCATATTCCGAAAGACTCCGGCAAAGCTACAGAACTAACGAAGGCGGTATCCGTGACGGAATGCTCAAACTCGGCGAAGCTTTCCGCGACGGCCAGACGATAAACGTGTCCTGCTTCTGCCGCGCCGGTCAGATCTGCCACGCGGACGTGGTAAAGATGGCGATCGAGAAAGTCGGCCGGTCCTTGATCCACGAAGCGGCCCGTGAAAAGGCACCGGGAGTCATGGAGAAGTCGACACCCGATTTACCATCCAATCCCAGAACGGCGCGGGCCATAAATGAGATACTGTCAGTCGGGCGCTCAGAACTGGTCCTTGCGAAACTTGAAGATACAGAAGGAAGAAACAGAAGCGAACATGCGTCGCACCTGAACGGTCATTCGCAGTGGGTAAGAGATCTGTACGAGCGGGGAGCGACGGTTAGGAACGGAGTCCTTATTTCCCCAAAAGAGAATCCTTCGTCGTCACTACCACTTGCCGTAACAACCAACGCGTACGCCGTCAACAAGCTTTCCAAGCTAGTAAGTGAATCCCGGGCGAAGGAACTCGCGCCGCAGATCGTCGAGTATGGACAAAAGATCGCGGGGGCGACCGCGGACCGGGATACGAAGATCAAGGTCTTCAATTGGCTCTACGAAGCTCTCGAAGGACGAAGCGGCCTGCTAAATACGGATGAGCGAGTTTCCGAAGCCGCGCCTAAGGAGGAACGTTTCGAGAGGACATTGAACGAGATCGCCTCCCTGGCCGAAGAAATGAGCAAATTGGAACCTTCCGACAGGTCGGTTCCGGTTGAGCAGTTGATCGAGTTTGAAGGTAACGAGAAGGAACAAACTGTTGATGATCCTTCACATGAAAAGGCATACGAGGACGAAATTTCGCCCGAAGAACACGTAACGCTTATTGAATCCGATCATATAATCGGCGGCACTCAGGAATTCGAACGAGTCCAACTGGAGGATACGACCCTTTCGCAGTTCGCAAACGAGATGTCAAAAAAGGAGCTCGACCGATGGATCGACGTGCGCCTTCCGGTTCTCGACGAACTTCTGGAGAGCGGGACTCCGGTTGATGAGATCCTAAAGCCATTTCAGAAAAATCTATATCACGCAACCAAAGAAGGCACCGCTGAAAAGCAATCCGCAAGTGATGATCTAAAATTCGCCTCAGCGTATATCGAGCGCCAACTGAAACAGCCGGAGTCGAGGCTAAGGCACTTCAACACCCGTTACAGGAACTACGCGGCGATGCTAGAAACAGCAACATCGCGGGATGAAGTGACGGAGGCCGCCTCGAAGATCCGACTCGAAAACGCGAAAGTCGGATCTCAATGGAAGACACTCCCGGAAGCAGAAAAAGCCAAAACGCCGCCTCCGCTGAGCCAAAAAGAAATGCAGTTCCTATTCACCGAAGCGTCGCCGCGTCACTATACTTCGGAAATGACAGCCGCAAAACTCTCCTATATGAGTGTTGGGAACGACGCACGAACAAAAACGGAGGCCTTGCTGCGCGGCGAGATATCGCCGAGTCCGGAGGCCGCACAACTGATTGAAAGCCTTGAATCTCGCCTCGGAAGAAGACAGCTTAAAGATTCGGTATCGGCAACCAAACATTTCCTGCAGAGCCTTAAGACACCAAATGCCGAACTACGGTATAAGAATGAATTCGATCACAGCGAGATCTACCGAAAACTTCCGCCGGCCGAGAGAGATTTCGTTTACCAACGTTCCGTACTTCAAAAGGAGAGTCTGGAAAAAAGTTTGATTGAAAGAGCTTTGGATCGTCAGATGCCCGAGCCTGCGACTGCCCACAAATCTCCGGCGATGGATTTCAACGCTTTTCGTGAGGAATTGAAAACCAGGTTCACGGAATTTGTAACAACAAATCCTAAACTTGCCGATCGCGAATTGTCGGAGGGTGTTGTCTCGATCTTGGAAACGAGTCTCGCAAGTAATGGTCTCGAGGGAAAAGCCGATCATGAATCCATAAAAGCCCTAAGCCGCGAGCTTTCAGAAGGATTACGCAGAACGCCGTCGCGGTTTTCAGCTAATCGTTCAACAGCCGGCATACCGGTTCCTGAGAGGATAGTTGACACTTCCAACAGGCAGCAAAATAGAATCCCCGACATGTATTCACGTTAACCTGCCATAGAAACCAGGCACGGCATCAACAACAAACTTCAGATATCAAGTCCTCACGGGAATTTCTAGCCGTCACCTAACAATTCGATCAGCCGGCGAACAGTGCCGCTTTCTCCTCACTTCGCAAATCAACTTGAAGCTGTTCGATAAGCTGCCCAGTTGCTTCACCGAGCAGTTCGGCTCGATCGGATCAATTGTTCAAAAGGCAATGCTGCCCCTTTCCAATGAATACACACGTCAGGTGTAATAGCCAGGAACCACGTCGCCGCTTCTTTGTGAGACTAGCCTATTAAGACCGTATTAACGAACTGACGCTTTCAAATTTACTTATAAAAAAATCTCTGCTAACATTCCGAGCCGTTTAGTCGGGCGACATTGCCCGAGAGATTTTTTACAACTTGTTACTCCACGCGAGGGAGGACCTTATGTCGATACTTTCATCAGCCCACGATGACAAGCGAAAGCGACTCGTCATCGGCTTTATCGTTCTTTTGATTACGGCTCTCGTTGCGCTTGGGGTAATGGCCAGGAATAACTGGCTACCGCATACTGATCCGCTCACCGGCAAGAAGACGGGCTGGTTCGGACGTGAACTTCCGAAAAACGCCTCAAGCAGCTGGAACCCAATTGCTCCGCCACTTCCAACACCAACTCCACAACTATCTAAGGAACTAATTTGGGCAGGCCAAAGGCTATTGGCCATCGAGGACGCGAACGCCAATGCTGCTCCTCCTGCCGATCTCGCAATCTGGAGACCGACAACTGGAGAGTGGTGGGTTCTAGGTGGGCCGGGATCGGCACAAACAACCTTCGGCTGGGGCGTGAGCACCGATAGACCGGTTCCGGGAGATTATTCATGAAAAGGTCAACTCACATAAGTATTGTTATTTGACAAGTTAGGGCAAC
>DAOLDE010000023.1:0-49908 GCA_035327545.1 Pyrinomonadaceae bacterium | reverse complement strand
TTGACTTCACGATCCGAGCCTCGGCCAGGATCAACGTGGTCCAGATCAGAGCACAATGTGGAGCCGTCGCTTCGCTCGGTAAAGATACTGACTTGGGTGATATTTTTGCGAGGGATCTACAGCCTGAATCTAGCGGTGCACAACGACGAAAAGGCTTCTGGAGCGGAGCGTCCATCTTTTTGGCAGAACTGCGTCGATTTCCATGAGCTCACGAATGCGGCCTTAGGAAAGCAGGGTGGATCTTCGTGAAAGCAATTTTGTCGGATCGTCTGTTATCAGCGAGCGGATGCCCAACCGAAGGGCACGTTTGATCCACCTTGAATTATTTGTTGTCCAAACGTTTACCGGCATCCCATGTGTGGAGGCCCTATCGCAAAGTTTACGGGTCGCTAGCGAAAAGTGAACAGATAGTTCGTCAGCTCCAAGTTCACGGGCTAGGGTGACCATGTGTTTCTCCTTCCTCAGTATCGTCATGATCCTGGGAGCAAACAATGCCGCTGTCCTGACCGTCGGCATCAAAGCCTTAGTTCGGGAAATGACCGCAAGCCGGAAGCTTTTTATGATGACACGGTCTAAGACGGGACTCTGCTTCACGGCTTCGCACACTGCATATGAAAGCGGATCCACCTCCGCGTCAGAGCATTTCAGTTCGATAAAGATCGGGCCCTGAACCCTTTGTGAAAGAGAGAGAACTTCGGTGAGAAGGGGTACGGTTTGACGAACGATCGACCCTCCGCTCTTTAACAAACTTGCAGGAAACCAGCTTCCAACATCGATAGAAGCCAGCTGTTTCGATGTCATGTCGGCAACTGCCTCAGCCAAGCGTGCTGTTCTGTCCAAAGTTGAATCGTGGATCACGACCGGCACTCCGTCTTTAGCCAGCCTTACATCAAACTCAAGACCATCGGCACCATCAGCGATAGCCTGTTCGAACGCGGCAACGGTATTCTCTGGTGCGACGGCGCTTGCTCCGCGATGGGCGATTATGAGCGGCAACTTTTGCGTTGTTTCGTGCAAAGCCTTCACCAGAAGTTCGGGGAGAAATTGTCTGCAATAGGGGACGTCCTCTCTGCGACGATCAAGTTGCCGGCGACCTTTTTTGAAGGACAAATATGGCCTTGGACCATCCGATCGGCTCGGACAATGGGAACTTGTGGTCGCCGACGATATCGAAGTAGTGCTGCGAGATCCTTCTTACGTTCTCAACGGGATGGATCTTGAATTTATAAAGGAACTCGAGCACCGATCCAACAAGCGACGGTTTTACCGGAATAAAGACCAGCTTCCCGCGGGGCTTCAATACCCGGGATAGCTCGCGAAGACCATCATCGAGCGATACGTATTCAAGCACGCCGCAGGTCAAAACGAGGTCGAACGTCTCTTCGGCAAATGGCATTGCAAGAATATTGCCCTGGACGGTTGAGAGAAGCTCGTCGCGAACCGATCGCTCTTTTCGAAACTGATCGCGAGCGATCGCAAGCGAATTGCCTGAAAGATCAAGAGCGACAATGTGCCGGGGTGAAAACCCAGCATCCTGGAATCCGAGTGTGACGATCCCAGTTCCGCTTCCGGCATCGAGTACGAACGAATCAGGCCTTACATCGAGGTCGAGGGAACGAAGAAACTTTGCGACCGACGCTCGGTAGCCATTCAGTTTCAGTGCGAGATTGTGGACCTCTGCAATGCGGTCGTAAAAGTTCTGGGTCTTTGTCTTTTTGACGGCAGCCTTTTTTCCCATCTTGATCATTTTTCCGCCAGGAGCTTCAGCATCTTGAGCCGAAGTTCTTCGATCCTGGTCGGGTTTGTCCCGGTTTCTACATATCTGACCACACCTTTCCGATCAATAAGAACGGCGGTCGGCAACGCGGTTGCTGTATAGCTCTGCTGCGTCAATGGATCTTTTGTTACCACGAAATCATAAGGCAATCCGTGCTTTTCCTTAAATCCCTTAAGGAAAGCTATTTCTGCTGGATTGTCCAGCGTAAAACCCTCTCCATTGCCGTAATAGCGTGTGATCCCGAGAATGACCAGGCCCTGGCTGGAATGATCTCGGTGCCATTCCGCCAAAGATGGAAATGCATCGAAGCACGGCCCGCACCAGGTGGCCCAAAAATCCAGAAGAACTACCTTTCCGCGAAGTTCCTTCAAAGTCATTGCCTTTCCGGGAAACCATTGGTCAACCCCAAGAAGTGCAGGAGCCGTTTCGCCGAGCAGCTTATATTGCTTTTCCCTTCTTTTTATGAGCCTGATGGCTTCGTCCTGCGAGGGACGCGTCGGGAGCAAGGTGCCAGCCTGAATAAGGACCGTGAGGTAGGTATCCATCGCCAACGGCTTCCGGCCTGTTTCGATCATGTGAACGATCAGCTTATCCGCAGCGTATGCAAATAGGCTGGGCGAACCGATCGAAGCCGCCTCATTCCTTAGGTCGACCAGCGTCGCGTCGGCCGATCCCAGGTCGCCAAGAGAGGAGTATGCCTCAAAAAGCACCATTCCGGTATCGAGTGTTTCGTCCAGACCACGTTGTGTGACACCGGATACGGACACTATCGACTTTGCAAGCTTAAATGCTTCGCGGGCGTGCGGGATCGCTGTATCGAATTTCTCTGCTGATGAATATGCCTTAGCTAGTTCGACCTCCATCCGCAGCTGGTCGCTGGGCCGCAGAGGTGCGTTCTGTCTGTAAAGCTTGACCAGTTCAAGTGCTTCGTCAAAGCGCCCCATCTTTGCGGCGACTATCGCTCGGGTCGTTCTAGCACTCTGCGCCCTCTCAGGAGCCGGATCTTCAGAAGCAAGAAATTTCTTGAATGCAGCATCGGCTCCGTCCAGATTTTCCGCGATCCAATGGAGCAGGCCAAGGTAATATTGATCTTCGGCAGAAAGGCCCGGTCTCGACAGCACCGTGGCCGCGTATTTAGCCGCTAACTGTTTTTTTTCCTTCTCGGTGTCGAGCCGAAGCCGTTCGGTGAACTGTATCTTCTTCCGCTCGAACTCTGCGAATTTATTGCGTGTATATGCGTTTGCCTCTTCGAAAAGCTGCTTTGCAGTCGAAGGATTCGGATCTGCCGCCGCAGCCTGTTGTTGCTGCGGTGCCCGCCGGGACTGCGCGTGAACGCCGGCGACCAGAACCAAGATAAGAAAAAAGGGAACTAACCTCATCGAAACCCTTGATCAACTAAATTATCGTGCTCTTTGCTCCGAGAACATTCGGCCCGGGACCGAAATTCCCAAAAGTCGCGAGATCGACACGATTAACGATCGTGCCTGCCAACATTTTAGCAGTGATCGGTGCAAGCAGAATACCGTTGCGAAAGTGCCCTGTTGCCAAAAAAGCTCCATTCACGCCAGGGACGGGCCCGATTATTGGGCGTCCGCCTATTGCAAAAGGCCTTAGCCCGGCCCAGTGCTCGGTGACCGATCCGCCGGCCAGGCCGGGGGCGATCTCTACCGCAAGCGCGGCCATTTCGCTGGCGGCCACCGGGGTCAATTTAAGGTCAAATCCGGCATCTTCCACCGTGGCTCCTAAGAGCAAGCGGCCGTCCATCCTCGGGACCAGATAGCCTCGACGGGTGTAAATGACGCGTCGAAACTCGCGGGTTTGTCTCTGATAGCTGATCATTTGACCTTTTATCGGCCTTACCATCTCGCCTATCAGGCCGGGATCGATCTTGATCAATGACGTCCAGGCACCCGTTGCAAGAACGACGGTGCCGGCAGCATGGGTGCCGCGATCGGAAACGACGCCGATCGCCCTATCCCGCTCAACCGTTAACGACCTGACTGCAGTGTCTTCGATGATATCTACACCGTACGAAGAGACGCTTTTTTCGAGGGCAAGAAGCAGCTTGCGGTTCTCGACCTGCCAATCGTCTGGAAAATATATGCCGTCGCGGACGTTTTCCGATATGTTTGGCTCGATCTTTCGGATATCTCCTGAGGTCAAATAGTCAAAGTGTGTGTCGGGCGCGGGCATTTCCGCGAGACGAGCATGAATGCGGGCGGAATCATCATCATTGAATGCGGCGAAGATGGTTCCGTCAGTTTGCAACTCGATGTCGAAGCCGGTTTCCTCGATTAGCTCTCTGGAAAGCTGAGGAAACATGCGGCAGGACTCTGAGCATAAACGATAAAGATCCGGGTCGCTCGCCGTCTCAACATTGGGCGCAAGCAGACCTGCAGCGGCAAAAGATGCTTCTCGTCCCACTTTGCCGCGTTCGATCAAGCCGACGCGTTTGACGCCGAGCCGTGCCAATTCGCGGGCGACAGAAAGCCCGATCACACCGCCGCCTACAATTAGAGTGTCGAAAACTCGTTCCACGTCAAAGAATACAAAGCCCTTCGCAAAGTAAAGGCCTTAATATCAATCTTAGACGAAAGAAAGGCGATCGTGGAAACGGGCGATCGAATGGAAAAAAGGCAGCACCTGGGCACCGCCTTTTCGTGGGAGTGAAAGTTCTCGCCGACTCAGGGTTACAACGGCCTTACGGTCAGTGTGAACGGCATGTTGTATTGACCGGCTCCATTGACGTTTTTCTTGTCAGTTTGCTCGAGTCCCGCCAGGGCATACCCGCCCGTGGTCAGGATCGGAGTGATGATAAACACCTCGCTGGTCCCGTCGTTACGGATGTAGTGGACGTTTACATAGGAAGTTGTGTCGGGTGAATTCACCGGACGTCCGGTTGCCAGCGGATTCCAGAGGGCGGCGTAGGTGGTGCGGTCGCCCGAAACCTGCCACTGACCCAGGTTCATTCGTGCCTGGTAATGACATTCTGTCGAAGCGGCGGGGCAACTCTCTTTGGCGTAATAAGCTCCAAGAACGTTCATGAAGGCCTTTACGGTTTGCGACGGAGCTGCCGACCACCAAGGGGGCGATACGGTGCCCGAGTTGACCCGGACACTGAAGTCGAGCTGTACGAACCGCTGTGCCGTCAAAAGGTTTATCGTCAGATCACGGCTCCCGCTTCCGAGATTGAACTCGGCGGTGACCCCGTTTACTCCATGAACATACTGAGCGGTCGTATCCTGACGAACGCGATTTTCCGCCTTGCAGTTGTCGTCACTTGACGCACAATGCACGAACGACGCCCTCACCCTTGGGTTCGAAACACTGCCCCCACCTCCACCACCGCCGGCATTTCCATTGCCGTTTCCGTTGCCATTTCCATTGCCTTGCCCGAGGATACTGATCGCGGCTAGGCAAGCGACCACTCCACAAATTAGTAATTTCTTGAAATTCATATCTTCGTCCTCCGATCTTTTGGGTTATTCTTTTGGCCTGTCCTTGAAAAGTTTGTTGAAAAAATGTCGAACCTGAGTTATTTTCGACCTGATACCGAACAGTTTCAGGGTTAGGTACTTAGGCCGGTCCGGGTTTCCAGGCGGTCAAATTCGACATTGACGAAGTGATTCTGGTCCTGATGAAGCGGAAAGTCCCTAATAAAACCTAAATTTTTCCTAAATCGCTGCAAATCGTGTGATCAATGACTACAGATCGCCCTCAAAATTCTCACGAGCTTAACGGAAACGGCACAACTGTTTACAAATTCGGCCCTTTCCGGTTTGATAGCGGACAGCGGACGTTAACGCGCGACGGGGTTGAGATCAAGCTCAAACCTAAAACACTCGAATTGCTCCAACTTTTTGTCGAGCGCGCCAACGAGGTGATTAACAAGCAGCAGATGATGGAGGCGATATGGCCCGGAGCATTTGTTGAGGAAGCGAACCTTACGGTCCATGTATCCCAGCTAAGAAAATTATTTGCAGAGTCGAACGGACACACGCTTTCGATAGAGACCTTTCCAAAGATAGGGTATCGCTTTACTGCTGATGTCCGCACGGAAAATGGCGGATCGGGAAACATTTCGTCGAAGGACGGCGTAGGTCGCGGGTTCGAGACGGCCGATGAGTCGCCGAGTGTTGTTGAAAGCCGTCATAATAATTCGGCTTCTCGTTGGATAGCGGTCGGGCTGGCGATATTTGTCGCGATCGCAGGTGGAGCCTTTGCGTTGCAAAGTTGGTCCGGATGGATGGCGAAGGGCACGCTGACGGTGACCAGGGTCCCGGGCACGGAACAAAGCACTGCGATCTCACTCTCACCAAATGGCGAGTTTATCGCGCATACGGTTTCTTATGCGGGAAAGCGAACGCTAACGTTGACCAATGTGAACAGCGGCAGCAGCATTCAGCTTTTGCCGACGGATGACGCCTCATACAATGGGCTTACGTTCTCGAGGGACAACAGTTTTCTTTACTTCGTCAAGGTCGGCCCCGAGTTCAACACATTGTTCAAGGTGCCGATCCTCGGAGGTACTGTAACGCGGGTGCTCGATCGCGTTGACAACCGAATAAGCTTCTCGCCTGACGGGAGACGGTTCTGTTTCGTGCGGAAGTTATCAGACGGCGTGACGGCGATCATCGCGGCAAACGCGGACGGGACGGACGAGAGAGAAGTTGCCCGCCGCGAAGCCCCGAAATTCTACTCGGGATTCGAGATCTCATGGTCACCTGACGGCAAATTGATCGCGAACGCAGCCGGCACTGCGGGAAACAGCCCGAACCTGCAACTGATCGGTGTGGATTTGGATACAGGTCAGGAAACCTTACTTATAGACCGGAAATGGTCTGGCATCGATGGACTTGAATGGCTGCGGGACGGCAGCGGTCTTGTTGCCGGCATATTCGAAGGCCCGTCGACCCCAACACAAGTGTGGTTCATTCCGTTTCCGGCTGGCGAGCCCAGACAGATCACCAACGACCTTGAGAACTACGGCAGTGTCGGCGTCTCGGCCGATGGGTCAACAATAATGGCCGGTCAGTTCACTGATAATACAAGTGTTTGGGTCATCCGGCCCGGGGTTGCGGAATCGGCAGAACCCGTAAGGGCCGGAAAACACCACAAGTTCAATTGGATCCGATGGGCCCCTGACGGCGGCTTTGTTTTCGGCTCGGATGCCGCAGGTAATAGGGATGTATGGCACCTGAACCTTGACGGCTCGGGCGAAAGGACACTTACGGCAGGACCGCATTCAAACGTTATGCCGGTGGCCACGGCGGATGGGCGATATATTATTTTCTCTGCATTTCGGGATAACAACGGACTGTTCGAACTCTGGCGGATGGAATCGGACGGCACAAATCAGGTTCGGCTGACGCCGTCGGGCGGCGGGGCGTGGCAGCCATCGCTTTCTCCAGACGGCAAATGGGTCTTTTATACTTCCGGAGCGATGGACGGGCCGCCAATGAAACGCAGGATCTGGAAAGTTCCGGTGGACGGCGGTGAGCCCACCTTGTTTCTTGACCGCGCCGCCTATCAACCCGACGTCTCGCCTGACGGCAAGTATCTTGCCTGCTGGATTAAGTCCGACGAAAAAGCAAAGCCGCAGGCAGCGATATTTTCAATCGATGGCGGCGATCTCATATCGATCATCGAGGGTCCGGTCGGAAACCGTCTTGACTGGACGCCGGACGGCAAGGGCCTGTCATATATCGTTACTGCTGATGGAATTTCAAATGTGTGGACTCAGCCGTTAGCCGGTGGGCCGCCCAGGCAAGAAACGAATTTTAGATCGGAGACCATCCGCAGTTTTGACTGGTCACCTGAAGGCCGCATGCTGATCTCTCGATTTTACAAGACTCGCGATGTCATGCTGATCCGCAATTTCAGATAATTGCCCGCCTTAGATAATATATTGTTTTCGAGAAGCGCTTCGAAAGCAACGATCATGGCTAAACATTCGATAACTCTTATACCCGGGGACGGGATCGGACCGGAGATAGTTGCGGCAACGGTGCGGATCATTGAGGCAACCGGGGTCGATATCGAATGGGAGACGCACATTCTTGGTGCCCAGGCGCAGGAAAAGTTCGGGACAACCCTGCCCGAATCGACAATAGGATCCATCAAGCGAAATAAGGTCGCCTTGAAGGGGCCGCAAATGACGCCGGTCGGAAAAGGGTTTACTTCCGTCAACGTTGGATTGCGTCGTTCTCTTGACCTGTATGCCAACGTGCGTCCGGTGCGGGCGTTGCCAAATATTGAATGCCGGAACCCTGAGCTTGATCTGGTCATCATTCGAGAAAATACCGAAGGCCTTTATTCCGGTCTTGAACATATCGTAGTGCCGGGAGTGGTTGAAAGCCTTAAGGTCATCACTGAAAAGGCATCGACCCGCATCGCGAGATATGCTTTCGAACACGCCACGCTTGAAGGAAGAAAGAGAGTGACGGCGGTTCACAAGGCGAATATCATGAAGGTTTCCGACGGGCTTTTTCTCGAATGTTTTTACAATGTTGCAAAAGGCTATCCCGATATTGAGGCGGACGACAAGATCATCGACAACTGCTGCATGCAGCTTGTTATGAGGCCGGAGCAGTTTGATGTGCTGGTGATGGAAAATCTATACGGCGATATTGTGTCCGACCTTTGTGCTGGACTTATCGGCGGACTGGGACTTGCTCCAGGAGCGAACATCGGCGAACAAGGCGCGGTTTTCGAAGCCGTTCATGGCTCAGCGCCTGATATTGCAGGCCAGGGCATCGCAAACCCGACCGCGATATTAATGTCTGGGATAATGATGCTAAGGCACATCGGCGAGTCAGATGCGGCACGGCGTGCTGAAGCGGCTCTGCTGGCCGTCTTTGCCGAAGGAAAGTACCTTACCAGAGACCTCGGAGGTACTGCGAAGACCAACGAATTTGCCCGCGCGGTCGAGGAAAAGATCAGAGGTTGATAGCGGCCGGCTTTCTGCCCTTTCGCATGATCGCTTCGATCTCGCCCGGGTCTTTTGTTACTTTTTTGGTCAGATTCCGATTTCCTTCTTCAGTGACCAGGACATCGTCCTCGATCCTGATCCCAATTCCGCGATATTTTGCCGGCGCCGACCTGTCGTCCGGCGGCACGTAAATGCCGGGTTCTACGGTCAGCACCATGCCCGGGGCAAAAGGCTTTGAGTTTCTTGCCTGCTGGTCCGTGAAATACCTTCCTGCATCATGAACGTCCAGCCCCAGATAATGGCCGACACCATGCATGTAATATTTCAGATATGCTTTTTTCTTTATCAGCTCTTTTGTCTTTCCCTTTAGCAGCCCAAGCTTGACCATGCCCTCGGTCAATAGCTCGATCGAATATTCTTGCCGGCCCCTGACGGTGTTGCCCGTCTTTGTATATTCAATGCACTTTTGCTGGACATCGAGCACGACGTCGTAAACTTCTCGCTGCGCGGTCGTAAATTTTCCGTTTACGGGAAAGGTCCGTGTAATGTCGGACGCATAACCTTGATATTCAGCACCTGCGTCGATCAGGATCAGATCGCCATCGTTAAGCGGCATATTGTTTTCGACATAGTGGAGGATGGTCGCGTTTGCGCCGCCGCCGACAATGGAGTTGTAGGCGACGCCGCTCGCTCCCTTGTCCTTCATATAGGCTTCCATCAGCGCCTCGACCTGGCCTTCGTTCATTCCGGGCTTTACCTTTTTCATTGCCAGAATATGAGCATCGGCGGCTATGGTCGCGGCGGTCTGCATGAGTTCAACCTCTTCCGGCGTCTTGTGAAGGCGCATTTCGCCGATGACGATGGTCGGGTCAATGATGGTGTGCGGAGGGTACGCGGTCTTCAGCCGACGGACCCTCTGTTCCGTTAGGTAATTCAATATAATTTGGTCAAGCTCTTTATCGACGGAGAACCTATAATATAGCCTGTCTCGGCCATCGATAAGCTTTGGCAGATCCTTTTCGAATTTCTCGATCGGAAACGAAGAGTTCGCACCATAATTCTTCATTGCCCCATCAACGCCCTCTCGACGCCCGAACCAAGTTTCCATCAATGGATCGCGAGGCCGAACATAGAGCGTGTAAGGCGACTTTTTGTTTTGCGGGTCGATCACTGCGATGGCGTCGGGTTCAGGAAAACCGGTTAGGTACCAGAAATCCGAATCTTGCCGAAACTTGTACTCGGTGTCATAGCTTCGTGTCTTTTCGTGAGCGGCCGGAATGACGGCGACGGAATTTTCTTCCATCTGATCGATAAATCGCTTTAGCTGTTCTCGCATGAAACTAGTCTAGCTTAAATGTGAAGGAATTTTTAGCTGCGGATCACCAGAAATAGACAAATAATCAGACGTTCTCGCGGGTTTGAAACCCCTGGCTTGCCTGCGGACCTAAAATATCGGGAGCGCTTTATATACGTTCACCCAATTCCGTCTCATTTGTGAAATCTGTGCGATTCGTGGCTAAATCCATCTTGTGGATCGCACGCTTCGCATAACAGAGACATTTCTGTCCATACAGGGAGAGTCGTCCCATACGGGACGACCTTGTTCGTTCGTGCGTCTGACCGGCTGCCCAATGCGATGCGTTTGGTGCGACAGCGAGTATACATTTACGGGCGGTGACCGGATCCCGTTTGATCAGATCTTTGCGCGATTGGAAGAATTTGGCTGCTCCCTCGTCGAGGTTACTGGCGGGGAACCGCTTGCGCAAAAGAATGTATTTCCGTTTATCTCAGAGCTGTGCGACCGCGGATTCGAGGTCTTGATAGAGACGGGCGGATTTGTCTCGACTGAGAATGTTGACCCGCGTGCCGCGATCATTCTCGATATTAAATGCCCTGCGTCCGGCGAGGCCGAACGCTACCACTGGCCAAACATTGAACTTCTGCGGGCTGACAAAGATGAAGTAAAATTCGTGGTCGCCGATATGGCCGATTGGGAATTCGCAAGAGAAGTTATCGAAAAACACGGCCTCGTCGATCGGTGCAGAGAAGTGCTGATCTCGCCGGTTCATGGCATCGACATGCGGCCGCTCGCGGAAGCGGTCGCTGCAAGCGGTTTGAAAGTAAGGCTAAATCTGCAATTGCATAAATACATCTGGGGAGCCGACGTGCGTGGCGTCTGAACCAATTGGCAATTGTAAATTGGCGAATTGTAAATTGGGAAAGAAATATTCTTATTTGGCCCGAAGCGTCGATCACTTTTTCAAACTCTCTACCAATTTACAGGTGTTCAATTTACAATTAACAATTCACAGAGTGTTTACCATGAAAAAAGCCACCTTGTTATCAATCTTTATGCTTTGCGTCGCCGTGCCTGCTTTTGGCCAAGGCCGGACGCCAGCTTTCGGAAAAGTCGCTGCGTTGGACGAGCGGATCAAGGCCGAAGTTTCGGAATTCAAAGGCAAGGTTTGGATCTATGCAAAAAACCTTGACACCGGAAAAGAATATTCGCTTCGAGGTGACGAGCAGGTCCGGACCGCCAGCACGATCAAGGTGTCGATCATGGCCGAGACGTTCAGGCAGGTGGCAGAAGGGAAGATCGCTTGGGCGGACGAGCTTGTCGTTGCGAAAGAAAAGAAGGTCAGCGGCTCGGGCATCCTTGGCGAATTCACCGATGGGGCAAAGATCGATCTGAGAACGGCAGTGCATCTGATGATCGTGCTGTCTGATAACACGGCGACCAACCTTGTTCTAGAGAAAGTAACGACCGACGCGGTGAACGACTATATGTCAAAGCTCGGGCTGAACGACACGCTTTCGTTGCGAAAGATCGGCGGCGGAGGCGATGCAAAGGCGTGGATCAACGATCAGCGCAATCGCCTGTTCGGGCTTGGGCGAACATCACCGAAAGATATGGTACGACTGCTTGAAATGCTCGAGAAAGGTGAGATCGTATCTAAAGATGCCTCGGCTGAGATGATAGCGATCCTTCGGCGCCAGCAGTTAAAAGACGGAATAGGCCGCGGCCAATCCGACACTACACCAGTCGCATCAAAATCAGGTGCTCTGGACCGATTCAGGGCCGACGTAGGCATTGTTTATACCCGAAAGGGCCGGATCGCCATGGCCATTTATATCGACGATATGCCATTCACCGGCTACCACCAGGAAAACCCCGGGCTGGCGATGATCTGGAGACTGTCGCAAATACTGCAGGAAGAGTTAACGAAGTGATCTAGTCGGAAGCTAGTTCCCTCGATCGCCTCGTTTTTGAGGCGTCCGCAAGAGTTCGGTCGAATCTTCCGTCACACTGGCGGGTTCAAATTTCGACTCGTTCAAAAGTTTGCCCGTTGGTTGCGAAATTTTATTCGATGGTTCGTCTTCGGAACGCGCCGCTGCAGGGAATACAGGATCAAGAAAATACCTTGAATAGATGAAAAAGAAGGCGGAAATGAGAGCGAAAAGGACTACCGCTCCCATGGCCGAACCGAAAAGTATCTCGGGCCCTACCAGAATGAGTTTATAAAACACAGCGATCGAAACGATGATCATGAACCCGACAAAGCCCGCGATCGATATCGAAACCTTCCAAAGCCTCTCGAAAAGCTTCTTTCGCCTTAGGAGTTCTGCTGCTTCGGCCGTCGGCTTCTGCTCCGCAAGATCTTTTGCTATTGCATCGAGCCTTAGCCCGCAGGTTCGGCAGAAATGGTGTCTTTCATCATTCGACGATGCACAGTTCGGGCAGAACATTTCCTTATTATACGATTAACTGAAAGTTACATGTATCCTGCAGTCGCATGACCAATATTACTCGATCAATTTGTCTTGTTTCCGGAGGTATGGACAGCTGTGTAACTGCAGCGATAGCGGCTTCTGAGAATGACGAACTTGCGTTTTTACATGTCTCCTACGGCCAGCGGACCGAGGCCAAGGAGCGAGAAGCCTTCAATGGCATAGCCGATCATTATAGCGTCGACAAACGACTGGATGTCTCGATCGAATATCTCGCGAAGATCGGCGGGTCTTCGTTAACTGACAAGCGGATCGCGGTGACCGAAGCCGACCTCGAGTCGAAAGATATCCCGACCAGCTACGTGCCTTTTCGAAATGCACATTTGCTCGCTATCGCTACAAGCTGGGCCGAGGTCATCGGTGCGACGGGCATCTACATCGGAGCCGTTGCCGAAGATTCGAGCGGCTATCCTGATTGCCGTCCTGAATTTTACGAGGCGTTCCAGCATGCAATTAACACCGGCACAAAGCCCGATACTAAGATCGAAATCCGCACGCCTATAATTCACTTTTCAAAGGCCGAGATAGTCAGGAAAGGCCTGGGATTTAATGCACCCTTGCACCTTACATGGTCGTGCTATCGCAGCGAGATGCTCGCCTGCGGAACGTGCGATTCGTGTGCGCTTCGCCTCCGTGGTTTTACACAGGCAGGTTTCAGTGATCCGATCGGCTACTCAACTTCGGGCTGATCCAAGTAAGCTCTTTTGAGTTCGAGCGCTGCGATCTTTTTCTTCAATTCTTCTATCTCGGCGTCGAGCTTTTCGACCGTCGGTTCACCCGTACTCAGGCGATGAAAGACGGGCGTGACGACCGTAAGTGAGCCAACAACAATCGAGAGCACGCCCATGATCCGGGCAAGCATCGTTTCGGAAGGGTCGATATGCGCCCAGATCACCCACAAGGTAAGGGCCGTAAGAGACCAGACGAAAACATGGACGGCAATGCGTGACCACGCGAATCGTCGGTCCAGTCTCGCAAGCGAAAGCAGCGAAATATGCGAACACGCAAAGGCTAAAAGGGTCGCGGACATCACGAAATGCGGAAAATAGTGGGCCTCCCTGTCAAACGGTCTCCAGAGCATGATGATCCAGAGAACAGCGGACAAGATCGCAAAAACTATGCCGGCCAATGGAATTATTCGGCCGCGTCCCGCTTCGAGACATGCACCGCAGGTCAAACCGAGGACGCTGGTTACAGTGATGGTCAGCGTCGTCAACAGGATCTTGGTCTCAAATTCACCAAAATCGCCAAAGAGCAGAACCCCGATCCCAATAAGTGCGCTGACGCCGACCGAGACGATCAGCAAATATAGGAAGATGCGCTTAGTGGTTAGGTCGAACATTTTTCGCTCCTTTTCGATCAGCGCGTGTTTTTATCACAGTATTCGCCCGATCACAATCATCGGTGCCATTGATTTTTTCTATGTTTTCTTTGGAATGAACGGGCGGCGACCAAACTTCGAAAGGATGTCTAATGCTGGAATGGGCTGAACACGCGTTCTTTAGTGAATTCGCTTTCGTTCAGGTCGCCAAGCGCGATAAGTGCAACACGATCCGCCCTGAAAAACTCGTCCGCGATCGACCGAACATCGTCAAGCGAGACGGCCGCCAGATTTTCAAGCGTTTCTTCGATCGGTATCTGCCGACCGTGGATCATCTCGCATTGGGCAAGGCTTGCGGCGCGCCCGGCCGAATCTTCGAGGCTGAGCAGGATCGAGGCGCGGGTCTGGTCTTTCATCAGGTCAAGCTCCGTCCTGTTTACGCCTTCGCGGACGATCGACGCAATCTCTTCGAGAACAATATCCACAACTTCCCCGGCTTGTTCAGGAGAAGTAGCGGCCGCAACTGCCATGTAGCCGCAATCGAGGAACATTGCTGTCGATGCTCCGATGCTGTAAGTCAGACCGCGCTCTTCGCGAACGCGCTGCCATAGCCGGCTCGATGTGCCGCCGCCCAGGATATCGGCCAGCAGGTCGGCAGCGTAGCGCCGCGGGTCA
The DNA here is from genome assembly GCA_035327545.1 of Pyrinomonadaceae bacterium. Classification (GTDB taxonomy): domain Bacteria; phylum Acidobacteriota; class Blastocatellia; order Pyrinomonadales; family Pyrinomonadaceae; genus OLB17. Next base: position 35,415 of record DAOLDE010000023.1, on the reverse strand, counting down.
CGCGCGGACACGGTCGGCGTGGCGATGATGATGTGTGCTTGTTCGAGGTCTTGGCGAGGTTCGATGACGACCGGTGAGCCAAACCGCGGAGCGTCGATCGACGAGCGAAGATCGTATTGTTCGATATTCGGAAACCATTCAGCAGACTCCAGCGATCCAATTAACAGTTCATGTTCCACATTGCCGGCCGCTGCGATGATCAAATTGGCCGGAGAAAACGCGTGTCTATGAAAGGCCCTTGCAGTTGCGCTATCGAAAGTTTGAACGGATCCCGGCGTGCCGGTGATCGACAGGCCAAGCGGGTGGCCGGGAAAGAATTCGCGGTGAAAGATGTCGCCGAGCACTTCATCGGGCGAATCCTCGTTCATCTTCATCTCTTCGACTATGACCCTTCGTTCATTTATGAGATCTGCCTCGTCGAGACGAGGGCTTATGGTCATATCTGCCAGAAGCGAAAAAGCGTTCTCGAATTCATCATCTACCACCTTAACTACAAAGCCGGTTTCCTCGTGCGTCGTGAATGCTTCGAGATTGCCGCCCAGGCGGTCCTGCTCGTTCGCTATCTCGAGCGCCGACCGGGCAGAGGAGCCTTTAAAGACACAGTGTTCAATGAAATGGGTTATGCCGTTCAAATGGTCCGGCTCATGCCGCGAGCCCGTTCGAAAGAAGAAACCGAGGGTAGCCGACCTTACCCCAGGCATCCGATCGGTCAGAACGACGATGCCGCTATCCAGTCTTGTCTCGGTAATTTTTTCCATCATCGCAAAGTGTAGAGATTAGCATCTGGCGGGGCTAAACGGAACAGATCGATGTGAGCACAACGATTCTTGAACGCAGATCAGACGGGTCAGAAGTAAAGAACCGGATATAGAAAATTTCTGCAATTCATATCCGATCTTTTCCGTCCTATCCGCCTCATTCGCGTTCAGGTTGCCTCATTGCGAGATCGCATTGAACAACAACGGAAATGTCGCTAGGCTCTGGCCGCGGTACTGGGGGCGGAAGCCGAAGAGGATGATCTTGCCTTTGCCGTAGGCGACCTCAACGAGTGCGGCCTTTCCAGCGATCTTTTCAGCGCCGAGTGCCCAGCCGGAGAGGAGGACGTTCTTAGGATCGGACGGGTAGCGGGCGATGACCTTCATCGCGGAGACAGGAGATGTAGTGGCTAAAGGGTCTGTCTCCCGTCTATGGTCTCCAGTCTCTTGTGCATGTAGTTCAAACGCCGGGCTGTTCTCAAACCAGGCGATCGACTCTTTTGGCATTCCTTTCGCTATCGGGTGCGTGAGGTCGAGTTCTGTGCGGAGGATCGAGCCGGGGATGTAGAACTGTTTTCGGTCGAGGCCGCGGACGACGTTGCGGATGGGCAGGTTAAATTGCTCGATCGCAAACAGTGATGAGCTGTTCAGGAAAACAAGCGTCCCGCCCGCCTCGACAAACTTCTTCAGATTCTCAACGCCCTCGTTCCCAACCCCGCCCACATACTCATCCGGCATCGAGCCTTTTGCATAGCCGTTGAGAATCTGCGCGGGCGGTTGATCGGGGAAGATGATGCTTTTGGAATTAAGGAAGTAGTTGTCGCGAATGTGCTTGTTGTCGATACTTTGAAACTCAGAGCACGAAGGTTTATAGCCTTGACGTGGCTGGACGATCCATCTTGTCCAGCCCTCGTCCATCGAGGGTTGGTACGATTTATAAATAAGATAGGTCGGCGGATTTGAACACCCGCCAGCTCCGCCACCGCCACTTTCCAAGGCAGCTTCGGTCGCGAATCTTTTAAAAACCGGGACGGCAGTAACGTTCATCAAGAGCGGGAGCGTATGGGCTGTAACATCGTACGGCGGTAAAGGATCGCCATTCGAGGTTTTTAGGTCAGGATATGTCTGCCGTTCCAAAAGCGCTTTGGCAAAATTTCCGTATGGCTGGTCCATTCGGATCACCGCTGTTCCTTCAGGATATTCTATTTCCCCAACTTTAAAGGTTTTAGGCTTCTCAACCTCGACGCTGGCGCGTTTCAATAGGCTCACGAGTTTTGAGTGACGAAGGAAGTCCTCGAATTTGTCCATTCGCGATTCGCCGTCTGCTGGCAATATATATGCCTGCAATTCTCCATCCTTCCTCGGCCGCACGGCTTCCTTCCCGATCTCATAAAACCTCGACAGCCATTTCTCGCGGTTGTCGGCGGCGTGGTCGAGCAGGCTGAAAGCCGTAGCGGTCATGTAGTCGGTGATGTTGCGGAGTTTCCACTCGCCGCCTTTCCAGACGGGGCCGAAGTTCGGTGATTCTTTTTTGGCGTCGAGTCCGCCGGGCGAGGTGCCGAGCTGTTCGAATTTGACCTCGACGGGCGTCGCGAGCCGTGCGGATGCGGTCTCGGACAGAATTCTCACGCCGCCGTGGTAGTGCGAATAGGCGCGTGCGGGCGTCCAGGCGTCATAGGTCGTGCCGGTCGTTATGCCCTGATATCCATTCTTTCTGAGGTCGTTCGCGATGTATGTTCCTAGTTCCGTAAATCCCTCGACTATCTGTTTCGGCACGTTCGGCTCGACCGGATCCATATACGGCGGCAGGAATTGACGGGCACCGTTGATGCCTTGCTGGTGCACATCGAGCACGATCTGCGGGTGCCAGACGTTGTGGATCTTATCGACCGTTAGCTGCGTCTCGACCTGCGTAAACGCGTACCAGTCGCGGTTGTTATCGTGCCCGACGTATTTGTGATAAAGCTCGGGCGGGTTTGTCCCCTCGTATGGCGTGCCGAGCGTTTTGTCGTACCAATTCTTCACAATATCCACGCCGTCCGGGTTCAAAGACGGCACGAGCAGGGTGATCGTGTTGTCGAGGATCTTCCTGATCCTTGCATCGTTGCTGGTGACAAGCTTGTGAGCGATCAGCATGCTTGAGAGCGTCGAGCCGACCTCGGTCGAATGTATGCCGAAGGTGATGAGGATGATGGTCCTGCCGTCGGCAATCAGGCCCCGGGCAGTGTTGTCCATTCCAGAACGCATTTTGCGGAGATTTCGCGGGTCCGCAAGCCGGCTATTGATGCCTCGGTAATACTCAAGCGCTCGTATATTCGCCGGCGAACTGATCGTTGCGTAAACGAACGGAGCGCCCATCGTGCTCTTGCCGATCTCTTCAAACTTCATCCGGTCGCTGGCAGCGTCGAGCTTTTTGAAATAATCGACCACCTGTGCCCAGCTTGCCAGCTTGCGATCGTCACCGGGCGTAAAGCCGAGCACGTCTTTTGGAGCCGGGGCCTGTGCCGATGAGAGGGCCGTCAGAAATAGAACAACACCGCAGAGACGCAGAGACGCAGAGAACAATTTCATTGGGATCGAAACTCCTGGACTGGTTTCCGATAAGTTTAGCCGATTTGAGGGTATTTGCGAATCAGGCCTAGATCTGTCGGGCCTGGAATATGCGATTCTCGTATTTCCGTTTACCTTTTCTTGCCGAAAGCGCTATCATACCCGTGGCGTGACCTTCGTTAACCTCGGCCGCGCCGCTCGTTAGCAAAAGTCCCACGCCGATCCAGGAAGTACGTCAACCATAAAAGATGTTCATTATTTCGAAGTTTGCCTTGGGCCTGTTCACCATAGTCTTGATCGCGGCAGCTAATTTTGCTTGTTCGGTGGCCGAGACCAAGACGGGTGCCGGGACGGGCCCGGCGGGACCGAAAAGTGGCTCGAACACCGAATCGGCTGGAAAAGTGGCTTCGATCACGATCGAGCCCAACGGCCCGGCGGACATTGTTCGAATTTTTTATACGAAGCTTCGCGAGAGACGCTTTCGCGAAGCGATCTATCTGACCAATCTGAGGCCGGCCGTTGAAGGGCTCTCAGATGATGAGCTAAAAGAGTTTGAGGTAGATCTGGCGGCCGTCGCGCGCCACGTTCCCTCAGACATCTTGATAAACGGGGAGATCATCACGGGTGATTCGGCCACAGTGACCGCAAAGCTTCCGCATGAAGATCTTGAACGTCCCGAGCTTCAGGAGATCAATCTACGAAAGGAAAACGGACAATGGATCATTCTCTCGGTCGATGAGTACGCCGAACGCCGGATAAAGGAGGCGGGAAAGGACTATCTTCGAATGCTTCGGATCGAGACTCACCAGGACGAAGCAAAAAAGATGCTTGACCGCATCGCAAAGGCCCAGATGGCACACGCAGCACAATATTCGGGGCGATTCGCAGAGCTTCGAAAGCTGGTTGATGATGGATTAGTACCCGCCGATGTCCTATCCACCGAATCGACGGGCTATTCTTACGTTGTGACCTTGACCGACAACGCTTCCAAATACTACGCGGTCGCGACGCCGGCGAAATACGGCAAGAGCGGCCTGATGTCGTTCATTGTTAGATTGGACGAAAAAAATTCACCCTTGCTGAGCAGCAAGGATACCGGCGGAAAACCGATGCAGAATTGAATGGAAAGCCTACGCCATTCGATGTTTTAAATAGTACGGACAGAGCGATCTCTCCGGCCCGACCCCCCAGGTTTTTCTCACCAAAAGGCTTTACAATGTTACGGGAACTGGTCGCACGTTTTAGCAGTACTATCGCCGAACGGCGGGCTTCGGTAAGAAAGCGTTTTAACATTCCGGTCAGGGTCTCCTTTACGCCTGAAAAAACTCCGGTCAGATCGAACGGACACGACGAGGATGCATTCCTTTCGGGCGAAACGACCGACCTTAGCGAGACCGGGATCGGCTTCCTTGTGTCGTCGATACGCATCAAAGAAAAATATCTCGTAGGGCAAGACCGCGACCTCAATTTGGATCTGGACATCATCGGACGTAAGGTCCGGCTTGTAGTTAGAGGCGTCCGATACGAACGGATAGGGATCCATCAGTCAACGGAAAAATACCTTGTAGGTGCCCAGATCGTCAGTGTAAACGAGCAAGACCTTCCAGCTTACCAGCACTTCCTTCGTTCAGGGTCAAAAGCGAAAGCCAATCTATCATCCGCGTTCGAATCAGGGTTGGATTGAATGCATATGCCCGCTTCGCGACCCGTCTTTCCATAATAATTTCAGGAGTTTTTGTCAATCGGCATCCGCGTGGCTTAATCTTTACCGATGAAGGAAACGGTAGGGATCGGATTTATCGGAACAGGGTTTGCCCGGAGGGTGCAGATACCCGCATTCCTCGGTTGTAAGGGGGCCAGGGCTGTTTCGGTATCAAGCGCGAATCTTGCAAACGCACGCTCGACCGCTGAAGAATTCAGTATTGAACACTATTCGAACGATTGGCGCGAGACAATAGGCCGCAAAGACGTTGACCTTGTCTGCATAACCACGCCGCCCAACCTCCACAAAGAGATGGTGCTGGCAGCCTTGGAAGTTGGCAAACACGTGCTTGCCGAAAAGCCGATGGCAATGAACTGCGACGAAGCGGTCGAAATGTCCGAGGCGGCAAAAAGCACGGGCGTGCTCTCGCTGATCGATCACGAGCTGCGGTTTCTGCCAGGCCGACAGAAAGGTTTTGAACTTCTAAGAGACGGTTCAATTGGCAAAGTACGTCATGTAAAATATAGCTTTCGTTCTCCTAACCGAAGCGATCCGGCGTTCCCATGGGACTGGTGGTCGGATTCGGACGCTGGTGGCGGCACACTCGGGGCGATCAACTCCCATATAATCGATTCGTTCAACTGGTTCCTCGGATCCGAGATAGCATCGATCTATTGCCAGCTCCACACCCACGTCAAAAAAAGGCCCTTTAAAGGCGGTTTCCGTGATGTTACAACCGACGATGAGGCGAATATGCTGCTCCGTTTTGGAGACGGCGAATTGACCGAAGATGCCACTGGACTGGCCTCTGTGTCGATGATCGAAGGGCCTGAGTATATGAACCGGATCGAGTTTTTCGGCACTCGCGGAGCAATGCGAATTGACCATCGCGGCGATGTCTATCTTGCCGAAAGAGGTGAAGCGGATTGGCGGGCACTCGAGGTCGATTATCCGCCTGGGATCGAGGGTCTTTTCGAATCTGGGTTTCCAAGCGGTTTTATGGCGTTTGCACCGAAGATCGTTGAGGCGATCCGCACAGAAAGTATCGGGATACCGAATGCCGCCACGTTTGACGACGGCGTAAAGGTCCAACGCGTCTTGGATGCGGCACGGGAATCAAATCAGACCGGTCGGCTTATAAACCTTTTTCCAGGGACGCTCGATCACACTTGATCAGATTCGCGGCTGTGGCGGCATGCCATCTACGCAATCTCTGGCAGTTCGGTTGAATCGCTCGGAATAGAGCACTCTATTGAAAAGATGACCGTTCAGAACCTATTGCCCTCACGCCGCTTGGGTGAGTACTCGCAATGCCCAGATCTTTATGAGGTATGGTCGTGAATGATCCGCCAACCTTCCTTTAATCTTCGGAAGATCAACGTGAACTTTCCTTTTGGGGCGTCGGTCTCACGCTTGAGCGACCAACTCCCCAAAACGACCGCGAAATCTTTTGAAAGTACATTGACGGATATGTCCGCAAAGGTAAGCTCGCCCATTTTCGCTCTGGTATCGTAAGCCTTGAGATAGCGCTCAAGAGTAGGCTGCCAGCCGCGTGTGATCTGGTCGCCCGAGGCAAAGACCAACTGGTCTGATCTCCAATAACCCTCCATAAAGCCCCGCACATCGCCCGAATTCCATGATCGAGCCTGACGTGCCATCACGGCCAGCACCTCAACCTCGATCTGCATCTTCTGATAAGCAGACTGCGACAGAGACTCGGACGAAAGGATGAGTAAAACAAGGATCAAGATCACTGTTAACTTCATACAAATCGAGGTCCTAAAGGACGGATACGAACTTTCAATTCAAAGCAAAAAACGACCGGCCTGAATTGCCGGCCGTATCGGCGATCGAGATGAGACGGAAGATTCGGATCAGCCCCTAGTGTTACTGTCTAGCTTCGCCAGTTGCTTTTTGTTTATCGGTTAAGGCGACACCCATCTTTTCGAGCGTGACCTGGTTTAGCGTGCCGGTTACCTTCAGACCGTTTGCTTCTTGGAATTTCTTTAGGCCGTTCCGTGTGGAGGTGTCGAGTTTTCCGGTCTGCTCGCCGTCATACATAGCTCCGACCTTAAGAATACGCTGTGCTTCCTTTATCTGATCGACAGTTGCTCTGAAAATAGGAGCCTTTTTGGCTCTTGCGTCCGTCGAGGCCGAAGCTTTTTCGGTTCTGGCAGGCTTCTTTTCGGGTTTGGCCGAAGCAAACGAGCTTTCCAAGACTGGAATGTTCTTCTGAGCTTCGGTCAACTCGATGTTCATCTTTTCGAGAGTCGCACGATTAAGTGTCCCGGTTTCCCGCAAACCGTTGTCTTTTTGGAAACTCTTAATACTCGCCCGTGTGTCTGCGTTATAGGTACCGGTCGCCTCGCCCCTATATAAGGCCTTCTCCTTTAAGATCGACTGGACCTGACGGATCTGGTCCTTGGTCGGACGGAAGACTGGTGCTCGCTTAGTTTCTGACTTGGTTTGGGTCCCGTTTGTCGTGGTCGCGCCGGGCGAGCCTTGCCCAAGGCCGAACACTGGAAACAGGGCCAAAAATGAGAGAAGTATTAAGATTATCTTCATAGTATTTTGTCCTCAATTCTTGATCGCGAACGAATGGGCTACATAGAAGTTCAGGTGCTGAACTGCTTTGCGATACTTACGGTTCCTTTACTAAATTTACGGAAGTATCGTCGGATTTGTTGGCTGTGTCAAGAAATGGGTGGTCGTTTCAATAAATAAAAGGGACCGATCCCCGCACAGGAACGGGAATGAGAAGGCAGCTTGCTGAATGAACATTCATTCAGTTATAATTCCAGCAACTTAAACTGGCAGAACTTTAGAAAAGGATACAGGAAACTATGAGCAACAGTGGCGAGGCAGCAGCACGCGACGAAAACGCTTCCGGAGGGCAGGCAGCCGTGATGACCGTTCGAAAGGCGGCCGTTCTTGGCGCCGGTACGATGGGTGCGGCGATCGCGGCACATCTCTCGAATGCAGGAATACCGACGCTTCTTCTGGACATTGCACCCCGTGAATTAACACCAGACGAGGAATCGAAAGGATTTACGCTTGAATCGCCGCAGGTGCGGAACCGGATCGTTTCATCCCTGTTCGAAGCGTCGAAAAAACTCAAGCCCGCGCCATTCATGCTCGGAAAGAACGCCAACCTCATCTCGATCGGCAATTTTGCAGACGATATGCCGAAGATCAAGGATTGTGACCTTGTTATCGAGGCCGTTGTTGAGAACCTCGAGATCAAGCACAAACTGTTTGCGGATGTGGAAAAACATCGAAAGCCTGGTGCAGTGATCGCCACGAACACTAGCGGGATCCCGATCGACTCGATCGCGGAGCCGTTTTCGGACGATTTCAAGGCTCATTTCGTCGGCGTTCATTTCTTCAATCCGCCACGCTACATGAAGCTGGTAGAAGTGATACCGGGCTCTAAAACAAGCGGCGAAGTTGCGTGCAAAATTACGGGGTTCTTAGACCGAAGGCTTGGCAAGGGCGTCGTTTCGGCCAAGGACAGGCCTAATTTTATCGCGAACAGGATCGGCGTTTTCGGGATGATGGCGACCATTCACGAGATGATCGCAATGGGATTCACCCCGACCGAAGTCGATCAGATGACGGGCAAGGCGATCGGGCACGCGTCGTCCGCGACTTTCCGCACTTCCGACCTCGTTGGGCTCGACGTAACTGCCCATGTAACGAATAACTTGTACCCAGCCGTTCCCGATGACGAGGACCGCGAGGTCTTCAAGATACCGGAGCTCATCCAAGCGATACTGGATAAGAAGCTGCTGGGCGATAAGACAAAGGGCGGGTTCTTCAAGAAATCCACCGATGCCGAAGGGAAACGTGTGATCCTCGAACTCGACCTCAACACCTTCGAATATAAGCCGCAGGAGAAAACGAAGTTTCCGTCGCTTGAAGCGGCAAAAGCAATTGAGGACAAGGCGAAAAGAGTCAAAACGCTTGTTTGGGGCGACGACCGCGTAGGCGAATTCCTTTGGAAAACTTCATCGCGCGTGTCGCGTTATGCTGCGAACCGGATCCCCGAGATCGCTGACACCATTGTCGAGATCGACAACGCGATCAAATGGGGTTTCGGCTGGGAGGTCGGCGTTTTTGAGGCTTGGGATGCGATAGGCGTCCGCGAATCGGTGGAGCGAATGCGCAAAGAAGGCCAGGCGATCCCCGCGAATGTGGAGCAGATGCTCGCATCCGGTGCAGAGACATTCTATAAGAACGAGGATGGAAATCGGTTCTATTACGACCTTGTTGGCGGCGGCTATAAACCGATAGCGGAACGTCCCGGGGTGATGGTGCTGAAGTCGATCAAAGAGCGGACCGGCGTGATCAAGTCGAATCCAGGAGCTTCTCTCGTCGACATCGGTGACGGCGTTGCCTGTCTCGAGTTCCACTCGAAGATGAACTCGATCGGCGGCGACACGGTCCAGATGATCAACTTCGCTCTAGACGAAGTTGAAAGGAATTTCAAGGGTCTTGTCATCGGGAACCAGGGCGGGAATTTCTCGGCCGGAGCGAACATAATGATGATCCTGCTGGCCGCGCAGGAAGAAGAGTGGGATGACATCAATTTTGCGGTACATGCGCTTCAGCAGGCCGTGATGCGGATGCGGTATTCACCGAAACCCGTGGTGACCGCTCCTTATGGATTGACGCTGGGAGGCGGCTGCGAGATCGCGATACACGGCAATCGCGTACAGGCTGCGGCCGAAACCTATATCGGCCTCGTAGAGGTTGGCGTCGGGCTTATCCCGGCGGGCGGCGGGACGAAGGAAATGACGATGCGGGCTATGGACCTCGCCGCGGCAACTCCGGATGCCGATCCGCTGAGCTTCCTTAAGAAGACGTTTGAGATGATCGGGATGGGCAAGGTCGCAACCTCCGCTCAGGAAGCTAGGTCGTGGGGATTCTTTCGCGATATAGACGCGATCTCGATGAACGGCGACCGGCTGATCGCCGATGCGAAGCAGGAAGTTTTGAATCTCGATGCCAGCGGATTCGTGCCGCCGACGCCGAGGACTGACATTTTGGTCATGGGCGAAGCCGCTGAGGCAGCCATGAAGCTCGCGCTCCACATGATGAAGCAGGGCCAGTTCGTTTCCGAACATGATGTGGTGATCGGCAAAAAGCTTGCACATGTAATGAGCGGCGGCACTATCAACCATACGACGACGGTCTCGGAACAGTACATGCTCGATCTCGAACGCGAGGCCTTTATCTCTCTTTGCGGCGAAAGAAAGACGCAGGAAAGACTGGCGGCCATGCTGAAAACGGGCAAACCGCTGAGGAATTAATGCAAGAGGGTCCAACCGAAAACAAGATCTCGGTCGAACGGCGAGGGCACCTTCTGTTGATCGGACTCAACCGCCCGGCCAAACGAAACGCTTTCGATCTGGAAATGCTTGACCAGCTCGCCGCGGCCTATACGCGGCTTGAGGACGATCCCGACGTCAGATGCGGCGTCCTCTATGCCGAAGGCGAGATGTTCACGGCAGGGTTGGACCTTGCAAACGTCGGCCCGAAGGTCGTCGAGACCGGGAACCTAAATTACCCGTCCGGCTCGGTCGATCCTCTTGGCGTTGGCGGTGGGCGAGACCGTACGAAGCCTCTTGTCGTCGCAGTTCAGGGGAAGTGCCTGACCATCGGCATCGAACTTATGCTGGCGGCTGACATCCGGATCGCGTCGGAAAACGCGACCTTTGGACAGATCGAGATCAAACGCGGCATCTTCCCGTTCGGCGGCGCGACCATCCGGCTTCCGCAAGCCGCAGGTTGGGGAAACGCGATGCGTTGGCTCTTAACTGGTGATGAATTCGACGCGCCCGAGGCATTGCGAATCGGTCTGGTGCAAGAGGTCACCCGAAACGGCGAGCAACTCGATCGAGCTATCGAGATAGCGGAGACGGTCGCGCGACAGGCTCCTTTAGGGGTTCGAGCCACGATAGTCTCAGCAAGAAAGGCGCAGATCGAGGGTGCCGCGACAGCGGTTGCGGCTCTTACACCGCAGATTCTTGAATTGTTCGGAACCGAGGACGCGAAAGAAGGAGTTGCATCTTTCATTGAGCGTCGCGAAGGAAATTTTGTGGGGCGATAATGGACACGAGCATAGACAAAACATGCTCAGACCTTGCGGCCGTCGCGAACGCGGCTACCGAGGCTTTTGGTAATTTGTCTGCCGAGCAGCTGAATTGGAAGCCGTCAGAAAAACAGTGGAGCATTGCGCAATGCTTCGACCATCTGATCACCACGCACAGCCTTTACGCGAAGGATCTTGATCGACTGGCCAGCGGAGATACGAAGATGAGTTTTTGGGAGCGATACTCTCCGCTCAGTGGTTTTTTCGGCCGCTTTCTGATCAAAGGGCTCGATCCGAAGAACACGAAAAAGATGACGACGACGGCAAAAGCCTCTCCGGCGAAGAGCGAGATCGGGGTTGACATTATCGAAAGATTTTCTGCCCATCAAGACGATCTGGCCGAACAAATTCGCCGGGCGTCCGAAAAAGTGGATCCGGAAAAGCAGATCGTTACGTCGCCGCTGCTTTGGATCGTCACGTACAGTTTGGCCGACGCGTTAACGTTCATCCCAATGCATTGCGAACGGCATTTTGATCAGGCAAAACGCGTTATGGCGAATGAGGGTTTTCCCGCGTGAAGCGCTGCGGCTGGGCAAAAAATGATCTGGCTATCCAATACCACGACACCGAGTGGGGCGTGCCGCAGCACGACGATCGGGTGCTCTTCGAATTTCTAATATTGGAAGGCGCACAGGCCGGGTTAAGCTGGGACACGATCCTGCGCAAACGCGAGAATTACCGCAGGGCGTTCGACAATTTCGACCCGGCGAAAGTGGCCCGCTACAGCGAAGCAAGATGCGAAAAGCTGCTGCAGAACGAAGGCATCATCCGCAACCGATTGAAGATAGCTTCGGCCGTTTCGAATGCGAAGGCGTTTTTGCAGGTTCAGAAGGAATTCGGCTCGTTCGACACGTACGTCTGGGGCTTCGTCGGCGGGAAACCGATCGATGGGAAGCGAAAGTTGCTGGGTGATGTTCCCGCAAAGACGGATGTTTCCAACGCGTTGTCAAAGGACCTGCGGAAACGCGGATTCAATTTCGTCGGCTCGACCATAATGTACGCCTTCATGCAGGCGACGGGGCTGGTGAATGATCATTTGACGACTTGTTTCAGGTATAAAGAAGTGGCCCGCGAATAACGCGAATTATCGCCAATGAAGAAAGACGCTCTTGAATTATTCGCGCATATTCGCGTTATTTGCTGGCAAAATTCTTAATGGATTATCCGATCACCCCGGCGGTTAGGTTCCTGCGGGAGAAGAGAATCGACTTCGTCCCAAGGCTTTACGATTATGTTGAAAAGGGCGGGGCGCGGGAATCGGCCAGGCAGTTGGGTGTGGACGAGCATGCGGTGGTGAAGACGCTGGTCTTTGAAACTAATGAGAAACGGCCGCTGATCGTGCTGATGCACGGGGACCGGGAGGTTTCGGCTAAGGGGTTGGCGCGGCTGATCGGGGTGAAGTCGGTTGAACCGGCAACGCCCGAAAAGGCATCTAAGTTGACAGGGTATCTGGTCGGCGGCACGTCGCCTTTCGGTACGCGGACGGCGATGCCCGTTTATGTTGAGAAGAGCATATTGTCGCTCGACCGGATCTATATAAACGGCGGTAAGCGAGGGTTTTTGATCGAGATCGACCCGAGGGTGATCCCGGAAATTTTGCCGGCCGAAGAGGTCGAGGCAGCGATCGAGAAGTGAAGAAGCAGCTTGAGACCGAGATAGAAATAAACGCTCCGGCCGAGCGGGTTTGGAAGGTGTTGACGGATTTTCACGCACATCCGATCTGGAACCCGTTCATCAAGGAGCTTCGCGGCAAGCCTGTCGAGGGCGAGAAGTTGCGGGTGTTCATCCAGCCGCCGGGCGGGAAAGGAATGGTTTTCAAGCCGACCGTCCTGAAGGCAGAAGAGAACCGCGAACTGCGATGGCTGGGGAAGCTGTTCGTTTCGGGCCTGTTCGACGGCGAGCACTACTTTCTGATCGAGCCGCTCGACGAGAACCGCGTCAGGTTCGTCCACGGCGAGAACTTCAGCGGACTGCTCGTCCGGCTGTTCGCTAAAGGGCTGGACACGGGCACGCTCGCGGGTTTTCGCGAAATGAACGAAGCCTTGAAAAGCCGTGCCGAGGGGTTCAAATGAACTCGGAGAAGCGAAAGCTGTAGCGGTGATAAAATAGAAGTATGAAGAATACGTACAATTTGCCCGTGGTTCTCGACCCTCAGCCGGAAGGCGGATGGACAATCACTTGCCCGATACTTCTCGGTTTGGTAACCGAGGCTGATAGCTGGGAGGAGATCGAGGCGAATGTGACTGATGCTCTTCGCGCTGTGATCGAAATTTATGAGGAGCTTGGGCAGTCGCTGCCAGAGGTGAAAGGCGGAGCGTGCTGAAATCGATGGAAGAACCTATGAAAGGGCTGCTGGATTTAGAAGAGACGATTTTGGTGGGCAACCCGGTCGTACTCGAGAGTTGCTCATCGAAGAATGCATTTGCAGTTTTCTTCGAGGACGAAGGCGACACAGGATACTTTTACGCGCTCGATACTGAACGTGAAAGTCCTGTTCTAGATGCCCTTCACATTTACAATGTTGCAAACGTTCGGAATCGAGATATGCCCTCGAAACTTCAGATCGCATGGTCGTACGATGGGCTAAAGGCGGCGTTAATAATTAATGACCACTTCCACGCAGTTTTCGATTTTGAATCAAAACGCGGCTATTGCCGCACGGCTTTTCCACCGCCGACGACGGAATGGACAAACCACGGTCACGAGTGGAGCGATGAGGCATATAACTTGTTTAGTTGAGAACGGAATATGAAAGAAGCAGTAATCGTATCGGCCGTGCGTACGGCTGTGGGGAAGGCTCCGAAGGGGACGCTGCGGAATACGCGGCCGGATGATCTTGGGGCGGCGGCTATCAGGGAAGCGGTGGGTCGCGTCGAGGGTTTGGATAAGAGCCAGATCGAGGACGTGATCATGGGCTGTGCGTTCCCCGAGGCGGAGCAGGGTATGAACGTCGCGCGCACCGCGATGATCGCGGCGGGGTTGCCGGTCGAGACGAGCGCTATGACGGTGAACCGTTATTGCTCGTCGGGGCTGCAGACTATTGCTCTGGCGGCGGACAGAATTGCGACGGGCGGCGCGGATGTGATCGTGGCGGGCGGGTTAGAGACGATGTCGATGATCCCGATGGGCGGCAACGTCGTGCGGCCGAATCCGGCGTTGGTCGATTCGTACCCGGATTATTACCTGAACATGGGCCTGACAGCGGAGAACCTCGCGAAAAAATACGAGATCACACGCGAGCAGGCGGATGAATTTTCGTATAACTCGCACCAAAAGGCACTCGCTGCCATAAAGGAAGGCAGGTTCAAGGATGAGATCGTGCCGATGACGGTGCACGTTGACGAGTTCGACGAAAAGGGCCGGGTGCGGCGGAAAGAGATCGTTTTTGAAACCGACGAAGGGCCGCGGCCCGATACGTCGCCTGAAGGGCTGGCTAAGTTGAAGCCGGTCTTCCACGCGAAAGGCATGGTGACCGCCGGGAACTCGTCGCAAATGTCTGACGGGGCCGCAGCGGTCGTGGTAATGTCGGCCGATAAGGCGAAGGAGCTTGGGCTGACGCCGATGGCTCGATTTGTTTCGTTCGCGACCGCCGGCTGTTTGCCCGAGGAAATGGGCATCGGGCCGGTCTACGCTATCCCGAAGGCATTGAAAATGGCGGGCCTCACGCTCGACCAGATCGATGTGATCGAGCTGAACGAAGCCTTCGCCGCACAGGGCCTGTCGGTGATGAAGGTGCTGGAGATGAACCCCGCAAAGGTCAACGTCAATGGCGGCGCCGTAGCCCTCGGCCACCCGCTCGGCTGCACCGGAGCCAAGCTGACCGCGACCATCCTCCAAGAGCTGAAACGCCGGAACGCCCGCTACGGCATGGTCACAATGTGTGTCGGCGGCGGCATGGGCGCGGCCGGGATCTTTGAGCGGATCGACTAGATTCGTGAAATTTCCCTGAGACGACCGATCACGATTGTGGCTCGTTCTGGTTCGGGATTCAGGTGTCCGGGAATCGATTCTAGAAATCCTTGCTCGTCGAGCAGAGACGAGAATGCGGACCGGATAAATTCGCTGACGACGGCCTCCGAGGAGCTGATCTCGACTATCAGCTCCTCTCGACCATTTACCAGGGCCAATATATCCTCCAGATCGCGGCTTGCCAGAAAGTCTTTGTTTCCCCGATCATTGAACGCTTCAAGTTTGGTTGCGATCAGATATGCGGGATTAGCGACCCGGATATTAAGACCCGGTGCGATATTGAGAGTTTGTGAAGCGTCAAAAGCTTTGCTGAACCATCGACTCCGAAAGCCGAGGAAGCTTCCGTCAACGGGCAGAACATCCAGCAGCAAGCCATCGATCTCCCATCGGCAGATCGGATCTTGGACACGGGTGAACCCGAGCGATGCTATCCTCTCTTCAACCCGAACATATTCCGCATAAGTCGCCGCCTGTACGATGCCGTCAACATCTTTCGTCGGCCTTATACTAGCCGAACCCGGATCAGTAATGTAGAGTCCGATCGTACTCCCGCCGAGAAAGACGAACTCATCGGCGAATGTGCCGAGTTTGTTCACGACCGCGTTTAGAAGCTCGGTGTTAGGATCTGCCATTTTTCTCCCGAAGACTCCTGATCAATTCCTCCTCCGCCAGTTTGCGTTCGCGGGCCCCGGCAGACCTGATGGCGTCGAGCAACGACAACCTGGCGTACAGAAGCGTATCTTTTCGACAAGCTTCAGGCACTGAAGGGTATAGCGGGAGTAAACCTAGGCCCCTCACCTCACCTTTCGGATGAGGCCAAACGGGAATTGGGTCGTCGTCCGTGACGATCAGCCGCCGAAGTGGTTCCGCAGCGTAGGATGTAGGCATGCCGCGAACAAGAGTGCTTCTGGTGGCCGGAAACGAATATTTGACCGCGTGGATAAGAAATTCTTCGGCTGCCGCCATTACGGGCAATTCGTTCAGTTCCTTCGGCAGGACCAATTTGGCCTGCTGCAGACGTTTAACACCTGCATTTATTTCGGAAACGCTCATACTCAGGTCCGAACCGATGAGCGAGTAGGGCGGGCGGCGGTCGAGCGTGTATCCACAAAGTTTGACCAATATGACAACATCTTGAGGTTTGAGAGAAACAGGTTTCATGTTCCTATTCGCGATTCGCGAATTGCGAATGCAGGTCACAAATATAATATAAGACAACAGGTTAAGCAAAGAGAACCGAAAACTTGTCCAAGCCGACGCGATGACTCCGCCGCTCGGGGCGAGCATGTCAGCATTAAGCCGACCTCAAAAACAAAGCAGATAGTTCTTGACTGAATGAACATTCATTCAGTACAATATTTGGACGAAATCCACCCAGGAGCCTAAGTTAAAATGGACGCGAAAATGGAAAAGGAATATATGAAGGGCGGCGAGTTTCTGCTTGCCGACCAGACGACGGCGGAGGTCTTTACGCCGGAAGATTTTACCGACGAGCATCGGATGATCGGGGACACTTGCCGCGAGTACATCGATAACGAGGTGGTACCGCAAATGCCGGCGCTTGAGGGACATGCTTGGGAAGTTGCCCGCGACCTGCTAAAGAAAGCCGGCGAGCTTGGCCTGCTCGGGGCGAACATCCCGGAGGAATACGGTGGGATGGCCCTCGACCAGACGTCGGGGTGCATCATCGCGGAAATGGTCGGCCGCGGAAGCGGGTTCGGGTCGACCTACGGTGCCCAGACCTCGATCGGGTTGCTGCCGATACTTTATTGGGGTTCGGAAGAGCTTAAGAATGAGTGGATACCGAAGATCATCTCGGGCGAGGTGGTCTCGGCTTATTGTTTGACCGAATCGGGCTCGGGTTCGGATGCCTTGGGTGCTAAGTGCATCGCTAAATTAACCGAGGACGGGCAGCATTACATTTTGAACGGCGAAAAGATGTGGATCACTAACGGCGGGTTCGCGGATGTGTACCTCGTTTTCGCGAAGGTTGACGGTGAGAAAGAAAAGTTCTCGTGCTTCCTGGTACCGCGTTCGGAAAATTGCCGACCCGGTGCGGAAGAGCACAAACTTGGCATCAAATCTTCGTCAACGACGGCTGTGATCCTGTCGGATGCGAAGATCCCGGTTGGCAATTTGATCGGCAACGTTGGTGATGGGGCGAAGATCGCATTCAACGTGTTGAATGTGGGCCGGTTCAAACTTGGGGCTTCGGTCACAGGCGGTGCAAAGTTGGCAATCAAGGAATCGGTGCGTTACGCGAACGAGCGGCACCAGTTCAACAAGCCGATCTCTTCGTTCGGCGCGATCAAGCATAAGCTGGCCGAGATGGCGATCCGCACGTGGGTGGCGGAGTCGATCACATATCGAACGGTCGGGATGATCGACGCGCTGATCGGCGACGGAGCCGATAGCGAGAAGAAACTTCAATCGATCGAAGAGTATGCGGTGGAATCTTCGATCAACAAGGTCGCTTGTTCCGAGGCTCTGGATTTCGTCGTCGACGAGATGGTACAGATCTACGGCGGTTATGGTTATTCGAAGGACTATCCGGCCGAGCAAGCATATCGCGATTCGCGCATCAACCGCATCTTCGAGGGCACGAATGAGATCAACCGGATGCTCATTCCGGGCCAGCTGATGAAGCGTGCGATGAAGGGCAAGTTGCCACTCATCCAGGCGGCCAAGGCCCTGCAGGACGAGATCCTCAACCCGCAGATGTCGTTCGACGAGGATACAGGCCTGCTCGCGGCCGAGACGAAGCTGGCGAAGAACGCCAAGAAGATCGCCCTGATGGTGCTTGGGACTGCGGCCCAGAAATACATGATGGGCCTGAGCGAGCAGCAGGAAGTTCTCATCAACTGTGCCGACATCATCATGGATGCTTACCAGATGGAATCGGCGATCCTGCGTGCAAAGAAATACGCTGACAAGAACGGCGAAGATGCTGCGGGCCGCTACATCGACATGGCCTCAGTTTTCTGCAACGACGCCATCCAGCGGATCGATTCGAAAGCGAAGAACACGTTGGCGGCGATCGCGGAAGGTGATGAAGGCCGCACGCTGCTGGTGGCGTTGAAGCGGTTCACGAAGAACAATTCTCCTGTGAACACGATCGCTGCCCGACAAAGAATTGCAGACACAATGATCGCGGCGAACGCCTACACGTTCTAGTACCATCGGTAGTTCGACACACAGAAGGCCATCTACACGGTCTGCCCTGAGAACCGAAAATGGTTTTCAGGGCTTTCTTTTTTTGGTATCATCCAGAAAGTCGTTTCCAGCTTTATCGGTTCGCTGAAGTTCGAAAGCCTCCCCGCTTTCGTTTCAATTCAATTCAGAAAGCAAAAATTTAAGACTTCAGGGGGTAACCAGATGAAAAAGATCCCGATGGTCGTGTCGATACTCTTATCGATCCTTTTCGCCGTCGAGGCAGTCTCTGCGCAGATCCCGGGGCTGCCGCGCATCCGGCCTGTCGCGACGCCCACGCCCACAGCGGCGAATACTGCGGCAAGCCCAGATTCAGATTTCCACTTTATCGGCGAATCTCATATGGACGGACGCTCGATCTCGCCGATGCGAGTTTGCGCTCCGGGCATGCCAACCGTGCCGCCCGTTGCCCGAGGCTTTATGCGGTGGATCAACGGTATTCGCGACGCCGATGCTTGGCGATCTTTTGAACAGGGCGAATGCGGCTTGGTCGTATATGGCGTCGGCGCCCGATACAGCCATCGGAATATTGATTCGCTCGCCTCGGTCGCAAAGGGCCGATCGGTTTACGTCGTTGAGAACGCAAGGCTAAAGTTGGTAAAGGATCTTGCGGCAGCAGGTGGAACAGGATCGACCTCCGCGATTCCGATGGTCCCGCCGCAAGGGCGTGCATCTCTTGTGTTTTCAAGATCCCCGATCGATCCCGCAAATCCATCGAACCTAACAAATACATTTACGGCTGGCGACCACATCTATGGATTGTTGATCCTTGATCGGCCACTAAAAGAGTTTGTGACAGAACAATCGGTGCGGCATGCACAGCTTGGCTACAGCGTGAACCGCCCTGCGCTATCGGTCGAGTTCAAGATCGATGGGAACATCATTTACGATGGAACGCATCATTTTGTCTGGGACCTCGAGAACAGGACAAATGCCTGGGATTCGGTCCCTGCCACTGACCGGTACTTTCATTTTGACGTTGCCCCTGACCCTGCGAAGGCAAAGACCTATGGTTATGCCAAGATGCATTTCGATATGTTGAGCGCGGCGGGCCGGCCCGGCAACCGGGCCCGTGCCGGAGCACAATTCTATTCTCATCACATCGGCAGACTTGGCTCCGGCTCGCACAAGGTCGAATTCCGGATAATGGGCAAAACCACGATCTCCGGATCATTCAATATCACCGATGGGAACTACGCATCTTACGCGCAGTTGGCGACGAAGCTTGACGAAGCGGCCGCAGCCACGGCGGTCATGCCAACCGCGCAGCGAAAGGACCCGGCAATGGAAACCTCTATGAGAACCGCGGTCAGGGCCGCCGGCAACACCGATACAGTGCTGCGAGTCGTGATCACCAATCCCGATTGGTTTGTCCAGCGGAATGCCCTGGGCCAGATCGTTTTTCGCGGCATTTTTGGGGCGATAGCTTTTAGAAAGCCGGACGGGACCTGCTACTTCTACCAGGCTTACTTTAAGCAGAATTATTCGAGCGGACGATATGGCGCAACGCGTCAAGACGGGACGCCCGGGCGAAACTCGATCGCGTGTGCGAATGTGAACAAATAGGAGGGGCGATGCATAGATCACGTTTAGGGGCTTTTGCGGTTTTGATAGCGGCATTTTTTGCCGCGGATGCCGCATCGCAGATTCCTCGTATTCCGGGCATCCGGCCGGCCGCTTCGCCGACACCGGCAAAGCAAGAATCACCCGCTCGCGGGACGGCGCCGAACACCGCTACTAATGCTGCGGCTTACCCCAAGTATTTCTATTTCACAACGGCCGCAAAGGGAAAGGACCGCCTTCTTAAGGCGGCCGATCTGACCGCCTGTATTTCGGGCGATAATGCCGACCCGCCAAACAAGAATGCGTTCAAGAAGGTCGTGCCGACGGTAGGCGGCCAGAAAGGACGCGTTATCGATGCGGGAACATGCGATGTCGTCGTTTTGGTCATAAAAGACGCTGAAGGCGAAAAGAATCTCGAACGCGACAACGAGGGATTCGCTGTTTACCGGATCGCGGGTAACGATCTGGAGCAGGTTTTCGCTCCGAAGGGCGGCGAATATATTGCCGTCGGCAAAAAGGACCTGGCGGGAGCCGATCGGATCGCCAAGGTCGATGTAGTCGTGTGCGGCCCGTCTGAGATCAGGGATTCTTACCGTCCGAGCCCGAATACATGGAAGAGTTGGTCCAATTACTACATGGACGAAGAGCGAATGGGCAGGCTCACCCCGGAGGCAAGCCCTCTTGGCCGGAGCTGTGATCTGTGGATAATGACGCCGTCGCTTTTCAAGGCGTTTGAAAAGCGTTTCGGCACCGGCTTCCCGATCTTTGATGTTTCGCCTTCGAACCCGGAGCTGGTGCGACGGAAATAACTGCAGGCTTGGATCGATGCCCAGGGTCCGCGTTCAATTGCAGCGGGCTCTTTGCTTATAGAAGAGAGACACATCGAGATGGCCGATGAATACCGGGTTCTAAGATGGGAGGAGGAAGCGGCTCCCGATGCGATGAGGGCAAAGGAGACTTTGCAGTCTGACGGCTACACTTCCTTTCAATGGAGCGATAGTCCCGGGGCATATTATCCCGAACACAGCCATCCCGACGATCAATCTCACTTTATACTTTCCGGAACGCTGGAGCTAAATGTGAAAGGTGTCGGTACTGTGGTGCTTGGTCCCGGAGACCGTGACTTGATGCCCGCCGGCACTGTCCATTCTGCCCGCGTTGCCGGTGATGAGCCGGTCGTATATCTGATAGGATCAAAAAGCTGAAATTCCTACGCAATCATTAATGCACACGTTCGCCGCTCGTGCTGTAATATGTCGGTATGCGCGACGAACGAACATTGGGTGAGCTTAGGTCTGGCGGGTATTTGGTGCGGACCGTCAAAGATGAGATGCGCGCCAATCTCATCGCGAAACTTCAGGCCGGCGAGAGGTTATTTCCCGGCATCATCGGATATGAAGAGTCTGTGATTCCGCAGATCGTCAACGCTGTTCTCTCAAGACACAACATCATCCTTCTCGGCCTGCGTGGTCAGGCAAAGAGCCGTATCCTTCGGCAGCTCACCGATCTTCTTGACGACGAGATACCGGTCATCGCCGGTTCTGAAATAAACGACAATCCGTTTGCTCCTTTGAGCGCCTATGGCCGTCAGCAGATCGATCTGCATGGAGATGAGACGAAGATCGATTGGGTCACCCGCGAGAACAGATTTGTCGAAAAGCTCGCCACGCCCGATGTGACAATAGCCGACCTGATAGGCGATGTCGATCCGATCAAGGCCGCAAAAGGCGGGCATTTATTGTCTGACGAACTGACGATCCATTTCGGCCTACTGCCGCGTGCGAACCGGGGTATATTCGCGATAAATGAACTGCCGGATCTAGCCGGAAAGATCCAGGTAGGGCTGTTCAACATAATGCAGGAAGGCGATGTGCAGATAAAGGGCTATCCTGTGCGGCTGCCTTTAGATGTGATGCTCGTCTTTAGCGCCAACCCTGAGGACTACACCGCCCGCGGAAAGATAATCACGCCCCTCAAGGACCGGATAGGTGCCGAGGTACACACGCACTACCCTGCGAATGTCCAGCTTAGCTCCGCCATCACTCAGCAGGAAGCGTGGACCGAGCGAGATCTGCCGGTCTCGGTACCCGAATTCATTGCTGAGTTGATAGAACAGATCGCCTTTGAGGCGCGCGACGATCAGCGAGTCGATAAGAGATCGGGCGTATCGCAGCGATTTTCAATCACGGTGCTTGAATCGGCAATTTCCAATGCAGAGCGGCGATCGCTGAAGACCGGAGAGGCTGATATCGTTCCGCGCATTTCGGACGTCTATGCAGCATTGCCCGCGATGACAGGCAAGATAGAGTTAGAGTACGAAGGCGAGCAGATAGGCGCGGCCCGGCTGGCAAAGGACCTGATCAAACGTGCCGCAGGCGTTATCTTCGAAAGTTTCTTCCTCGGCATCGATTTCGGTCAGGCAGTGAAATGGTTCGAACAGGAAAACAAGATCTTGCTTTCGGATACGGCGTCAGCAAATGAATGCGTATTGCTTCTTGAAAGCGTGCCTCAACTGATCGAGTCAACGCTGGTGCCGCTCGATCTTGAGAAACAGGATGAGGCAAAGCTCGTGTCTGCCTGTGAATTTGTGCTGGAAGGGCTTTACGCGCAAAACAAGATCTCGCGCACCGACGAGGGCGGCTTCGAAGCTGTGACCAAGGCCAAACGCGATCGGCGTGGGATGATCTACGAGGATCTAACGGATTTGGAGGGGTATAACTAGCATGAATAGGGTGATCGCTTCTATTCTTTTTCTCCACCCCAATCCTTGCGCTCGTAAGAATCGTTCGGTCCTATTGGTTTTATCAACCCTTTGTCTGACTAGTTCGATTGTTCTTTTCACTCTCTGGATTCAAGGAAACAGGGAATATATTATCCTGATCATCATCGCCGTGTTTTTCTTATTCTACTCGTTAGTAGGCTTACGAGGTTGGTGGAGCCTTCGTTCGAAATCTAGTGTCGATAATGATAAGCCGTGATGAGACGTCGCTCACCACGGCTTGTTTACCTCCCCTTGTTCGTTCCTTGTAACCCTATTTAACGCCTGCGATAGACGCGTTCGTATTTCTTGGTTTTCGGGTTCAGCTTGTAAGTATAAAGCGCCGCACCGCCGGCACCAGCTGCCGTACCGATCAAGGCCCCCTTCTTGCCCCCGATCAATCCGCCGATGATGGCACCGGCAGCCGTGCCGATACCGATGTTGATCACGTTACGATGGCGATCGTAAACATTGCCCTGATTTCTGCTCGTATTGCGGCAGATACGCTGGCCGGCGTTGTTGTAATAACATTGCGACTGAGCATCAGCCGTCGATGCCATCAAAGGGATCATCACCGCCATCATTGCCGTCATCACAAAGTAACTAAAATATTTTTTCATTGCTCAAATTCCCCCTAATTCTGACTCTTACTAAAAGGCTGCTGCCTTTTCCGCACCTGGTAATCGCAACGCCTGTGCCAAAATGGCAAAGACTCGTAATATCAGATATTTACGAGAATCATGCTTGCGCGGTATCGACCAGGAAAAGCACGGTATCGGATACGAATAGGCGATATGGTATGGCGAGAACGGACATAAAAATGCCGCGGTGCCTGGTCTCGAATTGTGATCCAGGGGTCGCCCGCGGCTATATCAGGCCGATGTTCGTTCAAGACACGGCCTTAGTTAATATCGCCTTTGCTTCGGCCTGATCTTATACGTATATACTGCCGAGGCTCCGGCTCCGGCAAGCGCTCCCCACGCAGCACCTCGCCGCCCGCCAACGAGCCCGCCGATTATCGCACCGCTTCCCGTGCCGATGCCGACATTTATCAAATTGCGGTGGCGACGGTAAAAGCTTGGACGTCGCTGCGAGTAATATGCCTGCGAATAATACGGCCCGCGATCACCCCGGCGGTTTTGAACTCGCCGGTTTTTACGGGAATTATTACCGTAATTCACGTAATTGTAACCGTATCGGTCACTTCGAACATTGTTACGGCAGTACTTCTGAGCAGATGCCGCCATCGGCAAAAGAACAGCGAACACAAACAGCATCAAAGTGCCAGCCAAAAACTTCTTCATAACGGTTTTCCTTCCTTGCAAAAAATTTCAGTCCGGAGAGAGGTTTATGCTAAGTTTTTGGAGAGAGTGAGAACTTGAGGGTTCGTGCTTGGGTAGTTCTAAGGTAACCCAACGGGCTTGCGGATAGCAAGCTGTTCAGCGGTGGTCTTTGATGCGTTTCATCAAGTATTCAAGATTCAACGGTTTCGATGTGTTCGGCGTGGCCCTCGGCGAACTGATGGATTCGCTGTCGAACACCTTGCTCAATTCAGGGTACTCCGATGATTATTGGTGGACACGTGAGCGTGCCCGGCCGGATGATTCGATCGATGCTCTAAGGCAGGCGATTTTAAAAGCCCTTTTGGAAAAAGACATCCTGAGTGAACACGATGTCGAAAAGATGCTAGCTGAGAACGATGGGAACTTTCGCGGCTCGTTGCTGGAAGAACTGATCAACAAGCTTATTGAACGGTTGGTGGAAGAGGGTTACCTAGATCTTAAAGAGGTATTACGTAACCAGGACGGTGAGGTCGGCTACGGTGACGACGAGATCGATGATGACGTTACGCAGGGCGAGATCGGCGAACCGCTGCCCAGGATCATCAAATTTGAGGTCACCGATAAGGGGCTGGACTTTCTGGGCTATAAGACACTGCAGAAGCTTCTTGGTTCGATGGGCAGGTCATCGATCGGCCGTCACGAAACCCCACATCTGGATACCGGCGTCGAAGCCGCGCTCAGTTCGAAACAATACGAATTCGGCGATACGATAAATCTGGACGTGAACGCCACGCTGATGTCCGCGATCGCCCGCGAAGGTCTCGGTGTTCCGCTAAACCTCGAATATAAGGACCTATTTGTCCGGCAGCAAGACTACGCTTTATCGTGTGCGACCGTCGTGATGCTCGATTGTTCGCATTCGATGATCCTCTACGGCGAAGACCGCTTCACCCCTGCGAAGAAGGTCGCGATCGCGCTTGCCCATCTCATCCGCACGCAGTATCTGGGCGACAGCTTGAAGATAGTTTTGTTTCACGACGATGCCGAGGAACTGCCGATCGCGAAGCTAGCGACGACCCAGGTCGGGCCTTATCACACAAATACCGCCGAGGGCTTAAAACTTTCACGCCGCATTCTGAACGCGCAGCGTAAAGACATGAAGCAGATCGTGATGATCACCGACGGCAAACCGACCGCCGCATTCATCGAGCACTCAAACGCGGCATATTTCAACTACCGCCGCTATTCGGAAACAATAGGCGCCCGCGGCCGTTTGCTGTACAAAAACTCGATGGGCAATGACCCCTTCGTCATGGCCGAAACGTTCAAAGAGGTCCAAGCGTGCCGGAAGTCAGGCATCATGATCAACACTTTCATGCTTGCACGCGACCGCAACCTCGTCGAGTTCGTCAAGAAAATGACCGCAATGACCAATGGCAAGGCCTATTTTGCCGATCCTGACAATCTCACGCAGTTTGTGTTGATGGATTTCCTCAGGCGTCGTACCACTCGCGTTCGCTGACCACTTTTTACCCCCCCTATACCTGCGTGTTAAACTCACAGGCGGATGCTGAAGAACGATTTACACGAGCTCACATTGTTCTTTGACCTGGAATGGGTTCCCGATGCGGCCGGTGCTGTCCGTCTCTTCGATCTTTCGCCGGAAACGACCGAACTCGAGGGGATGGAACGGCTTTGGCAGGACGCGAAAGACTACGATGCCGATACCAATCCCCGCCCGTTCGTAAAATATCTCTACTCCCGGGTCGTATCCATCGCCTTCCTCTCACGCCGGACGGTCTTTCGGGACGGGAACCGCCACATTGAATTTGGGCTTCATTCTTTGCCGAAACTACCGATCGAGGAAGATCGTTCTAATGAAGCGGAGATCATCGAGCGTTTTCTTTATATGATCGGCGAACGCGGCCCGCAGCTGGTTGGTTTCAATTCACTTGAATCCGACCTTCAGGTTCTGATCCAACGCGGACTGGTCAACGAGGTGCGGGCCGAAAAGTTTTCCGTCCGGCCCAACAAGCCGTGGGAAGGCCGCGACTATTTCGATCGATACGGCGAAGCGCATCTAGACCTGTCAAAGCTTTTGTCGTCCGGGGCGATGAAGCCGACGCTGAACGCCCTAACACGGCTGTGCGGCTTCCCGGGGAAGATCGACGTCGATGGGCGGCAGGTAGCGGACCTCTGGCTGGACGGCAGGCTCAAAGAGATAGTCGAGTATAATCAGATCGATGCCTTGAACACATACCTGCTCTGGCTCCGTGTCGTAAACTTTACCGGCCTGCTCTCCGAAGAACAGTATGTGGTTGAGCAGGAGCAATTTCGGGAGTTTCTAAGTGTGCAGGCCGACACGCCGGAGGGAGCACATATCAACAAGTTTCTCGATCTATGGGAACCCTAACGAGAGCCGACGATCCATCGAGCCCATTATGCGTAAACTCAATTTAGTCTTTGGCGCTTTTTCCGTTCTATTGCTCTTATGCGTGCCGGCCGCAGGACAGAATGCGCCGATCACCCTGCGCGCAGGTGTGTCCAAGCACCAGGGCCTCGACGATCTCTATCGCAGTTTTAACGATGCATATCGCACCTTGAACGTGGACTCGGTCGCTTCGATCTATACCGAGACGGCAGCATATCTTGTGCCGGACGACGATATCCGGATCGGCCGAGAACAGGTCAGAAATTCGTTTTCGGTCTTTTTCGAAGCTGTCCGAAAAAGCGGCCAGTCCCTCGATATCACGTTCGATATCGTGCAGCGCAAGGTCGAAGGGCCGATCGGTTATGACGTTGGCATTTACACGCTTCGGACATTGAAAAACGGAAAGGAGGTCGGCAAAGGATCTGGCAAATTCGTTGTCGTCGCGGTCCGGGATACGGGCGGAAGATGGCAATTTCAGGTGGACGGCTACAGTGGCCTAAAGCCTCTTGCTGGCAAAGAATGAAGATAGCAAAGATCGTCAGCTCCACGTCTCACATCGCATACATCGCCCGTGTGCTTGATGGCCGTGACGGCAAAACCGTGCCGGACCCTGATGATCACGGCTTTGGTAAATTTGTAACGCTGCCTGACGGCGACGTGTCCACGGTCGGCGTAATCTGCGATTCGAGACTGGTAAACCCCGAGTATCAAAACTTTACGCCGCGGACGGCCTCTATGCCCGCATTGGGCGAATTGAGACGCGACGTCATCGACGAAAAAAGATCGCTGATCGGCATCTTGCTTCTCGGAACCCTCGCGGCCGACGATCATGGAAAGCAAGAGATACCGTCGCGGCTGATCCAGCCGGGCCAGACGGTTCACACCATGGAGCAAATCGACATCATGCGCTTCCATCTCGATGGGGCAAACACTCTTCAACTTAATTATCTGCCGAATGTTCTCGCGAATGCTGGTGCCCTGGCGGTCCCGCTCGCGCGTGCCATGATAGCAGCTTTGGAACAGGATTGTTCGCAGCAAGACCGGCGGCGGCTTGCAGTAATATCAAATGCTCTGAACTGGAGGCACACCATCGGCGGCCTGCGAATTTGATCATAAATGATAGAAACCGAAGTCATTTACACCGAAAATTGTCTCCACACGATGGCGCGGATGCCCGATGACGTGATCGATATGACGATCACGAGCCCGCCCTACGACGACCTCCGCGACTATAACGGCTATCACTTTCCGGTCGAGGAGATCGCAAGTGGCCTGTTTCGAACCACAAAGCCGGGCGGCGTCGTGATCTGGGTCGTCGGCGACCGGACGATCAACGGAAGCGAAAGCCTCAGCAGTTTCAAGCACGCCCTGGCCTTCAACGAAGCCGGTTTCCGCGTCCACGACACGATGATCTATGGCAAGAACAACCCGATTCCAAGCGATTGCGGAAAACGCTATCGCCAGTGCTTCGAGTATATGTTTTGTTTTTCAAAGGGCCAGCCGGCCATCTTTAACCCGATCACGCAAAAGATCAAACAGGAAAAGGCATTCAAATCCTTTCGTATAACGAAGGTCGGCCGCAACGATCTCGCCCACGACCACGTCGCTCCGAAACGGCGTAAAGTCAATAATATCTTCTTTTACAACGTCGGAACCTCGTCCTCGTCGGACAAGATCGCGTTTGAACATCCGGCGATCTTTCCCGAAAAACTCGTCGAGGACCAGATCAGGTCCTGGACGAACGAAGGCGATCTCGTTTATGACCCGTTCATGGGCAGCGGCACGACGGCAAAGGTCGCCTCGATGCTGAAGCGTCGGTGGATAGGGTCGGAAATTTCGGCGGAATACGTAAAGATCGCGAAGCAACGGATAATGCCGTATGTTGAAGAAGTTGTTCTTTCAGCAAAGGGCTAACAACTTTTCGAGGAGTTTTTGTATCTATCAAGAAAATTCCGCAAACTAAGGAGAAATTATTATGAGAAAGACACTGCTTATCGTCGGAGCGATCTTTCTCGGGTTCTCAACCATCGCTGCACAGGTAAGCCAACCTGAACTTTCTGAATTGCAAAAGGTGGCCGGCATTCCCAGTGACGAGATACTGCGCACCGTCGGCAGTTCTCCGATACCCGGATCGAAACCCTTAAAGATCTATCTGGCTATCAAAATGCCGGGAAATGCGAAAAAGGACCTTGCAAAACTCGCTGAGAAGTGGAATCGTGGCGAGGCCGCAAAGTTTGGGCCGATCGAAGTGGTGAACGATGTAAACAATGCCGACGTCATTCTCGCAGAATTTCGTTACTCGGGTGCTAAACCTGTTGAGACCCATTCGGTAAGGGCTTCTGTCGGCCAGCCGGCCAGCACCACATTTGGCTCGGGCCGGAACAGTTCCGTGGACACAAAACGGGACTACGACGTTTTCCACCAGCCGGTCATTTCCTATTTGGTAAGCAGGGAGAATGGTGTTTGGACCGTCTTGTACGCTCAGATCGAGGCGTACGAACCCGAAAGGCAGCTGTCTGACCCTACGCTTCGATTGTGGGGTGAATTTTTAGAACGACTTCGCTCCCGGTAGTTCAAAAACCGAGAAGCCTCAAAATGAAGATGAAACCGCATATTTACGTTGTATTGTCGTGTTTGCTCGTGGCCGTTGTGTCTGCTCAGCCGCGTCCGATGGAGAGAGAGGCAAAGCCCGCGGCCATAAAGCCGGCACCGGCCGAATTTGAAGCACGTTACGAGGGCGGGCTGTTCGGCTTTTCCGATAAGGAAAAGGGGACGCTCAAGTTCGATGATGAAAATCAGCGGCTCGTCTTTTTAGGTAAGGACAAGTTAGAGAAATTCGGCATCCCGTATGGTTCGCTTCTCGTCGTCTCGCCGCAGTCCACCTCAGTGACCTCGAATACCGGAAATGTGGTCCGCAACATCCCGCTTCCGGGGGCAGGCATTGCCGGTACGTTCATAAAGGAGAAGCGCAGGTACATGGTGCTTCAATTCAACGACCCGGACGCGGACGCACGCGGAATCGTCAATTTCAAGATCGACAACAAGGAATTGCTCGATTCCGCCATTGATTCACTGGGTAAGAAGGCGAAGCTTACGCAGCGTGGGGATGCGTACTATCGTCCTCGTCCCGTTCCGGAAACATAGTGCATCGATAGACGTCTAGAGTTCTCTGAACCGTCAAACAAGGTCGCCGAAACGATGTTGAAGAATGGCGGTCATAGCGATCGCCGCCGTTTCGGCCCGCACGATTCGGCCGCCAAAGGTCACAACCGTGAACCCCGCGTCTCTTGCTCTTTCAAGCTCGTCGTCGTCCCAACCGCCTTTCGGCCCGAACACTGCCGTCATTCTTGCCGATCCCGCGATCGCGTCGAACCCAACGCCGTCGCGTTCGCTGAATAGAATGTTCGTTCCCGTTTCTGCTGATACTCGCGTAGCGTCAATAAACCCTTTATAGTCAACAGGTTCGTCGATCTTCATAAGTGTGGCCCGTCCCGACTGTTTGGCAGATTCGATTGAGATCTTCTGCCAGCGTTCCGACCGACGCGAACTGCCGCCGGGCTTTACCTCGCATCGGGCCGTGAAAAGCGGCTGAAGGCGAACCACGCCTAGCTCCGCGGCCTTTTGCACGGTGATCTCGAACCGGTCACCGGGCAATATCGCTGCCGCAACGGTCAGAAATAGCGGTGATTCGGGCGAAACGGGCGGTATCTCTCGCGCGATACGCAAAATTGACCCGTTTCGGGCCACCGATTCCACCGTGCAAAGAAATTCATGCCCGAGGCCGTCAAAAACAGATACTTCGTCGCCTTTGCCGAGACGCAGAACGTCGCGAAGATGTCTTGCTTCATCCGGACCGAGTTCGACGATGCCCTGAGGGGTCTTTCCTTGCGGTGAATAAAAACGTCGCATAAATCCGGGAGATTAATCGATAGGCCGGATCCGAATATACTCAGCGGAACGGGCCGGTCCTCGCCAACACGTGGTACTCGCTTCGGGAAACAACCTACGACGTGGAGTCCGAAAATCGCTCCTTAAAATCCCTCGACGAAAGGCGAAGGTCGATCCATGTTTCAAAGGTTTCTGGCGATTGTCCCCAAAGTGTAAGCCATTCGGCGATCTCGGCATACTGTGCGCGTTCGGTTGCTGTTCGCCGTTCTTCGCCTGATCTCGCGAGAGCTTCGGCGCGGGCCTCACGGACTCTCGCGCGAATGAGGCGGAGGCCTTCAAGGTCGTTGTCGGCAACGTACTTCCTTCGAAGGTTTTCGAGCTTTCGGATCGAAGCTGACGCGTCTTTCAGGCCGTCGATGTTCAGAATATTGCGAAAAGCGGGATCGTAGGGACGGTCCTCGGCCCATCGTATCCAGAGCTCCATCACTTCACTGTGGCGAAGGACTGCTCCTTCGTCCGCGAGCTGCCTTGCGATCTTCGTTGGCGAATCGACCGCAGGCCTGCCAAATCTTTCCTCGACCACCCGCTGAATGGCAAGTATTTCGTCTGCTCCGACGCTTTCGCAGTCGAGCGATTCCCACACCTCGATGATAAGATCTGCCTTGTTCCGTGAGGCGAACATTCCTTCACGCGTCCGACCTGGAGACGCGCTCCATTAGCTCAGTGGACGAATGGTCCTTTGGGTCGCCGACGATAGCTATCTTTCCGCCAACCTCTTTTATGATCTCTCGTTCAGGAACCGTATCGGCGCTGTAATCGGTGCCTTTTGCGTGGAGATCCGGACGGATCTCGCGAATAAGCTCCGTGACCGTAGGTTCATCAAAGACCACGACGGCATCTACACAGGCCAGCGCCGCCACGATCTCGGCACGTTCATTTTCGGGCATGAAGGGCCGGCCAGGCCCTTTCAGTTCCCGAACGCGACGGTCCGAGTTGATCCCGACCACTAACAGATCACCCAATGCCGCTGCCCCTTCCAGATAGCGGATGTGGCCCACATGGAACAGGTCAAAACAACCATTGGCAAGGACTATCGTGATCGGCCTTGCCTCACGCTCTTTGGCCGCGATTGTAGCGATATCCGCTCGACATACGATCTTTTGGAGGGTTGTTCTCATGGTGGGTCAAGCGATCGAACTAAATGTTTCGGTAGGTTCGACGGTCTTGATCGAATCGACAAGTTCATCGATGGTGACAGAGGCGGTGCCCTTTTTCATTACGACGATGCCGCCAGCGTGATTCGCAACTCGCGCGGCCACGCGGGGTGCTATTCCGGCCGCCAAAGCCAGCGCAAACGTTGCGATCACGGTGTCACCCGCGCCGGTAACATCCACCGGTTCTTTTGAGCCGACTGCCGGCAGCTCGAAAGCATCTTTGCCCTTCTCAAACAACAACATTCCCTGATTGCCTCGGGTCACGAGAAGGGTTTCCATCTCAAGCCGCTCCCGAAGCATTTCGCATTTTTCATTGGTAAGGTCTGGACCGATCAATTGTTCAACCTCTTCCTGATTCGGGGTAGCCGAAGTAGCACCTCGGAACTTGTCGAGCCCAAACCGGGAATCGACCACCAGAGGTATTTGCCGCCCGTTTGAGGCCTCATGGGCTGCTTGAAACAGCTCTTCGTTGACGACCCCGTAGCTATAATCGGAAAGTATGATCGCGTCAGCCTCCCGGGAGGCGTCGGTCAAACGCCGGATCAGTTCGTCGCGGCTATTTTTCGACATCTCTTCGCTTCCGTCGTAATCGATGCGTATGACTTGTTGTCGCGCGGCGTAGTGCTGCCCGGCAAGCACTCTGACCTTGGTCGTCGTCCTGCGATCGTTTTGGACGACGATATTCCCAATGTCCACACCATTTGCGGCGAGATAAGCCATCATAAGCCCGGCGCTTTCGTCCGACCCGACTAGGCCGATCAAATGAGGCACCCCCCCGAGTGACGCTACATTTACCGCGGCGTTAGCTGCGGCGCCTGCACGTGTATCGGTCTGGTCGTGCTTCAAGATGAATACAGGAGCCTCACGGGAAACTCGCGATATGGTGCCGTGCAAAAACTGGTCCGCCACGAGGTCGCCTGCAATGACGATCCGCTTGCCTTTGAATGCTTTCTGAATTTCATTCAACATCACTTGATTCACGGTCAAACGAAATTATGCCAAACAGTGCCGGGAAACAAAAAGACCGGCGACTTGAAAGCCGCCGGCCTGATCCGCAGCATTAGAAACATTACTAATGGGTGTCGTAACTTGCGACCGGAAAATCGCCAGGCTGGCCCCAATTTATGACTGAAATATTTCCATTGACCGGGTTAAATATATAAAACCTTCCGTCTGTATTACGCCAGATCGCGTAATCGGTCTTGCCGTCGCCCGAATAATCGTTCTGTGCAAGCAGGTCCGTTCCAGTTACACCCCACGTAAAGACGGTCATTTGTCCGTCCGAGCTTCTTCGAACATACCAGGTCAAGTTAGACGTAGGCGTCGAACCTTCACGCACTACAGCGATATCTGTCTTGCCGTCTCCGTCCCAATCACCCGGAGCAACCAGGTCGTTACTCTGGCCAAAAGGAATAACGGAAAACGATGTTGCGGTCTGGATGTAGAACGTACTTTGAGAGGTGGGTGTGGCTCCGGGACGCTGCACCGCCAGATCGAACTTGCCATCACCGTCATAGTCGCCCGGGGCCGTAAAGTCAGTCGAGATGCCGAATTGGCGCGATTCAAAGCTGTTGTTCGAGCTATAAAAGAAGTACCAGATCATCACGCCGCCGGTACGCCTTACAACAGCTAGGTCGGTCTTCCCATCACCGTCGTAGTCGCGTGCGATCGGTTCGTCACCCGCAACACCCCAAGTGTTGACTACAAACGTGTTGGAGGAGCTTAAAATGCGAAACCACTGACCTGTCGTTTCACGCCAAACTGCAATGTCCGCCAAGCCGTCCCCGTCATAATCGCCTGGAACCATCCAATCCTCATTGGCAATGCCCCATTCTTGTATCCGGATCGTTCCGCCGGTGCGAAGTATGTACCAACGGTTATTCGACGGCCGGAAAATAATATAGTCCGCCCTATTATCTCCATCCGAATCGAACGCTTTTCGCAAAGCCACTTGCGCGAACGCGGGCAAAGCCATCATCGCCATCAATACCGCTAAGATCGCCGATTTGCCGATAACGGCTAAAGAACTTCTCATGTTTGTTTCCTTAATGCAGTACTCCGCAGCCCTACAAGTAAACACCGGTAGAACAGGGGCCAAGAATTTCAAATATACACTTTATGCCAAGCCGAATGCAACAAAATCGTTCAATTTACACTAACTCTTAAGGTCATACTTGGTTAGCTCAAAACATTTCAAGATTTTGAGCCTTAGACGCACCTAATAGTATTAAAGTTGGAATTACCGCGCTTTCTCCGGTAAATCAGTTCCGAGACTGGATAACATTGATCGTCTGTCCTGCAATGCTTATCGTCCCCGAACGCGAAATCGTTGGGTTTACTGTTGCCCGGAATATGGGCATCCCACCTCCGGAAAACGAGTCGGCACCCGCGACTCGGATCCAATTCACATTGCTCTTGGCCTGAAAATCACAATTTGGAGCTGACGTGACGGTTAGCGAAAAATGACCGCCTTTCGTCGGAAGATCTATATTTGACGTCGGGAAGACAAATTCGCAAATGGTCGGATCTGAAATAGCCTGTGCTACATTCAACCTCCCTCCCGACCTTACGACACCGGTCCATTGAGCTAAAGGGTCGACAGTATTCAATACCGTAGCCTTTATCGATGCGGCAGAAAGGGTCGGGTGGTGTGCTGCTATTAATGCGACCGCACCCGCTACATGAGGCGCCGCCATCGATGTTCCCGAAAATGTAGCGTAATTACCCGGCGATAGCCATGTACTAAGTATTCCGGT
This sequence comes from Pyrinomonadaceae bacterium, assembly GCA_035327545.1. Taxonomy (GTDB): domain Bacteria; phylum Acidobacteriota; class Blastocatellia; order Pyrinomonadales; family Pyrinomonadaceae; genus OLB17. The sequence goes on along the minus strand of DAOLDE010000023.1, from coordinate 1,182 downwards.
TCCCGGCGAAGCAAGATCAACACTTAATGGGCCATAGTTGGACGTCGTATTACGATCATCGATCGTGTTCGAATTTGCGACCGAAACGATCCACGGACTGTTGTAGGCAGCAGGATACAGCGGGTTTATATCACTATTCGCGCCATTGTTCCCGGCTGCAAATACTTGCAATATTCCTGCGCGGCCTAGGGCGTCAATTGCATCCTTAGTGGCCTGATCGAATCCGCAGGCTTCATCGCAGCCTCCGTAGGAGTTGTTTGTGACCTTGATGTTCACACCCCTTTCTTTCATCATTCTGACGTAGTTGTATGCGTTGATAAGCATGGATGAGGTGGTTCCATATCCGGTGCTGTCATAGATCTTGATCGCCATAATGCGAACGTTCCAATTTACACCAACAACGCCAACCCCATTGTTACCAACTGCGCCCAAGGTGCCGGCGGTGTGCGTTCCGTGCCCGTGCTCGTCCATGGGGTCCGGATCGTTAAAGAAAAAGTCGTATCCGTAATAATCGTCCACGAAGCCATTTCCATCGTCGTCTATGCCGTTACCCGGTATTTCACCGCTGTTTTTCCACATATTCGCGCTAAGGTCTTCATGATCATATTTAATGCCGGTATCGATATTTGCGACCACTACACTCTCGCTGCCCGTGTTTAGGTCCCATGCACCTGGGGCCGATATCCTGGTCATTCCCCATAAACTGCCAAAGTGCGGATCGTTCGGAGTAGCAAGTAGCCGGTAATAAAAATTGGGTTGAACAGCTTCTACGTCTTGGGACCAGCCAAAGCGATCTACAGCGGAAGTAACAGACAAATTGGCTGGAAGACGTACCCTCTGCCATCCGGTATCCCCCAGTTTTTCGAGCAATTCGCCTTTTTGTTTTCGGACGAATTCACGAGCGGCGGAATCGTTCAGCGCGGTTCTGAACTTTATCAACACCTCATTCTTTACAGAACTCGGGAAACGTTCTTGGCCAAGAACGGTGCCTGAAAGTACCAATAGAAGAGAGAAGACCAGGCTTGAGGCTTTCATACCACTGAGATCATTGACGATGAGATGCTGCAAGAAATGCCGCTTGATACACGGATCAAGGGAGAAACGGTAATAATTTCATTGGAATGGGGCGGCTAGTGGGAATCGAACCCACGACATCCAGAACCACAATCTGGCGTTCTAACC
>DAOLDE010000022.1:0-63177 GCA_035327545.1 Pyrinomonadaceae bacterium | reverse complement strand
GGTCAACGTGCCCGATCGTCCCGATATTCACGTGCGGCTTCGAACGGTCGAATTTCTCTTTGCTCATCTTCCTCTCCTAGTTTTCAGATCTGAAATTTCAAATTTGAAACAAATCTATCTAGCTGCTCGCTCCCTTCACTTTGGCAATGATCTCTTCGGCCACGTTTCGCGGAGCTTCCGCATAACGCTCGAAATGCATCGAGCTTGTCGCACGCCCCTGTGTGGCTGAACGAAGGTCCGTCGTATAACCGAACATCTCCGACAGCGGCACGAATGCCGTCACGACCGAAACATTGCCCGGCCGCGGCTCCATCTTTTCGATCTGCCCGCGGCGTCGGTTAAGGTCGCCGTTGACCGAGCCCATATATTCTTCGGGCGTGACCACCTCGACGCGCATTATCGGCTCGAGCAGGATCGCCTTCGCTTTCTTCAAGGCATCCTGGAACGCCAGCGAGCCCGCAATATGGAACGAACGCTCGTCCGAATCGACCTCGTGGTACGAACCGAAAACAAGCGACGCCTTTATATCGACCAGCTCATAACCGGCAAGAAAGCCCCGACGCATCGCGTCTCTGACGCCTTCCGAGACCGGCTTGATGAACTGCCGCGGAATGGCTCCACCCGTGATCTTGTCTTCGAAAACGAAGCCCTCGCCCGGTGCCGGCTCGATCTCGAGCTCGACGTGGCCAAACTGTCCGCGGCCGCCCGACTGCTTCTTGAAGATCTCTTTGCCCGGTGCGGCCATAGTGATCGTCTCGCGATAAGCAACCTGCGGCTTGCCGACGTTCGCCTCAACGCCGAACTCACGCTTCATTCGATCGACGATGATCTCCAGGTGCAGCTCGCCCATTCCGGCGATGATCGTCTGCCCCGTCTCATGATCGGTCGAAACCTGGAACGATGGGTCTTCCTGAGCGAGGCGATTGAGCGCGACGCCCATCTTGTCCTGGTCGGCACGCGTCTTCGGCTCGACAGCCACGCGAACGACCGGATCCGGGAACTCCATCGACTCGAGAATGATGTGCTTGTCTTCCGCCGAGATCGTGTCGCCCGTCGTCACGTTCTTCATGCCGCCTATCGCGACGATCTCGCCCGCCGAAGCCTTTTCGAGGTCCTCACGCTTGTTCGCATGCATCAGCATTAGCCGTCCGACGCGTTCTTTCGAATTCTTGATCGTGTTGTAAACGTAAGATCCTGAACTCACCGTGCCCGAATAGATCCTCACAAAAGCAAGCTGGCCGAGATGCTTATCAGCCATCAGCTTGAACACCAGGCCTGAGAACGGCGCTTTCGCGTCCGCCTCGCGAGTTTCGACCTCGCCTGTCTTCGGATTTGTGCCCTCGATAGCCGGAACATCAAGCGGCGACGGCAGGTAATCGACCACCGCATCTAGCAGCGTTTGTACGCCTTTGTTCTTGAATGCCGACCCGGTCACGACCGGAACTATCTTCAATTCGGTCGTTCCCTTTCGCAGGGCTTTTCGGATCTCGTCTTCCGAGATCTCTTCGCCTTCGAGAAACTTCACCATCAGGTCGTCGTCGATGCTCGACACCGCCTCGACCAGCTTTTCTCGCCATTCTTTGGCCGAATCGACGAGGTCGGCCGGAATGTCCGTGATCTCGTATTCCGCTCCTTTCGTCTCGTCTTTCCAAAGAAGGCCCTTCATCGCGATCAGATCAACGACGCCCTTCAGCCTGTCTTCCTCGCCGATCGGGATCTGCAACGCGACCGCGTTCGCACCCAACCGGTTCAATATCGAGTTAAAGCTCCGCTCGAACGAGGCCCCTGCCCGATCGAGCTTATTGATAAAGCAAATTCTTGGAACCCCGTATTTATCGGCCTGCCGCCATACGGTCTCCGACTGCGGCTCGACGCCCGCCACGCCGTCAAAAACGGCTACGGCCCCGTCGAGGACTCGAAGGGACCGTTCAACTTCCATCGTAAAATCTACGTGGCCGGGAGTATCGATAATGTTGATGCGATGCTCGACGTTATTGCGCTTCCAAAAACAGGTCGTGGCAGCGGACGTAATGGTAATTCCGCGCTCCTGCTCCTGCTCCATCCAGTCCATCGTCGCGGTTCCCTCGTGGACCTCGCCGATCTTGTGCGACACACCCGTATAAAACAGGACGCGCTCGGTCGTCGTGGTCTTGCCCGCGTCGATGTGGGCCATGATCCCGATATTTCTATATTTGTCTAAGCTAATGTTAGCCATCTGATCCTTTCAACACAGAGCACACAGCGTTCACAGAGGATTTTCAAAAAGGTTTTCTCAGTGCTCTCTGTGACCTCTGTGGTTAAATCTTCTTAGAACCTATAATGAGCGAAAGCCTTGTTCGCTTCGGCCATACGGTGGACGTCTTCCTTCTTCTTGAACGCCCCGCCGCGGCCCGATGTAGAATCGAGCAGCTCGCCGACCAGCCGGTCGCGCATCGTCTTTTCGCTGCGGTTCCGCGCATTGCTTACTATCCAGCGGATGGCAAGCGTGTTTCGCCGGTCTTTTGAGACCTCGAGCGGCACCTGATAGGTCGCACCGCCGATACGCCTCGACTTGACCTCCAACGTCGGGGCCACCGTGTCGAGAGCCTTCTTGAACACCTTCAGCGGCTCTTCGCCGGTCTTTTCGGCGATCTTGTCCATCGCGCCGTAAAAGATCTGCTCTGCGATCGACTTCTTACCGGCCCACATCATGCTGTTGATGAACTTCGTCACGATCGTGCTGCTGTAGATCGGATCGGGCAATATCTCTCGCCGTTCTGCTGTTCTTCGTCTTGCCATAATCTTTCGGAACGCGGACGCCCCGTCCGCATTTCTTCATTTTCTAGTTGGAACGCGGACGCCCCCGTCCGCTTTCCTTACTTACTTCCCTTCGGCCTCTTCGCCCCGTACTTCGACCTCGCCTGGTTGCGGTTCGCAACGCCCGACGCATCAAGAGTTCCACGGACAATGTGGTAACGCACGCCCGGCAGGTCCTTTACGCGGCCGCCGCGGATGAGCACGATCGAGTGTTCCTGCAGGTTGTGCCCGATGCCCGGGATATAGGTCGTGACCTCTATCTGGTTGGTCAGCCTCACACGCGCAACCTTTCGCAGCGCTGAGTTCGGCTTCTTCGGCGTCGAGGTATAAACCCTCGTGCAAACCCCACGTTTCTGCGGGTTCGCCTGCAAAGCCGGGCTCGCCGTTTTATACTTGACCCTTTGTCGTCCCTTGCGAACTAACTGATTAATAGTCGGCATATCTCTTTATCGGACCGCGGACGCCCCGTCCGCTCTTCCGCTCTCGCGGCCATTATCGTTTTCGTGCTTCGCACTCATTGCGGACGAAGGCGTCCGCGTTCCCAATTGCGGACAAGAGCGTCCGCATTCCTACCTATTTAAAAGCAAAACTAACGTCTCACCTGACTCTTGCTCGGAACGCATCCGGCAGTTAGCTCAAGCAGCACGCGCTGGTTGAATTGGTGATCGATTATGTATCCACGAAAGCCCGAACTTTGCTGTAGCGTGGCAGATCGGTGCGCGGACACTTTGGTCCGCATCTGCGGAACCGCCGATATTATCGGCAGTTTCATATCGCCGGACGCCGTTGGTGCGGCGCCCTTTACGCTACAATTCTTGCTAAAGCTTTCAATCGAAACGCGGACCCCCCGTCCGCATTCCCTTGTTCAATCTGTGTAAAGCCCGTCACCGAGCAATACAACAGCCCAGACCCCAAAGTCCGAAACTTTAGATATTATGAATTTCGAGCCATGGTGTCAAGTATTCCCTCGGTACTGGTCCGCCCCTGACAAAATGGAGGGCCACGGCCAAACTGTTCACCCCGATCCGGAAGCGACTAGTTGTACGCCTCGAGTCCATTCAGATCAAAAGATCGGCCTCGACGTGTCGGCTCCGGACAACTTCATGTAACTCGAGAATTTCGAGAATCTGGGCTCTTTAGCGATAGTTTCGATCAGGTTTACTTTATCGGTCATTTTGTTTCTAAGTCAGCGATTGCCATCTGTTATCTGCCAGGAGGCAGCAATATATTAATGGCCATTACTGCAAGGGCTTGTCGCCGGCGTCAGGACCGTTCCTATCTCATGGATCACGCCGTTGGTAGCCTGGATGTTGCGTTGGCGAGCCTCAGGGTCGGCTTCGCCCCCTGACTGCTGCCAACCGCGTATAAAGGCTGTGATGATCGCTGCGCCCGCACCCCCGACCTCCATTCTGCCCATGCATACGTGAAAAAGGATCAGGTTCCGCACGTTGGTCCGGTCCGCATCATAAAGCAGGGCCAGCAGGCGTCTTGGGTCGAAACTTCGGAAGGCGTCGTTGTTCGGTGCAAAGATGGTGAAGTCCCCGCCGTCGGCAAAGATCTCCTCGATCCCGGACGCGGCCAGTAATTGTGAAAACGTGGACAGCTGGGGATGTGCAGCCACCGTATCAATAAGGTTCAGTGCCGTGATCTTGTTATTTTCCATGGGTCGAGGTCTCGTGCCTCAGAAGCCTATCGGGTAAACACAATCTTCCCGCTTATATACGCTTCGCGGCGTAGCTTCCCCGCGGTCTCGACGGCTTCGGTAACGGTCATTCGTTCGCCGTTGCTTGCGATCCGCACCTCTGCTCCGGCCAATTCCCAATCTGTCGAATCTTTATGCTTCAGGCGATTGAACGTGGTCGCGGCGTCCCAGCCGTTTATCATCGTCAACGAGTCAACCAGCGATTCAACGCGGTTGCGTTCGTTTGTAGTCACCTCGATAGCCGCTCTCACGGCTTTGCGTGACTGTTCTATCAGTTCGCGGCCGAGACGGGACTGCTGTGCAAAACTGATCTCCGGTATTCCACCGAGCTGATGGAGCTGCTCGCGATACTCCTTAAGCTTTTCCAGATAGGTAATCCCGAGTTCGACCACATCGTCGGCGGAGGCCTTTTCAAGCGCAAGTTCCGCTTTGAGAAGGTCTTCGTTGATGAGCAAATTGATGATCTTCATATCGGTCGCCTCACAGCAGCGAGCTTGTCCTCGCCCCGGAGGCCCTCTGATCAAGCGGCCCCGTCGCGAACTCGTTATTCGGCTCAAACGCCGCCACACCCTCAGCCTCCGAATCGTAGATCTCGAACACCGTATACAGCTTGGTGATCGTCATAAGATCGCCCAACCGCTGCGGCATGTTTATCAGCTTCAGCGATCCGCCGGCCGCACTTACGGTAGAAAAACCGGCGACTATCTCACCAAGTCCGCTGGAATCGATGGATGTGACCTTTGCGAGGTTAAGAATGATATTTTGTTTGCCGTCGGCAGTAAGTCGCCGGATGGTCTCGTGAAGCTGCCGGTTCGTTTCGCCGAGGGTGATCTTGCCCGCAAGATCGACAACTACGACACCGCGCACACGGCGCTCCGAAATAGAAAGATTGCTCATGGTATCTCCTGAAACCGAAAGGGAGGTTAGCTGTGATGATCAGAAGATACGGCGAATTCCGAGGCGTCTGAGTAAGGAGTGAGCTGGACTCGATATACTGTAAGGCTACTCCCAAGCGCTAGAAATAGCAAGGATATTGTATGCCGGTGCGAATATTTGTGTCCTCGAAAAAAAGATCTCCTGGTCGGATTCGCTCGTGCATTACCGGACCCCAAATGTGGACCTCGCCCACAAAAGCCAAAAGCGGTTATTTGCGCGGGCTCTATGCGTAAACACTGTAGGATCTTACCTGCGCATGGCAATTCGTTCAGGCAGAAGCAACGCGACAATTATCCCGAAGGTCGCCGCAATTAGCGCGGTAGTGAAGCGATCAGCGATGAAGTCTATCAGTACAACAAATCCCAGGATCGCCATAAATAAGCCCAAACCGGCCGACAACCATCCCGTCCGGCGTTCGGCCTTGATCTCAACGTAAGGTTTCATAATCTTTATTTGCCGCTCGACCCGGGGACGAAAGGGGTTGCTTACCAACAACACAATTTGGGCACTGCTTTGAATAGAATATTCCGATGATCGCCGAGCTTATGCTGCCGGCACGAGCTTTATGGGGTTCCATCATTTTGACCTCCGGTGCCGCTTTCCATACCAAATCCTTTGCCTTATGACATGTTCTTGAAAAATGCCGCCCGATCGTGTGGGCGACCGGGGCGGTTTTCAGTTTTCGCAAGGTTGACCTAAAAGATCGGTTTCGCGGTATCCCCGGGTTTCGCCGCCAGAGGTGTTGGAAATGGTGCTGCCAAAGGCGTTGGCGCGGGCGCAGTCAGAGGGGGCGCCGCGGGCATGTCGACCGGAATTTCCGCGGTCACCGCCGCCGTAATTGCGGTTGTATTCTGGGCTGCGGATGCCAACGGTTTCACCGCGGCCAACGCGGCCGGGACCGTCAAAGCCTGGGATGCAGAGGCAAGCGGTTTTTCGCCCGCTAGGGGCGGCGGCGCAAGAACGGTTCCCAGAGAATGGACCACGCCGTTAGTGGCCTCAATATTTCGGGCCTGCACCGGTGTTCCGTTCACCTTGATTCCGAGATAGTCCGCAAAACTGATCTCCTCGCCGCTGATGGACTGTCGCACTTGCTTTCCACCGATATTGGCTGCCATTATCTTGCCCGGCACGATGTGATACGAAAGAAGGGCCTTTAGCTTAAGCTGACCAGGCTCGTTAAGCATTGCGTTCATTTGGTCATCCGGTATTTTGGCAAACGCTTCGTTCGTCGGAACGAACACCGTAAAATCACCCGGACGGCTGAAAAGCGAGTTTGCGTTCGAGGTGCCCATGTAGCGTGAAAATGTTGAAAATTTGGGTTCCTTGGCAATGGTTTCAATAAGGTTCAGTTTGTCGGTCATGTTGTTTTCCTCTTCGATACAGCGGCGCCGTTACCTTCGAAAAAGGGTGGACCGCGGCTGCCCGTCATATGCTTTTAGGTCTTGACGGTCGTCTTCTAGCTGTATGGATCAGGATTTGGCCGACGAATTCGGGAAAGCTGAAAAAAGAGAGAGCTAAGCTCGATTCGTAAATAGTATGTTCCCTTATTTATGAAATAGCAAATTGTGCGGCACTGGTCCGCGACTTACCCGTGAGCATCAATGCAAAAAGGGCACCACTCCCAGGGACGCCCCTTCATCTTCGGGTAAACTTTCCTGTCCACCAGCCACTCAACCCGTAGCCTCCGCGGCCGCCGCCGGAGCAACCTTTTTCGATGCACGCCATGCACCTATGCCCTCGCGGGTAAGGCCGATGATGCAGCGGCGGTTCTGGAAAAGAAGCTTTAGCCACGCACGCGTGCCCATTTGAGGAAAATAAATGCCTCGGAAGAACAATCGGGCGACCAGATGGCTGATGCGCGTTTGGATCGGGGCATCGGCGATCGATTCGACGGCTTCGAGGTTGCGTTCCGGGCTGTACGAACGCGACCACGCTCCGATCGTTTCCTGCCTTGCTTCCTCGATCGTCATCTTCGCCGGCTTATGGGCCATAACGAACTGAGCGAAATCGAGCCAATGCTTCGGCCGCTCCAGCCGGCCGGCCTTTTGCAGGCGTTCGTAAAGCGGTGTCGCGGGAAATGGGGTCAATTGGCCAAAAACCGGCAGCCCCGGTGCCCAGCTTTCGATCTCGTCAACGGTCCGTCCGCCCACGCCGACCGTATCGTTGTCCATACCAAAGATGAACGAAGTTATCGCGTAAATGTTGCGGCGGGCGAGTCCGTCGAGAACGGATCTGTAATTTGCGGGCTTCGAAAAGGTCTTGTTGACGTCGGCCATGTTCGCCGGGTCTATCGACTCCATTCCGATAAAGATCCAGCGTCCGCCCGAATCGGCGATCAGATCGACAAGCTCTTCGTCGGCCAGCAAATTTGCACTGATCTGTGCGACCCAGGGCAATTGGGCACCGGCCGCGATGACGTCTCGAAGCAGCGATTTCAACCGCTTTTTGTTGATGGCGAGGTTGTCGTCGATAAAGAAAACAGCGATCTGGCCTTTCTCCATCTTGGCACGGGCTTTCAGCCGAAGCAGTTCCTCGACGACGCTTTCGTTGGTGCGGAAACGGATCGAATCGCCGAAAAAGCCGGTCACGGTGCAAAACTCGCATCCGTAAGGACATCCGCGGCCGGTCTCGATCGGGACGACGAAGAACTTGCCCCAGCCCTCGCCAAACCGCGACATCAGCGGCCGGAGGAATTTGGGCACAAGGCTGAATTGTTCAAGGTCGAGCGTTTCCCACGGGATATGCGGATAAGGCTGCAGCGAAGGCTTAACATCGTGGCCCTTGGCGTCAACTTCGGGCTGATAGACCTCTTTCAGTCGTCCGTTGGCGGCGTCCTCTACTATCAGCGGCCATGTCGCGTCGGCCTCGCCGAGGGCAACGGCATCTGCGTGGCGCGGCCCGCCGTCCCGGCCAAGCGCTTCGTCAGGACATTCGGTCACGTGCGGCCCTCCCATCACGACCGGGATCCCGGCTTCGCGAAGAGAATCGGCGACCTGATAGGCCCGTGCCACCATTCGTGTCATCGAACCAATGCCGACCAGCCCGATGTTCTCGTCGAGGCAAAAGCGGACAAGCTCGGCGCGGGTCATCGCCTTGGCGTTGCCGTCGATAAGCACGACCTCGTGCCCTTCGGGCGTCAAAGACTGGAGAAGGAACATCCAGAGATGCGGCATAAAATTGCGCGTAACTCCGTTGTCCGGGTTATAGAGGAGTATTTTCACAAAACAGACTGCTGGACCGAATGTCCATTAGAACCGTGGGAAAAAGTCAATTGCCCGGGCGATCGCCCCGGGCGGAACAAGCGTCAGGTGATCAGGCCGACACGGTTGCGGTCTGCTTGTTTTTTGGAACCGGCTTTTCATAGCCCTTCCGCATTATGAGGAATACGGAACTTAGCTTGATACGCCTTTTTGCCGACGGCAATTCGGAATCGTCGTCGCCGGCAAATTTGAACTCGAATGAGAAACTGAAATGCCCCGAGGCAAGCCTTTTGCAGGTTTGGTCGTCAAGATGGAAAGTCATAGCATCGGCATAAATTCCGAGACTCTCATCCACGTGGCCCAAAACTTCGCCGGCGCCGTCGTTAAGGTAAACGGGTACGTCCAGTACAGGCTCGCACCGTCCGTAAAGGGTGCCAAGCACGTGACGCCTCGCCATCGAAAGTTTTTGCTGGTTCATGTGACCTGCACGACTAATGAACTGTCAGAGAAGAGAATGGATGCCGACATCGGCATCCATCCAATTGTTGAACCTATGATCGTTACCAACCGGACTTACCGTAGCCGCCACGGCCGCCGCTGTAACCGCCACCGCGATTACCGCCGCCGTAGCCGCCTCGCCCGCCGCCGCCGCCGCGATTCTCCTGCGGCTTGGCTTCGTTCACCTTTAGTTCGCGTCCGTCAACCTCTTTTCCATTAAGCTGAGCTATGGCATTTTCACCTTCAGATTTCGACGACATCTCGACAAAGCCGAATCCGCGCGAGCGGCCGGTTTCCCTGTCTTCAATAATGTTTGCCGATTGTACCGTTCCAACTTCGCTGAAAAGGTCGCTGAGGTCTTGTGTGGACGTGTTGAAGGAAAGATTTCCTACGTATAATTTCATTACTGTCTCCTTTCCCGGTCTGCCGGGCCTGCATCAGAAGTTCGATCGTAGCTGGCTGGCCTATATGAAAGGAGAGCCGGCTTTCGGATACTCAAAAAAAACGTTGAGAGCCACTTCTACTATTATTAACTACCTTCTCTCAAACTTATCCAAAAACCGCTTAAGGCAAAGCGCGTCTAAATTTCGACGCGAGAGTAGGATGACTAAGCATGAGTGTGACACCTGGACGAGATAAAAGCAATCCCAAAATTACATTAGCCGTGTGCTGCACTTTGCCTTGGTTGTTGTCGATGCGCAGATTTGGTTAAATATCAGTTTGCTTACTTAGCATAAATGTAATTATGAATAACTCATTCACCACCGAACTAGAGAAGTTTTCCGAAGCCGACTGGCTTGAGGCTGTATCATCGCTTGCACCTACGATGCACGAAGTTGATCGCGACGCGGTACAGATCTGGTTCAGGTTCTACCCGCTGGACCTATTGAACTATCTTGAAACGGCAGAAGACGCCGAAGAAGCTATGAAGGGCGTGGCGATGCAGGGTGATTTCGGCTTGCTCGACAAGATCGACACCTCGCATCGCTTCCTGTACGGCCACCGCTTTTGGCCGCAGGTTCGGGCTTCGGTCATCGAAAGGGCAATATCTGCGGAACCCTTCAACTCTTTGAAAACCGAGATCACGAACATTGCTGAAAAGACAGCCACGGCCGCTAAAACAAACGGATCGCTGACATCCGCGATAGCTGCCGTCGGCCTTATGACGCTTGTCCAGGTCGGCCTCGATGATCTGAAGGCGGCACCCGGAGCGATCGAACCGCCCGAAGGTATGATGGCCGGTTCGCCGGACGAGATCGTTGCCGAACGATCAAAAGATGATTCGCAGGGTATCTTCGGTTTTCTCAAGACGGTGGACAAGAAATTCTCGGTGAGTTTCAAGTCATTCGCCACCAGCGGCCGGTTCCCTGTTATCAACGATGAAGAGATCGCTTCCGCCTCGCAGAAATTCCACGAACGCGACTGGCAATCTTTTGATTCTCGCTGCTGGGATGGCCCGGTGCCGATCGAATGTACATCAGCCTCGTGCGGCACCTGCTGGGTCGGCATACTTGGAGGGCGTGAGAAGCTGTCGTCGCCCTCAGATCGCGAACGACGCCAGATGAAGGTCTTTGGCTACAACCAGCCGGGCGATGATCAGCCCTTTATTAGGCTTGCCTGCCAGGCAAAGGCTGGTGGGAATGTGACCATAGTGATCCCGCCGTGGAACGCGGTCTTTGGGAAAAAAGTGCGTGGAAACGTTGACGAGGTCGAGCTTGAACCCGTGACGACGTCTGCCGCTAAGCTTCGCGAGACGATCGCCTCCGCCGTTTCTGGCGAATGAACCCTCTCATCAGGCGGCCGTGCACCTTGAGGTATCAGGTTCAAGGTCTTCTTCGGTCTCAGCTTTGGGCAAAAGGATCGCGGCCCCTGCGGCTCCCGCCGCGATCGAGGCAATAAAGACGGCGATCTTAGCCGCTGCAAAATCTGCGGGATTGGGGAATGCCTGTCCTGCAATAAAAAGCGACATAGTGAACCCGATGCCGGCAAGACACCCAACCCCAAGCATTTGCCGCCAATTGTAGGCTCTGGGCTTATCCGCAAAGCCAAACCTGACGGCGGCAAAGGCAAAGGCGACGATCCCAATGGGTTTCCCGATCAGCAGGCCCAAGATGATTGCGGCCATCAGAAGCGAGTGCCCGGCGAATACGTCTGACGACAATGCAACACCGGCATTGGCTAGTGCAAAAACAGGAAGGACGAAATAGCTCGACCATGGTTCGAGATTACGAAGCAGCTTATCCGCGGGCGATTCGATACGGTCGTGTATCGTGTCTAGTGCCCTTAGAGCCGGCTCCGAAGGGCCATGCCGAAGCACGGCCTCACCTGCCCGTCGCATCTCGTCCTGCAGTACATTCTCGGCCTGGGCAAGCAAGGCGGGCAGATTTCCCGGCGGCCGGGTTGGGGTCACCACCGCCAGGATCACGCCGGCAAGCGTGGCATGAAGCCCTGCCTCATGCAGAGCTAACCAAAGCAGAATTCCGCCAACAGCATATGGCAGCGGACGGTAAACATTCCATCGATTAATGATCACCAAAGCGGCTGTGATGATAATGGATAAGCCAATGAACAGAACGCTGATCTTGCCCGAGTAAAAGATCGCAACCACCACTATGGCTATTAGATCATCAACGATCACAGCAGCAGTAAGAAATACCCTAAGTTCAACCGGAACTCGGTTTCCCAGAAGCACGATCAGTGCAATGGCAAATGCCGTGTCCGTCGCGATCGGCACGCCCCACCCGGCCGAAAGCGGCCCTGTCGGGATAAGGCTCAGAAATATTAGGGCTGGCAAGGCCATTCCCCCTACCGAGGCCGCGATCGGCAATATAGCGGAACGTCGGGTTGCAAGGTGTCCGATAGTGAACTCGCGTTTTATCTCGAGCCCGACCACGAGGAAAAAGATCGCAAGGAGGCCGTGATTGATCCAATCCAGCAGTGGCAGCTTGAAGGAAAAATTGCCAAGTTCTAGCCCAGTTGGCAAATGCCAAAAGTGCTCGAACGCAGGGCCGATCGGAGAATTGACAGCAGCGATCGCGATGAGAGACATGATCAGAAGAAGAAGGCCCGTTGAAGGCCCCCAGCTGACAAAATCAAGAGCGGCACTTTGTATTCGATGGCCGAGCGAACCGACCATTGCTTCTGCGAGGGCATTCTCATCCCAGGCCCCTTCGTATCGCCTTCCGTTGATAAAGAACGACGGCGTCACCCTTGCACCGCTTGCTCGCGCGCTCGCACGGTCTTCGTCCACTCTAGCCGAGGCTCGCTCTTTAGCCTGTTCGGCCTCAGGGCCGCTGAGTTCAAGGCCGAACCGAACGGCGATCTCATCCAACTCCCCCTCGCCAAAGTCGGGGCCCCGACGCATCAACTCGTCATGAACAGGCCAGAACTTATCATCAAGAATGCCGGCAAGCTCCGCCAATTCGGCAGCGGGGCGAGCATGATCGCTCCCGCGGATCGGAAGATGGCGGAACACGTACATCATCCGGTCGCCGAATCGATCTCGCAGGTCGGCGATCACTTCATGTGCGGCGTGGCAATGCTTGCAGGAATAACTTCCGTACTCGACAAGGACGATCTGAGCATCGGGCTCACCGAGATAATGGTCTCGGAAAAGATCGACTGGCTGCGACAAACGACGGGAAGCGGATGTTTGGGTCATTCTTTTGTCCTAAGAAAGTTTCTCAAATAACCCTTGAAACTCTTCAATTCCTGGTTTGAGGCCGGTAGGATGGATCATTGCAACGTCGTTCTCGATTACTTAGCGGGCTTGGGATTAACGGATCGGATCTGTACGAAAGCATTCGGTTTCTTAGAAGCGATCCTTAACCGAGGTGAAACGCCGGGCGTCTCATCTCCTATTCCTGAACGATACTCGATATCATATGCAGTTCGAAGCTGAAGTACTATGTCTTCATAAGCCGCCTGGATCTGCGAAAGCCTTTCGATCTCATAATAAACACCGCCCGAAACAGAGGCCAGCCGACGTCCCTCGTCTTTGGCCTTTGAGGTCAGTTGGCCATGAAGATATCGTTGACGAAGTGAATCGACCGAACCATTCGGATCGTTTTGAAATGCCGCTATCAAGCCGGACGGAACATAGAGCGGATAAATAAGCGCTCCACTCTCCTGAATGGACGACAACATCGATTCAAATGGTAAGAACGATCGATTATCGTCGCCGTCGCTGAGGATAACTATTGCAGTTCTCTCACCTCTTAGGGGCCGCAAAGTTTCAGCGAGCGTATAGGCCAGAGCGTCGTAATATGCAGTCGCTCCGCCAGCATCGAACGTGTCCAAGCTTTTTGAAAGCGCATCTTTGTCGGTGGTGAAACCCGCCACAACATTTACATCGTCATTGAATGTGACGACCGAAATGCGGTCCCTCGGATCAACCGTCTCAACAAAATTTCGAGCTGCCTTCCTGATGAAATTGACGTAGTTCTCGACACTTCCGGAAACGTCAAGTAAAAGTACTAGATTAAATGGGGCGTTCGTCGGACGAACGTCGAGAATTTCGCGGATTTGATTATTTTCGAGCACTTCAAAATCGTCGCTAGTGAAACCGGCTATCGCCCGATTATTTTCGTCGCTCACGCGAACTGAAGCGATCCTTACATCGGAATTCGGCAGCCCATCGCTTCTACGTCGTTCCGTGAAAGTAGGCTCCAACTTGATAGGTGGAAGTGTTCGAGTGTAGTCACCGTAAAATTTTGGCGCGGCTCTACGGATCGCTTCCATCAATAGCGAATCGCCGCTACGTATGATGGCTTTTGCCGCATCGGTAAGGGGACGCTCGCGCAAATCGCCCGTTACCTCGTTCGGAGGAATATTTATCAGAATAATTCCCCGCGCTGTTTGCAAACTTAGGCTTACGTGTCTTTTTCCAGCATTGTTATCGGTGACCCTCTTCTTACTAATTGGAGCCGTTATTCTGCTGTTCTTTTCATTCCGATCCTTTCCATTACCCTTTGCATCGGCGTTTTCAAAGGAATTCTCAGGAGTGGATCCTTTTCTGGTTTGCCTGTGTGCCTCGTCAGCAAAACTTCCCGCGATCTCAAAACGTCCAGCAGACCTTTCCCTGACTGGTGCAAGATCGAAATCGCTTAGAAAACGTGGCCTGGCCGCGGTCCAAAGAAGCCGGTATTTTATATATTCGGTAGGTATGTCCACCGCGATAGTCCCAGTATCGGTGCGAACATCGATCGATTCAAAGTCGCCTTCTGCCCTGACCTCTCCTCGGTCGGTCTGGACTTTCAGTCCTAGCCTCGACGGTATCAAAAGGTTCAAGTCCACTCGTTTGGACGAATCTGCGGGCTGAACCTTGATGATCACGTTCGATCCGGATGACGCGATTGACAACTCGTCTGCAGTCAGGCTATTAGGCGATGATGCCGTGATTGTTAAATCGCCTTCCCGTTTTGTCTCGCTTGGGTTTGATGGATCGGTCGGTGAAATTGCCAGGACCTCGACACGGCCATGCAAATTGGTGACGGAAACATTCCGTAAATCTCTACCAGGAACGGAACGTGAGATCTCTTGAGCGCTTGTGATCACGGGAGTCGCGATCGCTCCAAGTATTAAAGCCACCTTGAAAATTAGTTTCATTTCGGGTTCTTCTCGCTATGTACTGCTCGAGATACGCCCAGATTGGATCAATCTCTGCCGAACTCGTTCCTGCCATTTTTTCCTGGGCTGGTCGGAGTCTTCAAATTTAGAGAGCAGGTCCTTCAAGGGTTCTCCCCCAGCCTGCCTCGTCTTCAAATACAAAAGAGCGACAATGATGGCAGTAAAAGAAATAACAAGGGTCTGTATAGGGAGCAAAAGAATCTGCAATAGCGTTGCGAAAAACGTGTCTCTCAGTTGTTCGCGCATATCCTTGGGAGCAGAGGTTACCCTGTCTCGTTGGCGGCCAATGTTGATCTTTACCTCTGAACCCTGCAGTCTGTCATCATTTCGCCGTTCAAAACCCGATGTTTCATCGACTTGCCGGACAATTTCAGTAGCACCCTGGCTAGGTCTATTGTCGAATGCTTTTGCTGTGACGCTGATCATAAACGAGAGGATGCCAGCCGCAATCGCAGGCATCAAGAACATGATCAGATATGCAGAAGTCGCGGTGATCGGAGAACGTGAAACCAGATTTCGCGACCTTCTTAGAGCATCTAGGCCTCGTAGATTTTCCATCATCGCAACCGGGGCGACCAACATCAACCACACTCCAAAGAGAACGAAGGCAGTTATTCCCGCAATTCCTCCGAAACAGGCGGATACGATAACGATAACCTGAGAAAAGCCAAAGATCGCCCACAAGATAGCGAATGGAACAATGAATGCCGCCGCCAGCGCCCCACAAGCGACGACTACCGGAATTAAGGCAGACAATATGCCAAGGCCGGCAAATGTCCGCCATTTCGTTCGCGCCTCTGCCAAAGCGGCCCGCAGCCTGATCGGTCGAAGCGGCACGGCCAGTGATTGTGCCACAACCCAAGTGATCGTCCCTGTGATCAGGTAGACACAAAATGCCGTGATGAAAAAATGCGCTGAACCTAATAACCCGAGTGCGACGCTCCCGGGCGTTGCGGAGATTATCTCGCTCGCCCTAAGAAAACTTGCAACAATCTGGAGAAATGTTAGCAACGCAATAGGGAGAAAAAACAGAACTGCGATCGCGAGAAATTTTTGAAGGTGCTCAGTATAGATCATTCCGGCCCTTCGCAGCAGGCCGAAAATACCTTCAGAGCGCGAACGCAGTGAACTAGCAAATGCTTCGGCAGAACTTGGCCTTTCTGCCGGGTCTTTGGCGAGGGATTCATTGATCACTCGCTTCAATTTTCGTCTCAAGCCTTTAGCCACAAGTGGAGGTGGCGGAAGGAACTTGTGTGATTCCATCACCTTGCTGAAATCGCCCGTAAAAGGAGTCGTCCCGGATAACATTTGATAGGCGATCACGCCAATGCTGTATATGTCAGACCGTGCATCCAGTCTGTCACCCCGGCATTGTTCAGGGGACATATAAAGCGGTGTCCCAAGTACAGAGCCTACCCGTGTCAGTTCGGCCGATGCCGAATTCTCCGGTCCCGTGTTCTCCCCAGAGAAATGAGAATCTATCGGGTCTTCTCCGGTCTCTATCAAGCGGGTCGCGACTGCGTCCTGGCCGCCTTCAGACCTTTCCTCGAATGCGTTTCCGTTTCCACCGCCTGTATCCTGGATCATCGTCTCTTTTTCAAGGACCTCTGAGTGGATCGTCAACGGTCCGGCCGAAGCGGACGATACGCGAGTCGCAGAAGCACTGTCGTGAATCGTTACGTCAGGATCGGCACCTCCGATCGTTTGCTCGGCAGTTAAAGCATGCGTGCGCGAACCTTGCGGATTTACATCTGCGTCGGCACCGATTGTCCGTTCATGGGCTTCGAGTTTTGCGATGCCAAAATCGAGCACTTTTACGGTGTAACCGCCGCGCTGGTTAGGTTCAAGCCAAATATTGTCAGGCTTGAGATCGCGGTGGATTATGCCCTGTTCGTGGGCTTCGTGAACCGCCGAACACACTTGCTCGATGATGTCGAGGGTCCAGCTTATAGGTAAATTGCGTTCTTCCTCGAGAATTTCACCCAAAGTGCATCCGTCAAGATATTCCATCACTAGGTAAGCGACCTGTCCGTGCTCCGTTACTGCAAACCCAAAGTCTGTAACGTCGACGACATTGGGATGCCTGAGACGGCCGGCCGCTCGCGCTTCACGCCGAAATCTCTCAACAAATTCTAACCGCTCCATGAACTGAGGCGAGATAACCTTTATAGCCACGGGACGTTCAGTACCGAGGTGGGCCGCAAGGTACACGGTTCCCATCCCGCCGCTCCCGAGTTCGCGTTCTATCTGGTATTTACCGTCAAGCGTTTGGCCGACGAGTCTAGAGTGGTCCATTTGGAACGAATTATAAGGTCTTTTCCGCAGTTTACTCCTTCAAACAGTGGTCCGACGAGGATGTATGCCAGAGCCTCAGATGCCATTTTTTAAACAGGTCAAAACGCAGCCTCAGCATCAATGGTCGATCACCTTAAAATTGGACGGAACGAACTCTACGGACACAAGCACACCGTTAAACCGTCCGCGTCCCGCACCCTCAGGAAGGTAGGTCAACACTGCCGTCGGGACTACCGGTCTCACGCCGCAGCCCAACTCCGCCATCCCACCTTCAGCGACATAAGAAGTAAGATAGATCTGTTGAAAATCCTTACTGGTAAAAAGGAATCGCCTACCATCCGAATTGACAAAAAATTCGATCTTTCCACCTCTGCATTCGATCCGCTCAAGCCTTCCAACAAACCGCACTTCGTTTTCACCGGCTTTTCTCAGGTGCTTGCTGATCGCGTGAAAGTACATATCCTTTACCTTTCTTTCGATCTCCTCCGGCGTCGGTTCTCGCAAACTTTCAGAGATTCGCGTGAGTGCCACTTCCTCAAATCTGGTGGAGTTCGATTTTGGGTCCTGGGTTCGTATTTCAGCAGAACTCGGATTTGACCGTTCCTGAAGTGCCGCCTTTGTGTTTATGCGATCAAGCAAGAGCCTCGCTTGATCTTTTACCCTTTCGTCCTCGGCTTCCTTCTCGGCGTTTGAAGCGATCCGAGTGGCATCGTCAAAGCGGTTCTTGCGAAGATAAAGCTCTGCAAGCCGCACCGCATATCGTCGATCATCCGGCCTTAGCGAAATCGCTTTCAACATGCCTTCGACAGCTTCGTCGAAACCATCGTCCGAAACAAGGGACACAAATGCAAAGAGTTCGTAGCTCTCCGTGAAGTCAGGATTCATCTTGATCGCACGCCTTAGCAGATCCCTTATTCGGTCAGCCTGACCAAGCGAAAATGAGGATACAAAGCCAAATTCTCCTTTCGATTCCTGGCTGATAAGAAAGGCCAACTGGTAAAGCGCTACAAAGTTGTCCGAACCTTTCTCAACCGCTCGCTCGAGGTAAGACCTCGCTTCTTCCAGGCGCTTTTTATACATCAGCATCATGCCCATTGAAGTATTTGCGATCGTCAGGTTCGGGTCTTCGTCAAGAGCTGCCCGAAGATAGGATTCGGCCTCAGGCTCTCGACCTATCCGAAACAGCAGGTCTCCCAGATATGCCTGAACCTCGGCAGGCCGAAGGCGATCCATTCCGGAAACCGGCAAAACCGTAGAGATAGGCTCCAGGTCGACGATACCCCCGCTCAGATTACCGATCTCGAGGTGTGCCCGGATCTCTGCGTCCAGTCCCGCATAATTCGTTCCGAAGCTATCTCTGAATGCTTGTTCGCTAGGCCGGCCCTTCATTGACATCTCGACGAATTTATCGAGCTGCTCCCTTTTCTTTTTCGTCATCAGGTAATGCATCGTCAGCCATGCCTGTGCATAAAAAATACTTCGGGAATGATTCCCGAGGGCTCTCAATTCTCCGTTCGTTGTTCCGAAGAAATCCTCTGGGGCCATCATCCGGTTTTTCCTTAGAAGTTCAAGGCCAGCCCGGTTCGGGGTTCCCACTGTCGCCTTTCTTTCTCCGGACATCGAGAAACTCTGGTAATACTCCGCCAGGCCTTCGTTGAACCACGCAGGGATCGCACTTCCTCGTACATTGGAGTTGACCAGAAAATGTACATACTCGTGAAAAACGGTCCTAAAGGTCTCAGCTTCCGTTCTTCCGACCGAGATGACAACATAATTCGCATCTTGACCGGATTGAAAATATCCAGCGATCTGTTCGTCTAATTTGCCATCGGGACGACGGGGCTTAAATGGCCGAAATGCCGTATCGTTTCTGAAAACGACTACATTTGTTTCCACTGGCGAGTCAACGCTGAGCTGCGCGAAGATCTGCCTGAAAGCCTGGCGGAAATGCTCGAGCCTAGTACCAACTCGGATCATCTCTTTTTCGGTCGCATTTCCTATTACATTAAAATTCCCTGTTCTCAACTGCCGCCAATCCGAATTCTTCGAAACAGCGTGTGCCGTCGTGCCCGTGAGGACAACGCTTAGGCAAAGAATGGCTGGGAATAAACGAACTAGCATAGAAATTCAAGATCGGCTGCCGCGTATCCGTTAGCGGATGCTAGACCAAAGCAGTACCGCCACAAAAAAACTTAGCCTGGAACCTTGATTTTACCATCAATTCCCTTTCGTCTCATCGCACAAATCCTAAGAATGTTCGCAGTAAACTTTAGTCAAAGCCGAAAATCATCAAAGTTTATGTGCCCTTTTGATCAATTATTCTCGAAAACCTGTTAATAATTCTCATTTTCTCGTCGATCTCTTCCGATTTGCTGCTCCTTGTTCTTGCGCTGGGGTCATTGTTAGGTTACTTTTGACCGACCAATAACGAAGGCGGCTTAGATCTTATTGTATCAGACATGCAACGCTGTTGCATTACGTCCTGATTCGTGTTACGGTTTATTCCGGTACCAGAGTTTGCGGTCGAATCAAATAGGTTCCTTACTCCTGATCGCATCAAAAGAGGGCAAATAATATGGACAAGGGAAAAGCGATTGAATCAGCACTTCTCCAGATCGAGAAGAAATTTGGTAAAGGCTCAATAATGCGACTCGGCGAGAAACCGCACGAGGACGCAGGGGCGATCTCTACAAATTGCCTCAGCCTCGACGCTGCGATCGGTGTGGGCGGCCTGCCTCGCGGACGCATTATTGAGGTTTATGGACCAGAAAGTTCGGGGAAGACAACTCTCGCTCTCCAGGTCGTGGCGTCGGCGCAGCGGGCGGGCGGGATCGCCGCCTATATCGATGCGGAACATGCAATGGATCCCGATTATGCTGGAAAGCTGGGCGTAAATATAAACGATCTGTTGATCTCACAGCCTGATTCAGGCGAGCAGGCGCTTGAGATCGCCGAAACCCTTGTCCGATCCAACAGCGTCGATGTGATCGTGGTCGATTCGGTCGCGGCCCTCGTCCCTCGTGCGGAACTGGACGGCGAGATGGGCGATTCGCTGCCCGGCCTGCAAGCCAGGCTTATGTCACAGGCATTGCGGAAGATCACCGCGATAGTTGCAAATTCGCGAACGACGTTTATCTTCATCAATCAATTAAGAGAGAAGATCGGCGTTTTCTTTGGATCGCCCGAAACGACAACCGGAGGAAAAGCCTTAAAGTTTTACGCAAGTGTCCGGCTTGATATCCGAAGGATCGGTGCAATCAAAGAAGGCGATAAGGTCGTTGGAAATCGTACACGTGTGAAGGTGGTCAAAAACAAATGCGCTCCTCCCTTCCGCGAAACAGAATTCGACATCATGTATGGCGAAGGGATCTCTCGTGAAGGCGATCTTCTCGACTTGGCGACAAATAATAACGTAGTAGAGAAAAGCGGCGCCTGGTTTTCATATAAGGGCGAAAGGCTTGGCCAAGGAAGAGAGAATGTCAAGAATCTGTTAAAAGGCGACGTCGAGCTCCGTGATCGAATTGAACATGATGTAAAGACAGCGCTTGGATTTGCAACTGGTTCCGAAGCAGCAGCAGCTCAGACCGGAGCGTAGTTCCTCGAAAGACGACGATCGAATAATTCGACAGTTTAAAATTAACTGTGCCGGTTTGAAAGTTGCGCCTCCGGGGGACAGCGGCGGCGTTCAAACCGGCACGGGCAGGTAACAAACGGATTCGGAAGACAGAGTGACTGTTGTGAGGAAATAGTCACTTCAATGAAAGTACAGCCCTCCGTAACCCCTTGTCAATACCTTTTAGGGTATTTTTCCTAAATTTTTTACTGACGGCCTCCACTCGTAAATATCGTTTGACTTCGTCGATTGGCTTGACTAAACTCAGTGTTTTGCCTGTATTTGGGTAAAAGAAAGGTTGCGGCCAGGTAGCTCAGTTGGTAGAGCAGCGGACTGAAAATCCGCGTGTCGGCGGTTCGATTCCGTCCCTGGCCACCAATAAGAAGGGAAGGAGCAGGCTGATCGCGGCCTGCTTTTTTGGTTTTCGAACTATAATTTTCACCTGATCGACCATGGAACCGCTCGCGAGTAAATTACGGCCGGGATCATTACACGCATTCGTCGGCCAGACGCATCTAGTTGGTATCGATAAGCCGCTCCGACTGGCCATCGAGCAGGGCCATGTGTTTTCTTTTCTTCTTTGGGGACCGCCGGGAACTGGGAAAACAACGCTTGCGCGCATTTATTCAAATGCGGTTAACGCCGATTTTTATGAATTGTCTGCGGTTTCCGCCGGTAAAGATGATATTCGTCGTGTCCTTGCGGCACCATCATTTGTCGACCGTCCCAAGATCATGTTTCTCGATGAGATCCACCGATTCAATAAGGCTCAACAGGATTTTCTTCTACCGTATGTTGAAAGCGGTGAACTGGTCCTGATCGGTGCGACCACAGAGAACCCTAGTTTCGAGGTAATTCCGGCCTTATTGTCACGGCTACGTGTATTTGTCCTGAAGGAATTTTCCGATGTTGAAATGGCCGAAATCATCGATAGAACTAGCTTGCAGATCGATGACGAAGCGAGAGAATGGCTAGTCAGAATGGCAAATGGCGATGCTCGTCAGGCCCTAACAATGATCGAGAATACCGCGAATCTTTACGAAAAGATATCGATCGACACGCTGAAGGAAGCCCTTCAAGCGACGTTCTTGCGGTACGACAAGAAGGGCGAGGAACATTACAACGTCATCAGTGCATTCATCAAGTCGATGCGGGCTGGTGCAGCCGATGCCGCTCTTTATTATCTTGCACGAATGGTTGACGCCGGCGAAGATCCGAAGTTCATTGCCCGCCGAATGGTGATCTTCGCTTCGGAAGATATCGGGCTAGCCCAGCCCACGGCCCTTGTCGTGGCAAACGCCGTGTTTCGTGCTGTGGAAACCATCGGCTATCCGGAATGCACACTCAATCTAGCCCACGGCACCGCATTTCTCGCGAGGGCTCAAAAGGACCGATCCGTTGCCGAAGCGATCGGCCAAGCAACGGACGATGTTCAGAAATATGGCAATCTTCCCGTTCCGATGAAGATAAGAAATGCACCGACCAGGTTAATGAAAGACCTTGGGTACGGGTCAAAAGAGGAAAGTGACAATTCCGACGATCTTTTCCCCACAAGGCTCCAAGGACGGAAGTATTTTTCCTAAGCACCGATTACTTTATCTTTAGAAATTTCGTCAACATTGGGGTAAAAAAAAGTGTCGCTTTCCTCTTGATTTTGAAACTTTCCAGAAATAACATCGTTTCAATAAATGACCAGTTCGCGATTTTGGTCATTCCCGAAATATGAGAGATATTTCTCAGCAGAAAACCACGCGCGACTCGATCCTGGATGCTACGGATCGGCTCCTCGCCAGATATGGCTACAAAAAAATGACCATTGAGGACCTAGCAAAGGAAGTTGGCATAGGTAAAGGCAGCGTCTATCTTCACTTCAAAAGCAAAGAAGAGATTGCGCTGTCTCATATAGACCGCATCATAACGCGAATGCGGTCAAACCTTGCCCAGATCGCGCGATCAGATCTACCAGTCGAAAAAAGGCTACGCAAGATGATACTCGAGCGGGTTCTCTTTAGATTTGACAGCGTGCAGCATTATTCTCAAAGCCTCAATGAAATGCTGGCGCAGCTTCGTCCAAAGCTGCTGGAACGGCGAAGGAACTATTTCGAAACCGAGGCTCGACTTTTCAAAGACGTGATCGATGACGGAGCACGCTTAGGTAAGTTTGAAATGAAGGATGGAATGGCGGCCGCGAGAGCGCTGATCGATGCGACTAATGCCCTGCTGCCCTATAGTTTGAGCGCCTATGAACTTGGCGACAGAGGGGTGATAAAAAAGAAAGCTCAAAATGTTGCAGACTTGATACTCAACGGACTTTTGAAACGATAGATCTACTACTTATAAGGAACATGTACTCATATGTTTGCAAAGAATTTCCTATTGATACTCGGTCTCGCTTTCATAGGTTATATAGGGCTGCCGCATTCGGCCGTTGCACAGCCGCAGCCGCCAGACATGGTCATAGACGCCGCAACGCGGGCGACCGTCATTGAAAATCTGATAAAGGAACTAAACGAAGGTTACGTCTTCCCCGACGTAGCGAAAAGGTTAGAGGCTGACCTTCGTCAACGCCAGGCGTCGAATGTATTCGATTCGATCACGTCCGCTCAAATGTTTGTAAAGAAACTGACCGACGATTTGCAGGCGATCAGCAAAGACAAACACCTGAGGGTGCGGTTTTCAGCCCAACCTATCCCAGTCCGTGCCGAACGAGGCCAGCCAACGGCCGAAGAGATCCAGCGGCAGCAAACGATGATGAAGCGGGCAAATTATGGATTTAACCGCATTGAACGACTTGATGGGAACATCGGTTACATTCAGTTCGACGTTTTCGCCGATCATGAAAAAGGCGCCGAAACAGTCGCCTCCGCAATGGGCTTCCTCGCCAATACTGAAGCAATAATTTTTGATCTTCGACAGAACGGTGGCGGAAATCCATTCATGGTCGCACTTATTAGTTCCTACCTGTTCGGAGACAAACCCGTCCACCTAAACAGCCTCTATATGCGCCGGAATGATCGAACAGAAGACTTTTGGACCAAACCCGAACTTGCGAGGGTAAGATTTCCGAACAAGGACATTTATATTCTGACTGCGAATCGAACCTTTTCCGCGGCCGAAGAATTTACTTACAACCTCAAGAATCTGAAGCGTGCCACCATTGTCGGCGAAACGACTGGCGGTGGAGCGCACCCTGGTGGAACGCATCGCCTCCATGAACACTTTAGTGCTTTTGTTCCGAGCGGCCGTGCGATAAATCCTATTTCGAAAACGAATTGGGAAGGCACCGGGGTCGAGCCGGACGTTAAGGTCCCAAAAGAACAAGCACTAAAAACGGCCTATTTGTTGGCGCTGAATAAGGCCTCGGCAAATGCTACGGATCCACAGGTAATAAGTGGATTAAAAGAGCTGATAGAGCTGAACCAAAGGGAGCTCGAACAGATCAAGGCGAAGAAATAAGGCGGGTAGCCCAAACCTTTTGCCGCAGACTCAGTTTCGATCCGTTGAGCACCGGAAGATGCGCTATTCCCTTCGCCTTCAGCGTTTCCAGTAATTCTTGATCTTTAGATCAAGCATCGGAAATGCACAGTATTCGACGTTTCGGCCGGACTCACGAAGTTTCTGCACCATTGGAATGGCGGCATCGGCATTTCGCGTATGGACAATGATCGTTGCCGCCCTTTGTATTCCGGGATTTTCGTTAAGCCATTCGGCGATGGCGTAACCCGTGTTCGCATAGTCGTCGTGATCGTTCGACTCATAGTGGTGCGGCAAAAGATCATGGTCGAGAAAGAGTGCATCAAACTTATTTTCACTAAGTAGTGCTTTGGCTTCCTCGACATTTTCGGCGATGCTCAGCTCATCGCCCTTAAATCTCTTCTCAAACCATGCGTGGCGGCGATAATCGTCGTCAAGGAGAAACACCGAGATCGGAGTTCGTTCAACTTTCTCACCCGAGATCCCAACACGCACCAATATACTACGAAGAATTCCCATATGTTGCAGTTCACAAAACTTCGACTATAGCACACGCCGTTATGGCCAGGCACGCCACGACAATCACCCCTCGGACCGGATCGTAATGGTATTAGAATGAGTTCAACCACGATGGTATAATTGGGAGATAGCGTCATTGCAAAGTTGATGAAAACGGAAAATGGAAGAAAACAGGGGCTGAAAGCCGTACCTTCGGGCAAAGTTGCTGTTAACCCACAGGAACTGCCGACCCTCGCGGACAATGAAGTTTGTTCCAAATGTTTCGGGACAGGGCTTGAGGTGGTCGATGGCTTGGGTGCCCGGACTTGTGAATGCCGCAAGAAGGATGCCCATTCGCTCCGTTTGGTAAGGGCTCGGATCCCGAAACGATATGAGAAATGCCACTTCAATACGTTCAATCCAAAAAATCCGTCTCTTCGCGATGCTCTTCGCTTTGCACAGGACTTTACCCAACTGTTTCCGGCCGTTGACCAGGCTTTGCTTCTCTCCGGGCCCGTCGGCGTTGGAAAAACTCACCTTGCCGTCTCAATGATCAAGGGCCTCTCGGAACGTGGTTTTCAGTGCCTCTTTTACGAATTCGGATCGCTTCTGAAAGAGATTCAAGATTCTTACAACCCAAATACCAAGACCTCGGAACTTACCGTGCTGACGCCCGTCCTAACTGCCGACTTGCTCGTGCTGGACGAACTAGGCGCGTCTAAGCCGACCGATTGGGTACGAGACACGCTTAGCCACATCATAAATACCCGCTATAACGAAGATCGCTTCACCATTTTCACAACCAATTATTTGGACGATCGACTAACGGAAGCTTCCGAAACGCTCGAGGATAGAATAGGGGTACGGGCACGTTCGCGTCTTTTCGAAATGTGTAGAACCGTACGAATGGAGGGCGAAGATCACCGAAGATCGATCGGGCGGGCCATAGCGCGATAGCCCCTCATAATGGCGAAAGGCTGCCTGCCTTCAAACTCCTGTCGGCTTACTTTCTCTGCAATCTCTAAGACTTGCGAAAGCTTTCGGATCTTTAGGTCAAGGGCTGAAATGCCCTGATCAGCGTTATACTGCGTTAAAATTTGCATAACAATTTGCTTCACTTTTCCGAAAAAGCGGAGTATTATTATAAAGGCATTATGCCTGCCCTCATGATCCGCACTTAAGAAAGCCTATGCCCGCCACTATTCCCCTCCAAAAACTTGGCCGTTACAGCATCGAACAAGAACTGTCGCTCTCTGGAAGAGTTGTACGGTTAGAAGCGGCCGACATCTCTAACGGTGAGCCAGTATTCATATTCAAGCTCGATCCCTCAGTTCTTTCAGAACTAGATCCAACTCGGGACGATGGTGGATGGGGTAAGGTCGAACAAGGGTTTGAACTAATCAAGGGTTTGCGTGGATCGTCCATCATAGGGGTAAAGGATCTTTTTAAAGAAGATGGTCAATGTTATTTGGTGACTGAGAGGTTTGAAGCGACCGACCTGCACACTGAGCTATCAGGTCGCTCGGCTCCATTTTCATTAATGGAAAGCGTCATGTGGGCAGACGATCTGCTTGATGCTCTCATAAATCTCCATTCCCAACGCGAGCCTCAAACGTACGGTTTGGTCCGGCCATCAAATATCGTTCGCCGCAGCAATGGTCGAGCGGCATTGCTGCTTGCTCCGATGCTCTTTCCTGGCCTTCGATTTACCGGCGCTGCTGACCAGGCGGCCGCAAACGATGCCGATTCCCTGGCCTATTCTCCGTTGGAGACGATCTGGGGCGGTCTGGACGCAGCTTCGCGAAAAGTAATTCTGAGCCACTACGACGAGGTGTCAGAACGAATGCTTGCAGAGAAGCCGGATGCCGCCAGCGATATCTACTCTCTTGGAGCTACGCTATTTCATCTAATGACGGGAAGACTCCCGATCGACCCGCTCGAGCGATCCATCGAGATGATCGAGGGAAAGCCAGACCCGATTCGATCGCCCCATCAGTTTGATCCCGCAATTCCGCAAGAGATATCTGACGTCGTGATGAAAGCGCTTGAGATCAGACGGAACTACCGATTTGACTCGGCTGCGATCATGCGACAAGTACTAAAAGGAGCGGTAGAAAGGGTGAAGGAACGCATCCCTGGCTGCGTTCTCGAAGTTCAAAATTCTACTTTGAATGGTAGTCCGGCATCAGGCGATACGAATGGCACCTCGCCGGATAAGCACCTCGCAACTCGGATCAGCGAAGCAATAGAGAAGGACCGAGATGCTCTAGATACGGTTGCCAGCGGGGTTCATCGTCACGGATCTTTACCCGTTACCGCCGGTAATATTTCCGCAGCAAGCTCTGGCCTCAGCGGATTTGATGCGGAAGACGACCTGTTGGGCATCTTTGCCCCTGCTGAGACCGCCGCCCAAGTCAGCAAGATCTCTCATACTGTTCCGCGACCCGAACAGGCAGCTTCTCGACCGAAGGCCGGCGTCGAACAAAAGGAGACCGCGGAAAAGCACCCAAGCGTCGATCGCACCGTACCCGGAAAAACGTCAGAAATTGAGCCGGAGATGACAGCGTCATCTTTGGACGACGGCAGCTTGTCAAAGGCATCGAATTTCGCACCTGAAAGGGCTCGAACGTTCAATGAGCCAGCGTTCGCGAATACCGGTACTTTCGACCGCGAGGCTCCGTCGGCATCAACTTTTCCAAAAGGACTTGCGGCTTTAGGTGCCGCCGGAGTGGTTCTTTGTGTATTGGGTTTCGCGTGGTTCTATTTAGGGAGCAATACTTCAGCCACCCCGCCGCCCGCGGCCGTTTCCGTTCCGTTAGCCGAACCGCCGCAGCAGGCACAACCCGAACCGGAGCGTCTTGCTTTCAGGCCGGACGAGCCGTCCAATGCCGGCGTGAACGAACCTGCAGCAAACGAACCGGAACCTTCGACGACCGTAACCGCGCCACCCAGACCGCAGAATGCTCCCGCTGCCGTGCCTGCGAAAGCAAAGAAACCTGAGCCTGACGTCAATCGGCCTCCAGCCCAGAAACGAAAGATCACTGTTGATGATCTGATCAACGACAATTAGCCAACCAAAAAGGTCGAAATTATGTACTCACCGCCGAATTTTCCCCGGATCGCCCGATCGGTTCTTAGGCCGAGCATCTTTCCATCTTTACTCTTGCTGTTGCTGGCCATTACCGGTGCGGCCCAGCAGGCACAGTTAACCCTCGCTGACCTCTTGATCGGCCTTCGGTCAAGAAAAGCGACCCTCGAAGAACGAAACGGGATACTTGCCGAAGCGGTTCGTGAACGAGGAATAACTTTTTCTCTTTCACCCGAGATCGAGAAAGAGCTGATGTCGACGGGTGCTTCACCGGCCCTTATCGATGCCGTCAGAGACCGATCGGCTCCGCCCAAGCCTTCCCCAACGCCCGTTTTCGTTGCGGCGCCTGTACCAACGCCAACCCCGCCTGATTTCGATTTCTATAAGTCCCGGGCGGATCTCAATCTTACAAAGGGCGAATACTCGCTGGCTCTAGCCGATTATGACAAAGCCGTTTCCTTGCGGGCTGACAGCGCTGTTGCGTTTCTTGATCGGGGCCGGACACACTTCAATTTGAAGGACCTAAAGAAAGCCGGTGCCGATTTTGACCGGGCTATCGAACTGGACCCAAAAGATTCGCGGGCATTCTACGGTCGCGGCCTCGTTTATGAGAGCAACGGCGAGCTTGAAAAGGCCTTGTCGGATTACCAAAAAGCGGTTGATCTCGACGAAAAGAACGATGCTGCAAAAGCAATGGCGGCGAAAGTAACAGGTCTCTTGCGGGCTCGCGAAGCCAAAGTAGAAGCGCCGCAGCCCGAAGCTCCAAAACCAGAACCGGTCAAGGCCCCCGAATCCATAAACCTTGGCAGCCTCTCATCTGCAAACGCTATCAAGATGGTTATGCCATCTTATGCTCCCGTTGCTCGGCAGGCTAATATCGAAGGGATAGTGGTAGTAGAGGTCTCGCTCGACGAAAAAGGAAATGTTGTTGAGGCAAAAGCGGTTTCAGGTCATCAGTTTCTTCGAAATGCCGCTGAAGATGCGGCGCGAAGATCGAGGTTCAAGCCCGCGATGTTCAATAATACGCCGATCAAGGGCTACGGGACCATTACTTACAACTTTAGCCTGAAGAATCCGAGTTGATAACTATCTGATCGATCGATATGAGCGGCCTCGTCCCCTAAGACGGAGCCGCTCTTTTTCAATAATTTCCGGCGGCTGGAGCAGTAACGATGCCGCTCGCTTCTTGAGCGATCTTCACCCCTACACTCGCACCTATGCGCGTTGCACCCGCCTCAAACATCGCCCGTGCGTCTTCGATCCCTTTTACGCCGCCAGATGCCTTCACGCCCAGAGACCTCCCGACTGTGCGGCGCATTAGCAAAATGTCCTCTACCGTCGCGCCGCCCTTCGAAAAACCCGTTGAGGTCTTTACAAAATCAGCCCCTGCGTTCTTTGCGGCCAGGCTCGCCGTAACTTTTTCCTCGTTCGTCAAAAGGGCAGTCTCGATGATCACCTTACAAAGTACCCGGTTTTCATGGGCCGCCTCGGCGACCGCCCGAATATCGTCTTCAACGGCACAGATATCCCCCGACTTAAGTTTGCCTATGTTAATGACCATATCGACCTCACGAGCCCCGTCAAAGATAGCTCGCCGTGCTTCATAAGCTTTAACGTCGGGAAGTGTCGCGCCAAGCGGAAATCCGATAACCGTACAAACTACGACTTTGCTCCCCTTCAGGAATTCAGACGCACGCTTTACCCAACCAGGGTTCACGCAGACTGACGCAAATCCGAATTTGGCAGCCTCGTCGCAAAGGCGGCGAATATCCGCTTCGCTCGCCTCTGGTTTCAGCAGTGTGTGGTCGATCAGGCTTGCCCAGTCGTGGGCTGTTGCCGAACTCCCGAGCACGATACCGATCCGCTCTGCACCTGCATCTACGATCCTTTGTACATCGGCGCTACAAAATGTTCCGACAGGCTCCTCTTCAGACAACTTCGCCAGAACGAGGTCCGTGATCTGCTCAACAAGTTTTTCGTAATTTCCGTTCACCTGCATCTTTCCCTGGGCCAGACCGATCACCTACTGTACTTCCGCTCGATCTCGACGATCTTTCCTACTCTGTTCTTATGTCTATCTTCAATGATCTCGCTTGTTAGAAAGGCTCGGACGATCTCTTCCAGTTCCGAGACAGAGTTTTGGCCGGATCCAAGAGTCAGCACATTCGCTCCGTTATGCTCCCGCGAGTTTTTTGCAAGGACCACAGAATAACACGCTGCTGCCCGGACATTCGGAACCTTGTTCGCCGCCATCGCGCTCCCGATCCCGGCTCCGTCAACTATGATCCCGAGATCTGCACGATTGTTTCCGACTGCCTGGGCCACAGCGTGAGCAAAATCGGGGTAGTCGACCGGATCGGTAGAACCTGTGCCAAAATCGTGTACCACTAATCCCAGGCCCGAAAGCAGTCCTTTGAGCGCTTCTTTCGCCTGATAGCCTCCGTGGTCGGCACCGATCGCCACGGTTCTCGCTCTTATCTCGCCCACGCGGGGAGATTTGCGTATTAACTTAATGTTCTTTTCCCTGATCAAGTCCTGAGCAAGTGGCGTGAATCGCGCGTTCTCTGCGACCCGCACCCTCGCATCTTCTGGCAAACCGCGAAGGTCATCTTCCGTTATCAAGATCTTAGCCGATTCGTCACGGTCGAATTCCGTAAGCGTCCTTTCTTTCAGCGAATTTACCACGATCCGGTGAGGAAATTCGGCAGCTTTCGCCTGCTCATCTTCAGGCACCGTTCTTAATATTTCACGCACCAAGGCCTTGATCCGTTCTCTTGTTTCTTTCGACTCTTGCGACATTTGCACTCAAAAACTTGAATTACCAGTGGCGAATGAATAATATTTCTTAAAATCTGACCAATCAAGCCCAAACCATGATCAACGCCCGGCAGACTATGACCTCGTGGACCGAGTTTACCAATCCTAATCTCGAAGTGCTATTTTCCGAAAAACAGATAGGCGACCGACTGGACGAACTCGGCCGTAAGATCACTTCGGATTACGAGGGCCGAGAGCTAGTTTTGGTAGGCGTTTTGAAAGGATCATGCGTTTTCCTTGCAGATCTTATGCGCCGGATCGATCTTGAGCTGACGATCGATTTTATGGCGGTGTCGAGCTACAAGGACGGCACCACGTCCACGGGTGATGTCGAAATACTAAAGGATCTTAGCAATCCCATTCGCGACAAACACGTCATTGTCGTCGAGGACATTGTAGATACGGGGCTGACGCTTTCGCGGCTTCTCGAGATACTAGGCTCGCGTGGTGCTGCATCGATCCGTCTAGCCAGTTTTTTGGATAAACCCGAGCCTCGAATAAAAAAAGAACTGAAGATCGACTACACGGGATTTGTAGTTCCGAACAAATTCGTGGTTGGCTATGGACTCGACGCCGCCGGACGATATCGCAATCTCCCGTTCATCGCGGTCGTTAAGGATCCGACGGCTGTTTAGTCAATCGCGCACCCGTCAATAACTAGTCGCATTTTCCCGGACGTGTCTGCTAGCCAGCAGGCCTCGAAACAAAAAGAAAAACCCGAGAAAGTGGAATGCAAATCCGTAAAAGTCCTTCAGGAACAGACTTAGGAGCGCATCGATGACATAAAATACGATCCCGAGCAGAAACGCCGTATCACTGCCCCGTCGAGCCAGGTAACCGAATCCCGCAAAAGCAGCGGCGATCAGTATGTTTACAGCCAGCGCGACGGTCGTTAGCGGTGGACGCCACCCTTCTGCCGACATTGTCCCGGTCGTCCCGTCTATCCACTGCGTTACACCGAATGCAACCGGAGTATTCGGAACGGTGAAAAAATATATCAGAAGCGAATTAGCGACAGATAACCCTGCAAGCCAGAAAAACCAGTTGGCTCCTGAATACGCTGTCTTCCTGTCAAGGATCCTTGGTTGCGTAGCCTGAATCTCCATTAGCTTCCTCCTGATTGAGTTCGATAGGATTGTAAGAGCTGTTTCGGCTAATTTTAACATAGGTTCACAACCCCACGCCCGCTTGTCGGCGGATATGCGGAGCGAGTCGGCCAGCCCGGGCCTCCACGACAATGCTGACGGTCGTTTTCGAGTAGCTGCAATGCAAGGATCTCCTCTCGACCGGCCTCGGCTGATCTACCGCGATTTGCGGAACGCTTTGTTGACGTACTAGTCGAATTTAGATAGAATTAGAGTTTTTCGGCTGTCCGGCATGTCCGAACTGCCTTGCGGGGGAAGCAGATAATGAGTTACGCAATAATAAGAAGCGGCGGCAAACAATTCCCGGTCGAGTCCGGCCAAACGGTTCGAGTTCCGTCAATAGATGCCGAAAAGGGCTCAAAGGTCGATATTGAAGCGTTGGTCGTGGGGCCGGGCAAAGACGCAAAAATAGGCGGCAATACGACCGTCTCAGCAACTGTTGTGAACCACGGGCGGGGCGACAAGATCATCGTCTTTAAGAAGAAACGCCGCAAGCAGTACAAACGCACAAAGGGGCACAGGCAAGGGTTTACCGAGATCAAGATCGAGAGGATCTAAGGGAGTGTGAACGTCGTACCGTAAGTCTTGGATCTTTCATTCCGAGATCTGCGATTCGAGTTCCAGAATTGACAGATGGCACATAAGAAAGGCGTAGGTTCATCCAGAAACGGCCGCGATTCAAATGCACAGCGGCTCGGGCTTAAGAAATTTGGCGGCCAGCATGTTCTAGGCGGCAACATTCTTGCACGTCAGCGAGGGACAAAGTGGAAACCGGGCAAGAATGTCGGGCGCGGCAAAGACGATACTTTGTTTGCTCTGATAGAAGGATTTGTTAAATTCGAAGACAAGGGCAGAAAAGGCAAGTTCATTAGTGTGTATTCAGAAGGCGCTCCTGAACTGGTACAAGAAGCTGCTTAAGCTTCACAACCCAACCCCATATTAGTTTTGAGACCGTCCCAGGGGCGGTCTTATTTGATTTTGGCTGTCATACCAGCCTTCCATCGATCCTGCGAGTTTTTCCAGAGCAGTTGACCGTTTCATCGATCTGATCGCGGTTCAAATCGAATTTTCGACGTCTTTTATTTTTTTTCATCTCTTAAAATTTTCTTTTCCACAGGAACAATTCGCGATTCGAGTTTTCAGATTCGAGTGCAACTCAAGTGAGAGCTAGGCTTGCCGAATTTTCCACAGATTTATCCACAGCAATGTGCGGACACTTTTCCACAGGTATTTCCGTAAACTGTTGTAATAAAAGGCAATAGTTAAAGTACTTTCTGCTTGACATCGCGAATTTTGGGTGTAAGATAGCGGCATAGTCGAAATTGCTTACGGGCATTTTGACCGGCACCGGGAGGTGGAGCTGATGCGGTGACGCACAGTTCGCGGACAGCAGGAGCGGAAAGCCGCTGTTCAGAACGCCAGGAGCCGAAGCCGAAAGGCTTGCCAAGGCCGTCCCTTTGGGGAAAACCGGCTTGGGTTGTCGGGATAAAAACCGACAACGCCTTCAGGAAATGATCAGCCTGAATGGTGCTACGCCGCTCAACTCTCTTCGGAGATCGTTGAGCCTCGTTGCCGGGAACGTAACCGGCGGTGGAGGAAAAGCCACCACAACAAAAACCTAACGGCACCATGTGATCTGAGGATCGCAGCGATCAGTGAAAACTGATCGGGTGTTGACCGGAGACAAACTCCCCGCAGAGTTGCTTCGGGATACAAAATCGGCGGTTCGAACGTGTACATGCGAGAACTGCCATCATCGTCCAAAGCATACTTCGGTATCCATCTGACGATAAAGAAATGCCGCTCTGAGCGATCAGGGCGGCATTTTCTATTTCCGCTATTTGCGTGTATGCAGACCTAATGCGCATGTTAGAGCTTCCCCGCTCCCAGCACGCTGCACTTGACACTCCTTCCATCGATCAGGTTTCGACGCACCGACTCTTAACGATTTTTGTCAAAAGTCGGTTCAAGACCATACAATCGAATTCAGTGTTCATCGACCGCGTAAAGATCAAGGTCAAGGCAGGCGACGGCGGAAACGGAGTGACGGCCTTTCGTCGCGAGAAATTTGTACCTCGAGGCGGCCCGTCCGGGGGCGACGGAGGCGTTGGCGGCAGCGTCTGGCTTGAATCCGACGAAGGGCTTAATACTCTGCTCCATTTGCGATACAACCCCGAACATCGTGCCGAACGCGGCCGCCATGGCGAAGGCTCGAACCGGTCCGGTAAAGACGGAGAGGACGTCGTCGTCAAAGTGCCCGTCGGCACCCAGGTGTACAATGCCGAGACCGGAGAACTGGAGTTCGATTTCACAGAAGCGGGGCTACGCTATTTGGCCACGAAGGGCGGCAAAGGCGGATGGGGAAATGCTCACTTTGCGACGCCCACGAGGCGAGCTCCGAAATTTCACTATCAGGGCAGGCCCGGACAGGAAAAAGAACTTCAGCTTGAACTCAAGCTCATTGCGGATGTTGGTTTGGTCGGATTTCCAAACGCCGGAAAATCCACGCTGATCTCAGTTATTTCCGCCGCGAGGCCCAAGATCGCCGATTATCCTTTCACGACGCTCGAGCCGAATTTAGGGGTCGTTGATATGGGGAATTTCGGGACGTTCGTGGTAGCCGACATTCCCGGACTTATCGAGGGAGCGTCAGAAGGTGCTGGCCTTGGCGACCGCTTTCTTCGGCACGTCGAAAGAACAAAGTTGATCCTCCATCTGGTTGACGTATCTTCCTTTTCCGGCCGGGACCCCGTAGAGGATTACGAGATCATCAACAGGGAGCTTTCTCGTTACAGCAATGACCTCGCAGAACGGCTGCAGATCGTCGTTGCGACCAAGATCGATGCCCTCGACGATCCGAAACGGCTCGAGGATCTGAAGGCAAGAGCCCGCAAAGATCAGCGCCAGTTCTTTGCAATTTCGTCGGCGACCCGCAGTGGTGTCGATGAACTGGTTCGAGCGCTCTCACGGGTCCTAGACGAGTTTGCGAGCAGGGACGAAAAGGCAATGGCGAGTGAGGGTCAATGAAGAAGATCGCATATTTTGGCGGGACCTTTGATCCTGTTCACGAAGGGCACATTATGGTCGCACGAGCGATATTGAAACGGTTCGAATTGGACCGCTTTCTCTTCCTTCCGGCCTTCCATGCCCCGCATAAGCCTGACCGGCCGCCGACATCCGCTTTTCATCGGTATGCAATGCTTGTCATAGCAACTGGATCAGACCCGAAGATCGGTGTGTCAACTCTAGAGCTTGAAAAGAACGAAAAGCGCTATACGATCGACACCCTTTCCGAGCTCCACGACGATCACAGGGATGAGACACTATTTTTCGTGATGGGAGCAGATTCGTGGGCCGACATTCGCACTTGGCGAGACTGGGAAAATGTACTTCTAGCCTCAAATCACATTATCGTCACCCGCCCGGGATATACGATCACTTTTGACCATGTGACTGATGAAGTCAGAAACAGGATCGTTGACCTTCGCAGTTCCGATCGGCCGATCCCCGAACTTGCCGGCGAGTACCGTATTTTTATTACCGATGTCGTCCTCTTTGAAACCTCGGCCACCGAACTTCGAGAGGACCTAAGCGACGGATGGCTTGACCGCGAAGATGATATCCCGGCGGCTGTTGCAAAATATATAGAAAAGTACGAACTTTATAGATAATGGAACAAACGCAGGAAAAGTCGCTTAAACGAGAGACCGCACGAATAGAATTGCCGATAACCTTGACTCCCTTTTCAGACCTCGATCCTGAGCTTCAGCTTGCGGCCCGGTGTGCGTCAGAGAAAAAGGGTGTCGATCTTAAGATCCTCGATCTTCGCCCGATCGCTTCTTTCACAGAGTTCTTTCTTGTAGTCACGGGCCTCAATCAGCGCCAGGTTCAGGCCATTGCTGACGAGATCACTGAGCAGCTAAAGAAACTCTCTCGGGCCCGTCCAAGCCGTGTTGAAGGCTATACAACCGCCGAATGGGTCCTTCTGGATTATGGCGATTTCATCGTTCACGTTTTCGATAAGGAGGCGCGTGAGTTTTATGACCTCGAACGTCTCTGGCGTGACGCTCGAAAGGTCGAAATACCGTCGGATATTTAGAAGAAGGTCGATTTTTCGTCACCGTATATTGACCTTCCGGCTTTCAGCCTTCAGCTAGGATGAACTAATGTTTCTGATCTGAGGACTCCCTTTCTCTGCCTGTCAAATTTTCGGGCCTCGCTGAACCCAATGAAGTTTCGCTTTGTCTGGATAGGAAAAACAAGGGATAAGAACTGGAAGGCGCTGCAGGAAGAGTATCTTCGGCGTCTTTCGCATTTTGTCCGCTGTGAGATCGCAGAGATCCGAGATTCGGCATCCCATGAAACAACCGAAATTGAAGGCAAACGAATCTTGCAAATTGTGAATCCAAAAGACTTCGTTTGTCTCCTTGAGATCGGCGGCAAGACGCTTTCTTCAGTTCAGCTTGCCCGGGAGATTGAAAATTGGCAAATTCGAGGACTGAAAAGTGTAACGTTCGTGATCGGCGGCGCGGAAGGAACTTCCTCCGAAGTTGGCGAAATTGCGGATTTTAGGTTATCGTTATCGTTTATGACTTTTACCCATGAATTGGCGAGAGTCATTTTGCTTGAACAGCTTTATCGGTCCTATACGATTATTCACGGTTATCCGTATCAAAAATGAAGAAAGCCTTAAAAGATGTAAAGCAGCGACTCCTTGAAGAGAGGGCATTGCTGGTTGATAAATTAAAGGATAATGATCTGTCGGTGGACGATTCGGAAACGCCCGATCCGGTCGATCTCGCGGTAAGAAATTACTCAAAGAACGTCATGCTAGCGGTCTCAGAGAACGAGAGCCGGCAATTGGCTTTGATCGACGAAGCCCTGATGCGGGTTGAAGACAACGATTACGGTCTTTGCCAGAATTGTGAGGATGAGATCACCCCGAAACGGTTGGCTGCCATCCCCTGGGCACGTTATTGTTTGAACTGTCAGGAACTCGTCGAACAGGGCTTGCTTGACGACGAACAATAGCCAGTAAAGGCACACTAGCGATTCTCTTCCCTTTTTATTAGCCCTTAGAACAAAGCCCGCTGGGATACCTCCACACATCTCTCAGAGGCCGATGAAAGATCATCTCGTCGATCCCCTTGTTTCTATTCTTTTCCCGGTCAACTGCATCGGCTGTAATTCGATAGTCGAGTCCAGAACGCTGGGTGCAGCGTGCAGGTCGTGCTGGGAATCGGGAAAACTATACGACGGTTCCGGCACCTTTTGTACCAAATGTGGTGACTTTCTCAACGAAGATCACACCGATAGGATCGTCCATTGCGGCCAATGCACAGAACTTCGCTTTGACCTTGCACGTGCTGCGGGTGCTTATGAAGGCGGACTAGCCCCCACCGTAATAAACCTCAAACGCTTTCCCGTATTACCTCACCGTGCTGCTCGAATGCTTCATCGCGTCGCGGAAAACCTTGAGATTGAACCATCAGCTTTGGTCATTCCTGTGCCTCTTTCAAAGCAGCGAATGATCGAACGCGGCTTTAACCAGGCCGCCGTCATCGGGCATGCGATCGCAAGGCATCTCGGATTGCAGTTGGATCAGCACAGCCTTGAGCGGATCAGGCACACTGCGGCACATCGGGCTGGAATGGATAAGAAAGCTCGAGTGGCGACGGTTGAAAAGGCTTTTCGCGTCGTGCGGCCAAAGCTGATCGCCAAAAGGAGCATAATTCTCGTTGACGATGTCTTGACCTCGGGATCGACCGCCTCCGAATGTGCCTTCGAACTTAAGAATAAGGGCGCGTCGAGGGTTAACGTTCTAACCCTCGCTCGCGCCGCATTTCGTTAGTATCTCACCTATTAGGGCGCGTCCCTGCTGGGTATCGGAATATCGCCTGCGACCCCCCAACCTGGGACTTGAAGGATGCCGGCCGTGCTTCTGATAATGAACCACGTGCCGCTCGCGGGCCTCCAAACAGCAATATCATCCCGCCCGTCTCCATCATAGTCGCCTACCACCGGAACGTCGCCATTCTGGCCCCAGTTCGTCACCGAAAAGCTCAGATCGTTGCTTAACCGGCGGAACCACTGCCCGGTCGCTGGCCGAAAGACCGCAAGGTCATTACGTCCGTCTGCGTCGAAATCGCCGGTCGCAGGAACGTCGTTAGGCTCGCCATATTGGCTTACGTTTATGGATTTGTTTGAACTGAATACGACGTACCAATTCCCATTCGATGGCCTCCATACGGCCACGTCCATCTTCCCGTCTCCGTCAAAATCAGCCGAGATCGGGATATCGGTTGGTTCGCCCCATTGGTAGGTAGAGATGACGTTATTTGAGCTCACGATGAACCAGGTTCCGTTTACCGGCCGCCAAATTACCAGGTCGCTTCGTCCGTCACCATCATAATCTCCAGGTATCGCAACATCATTTGGCTGACCCCATCCAGCAAATCTGACCGAACCATCCGAACTGTGTTCATACTGCCACGATCCTGACGGCTCGTAAAAGCCGACGTCAGTACGCCGATCGCCATCATAATCTTCGGCCACAGGGACTGATGAGCCAATAGGGCTAAAAGGCCCCTGAACCCTTACGTTTCCCGTCACATGGTTAAGGATATAATAGGTGTTGTTGCTGGGACGGAAGATTGCTAAGTCAGTTCGAAAGTCCCCGCCAAAATCCGCATTCGCTTTGGCAGGGACTAGCTTCTGAACGATCCCTTGAAGCATTGAAACTACATATATCTCTCCGTCTTCATCTTCACCAAAGGCGACGAGGTTGAAATCGGCTATATCATGGAGCGGTATCTGCTGGTTGTTGTGCCACAAAAGTATCTCGCCTGTACAGTAATCTCCATAAATATAAGATCCGTCCGGCAGCGTCCTTTGGGTTCCACGATATACGTTGCCGCCCGTTATAGAGCATCGCGAACCGGAGCTGCTGTATTGGAAGATCGGTGAAATGTAATTGGCGGGATTGCACAACCCCGGGTCAAGCCCAGTGCATTGCGTCCCTTCGTAAACCCGCCATCCGTAATTTCCACCGTTCACGATTATATTGACCTCTTCCCACGCGTTCTGCCCGACATCGGCCAGCCAAAGCTGATTGGTCCCGCCCCGGTCGAACGCCCATCTGAACGGATTACGAAGTCCGAGGGCATAGATCTCGTCTGCACCGGGTGTCGCACCTGCATATGGGTTGGTCGGCGGAATATTATATGGGGGATTCTGAGTGGGCGGAACATCAACATCGATGCGGATCATTTTCCCAAGCAGCGAATTTATGTTTTGAGCCGCATTAAGGGGATCGTTCCCGCTTCCGCCATCGCCAGGTGCAGCGTAAAGATAGCCGTCCGGTCCGAATGCGAGGGTACCACCGTTATGATTTGCGAAGTCAAAATGTGGGATCGAAATGATCGGCTTTTCGGTAGGAATAGCAACGTTTGGATTTACATCCGACGCTAGGAATTCGCTTATCTGAATTGCTCCATCACTGGCTCTGGTGAAGTAAACAAAAAATCTGCGATTGTTTCTAAAATTGGGATGAAAAGCTACGCTCAGAAGCCCTCTCTCGCCAGTCAAGGTCGTTAAGGAAGTGATATTAAGAAAGGTCGTCGGCGTGTTTGAACCCGGCTGGACAACCTTTATAATTCCTGCCCGTTCGACTATGAAAAGACGCTTCGTTCCGTCGCCTGCATGTGTAACATAGATGGGTAACGACAAACCGGAATACCGTGTCTGTAACCGCGTCGGTTGTACCGATGCAACTCCGGCAGCATTGGAATTGATCGCAACTAATATTGTAACGATCGAAAGACCGAGGACCAGTGATATTCGTTTCATAAATTATTGAACTTCTGCGGTTTGAGTGCGTGTGACTGCGTCAAACGCATCCACGTGCTCGAAAAAAAGGAACTTGCAATTCCAACTATCCTGTTCGACGACGGCTCCTCGATCGTTAGGCGATTCCTTTGTCTGATACCGACCGAAGGCCCCTAGCTGCGGGCATAAAAGGGCTAAATTCAATTCTAGCGACTAGAGCCCAGATTTAGCAAGACTTTTTAAAGCCTGTAATGGACCCCGCGCCGCCGGAGTTCAACGTCCTCGTTTCCAATGTTCTGCAGCCTCATTGTAACGTCTGCGGCCAGATCCAGACCGGATGTCGTTCCTGATTTTAGTTTCGAATGACCTGCGGCCGCGATCATTGCCGCGTTATCGGTCGAAAGATGGCGCGAAGGAAAATAGACGGGAACCTGGAGCCTTGCCGCAGCATCTTTCGCGGCCTTTCGCAACACGAAATTACAGGCAACACCTCCAGCCACGATCAGAGTTCTTGGTCGAAATTTCAACGCGATCTTCTCTAAAGGGCGGATCAGCGTCCGCACGGCAGTTTCCTGGAAACTTGCGGCAATATCTTTTACTTGGGAAGAAGGGTTTTCACCGGGCGGGCAAAGGACGATAGGGTTCTCCTGTATATAACGCTGGACAGCTGTTTTTAGTCCGCTAAAACTTATATCGGGACGGCCATCAGAGATCTTGGCTATCGGAAACTTGACTGCGTCTGCATTGCCGCCGACCGCGATCTTCTCGATGGCGGGACCGCCGGGATAACCGAGCCCGAGCAATTTTGCCACTTTGTCAAACGCTTCTCCGGCAGCGTCGTCCCGGGTTCGCGAAACTACCCGGTACTTCCCTTCTTCGGGGATAAAGAAAATATTCGTATGGCCGCCGGAAACGATGAGAGCCAATGCGGGAAATTCGATGGGAGGGTTCTCAAAGACAACGGAATAAACGTGGCCTTCTATATGATTTACCCCGATACACGGTACGCCAAGACCAAAGGCGAGGGTTTTCGCATATGATACCCCCACGAGCAAGGAACCGATCAGGCCAGGCCCTTGCGTCACCGCGACAGCATCGATCTTCTCGACAACGACGTTCGCTTTCCGTAACGCCTCGTCCACGATCGTGTCGATCCGCACAAGATGTTCACGCGA
Source organism: Pyrinomonadaceae bacterium (assembly GCA_035327545.1). Classification (GTDB taxonomy): domain Bacteria; phylum Acidobacteriota; class Blastocatellia; order Pyrinomonadales; family Pyrinomonadaceae; genus OLB17. The sequence goes on along the minus strand of DAOLDE010000022.1, from coordinate 22,485 downwards.
CGCGATCTCAGGAACAACACCGCCAAACGGTCGATGCGCATCGATCTGCGAGTAGATCTCTGACGAGAGGATCTTAGAGCCATCCAAAACGACGGCCGCCGCCGTTTCGTCGCAGGAAGTCTCTATACCTAAAACGAGCATTCATCTAGGTTATTTCGGTTGTGATGGAGTTTTCAAGCCACAGACCGAAAATTGACTCTATAAAAATAAAAGTGGCGTTCTAAACAGCAAGAACGCCATACGTCCCGAAGGACTAAAGCTGCCGCACCTCCCCCTTTGTCCGTACCCCTTGTACCGTGCGACAGCACAACATCACTTTTGAAAGTCAATTTCGATTCGTTCAATTTCCTCGATTCCGCTCGGTTGCAGCTGGCGTCTTATCTAGGTCGCCATCGGATGCCAATCTCAGGAATCCGGCAAAGAAGAGGAGCGCGGTGATCAGAATGAAAGCGGCGATGCTGATCAACGCCCAGTGAACCCCGCGAAATGCCTTTGCCATGTCTTCTCTCACAACGGTTTCTTTTCCATCGATCGTAATTACTTCTTTCGCCATTAGTGTTGCTCTCTCCTTCAAACTCGCTCTTCGGCCGATTCTAATTGAAGCCACAATTCGCTCGCCCGCTTATGGAATTGGGCAATGCACGTGCCAGAGCCGCAAATGTAACTCCTGCAATGACTTTCGAAAATGTCCGGTCCCGCTGCTTACAAAACTAGAACGGAATATGTATGCATTCAATACGCTCGGGCCGCATGGATTTTTATCGAGTTGATCTTTGTCGTACGGATCATTTTTCGTTCCGCCCACACGGGCTGCGAATCGTCACCGACACCTGACCGAAAAATTTTCCTTCGATACATTTGTCCCCGCCTTCGATCGACCGACATCGACTACCAAACCGTCTCTAGTTCCATTTCTATTGAGTTAAAGAAATCACTTGACGAATTCGCGATTTGCTGAAAAAATTAAGTGTTTCGACATATCTACATCTGAAGATGTTAAGCGTGTCACCCGTGTCTCGCTTCAGTGAAGTTTGTGATTGCGAGTTAAACGTGGGCGTTGACTGGATGCTGGTCTTTCGCCCTGTTATGCGTTTGGCAAGTCAGCCGTTCTCCCACGTGCAGAACGCATTGGCCGCATTAACTACGCCGCTCAAATTCACCTCATGTAATTTCGATTGACACGCCTGCAGATTTTTCAGGAAGCCATAGCTTTCACGTAAAGGAGAAAAAAGATGACGAAGGCAGTAAAAGTCGTTCTGATGACAATGGTACTTGGGATCTTGGGCAGCATGCCGGTGGGTGCCCAACCAACAGAAATCACGTATCAAGGAAATCTGAAAGACGCCGGGCTCCCTGCGAACGCCAATTATGACATCGAGTTCCGTTTATTCACTGCCGCTTCTGGGGGCACGATGATCGGTACGCCTATCTACCTTAGTCCCGTACAGGTGGCGGACGGTGTCTTTTCCGTAAAACTTGATTTTGGCTCAACTGCCTTTCCGGGTGCTGAACGGCATCTTGAGATCGCGGTCAGAAGAACTGGAGTCGGGTCATTGGTAACCCTCGGACCAAGGCAAAGGATAAGCAGCGTTCCGTATGCCGTCCAGAGCCTTCAGGCAGCCAACGCGACTACGTCTGTCATTGCGCAGAATGCACTTCATCTAGGTGGCGTGAATTCCGCCTTATTCGTTCAGACCGGTGACCCGCGCCTCAGTGACGCCCGAACTCCGCTGGCCGGAAGCTCGAGCTACATACAGAACACTGTCAATCAGCAAGCATCCAGCAATTTCAATATTACGGGAACCGGTACCGGCAATACCTTCAACGCCACGAATCGTTTTAATTTTGGGGGTAACCACATTCTAAGCGCTCCCGGATTGGACAACATTTTTGCCGGAAATGCATCCGGTCTCCTGAATCTTGGGGAGAGCAACGCTTTCTTCGGGTCTAAGGCCGGGCAGGAAAACAAACAGGGATCATTCAATGCCTTTTTTGGGGCCTATGCAGGCCACAATAATGTTACCGGAAACAACAATTCGTTCTTCGGATACTTTGCAGGTCATGGAACAACATCCGGCAGCGATAATTCCTTCTTTGGTAATCGGGCGGGCCAGGTGAACACCTCCGGTGCGTTCAACTCGTTCTTCGGTACATTCAGCGGGTTTTTTAACACCATCGGATCCGATAATTCGTTCTTTGGCAACGAAGCCGGGTACAACAACTCAGGCGGCAATCGCAATTCGTTTATAGGATCAAAGGCGGGCCGTGAAAATCAATCCGGATCGGACAACGCTTTTCTCGGTTCATTCGCAGGTCGTGCGAATACGTCCGGTTCGAACAATTCCTTCGTTGGTTCGCAGGCAGGACAAGCGAATGCGACTGGAACGAACAATTCATTTTTCGGGTCGATGTCGGGATTTCTGAATACTGCCAGCAATAACTCCTTCTTTGGAACAGAGGCTGGCAGGTTTAATACGATCGGCGCCAATAACACATTTTTTGGACGCAACGCGGGCCATACGAATACTTCGGGCGAATTGAACGTTTTTGTCGGCCTGAATGCGGGTTCCCTTAACATTGTCGGCAACGCGAATACGATTGTCGGTGCCGAGGCCAATGTTCTGAATTCGAACCTTTCATATGCGACAGCGATCGGTTCCGGGGCCGTTGTCGACACAAGCAATACCGTGGTACTGGGTCGGCCTTCCGACGCAGTACGTGTTCCGGGAAACATGAATGTGCTCGGCACACTTACCGCGACAACACTGAGCATTTCTGCAACGAACATAACCGGAATAGTGGGAACCTCTAACGGAGGTACTGGCCTCGGTTCGGCCGGCGCCGCAGGCAATTTTCTTCGAAGCAACGGCACGACTTGGCAGAGTCAGCCCCTGACTGTCGCGGATATCCTCCCGGGCAGCAACAATTACGTACAAAACTCAATGACCCAACAGGGTTCGACGAATTTTAATATCAGCGGCAACGGGACCGCAGGCGGGACACTTTCTGCCAACGCGGTCAATGCCGTCACACAGTACAACATCGGGGGTAACCGGGTTTTGACCACTGCGGGATCATCGAATTTATTCGCGGGCATCTCTGCCGGGGCTGCGAATACAACCGGATCGTCAAACTCGTTCTTTGGAAACTCGGCCGGAGGTTCGAATACGGGAGGCAGCAGCAACTCCTATTTTGGTGCAAACGCCGGTGGAACTTCTACCAGCGGCGGAAGCAACACCTTCATCGGTGCAGCTTCCGGAAACAGTAATACCATCGGTGCCAACAATTCCTTTTTCGGGGCAAACGCGGGCCAGTCTAACACTATCGGTGGGAATAACACCCTGGTAGGAGCGAATGCGAATGTTGGCAGCGGCAATCTTACCTTTGCGACGGCCGTCGGCGCAGACGCGGTTGTGAGCACGAACAATACGGTAGTTCTTGGCCGAAGTGTTGACACTGTCCGCGCACCTGGCAACTTGCAGGTTGACGGCACCTTGACTGCAGGCACTTTCGTAGTTCCAGCAGCCAGCCTCACTGGCATTGTGGCAGTAAATAATGGCGGCACCGGCATGAACTCGCCGGGAACCGCCGGCAACTATCTCAGGAGCAACGGAAGTATTTGGCAGAGCTCCGCTATCGCGGCGGCTGACATTCCGGCCGGAAGCGGAAATTACATTCAGAATGGCCTTGCTGTTCAGGCCTCAAGCAATTTCAACATTAGCGGTAACGGGACCGTAGGCGGGATATTCTCCGCAAACACCGTCAATTCGGTAACGCAATACAACATTGGTGGAACGAGGGTTCTTAGCAACGTGGGCACTGCGAACACCTTCGTCGGCGCTGGTACCTCTATCGCCGGAAACGATAACACTTTTGTCGGTTTTGGGGCGGGTGTTTCAAACTCGACCGGATTTTCCAATACCGCGCTCGGATCGGGTTCAAATTTTGGGGCCGGAAATCTCACTTTCGCCACCGCGATCGGTGCGGGAGCGACTGTCAGCAACAACAACTCGGTCGTTCTTGGGCGAATGGCAGATACAGTTCGGATACCGGGCAACCTGGTCTTAAACGGCACCTTCACGGGTACGTTCACCATTCCGGCGACGAACGTAACTGGAGTTTTGGGGGCCAGTAACGGCGGTACGGGTCTTTCGTCCTCAACCGGATCAAATTTCCTTAGAGGCAACGGAAGTGGAGGCTGGACGAACGGCACCATACTTTCGGCTGACATTCCAGACCTAGGTGCGACATATATCAGAAACCAGTTGGGCTCGCAGGCAGGCGCGAGTTTTAACGTGGCCGGCAGCGGTGCGGTAGGCACAACAATGAACGTCGGCAGCAATCTCACGGTCGGCGGGACCATCACGGGCGCCCTGGCGGCGTCGAACATCACAGGAACCCTTGGCGTGGGTAATGGAGGAACGGGCCTCACATCCGCCGGAACCAATGGCCACTTTGTGAAAAGTAATGGTACGGGCTTTGTAACTTCGGCCCTGACATCCGCTGAGATACCGGCGGGAAGCACGCACTATGTTCAAAACGGCACGACGCCGCAGGCTGGTACCAACTTCAATGTCGCAGGAACAGGTGCGGTCGGCTCGCATTTCACCGTCGGCGGCAATCTCACGGTCGGCGGGACTATCACAGGCGGCCTGGCGGCGTCGAACATCACAGGAACCCTTGGCGTAGGCAATGGAGGAACGGGCCTCACTTCCGCCGGAACTAATGGCCACTTTGTGAAAAGTAATGGTACAGGCTTTGTAACTTCGGCCCTGACATCCGCCGAGATACCGGCGGGAAGCACGCACTATGTTCAAAACGGCACGACGCCGCAGACTGGAACCGACTTCAATGTCGCGGGAACGGGTGCGGTCGGATCGCATTTCACCGTCGGCGGCAATCTCACCGTAAACGGCTCGATCACCGGTTCATTCACTGTTCCTGCAGGGAACATTTCGGGAACGATCGCACCGGGAGCCGGTGGGACCGGCCTAACTGGTTCAACCGGAACCCAGTTTCTCAGGGGTAACGGATCGGGCGGCTGGACAAGTGGAGCGCTTACCGCAGCCGACGTGCCGGTCGGAAGTGCAAGCTACATACAGAATACGGGCACGCAACAGGCCGGTAGTAATTTCAATATTGCTGGGAACGGAACGGCCGGGGGAACACTGACCGGCAATCTGGTCAACGCCGTAACGCAGGTGAACGTAGGAGGAACGCGGGCACTCGCCAATAATGGCACCGGCAATATCTTTGTCGGAGCAGGTACGGGTACTACCGGAAGCTCCAACACTTTCGTCGGTTCCATAGCTGGAGCCAATAACATTGCCGGCACTTCCAATACGATAATCGGCGCGAATGCTGATGTTGGCTCCGGCAGTCTGACCAACGCGACCGCGATCGGGGCAAATGCGGCGGTCAGCACAAGCAACTCAATGGTCCTTGGAGGCGTAACAGGGCAAAGCGGAACGAGCATCAATGTCGGAATTGGCACCACGGCTCCAAAAGCGAGGCTCGAGATTGCCAACGGCGATATTCTTATGTCCCAGCCCAATCAGGGGATAATTTTGAAGTCACCCGATGGTGCGACATGCGCAAGAATTACGCTTTCAAATGCTGGAGTTCTGGTTACGACCGTGATCCCGTGTCCATAAGAAGTTTCGGGACTTCCCTACGGAAACGGAAAGACTGTTTTTTGTAATTGACGGTGGTCTGAGGTTCGATGAGAAATAGCTTTATAACGATCCTGATCCTTACAGGCATGGTATTTGGCCAGTCGGGTGGGCAATTTTCGATCACTAAATCGATCATCTCCGGTGGAGGCGAATCGAGCAGCGGCGGAAGTTTTAGCTTAAATGGGACCATTGGCGAGCCCGCGGTCGGCAGATCGACCGGAACCGGATTTGAATTAAACAGTGGGTTCTGGGGCGGTGGAACCACGGGAGACATCCCTAGAACACCGTTTGATTACGACGGCGACGGTCGCTCCGATCTATCGGTCCGTCGTCCTTCTAATGGCTTGTGGTATATCCTTCGAGGAACCCTCGGCTATACGGTTATGGAGTGGGGAGTTGCGACTGATCGTGTGGTTCCAGCAGATTTTGACGGCGATGGGAAGACCGATGTTGCGGTTTTCCGCCCATCGAACGGCACCTGGTACTGGTTCAATTCCGGGAGTCAAACGTTTCAGGCGGCAGGCTGGGGCCAGGCTGGTGATATCCCTGTGCCTGCCGATCATGACGGAGACAACAAGGCTGATCTTATAATCTATCGCCCTTCAAACAACAATTGGTACCGTCTGTTAAGTGCAAGCGGGTCTATCTCGGTGGTCAATTTCGGCGTAGCGGGTGATAAGCCGGTTATAGGAGATTTTGACGGCGACGGGCGTGACGATATTGCAATATTTCGGCCGTCGGAAAGTAACTGGTACATCCTCAAATCGGGCATCGGTTTCTTTATCCAAACCTGGGGGCAGCCCGGTGACATCCAGGTCCCGGCGGATTATGATGGCGACGGCCTTACGGATCTTGCGGTTTTTCGACCGTCCACGGGCCAATGGTTCCGCGCGATGAGTTCGGCTGGATTCAGTGTGGCCACCTGGGGGGTTGCGACCGATATTCCTGTCCCCGCGGATTATGACGGGGACGGAAAGTCCGATATTGCAGTTTTCCGACCTTCGAACGGTACATGGTATATCATACAATCCGGTTCGGGCATTCTTGTTTGGCCGTTCGGTACGGCCGAAGACCTGCCTACGCAGGCATCCTTTATTTTTTAAGGAATGGATCGGCGGCCGAGACCAAATTAGCTGCGAATCTATTAAGCAAAGAGGGACGCGAGTACCATCTCGCGTCCCTCTTTGCTTTCATACTATTTGACCCGAAGGGTCACATCCTTCTATGCGAGACCGTTCGCGGCAAGCCGACTTTCGCCTCCTTCCCTTCGCTAATTTTCAAGCTGGTAGAATCTCCACGAAGGCTTATGGTCTTTCTCAAGTCGTTGTTTCGTTAGAATAGCGCGCACCATTTCGACTGGGATGGATCCTTCCTTAAGGATCGCATCGTGAAAGTCGCGGTTCGACATCTTCCCGCCACCGACAAGATCACGATGCAATGCATAAAACTGGAGCCCGCCCATCATATAGGCCATCTGGTAAAGGGGGCCGTAATCACCGGAAAACGATCGCCTCACCTCTGCCAATGCGTTGTCGCGTTCATGTCCGACCTTATTCACCAAAAGGTCCACACATTGCTCTGGTGTCCATGTCCCCAGGTGAAAATTAAGCGAGAAGATGATCCTGGCTGCTCTGTGCGACCTCCAAAACAAAGCACCGATCTTATCTTCAGGCGTTTTGACAAACCCGCGGTCCCACAGTAGGAATTCCCAGTACAAGGCCCAGCCTTCGCCCCAGAATGGGGTTCGGAATGAAGAGCGATACGTCCGGTACCGCCGGTTCATGAACTGCTGCATATGATGGCCGGGGATCAGCTCGTGATGCGTGACGGCGCGTGCAAAGTGCGGATTGTTTCCACGCAGTGACATCATTTTTTGTTCGTGGGTCATTCCGTCCGTCGGGTAAGCGACCAAAATGGTCTCCCCGCCAAGGAAAAACGGGGCGATCAACTGCCGCTCCGGTGACATCATTTCCATTCGCCAGCTTTCTTCGGCCTCGGCGGGAACGGTCAGCAGGTCGTTTTTCTTAACATACTCGATAGCTTCGCGGGCCTGGTCGCGGATCAACGCCGGCTGCTTCCCGGGCTCGACATATTTTCGTTTTACCGCCTCGATCGCCTTCATATAGTCGTCGCCAAATCCCATCTGCCGCGAGGCCTTTTTTAGCTCTTCGACACACCAGTCGAATTCACGATTTGCGATCCGAACAAGTTCTTCCGGCGAATATGGGATCATTTCGAACTGAAGCTCGGCGATGAGCGCTTCGCGGCCGATCGGATCGCCGATGATGGTCGTACGGTCGTCCGGCGTGATTCCCACGAGTCTGTTGGACACGAAGGACGAGTATTTCTGAAGTTCCGCATCGGCTGACTCAAAGGGCTTTCGGCACCACCAGGTAAATGCGGGGTCATACGCATTGTGAAAGTTGTACCAGTTGCGCAGGGTCGATCGGAGCGATGCGATAGTTCGGACGGCACGGTAAGCCACCGTTCTCGCCGGCCGTAACGCCGTATTTGTCTCGAGATTTCGCTGGGTGTCCGCGATCCGCCTCGCCAGACCGTCGAGAAGAGCAGCGGTACGCTCCGGATCTATGGTCTCTAAACGCCTGCGCTGGTCTTCCAGATCGCTTATGGTTTGGGCGAAGGGAATGAGCAATGCCATCTCTTCGAGCTGCTTCACACCGCGTTCGAGTTCCTGAAGCTCCCGCCGCAGATGGTTTTGAAAAAGCAAATAATCGATCTGCTCGTGATGCTGAAGACGCGAGAAATCCAGCTTGGCCAATTCCGCGAGACGATCGGAATAGAGTTTCTTAAATCTTTCCCGCCTTGCCGACGAGGTCTCAGCCGAGAACCAGCGATTGAACGCGCCGCGGTCCTGGTCGTAATGTTCAATTACTTGACGCAATCGCGAATGAGCCTCGACCGGATCATTTTGGCCAAAGCCTGGCAACGGGAGCGCAAACGAAAGGACGAGCAAGATCGCGAGAAACGTTTTCATAGCAAAATAGTACTGATATAGGGTAAGGTGAAGTTCACAGCTATAACGTAATAGCTGCGTGCCAAAACGCAAAGCCGCCACTGAACTAATCTATTAATTGGCCTAGAAAACTCTTGCCAGCCGGAAGCGTAAGGCTGAAGTTTTCCGCGATGGTTTGGCCTATGTCGGCAAGCGAGCTGCGCGTGCCCAAATCTACGCCCGCCTTTGCCTTCTTGCCATAAACCAATAGCGGAACGTATTCCCGAGTGTGGTCTGAACCAGGAAAGGTCGGGTCGTTGCCGTGGTCTGCCGTTATAACAAGCAGGTCCTCCGGGGTCATTGCTCCAAAGATCTCCGGTAGCCGGGAATCAAAATGCTCTAGCGCTTCTGCGTAACCTTCAGGATCGCGTCTGTGGCCGAAAAGCATATCGAAATCAACAAGGTTGCTGAAGATAAGCCCCTGCGTTTCCGCTTTCAGTGCATTCAACGTTTGGTCGATCGTTTGGTCGTTATTCTTTGCCGAGAGATCTTCGGTCACGCCCATCGAATCGTAGATCGAGGCGATCTTTCCAATGCAAACCACGTCTAACCCAGCATATTTCAGTATCGGAAGCAGGTTCTGCTTGGGCGGAGGAACCGCATAATCGTGCCGGTTCTCAGTTCGCCTGAAGGTTTCGGCAGTTTCGCCGACAAAAGGCCTGGCAATCACGCGCCCTACACGATCGTCCCCGTCCAAGATCCGTCGAGCGATCGCGCACATCTCGTAAAGCCTTTCAACAGGGACGACCTCTTCGTGAGCGGCGATCTGAAAAACGCTGTCAGCAGAAGTGTAAACGATAGGTTTGCCGGTGCGGATGTGTTCTTCGCCTAGCTCTTTTATGATCTCGGTGCCGCTTGCAGGCACATTACCGAGAATACCGGGCACGCCCGCTTCACTGGCAAACCTCTCGACGATACTTGCCGGAAAACCATTTGGAAAGGTCGGAAACGCCTTTTCGAGGATGATCCCGGCCATCTCCCAATGGCCCGTTGTCGTGTCTTTCCCGTTCGAGGCGAGCGTGCACTTGCCAAACGAACCCAATGGTTGGTGCGCGGGTGGAACGTGTTGAAGTTCTCGAATATTGCCGATTCCCAATCTCTGCAGATTCGGCACTCGTACCGGCCTTAGCCGGAACACGTTCCCCAAGGTATCTGAACCGGCATCCCCCCAGGCAGCAGCGTCGGGCATTTCACCTATTCCGGCGGAGTCTAGCACTATAAGGCATATTCGGCGGAACTTCATAAATTTGAAATATGTGCCTGCCGGTTTGCCAGACACTCACTGAGCCAAGTTAGCGGACCGATCGATCACGGCGGGCCCAGATCAAATGATCCACACTTTCGTAATATCGATCAGTTCGAAGGAGCGGTGTACCCTTCCCTCGCCCTGATCTGCGTACCGGGCGGAAGGCCCTTGAGACTTACGGTAATTCGTCGGTAAGTACCATCGCGTTTTTCATTAGTAGAATAGTAAGCGAGGCTGTACTTAGTGCCGATCTCATCGGCGACGCTCTTGAAAGCGTTCCGCGCTTCGCTCAGGTCGCCGACAGGAAAGACCTTTCCGCCAGAGATGCGCGCCAAAGCGTTCATTTCGTCGCTCGCCATCTCGTAAAGTTTCTTGCTGATCGCGAGACGCTCAAAATCGCCCAACTGGCAAAAATCGCTCGTTGTTTCGACCCGACTCGATGCTCCGAGCCGCCGGTAGTATCGCCGGATCTGCGCGGCAGAGAATCGCAAGGCCAGTTCACAGTCGCCAAGGAGATTCTCTTCAAAGAAATCCCGCGTATCGACTTTGATAAAATAACAAATGATACCTGCCTCTTCCAGCAATTCCTTTACCTCGGCATAATCCGACACGCTGGTCGAATCTACCCCATCGGTCAAAGCGACAAGTGCCCTTCGTCCGCGGACCTCCGGCCTCGGCTCATCTTGAAAAATACGTTTTGCGATATCGAGAAGGCCGTCGTAATAGGGCGTGCCGTTGCTCGTATTGACTTTTTCAAGAGCGGCCCGCAACTCACTCCGATTCGCGGTTAGACCGACAACGATCTCGCTGACAGCCACAGATCGTTTGTCACGAACCTGAGTGTTGAACGATACGATGGAAACCCTGTCTCCCGGACGAAGCGACTCGATAAAATGCAACGCGGAGCGCTGGAGAAGCTGCAGTTCCGATCGAGTCGATCCCGAAGTGTCGAGCAAAAGGGCAACTTCGAATGGTGCCGATGTGGCCCCAAATTCAGCGATCTCCTGCGCTTTGCCATCTTCTGCAATCGAAAAATTTGCCTTCTTCAAATTAAGAAGTGGTTTTCCGGCTCGATCGGTGACCACGATCGGAACCTCGATCAACTCGGTATCGACGCGTATCACTTCGTCGTCAGGCCGAGGCGGCTTCTTATCTTGAGCTACCGCAACGCCCGTTGTGCCCAGTGCCGCGAGCAGCAAAAACATCGCTCTTTTGACCAGCATTTTCGTGTTCCTTTCACTTCCCCTTGTGTATTTGATATTACCAAAAATAGGCTTCAGGCCGAAATATTTGGCGGGCTCCCGAAGAGAAGTATGAAAATCTGCATTAGCGATTAGACTCAACGGATTTGTGTGGTAGTATTCTGCCATTCGGTCAATGGATCTATCCACACACGCGGCATTCCGGGCCTGCACGGGCGTTGCTGGAGAGCAGTGAACTATACAAGAAAGCGAGGGCAAGAAAATGAAAGGACGAGCATATTTATTGGTCGTTGCAGCGTTTTTCGTGTTGACCCCATACAGCGTGTTGGGTCAGGTGTTGCTCAACGAATTGAATGTAAATCCGGGCGGCACGGATGGTCCGTGTGAATACTTCGAATTGAAAGGTTCGCCAGGAACGATAGTCGAAAATGTCCATTTCGTTTCGTTGGAAGGTGATACAAATAAAGGCCTGGCAACGGCCGTTGTAACGTTCGGTGTCCCGGGACCGGCGATCGGCGCGAACGGCTTGTTGGTAGTGATCGCCGCCGCGCCGTGCGGATCACGAACCTTTCCGGCAGGAACAACTGTTCTCCAGACCTCTTTCTTCGACGCTTCAGCGGGAGTCCTCCAGAATGGCTCGAACTCCTTCCTTCTGATAAGCAGTGTCACGCCGATAACCGCAAACACTGATTACGACACAAATGAGGATGGTGTATTGGAGCTGCCGCAAGGAGCTACGATAATTGACGGTGTTTCGTGGAGCGACGGCGGCGCCGGAGATGTAATCTACGGAACCGTTTTGACAGCTATTGGCGGAACGATCGGAGCAGCGACCCGCTTCCCAGGCAACGGCGTCCCCAATACTGCAGCGGCCTGGTATGCCGGCGCGATGGTTGGAACAAATGATGCAAATACCTATAGTTCTACGATTCGGACCGCAAATTTTCCCATCGACGGCGCATTGACGCCCGGGGCACCCAATGTTGGGATTTCACCGCCTGACGCTCCGGTCGATATCGATGGCGATGGACGAACTGATTACGTTGTCGTTCGAGCGGCGGGCGGCGCCGGCTCGCAGCTTACGTGGTGGAACGCGATCAACGGCGGAAACCCGACCTATACGCGTGACTGGGGCGTCAGCGGCGACGAGGTCATTGTTGCCGATTTTGACGGCGATGGGCGAGACGATCCGGCAGTTTACCGGCAATCGAACAGCACTTTCTACATAATCCAGAGTTCAAGCCTGACAATGCGGATCGAGCAGTTCGGACAGCCCGGCGACAACGCCCGGGTCGCAGGCGACTACGACGGCGATGGCCGCGACGATATCGCCGTTTATCGTTCAGGGGCTCAGTCTGTTTGGTATTACAAGACCTCGCCGACCGAGACCTTTAAGACGGTAAACTGGGGCCAGACCGGCGATGTCCCGCTGGGAGGCGATTATGACGGCGATGGCAAGAATGACTTTCTGGTCCGCCGACAGGAAGGCAACGCTGCCAGATTCTACGCGCGGTTTGCCGACGGCACCATTGATTCGAAGCTCTTCGGGCTCCCGACCGACGTAATAGTGCCCGGCGACTACGACGGTGACCGCATTACTGACCTTGCCGTCGTTCGAACGAACGCCGGAGGCTTTTACGAATGGGTGTTCGAATCGAGCGACACAGGGGCGATCGTGACGGATACGTGGGGCGTCGCGGCTTCAGGCGATGTTATCGTGCAAGGCGACTACACTGGCGACGGGAAAACCGACTACGCGATTTGGAGGCCTGGGGCGCAGGGAACCTTCTACGTGATGACGCCGGTCACCCGGAACATATTTACGAAGGAATGGGGACAGACCGGCGACGTGCCTGCGGCTCGGTTCGGTCAGTTCTAATGCAGCCGGACAATAAAGGACGAGGCCCTCTGCATTATCGGGGGCCTCGCCTTATTCCGGTTGATCGTCGGGTTAAATATACTTTCCGACCACCTTTGAGATGGCCTCACGCGAAACGGCACCTACGATCCGCTCCTGTTCCTGTCCCCCTTTGAAGAGGATCAGTGTCGGAATGCCCCTGATGCCGTATCGCTGCGGGACGTTTTGGTTGTTGTCCACGTCCATCTTGAAGAATGATGCTTTTCCGTCGTATTCTTCCGCAACAGCCTCGACTGACGGAGCGATCATCCTGCACGGCCCGCACCACTCTGCCCAGAAGTCAACCAGTACCGGAACGTCTGCTCCGAGTACCGATGTCTCAAAATCACCGTCATTTACTTCCTTAGCATAATTTGCCATCTTGTTCTCCTAATAATAAAAGTATAACTTGCTGGTTACGTCCGACATAATACGGCCATTATTTGTACCCGTGCCGACCTTAGTTCCGGCCATATGTCCGATCAGATCCACTGACGCCAACTCAACGTCCGGAACGGCCCTTTTCACGCCATATTTACAACTATCTTGCCAAAATGTGCCCCTTCTTTCATGTACGTAAGGGCGTCGCGGGCTTCGTCAAATCCGAAAACCCTATCGACGACCGGGCGCATCTCGTGGTGCGAGACAGCTCGGTTCATCTCCTCGAACATCCGTTTTGAGCCGACAAATATTCCCTGCAGCCTGATCGCCTTCATAAATAGATTGATCGGGCTAAAGGGCATTTCTTCCGCGAGAGCACCGATCATCGCAATGTGTCCTCCGATCCGCACCGCGTTCACAGACCGAGAAAGCGTTCCAGAGCCCCCGATCTCGACCACGTGGTCCACACCGCCGGGCGAGAATTCCTGGGCGGCCCTGTCCCAGTCTGCCCGTTCCCGATAATTAACGGTACCGTCCGCTCCAAGCTCCAAAAGGCGGGTGATCTTTTCGTTGCTTCCCGAGGTGGCGAAAACGCGAGCTCCGGCCATTTTTGCGAACTGCAAGGCAAAAATCGATACGCCACCCGTACCCAATGTCAACACGGTTTCGCCCGGTCTTACCTTGCCGGAGTGGACCAAAGCATTCCACGCGGTAACCGCCGAACAAGGAAGGGTCGCCGCCTCTTCAAATGTGAGATGTTCCGGAATATGGACGATGGAGTCTTCACCGAATGTGCCCAGTTCCCGCAAGACCCCATCCCAGAATGCCCCTGCTCCGAGCGCTGACCGGCGTTTCTCTTCTGTAGATTCGCCGTCGAACCAAAGTTGTGCAAAAAGGGGCATTACCCGGTCGCCCGCCTTCCACTTTTTCACGGCTTCCCCTACGGACACAACCTCGCCCGCCCCGTCGGAAAAAGGGACGGCAGGCAGCTTCATTCTCGGATTATAGGTTCCCGAGACGGCCATCAGGTCACGATAATTGAGCGAAACGGCCCGAAAACGTACCAGAACCTCGTGCGGTCCAGGTAATGGATCGTCTCGCTCCACCATTGCGAGCTTATCAATACCAAATTCCCTGATCTCGTAAGCCTTCATCGGACCCTATTCACATCAGCCGGCAGAATTACCCGATCGAACCGGCCAACTCCGCTTGTGTTCGTTTACTTTCTCCTTGGCAATTTCGAATCGATCAAGATGGAAACATCGTCTCGGATCAGATCGTCCGCCTTTCCAGGATAAACCATGCCAAAATCTTTTCGGTTTATCGTGAAACCTGATTTGACGGTAACGTCTGCGTTGGTGACATCAATCTTGAGGGGAAACGAAATGGTCTTTCGCTGGCCGCGCAATTCGAGATCGCCGGTCACAACATAGTTGTCACCGCTCTTACCGCCCGGCTCGATCTTTGTCGATCTAAAGGTGGCCTTTGGAAACTTTGCCACATCGAAAAAGTCCGAAGATTTCAAATGCTCCGTCAGTTTAGGGTCATCCGAATAAAGCGTATTGACGTCAATATCTGCAGAAACCGAGCTTTCTTCAGGATTCCCGTTTACCAGGTCGATCGCACCTGTAAACATCGTAAATCCGCCTTCGTGCCGACCGGTAACTTTTGATCCGATAAAGGTGACCGTGGTGTTTGCAGGTGTGATCGCAAGCGATTCGCCCTTTGCAGGCTCCGACGGTGCCCCGCCCGTGTTCACAGTAGTATTGCCCGAGGGCTCGGTCACGGTTGCTTTGGGCTTATTCGCTGCAGGATCTTCGCAAGCCGACAACACAAGTGCGATAGAAAGTATCGCGATAAGTTTCAATCTCATTATAATTTTCTCCTAGAAGGAAATTCTCTTTGATGTTTAAATCTGATCTTACAGGGATATCACCCGCGATCTATTCCAAAGTATTTGTTTTCAACAGTTCGTGCAGGCCTCGCTCCAAATGTTCGCAGGCCGATCCGCGGGCAACCCTATCTCAATGCCCGCCCGCCGTTCGTTCGCCGATGCGTTTCAATAAAGTTTCGAGCGTGTGCCCCGCCAGACGCTCCGTTACCGTACGGTCCAGATCTTCTCTCAATTCACACAACACGGATTCGATGTTCTCGCTCACAAAGCAGTTCTTGCTCGGATTGCCTTCGTGGATCGCAAAGACCTCGCCGCAATTGACCGCTGCGTAAACCTGGTCGAGCGATATCTCGGCCGGCGGCCTGGCCAGGCGTGTCCCGCCCGCCGCACCGGAACGTGATTCAACAAAACCCGCACTGCTCAGTTGTCCCAACAGCCTGCGGATGACCACCGGATTCGTGTTGACGCTGCAGGCAATATCGTCTGAGCTCAGTTTCCGGTCCGGCAGAACAGACAGCAGCGTAAGTATGTGGACCGCTTTCGCGAACTGGCTATTGATCGCCATAACTGTAACTATCATAGTTACAGTTCTAGAAGATTGTCAATTGCCGGAACGAAGTTACCGGCCGCTGTTCCACAATTGCGAAAAGCCCCCAAAATCACCGGTGACCGCGTATCCGTTACACAAACGTAAAAAAGCCGGGTACCGCCATCGGAAAGCCCGGCTATTCTCAGAAAAAAAGGTTCAAACTATTTCGACGGGATCTTGATCTCCCGGCCGGCACCAAGCACAGAATTCGGCAGCAATCCGTTATACTTCGCCACCTCTGTCGCGTCCACGCCGTGACGTGCTGCAAGCTTCGAAACGGTATCTCCGGCCTGTGCTTTCACTACTTTTACATTCGACGATGCCTGGGCGTTGCCCGTGTTGGCGGGCCGCGAGTAAGAGATCGTGTTTATCCTATTGGCGCTTACCGGCACAAACACCTTTCCACGCGGTTCCTTCATTCCCGGGTTTGCGGCCATCAGCTCGGCTACGGTTACACCGGTCCGGTTCGAGATGTTCTGCCAGGTCTCGCCGCTTACGGAATTTGCAAGGCTCGTGTTATTGATCTGCGATGCAGGAACACGCTTAAAGACCGCAACAACCTCATTTGCCTTACCCGGCGGTACATTAACGACGTATGGCTCAGGCGGCGTCACGTTGCTTCTCAGATGCGGATTGAGATAACGCAGATACTGCACGCTTGTGTCAGATGCCTGGGCAAGAATGGTCAAATTTGTTGAGGCCGGTACCCGCACGCGATCGTATCTCAGCGGCGGAGCGGGCCGGACGTGTCCAAAGCCGTACTGGGCCGGATTGTTCGCGATCAGGATGGTAGCCAGGATGTTCGGCACATAGTTTCGCGTCTCTTTCGGCAAATAGGGATACGCCGCCCAAAAATTGGCTACTCCCGCCCGGCGGATAGCTCGATCAACATTTCCCTCGCCGCAGTTGTAACCGGCCATCGCTAATTCCCAGTTCCCATAGCGGTTGAACAGGAATTTCAGGTAGCGAGCGGATGCCCTTGTGGCCTCATCAAAACTGTTTCTTTCATCGACGTGTGCCGTACGCCGCAGGCCGTAACGAGCCCCGGTACCGGGGATGAACTGCCACAGGCCAGATGCCGCTGCCCACGACAACGCGGTGGGCTTCCAGGCGCTTTCAACTTGTCCGAGCCATGCCACATTCTCAGGAATTCCCTCTTCACGGAAGATGCGCCGTGCCATCGACATGAACATACCCGAGCGATACAGTCCAACCTCCATCGTGCTCCTGCCGCGACCGCGGTAATAGTTGATGTATTGTTGGATCATCGGATGCACCTGGAACGAAAATCCAAGCGACTGATTGGCGACCGCCACCTGAATATATCGATACTGCTGCTCGGCGACCGGATCGTTCTCGACCTGAAGTTCTTCGGTTGTCAGCTCGAGGCGGGAAAGTTCGTCAAGCGGTGAGGGCTCAAACCCCTGCTCGTTGAATCCGACGCTTCGTTCGGCCGATGGGGCTCGATTAGCGGCAACTGAGTCCTGCGCAGGCGTCTGGCCGGTCGGCTGCGGTTTTGCCGTTCGGGTCAACGCGACCACTTCGTCCGCCAGGCTCATATCCGCGTCGGTCCAGCGCCAACTGCACGTTGCCGACAAGCTGCGAATGTGAGGCGGCTGAGCCGTATTTGGAAATTCGATGCGATAAATGGTCTCGATCAGCTGGGTATAGCAGCCCTGAAGGGTCGGGTCCCGCTGGATATCCAGCGTTGAAAACAAGAAAACCTCAACGGCCTTGTCAAATGCCTTTCCGGACTCGAAACGCCTGTTCGATTTTAAGGCGTTCATTCCATCCTTGAAAGAGCGTCCCGCTTCGTCAAGGACCATCCTGACGGCTTCTCGAGCCTGACGAACTTCCTGTGGAATACCGTCAGAAGTCGGCGAGGTTTGGCCAAAAACAACAGGACACAATACAACCGAGATTATTGCGAATGCAGGAAAGGCCCTGCGAGTAAGTTGGATCATTAAGTTCTCTATAAATCTATGAGATCGGCGAAGCTCAATTATTAAGATCTGTCGGGTGAGCGCTTCGCCGTACGTCCTTTTGACGCCGATGAATATAATAACGCTGCTTTGAAGCAAAAGTTCCTTTGATAACGGGAATTTTGGCTGTTCGTATCAGCGTAAACCATCGTAAAACATACCACAATCGCCCCTGAGGGTCAATTTTTGCCGGTCCCGGGCCGCCCGCCTGACATGATCAGCGCTTGGCCGACACAGTGGCCTTTTTACCATTCAAAAGGGCTGCTGCGAACACCTCGCTCACGTGTTCAACAAATACAAAGTTCAAATCGTTAAGAACTTCCGGAGGCAGGTCCTCAAGGTCCCTTTTGTTCGGAGAGGGCAGTATTACCGTCTTAAGCTTGGCCCGCCGGGCGGCGAGCAGCTTTTCTTTTACGCCGCCTATCGGAAGCACATTGCCTCGAAGCGTAATCTCGCCGGTCATTGCCACATCCTTGCGCACCGGCCTTTGGGCCAGGACGGACACCAGAGCAGTAGCCATCGTTATTCCGGCGCTCGGCCCGTCTTTCGGGATAGCTCCCTCGGGCAAATGGATGTGTATATCGTACATTTCCAGCACCTCGTCAGGAATGCCAAGCTCCCCCGCACGTGCCTTTGCGTAGGAAAAAGCCGCCTGTGCCGATTCCTGCATCACTTCGCCGAGCTGCCCGGTCAACAGAAGTTTTCCCTTGCCCTTGGTCTTCAGTGCTTCAATGAAAAGAATATCTCCGCCGATGGCGGTCCAGGCGAGGCCGGTGACGGTGCCGATCTGGTCCTTTTTCAACGCTCCTTCCTGAAATACTTTAGGATTTCGCAGATATTCGCGGACGTTGTCGGCCGTGATCCGCATCGGAACAAAGTCGTTCTCAAGTTCAGCCTTTTGCCTTGCCACTTTTCGGGCGACCTTTCCGATCTCACGCTCGAGCTGTCGGAGGCCCGCCTCCTGGGTGTATTCGCTGATGATCTTTACAACCGCCTTGCGATCAAAGCGAACATCTTCTCGAACGAGCCCGTTTTCCTCGATCTGCTTAGGTATCAGATGACGTTTTGCGATCTCGTACTTTTCTTCTTCGGTATAACCGGAAAGGAAAATGACCTCCATCCTGTCGCGAAGTGCCGGCTGGATGGTGTCGAGCACGTTGGCAGTGGTCATGAACATCACATTTGAGAGGTCGAACGTTACGCCCAGGTAATTGTCGCGAAACGTCGAATTCTGTTCGGGATCGAGCACCTCGAGCAGGGCAGAGCTCGGATCTCCCCTGAAATCGGCACCGACCTTGTCGATCTCGTCGAGCATGATCAGCGGATTATTCGTCTCGGCCTGTTGAATGGCCTGGATTATCCGGCCCGGCATCGCTCCGACATACGTCCGACGATGGCCGCGGATCTCTGCTTCGTCGTGGAGCCCTCCGAGGCTGAGCCGAATGAACTTACGATTTAACGCTCGCGCCACCGATCGGCCAAGCGACGTCTTGCCCACGCCGGGAGGGCCGACAAGGCAAAGGATGGAGCCCTTTGGCTTTTCCATCAGCTTCCGGACCGCCAGGGCTTCGATTATCCGTTCTTTGACACGTTCAAGACCGTAGTGATCCTCGTCCAAAATTCGCTCGGCCTTTTTTAGATTAAGGTTATCCTTCGACGCCTTAGCCCACGGAAGCTCGGTCATAATGTCGAGCCAATTCCTAAGCGTTGCCGTCTCAGCCGTGTCGGGATGCATTCGTTCGAGCTTCTTGACCTGACGAAGGGCTTCGGTCTCGGCATTTTCCGGCATTCTAGCCTCGAGGATCCTTTTCCTGTAGGTTTCAACTTCTTCAAAGATCTCGTTGCCGTCGCCCAATTCTCCCTGGATCGCCTTTAACTGCTGGCGAAGGAAATATTCTCGCTGCGAGCGGTCGATGTCGGCCCGAGCCTGCGAATTTATCTCTTGCTGTACGGTCAGGACGTCTATCTCTTTGTTCAACAGATCGTTTACGCGCCGCAGCCGCTCGACTGGCTCGGAGATATTAAGGACGCTCTGGGCGTCCTCTACCTTGAGTTCGAGGTTCGACGCGGAAAGATCTGCTAGTCGTCCGGCGTCGTCGAGATTGGCGATGATCGCCAAAACTTCGGGTGAAATGTTCTTGCCAAGGCTTGCCGCCCTTTCCATCGCGCCACGAACGTTGCGGATCAGTGCTTCGACCTCCAGCGAACCCTCAAGCGCAAGCGGCTCGGAGATCGGAGTGATCGTTGCCTTTACATAATCGCCGCCTGCATCGATACCGTCGATCAGCGAACGGGAGAGGCCCTGGATGAGAATGCGGATCCGCCCATCAGGCAGCTTCAGCATCCTCATTATTATCGCTGCCGTCCCGACCGGATAGAGATCGTCCTGCCCCGGGTCTTCCTTGTTCACGTCCTTTTGCGAGACAAGAACTATCATTCGATTGTCCTTGAGGGCCTCTTCGACCGCGCGGATGGATTTGTCGCGAGATACAAACAGTGGGACGATCATGAACGGATATATAACAATGTCACGCAGCGGCAATACCGGCAGCACGGATGGGATCTGCATCATCGGTTCGAGAATGTCGCCCTCGACCGTGCCGACCGTAAAATCTTCGATCTCAACCATAAACAATTAGTTTAAGCTCCGCGAAAGCAGGTTGCAAACGAATCGTGGAGCCAAATTCCTACTTGTATTCACTCTTCCCCGCGAAATGAAAAAGAGCGGGTGCCTGTGTTCAGACACCCACCCGTTTCCTGATCGGCTTATGAGCAGCGGTATTCGGCTCGACGCGACCTACTGGAGTTCAACCCAGTCGCCCGTATGTATTTCTTGTGCCGTGCGTGTGATCACGGCCGTAGCCGTCTTCTCCCGCACGTTTAGAACCAGGATCTCACCTACTATCTTTCGAATTTGGGGGCGTCCCTGCTTTGCTGCTTTGGTAGTCACAACGCGGCCGTCGGCCCGGTCGCCTGACTTCCGAGCGGTCTGATTAGAAAAGCCGCCGCCTCGATAGACATCGCTCTCATTTCCCGAACTTCGTGCACTGACCGATTCAAGTTCAGGATTTAAGAACAGGTTTCCCTTGCCCAGGGGCCGATAGACGGTAAGATAATCTCCGACCCGAATGTTGTCCTCGGCACCAAGATCGATATAGACGATCTGGTCTCTTGTTAATGCTTCCTGCCCATCCCGTGCCATAAAGAGCCTTCCATTCGCCTTTCCGGTCGGATCGGCAAAAAGATCAAGCGGACCGCGCACCTGATGTGTCGGGCTTACCCTCTGAGGCATCGGCTGAACCAGATCGCCAAGCATGAACGAATCGCAGGATGTCTTTACTCGTGCAACCGATACGTCGTTCTTGACGCGAATGATCTCGACCGCACCAACTTCTTGGACCAAAAAGCCAAGATCGCTTTTGCGTGTCCATTTCGTGTTTACCTTGCCGCGAGGCCTAACTACCGCCATCATATCCCCGACCCTGACCCCTTTTCCTGCTCCCATGTTGAGATATACGAGGTCATTTTCGGCATAATGATATCCATCCTGTTCCTCCACCGCGCCTATCAGTCGATTCGTGGTATCGATCGATGAATGCTGCACATAACCGGCGCAATAAAGATTATTCGGACCGGCTGCGGTCATCGGCTTTGCGGCCTGAGAGATCACGCGGACCGGCGTTGGTTCGGTCCTCTGTGTATAAGCCACCGACGACAAAACAAAAGAAATACAAAAAATGGCTATCGAGAGCCTAAAGAGCGAAGAGATTCGGTTCACAACTTTCTCCTTAAGAATGAGATCGGTCGGGATAGGTGCCCGGCGGAAATTGAGGTAAATCAATATTCGAGGCCGGAAATGGCCAGAACTTGACCCTTTAATTGTAAACGTTAGCAGGTTTGATGGTCAACGTTTTTTTTCTGTGTTAATTCTTTTTGTTCATTCCTATATCCAGTTCACCAAACCTAACTCGAAGGGTCGTCACGACGGCTACCCACACTTTCGATCGACCTTTCTCAGAGTTCTTCTCTCGCGAGGCAAGAACAATACGGATCTCGCAGGTATCGCAAATTCTGTTCAACAGTCGCCCCATAGCGCGAAGGTTCGTTAACTTGGTTTTTTGTTCTCGGTCAGAGTAGTTACCTTCGAACCCGCGGTCCCCGATCACTAAACTCGGGAGCCCATCTGATGCCAAGCTCAAGAGCACTATTTCGCCCGAAAGAAGCCCCAAGCCGTTCCGACCGTTATGGCCCTAAAGTCAGTGCAGACAGTTAGATAGGCCGGCCAGCATTCCCGTGTACACTGATCGGCCCGAAAGTAACTTTCGACAAACTGACGTTTGAGTTTGCGCACGTATTTGGCGGAACGAATGCCCGAGATCATTATCGTGCCTGGCTTGGCCTGACTCGAACCAAGGCCATCGATGTTACATCAGACTTGTTTAACGAGCATGTTTTTCGTCCTGCACTTGCAACAATTTCAAACGTTTTGCTAGTATCGTCGGTTGCGGCCCACTTCCGCATTCATCCAAAAGCCGGTGTAGCTCAGTTGGTAGAGCAGTTGATTTGTAATCATCAGGTCGGGGGTTCAAGTCCCTTCACCGGCTCC
>DAOLDE010000021.1:0-66357 GCA_035327545.1 Pyrinomonadaceae bacterium | reverse complement strand
CAGATATCGCTGTTTTCCGGCCCTCGAACGGCCAGTGGTACATCATCCAGTCGGCATCGGGCATCCTCGTCCTCCCCTTCGGCCAGAACGGCGACATCCCGACACAGTCGGCGTTCATCAATTGAGGAAGTTTGTTCTAAGGAATTCGTCGGGCGAGTTAGACTTCTGCATACTTCGACGAGAAAGGCCTAAAGCTTTCGATGCATTATATAGGCGTCGGTCGGGCCGAGGGTTTTGTGGCGAAATGCGTCGGGAATGGTTCCGACGATCTCCATACCGATGGATTCCCAGAGGCGGACTGCGGCGGTGTTCGAGGCAACGACGAAATTGAACTGCATCGCCGTGAAGCCGAGTCGGCGAGCTTCATCCAGCGAAAATTCGGCCATCAACCTGCCGACGCCGCGACCCTGAGCAGAAGGCGAGACCATATATGCAGCGTTGCAGACGTGGTCGCCGAGGCCGAGCTGGTTCGGTTTGAGCCAGAACGTGCCGAGTATCTCGTCAGACCGGCCGCCCGCTGATACAGGCGGTTCCGAAACGGCGACATAAACGTGCTTTTCGGCCGCGAACCAGTAATCGAGCATTTCCTGCTCGGGCGTATCCGGTTCAAAGACGTATGTATCGCCGCCGGCAAGCACGGCGGTAATGATCCGGCCGATCGCCGGTTTATCAATATCTTCGGCTTTTCTGATCGCCGTCATCGAAAATTCATCGAAAAAAAGACCGGACGCAAGGATAGCATCCGGCCATTTTCCAACCCAAATCGAACAAGGTCACTTTAGGTATTTGTCGAACCAATCCAGATTGCTTTGCTGGGTCGCGATCTGAAGACGCGGTTCCTGTATGCCGTGCGGCTGGCGCGGCAGTACGATCATCCGCACCGGTATGTTTTGGCGTTTCAGTGCATTGTAAAGCTCGTAGCCTTGGGCTATCGGGACGCGCAGGTCGTTCTCGCCGTGCTGGATGAGGGTTGGGGTTTTCGCATTTTTGATGTTGAACATCGCCGAGTGCTTTGCGTAGATCTGCGGGTTGTCCCAGAATTCGGCCTCGAAATAATCTGGCAGGAACGACGGGATGTCAGCCGTGCCATTGAAGCTCATCATATTCGTAACGGGTGCGCCGGCAGA
This sequence comes from Pyrinomonadaceae bacterium, assembly GCA_035327545.1. Lineage (GTDB taxonomy): Bacteria > Acidobacteriota > Blastocatellia > Pyrinomonadales > Pyrinomonadaceae > OLB17. Next base: position 65,230 of record DAOLDE010000021.1, on the reverse strand, counting down.
CGCAGCCTTAAAACGGTTGGTCTTTGTAATGATCATCGACGTCATGTAGCCGCCGTAGCTCCATCCCATAACGCCTAGTCGGTTCGGATCGGCCACGCCCATTGCTATCACGTGATCGACGCCGGTCATCAGGTCGTCGTAATCGCCAAAGCCCCAGTCTTTGATGTTCGCCCGCCGAAACTCCGTGCCGTAACCGCTCGAACCCCGCGGATTCGGACGAAGAACCGCGTAGCCCTTTGCCATAAATGTTGCCAGCGGATAGGAACCTCGGCCGCCGACGTAAGAGTGTTGGAAGACGCCCGCCGGGCCGCCGTGTATATTCAGAATAAGAGGCACTTTCTGTCCGGCCTGGTAGCCGTTCGGATAATGGAGCAGTCCTTCGATCTCGCGCCCATCCTTGCTCTTCCACTTGACGACCTCTGTGCGTCCCGTCGGTATCCGGGCTGAATCTGCATTTGCGTTTGAGATCTTTCGAGCCTCCATCACGCCCTGGCGGCCGACGAAAACCTCTGGCGGTTCAGACGAGGTCTGCTTGACGAAAGCGTACCAACCATCCCTACCGGCAAACGGAGAGCTGATGACTGCGTCCTGGCTGTCCATCAACTGGATCGACCCATCGGCAACGTTTGCTCCGTAGAGTGCCGTTCCGGTGCCTCGTGCCTCTGTGAAAAGAATGCCTCGCCCGTCAGCGTTCCATGCAAGGATGTTCGGCTGGCCGTCGTGCGACATTTGCATCACGCGAGGTGTTCCGCCGCCGGCGGGGAACACGTTGATACGGTAGCTCTGCGCCCAACGGGTGGGCATTTCGGTTACGGTCATCGCGATCCAGTTTCCGTCCGGCGAGTAATTGGGATTCTGCTCGGATGCTGCAGAGACCGCGAAAGGCGTGACTGCGGCGGTGGCAACATCGACGATGCTGACGTCCGAACTTGGCCAGTGGTCTGCAAGGGGTCCGGTAACGTGAGCGAAAACGATCTTCGTTCCGCTTGGGGCCCAATCGAACGACGTGACATGGCGATCGACGGCCGTCAGTTTTCGCACCTCTCGTTTCCCGTCGGCGCTTTTAGCAAGAGGCGTCAGGTAAAGCCGAGCCAGCTTGGTGTTCTCATCTATCCATCGGAAATCATTGCGGCCGCGGTTGTTCTTTTCCTCGTCCTCGGTCAATGGATCGCTCATCGTGAAGGCGAACGATGTGCCAGCCGGCGACCATTCGAAGTTAGAAACTGCCGCTTTTCCGTCCGTGATCTGCTCGGCCTCGCCGCCGGACATTCGTATCACGTATATCTGATTCCGATTGTCCTTGCGGTTTGAGGTGAAAGCGATCATCGAGCCGTCGGGCGACCATTTCGGATTTGCCGACGAACGATCACCGAAGGTCACCTGATAGTTTTCTTTGCCGTCGTTCGTCGCCAGCCAAATCTGCGTGACGAATTCGCTGCGGTCTGCCGTCATCACCGCTTCGTTAACCGTGTACACGACACGCTTACCGTCAGGCGATACACGAGGAGTGCCAAGGGCTTTGGTCTTGACCTGAGCCTCAGACGTCCAGGTGGTTTGGCCGTTGATGGTGTGGGAACCGTAGGATAGCAAGATCGTTAAGAACAGAAAGCCAAAGATTCGCATGTTTTGATCTCCAGAACCAGATTTATTTCTGACCGATAGCAGACTTTTCGACGCAAAAGTGAAGTTCTTCACGATACGTGACGATCTAGACCTCGGCAGATTGTTGCAGGGTAAATTTCCACAACATTCTATTCTGTTTCTCGTCAAAAACATACTCCCCTTTGAGAACAGACCAGAAACCGAGGAATTCCCATCTACCGGGCGAGAGTTTGTTGAAGAGCGGAATGGCATTGCCTGAACCAGAGGCATCGAGGAGCGCGAGGTTCGGCGGATCGAGTTTTTGATCACCCCGACGGCCGGAGCCTGTATAGAGGATGGTCTTATCGCTTGAGCCGTGCCTATCTGGATAACAATGATTGATCCGGCCGAAATCCGTGAGTAGGGAGATCAGGCGGCCGTTCTTTTGATAGATCCCGTTCCTGATCCGATGCACGCGACCGACCTCAGCCCAGGTGTAGATCTGGCCCGGAATGAAAGATTGCGAGGGATCATTCATAACAAAAAAGGATCCGCTCAAGGCACTGGCCTGGCGTTGGCGGTCCGACCTCGATCTTAGTACAAAAAAGGAGGCTGCGATGAGCCTCCAACCTTTGAGCGGCGGGAATTCGAGATCATTCTTCAGCCGGGCCGAAGCGGTAAACCAAAAAACCGATGGCGCGTGCCGGCCTGCCGTCGTGCGTCGGGCGGCTGAATCTCGATCCCAGCGCGGCACGCTCGGCCTCGGCGTGGAGGAGTTTATTACCCGTGCGTGCACGGGCGGCAATCACGCTGCCGTTAGTGTCTATGAGAATCTCGACCTGCACAAGGCCCGATGCCCCAGCCGCTTTTGCCGCTCGTGTGTGAAAGGGTTTTTCGGCGGATAAGACCTCGAAATTGAGGAAAAGATACTTGTCGCCGATAACCGGGCCGTTCCAAGGCCGCGGCCTTGAGACGGGCGGCGCAGCCTTTTTGGTGGCAGTCGTTCGGTTACCGGTGTTTGCCGCAGGACGCCTTGTTCGCGTTACGGCCGTCTTTGCGGACGAGCCCCCGCCGACTGCTTCAGCCGGTTCATCGATCGCGGCGATCGCACCGCCCTCTACCTGAGAGAAGGCCGGAACCGCCAAAATGACCAAGGTCAAAGTCACGATAATCAATACGAACCTAGGTTTATTCATACAGCAGTGACGATCCGGCATTCTACTTTTGCGTCAAACATGATAATAGCGGCTCCATCCGGTTTCTATCAATGTAGGGACCGAGTTTCGTTGATGCAGTGACACTTGCCAACGACGTGCACAAAAGAATAAGGAACGAAGCGGTGGGTGCCCCGTTCCGTGGATCAAGATCGGGAGATAATTCAATCAAGCAGCCGCCTTTCGACGCGGATCGTATGGTACAGCGGATACTCGGCCCATGCGGCCACGATCTTTTGGTCCGGCTGGATGGCCGATGGATGACCGGCAATATGGTTTATGATCGCGTCCTCTGTGCCGTCCGCGAAAAAGCGGATCGTCCCGCCCACCATTCCGACGTAATAGAAGAACTTACCGTCGGGCTGCACGAATAAGGTCGTGCCAACGGCGGGCGGCAGATAGTTCGACTTGCAGAGCGACGGCTCGGCCCATCCATTCTGGTTCAGGAGCGAAACAACGACAAACGTGTTGCCCGAGCCTCGGAATCTGAGCACCTTTATCTTGCCGTCCTGCAGGATCACAACGTCCTTTGGAAATAATTCAGCAGTGGTCCTTGAACAATCCGGGATCGAAGCCTGCCCCCTTTCACCGAACGAAGCAACCAGATCGCCTTGTTTATCGTAACGGCGAAGTACCGCGTCGCCCGTTGTTATGTCGATGCCTGCGGCAACTATATCGCCGTTCAGCGGATCGATTCTGATCGCAAAAGCAGTCTCGGAAACGATGAACTGATACGGCGGGTAGCGCGTAAGATCTACTGCTCCGTCGGGGGAAAGTCGGGAGATCCGGTATCGAAAATTGGTCCCGGGGATCGGATTTGCGGCGGCGTAGCCGATGAAAATGCGGCTGTCGAAGATCTCTATCTGGACGGACCCGTGTGCGATCAGAGGCAATTCGCGAACACCGCCCTCTCCGAACGTCGTGTCGATCGAGCCATTCACATTGAATCGCCAGACGGCAGGAGCGGGGAGGGCACTTCCGCCTGGCGCAGCGCGTCCCGAATTCAGCCTCGTACCAGCAACGACGATCTTGCCGTCCGGCTGGACCTCAGCGTCATGACCGATACCTTCAACGCTGGCGAAAGTCGTATCAAGGACACCATTTGTCCAGAACCGACGCACTAGCACGTAATCGATTGAAGGTGCCCCCGGATCACGAGGGACGAATTTTCGGCTTCCGACGACGACTATCTTGCCGTCTGCCTGAAGAATGGTCTTCCTGACGGATGCGTTCCCGACGTTATGCACAACAGAACCGCCGACGCCGAAAGTTGGATCGAGGCTGCCGGGGGCCGCGAGGATGCTGTTTACTAAGACGAAAGCTATTGCTACTGAAAATGTAGTCGATAAAGGGCTGGTCTTCCTCCGTGTCATTATGATGTCCCTCCTATGTTTCTGCCTGTAAGACAGTTATGAATCGGTTATAAATGCGCCGCGTACGATACTGATTGCCTTGATGCGACTTGCAGGTTGGACGAGCAAAAAAAGGTCTTTTGCCGATGAGGTGAGACCGCGAATGGAGAACGCAGTGGCGTGATCAGCCCAGATCTTTAATGCAAAAGGCCGAAGTCAGACGTCGAACGCCGATCACATAGCGGCGGCGCCGTTTTGGACTTCGACCTAAACGAGGAGTTCGGACCCTATTCAGCCAGTTATAATGCAGGTGCCGGAATATCCCCCGGCTGCCCATATTGTATGACCTCAAAGTTCTTGTTCCTGCTTGCAATGCGATACCAAGTTCCGTTTGACGGCCTGAACACGGCTATATCGGTGATCCGATCGCCATCGAAATCGGCGGGCGTCGGAATATCGCCGGAAACGCCGAAATTGACCACCGAGAAAGAATTGCTGCCGAGGATGTACCAATTTCCGTTCGAGGGCCTCCAGACGGCATGGTCGAGTCGGCCATCACCATCGAAGTCCGCAGAAACCGGGATATCGCCATTCACTCCAAATTGAGTGACCGTAAAGAAGCCGCTGCTGTCCAGACGATACCAGGTGCCGTTCGAGGGCCGGAACACTGCCAGGTCGGCACGCCCATCTCCGTCGTAGTCGCCTGGCATCGGCCTGTCGCCATTCTGGCCAAAATTTGCCACATGGAGCCCGCCGGTTCCGCTCGGCACCCAGAACCACTGGCCGGTCGAGGGCCTGAAAACCGCGATGTCGGCACGCCCGTCGCCGTTAAAATCCGCGGGTCTTGGAATGTCACCGCTAACTCCAAATTGCACCACATCATAGGTCATCGCCGCAGTAGAAATGCGATACCAGGTTCCATTGCGGAAAACGGCCGGGTCAGCCTTCCCGTCGCCGTCGTAGTCCGCCGCGACCGGCACATCCCCGTTCTGACCAAAAACCTGCGTGTAAAATCCGCTCGCCGTTCGATTCATATACCAGGTTCCGTTCGACGGACGGAAAACGACCAGATCGGCCCGCCCGTCGGCGTCAAAGTCAAACCGAGTGCGAACCTGTGGAGTAGGCGTTGGAGCGGGCGTAGGCGTCGGAACCGGTGTCGGCGTGGGTGTGGGAATCGGGGTGGGCGTAGGAGTAGGAGCGGGTGTCGGAGTCGGAGTCGGCGTTGGAGTAGGAACGGGTGTCGGAGTTGGTGTAGGAATGGGGCTTGGTGTTGGCGTCGGCGTTGGGCCCCCGCCTGCGCCGTTTAGAAGACAGCTTCCATATTGGCTGACAAACGTTCCGATCTGGTTTCGGCTGAACTGGCAGAAAGACAGCGGTGTTCCAGTACTGAGAAAGGCATTCATCAGTGTATTGCCGCATCCCTGCGCTACCTCTGCGTGATCCGCGCCGAGGTTATGGCCTAATTCGTGGGCGGGGATCAGGTATTTACCCGGCGCCCAGCTCACGTATCCGCTAACCCCGTACGCGAAATCCGGAAAATAGCAGACGGAGCCCATGAACGCGATACCGGCAGACTGAACATACGATTTTCCTGAGAACAGATGCCCGGTGTCGCGGGGATAGCTGTTTCTAGGGAAGTTCGCGTTCCAATGGGACATAAAGTTCATCAGCACGTCGCTTGAGGTGGCGCCGGCGAAAGGGTCGGCCGATGACCAAGCATGCTGATATGTGATGGTGATCTCGATGTCGAGCTCGCTAGCAAAGGTTCCCTCGACCATATTCAGGATACTGACTATGTTCGAATTGGCCTGGGCAGCTCCGCCGAATATATTCACGTACTGCAGATCGGCGTCGGTCGCGATCTCAAGGTTTCGCGAGGCTGAGATAGACGAATCCTGCTGTTCGAGGTCAAGGAACGACTGCCCCATTTTCAGACGATGAAGCATTTCGGACGCGCAGTAGAAATTATTTCCCTCGACAGCGTCCTCCTCCCGATAAACTACGTATTCGCCTGCGGCGGCATGATCCGAAAATCGGGCGGCGGGCTCAATGAAAAAGCGGTCGCTCCCGATCTCGAAGAATCCTTCCACCATCATTCCAGTCACCGTAAGCCTGACCTCAGACCGTTCGATCCCCTCGATGACGCCCTGGTAGGTGTTCACGATCGGGCGAGGAATTGAGATCTTTCCGAGGCTGGTTGTACTTTCCGCAAAATAGCCTTGAGCGAACATATCATTTGGCCAGATGCGGATGTCGTGGCGGCGGCCGTCCGCATGGACACGGATCGACTCGAGCGTGCCATCGCTCCAGATCGAAGTCGGTCTGACAACCTCAAAACTCTCGAACGAACGTTCGAGATCAGCCTTTAGACGCGGGTCCTGAGCGATCACCGTCTCCCCGAACAGGCCAAAAGCGCACAATACGAGCAAACCTAAAACACAGGTATTTCTCATCTCTTTTCGTGTATCCTTGTGAAAAACTTCTACTGCGGAGGCGAGACTGCGGGCAATGGTCTCACCAAATAATAAAAACGATCAAACCTTCCTTACTTTCAGAAATTGAGGGGTTATTAAAATGGGCATTCGGGATATTTAAGGGCGATATGATGATAACAGAATGGGCAGGAGTTGTCTGGAAGCGAATGCCAAAAAATTTGAGGCGTTTTGCAGTGGCCGCAACGCAGCAAAGATTCACGGTCTCCGTGGCCGCCATCGTTATGGATCATGACGGGCGAATCTTATTGCTGGACCACTATCTTCGGCCGAAGTCAGGTTGGGGTTTGCCCGGCGGGTTTCTCGATAGGGGCGAGCAGCCTGCTGAAGGGGTCCGACGGGAACTTCTGGAAGAAACCGGCTTAGAGATGGACGGGTTAAAACTAGTGCATGTAAGGGTTGTGGGTGGTCATGTCGAGATGATCTTCAGCGCTTTGGCGGACGGTGTGCCTGAGACCGACAGCTACGAAATAAGAGGCTTTCGGTGGGTCAGCGAATCCGAGATTCCCAGAGAATTCGACGCGGAGATCAGGAAGCTGATCCGAGCACATTCAGGGGAGTGGTTTGAAAAAAAAGTCGCCTCTGATTAAGATAGGGTTTTCCCAAAACTGAAGTAGAAAAAAGGAGAATTTAATGGTCGATCTTATTCCGAGCAGTGAGTCTGTGATGAAAATACTGCAGGAAACCGGTGCCTACAGGAAAGGACACTTTGTTTACCCGAACGGCAAACATGCGTCCCACTATTTTCAAATGCCGTTGGCGTTCAGGTTTTACGACAACGCTCGGATACTTTCGGTCGGTCTAAGCCGAATGTTCAGAATGGAAAAGTCTATCGCCGGCCGGCTGCCTAGAGTGTCGATAATCAGCCCCAGTCCGGGCGGGATCATGGTTGCCTTCGGAGTTCGCGAGGCATTGAACGCAGAGCAGATCTATTGGGCTGAGATGGAAGAAGGCAAACGTCAATTTCGCCAGTACATGAGTGAGACCGAAGTCCATCCCGCGATCATCGTTGACGACATACTCAGAACGGGCCGGGCGATGCAGGAGACCCTGGACCTGTGTAAAGAGATAGGAACGGAAGTGATTGGCTGCGGCGCGATCGCGAAATTCGAGGACGCACCAAAGGATTTTGGCGGTGTTCCGGTGAAGAGTTTGCTGACCTTCGATGTTAATTTTTACGAGACCGAAGACGAGTGGAAAGTTTCAAGAAATGCTTCAGAGGTTAAAGAAGAAAGGGTTCGGTTCTAAATAAAGGCGACGCTTTGGGGGCATTCGAAAAATGGCTCCGGGAAAACCCGATCAAGCCGGAGGATCTTTGGGATTTCCGGCTTGATCAGCGTTCGTCGAACCCACGCAGCCGATGCTGGAGCTCACGCCGCTCTACGAACATTCTCAAAAAAGCCTCTCGACGAGCAAAGTACAGCCATGTTGCCCTTGCCCATCCGCTAAGCTCAGCCACTTCCTCCTGCGTTCTCATCGCCACATATCCGCAGACGATCCATATCGGTATTGATAGCAAGGCACTCCGCCAGCCGAGAAAATAGAACACGGCCGCGGCCGCAATGAGCCAGGTCAACGGGATGAAGACCATTCCTGCCAAGACCTTGACGGTAGAGGCGACATCGTCCGCTCCATGCCTGGACATTCGGCCGGCCACGAAACCACTCAGGCGATAGGCCGGATAATGGACAAGAGCCCCGGTCAACGCCAGCGGAGCGACTGCGACCAATGGCCAAGTTTGAAGGAAGGCCTGTCTGATGACCGACCAGCGAGAGAACTGGGCGAGCGAGAGGTGTTCGGGTTCTATCCCGAACTCGTCAAGTTTGCGATCGTACTCGATGATCTTCTCGCGAAGGCCTTTGTCACTGACCCCGCTGTTGGTTTCGGTGCCGTCGCCGACGAACTTCTTTAGAAACTCCAGTTTTTCACCAAGATTCTCGTTAACGGCAGCGGCGGCAATTATTTCTTCAGCCATCATGGCCGCGTGAAGGTCGGCTTCGGTCTCAGCGTTGAGCGTTACTTCGCGAAGAGATTCTTCGATCTTTGAGGTCAAACGTCGAACGGCTTCCCGCGGCGGCTGTCCGTCGACCTCGGGTTCGATCGGATCCACGGAAAACGGCCGGCCAAAATAAAGCAGCACCTCGCTTCGGAACGTGGTCTTGCTCGTATAAAAAAGGCCGACAGGAACGATCTTAAGATAGAACTGAGTGTCTTCGTGTCCTACAGATGCTGCACCAAGAGCAATGCGAGCCGCCCCGGTCTTGATCGGCAGGAGCTTTGGCGAATTGTGAGAAACGCCTTCGGGAAAGAGTGCGATCGAACCGCCTTTTCGCAGGTGGTCTTCGGCGGCCTTGAATGTTTCCTGATTCCTGGAAACATCTTCACCCGCGTCCAGCTTTCGATAGACCGGCAACGCTTCGACCGTCTGGAGGATGAACGATATGACGGGCATTTTAAAAAGCGTTGACTTGGCGAGGAACGAGATGCGGCGTGGAAGAGCGACAAAAACAAGCGCCGGGTCGATCAGCCCGTTCGGATGATTCATCACAAATATCACTCCGGTCCCGGTCGGCACTGAATCGGCATTCACCGTTTCGATGCGGCGGAAAAATAGCCGAAGAGCGATGCCGAAAACAGCAAGCAGAAGGCGAAAAAGCAGGGGCCCGCGGCGATCGAGGATAAGTTCGGGAAGGGTGAGTTGTTTAAAGTAAGGGTTCACTCAAAGGCCGGGCTAGATCTCGTGACGATTAGCAAGTGCCTTATCCATCGTAACCTCGTCAACATATTCAAGATCGCTGCCGACCGGCATTCCCATAGCGATGCGTGTTACGCGAACGCCGAGCGGCTTCAGCAAGCGGGCGATGTAGTTCGCCGTCGCCTCGCCCTCGGTCGTCGGATTTGTCGCGACTATCACCTCACGCACCTCTGCGCCGCCATTGTTCTCAGGCTTTAAACGCGGGAAAAGGTTTGGCAGCATCAGCTCGTCCGGCCCGATGCCGCGTATCGGCGACAGCGAGCCGTGAAGAACGTGGTAAAGCCCTTTGTATGAACGGGTCTTTTCGACCGAGACAAGGTTGAACGGTTCTTCAACGATGCAGATGATCGAGCGGTCTCGTTTTGGGTTGGCACAGTACAGGCAAGGGTCAATGTCCGTAAGGTTGTTGCATACGGAACAGAACACGATCTTTTCCTTGACCTCGACGAGCGAATCGATGAAGTTATCCACCTCGGCTCTTGGCCGGCGAAGTACGTGAAAAGCCAACCGCTGGGCCGACTTTTGGCCGATGCCTGGAAGGCGTTTGAATTCGTCGATCAGGCGGGCGACGGGTTCTGAATAGTCCAACATCAGATAAGTCCGGGTGGGAGCATTCCGCCGAGCTGGCCTTTGAGGGTTTCTTCAACCTTGCGGTGTGCTTCGTTAAGGGCGGCAATAGTGAGATCCTGGATCATTTCGGCATCGCCATCCTTAACGAGATCAGGCGAAATGGTCAATGCAACAACTTCAAAATCACCGCGCATTTTGACAGTGACGGCGCCTCCGCCGGCCGATGCTTCGACCACCGTTTCTTTCATCTTGCGGCCCATTTCTTCCTGCATCTGCTGGGCCTGTTTCATCATCGACTGCATGTCGAATCCGCCGGGAAATTTCATCTTTTCGAACCTCTCGTGCTCTGGTTTTTCCTAATTCCAATCGTATCTTTGCTGCGGTCCAATTGCAAACAATAGCTCACGGGCGTATCTTGGCACTGCGATGGAGAGGATAGACCAAAGCGTTCGGCTCCGAGCACTCACATGTGAGCGGTGTGGCTATCCACAGTACCGCGTCGTGCAAACCGACGTGTTTAGCGGTAACAGGAAAAGCTATTCTCGCCGTGTCTTTGAGGAGGACAAAGTATATGACGCTGGAAAAATTGAACGGCTTTTATAATTCGGGATTGTCGCTTGCTATCGGGCTTGTCATTTCGTCGCTGATCTTGGGCTGGGCGTATTCGGGAACAAAGAAATCAGACGAGGCCATTACCGTTACTGGGTCGGCGAAGCGAAGGATCACGTCGGACCTGGTGGTTTGGAGCGCCGGTGTTTCAGCCCAGGCCGGCCAGCTTAGCGATAGCTATAAGCAGCTTGCCGATAATATTCCAAAGATAAAACAATATCTATTATCAAAGGGCATTCCGGAAGATCAAATGACCGTGTCGTCGATCAATACGACCACGATAAAGCGACGCGACGCAGATGGTAATGAGACCGGCGAGATCACCGGATATGTTCTTTCACAGCAGGTCGAAGTGAGATCCGCGGACGTTGCAAAGATCTCTCAGGTGGCCCGCGAAGCGACAGAGCTTATTGATCAGGGTATCCTGCTCGAATCGAGTGCTCCACGATTTTACTATACGAAAATGGGCGACCTGAAGATAGAGATGCTCGGCGAAGCGGCAAAAGACGCCAAGGAGCGGGCCGAGCGGATCGCATCCAGTACAGGTAACTCGATCGGAGCGGTACGTTCAGCCAAGATGGGCGTGCTGCAGATAACGGCCGCCGATTCGACCGAGGTATCTGATTATGGAATGTACGACACATCAACCATCGAAAAGGATATGACGGCCGTGGTCAGCGTGAGTTTTGCGGTCAATTGATACTCAGAAACGATAGATCTACGTGCTGGCCCTCGATAGCGGATCCAAAGCTGCCGAGGGCTAGAACGTTGATGGGATCGAATTCAATGCCGCATCTTTGACGGCCTTATGCGAATGAAGACCTGCCAGCCCGCATGTGTCGTCCCTCCGTAATACGGGACAAGTGACGCCGGATTCGAGTTTGCCGTCACCATCGCACCCAGCCCAACGTCGAGGCCTTTTCCCTTTGTGATGTCGCGAACATATCCTATCGAATACGCCCCCAGCCAGAAGACCTCGTCATGAAGCGGGTCGTCGTGTTCGAGAACAAGCTCATGTCCATCTTTCTGCACCCGCTCGAACCTGCCAAAGACCGCATTCTTGCCAAAGCTGAGGTCGGTCTCGAAAAGAAACGAATTGGTCGCATGGCCTTCCTTGTAGTTCTGGCCCCAGATGAATGTGCTCGCCCAATTTCGATCCACGCCAAGCAAACGGTTGTACATCGCTGACGCCGTAGTTCGATGAAGATGGTCAAGGTCGGGTTCAGCACGTTCCGGTTTTTTCAAAAAGCCGTGCGAGATCTGGAACGCCCAGCCCTTCGTCGGATTGAACGAAAATCGTCCGCTAAAAGAATTCAGCCTAAGCGTATCAAATGCCCAGCGGTTCTCGTCCGGCTCGGTGCCGTTAAAAACGCTCGCCTCTATTTTCGCATTTCCAAAATTGTAACCCCCGGTGATGACGCCCCAGGTAATATGCGATGCATCCTGCCAGTGGTGGCCGATCGGAGCATCCGGATTGTTCGCACCCGATGGACGGTGCATGAACATCGGCGGCCCAAGTGCCGGCTCGCCCACGACGCCACCGTAAACGAAAACTGACTGGCCCTCGGCCGTCTTGTGAGAAATCGACGCGGCGAGTTCTGAGATGAAGTCGTGCGGATGTTGGCGGTCGTGTATCGGCTGGCCGCGGTAGAGCTCGCCCGACTGATAAAGCAGCGGGTATCCCCACCCGCGTTCGATCAATGGATCGAGGCTTGCCATCACCCGAAGTCCAAGCTGGGTACGGTTCGACAAAGGCCGCGAATACATCAGCATGAACATATTCGGTGCATCAAAGCGGCTGCGGCCCCCCTTTCCCGCGACCGAGATGTCGCGGCTTGAGCCGACTTGCGTGTAGCGAATGAACTGCGAACCCATCAACATCAGCATCCCGCCGTCGCCGAACATTTTTGACCAGGCGTGCATCGGCGAGGAATCGGACAGCCACGATGTCCCAGAACCCTCGCGGCTCATCGGATCGCCGATGTCTATGGTAGAAGACATCGACATTTGGTGTTCGCCCTCCTTTACAGCCTTTGCCTCATCACCGTGGCCGGCGTGGCCGGGCGAAGCCGGGGTCGGCCGAGGAGTGCCGTGATGGTCATGCCCGGCCGGGGTCGGTGTTGGTGTTGGTCTAGGCGTAGATGGATGGGCGCCGTGAGAATGTGGTGTCGGAGTGGGCGTCGGCCGGCCGTGATCGTGCTGTGCCGAAGCCAAAATGGTCAAAGTAAGAATAAAGATCGAAATGAAAATGGCCTTCAAGGTTGCCTCCCTTCAAAACAGTGAACAGGCTATCGACAGCTACGCCGAGAGCCGAACGGCCGCAACTCACAGCGGCTTAAATAAGAAAATCACTGATCTAAAGGCGCGGAGGTGCACGAGATGGAGGACGGGCGCGGTAATGCCCGTCGAGGCCAAACGTTGATTGACCGTAGGGTATATCGGCCGAAGGCGTCGTCAAAACAGGGTGTTGCTCTGAGTTGATCGACGCAGCCGCGTCGGCTTTATCGGCATCCGACAACGAGAAATTCTTTGATCCTGATTTCGCCGTGACGGCACGGATCGGAACTCGGACGAAACAGTTACAATCGGCTCCGGCTTTCGGCTGCGATGGCTCGTCGTTCTCGGCGGCTGTGGGGGTTTCATGCGAACTCGAATGGCAGGAAGATGCTGATTCGACTGGCGGCTCGTACTCTGCCCGATGATGTGAACATGCGCAGGCCGAAACCGAAGCGACCAACAAGCTCGCTACAGAAAACGTTACCAGTAAGATCTTGCAAACCCTTCGGCTGAACACAAAAGTATAATAGCCGCAGAATGACGCATTGCAAAGATGGCGCTCAGATCCCGTTTGGTAATAGGTGGGATCAAGCGGTCATAACAGAGTGAATTTTTCATTCCAGATGTGGAGATCGGATAGCTTGCCTTTACAAGTAAATTCGGCAGAAAAGAGGAGAAGCCATGGCAGCCAGTTTTATAACTGCGGATGTCCCGTGATAACATCGTGTTTCATAGATGAAAACTTACGTTGTAAAGCGTGATGCAGGATCGCTGCCCGAACGGCTCGCCCGCTACAAGAGCGAGTTGAATGAAGAGCAATTTGCGGTTGTGACCGCAATGCCTAAAGCGACGCTGGTAGTCGCGGGTGCAGGAACGGGCAAGACGAGGGCTATTACATATCGCGTCGCTTACCTGATCGAGCAGGGCGTATCGCCGCAGCGAATAATGCTCGCGACGTTCACCAATCGAGCGGCCCGCGAAATGCTTCGACGGGTTGAGTCATTGACCGGCAACCAAAATGTTCACCGAATGTGGGGCGGCACGTTCCACCGCATCGCAAACCTGGTGCTTCGCCGCCACGCCGCGAGCCTCGGCTACGACCAGAATTTTTCCATTCTTGACAGCGAAGATGCCCGCGGCCTGATCGATCTCTGTATCGAGGACGCAGGTGTCGATACAAAAGCGAAACGATTTCCAAAGGCCGAGGTGGTCCAGGACATCGTCAGCTATGCGACGAATACAGACCTTCCGATCGAGAATGTCGTTGCAGGGAAGTACCCATATTTTGAAATGCTGACTCAGCAGATAGCCCGCGTCGATTCTATCTATCAATTGAGGAAACGAGAGCGGAATCTGATGGACTATGACGATCTGCTTCTGAACCTTAAGAAACTTCTCGTCGAAAGGCCGGCCGTCTCGGACGTTTATACAGAGCAGTTTCAGCATATCCTGGTGGACGAATATCAGGACACGAATCGGCTGCAGGCCGAGATCATAGACCTGCTTGCAGTGAAACACAGAAATGTGATGGTCGTGGGCGACGACGCGCAATCGATCTTTGCATGGCGGGGGGCCGAGTTTACGAATATATACGAGTTTCCGAAGCGTTATCCGGAAGCCCAGCTATTCAAGCTGGAAACAAACTATCGTTCAACGCCTGAGATCCTCGGCCTTGCCAATGTTTCGATCGCGAACAACCGCCGCCAATTTCCAAAGATGCTCCACGCCGTAAAGCGGTCAATGGACCTAAAACCGGCTCTCGTACCCTGCTCCGATGTAGAGCAGCAATCGGCCTTCGTTGCTTCACGAATTTTGGAGCTGCGAGACGAGGGCACGAGCCTGGAAGACATTGCGGTGATGTACCGCTCGCACTATCACTCGATCGAACTGCAGCTTGAGCTATCACGTCGAAATATTCCGTATCGCGTTCAGTCGGGAATACGATTCTTTGAACAGGCTCACATAAAGGACGTGGTGTCTTATCTGCGTGTGATCGTAAACCCGCGAGACGAACTCGCCTGGAAACGCATTTTGAAGCTCATACCAGGCGTCGGGAACGTTACCGCGAATCGCGTATTCGAGGTCATTTCACGGTCCGATCAGCCGGAGTTGCCGAGTGAGCGGCCCGATCACCAAACACCACTCGAGCTCGGAAACGATGAATCAGCGAGCCCGAGGATCTCTTTTATCCTTAAAAATGTCAGGTCATCTATGTTGGCGACAAAGGGTGCGCGTAAAGGAGTGGAAGATCTGATCTCTCTCTTGGAATCGCTGGTCACCGATGAATGTCGCGACCGTCCGGCACGACAAATAATGCACATTCTCGAAAATGGATATGAGCAGTTTCTGCTCGAGAATTTCGAAAATGCTGATGCCCGAAGCGAGGATATTCGCGGGCTTTCGCAGTTTGCGAATAGATACGATTCCACCGAGGCTTTTCTTTCAGAACTTGCGCTGATCGCGACCGAGCGTTTTAAAGAGCCGCAGCCTCTTGTCGGGGAAGAAGTGGTCGAGGGCGGCGGCGACGACGAACTGCTTACGCTGACGAGCGTACACCAGGCAAAGGGGCTCGAGTGGAAGGCCGTGTTCATTATTTGGGCGGCTGAGGGCAAGTTTCCATCGCCTCGCAGCCTGAAGGAGATCGACAGCGAGGAGGAGGAACGCCGACTCTGGTACGTGGCCCTCACGCGTGCCAAGGACGATCTGTATCTTACCTACCCGCTGCTGCTGACCGATCACAACCGGCAGACGGTGCTGCAAAAGCCCTCGCGGTTCATTTCTGAATGCCCGCCGGCGCTCTTCGAGGTCTGGACGCTCGAGGAAGAACTTCCGAAATTTGACGAGTCCCCAATGCTGATGTCCGATCTGCCGCGAGATTATCTGAACTAGACGCTCCTGACAGGCGGCGATGTCGGGGTGTGATCGAAGCGCATAGTTCGGCCGATCAGTAGCCGGCCTCGGCCAATGCCTGTTCCGCGGGCAGGCCTATCTTTCGCTTTAGAAGTATATTCTCGAGTCGCTCGCGATCGGATGAGGGCGATGGGTCTTCCCACATCGTTCGTGAATCCAGATTGTCGAACCCTTCGATCCGCATAGCAAAGTTCATTACTTCGGCCCACGTTTGCCCAAAAGCTGCTTGCCGGTCGCGTACTTTTGCGATAAACCGCGTCTCAGACCTTCGCAATGTTTCGCCGCTCGGCTGGCCGCGCATATGCGGCATCAGATAGTGAAGCGGCGTGCCCGTGACGCTTGCAATATCGATACGAAAACTATCTTTCACCTTGAGAAACTGGTCGAGCGCCGCCGTTTCGAAATCACCGAAGCGCGAGTTTGGGTCCTGTGCGATCCAGATGTGATCGATGCCTGCCTTGAACGGTGCGATCGCCTTGCCATCTGCGTCAAACTCTAGCTCGATCCCGGCCGCCCATCGCTGCCGGTAGGCTGAAAACTCCATCGCAACCAGCATATCGAGGACCGATTTGTTGAGGCCGTCCTGGATCGGGATGGCATCCTGCAACTCTGATCGACCCATGCTTCCGAGGTCGGCGTTGTTCGCAAAGTGAAAGACTGGAACCCTTCCGAACGGATTTGGGACCACGCCTTCGGCTCCTTTGCCGATCCTGCGGCCCTTTTCAGTGAACGGTGTGAATTCCGCCCCTTCCGGCAGAAGGCCCTCGACGGGCCTTGATGAGATGTACTTTTCGATCCGGTCCGGGAAGAACAGGTTTATACGGGTCTTATTCTCTGCGTCTCGCCAGATCTTTGCCGCGCCGGTCATCTGACCTGCGGCTTCGCCGTCATAGTGAACCACTACTGAATCTGACCGGTTCGGAAATATCCCGGCGCGGCCGCTGGCATCCGGCCATACGATCACGTATGAGTCGCCATTCTTCAGTGCTTCTTTGTGGACCTCACCCGAGCGGAGCGGCATTCTGTTGGCGTGCCAAACGCGTTCGAGGCGGGTCGATATTTCGTCGCTGTCAGCGGTGAGCGAAGTAGTTGACTTGGGCGCGGATGAGTCTCGATTCGAAGACGAGACCGCAAACCTTGCGATCTTCAGCTTATCTTTCACCGCATCGCACACCGCCGGGCAAAGGTTCATCGCGAACTCGCGAAACTGCGAGCCGAAAGCGTTGGCAAATTTATCTGTCGCAAAACTGAGTTCGTGATTCCCGAGATAATATCTTTCGTATCGAGCGTATCTGCTTCGGTTCGATCTGAAAGCTTCGATGGTTTGTTCCAGGTAGTTATTCATAGAGTAGTATTGATCACGGCATTTCTGTGGCCGGATGTCAGAGCGATCGACTGGCGTTCTTCGTCTCATAAAAAGCTTATCTTGGGACCGCCTATCGGTAATTGATCAAAAAATGCGTTGTGTGCGCGTTCATTTCAAGATAGCTGTAACGGCAACTCCGATAAGTATGTCCCCGAGGCGTTTAAGCGGCGACGAACGTTTTCGCTTCAGCTCGGTTATCTGCTCGTCCTGTCTTGCCAATGCATGGTCTTTGGCGGCGATCGTCTCGTTTTTTGCTTTGAGGGCTGCTAAAAGGGCTTCATTCTCGTTTCGTCTTGAAGCATTCAGTTCGTTTAAAAGGGCTTCGACACGTCTTGCCGTTTCAAGACGTTCGCCGAGCACGGCGTTCTCTCTCTCAAGTGCGTCGGCAAGTTTCCGGGTAGCGGCAAGGTCCTCTACGGCTGCCGCACACGCATTGACGACCCCTTTCGCTGCGCTATTCGCACGGATGGCCGAGCTCGGCGAGTTTGCTGCAGAGTTCGGCGGTTGAGCTTTCAATTCGCTCAACAGCACGAGCACGGCCAACATCGAAACGAGCATTGTCAGTATTGATCTTGAGCTTCTTAAGTTCTTCATTTTGTTTTGCTGCGATCAGCCGTATGGCCGAAAGCTCGTCCTCCAAATATTCGATCTTCTTCCTGTATTCTGCGGCACGGAGTTCTGCCTCGATCCCGGCAGCTTCAATTTTCTCTGCCGCGGCACGTGCCTGTATTGAATTGCGTTCCATCTGCGACATCCGGTGCGCGGACCATAGCGAAACAAGTAGAAACGCACCAATAAGCCCGGCGGCTCCGGCGATGTAGATCTTATGTGTTGTGGTCATTCGGGAACGTCCTCCATTGCAGCGGCCCGCGGCGGTCCTTTTGCTTTATCGTTTGATCCGCCGCATCTCCTTTTCCTTTTGTCAAGATAGATCTGCAGCAGAACATCAACGGTCTTTCCGATCGCGAAAAAGACGATGGGCAGCACGATCGCGGATATTGCATAGAGGCCGTTCTCGAAACCGATCGCAGCGATCACCGGCGAACCGGCGCTGATCCATGCCAGCAGTATGTTTTTCGTTGTGTTCATAATTCGTTGGCGGAATCTTGACGCCGTTCCGCAGATGGCGCGTGATAGGAATGGCCGTAGAATTCGCGGATCCGACCCAGCACGAACTGGCGATACAAATAGATGGTGGTCAGGACGCCCGCTGCGATGGCAGCAACTAGCCAAGCTTCGCGAGGCAGCCCGATGAAGAACGCGGCAATAGCCCAAAATGCTTGCCACGCCGTGCCGAGTATCGTGGTCCAAAGCGACCTTGCCGAATCCGTTCGCCTCACCATTGAATGAAGAACTGTCTCGACGCGGTCGTATCTGGAAAAGGCCTCTTTCAGCTTTTCCCAAGATCGGAAGATTCGGGCATTGGGTTTCGACGGCCCGGCCGTGTCGGCTGGAGAGGCAGCCGTGCCTCCTGTGTCTGAAGTATAGGGCGGGCTAAATGAAGATCCGGGGTTCCTAGGCGAGTGCCGGGCCGTCGAAAGTGGGTTGCCATTGGCAAATTCTGATATGTCGGCGGACCTAAGCATCCGGCCGTGCACGTTCAGCGGCAAGGCCAAATGCCAGTTGCCGGCCGCGGCCTGTGCGAGAAAGAACGCGGTGCGGTAAGAGGTCGTGCGCAGCCGGGGTATGCTCCGCAGCCATCGGTGTCTTTCTCCTACATACTCCGTGATCCAGACCTTCTCGAAAGTGGGCGAACGCCTTCGCGCATCTGGTATCCGGACTCGGTCGCGGATCTTTTCCCATGAGCCGTGGATGATCGAGTCGTAGATCACGGCAAGCGAGAGCGGGAAGAGAAATCCGGAGCCGGAACAGGCATTCAATGCCGGCATCAGGAACCGCTGGGCTGCGACAGCCCATTGGGCGGCGCGCATCTCGCTTGTAGATCCGGCGGCCTTGAGGGCATTCTTTAGCGCGACATCGGAAGACGCGACGGAAACGGATCGGACATCCGCCGAACCCAAGAGATCGAGCCTTGACCGGAGAACAGCCCGTCCGGTGGTGCCGCCAAGAGAAAGATATTCGGCCACCACCGCATGGAGAGCTCCTGACCGGTGCGTGAACTGGCTGATCCCGTACGAGATCCCGGCCCCGTCGTTCAGCACGGCGATCGCCGCGTAATTGCCGAACGGCCGGCCCGTTTCAAAAATATTGACGATCGCCGCCGCCTTCAGCTTGTCGAGTTCGGTATATGACATCCCTGCCTCCTTTGTTTCACCCATGCAAAAACATATTGCAAATAGCACATTTGTTAGATAGAATAAAACGGTCGGACGATAACGGGCGACGTTTGATTCGGACTTTGTTTCCCTTCGCCGCTTACATACCGTCCGGCCATCTGCAGGTTAGAACAGTTCGGCATTCAGCAGAAGTCTGGATTGGAAGCTGGGAACGATGCGAATGATCCGAATGATAGGAACGATCCGCAAGGCAGGAAATTACCGAAAATGGAGAAAACAGAGCTGAAACGACCGTTAGAGTTCCGGCCGCGTGTGAAAATGCGTCTGTCGGAGATAGAAAGGCTTATAAAGAAGCATCGAATAATCGTCCCGCCGCCCTCGCGGCAGACGCTGATCAGACTATGCGAAGACGGCACCCTCGAAACCGCCGGCGATAGGCCCACACCGATGGGCTGGCTGGTCTTTGAGGATTCGTTTTTGGCCTGGTTGAGGAAGCTGGATTGTGTAGATGAGTAAAGTTTATAGAGGCAACCGAGTTCGAAGGTTCGAAGTTGAGCATTCCGGAAATAATTGGTGGATTACCTTCGCTTCTAGCGGGGCGCAATTTTACGCTGGAATGCCAAAAGTGCAAGACAAGTATCGCAACCCTGATTCGATGGCCGTTGTTGTCTAGTCAAACTATTTTTGTATCTTTCCCGCCATGTCCTTAAAAACGGTCAAAGCAACATCATGAACGGCAAATCCCGTTCCACCTGCTTGCATCTCGATCTTGGACGCAGTTTTGAATGCATCTACCAGTCCCGGCTCCATCGGAATGATGATCCGCTCGGTGACGGCGATCTGCGAACTGAGTATAGTCAGGCGTTTAATCTCGAAATCGCGATCAACCGCCCGCATGTTGAACCGCTTGCCGTCAACTAGCGCGATGACGGGCTCGCGACTTTCAAAACGGTTCCCGCCGCCCGACATGCCGGTGATGATTAGCCAATACGACGCAGCGTCTTTTGGTTCCTGTCCCGGATATTCGACCAGGAACATGACGCCCGTGCCTAGGAGCGTCTTGTTCTTTTCAAGCTGGTTGACAGTCCAGTTCGGAGACCTCAGCACCGTGACGTCCTTGAATTTGTCGTATTCAGTCTTGAACCGCTCGTCTACAGGCTTTTTTAACCAACCTTTTTCCGGTCCCTGCTGACCAAACAAAACAACCGCGAATGAGAGGAACAAGAGGATCAGCAATAGCGTTTTCATGAGGCGAAGTATACATCAAAAAGCATTAACAGTTTCTAACAAACTACAAGATAGCTTCTATTGCTCAGATCCGCTGAGGTTTAGCTCGCTTCTGCCATAACTTATTTGTTGCTTTTAAAAGGAGGAGAGGCCCTTTCGATCCCATCATCCATTTCATTCCTATCATCCATATCATTCGCATCGTTCGGATCGGGATTCCGCGGTTGAACACATACGGCTAATCTCGAAGCCGTATGGACGAAACGAACAACATTCAGACGCCATCAACGGAGCCGCCGGCGGCGGTTCCAACGGACATTAACCCACCTGACCCCGAGGCGGAACGGCTTCGGGCCGAGAATATTGAACTAAAACTTGAGATCCGCATGCGCGACGCGCGTGAGCGGATGACCGAGCTGCTCGAGGCGGCCGAGGCCAACTCGCCCGATCTGCTGTTCGCGGCGGTACGCGACGACCTGCAGTTTGCGGACGACGGCGAGCTCGAGAACGCCGCCGTCTTGGTCGACCGGCTCAAACGCCGCTTTCCCGAACAGTTCGGCCGCCGCACAATCGCCGCCTCGATCGACGCCGGCGCCGGCACCACCGCGCCCCGCTCATCCATCTCCGCCGAAACCCTCTCCCGAATGACACCCTCCCAGATCCAAAAACTGGATTGGGCGGAGGTGCGGCAAGTGTTGGGCGAGCGATGAACCCCCGTTGAATTTCGCATTCTGACTTCCGGCTACCGGCTACTGACCACTGACCACCGACCACCGACCACTGATCACTGACCACTTAAGAAAACTATGTCACTTACATTCATACCCACAGTTTGGGCAGCGCGGCTGCTCACGGCATTGGAAACATCCCTCGTTTACGGCCAGGCAACGGTCGTGAACCGAGACTATGAAGGCGAGATCCGACAGGCGGGCAATACCGTTAAGATCGCGTCGATCGGCGATGTAACTATCGGCGATTACACCAAGAATACAGACATCAACGATCCCGAAACGCTGGACGACAGCGAGCTTTCGCTGATGATCGATCAAGCTAAGTACTTTAACTTCTACGTGGACAGCGTTGATCGCGCCCAGCAGAACGTCAACGTACTCGACGAGGCAATGAAAATGGCGGCGTGGAAGCTGCGCGGCACGGCGGATACATTTCTGGCGGGTGTGATGGACGCTGCGGTGCCGTCGGGCAATAAGATCGGCGGCAGCACGCCGGTCGAGCCGACAAAGGATGATGCCTACGAATATCTGGTCGATCTCGGCGTGCTGCTCGATGAATCCGATACGCCCATCGACGGCCGCTTCGTCATCGTCCCGGCATGGTTCCACGGGCTTCTGCTCAAAGACGAGCGATTTATCAAAGCGGGTACCGCAAGGTCCGACTATTCGCTGGCGAACGGCGAGGTCGGCGAAGCCGCCGGTTTCCGCATACTGAAATCGAACAACGTTCCGAACGACGAAGGGGAGGAATACAAGATCCTCGCCGGCCACAAGATCGCTACCGCGTATGTCGAGCAGGTGCTTGACGTGCAGACCTTCCAGCCGGAAAAACGTTTCGGCGACGCGGTGAAAGGTCTTCATGTTTACGGTGCCAAGGTCGTCAGGCCAAACAACCTCGCCGTTCTGATAGCGAACAAGGAATAGAGTACGAGATGGTGGATCGTGGGTCGGACCATCGATTCCCAAAGCCGATTCACGATCGCCGATCAACCAACCATGGAAACACCGCTTGAAAAACTGAAAAGACTTACTGCTTGGGAAGCCGAGCCGGTTCTAACGGAAGACGACCTCGACGAGATCCTCGCGTCGGCGGCGCTCGAAGACAAGGCCGGCCATAATCCACTTCATCCCGAGTGGATACCCACTTACGATATCAATGCCGCCGCGGCGGCCGGGTGGCTGACAAAGGCGGGGCGTGCGTCTTCGACGACCGAGACCGAGCCTGAATCGCTCAACGTTTCATCAAAGGTCTTCGACAATTGCTGCCGAATGGCCGAGATCTATCGTGCGAAAGCAAAAACAACGATAAGCTTTGCAGCCGTCTGAAACTGAACGATCTGCAGATCCTTGGAGAAAGCCCCGGAGTTTTCACGGGGCTTTTGTCTTGGAAAGAGCCAAGGATTTGAGCAGACGCCACGTACTATCATCCGAATCGAATACCGAATAGAGTCCCTGTTCTTCCATTGGCGGATCGCCTGAGTATTGGTCACCTTTTTTCCAGAAAAGCCGCCCCTTGACGGGGCGTGCGATGCCGCCAAAGGCCCAAAAGTTAGCACCGGCAACAATGCCTTCCTTTCCGACGTAACCGACCACCTTCGCGAAATAGCGGTCGCGGAGCGTTGTTTCTGATCTGATGTTGAACGATTGGCCGTCACGCGGAAGACCAAATTCCTCGATCACAAGCGGCTTATTGAGCCGTTTTGCGACCTCTACGTGCTCATCTATGTATTCGACCGTCTTCGCCAACGCATCCTCAAAGCCCTCGGCCATTTTCCCGCTCTCAAACCACGCCCAGTTCTTAGGCCAAATGTGGATGGTCAGATAATCGATATTCGGGTCGGCGTGAATCTGCTCAAAAAGCTCGAGGCTTTCCGTCCCGATGCGGCCCTCATGGCCGGTAGTGATAAGGTGGTTCGGGTCGAGCCGTTTGATCAATGCGGCGGTGTCGGACAGCCATTTCTTATAGTGCTGATCTGCTGAAGGGCGCATCGGCCTGGGCTCGTTGGCATGTTCCCAGGCCATTATCGTCGGGTCGTCGATATATCGCCGACCGGTGATCTTATTAGTCCTGGTGATGACGAATTCCACCTGCCTCGCATAGGCCTCCTTACACGGGGTACACGAATAGAATTTTGAGGTCAGGTCTCGAAGCTCGTCCCACGTAGGCTTTTCGGTCAACCACTTTTCCGGGATCACTTTGTTCCAAATCAGATATTGTTGGAAACCGCCACTCCATTCCCAGTTATTGCTGAAGAAAATGACGGCCTTCATCTGCCGCCTTTCCATTTCGGCGAGGATGAGGTCAAGCCCGTCGAGCACCGAAGCGTCGAACCTCCCCTGTTCCGGCTGAAGCGGCGGCCCAACCCGAGGCACTCCGTTAAGCGGCCCTGAGCCTTCTGCTCCGGCCATCAGCCTTAGATTTGTAACTCCATTTCGCCTAAGGAGATCGAGCTCTTTACGCAGCCGTTCGATACCGCGTTTTCGGTCTCTCTCGAGCCCGAGGAGCGTGCCGTACCAATAGTTTGTGCCAACAAAATAGTACGGCTTTCCATTTAGGAATAGCTGATGGCCGTTAACGGTAACAAACGGTTTCGGTTGTGCGGCGAGAGGGTTTATAGCCAACAGAGCAAAGACACAAGCGAAAAAGAGACGGTATGTCATACCGCCTCATCTTAGCCGAGAAAATTCCCCAAATAAATCGAGCGAAGGCCTTAATGCCTACTCGATGCTCGAAACCTGCGGCGGACCGTCCGTTTCACGTTTTTGCCGAACCACATAGTTCGTCTTGCCGCGCACGACCGAACCCGGGCGTGCGACCTGGATCTTGATCTGCTTGCGTTCGCCGGGTACGCGGTCGGTATTCGCATAGTATCCGATCGAGTATCGCCTGCGCAGCTCCTCAGCGACGCCTGAGAACGCAGCTTCCAGATTTGTGAGTGAATTCGCTTCAAAGATCCGGCCGCCGCTGTTCAGCGCGAGCGTTTCAAGATAGGTTTTTCCTCGGGCATACTCGGCCGCGCTCGAACCCCTCATACGTACTGCAATATTTGGTGGGAATGTCAGCCCCGACAAGGTCGTAGCCTGAGAGCCGGCATTCATTTGTTCGAGCGTGTCGTAGCGGATCGGGTAAAAGAGTGCATCGATCTCTTCTGCAAGGCCGAGTGTCGATTGATAGCTTGCCCGACGCGAAGTAGTATCCACGCCGTCCGTGAACAAAACTATCGCTTTTCGTCCGGGAGAATTAGTAAGCTGCAGATTTGCGATAGCATCCACGGCATCGTAGAGGCTGGTCCCGCTGCCAAAATTGGCCTTGTAGATCGCGGAAAAGATGGTCTTTTTATCGGTCGTCGGTTCGCAAAGCACGCGGGCGCGCTGGTCGAATGCGACCACCATCACCTGGTCGGCGGGACGAAGCTGGTTCACAAATGTAAGGGCCGCGAAGTGTATCTCGTCGATATGATACCTGGTTGATGGACTCGTATCGATCATTAAGACTACAGTGAATGGAGTTTCCTCAGACTGGAAATACGTGATCTCCTGTGCAACACCGTTCTCGAAGATCTTGAAGTCCCTTTTCCGCAGTCCAGGAATGAATCGACCGTTCCGGTCCATCACGGTAACGGGTGTAGTGACGAGGTCGGTTTCGACAATGATGATCTCGTCTTCCGGTCTCTTAGTACCGGGTGGCGGCGGCGGCGGCGGAATGTAGGTATCGGCCTGCGGCTGAGGTGTCGCACGTGGCCGGGTCGTTCGCCCCTGGCCCAAAGCGGGCAAAGCCAACAAAACAAAAATTGCGAAGAGAAGTAAAACGTTCTTCATCGGAAGGACCTCCTTTGGAACTTCTTGAGTCGAAAGGCGAAATATTTACAGCATTTCGAGGTTGCAAGAGATACTAGCTGGAGCGCGGGTCCGCGCAGCCATTTCTTTACGCGGGGAAGCGTTTCTGAAGTCGTAAAATTTGCAGTGTCAGGGTACATCAACACCGCTAGCGGCAAGTGGATCTAGTATCGATTCATCGATACCAATTTTCGCTTAGCACCGGTCGAAAACAGAAAATTAACTCACATATACAGGACACCGCCCGTCGTGAACTTATGACATCAATTGGTTAGACGCGCAAAACGTCAAATAGGTTTCGTCATGGGCAAATGTTCACGAATGACTACCGGTCAGGGAACCGATCACGCATTGCTCGAAGAACAGAAAAGAAAAGCCCCACACACTTGGCGGGGCTTACTGTCAAAAACCATCTGAAGCCTATTTGGGATCAGTGTTCCACCAATACTGCGGCCCGAGCGGTTTCTGCACCGGCCAGATCTGGTTCATCGTTTCAGCTTCGAAGATCTCGCCGTTTTTCATCACGTGGCTGATCGAATCTGTATTTCGGATATCCATGAGCGGATTCTTATCCATCACGATGAGATCGGCGAGCTTGCCCGTTTCGATCGAACCGAGCTCCTGGTCCAGGCCTATCGCTTCGGCTCCGAAGATGGTGGCCACACGAAGCGTGTCGTGCGTTGACATACCGCCGGACTG
Source organism: Pyrinomonadaceae bacterium (assembly GCA_035327545.1). Taxonomy (GTDB): domain Bacteria; phylum Acidobacteriota; class Blastocatellia; order Pyrinomonadales; family Pyrinomonadaceae; genus OLB17. The sequence continues at coordinate 39,373 of DAOLDE010000021.1, read as the reverse complement.
CATCGCCCAAATTTCCCAATGCACGCCCAGGCCCTGAAGCTGGCCGTGGCCGCCGATGCCGGCCCTGCCGCCTGCCTTGACCACGTCAGCCGCTCCAGCAGCGATCTGCTTGAAGCTGTATTCTTCCGGTCGGAACCACTGTGCCCGCCGCCGCATCATCCGGCTGGTCAGCTCGCTTGGAATATATCGAGCAAGTCGTTTATTTTCAAGTACATTCGTGTTTTGGAAATAGTAATTTTCCGCCCACGGGCCACCGTATGCCACGAGGATGGTCGGCGTATAGTAGGTCTGCGTCTGAGCGACGAATTCGACCACATCCTTGTAGATCGGCTGAAGCGGCAGCGAATGTTCGTGGCCGGAGTAGCCGTCGATCATCTGCGAGAGGTTGAGCTTCATATCGAGCGCGCCTTCGGTGGTCGGCGATATCTGATTGTCATAGCAGGCCATAGCCACCCACTGCCTGATATTCCGGTCGCCGACTACGTATTGCTTGAGCGTATCCGTCTGGTAAGCATCGCGGTAGCGTTTGATGTATGCATCCACCGCTTCTTTGCTGTCCAGACCGACGCCTGAAAACACGCCAGGACCGGTGGTGAGCACCCGAGGGCCAAGGATCTCGCCTGTCTCAACGAGGTCGGCGTAAGCGTAAACATCGGTGGTGGCACTCTGCGGATCGCGAGTCGTCGTTACGCCATAAGCGAGATTGGCCAAGTACTGCCAAACCTGATCCTGATGAACGTCGCGAGGCGGCCACATATGGGCGTGGACATCGACGAAACCTGGAACAATGGTCTTGCCGGTAACGTCGATCGTTCTCGCACCTGCTGGGATAGTGACCCGGCCTTTGGGGCCGACGGCCGCTATCCGGTTATTCGTGACAACTATATCTCCCCGTTCGATGACCTCATTACCTTTCATCGTAATAACGCGTGCACCCGACAGAACGACCGTGCCGGACGGCTTCGGCCTTGGCGCGCTGACTTTTACCACGGTAGTTTCGGGCTTATCGGCATCGACCGCCTGGCGGAAAAGACTGGTGCCCCATGACCATGAGACCGATCTTCCATCGGGCGACCAGGAGATATAGTCGCCGCCCAGCGTTGACATCCGCTTGAACGGCACGTTCGCCGTCGGGCCAGAAAGGTTCACGTTTATCGTTTCACGTCCCGAACGCGGCACAGTGACAATGTAGTGCCGACCCTGCAGTTCCAGAAAAACACGGCTGCGGTCCGGCGAGATCTTCATCGAGCTGGCCGACGGCTGCTGCGGGGGCGTGCCCTTGCCGGTTACCCGCATGTGAATGCGGCGATCTTGCCCGTCAAGCCTGATGGACGCGAGGCCCATGTTGGTGGTCAAATAGACGCGAGTCGGATCATCTGAGAAATGCGGGGGCCGCCCGCCCTGCGCAGCGGCGATATGGACTGCCTCGCCGCCCGCAGCCGGAATGTATTTCAGATCTGTGCCAGGCGAACCGCCGATACCTGTCACTTCACGTTCGCCGTGATGGCCGTGAAGGGCCTCTTCCTCAGGCGACATAAATTCATGCCCGCTCCGAATATCGGCATAAAGCTGGTCGTCAACCGTTCCTGTGAGAAACACGATCTTGCTGCCGTCCGGCGAATATTCCGGATATGAATAGAATGCCGCCCTTCGCGTAAGCTGTCGAGGTGTGCCGCCGTCAGGCGATACGGACATTATCTGACCGCCTTGGCGCGTCCACGTTACATAAGCGATCGAGCGTCCATCGGGCGACCATGTTGGCATGAACTCGCCTTCGGTGCTGGCAGTCACGCGACGCGGTGTGCCCGACGGGAGGTCCATCATGTAAAGCTTGCTGAATGCTGTGAAAACGACCCGCTTGCCGTCAGGCGAAACGGCCGGATAGCGGATCAGGCGTGCATCGACGCTTGGGCCGTCGTCAACCTTGTATTGAAAATGGACGCGTGGGCCGACCTCGGCCTCAACGTTAACCGTGAACGGAACATCCGTCGCCCGGCCCGTTGCAAAATCGACACGGGCAACCTTTCCATTTATCGGAACGATCAGCGAACGACCGTCCGGCATAAACGTATAGCTCGGATAGGTGTCGCGCGTGGCGCGCGATTCCTGGTCGTCGCGCGTTACATTGTCAATAAGCCAGCGTTCCTGGCTGGTTTCCAGGTTTCGAACGCGAAGCGCCGTCCGTGTTTCAAAACGGGTGGCGTAAACAAGATGTTTCCCGTCCGGCGACAGAACGGGCCTCATTGCCGAGCCCTGAGCATTCGTTATGCGAGAGATCTCGCCCGTATCCCGGTCAAAGCGGAAGACCTGCCAGATCGGAAAGCTCGCGTTATAGTTGAACGGGCCGCTGCGCTGGGCATAGTAGATGAATTTGCCGTCCGGCGAGAATATCGCTCCCATGCGATTTGTCGGAGGCTGCGGAGGCGGGCCTTGCTGGCCCGGCGCCGGTAGAGGCGGCGGAGGAGGTCCCATGCTGACGCCCGAACCGCCTTCCTTATGATAGATGAACGGATGGAACGCTCCGATCGATTGGTCCGATCTGGACGCGATGATGTAGTTCCCGTCCTCGCTCCATGAAGGCGAGACATACATTGCCCGAGGCCCTGTTGTAATGGCCTTCGCGTCGCTGCCGTCAGGCTTCATTACCCAAAGGTTCTCCGATCCGCTTCGGTCGCTTAGGAAGGCGATGAGCTTTCCGTCCGGTGAAAACTTCGGCTGGCTCTCAAAAGACATTCCACCATGGATCTTCTTTGCCGTGCCGCCCTCGATAGGCATCGTGTATATATCGCCAAGCAGATCGAAAACGATCGTTCGGCCATCGGGCGAAACGTCTAATGACATCCATGTACCTTCGTTGGTTGTGAACTTTATCGTCCGCGCCGGTTTAAGCGGCAGCGGGTCGGGCTTCTTTTCGTCTTTCTTCTCTTCGGTTTTCGGGTCGTCTTTTTTCTCGTCCTGGGCCGTCAGAGGTAGCGGCAGGGCGAGGAGGCAAATGATCAATACGGCAAACAAACGTCTGAGGTGCTCGAAAACGCGCATGGGTTCTCCTTGGAATTTGAAAGTGATCGGATCTTAGTTAGTATAAGGCCAATCAACTTTACGCAAAGCGCTGGAAATTGTTTCAGCGCCCTAACGGGAAACGCGTTCGAGCAAGAAACGAAGATCTGATCAATTGACCGGTGCTTGTAAAATGGATGCTAAGTTAATTCGATCTGACCCTTGCGTTGAGAAAGATCCTCCCGAACGCTCTGCGAGCCGGGTTGATGGCCGATCTCACGCAGGCGATGTCGGATTTAAGAATTCGACTATCCTATCTCCATTAGTTGGCTCATGGGTTCGCCGCTCCTCGCGGCCGATGTCATTGTCGCCGATAGTTGCGGCAAGGATCGGCTGCATGATGGGATGGGCAAGTAGGCTAAGGACGGCAAACGCGAAGTGTGTCCAGGCGGGCGGCCGATGGTTCCAGTAGTTTGCCAAAGATTCAACCGAACCGTCTCCGTCATCGATGAAAACCCTGGCAGTCCAGCTTTCTCTGCCGTCGCCATACGAGATATCGTTCGAAAGTATGTGCTTGATCGATGCAAGCTGCCTCGAGGGAAGGGGGACGTTATACTCCGGCATCACAATAACGCGACTTCGCCGTTCTGACCTGACCTCGTAAACGAATTCTGCAAAGTTTGCTGCGTCAGAGATATTGATGACCGTATTGGGCCTGCAGCAATGCCGGTCGCCGCCTGAAACGACCGGAAGCCCTATCTGCAATGCGAGTTCGATCACTTGCCGGTTCTCTGACCATGACCGAAAACCATTGACTTCCAGCGCGTGGATACTCTCTTTGAAAAGGGCAAGGAACTCGCGAAGAGAGCGTTCGTGTGCCTGCTGTCCGATCATCTCGATGTCCCAGATCGGATGATTCAGCACTATTAACACGTTTTCGAACTGACCGAGGGTATCAAGCAGAGACCTTAGTTTTTGCTCATCCGGCCTTCCTTTGGCAAATGTAAGGTCGAGCATTACCTTTGCCAGCGCGGTTTCTTGTCCGCGAGGCAAGTTATGAACTCCGATATGAAAGAAGGCTTCGCGAAACGGAACCGTCCATTCCATCGAGATCGGTACTTCCACATCGTCAAGGGCCAATCCCGCTTCGATCGAGTCATGGTCAGTAATGGAAACGAGCGGCTCGAGTCCGAGCGAGCGTATCTGAGACCGCTCTGAAGACAAAACGGGTTCGGCATTTAGCGGTGGTTCCCAGTATCCACGCGTAAAATCCGGTTTCCGCCCATGGTTGCGCTCCATTTTTTCCATCGAGCGCCGCCAAAATCTGGAGACGACAGGTATCCGCTCGGCATAGTAGGGCACAAAATCAAGGATCTCTTTGCTATGGAGGGTATGACAATGAAGTGATACTCCTGTCCTTGCCTGAACCTCAGGATCCTCGGCGCTGGGAAGAATGCGGATATCAGAGATCGGTCTTTTCATTTGTTTGCTCCAGAAGGCATAAAAAATGCCCGGTGGGCCGGGCGTTAAGGAGGTTACTTGACCGGATGGCAGGGCATCCTTCAGGAGACAGAAACTTCAAAGCGTTCTGCAGGTAACCATCTGCTGGCAACTTTTTGGACGGCTCTTCGATCACGAATCCTGTCTCCCGAATTCTGACAAGGTGAAGTATGAGCCGGAATTATGAATCATACGTTACGAGGCTCTTAAGTATTGTTTAATATTTCGCCGCGACCAGAAGCTTCATGAAGGATCATTTCGGTCATTCAAGCAGATCGGACGCCGTAAGGAAACCGGTATGCTAAACTGTGGATATGATTAAGGTTCGCCGATCGATCAATGTGATTGGTGGAGGTTTGGCCGGGGTCGAGGCGGCTTGGCAGGCGGCCGAGCTTGGTGAAAAAGTTGGGCTTTATGAGATGCGGCCGCGGCAGCAGACACCGGCGCATCGGACGGACAAGCTGGCGGAAATCGTTTGTTCCAATTCGTTAAAGACCGACGAACCCGGAACGGCTCCATATCTGTTGAAAGAAGAACTTCGCCGCGGCGGTTCACTTGTGATGGAAGCCGCGGGGGCTACCAGAGTTCCCGCGGGAGCGGCCTTATCTGTGGATCGCATCAAGTTTGCTGAATATATCACGCAAAGGATCGAAGGCCATCCGAATATTGACGTCGTTCGTGAAGAAGTGAGGTCGTTGTCTGGCACCAATGGGTCGGCGGAGTGGCTTGGTCCGACGATCATCGCCACCGGCCCGCTTACGAGCGACACCCTGACGGCCGACATAATGAGATTTACCGGTGACGACCAGCTTTATTTTTACGATGCGATCGCGCCGATCGTTGCTGCCGATTCGATCGACATGTCGATCGCGTGGAAGGCTGCTAGATATGATAAGGGCGGTGCCGATTATATCAATTGCCCGATGGGCCTTGAGCAATATGAGATCTTCATCCGCGAATTGCTTGATGCTAAGTCGGTCCCGCTCAAGCGGTTCGAAGAAACTCATTGGTTCGAAAGCTGCCTGCCGATCGAAGAGATCGCCCGCCGAGGCCCGGAAACACTCCGTTTCGGACCTATGAAGCCAAAGGGACTTCGTCACCCGAAAACGGGCGAGGAACCTTACGCCTGCGTTCAACTGAGACAAGAGAATCTGATGGCAGATGCTTACGGAATGGTCGGCTTTCAGAACCACTTGCGATACGGTGAGCAAGAACGTGTGTTGAAACTAATTCCAGGTTTGGAGAACGCCGAATTCCTGCAGTTCGGGCAAATACATCGGAATACATACATCAATTCGCCAAAGATCCTGAACGAGACACTTGCGACAAAAGCCGACCCCAATCTGTTTTTTGCCGGCCAGATCACCGGCGTCGAAGGTTATGTCGAATCCGTCGCTACCGGGTGGCTTGCCGGTATAAATGCGACGCGTGTACTACGTGGCGAAGAAATGATCGTCGCGCCAAAGACCTCTGCGATCGGGGCCCTCTGCCGCTATGTCTCAAATGTTGAAACCAGGAACTTTCAGCCGGTGAATATCACGTTCGGCCTGCTCGAACCCCTTCCGTCCGATCTTCGTAAGAAGTATCGTAAGAAGCGCGATCGCCATATGATCCAGGTCGAACGGGCGCTCTCCGACTGGGACATGTTCCTTTCGACGATTCGAGTAAATGATGCAGGGCGACGGCTTTCTTGACTGCACTTCCAGGCAAAGGCTTTACCGACCGGTGGTAAACGGTCGATTCGGCCGATAGCTGTCATGATCGACGCCAATGTTAGAATCTTTTTTGTACGGGCAAAGATTTTGGCCGACCGATAATCCAAAAGCCTATAAGAGATGTATTGTGTCCTCATTTTGATTCTGGTCGCTGCCAGCTCCGGATATAGCCAGTCCGGCAGAGTAAAACCTGCGGAAACACCGTCTCCGACACTTCGTCCGACTCCGCGAACGCCCGTCGTAGTAGGCCCGACCAAGCCGACGGACGAGGGCCCTCACCCCCTCCCCACTCCACCGGTCAAAACGGGCGAAGAAGAGGTGATCAGGGTAGCTTCAAGCCTTGTTCCGATCCCTGCGATCGTTCTGGATGGGAACGGCCGGTCGATGACAAAGCTAAAACTCGAGGATTTTCAGCTCAAAGTGGACGGCAAGCTCGTGGAAATAGGGGAACTGTCGCGTTCCGACGCTCCCGTCCGCCTGGCTCTGCTTTTCGACAATTCGTCGAGTGTTGCGATCGCCCGCGACTTCGAGATAAAAGCCGCCATACGATTTTTTGAGCGGATGGTCCGTCCGGAAAAGGATCTTGCAGCGCTCTTCAGCGTTGCGACGGCAAGCAGATTGGAACATCCTCTGACCAACGATGTTTCGTCGCTTACTCGGGCGATCCTTTCTTTTCCCCCACCGGTCGGTGCGACAGCGCTTTTTGATGGTCTTGTGAAAGCGGGACAGTATTTAGGCGAAGTCAATGGCCGACGCGTCATCGTAATAGTCTCGGACGGTGACGACACATACAGCGAAGCGACGCTCGACCAGGTTATCAGATCTCTGCATTTTTCAAACTGCCAGGTGTACGTCGTGAAGACGACCGACTTCGAAAATTTCATCAGAACACGTTCGCGCATCGGAAATGCCAACATCCGTCAACTTGCCGCCGAGCGCAGAATGATCGAGATCGCGAATCAAACGGGAGGTCGCGTATTTTCACCGATCGATGAGAAAGAGCTCGACGAGGCGTTTCGTCAGATCTCGACCGAATTGTCCGATCAATACGTCTTAAGCTATTATCCTGATCCGGAATCCGAGAAACGAGGCGAATTTCGCCAGATCGAGCTTATGATAAAAGACCGACCTGAACTGGAAGTTCGGACCCGCAGAGGATATCTTGTCCCGAGGAAATGAGCAGGGCTCAATATGTTCGAAAGTTTTATAGGTCAATTCGCGGAACACCTGAAATTCGAACGGAATGTCAGCACGCATACGCTCCGAAACTATATCAGCGATCTCTCCCAGTTTCGCGAGTACATTTGTTCGGTCGCGAAACGTGACGATTTCGACGTCAGGGAAATAGACCGGCTTACCATAAGGGAATGGCTTGCCGTTCTGCATCAAGGCAATGGCCGATCGACAGTGGCACGAAAGCTTGCAAGCTTGAGGACATTTTTTCAGTTTTTGGTCCGAGAAAAGATCATAGACGTTAACCCGGCAAAACTTGTTGCGACGCCCAAGATAGAAAGAAAACTGCCAAAGCAGATCTCGATCGACGATACCGTTAGGCTGATCGAAACACCGGATGATTCAACCGACCTTGGTCGTCGTGACCGGGCTATCATCGAGTTTCTCTATGCTACCGGCCTCCGTGTCAGCGAATTGGTAAGTCTCGATCTTGGCGACATCGATTTCCGCGAAAAACTTGTCCGAGTATTCGGAAAGCGAAGAAAGGAGCGCATTGTGCCGTTTCACGAAATGGCGTCCGAGGCGGTACTGAGGTACATCGAGATCACGCGGCCCGTATTGCTAAACAATTGCCCTGCCGCAAAGCGAGATGAGCGGCCGCTTTTCCTGAATTATCAGGGTACCCGGATCACGACTCGAAGTGTAGCCCGAATGTTGGAGAAATACATTATTCAATGCTCGGTCGTTCATAAGATCTCTCCGCACGGCCTGCGACATTCATTTGCCACTCACCTGCTTGACGCGGGTGCCGACCTTCGCGACATTCAGGAGTTATTGGGCCACTCTAACCTTACCAGTACACAGATCTATACACAGGTATCGATGGAAAAAATGATCGAGGTTTACGATCGTGCACATCCGAAGGCATAGGGGCTGTCCCGATGAGAAAGGTGAACCCGTTAGGGCGTCGGGGTTTCCCCGTATGGCAGAGCGCAGGACAAATTCCGGAGATCTTAAACTCTTAGCTGGCAAAACATTGATAAAATGACTGGTGGGCTAAGATCAGAGACGCCAGGCGACAGTACCCGCCGTGTAAGGCTCATTGTCTTTGCTTGAAGGTTGATCATAAGAATGACGATCTACTTAGATTCCTGCGAAAGGTGAATCCTCTATGTTCTCTCGTGAATTGGCTGTAATACTTCTGTTGATTAGTTCTGGTGTCGCATTTGGTCAAGCGGCAGATACAAGGATCGAGACGATTCGCAACCTCTATGCCGATGCGAATGCTCGGATCGCGGAAATGAAAAGGAACCCGGCGGAGTCGTCTATCTTTGCTGTAGAAATTGTCGTGAACAAGTATTCTGCGCCGTATCCGGCGGTCGGGATCTATCGCAGAACTGCGACTTTCTATTACACCTACGGTGACAGGGAAAGGAATCCTTATCCGGACAGGTTAGTAAAGATCGAGACGGAAGGCACCCGTTCCGCGCAGGTCGAGAATACAGAGATCCTCTTCAATAATGCTGGTGAGCTCGTTTTTATGTTCAGGTCAACTCCTGGTTCGCCGATCGAGGAAACGAGATCGTATTTTTCAGGCGGCAGCCTTATTCGGCTGATCGACGACGGCAAGAATATTGGCTTGCGAACTAAACGAGCCGTCGAAGCAGGCACAGCCGCTAGAAAAGAATCAGCACGCTTGGTGGGGATCTTTCAAGCTTCTTTGATCGACTACGACTAACGATCACCGTGTCACGACAGGGTCGCCGGCATAGGCGGTTTATCAGTCTGCCGCTTCTTAGATCCTCCTCGGGCTGCAGCACCTGCGGGGAGAAGCCGATAGTCAAGCGTCCAAACTCTCATCATATTTGCCAGGATCTCATCAATTTGCCGGCGGGGTGATCAGCACAGCATCGCGCATTTGGTGTCCGCGAGCAGCGAAAAGGCGTGCACCGTCGCGTGAATACACAAAATTATAGATACTTCCGGTCGAAAATTCTGTGAGGCGTCGCGGTCTTTTTCCATCCACAGGATGCAGCCATAGATTCGATATTCCGCCCTTTTCACTCACAATATAAACAAGGGATCTGCCATCTGGCGACCATCGAGCTCCAAAGTTTAGCGTCGCTTGTGGATGGGGAACGATCGAATTGATCAATGACCCTTCGACTGCGGAGAGCAGTCTGATCTCTTTTTCGCCGACCACACACGAAATTAACTTATCATCGGGTGAAAAATGCGGAGCCGCACAATCGTCTTTAGAGAGTCGGACAGGATCGCCGCCTTCGATCGACAATTTCCAGAGTGAAACTTCACTCCGTTCGGGCAGTCTTCGGTAGGAGTCATAAACAATCCACTTCCCGTCGTTCGAGAGGCTCGAGTCGATCTCGGAAGCTTCGCCAAACGTTAGTTGTTTTAGGCTGGTCCCATCTGAATTGACTCGAAAGATATGGCTATTGCGGCCCTGAGGTGCTGAAAAGACGAGATAACGCCCGTCGCCACCCGAGCGCAACTCCTCGACAACCGGCGGCTCGACGGTTATCGGCGTTTGGTCCGATCCATCCTGGTTCATTCTCCAGACACTGAGGTTGTCCCCGGTTCGCGTTACGTAGGCAATCCTTCCGTCGGCAAGCGTTGCTAATCCCGCACGCCCGTCCGCATGCCCAGACGTTATTTGAACTGCAGTACGAGATTCGCCATTTGGATCCATGGACCATATCTGCGACGAACGGTTAAACGGCAGTGCAAGCAGCTTATTATCATTAGTTACGCCGAGGCTGGATGGATGATGGCGATTGCCGTCTGCTGTGATCCGGCGGGACCTTCCCTCAGGAAATGAAATGAAATAGACCTGGTCCCGCCGGGTAGAGTAGCCTTCATTTTCCTTAGTGCCGATCATGTAAAGTCCGCCACCATCCGCCCTCCAAGCCATTCGGTAACACGTATCCCATTTCTCTTCAGAGACCGGTTTCATTTGGGCACTTTCAACATCAATGGTAACTATCGAACACGGCGCTATTGGATCACTGCTCGATGTCATAGTGAGACTGAACGCAATAAGCTTCCCATCCGGCGACCAGGCAGGGTTACCGAAAAGTGGGATTTTACTTACCCAATTGTAGAGGGTCTTCTCCTCACCACTGCCATCGCTAGCCTTTATGGCATAAGATGCTTCGCCCGTCGCTCGATCCCAACGAAGAAACGCGAACTTGCCGCCGTCCGGCGAGAACGAAACATAAGAGTCGACATTGCTGAGAATTTTGGCGATCGGGCCGCCTAGTGTTGGTACGCGATAGAGTGAATAAGGCTCGTTCGACGTGGCAGCCGACATAAAATAAACAAATTGACCGTCTGGCGAAAACGTCTTGCCCGACAAATTCTGCGACGAAGCCGGTATTATTTCCACGCGAGTTGCGTGCCCCGTCTGCTGCAGCCACATCCGTGAGACCGTATCATCGCGTTCGTGGTACACAAAGTACTTTCCGTCCGGAGCAATGGTCGCGTCCATTACATCGCCCCCGTTGGTAAGCCGCAAAACTGTCATCTCGCCGTGAACCTGAACTGGGTTGGTTGAGTCGGAAGGAAATAAGTTCCAGGCAAGTCCAGCCGATAGTACGCCGATCAAGATCAGGGCGATCGGAATCAGAACCGTACCAAATTGGCTGGAACTGACTTTTTCTCCCTGGCGCGGCATCGTCGGCGCCGGTGTAACCGGATAGTCGGCAGCTTTCCAATCCGCCAAAGTAACTACTTTCCCGTTCCCGTCGGCGGAGTGTCTGGGCGGAGTTTGGCCCAAAAATTTTTCACTCCGGTCCGCAAATTTTCCATGCAGCGTTGCCTTCCCCGTAAAACGGTAGCCGCGCCGGCGGAGGGTTTCAATGTAGGGTGTCCCGTCAGAATGGCTGCCCAATTGCTTGCGAAGCAAGTAGAGATATTGAGAAAGGTTCGACTCTTCCACGACCGAGTCCTGCCACACGGCATCGATCAATTCATCCTTGCTAAGAATCTCTCCCTGGCTTTCGACCAATACGACAAGCGTTCGAATGGCTTTCGGAGGAAGCGAGATCTCGCGTCCACCGCGGTAAAGCATCAGCTTTTCAGCATCAAGGCTGAAATCGTCAAAACTGTAAGTCTTGTATTCAGAATTGTTATCCACGCCAATTCTAAATTGAGAAAAATTTGAAGATAAATACGATGACATACACACCCCTGCAGCATTAGTTTTTCGGGTACGGAGCAGGTACGTGCATCAAGCGAGCGACAGTTCTCAGGCTGTACGGCTAATTTAAATCAAAATTCCACAAAATGGAAGATTTCTTTTTAGCCGTTGCCTGCTCCCTTTTTGGTTTACGTTTGCGTTAATTAAACGCCGCGATTGCGCCAATGATGGCCGCTCTCGAAGGAAGGACACCGTCGCTGGCGACGATCCAATTCGGCTGTATTCAGAGGAGAATCGAGTATGTTCAAGAGGTTTTTGCCGTGGTTTGGTCAGATAGTACTTTTCACTGTTTTAACGATCGTCGCAGTGGGGCAGCCGAATTCTTTTACGTACCAAGGGAGGCTTCCGGTACAGAATGGCACGTTCGATCTTCAACTCACACTATACAGCGCTCAGGTAGGCGGTACGCCTATAGGTGCCATATCGTTGCCTGCTGTCGAGGTCAATGGCGGAGTGTTCGTTGTAAACGCAACATTTGGCGCAGGCGCCTTCCCGGGGGCGAATCGCTGGATCGAGGTGACGTATAGGCGCACCGGCACCGGAGGAGGATTCACGACATTGCCCCGTCAGTTGGTCCAATCGGTCCCCTATGCAATAAGGAGCCAGTCTGCTGCCGCGGCGGATCTCGCACTTGACGCGCAAAAGCTTGGCGGAGTCATGGCCGATCAATATGTCCTAACGACCGATCCGCGACTAAACGGTAGCGGCGGCGGCGGGGGAGCGCCTACGCCAGGCAGTCCGTTCTACATTCAGAACTCAACAGCACAGCAGCCAACGTCGAACTTCAACATCTCGGGCAGCGGTACCGTGGGGGGCTCATTCTCAGCCGGGACCGTCAATGCCCAAACACAATTTAACCTTGCCGGTATGCGAGTCCTAAGCGCTCCAGGCACACAGAATCTGTTCGTGGGGGCGAACTCAGGTACAAATACTACCGGAGGTTTCAACACCTTTGCAGGTTTTCAGGCGGGCAACACGAATACGACCGGAAACAATAACGTTTTTGTGGGAACAAATGCCGGCTTTGGGAATACGTCCGGTGCATTCAACACGTTTGTCGGCGTAAACTCCGGCGTTTCGAATACGACGGGGGCAGACAACTCTTTCTTCGGCTACCTGGCGGGCAATACTAACTCGAGCGGCGTTCATAATTCCTTTTTCGGATCAGGGGCTGGTCGCCGAAACACGACCGGCAACGGTAACTCATTCTTTGGATGGCAGGCCGGCATCAGCAGCTTAACCGGGCACGACAATGCATTTTTCGGGTCTCTTACCGGCGTAAACAATACCACCGGGAATGAGAATGCTTTCTTCGGGCATGCGGCTGGAAACAATAACACGACAGCGTCCAACAACTCTCTCTTCGGCTCGCGTGCCGGACTTTCGAACACTGAGGGGAACTCAAATGCGTTTTTTGGATTTGCGGCCGGCATATTCAATGTGACCGGGTCCGATAATTCCTTCTTTGGCCGCGATGCCGGCTATAGCAACACGGCGAACTCTAATTCCTTCTTCGGTCGAAGTGCAGGGCGGTCCAATACTTCGGGCGACCGAAACGCCTTTTTCGGGTTAGAGGCCGGACTCAATACCACAACCGGCTGCTGCAATTCATTCTTCGGAAATAGGGCGGGCCTATTCAACACAGTTGGGATCGGCAATTCCGCTGTCGGGGGTAGTGCGGGTAGTTCGAATACAACCGGCAGCCGCAACTCCTATTTTGGAGACCAGTCCGGCTTGGACGTAACAACGGGTAATAACAATACGTTTCTCGGTACCTTGACCCGTGGTATCGCGGGCCTAACTTACGGTACTGCAGTCGGTGCCCATGCCGTCGTAAACACAAACGACACTATCGTTCTCGGCAAGACCGCTGGGAACTATTTTGGCGTGCAGCGTCCCGCCGATACCGTCGTGATACCGGGCAATTTGAACGTGGCAGGTGCGTTCATCGCCCCCGGACAGATGGTCAGGAGCCTCAACGGCCTTTCCGACATCGTGACTCTCGCCGCCGGGTCCAACATCACGATCACACCGGCCGGGAACACACTTACTATAGCAGCCGCAACGAACGGAACGATCACCGCCGTCAATGCGGGAACGGGCCTGGCTGGAGGCGGCACAAGCGGGAGCGTAACATTAAGCCTTTCAAATACAGCGGTAGCCCCCGGTAGTTATACCAACGCAAACATTACGGTCGATAGTCAGGGGCGCATTACAAGTGCATCAAACGGCACCGGTGGAGGATCATCGAATGCGATACTCAACCAGACCACACCACAGACGGGAGCCAATTTTAACATTGACGGCAATGGCACCGTCGGCGGAACGCTGACGGCAAACAACGCTCAGGTTGCAGGGGACGGCTTCGTTATGGGCAATTTCGGGATCGGCACTAATGCTCCAGCCGCAAGACTGCACATCCAGGGTGGAAATATTCTTATGGAGACGGCCGGTACGGGGGTGATCCTTAAATCTCCGGACGGCAATATTTGCCGCCTTTTCACGGTTAGCGACAGCGGTGCGATTTCCTTAACTTCAATCGCCTGTCCCTGAAGTTGATAGGAGAAATCGTAATGTTAATCGATCAAAGGAACCAAACTTTCATAACGTCTGTCTTCGGCGTAATTTTGGCCGTTACATCAATTTTGATGTTTACGACCCAATCGACTGGCCAACATGTGGAAAAGCTGTTGCCGGGACCGGCTTTCTCTGGTGTTACACCCGGGCCCGACGGACGGCTCTACGGCGTTACTTACGAGGGCGGTTCGTCGAATTCAGGCACTCTTTACTCCATCGATCCAACTCTGGAGAGCGTGACAACGCACGTCAACTTCGCGGGTGCGTCAAACGGTTCATTGCCCTACGACGAACTCATTTGGGATCAGGCAACTGGAAAATTTTACGGAACGGCGACCTCCGGAGGTGCTCTGGGAAGGGGAACCGTATTCTCGTACACGCCGGGGGCGTCCACCGTGACCGTGCTGCGTTCTGATTTCGGTATCGCCAATACCGGGTTCCCTCGTGACCAACCCCACGGCTTGGTGATCGCGAACGGTTACATTTTCGGGCTTGCTTTGGGATTTCTTGACGACGTTATATTCCGGATGGCTATGGACGGCAGTGGAATCACGGTGCTTGAGCACCTCGGCGGCTCCCGTCCGCAATTCCTAATTCGTGGTCAAGATGGGAGGCTTTATGGTCAAACGTTATACGGAGGCGTGTCGTGTCCAGACCGACCTTCGTCGGGCTGCGGAACCATATACCGTCTTCGGGCTGTTTTACCCGGCGACAGCGATCTACAGTTCCAGGTTCTAAAGGAATTTCAATACTATAACGGCAATCCTTGTCCACCCGGCGACGCGAACTGTGTATCGAGTGGTTCAGTTCGTTACAATTTCCCGCTTCGGCTGATATATGGATCCGACGGTCTGCTATACGGCTCCACCTTTTACTCGTTGTTTCGTCTGAATCCGAATGCGTCAAACCCTTCTGCTTCTATCCAGTTCATTTGGACCGAAGGAGGTGGAATCAATCTAAACGCGATCGAAGGGTCTGATGGTCGGCTCTACGCCGCGGATTATGCTGGCCCGGGCCTCTTCGGCGTCGGGCAAGTTATTTCGATGAATCGGGATGGCAGCGACGTCAGCATCCTGCGCACGTTCTCACTTTCCGGAGGTTTAACAGCTTATGGTCCCTACGGCCGTTTGTATCGTTCGCCGTCGGGTACTATCTACGGAACATCTGAATACACCGTAAACAATCCGGACCGGGGATCCATATACTCGATCTCCTCAGTACCCAATACGAAAGTAAAAGTCGCCGGCGGCAACATACTAGTCGGCTCACCCGGGGAGGGAATACTTCTAAGATCTCCCAGTGGCACTGTCTGTCGAAAAATTGCGATCGATAATACCGGATCGATGACCAATACGGCGGTCCAGTGCCCGTAGAGATGTATCGCTCCTGAGACTCGGCCGACAAGCAGCTTGCAGATAAACGGGACACGCATAAGAAATTGGAGAATAGTCATGAAGAAGCTTAAACCACACACATCCGCTGTAGCCGCATTCGTCCTCTTTGCCTTTGCCGCCGGCATCGGGTTTTGGGCATCTCCCTCGATGCAAGACCCGATCTCCGAGGGCGATGGCTTTGGGCGGAGTTTTGTACTGGCCTCTAATGCTTTACCCCGGATGGGCCTTGCTGGACCATCGGCCGGTTCCGATACTTTCCGCTTCCTGCCGCCGCTCGCTCCGAACCAATCGGGCAATGTCGAGCTTGACCGGACCCTTCTCGATCACCTCAAGGTGGAAGTGTGCGAAGTGAATATTGGCGGGTGCTCGGTTGTCAAGACCATGACATCGCAAGGGGCTCTGCCAGAACAGCTTCGCATTTCCGGTCGACAATACATGGTTAACTGGGATACTCGAGATGCCGGACTTTCCACTTTGTCAACATATCGCATCAGAGTCGTCGTCGCTGACCTTCAGCTTGGTTCCATCGATCTCTCGCCGGCAGCACACGGTTCTTTAGGCAGGACGTGGCCGATCAAGTTTGTTGTCGAACCTGATCCGCGGATCCGCATTCGACTCCTTAGGTTTCTGGGGCGTTCCGCGTCGCAGATCGCAAATGCCCTGCGGACTGAATTTAACCTTTGCGGACAGGAAAGCGCCGCTTTTCTGGCCAATGACCAGGTAACCTTCACAGCGGAGGAGATCGAGATCGCTATCGACGGCGTGTGTCAGAATGCGGTGATACCAGCAACCACGAAGATCTCGGACGAAGCCACGAGAAACGTGCTCGCCTTTTATGATCCCGAAGGCGGACAAATGACCTTCTCTGAGAAAACGCAGTTGCTCGACGGTTTGAATGCCGGCGACGTTCTTGTGAGCGAACCTGGCCCGTCTGCGCCTTACGGCTATTTGCGAAAAGTGACCGCGATCCAACGGCAGGGCAAGACCACTAGATTGAATACGGTCCAGGCAAAGATCACTGAAGCAGTTAGTGTTGGCAGCCTCAATGGCCGCGGCGAACTGCAAACCGGCGACCTTGTCCGGTCGGAAGCCCTCGTTCCCGGGGTGACCTTTGAAACTTCAGAAAACGCCGCGTTCAAGGTGGACCCATCCGTAAACTTTATAGGCCCTATCGATATCGGAGAAGGATTCAAATTCAACACCGGGTTCGATCTGACCTTTCAAGGTGGAACCGGCATCGGAGGTGTTCAAGGCAACGGGCAAGTTCGTATCCGGGGTTCCGTTCGTTTCAATGCAGGTTACAACGTTGGGATAGGTATTGAAACATGTGCTGCCATTCCGCCGGTATGCGTGGACCGGTTCGAGGCCTGGGCGGGGGTTGAGCAGTACAGCAATATTCGGATCGACGGCCAGTTTACGGGAACTTTCGATAAAGAACTCACGATCGCGCGGCATCATTTCGGAGCCCTCGTCTTTTTCATCGGACCGATTCCCGTGGTCCTAGTCCCAGTCGTGGATGTAGTGATCGGCATCGACGGAAACGCACGGCTTGAGTTTTACTATTCGGCCGAATTAAGAACCGGGCTGAAGGTCGGAGCCAAGTGGACCGACCCCGATGACGGCGGTCAGGGCTGGGAGGACATTTCGGAGGCGGGCCTCCCAAGTTGGTCAAACGAATCCGCAGGTTTCGACGCGGACATGGGCCTTCTCGTTTACGGCAAAGGTGAGGCCAAGCTGCTCTTTTACGGTGTGGCGGGACCGGGGTTCAATCTTAAGCTTGGCCTCGGAGGCGACGTGAAGATCGGCCGCAATCCGCTCTGGAGGATCTATGGATACATTGCCTCGAGCGTCATTTTCAGCGTCGATATCGCCGGACTAGACCTCAGCGAGCACAGAAAGGACATTTTTTCAGATGAGTTTGACATCCTGGAGGCCTCCAATCAGCCGCCGGTGTTTAGCAATATTCGAAGTGGCCCGATAAAGGCGAGAGTGGGGATCCCCGTATTCATTGGGCCTGACGCCGGGTTTGGTGGCCGGAACTATGACGTGATCGATCCGGAGGGTGAGGCCATAACTTTATCGGCATCTTCTCCCGGCGGGGTAGTCACAAACAATCCGCTGCGAATTCAATTTGCAACGCCTGGATTAAAAACGGTGACCATCACGGCCCGCGACCCTGAAGGACTGACCTCGTCGATCGTTCTGGGGGTGGACGTCCGTAATTCACCGCCGGAAATAACGTTGACGCCAAACACCGCCGTTGTGAGTGCAATGACTCAGCTTTGGATCTCGGCAACCGCATACGATCCAGAAGAGGGCACGCTGTTATGTGACCACCTAAACTGGAGCGCCAGCGGTTCACATACCCTCAATGTTTCGACCAACCCAAGAGCATGCAGTGCCGTTGTAAAGTTCAACGACCCGGGACCAAGAACGGTAACCGTAACTGCCACAGACTCCAACGGCGGAACTATGTCAAAAACCTTGAATGTCAACGTGGGTCCTCGGCCGGAAAAGCTGCTGCCCGAGATCGAGTTGGATTCTTTCAGCATCAAGGCGATCTCTCGATATCGAGTACCCAGTGCCAACGAATTGTTCATCGGTTGTTTTCCAAGTGTCCTGTGCGAAGTTCCAGATGGGGGAATTCTTGATAATGGGCAGGAGGGTGACTATATTTCCCCATTAATAATGCGACTGGGGGTTAGCCATCCTGAAGGCGACCCGGTCGCGGTGCAGTGGCACTGTCGAACAGGTGACCAGTTCGCTCCGGTGACCAATAACGGCGATGGCAGTTATAGCTGCAGTCCGTTCTATTCACCAACTGAACCTATTACGGTTTATGCCGTTGTCGGACCACCGCCGGACCCCTTTGGAGACAATTTGAACGTGATCGGCGTCAGATCTGAACAGCGAACGTTCTTTATGCTGCAAAGGATCCACTGACCAGTCACTGTTTCAGGCCAGTCTGACGGCTATTTCCTCACTCCGAAATCACCAGATCAGGGAACAAGGCAGCGACCTGTTCCCTGGTCTTGGTGTCGATCTCAGCACGCAGCGGACGGGTGCCGACATTTGATCTGAAGGCGCCGCTTTCGTCGTAAAGACGACGGTATTGAGCCGAATTTCTGATGATGCCCTGAACATAGCCGCGCGTTTCGCGGAAGGGGATCGCCTCGACGAACTCATCCATTTCGATAGGAAGCTGGGCTCTCCATTGCGGCACCCGGCCGGGCCCGGCGTTGTACGCGACGGCCATATACTCGATCCGCCCAAATCGATCAAGCTGCTCGCGCATATAGGCGGTACCGAGTTCAATATTCAACGCGGGTTGAAAAAGCGATTCGGCGTTGATCGTCGCATTGGCCCCAAATTTCCTGGCGGTGATCTGGGCAGTCGGGATCAGAAGCTGCATCAGCCCGTAGGCGTTCGCGCTCGACCTTGCCCTAGGATTGAAAACAGATTCCTGTCGAATCAGGCCGGCGACATTATAAATATCAAGGTTGCGGTGCTTTGACCATGTTGCGATCTGGTCCCATGCAATATGCGGGTAAAAAATATCCCATTCTTCGCGGCCCATCTCCTCCGGGAACATCTGCGAATAATCCGGATAGCTTCTTGCCAACGCAAGAAGGGCGTTCACATTGTCGTTCTTGTTCCGGTAATGCCTTGCAAGCGCTAGATTGATGCTCGGCGAGGCAGGTGCGGTCTTCCTAGCCTCATTCAGTTCATTTATCGACCAATCGAACAGGCCGATCGTGCTGAGTTCGATACTCTTTTCCGCCCGAAGCGATTCTGAAAGACCGGCCGTTTCAGGAGCAACGGTCACGGTTCTCAGGTTCGCAGCAGCCTTTGCAAGCATTGAATGGCTTGTCGGAAGCGCGGTAATGCCATCGCCGGTTCGCCCACCGCACTTGCCCTGCGATCTCATCGCATCCAATCGCTGCTGGGCCTGATAGCCGTACCAGTTAGCCGAATAACGATAGATCATCGAATCGTAAAGGATGCAGGCATCATTAGTTTTCCCGGCCCGCTCGGAATTGCGTGCCGCCCAATAACCTGCCCTGCCTCGGTTAGACGTATCTTTATCGACATACCGCGCGAGATGTTCGATCAACATTTGCGAAGCACGATCAAAATCGCGCGCCTCATGGGCCAGCCATGCAAGCTCGAACTGGGCCGATGCGACCTCGACCGCATTTGGATAATTTGCAAGTGCCGTACTGAGAAAATACTGTTCCTCGGCTTTGGTCTTAAGGTCTCGAGCGGCCATTCCGGCATCGACCCATGCTTTGACGGTAAATTGGCCGGTCGGGAACTGTCGCCTCATCTCTTCGGCCAAACGACGCGCGTCAGCCCATCCTCGGTTGCGGGCATAAGCGATAACGAGGTCGTAATATGCCCTTTCTTTCTCGGGGGCCGTTTGCGGGATGCGGTTAAATACCGATTGTGCGTCCGGCATCCGCTTTAGATTTGCGAGAGCTTGCATCCGCATCAGGTTAGTTGCGGAGGTTGTGGCGGACGGAAAATTGGCCGCAAGTGAGGCGAACGCTGTTTCTGCTTCGGCAAAATCTTTCGCGTTGAACAACCCTTCAGCTCGTGCAATGATCTCCTCTGCGTTTTGAGGGACCAGGGCCTGGCCCATTGCCGTCAACTTCACTTCTGCCTGCTTTGCTTCGTTGCCGCCTGCCCCATAAAAATAAGTTCGTCGGTAATAAACGGTAGCGTTCGGGAGGTCGCCAAGCGTATCGTAAGCCCTGGCAGTGGCAAGCAGGGCACCGGCATGATGTGCTTCGATCAGTTCCGAAAGAACGCCCGGGACCTTGAGTGAATCGCCGGTATTCGAGGCAGAAGCGGCCCACAAAATTCGGGCCTCGTTCGCATGCAGCGAATCACGGAATTCCGTGAACAGCCTTTCAAATACAGCTTGAGCTTCCTTATGGTTCCCGATCTGCTGCATCGCCCGTCCGCGAAGCCAAAGTGCATAATCACCGAGCTTTGTCTGTTTGGAGAAGACGTCTGAGTTCAGCGCATCGGCCGCGCCGGCGAGATCTTTGTTTTCAAATCTGATGCGGGCTCTGATAAGCCGGGCGAGAGCACCGGTCCTTTTTCCCGCAAATCTCGATTCGATGTTCGCGACCACACCTTCTGGCGGGAGCTTACCGTCACGCGTCATCTGGCGCAATGATTCAAGGGCCTGGCTTTCGGTTTGCTGGGCTGAACATCCGATCGTGAACAAAGCGAGAATTGAGGCAAGGGCGGTGATAATTGAACTATTCTTCTTATTCATTCGCAAAGGGACTCCGAGGGGTTTGATGCTGAAGAAAAAACCGTAGCTGTCCGGGCAAAAAAGTGCTTCACAAAAGGTACAACCAGCGATATGATACCAAACATTCTCTTCCCTGCTCCACCCTATTTCGTGCCATTGG
The DNA here is from genome assembly GCA_035327545.1 of Pyrinomonadaceae bacterium. GTDB lineage: Bacteria > Acidobacteriota > Blastocatellia > Pyrinomonadales > Pyrinomonadaceae > OLB17. Next base: position 18,375 of record DAOLDE010000021.1, on the reverse strand, counting down.
AGGAACTTCAATGAGAATTCTACTCCCGGCAGCCGCGGCGTTATTGGTCATCAGCCATAGCGTTTTGGCGCAGGTGCAAAAGCCGTCTCCTACCCCAGACCCAACCGCGGTGAATGAGAATGAGGTAGTTAAGATCTCGACCAATCTCATCCAGATCGATGTGACAGTTACTGATCCAAAAGGCAATATCATCCGCGACCTGAAACAAAGCGAGATCGAGATCTTTGAAAATGGCGTCAAACAAGACATTTCGAATTTTTCATTTATATCGTCCCAACAGCGTCATCTTTCGATGGAACCGGGATCCGTTACGGTTCAACCCCCGCAAGGGCCGCCCGGAAATGTCCGGCCGGAACAGATCTTCAGAACGATCGCCCTTGTCGTGGATGACCTGAATCTCTCATCTGAAAGCGTTCATTTCACAAAGCGTACGCTTAAACGTTTTGTCGAAGAGCAGATGCAGGATGGCGACCTTGTCGCAATAGTCAAGACAGGAACTAATATTGGGAGCCTGCAGAACTTCACCAGAGACAAGCGGATGCTCCTAGCCGCGATCGACAAGATCAAATGGAACCCTGTAGGGACAGGAGGCGTGACCGCTTTTACCACGATAGAAAGATTTAATATCGAAGCCGTGGTGACCCCGGTCGATACTGATCTATCTGAAGAAGAAGCAGCAATTGAACGCAATCGAATAGCTGCGTTCAACGATTTTCGCAGCGGTCATTTTGCGGCGGGTACCTTGGGCGGGCTCCAGTTTGTCGTCCGGGGGATATCTGAACTTCCGGGACGTAAGTCGATCATTTTGTTCTCGGACGGATTCAGGCTTTTTGAACGCGACCGCGACGGAACTCCGCGATCAAGGAAAGTGATGGAGTATTTGCAGCAATTGGTAGATCTTGCCAATCGCTCATCGATCGTTTTTTACCCGATCGATGCTCGCGGGCTTGCGTTCACAGGCCTTACCGCTGCTGATGATACCAGACTACTTGGAGCTGGCGGGACGGAAAAGGTCATTTCCATGAGAAAGACCCAATTGTTTGAAACGCAAGCTGGTTTGACCTATCTGGCCCGAGAGACTGGGGGGTTCGCGGTCATAAATACAAATGATCTTTCAGGCGGTGTCGGACGCGCTTTGGATGACCAGAGCTATTATCTGATCGGATATGAGCCAGCCCAGTCCACGTTTCAACCCGCGAATCTGAAATATAACAAGATCGAGGTAAAGGTACTCAGAAAGGACGCGATGGTTCGTTATCGCAGCGGGTTCTTTAATGTTGTGGGCCGGCCTGATGCTCGACCGCGGCCTTCAGCCAACGCGACCCCTGCGGCACGTCTGGAGGCCGCGCTTCACTCTCCATTTTCTTCCAGCGGGATCGCGGTACGATTGAACTCGCTTTTCGGCACCGCTGCACCTGGCGGGCCGTACGTAAGATCTCTTTTGCACGTCGATGCAAATGATCTGATCTTCACCGATACGGCGGATGGGAAAAAGGAAGCAGCCTTCGACGTTCTGGCCACATGTTTTGGCGATAATGGCGAATTGGTCGATCAGATCGGCCGTCGGTATTCAATGGCCCTCACTCCGGATGTTTACAAACGCATTCTCGCGGAGGGCTTTGTTTATCACTTCAAGTTTCCGGTTAAGAAGCCGGGGGCATATCAATATCGGGTCGCGATCAGTGACTCAAAGGGTGAAAAGATCGGAACGGCCAGTCAGTTTCTACAGGTTCCGGACGTTACCAGCAATCTTCTCTCGCTTTCGAGCATCGTAGTCGAAAATCTCACGCCGGAGCAATATGATCGTTCCTGGGAGCTTTCGCCTCCGCAGATCGATACGGATCCAATGACCGATACGGCGCTAAGACGCGTGCGGTCGGGTTCGGTGCTCAGATACTCTTTTGAAATCTATAACGCGCGTTTCGATCCGACAAGAAATCCTCGTCTAAAGATCAAGACCCGCGTTTTTCGAGAAGGCAAACTCGTCCATGACAGCCCGGAGAAACCCTTTGAGCTTCACGGGCAGACAGACCTGAGACATCTGCGCTCATTCGGTGCTATTGCAATAGGCCGATTGATGGAGCCGGGCGATTATGTTCTCGAGATCGTTGTGACTGACGCGCTTGCCCCTGAAAAGAACAAGGCCACTTCACAGGTCGTTAATTTCGAAGTTTACGACTAGGCCGAGAAATGGCGAAATGGTTTGGCGATCGAGATCATTTGTCGTTGCTCGCCGAGGTAGCTTTTGCACTTCTATATCTGCGGAACCATCGATGTTCGTTCCCGATCACTGCATATTTACTTGTGCGTTCGCCCATATTGCCGGTTTCGACTACAATCTCGAATGAGCTAAATTGAGGCTAACAACACCGGCTACAGGGCCGGTACCTTGTTACTATGCAGATCAGAAAGATCGAGCTTATCGAGATCAACCTCCCGCTCGTCCATTTTTTTGAGACAAGCTTTGGCCGCACCTATGAACGCCGCATCATCCTCGTCCGCGTCGAGGACATCGACGGCGCAGAGGGCTGGGGCGAGGTGACTTGCGGCGAAGAACCCGGCTATTCCGATGAATGGACAGATTCTGCGTGGGTAACGGCAGAGAAGATCCTTGCCCCAATGGTCATCGGGAAAGCGGTGGCCGCAGCCTCCGACGTCTGGGGCCTGATGAAACGGGCACGAGGGCATAGGATGGCGAAATCGGGCATCGAAACGGCCTGCTGGGATCTTGAGGCCAAGAAGCTCGGCGTTCCGCTTTGGCGCCACCTTGGCGGCGTGAATCAAACCATCGAATGCGGCGTTTCGATCGGTATTCAGGACACGATACCGCAGCTTCTGGACAAGATCCGTGTCGAGGTTGAAGCTGGCTATCGACGCATCAAGATCAAGATCGCACCGCATTGGGACTACGATGTAATAAAAGCGGTCCGTGGGGAATTTGGCGACATACTGCTGATGGGCGACGCGAATTCTGCATACACTCTCAACGATATCGAAAAACTGAAGAGCCTCGATGAATTCGAGCTTATGATGTTGGAACAGCCGCTTCCGTATGACGACATCATCGACCACGCTAAACTGCAGCGTGAGATCAAAACGCCTGTCTGCCTCGACGAGCCGATCAAATCGCCCGACGATGCCCGCAAAGCCGTCGAACTCGGTTCCGGCAAGATAATCAACATAAAGAACGGCCGCGTCGGCGGGCACTCGCAATCGAAACTCGTCGAACAGGTCTGCCGCGAAAATAACATCGCCGCATGGTGCGGTGGCATGCTCGAGAGCGGCATCGGCCGGGCGCACAACATCGCTATCTCCACCCTCGCCGGCTACACAATGCCGGGCGACGTCTCCGCCAGCAAACGCTACTGGCACGAGGACATCATCGAACCGGCCGTCGAAGTCTCACCCGAAGGCACCATCACCGCCCCAGAAGGCCCGGGAATTGGTTTTGAGATTTGCCACGACCGCATTGAAACAGCGGCGAAACGCCGAACGGCGATCAATTAAGGGGATCGCGACCGGCCATATAAAACTGCTGAAGAATATCCATCGTCCTCAGAACCATCCGCGTTCTTTGTGGCTAATCTCGCGTACTTCGATACACTGTTAGTGTGGCGAATCGATTCATCTGGGCGTTAATGCTGACGCTGTTTACGGCATTGGCTGGATTTTCACAGTCTATATCGGGTACGGTTGCCGACACGAGCGGTGCTCCTGTCTCGGGGGCAGAGGTGACCCTTGAGGGCGAAGGAAAATTGGAAAAGAGGACAACAGCAGATGACGGATCGTTCATGTTCTCATCGCTGATTGGAAAACTTTCGGTCTCGGCTTCGGGATTCAAACTGTACACAATTCAGGTGGGGCCTGAGAATTCCACTCCCCTGACAATAGTTCTACAGCCCGCCCCGATCGCGGTTACCGTATCAGTCACGCGTACGGAAGAAGACCAGTTCAACGCCAGCGTCGCCGTGATAACCGTCGAGAGCCTCGACGTGACGGCGGCGCGAACGGCGGACGACACCCTCCGGCAGATACCCGGTTTTCAGCTATTTCGCCGAGGTTCTAGCCGGACGACAAACCCGACCGCGCAAGGAGCGAACTTACGAGGTACATCAGGCAGCGGTGCGTCGCGGACGAGCGTTTTGTTTGACGGCCTGTCGCTCAATGATGCATTTGGAGGCTGGACTTACTGGTCTCGTGTGCCCATGATCGCGATCGAGCAGATCGAGGTTTTCCGCGGCGGGGCAAGTTCGTTTTACGGAAGCGGAGGCCTGAGCGGGGCTGTCAATATCGTCCCGCTAAAGCTGGCGGACAAGAGTTTTGTCTTAAAGGCCGAAACATCGGCAGCAAGTCAGGAGACCGCAGATCTAAGCGCGGTGATGCTCGCATCGCGAGGCAGTAGGCACTTTGATCTGATCGGTGATGTATTCAAAACCGGCGGATATATTCCGGTCGAGGCCGCTTCAAGAGGGCTCGTCGATACCCCTGCAGCTTCCCGACATTCGAATTTGATCTTCAAATTCGGGCGAACTTTCAGCGATGCCGGCCTGGTGTTCGTTCGCGGCAATCTATTTGGCGAAAGCCGCAAGAACGGCACGAGCCTTACCGAGAATCAGACCAATTTTCGCCAGCTCGCGCTTGGGGCCGACTTGGTGTCGCAGCGTTATGGCGAGTTCCGCTTCAGGACGTTTGGTGAGTGGCAGGTGTATGATCAATCGTTCTCCGCTGTGTCTGCCGATCGAAATACCGAAACGCTTTCTCGCCTGCAGCGTGTGCCTTCGAGAGCGATCGGGGCGAGCGTTTTGTGGCGTAAAAAACTCATTGACCATAATTTTGTCGCCTCTGCAGAGATGCTGCGAACACGGGGATTCAGCGACGAAATAGGATATGCGGCCGGAAACGCAATTAGCGTCAGCCGTGCCGGGGGCGAGGCCCGCGACCTTTCGCTTTTCTTCCAAAACAAGTGGCAGGTGCAACCCAAATTGTCCGTTAACCTGTCAGCTCGCGTTGACGCTCGTCGAAACTCGGACGGAAGCACTTCCACGCGAATGCTCGCAAGCGGCATTATCACTGAAGTTCGATTCCCAGACCGCCGTGACATTTCAATCAGCCCGCGTATCGCCGCAACGTACGATATCAGCGACGCCGTGGCGGTTTACGCTTCGTTCTCACGTTCGTTTCGTGCGCCATCGTTGAACGAGCTTTACCGCGGATTTCGCGTCGGCAATATCGTAACGGAGGCCAACGCATTTCTGACGCCCGAAACCGCCGGTACCTTCGAGGCAGGCGGAAGCTACTCCTTGGCAGATCCGACGCTGATAATTCGTGCTAGCGTCTATTCGACATGGGTCAAAGATCCGGTCGTAAGCGTGACGACCGCGACAACGCCAACGCTGATCACGCGACAGCGACAGAATGTGGGTTCGACGCGTAGCCGTGGTCTCGAGGCAGAAATACAGTTTTGGCCGACGTCCCGGCTCAAATTCAACGTGGGATATCTTTTTGCTGACTCGAAGATCAATGAATTTCCGGCCGATCCCGGTCTCATCGGCAACAGACTGCCTCAAGTTCCAAAGCACAGTTTCACCGCTCAGGCGCGCTTCGAGTTTCTGAACCGGTGGACGGTTTCGACGCAAATTAGGGCTGCGTCGTCACAGTTTGAGGATGACCGTAACACGCTCCGGTTGCGAAAGTATTTTACGGCAGACGCACGTGTTTCCTATGGATTCTCTGATGCTGCCGAGATCTTCGCGGCCGCCGAGAACGTGTTCAATTTCCGCTACGACATCGGCCTTACGCCGGTACGCACTGTCGCCGCTCCCGCGTTCGTTCGAGTAGGTTTGCGTTTGAATTTGGGGAAGCGATAGTCTTGGGTTTTGGCTTTTAGACCCTAACGAGATGCTCCGACGAGTACCCAGCTTAATTTTACTTAGTTCCGCGTTGTTATGGGTGGGCTGTGCCGATGCGACAGTTGAAAATAGCCTATTGTCGCCGACCGAGCAACTTCCAACATCGACGCCCGACCCCGAGCCGACTGCTTACGTTGTTCCGGCCGAGTTTCAGAATGCGGCTACGGAAAGTCTTTGCAAACGCTTATCGGAAATCAGAGCCCTTCCCAGTAAGGATCCGAATGATACAGATCCTATATATGAATCGCTGATTGCGAGAGGCGACGCGGCATTACCATGTCTTATTGAGGAAGTAGCCAATGCGAAGAAGATGCGTGACCCTCGCCAGGCGCCGGTTTGGCAGTATTATGCCGTGGGAGATACGGCCGTTTTTATCATTCTTCGTCTTGTAAGCAAGAGGAATGATGATCGCTGGATGGAATTGATGCTTGACTCTCTTCCGCAATCCTCACGAGAAGAATGGAAAACAAATGGGGTCTATGCCTACTTCAACTATGTTTCGGAATCTCAGAACCGCAAGAAACTTCAGGTGTGGTGGAGAGACTGGATGAAAAAGAATAAGAAATGAGCAATAACAACGAACCCAACAAGATCATCTTCGCGATGGTCAAGGTATCAAAGTTTTACGACAAGAAGCCCGTCCTCAAGGACATCTATCTCTCGTTCTTTTACGGTGCCAAGATCGGCGTTCTCGGCCTGAACGGCGCGGGTAAATCCAGCCTGCTGCGGATCATCGCGGGCCGGGACAAGGATTTTAACGGCGAGGTCGTTTTTTCTCAGGGCTATTCGGTCGGCCTGCTGGAGCAGGAGCCTGTGCTGGATGAAACGAAGACCGTTCGAGAGATCGTTGAAGAGGGCGCACAGGAAGCTGTTAACCTTCTAAAAGAGTTCGAGGAGATCAACGCCAAATTTGCCGAGCCGATGGACGACGATGAGATGAACGCGCTCATCGAGCGCCAGGGTAAAGTGCAGGAAAAACTGGACGCGGCCGATGCATGGGACCTCGACAGCCGGCTTGAGATGGCGATGGATGCTCTCCGCTGCCCGCCGCCGGAAACGCCGATCAAGAACCTGAGCGGCGGCGAGAAACGCCGCGTTGCGTTGTGCCGCCTGCTTCTGCAAAAGCCTGACATTCTGTTGCTCGACGAGCCAACCAACCACCTCGATGCTGAGTCGGTCGCTTGGCTCGAACAGCATCTGCAGCGGTACGAGGGAACGATAATCGCCGTCACTCACGACCGTTATTTTCTCGACAACGTGGCTGGCTGGATACTCGAACTAGACCGCGGCGAGGGGATTCCGTGGAAAGGGAACTATTCCAGCTGGCTCGAACAAAAGCAGCAGCGGCTATCACAGGAGCAAAAAACCGAAGACAAGCGGCAGAAGACACTTGAACGCGAACTTGAGTGGATCCGGATGTCGCCGAAAGGGCGTCACGCGAAATCGAAGGCTCGCATCAGCGATTACGAAAAGCTTGTCGCTACTGAATCGGAAAAACGCAGTGAAGATCTTGAGATATTCATACCGCCCGGCCCACGGCTCGGCGATACAGTGATAGAGGCCCACGGAGTTTCTAAAACCTATGGTTACAAGCTGCTGTTCGAAGATCTCGAGTTCGCTCTGCCGCCCGGCGGGATAGTCGGCGTCATCGGCCCCAACGGGGCGGGCAAGACCACGCTGTTCCGATTGATAACTGGTCAAGAGACGGCCGACAGCGGCGAGTTCAAGGTTGGGCCGACGGTCAAACTCGGATACGTCGATCAATCGCGTGACGACCTGACCGCGGACAAGACCGTTTGGGATGAGATAAGCGGGGGGGCCGACGTCATCGATCTGGGCAAACGTGAAATGAACTCACGGGCCTACGTATCACGATTCAACTTCTCCGGCGCGGATCAGCAAAAGCGGGTCGGCCAGCTTTCGGGCGGTGAGCGTAATCGAGTTCATCTAGCGAAAATGTTGAAATCCGGTGCCAATGTTATATTATTGGACGAGCCCACCAATGACCTTGACGTGAATACGATGAGGGCACTCGAAGAAGCACTTGAAAATTTTGCCGGCTGCGCCGTCGTCATCAGCCACGACCGCTGGTTTCTCGACCGCATCGCCACCCACATTCTAGCCTTCGAAGGCGATTCTCACGTCGAGTATTTCGACGGCAATTACAGTGAATACGAGGCCGACCGCAAGCGGCGCCTCGAGCATGACGCCGATCAGCCGCATCGTATCAAATATCGCAGTCTGACCCGTGGATGAGGCTGGCGAAGTCAAGTGTCTTGACAAACAAGTTAGGTATGTTCCGGAAGGCATACGAGGCACTTTCGGGACATTTATCGCCGATCTCGGAATAATGAGTATTGTTAAAAGAGATATCGCGGTATACATTGCTGCTGCCATTCTTCTGATGCTGGCCTCATGTGGCGGCAGTGCCGAAGTAGAGAAATCGTCGGTAACTGTTGAGACCGAAGCGATAGAACCTCCCAAAGGTTTCCAGCCCGCAACCGAGCCGTCTCCTGCGATGCCCGACCTTCAGGCTGAACTGCTGGACCAGCGGGGCAGGACCACCACCTCGCCGCTAGGGACTTTTGATTTCAGGAACTTCACTTACCCGCTGCCCCGCGGATGGCACCATCCGGACGGTGATGAAATAACTCTCGAAGACGGCCATCTTGCTCCTCAGCTCCGTGATATTACGGACGAAATGTCGCCGGGAGAAAAGGCCGAGGCACGGGCAGAACGCCGGATCGGGATGTCGTTTGTAACGACAAAATTCTTTGACGTGGACAACGATGGCGAGGACGAAGCCGCAGTCGTACTTAAGATCGAGACCGGCGGCAATGCCATCCCGCAGCTTGTTTATATTTTCGGCTGGAAGGACGGCAAGCCTGAGCTTCAATGGAACTTTCGCACCGGCGACCGGGCCGATGGCGGACTCAAAGATATCAGGGCGGAGAATGGCGAGTTGGTGGTCGAACTCTACGGACAGGACCGCTTTCTTCTCGGCCAGGCCGAAACGGGCAAGATCACCGGCGACGAACAGCAGCTCTGCTGTCCCACACATTTCACCCGGTCGTTCTACAAGTGGAATGGGAAGAACTTTCAGCTTCAGCGTAAACGCCTCACCTATGAGACCGCCAACCCGTCGGCCCAGCCGCTCGAGAATCACGGCGACATAATGAACGACCCGGTCAAGTCGAGGGAATACCTTAAACGCACAAACAAGGTCAAAGACAGTTAGAGCCGGTACCTAGAAAGACTCAATAAACGAGATATGCGGGAAGTGCTGACGAGGCGTTCAGCACTGAGAACTTGCCGGACAGTGCTTTGTAATACAAAGTACTTGACAAAAGCAACTACCCGACATATCCTCTTTCCGATGTCGAATATTTCTCCACTTCGCAAGACCGGAACCGACCCAGGCGAGCCCGTCAGCCTTGGCGATCGAGCGATCGACAATCTTCGGTACATTCGCGAGACGATGGAACGGTCCACGAGCTTCACGGCTGTTCCGGGTTACGGAGGAATGTTGATGGGCACCACCGCGTTGGTCGCGGCATACATCGCTTCGCAACAGATCTACTTTAGCAATTGGCTTATCGTCTGGCTGACCGAGGCATTTCTCGCGGCCGCAATAGGCTTTCTCGCAATGTGGCAAAAATCGCGCATCGTAGAGTCATCTTTGCTCTCGACACCGGCGAGAAAATTTGCGTACGGCTTCGCCCCACCCCTGGCTGCCGGCGTTGTTATAACGCTAGGCCTATGGCGATATGAGCATTACGAAGTGATGGCACCGGTTTGGATGCTTTGCTATGGAGCGGCCGTTGTGACCGGTGGCGCATTCTCTGTTCGCGCAGTTCCAGTTATGGGCTGGATCTTTATCGTGTTTGGAGCTGTCGCGTTTGCATTGCCGGCGATATTTGCAAATTACCTGATGCTGGCCAGTTTTGGGCTGCTGCACATTATTTTTGGGGCGATCATTGCCCGAAGATACGGAGGATAACGATAGAAGATCGCATGGAGTTTAAGAATATAAGACTTGTAGGGATCGTGGCGACGATCGGACTTCTCTTGCTGGTACCTTTTGTTGCAATGCGGATTACAGACGAGGTGAACTGGACGGTTTTCGATTTTGTCGTCATGGGCGTATTGCTTCTCGTGACCGGACTCTTGATCGAGGCTGCTTTACGGAAACTTAACGGGGCATTGGTAAAAGCTGCGGCGGTGCTGGCCATTCTGTTTGGTTTCATCATGGTTTGGGGAGCGCTGGTGCGTCTGGGAGGATAAGCAAAGTTTGGGCAACAAAAATGAGTAAGAATTCAGCAAAACGGATTCGAGATGACGAGCGCGGCGGTCTGCGCCTTGAGAAGGCAGCCGAGACGGTCTCGAACGACCTCGACAAGGTGATTCACGAACGCTTGAGGCTGGGCATTATCAGTGCGCTTGCGGCAAATGATAAGTTGAGCTTTTCCGATCTCAAGACGCTGCTCGACACCACGGACGGCAATCTTAGCGTCCATGCTCGTAAGCTGGAAGATGCAGGCTATGTGACGATGAAAAAGTCTTTTGCCGGACGCATGCCGCTTACAGAGTATAAGATCACGTCGTCAGGCCGAAAGGCGTTGGAGCGATACTTGGATCATATGGAAGCCTTGATAAAGGCTATGAGGTCGGTTTAGACCGACGCAACACACGTGATCGACGAGCAGGCCTGGTTGCGGGCGGGAAATGTCGGGGGGGGGGGGTGAGTTCCTGAGAAGATCAGGGTCAACTGTGTTTGATCTTTGGGAAAACCCGCGAATCTACTGTGGCTATCCACATTGTTCTGGCTGCGGGAATGATGCAAAGTTTTGGAACCGATCGCGCCTAGAAGCGTCAAATAGTAATGAAATTGCTGACCCTGGATCTTAATAGTTCGGAAAAGCCGGCAAAGAGGAGCGGCTTTCTTCAACGTCAGCACGCATCGGCACCCACGCCCGGACAAATGAAGTTTGACTGGACATTCGGCGTTGGCCTTCCGCTGGTCTGCATCGCAGCCGATCCTGGCGTTTTTCGAACATGGGACGGTGATCAGGGACTGCTAAGCGATCATTTAAGTTTTTGTTACCTGCTCAGTTCGATTTCGATCATGGCAATGGCAGCTTGGCTTTTGTGGGGCAACAGGCTGGGGGCAATTCGACCTTTCCTTGGAGGGCTGTTTCTCGCAGCCGCAGCGGTCTCGACCGTTGTTGGCATCATCCTGTTTCCCTTCAGCTTGATCGGCTCGATATTTGTGATCGGCTTGCTGGGATTCACTCCGTTGGTATCTGGCTTCGTATTCTTTCGGAACGCGTCGAGGGTTCTTGCCGCTGCCGCCGACGATGATTCAACAGGTTACGTACTGCAAGCGGCGACCCTTGCGTTCATCTATGCTTTGGCTGTTCCTTACGTGCTGAATTTTTGATACGGCGGTTCGCAGCTGCCTGATCTGCCAATCTTTATATGACCAAACGTACCAGACTAGCTCTTGAGATCCTGGGATCTGCCGCCTTGATCGGGCTCCTCGGAAATGTTCTGTTGAGACAAACCCCCTGGGGCTTGAACGCATTTTTGTTCGTGACCGTCTTTACGGCAGCGATGATCGCGATCATGGCCAGACATCGTACGGAGTTATTGACGCTCAGGACCATCGCTCTGCAGGCCGCGATGGTGTTTTTCGGATCTATGTTCGTTGTACGCGATTCGATCGAGTTGAGAGTGTATGACACCATCGCGATCATCGTGATAATGGGCGTGCTTATGCTGCCCAATTTTGGCGTCAACCAGCGCCTGGCCGGAATTTTCCATTACGTCACCGGTTGTGTTTGGTCAGGCATTTGCTCCGCGTTCGCACCGTTTGTCCTTTTGGGAGCCGACATCGACTGGAAAGCAATGCCCGGGAACCGCATAAGCAAGAGCATTTTTTCGGTATTTCGCGGGCTTGCGATCGCCCTGCCGCTTGTCCTTATCTTCGGCGCGCTGTTTATGGCTGCCGACGCCGCATTCGAGAATTTTGCCAATCGCATCGTTGATTTCGATATCGACACGATAATCTCGCACGTTGTCCTCACGTCCCTATTTGCCTGGCTGACTGCCGGCTACTTTCGCGGGACGCTGATAGAGCATTTTGTTAATGCGGCTCCTATGGCCGCATCGCCGGTTCCGAGAAACGACGAGACAACGGCAGATGCCGCAGCTTCGCCCGCCTCTACGGCAAAAGTTGCGAGCCCGAACGAAAGTTTTGTCGATAAATTCACCGCCGAACCGGCGGAGGAATCCTCGCTCCCGAATAATGCGACAGTCGTTGAACACATTAATACCAGCGATGCGCCAACCAGTGGCGACGACGTTATAAGAAATGTTGACGGCCCATCGCGCGAGCGTGAAGGCCCGACGGCGGAGGCAAGCGAACCCCCAAAACGCGACTGGCAGAATTTCGATAATTCCAAACTACCCCCTGTCTTTACGCTAGGGACCGTTGAGACGGTCATCATTCTCGGTCTGTTGAATGTTCTGTTCCTGAGTTTTGTTATTTTTCAATTGCAGTATCTGTTCGGAGGGTTTGAATTTGTCCAAAACACGCCCGATCTCAAGCTCGCCGATTTTGCTCGCCGCGGTTTCGGCGAGTTGGTAGCGGTTTCGTTCCTCGTTCTGCCGATGCTGTTGGCGTCACACTGGCTGCTCCGTCGCGACAATCCTAGAAACGAGACGATCTTTCGCATTTTTGCCGGAGTTCAGATCACGCTGCTTTTCGTCATCATGGCTTCGGCGATGCAGCGGCTTGTGCTGCTTACCGGCGAATTGGGCTATGGCTGGACCACGGTTCGTTTCTATCCGATGGTGTTCATGATCTGGCTTGCGGTCGTTTTTGTCTGGTTCGGCTGGACGGTCCTGAGAGGCGATCGACACAATTTCGCCTGGGGAGCGCTTTGGTCGGCGATCATAATGCTTGCCGCAACAAACCTGATGAACCCTGACGATTTCATCGCCCGAAAGAATATCCAACTCATGCAGCAGGGACGTGAGTTTGATGCATATTACAATGCAAAGCTCAGCGACGACGCCGTCCCGGCCCTGATTGACAGTCTTCCAACGATGAGCGTCGAGGATCGTTGCCAAACACGGCTTACTCTTTACCATCGTCATGTCGAAGCTCGAGCGGAAAACGACATACGTTCGCTTAACTGGTCGCGAGAGGCAGCTTTTGAGGTTCTTGAGAGCAATTCGGGAATGCTGATGAACCGCCCTGAATGCGGCGTTTGGAAATAGTGCATTCTGAAAGTGGTGATCCGGCGATCGCTGATAGAATATATCGACTATGGGTCGCGATCTTGTCCGCGAATACATCTCTTACCTGCGTGTCGAAAAAGGACTGGCGAAGAATTCGCTTGAGGCGTATGGGCGCGACCTGCAAAAGCTCGCGGCTTGGGCGGATAAGAACTCTCTTGAGCTGCTGAAGCTGTCACGACCGGATCTACGCGAATGGCTGATCGATCTTTCTCGGTCGAAGATCTCTGAAAATTCCAAACGGCGGCTGATCAGCGCGGTCCGCGGGTTTTACAAGTTCCTGATGACCGACGGCCATATCACCAAAAGCCCGGCCGAAGACCTCGACACGCCGCAGAAAAGCTTCTACCTGCCGCGTTTCCTGAATCAGCAAGAGATCGAACAGCTTCTTCTTGCGCCAAACACATCGACCGAAACGGGCCTTCGCGACCGGGCCATTCTCGAACTGATGTACGCGTGCGGATTACGCGTGTCTGAGGTCGTGAGTCTTCTGATCCGCGATGCCGATATCGATGCCGGCATACTCACCACGACCGGAAAGGGAAATAAGACGCGGCGAATACCGATCGGCACGAGCGCGGTAGAATGGGTGAAAAGCTATCTTGCGGTTCGAGGAAAGAACGAGCGCGTCGAGATCGAGAACCTCTTCGTTTCAACCCACGGCAGTCCGCTTACCCGGCAGGCGATCTACGCTTTTATCAAAGAGTATGCTGAAAGGTGCGGGTTCGAAGGCGTTTCGCCACACACGTTAAGACATTCATTCGCCACCCACCTTGTCCAAAATCGGGCCGATATCCGCAGCGTCCAGCAGATGCTTGGCCACGCAGACATCTCGACCACGCAGATCTACACTCACATTACCGGCGCCCACCTCAAAAAAGCCTACGAGAATTTCCATCCTCGGGCAAAGAAACAATAGCCGGCGGCATTCCGTATTTTGAATCGATCTAGGGGCTCCAGTCCGTTTGTGATATTGTTCTAGTTCCACTCAAAATTATGCGTTACAAGAAGATCTCTCTTAAGGAAAGGGATAATACTGTCAACGGTTCGCGGCGTGCCTTTCTAAAGCGGTCTGCGGCCGTCGGAATAGCTGCGGCGGCGGTGAAGGCGGGCGCGGCTGTTCCGATCGTCGCGAGCGAACCTGCGGTCGTCAACGGAGTCCCGATCGAAAAGCTCAGTGTAAAGCTCAACATAAATGGCAAAGTTCACGCATTGCCGGTCGATACACGTACCTCGCTGCTCGATGCCCTTCGCGAACAGCTTGAGCTTACCGGGTCAAAAAAAGGCTGCGACCACGGTCAATGCGGTGCGTGCACCGTCATCATCGATGGCCGCCGAGAGCTTTCTTGCCTGACGCTTGCCGCGATGTGCGACGGCCGCAAAGTGACGACCGTCGAGGGCTTGGCCGAAAGTGAAAAACTCCACCCGATGCAGTCAGCTTTTATCGAGCGCGACGGAATGCAGTGCGGCTATTGTACGCCGGGGCAGATCTGTTCCGCGATCGCTATGCTCGAAGAGGCAAAGAATGGCGATGCGAGTTTTGTCACTGAAAATGTCAACTCTATAGCCCGCGGCCAAAAGCTGAGCAAGGCCGAGATACAGGAACGAATGAGCGGCAACATCTGCCGCTGCGGTGCTTATCCAAACATCGTCGCCGCGATCGAGGATGTTCAGGCGGGAGGTGCGAAATGAGGCCATTTGCTTTCAAACGGGCCGCCGCACCCGCCGACGCTGTAAAGTTCGTCGCAGGGAACAAAGATGCGCGATTCATTGCCGGAGGGACGAATCTCATTGACCTTATGAAGGAGGGTATCGATCGGCCCAGCGAGCTTTTAGATATCTCTCGACTTTCTCTTTCGGTCGTGCGTTCGCTGCCAGGCGGAGGGGTCTCGATAGGAGCACTCGCAAAGAATTCCGACACGGCAAACCATCCGCTTATCCGTCAGGGTTATCCGCTGCTGACGCAGGCTATCCTCTCCGGTGCCTCGGCCCAGATCCGCAATATGGCGACGAACGGCGGCAATCTGTTGCAGCGGACGCGGTGCAATTATTTCTACGACCTCGGCACGCCCTGTAACAAGCGTGATGCCGGTTCCGGTTGCGGAGCCAAAGATGGCCTCAACCGATATTCGGCCATTTTCGGTTGGAGCGATTCATGTGTTGCCGTTCATCCATCGGACATGTGCGTTGCGTTGGCGGCCCTAGAGGCGGTGGTGAGTGTTCAAACTCCATCCGGGAGCAAACGGCAGATAAAGTTCGCAGATTTTCATCGGCTTCCCGAAAACGCTCCGGAACGCGACAACACGCTCGTTCACGGCGAGATGATCACCTCGATAAAGTTGCCGCCGAATCCGTTTAAGTCAAATTCCTATTATTTAAAGGTCCGTGATCGCGCGAGCTATGCCTTTGCTCTTGTATCGGTAGCGGCCGCGCTCGAGGTGGACCGCGGGACGGTCCGCCAGGCCCGGATCGCTCTCGGCGGAGTCGCCCACAAGCCCTGGAGACCATCGGACGCTGAAAGATTCCTGGTTGGCAAAAAAGTCGATAAGGGGTTATTCGAACAGGCCGCCGAACTTGCCATTCGAGCGGCAAAGCCGCTTTCGGAGAATCAATACAAGGTAAAACTGGCTCAGCGAGCCGTCGCGAAAGCGTTGGGGAGGGCGGCGAGAATATGAAATACGAGATCATACAAGATGGCCCAAGCCGCGTTGACGGACGGGCAAAGGTGACGGGAACTGCCACCTATGTTGCCGAGCATCGCTTTCCGAACATGGCGTACGGGTATCTCGTCCAATCGACGATCGCGCGGGGGCGCATCGTTGATATCGACGTCGCCGAGGCCGAGAAACAGCCTGGTGTGGTGAAGGTGCTCTCGCACCTGAATCTGCCCAAACTTGCCGTTCCCGATCCTCCGGCGAACGCGCAAACCCGCCCCTTTTATGCATTGACGAACCCTGAGATCCTATTCAACGCTCAGCCTATTGCTGTTGTTGTTGCTGAAAGTTTCGAGCAGGCCCGCTATGCGGCCTCGCTTGTAAAGATTCGTTACGAGAAAGCGAGCCACGTGTCAGAGCTGCGGAAGGTTCTGGGGGCCGCGTTTGCCGGTGGCCGTGAGCAGGCCGATCGCGGGAAACCGGCAGAGGCTTATGCCGCTTCCGAGTTTAAGGTCGAAGCTGAATACTATATTCCGATCGAGCACCACAATGCGATGGAGCCGCACGCGACCGTCGCCAACTGGGAAGATGGAAAGTTGACGGTCTATGACAAGACCCAGGGGATCCAAGCAACCACCGGTTATTTGGCGACAGCTTTCGGCATTGATCGTTCCAACATTCGAGTTCTCTCTCCCTTCGTTGGCGGGGCTTTTGGGGCCGCCCTTCGACCCGGTCCGAACCTGATCATTGCCTCGATGGCCGCTCGCGAGGTGAAGAGACCGGTCAAAGTGGTTTATTCTCGTCGACAATTGGCAACCGCCCATGGGTATCGCCCGGAGTCGATCCAGAACATTAAGATCTCAGCCGAGAAGGATGGAAAACTGACTTCGATCACGCACGAAGCCGTTCACAATACATCCGCTCGTGAGAATTTTACGGAAGGCCTCGTCGGGGTATCTCGCAATCTTTACAAATGCCCGAATGTCCGAACTGTTGCGAAGATCGCCCGGACCGACCTTCAGACGCCGCTCTGGATGAGAGCTCCAGGAATGGTCTCGGGAGCGTTTGCTCTTGAATCTGCTCTCGACGAGCTTTCCTATAAGCTGAAGATCGATCCGATGGCGCTGCGGCTGATCAACTACGCGGACACGGATCCTGAGACAGGCCGTCCGTTTTCGAGTAAAGAGCTCCGCGAATGCTACAAACAGGCGTCCGAGCGTTTTGGCTGGAGCCGTCGCAAGCCCGAACCGCGATCGATGCGGGACGGCAGCCTGCTCGTTGGATGGGGAATGGCGACAGGTACATGGCCTGCCGGCCAATCGGCTGCTTCGGCTCGCGTCACGTTGAACGCCGATGGGAACGTTCGGGTAGAAAGCGGAACGACCGATATCGGCCCCGGGACCTACACGACTATGACGATAATAGCGGCCAGGACCTTAGGATTGCCGATTGAAAAAGTTACGTTCCTGCTGGGAGACAGCGAGATGCCGCCTACACCGGGTCAGGGCGGTTCCAATACGACATCCAGCGTTGGTACGGCGGTCCAGGAAGCCTGCGAGCTTGTTTTGAAACAGCTTGTTGAGCTTGCAAACAAGAAGGACGATTCGCCTTTCAGGGGCGTGGAGTCGGATGCGGTCGTGGCCGAGGAAGCTTCGATCCTCGTTCGCGGCAAGCCTGAGACAAAACACAGCTTTGTGGACATCTTGCGGCAAAATGATCTCGATAACGTATCAGTGCTCCATCGCTCTACGCCTGACCAGGGCCGACGATCACAGTATGCCTTTGCGTCGCACGCCGCCCAATTTGTCGAGGTGAAGGTTGACGAGGAGATCGGGAAAGTGCGTGTGACCAGAGTTGTGCAGGGAACGGCTGCGGGACGGATCGTAAACCCAAAAGGTGCTCACAGCCAGGAAATGGGCGGAGTGGTTTGGGGGGTCGGTATGGCTTTAATGGAGCATACTGAGATAGATCATCGATTCGGCCGCATAATGAATCCGAATCTTGCCGGCTATCACGTGCCGGTCAATGCAGATATTGGCCAGATCGAAACGATCTTCGTTCAAGAAGCGGATGAGATCGTCAACCCGTTGGGAGCTAAAGGTTTAGGTGAGCTTGGGCTCGTAGGGGTACCTGCCGCGATCACTAATGCGATCTACCACGCGACAGGTAAGCGTATCCGCGAGCTTCCGGTCACTCCTGATAAATTATTGTGACCCTGATTTGCGACTTGCGCTCTTTGCCCGCGTTCGATATCATTGGAAATTTGCTAATTAGCTCTGAAAATGGGCATTGGCAACAAGAAACAGGACGCATGGGTGGTCGAGCGGTCAAAGGCAACGGGCTGTAAACCCGTCGGGTTAACTCCCTACGCAGGTTCGAATCCTGCCCCATGCACCATGTCAGCGGAACGTGGACCTCGGTCCCCATTCCACGGGCGGGAGTAGCTCAGTTGGTAGAGCGTCAGCCTTCCAAGCTGAATGTCGCGAGTTCGAGTCTCGTCTCCCGCTCCA
>DAOLDE010000020.1:31065-67616 GCA_035327545.1 Pyrinomonadaceae bacterium | reverse complement strand
TCTTCCGGCGTCGCAATGCCTGGGTGATCTGCCCGGGCAGCGGACGCCGGTTTTTATTGAAGATCTTGTGCAGGCGGGGGCGTTTTACGGGCGGAATATGTTTTCGAAGGCCTCGCGGATGGCGAGGCGGTGGACGGCGAGCTGCTCGAAGAGGTTGGCGGGGCTCGCGGCGGCCATTCTGCGTGCATAAAGCTCGATCATCGCGCGGTTTGCCGGGGTGATCCGCGACGACCGGCCCGAAACGAGCCTGATCGTGTGATCGAGCGTGGATAGAAACGCGTGGCCGGCGGCAAGTGCGGAATGATCGGCGGCAGAGAGCACGCCGGACCTGAAAACCGCGTCGAGACGGGCCGTGGTCGAGCGTGCATCGTCCGGGACCGCCGCCGGATGCACAAGCTGCAGGTAACGCACGGCGAAATATACGTCGAGCAGGCCGCCGGCGCCGAATTTGATGTTCACCTCGTTCTTTGCACGCGGCCGTCCGTGTGCTTCTTCCAATCTAAGACGCATCGAAAACGCCTCGCTTCGGATGAATTCGGGGTCTTCGCCCGCAACGCGCTCCGCGATCGCGGCCCGCAGCGCGTTTTCGGCGGCCGTCGCGTCGGCATTTGCCCGGCCGGCGACGGCCCGCATCTGGATGTAGGCGAGAAGTTCCCAGATCGTCGCACTTTTGCGGATGTACTCGTCAAATGCGGCGACGGATGTGACCAACGGGCCGTTCCTGCCGTAGGGCCGCAGCCGAAGATCGACGCGATACAGGTTGCCTTCGCGCGTCATTCCCGAAAGAAGCGTGACGAACATCTCGACAAGCCGCGCATATCGCTCGGCCGACGCGGGTTCGCCCGTATAAGCCGCGACGATGTCGAGATCGGAACCGTAGTCCAGCGTGCCGCTGCCAAGTTTTCCCATAGCGAGGATCACCGGAAGCGTATCGTCGCCGTTGTCTCGCTTGCCGGTGTGAAACGCGGCCGCACGCAAGGCAGCATCGATCGACGCCTCGGCCAATTCGGTCTGCAGCCGTCGGGAATCGCTCGTCGAAAGGACATCACAAAGTTCCGCGACGGCGATCTCGACGATAAGCTCCGACCATACGCCGCGCATCGACGAAAGTACGAGCGGCAATTCCTGCTCTGCGTTGACCCCGGATAAAAGCTCCGCCCGATAATCGCGGGCAGCGATGTCGCTGCCGGGGATCTTTAGCGTTGCGGCCAGCTTCGGCATCGCGGCGATCATCCGCGAAAAATTCGGCGAGGTTTCAGAGATGCGCCTGAGAATTTCTTCGCGCCCGGTGTCCGCTATTGCCGTTACGGCCGGTGCCTCATTCTGCCCGCCAGGTACGCGATGCTTGTTTTCGGCCGCCGCCGGGCCGCTTTCTGCCGCCGCCGCCGCCGGATCGATCAGATCGGCGGAACTGCCGGCCCCGCCGCCCTGATCGCCGGCTTCGCCGTCGGCCTCGCTGCCGAAAACCCTTTGGAACGCACGGGAGACATTTGACGTGTGGCTTTCGAGCGCCGCCCGGAACTCTTCCGCATCGGCAAAGCCCATCTTCGCCGCCAGGAGGGCGAGCTTTTCCGCCGACGTCGGCAAGGAATGTGTCTGCAGGCCGTGCTCCATCTGAAGAATATGCTCGAGCCGCCGGAGAAGATCGTACGCCGACGACAAACCGGAGAGTTCGTTAGTGGTCAAAAGGCCGCGGTCGGCAAGCCGCGACAGGCTGATAAGCGTATGCGGGGCACGCAGCCAGCGATCCGTGCCGCCGTGGGCAAGCTGAAGCGCCTGCGCGAGGAATTCGATCTCGCGAATGCCGCCGCGGCCGAGCTTTACATCGAACGAACGGTCGGTGCGCCGCTCGTGATCGATCTTTTTCTTTGAGCGAAACACTTCGTCAAGCGCCTCGCGGGCGTTTCTCGCCGCGTGAAACACCGTGTCTTCCACCTTTGTGAAGAATTCGCGAAAGATCGCCTCGCTTCCTGCGCTCGCCCGCGAACGGATCAGGACCTGCTGCTCCCAGCTTCGTGCCTCGGTCAGATAATATCGGATGGTCTCAGCGAGCGAGAGTGCAAGCGCACCGACGCGCCCGCCCGGACGCAGCCTGAGGTCGACGCGATAGGCTGCTCCCTCGCCGCCGGGCTTGCCGACGAGCCTCGCGGTGGTCTCTGCGAGCTTCGAAAAGTATTCGCGGTTGGTGACGGAGCCCTTGCTGCCGGTGCCGGTCGTCGTTCCGTCTGAGGAATAGATAAAGAGCAGGTCAATGTCGGACGAATAGTTCAATTCCCTCGACCCGAGCTTGCCCAGGCTGACGATGACCATGTCCGATGGCTGCTTTTTCCCCTTGCCGTCGATCTCGAACGGAGCTCCGTAGCGGTTGTCCATCTCTTGCCGGGCGATGCGTAACGCATTTTCGAGGATGGCGTCGGCAAGATTAGATATTTCCTCAGTAATTTCGGCTATAGTGGCCAGGCGACGGACGTCGCGAAGGAAGATCCGGAGCAATTCCCGGCGACGAAAGCGTGCAAATAGCACGGATGTGTCCAGCTGGGAATTCGTGAGCGAGAAACGCGCGAGCGATTCGAGCAATTCTTCCTTGTTGCGAACGGCTTGATCGGAACGTTTGCGGGAAAGCCAGTTGACATAGTCCGGATTCTGGACCATCGTCGTCGCAAGCAGGGGGCTGAATGCCGCGATGGCGAGCACGTCCGACAGCAGGGCCTCATTTCGCCGGAGCCGTGCCGCCTGGGGCGGGTTTCGCTCAGCGAACTGTTCGAAAAACGCCAGCGCCGACCCGGGCGAAGGCAGCTTCTCGGCAAGGTCCGCGATCCTGGCATCGTTATTGTTCATTGGCGAAACCGTGTCGGGACGATGCCCAGATTCTTTATCTTGTAGCCAAGTATGCGTTCGGTGGAATCAAGCATCCGCGCCGCCTTTGCGATGTTTCCGCGGGTCGATTTTAAGGCATCCTGGATAAGATCGCGTTCAAATGCATCGACCGCCGCAGACAATGACAGGGAAGTGACCGTGCCGGAAACCTCTGCCGTTTGGAGCGTCGGCGGAAGATGGTGGCCGTGGATGACATTCGAGTCGCATACGAGCACGGCACGCTCGATGGCGTTCTCAAGTTCGCGGACGTTGCCGGGATAGTGATAGCTCATCAGCATGTCGATCGCCGGCGTCGAGATACGACGGATCCGTTTGCCGTGCTCCGTCTCGTATTTTTCGAGGAAATGCTCGGCGAGCAGCAGAATGTCGGACTTTCTTTCCCTGAGGGGAGGCAAATGTATCGAGAAGACGTTCAGCCGGTAATAAAGGTCCTCGCGAAAGGTGCCGGCAGCGATGGCCGATTCGAGATTCTTGTTCGTTGCCGTGATCAGGCGAATGTTTGAACGCCTTGTTTCGACGCTGCCGAGCCGCTCGAACTCGCGTTCCTGAAGCACGCGGAGAAGCTTAATTTGCGTTTGCAAGGGCACGTCGCCGATCTCGTCAAGAAACAGTGTTCCGCCATCGGCCAGCTCGAATCGGCCGCGCTTCATCCTGTCGGCACCGGTAAAGGCCCCGCGCTCGTGGCCGAACAGTTCCGATTCGATCAGCGTGTCCGGCAGGGCCGCACAGTTCAGCTTGATAAATGGCCCTTTGCTGCGAAGGCTGTTGTAATGTATCGCATTCGCGATCATTTCCTTGCCGGTCCCGCTCTCGCCTCGGAGAAGCACGGTAGCATTGGACCGAGCCACCTGATTCACCTGGTCGTAAACCTGTCGGATCGCGTTTGAATTGCCAACAATGTGGTCGAGATCGTACTTTTCTTTCAGCTCCTGCTTGAGATGCAGGTTCTCTTCGCGAAGGCGTTCGCGCTCACTCAGTACAGCGACCTCGACTCGCAAAGCCTGGCCGATCAGGGTCGCAACGAGCTCAACAAAATTGGCCTTTGCGGCAAGCCCGTGGTCATCTTTATCGCCGACACACAACAGGCCGAAGGTTTTTGCAGAGTTTCTGATCGGGACCGCCATTAATCGGGCGGCATTGCCGATATAATGAAGGAATTCAAGTTCGGGCTCTTTGTCGATATCGATCAGAATGTGGTTCTGATCTGTCGAAAAGGCCGTTTTAAATGGCGGAATATCGGTACGGGCATCAAGCTTTCGGAAATCACTGATGTTGAGGCCGCTGGATCCGGCCGCGACAGGCCGTTCACTATCCGACCGATTGAGAAGTACGAAGCAGAAGCTATACCCCAGATCCGAGACCAACGATCCTGCGACCTCGTTCAATCCCAATGCGGTCGAAGAATCGACAACAAGCGACGCGGCGATCTTTTTGAGGGTAAGCAGGGGATCAAGTGTCATTCGCTACAAAATTGTAGGCGAACTTCCAACGAGGATACAACGCAGGAAACGTCGTGAGGACAAAAAAAGGTTAAAATTTCCAAATGCTTGTACGTTTTGGCATTCAGGTAAAGGCGCAAGAACGACGAATGAGGCTTGAAGACTTTCTCTTCGACCATTTTCGCACCCACAGCAAGCTCTATCTTAGAGATCAGATCAAGCAGGGCCAATGTGAGGTCAACGGCGTAGTAGAGAACCGCGGCTTTCGGCTTCGCCCCGACGATTTTGTCGAGATCGAGATCGATCCAGACCTGCAAAATTCAATGATCCCGCAGGATATTCCGTTAGAGATAATTTTCGAGGACGAACATCTGTTTGTTTTGAACAAGCCTGCGGGAATGTTGGTACACCCGTCACATCGGGAAAAGACCGGAACGATCCTGAACGCTCTTTCTTTCCATGCTAATCGGGAAGGGACGGCGGGCCACGTTCGTCCGGGCCTTGTCCACAGACTGGACAAGGACACTTCGGGGCTTATGGTCGCTTCAAAGTCCGTCCGGGCCCACGCGAAGCTGGCAACACAGTTCGAGAAGAAGCGTGTCGAAAAGCGATATTCCGCACTGGTCGAGGGACGAGTCGCCGACGATTCGGGAACGATCGAACTTCCGATCGGCAGATACGTTGAACAAAAATTCTGGGGAATAAGAGAAGATGGCCGGCCGGCAGTTTCTCGATTTTACGTTATCGAGAGATATGACGACGCTACGCTTATCGATCTCGAGCCCGTGACCGGGAGGACCAACCAACTGAGAATACATTGCGCCGCGTTGGGCCATCCGATCGTCGGAGATGTCGCTCGTGGCGGTAGAGAATTTCAAAGGCTTTGCCTGCACGCCTATCGGCTGGCGTTTCAACATCCGTCCGATGGCGCGAAGATCGCGTTCGAACGGCGGGAGGAATTTGTGTGGCCGCCTATCGGGAAACGGCAGAACGGGACCAGGGGGCCTAGTTCTTCAACTTCATAGCAGCGTCCGAATATAGCTTCGCATCGACCGAAAGCGTGAGCCGATCTTCGGAAATTTCTCTCGTGACCGAAATGAAACCTGTTCCGACATCGTAGTTTTCCGCCGAGCCTTTCCCGATACGACCATAGCTTTCCAGGTTTGACATTCGCTTGCGATAAAGATCCGGAAGGGAATTCTTGAGCGCAAGTTTCGATGTATTATCAACGAGGTTCGCGAACATATTTCGATATGTTGACTCATTCGGGATCGGCCGACCACCCTCTGCACGGTACTTTAACGTTACCGTCGTACCGCCTTTATCTGTGCCTCGCGCGTGATATCCGATCTCGATCTTTCCTGCAGCGTTGTCGTACAGCGTGACGGTTTGATTTGCACCGATGCATTCGAACGACGATGTGCGGTCCGTGCGGCCGGACGTTTCCCATGTTCCGCCGCCAAGGTTGCGAAACGTCACAACAGGACCGTCGGCAGGATAAGAACACACTTCGGACGATGGAAAGAAATTGAGCGGACCTTTCGGTTCTTCATGTATCTCAGCGGCACAGCCCATCAGGCTGTATGAAAGGAACACAGCGCAAGTCGCTCGGCTTACCGGACGAAAATAGTTTGCGAACTTCATGGTCCTTTGGGTTGCCTGCTTCAATTCGAAACGCGTCTGCCGCCATACAGTGAGTTTCCGGGAAGACGGCCGGTCATCTTTTCACCATCAAATACGACCACGCCATTGACCAGTACTGTCGAAAAGCCGACCCCATATTGATGCGGCGAATCGAACGTTGCTTTGTCAGCAACGATATTCTCGTCAAATATCACGAGATCGGCAGCGTAGCCTTCCCTGATCAGCCCTCGTCCCCGTAATCCAAAAGTTTGTGCCGGGAGCGACGTCATTTTTCGCACTGCATCTTCAAGCGAGATGATCTTGAGCTCACGCACATAGCGGCCCAGCACGCGGGCGTTGTTACCGTAACCTCGCGGATGCGGCACGCCGGAGCCGAACTGGCGAACACCGCTGTCCGACGCGATCATCGTAAACGGCTGACGCATTATGTTCTTAACGTCGTCTTCGCTCATTACCTGGTAAACCATCTGCGCACCGCCATTGTCGTACATTTCGAAGATCTGTTCGATCTGGTCGTCAAGCTTCTTACTTTTTCGGACCATTTGCGTGATCTCCGCGATGTTTTTGCCGTTGAACTCCGGATTCGGACGATAACTAGCTACAAATGCAAAACTATAATCCTTAAATGCCCGCTTTTTTAGCTCGTCCTTCATATCTTTGACGATCTTTTTCTTTGTCTCGGGGTCTGCAAGCCTCTTCTTTCCTTCTTCGCGGCCTCCGGCGATGGCCCAACTCGGCATACGGGCGTCGAGAGATGTCGACGATGCAGGGTAGGCGTACTGATCGACAGTTACTTGAACGCCACGTTTTCGGGCGGCCTCGACAAGGCCGATCGTTGTCGGACTTTGGCCCCACAATGCTTTGCTCGAGATCTTGAAATGAGAGATCTCGACCGGCATCCCCGCCTGTTCGCCGATATTGATCGCTTCGTTGATCGCAGCGACAACTTCTGCTCCCTCATCCCGAATATGGCTCGCGTAAGTGCCGCCAAATCTTGCCGCCGCCTTGGCGAGTTCAACCACCTCTTCGGTTTTGGCGAAGGTCCCCGGCAGATATATCAAACCTGTCGAAAGGCCGACAGCTCCTTCCTGCATGGCCTTCGCAACCATTTCGTTCATTCGGGCCTGTTCTTCCGCCGTCGGTGCCCGGTTATCGAGGCCCATCACGGCTGACCGGACCGAATTGTGCCCTATCAGCGTCGAAAGGTTGACCGCGAGCGGTTTCTCGCCGATCCGCCCGAGAAATTCGCCGACGTTAGTGACTGAGCCTCCGCAGTTACCCGTGACCAGGGTCGTCACGCCCATTCGGATAAAGTTTTCTGCCTCCGGAAAGTCGTAAATGTTTTCGGTGTGGGCATGAACATCAATAAACCCTGGCGCGACGATCTGACCCTTTGCGTCGATCACAGTTGCGCACGGGTGTTCAAACCTGCCGACGCGCACGATACTCCCGTCCTTGATCGCGATCGCGCCGCGAAACCATGGATTTCCTGTTCCGTCAACTACCCGAGCATTCGTGATGACGAGGTCGTATGGCGATGCACACTGACCATACGAATATGGGATCGAGGAGAGAAACAAGGCGGCGAGCATTAAAAAAGATTTAATTCGCATAATGAAAAAATGCCGTCAAATGCTGCACTAGTCAACATTAACGGCAATTATTAGTGTGATCGGCAGCGTTTATGCAGCTTCGGGTGCGGTTTCAGCAGATGTCGGGCCACCACCCTCACGAAAGGGATCTTTCAACTCCACCGGTGCCTTTGACTTGGCCCGCAGCTTCATATTCAGAAACTCGACCATTACCGAGAAAGCCATAGCAAAATAGATGTAGCCCTTTGGTATCTTCTGATGGAAGCCTTCCGCTACGAGCATTACACCGATAAGCAGCAAGAACGCCAGCGCGAGCATCTTGACCGTAGGATGCCGATGGACGAAATTGCCGATCGGCCCGGCAAACGCCATCATCGCCGCAATCGATATCAGCACGGCCGCGATCATTATCCAAATGCCGTTCGGGCCATATTCATCGCTGATCATACCGACCGCCGTGATCACGGAATCAAGCGAGAAGACGATATCTAGGATCACGATCTGTACGATCACGCCGGCAAAGCTCGAATACGCCTTCTTAACCGCCGTACCTTCTTCGCCTTCTAGCGAGTTGTGTATCTCGTGAGTCGATTTCGCGATCAAAAACAGCCCGCCGATCAGCAGGACAAGGTCCTTGCCCGAGACCGTTTGTCCCCAAACCGTGAAGAGCGGCTGAACGAGACCAATGACCCAGCTTAACGAGAAAAGCAGGATCACACGCATGACGAACGCAAGCCCAAGCCCGATAATGCGGGCCTTCTGCCGCTGTTCGGGCGGCAGCTTGCCGGCAAGGATCGAAATGAAAATTACGTTGTCGATGCCAAGGACGAGTTCGAGAAGGGTGAGGGTCGCAAAGGCGATCCAAACATTGGGATCCGCAAGGAGTTCCATCGAGATTCTCCACGAGCACTTTAAATCGGACTCGGCATTCTATCACGACGAAAATACGTATGGAAAACGGGCCGTGAGATGGGCAGGACTAAATTCCCATTTTTCGGATCAGGTCAATAAATCGGGGATCTTCCCGCAGCGAGTCGAGACCGGGATCGCTTTTGATGGCGTGGATTTCCAACGAACGATGTCCAACAGCTTCGGTAAGGTAGCGCAACGATTCTTCTCGCTCGCCTAAAAGAGCGGCGACCACCGCTTTTCTGAAGTCGGTTGCCCCGGCCTCGCCATCCATCCGCTGAACTTCCGAGTATTTCGACAAAACGGCCACCCACCCACCGCCGGCGTAGGCCTCTTCGTAGCGTGTTAATAGTTCGTTGTTCGCCCCGATCAATTGCTGAAACTTAATAAAGTGCTCATAGGCGCGCGGGTGATCGCCCTTCGCGTGAAAAGTCAACCAAAGCCGATCGTGTACTGAGGAACGCGAGGGATCCATTTCAGCCACACGCTGCAGCTGCGTGACGGCGTCGTCGTACCGTCGTGCGAGGTAAAGAATGCGGCCGAAGCTCATTTGATGAAAAAGGGAATTGGGATTGAGATCGATGGCGGTCTTGATCCTGTTGACTGCCTCATCATAGCGGCCCAGAGCAGCAAGCCGGTTGGCGTACCAGCGAAGGATCATATCGGAATCCGGTGCGATCTCGATCGCCTTCGCGAATTGTCGTTCCCCGTCGTCAAAGTCCCAATCCTGGTCGGTCTTGATAATTCCGAGCACTCCGTAGATCTCTGGAAGCCCGCTGTCGAGTTCCAGGGCTTTTCTAATTGCCGGTTTTGCCCTCTCAAAATCAGCGTCCGGTGAACCTCCTCGGCGGTGTGCGAATGAGCAGTGTGCAAGGGCTTTCCCCACCCAAGCCCTTGCGTAATTCTGATCCAATGACAGCGCTTGATCGAAAAGTTCAATGGCTCGTTTCGAGTCGGCAACGGTCTCCTTCTCGACCAAGTAGATCGCCTGCAGATAAAGCCGATATGCCATCTCGTTCCTAGTACCACGCCTCTCGGAACGAGAGAGCACATTTTCGGTCGATGAGGGGCCCGTGAACCGGACTGCAATTAGTTCCGCCACCTCCGACGCCACAGCGTCTTGAAGCAGAAAAATGCTCTCTTCCGTCCGTTCGCTTTTATAGGTGTCAACGATCTCGCCGGTCGCAACATTGAAAAGCCGGGCGGTAATGCGAATGCGGCCTTCAGCGAGCTGATAAGTAGAATCGAGGACGTAATTTACTCGCTGCTCGCGCCCGGCCGCGATCGGATCCTGCTCGAGGCTTGAATACTTTCGAGTCGCGCTCAACGGTCGCACTACTAAACCCTCAAGAGAATCCAATTGCGTGATAAGTGAATCAGCGATACCGACCTCGTAAAGCTCCTCGCGCTTGTCGGACCCGATCGGCTTCAAGGGCAGAACCGCCAATGTCTTTTTCCTCTCCGGAGCCAAAGGACTACCGTCGCCCGACCTCGCCAAATAAAGGCCAAAGGCGGCAAAAACTAACACGGCCGCCGCAAAGCTCAAAAGATAAAAGTTAGGATTGCGGAAGAGTGGGCGCTTGTGTCCGGAATTTTCCCGCGGTCCGCCGGACGGGACGGCTTCGCCATCCGAAACGCGATAGGAGGATCGTTTGGGTACATTATCGCCGCCATTTGCCCGTGCCTCGACAATTTCCACCTGCGCTACAAACCGGTAGCCATGTTTTCGCACCGTTTCGATGTATTTCATCTCACGGGGCTTTTCGCCTAGAGCGTGTCGAATAGCGTGGATCGCCTTTTCAAGATTGTTTTCTTCTACGATCGCATCGGGCCAAACCGCATCAAACAACTCCTCTCGAGCTACCAAGCGCCCATGATTTTGGACGAGGACGGCCAAGGTTTGAAATGCCTTATCTGGCAGCGACCCATCGATCGAGCCGTCAAGGCCGGTGAGTTTACGCTCGCGGAGATCGAGTCGAAAATCTCCAAATTCGTATAATTCCTGTGTTTCCTCCAACATACGACCGCTTCTCGCCCCGGGGAAGGTTAACCGAAGCTAAATTTCAGGTGTACCGAAGTACAAAAATAAGGCCGGTCTTTAAGCTTGGGTCAGACACGAGATTTCGGAACCTGAATATGGGCACAGATCATTCGCGATTCACTCGCGATTCTACCACAGGTCGGGAGCCGTAAGTAGATGTCTTTTTGGTTCCAAAAAGTTAGTTCAATTGGAGGTTTAACTGATGTATAGATCGAATGGGCGAAGGCGAAACTCGCCGAAATTCTTTGTTCTTGTCTCAATTCCAGTTCTCGTACTTTTTGCAGCAGTTTACGCAGCGACAAACAATGCTGCGGGATGGGGAGTTCCGGTCAGCATGGAATCGATTCCTGGAACCAGCACTGAGTTTAACACCCAGTTCAGTGATGGTTGCCCGTATCAGTCGCCCGACGGACTGAGTTTTTATATGGCATCAAACCGCCCGGGCGGGCTTGGAGGGCAAGATATCTGGATCTCACGCCGAGCCCACGTCGGCGATCACTGGGGGCCGCCTGAAAACGCTGGGGCACCCGTCAACAGCGCTTTTAACGATTTTTGCCCTACGCCGCTGGATAACGCGACACTCTATTTTGTAAGCGATCGTCCCGGAGGGTTTGGCGAGAGCGATATCTACGTCTCCCGATTTCGGAACGGTGCCTGGGAAACCCCGGAGAATCTGGGGTGCAGCATCAACAGCGATCGCTCAGAAGCAAGCCCGTCCGTCTTTATCGGTGAGGACGGCGAGCCGGTATTGTTCTTTTCAAGCAATCGCGCAGGCGGTTTCGACCTAAACGATCCGCCGATACCGGATTCCGACATTTACTTTAGCAAAGGGTTTCGGCCAGCGAAGCTTGTTCCGGGGTTGAACACGCCTTTTGATGACTCTCGTCCAAACGTTCGGCGAGATGGTTTAGAGATCGTGTTTGATTCCAACAGGCTCGGTACGCTTGGAGGCCCAGACCTCTATACAGCTTCAAGACAAAACGTTGCCGGAAACTGGGGACCGGTTGATCATCTGATCCAGCTTAGCAGCGGGGCTCCCGACACGCGGCCTTCCTTTTCCGCAGACGGGCAAACGCTCGTGTTCGGTTCGGCACGGCCCGGTGGCGAAGGCCAGTTAGATATCTTCATTACAACCCGAAGGCGGGTGACTCCGCCGATAAGGCCGTAGGGAGAACAAGGCTTTCGATCAATGACGCGGCGGGTATTTTATAAGGTGCTCGCCGCATTATCGGATCATTCGACATAGCTTCGTCGATGCTCGATCGGCGGCGCGGCGAGCCTCGACGTTTTGCGTGCGTGAAGGTTTGATGATGTCGGTGACGCAGGCTCCAGTGTCGGTGATCTTGGCGACCAACAGGTACGAAGTGATCTTCGTTGAGTCTTCGGGATCTTCGCTGACGTTGAATCGAACTATCAGAGCAATCGGAGTCTTGTCTTTCATTCGCCATTCGGGGCGCCGCCCAACGCTCGAAAAGCCGCCGAAGAACTCCCAGAATTTCAGCTCGTGTTTCGCACCTTTCGCATCGATGACATTGATCGTCTGCCTAAGGTCGCCTTCGATCAGCTCAAGCTTATGACCGGCAACGCCCTGACAAAGCCCGCGGTAAGAGCCGCCCTCATCGTCCGTAGCCTCGATCGTCTTGCAGTCCTTCTCTGAAAGGCCCGTGTAAACGCTCCGAATTTGCGCGGCGGTGGCGGCTGCCGAAAAAAGAAGGAAACCGGCCAGAAAGATCATCTTCATATTGAAATCTTAGCGCACGTCGCAAGCCGCCCGATCCGGTATTTTGCGACGTCAGCGGTGCGAATTCCTCGCTGCTTTCTGCAGCTCATTAAAAACGAGTTTTCCACTGACTATCGTCGCCACGGCTCGCCCGGTAAAACTCCAACCGTTAAACGGCGTGTTTCGCGATTTCGAACGCGAATCGGCCGCATTGAAGGTCCATTCCTTTTGCGGATCGATGATTGTCAAGTCGGCGATCGAGCCCGGGGCCAGCGTTCCTCGGCCTTCGAGCCGAAAGATTTTCGCCGGATTTGCCGAACACATCTCGACCAGCCGTTCCAGATCGATCACGCCTTTGTGAACCAGCTCGTTGAATGCAAGTCCGATGGCAGTCTCAAGTCCCGTAATGCCAAACGGTGCACGGTCGAATTCCAGTGCCTTTTCGTCATGATGATGCGGCGCGTGGTCCGTGGCGATGGCATCGATCGTGCGGTCTCTTATGCCTTCGAGGATCGCTTCTAGGTGGTCCTTACTGCGCAGCGGCGGCGCCATCTTCTTGTTAGTATCATAACCTTCAACGCTTTGGTCCGTCAGTGTGAAATGATGCGGCGTAACCTCGCAACTGACGTTGATCCCTTCATTCTTGGCCCGCCGGATCGCTTCGATCGATCCTTTGGTCGAAACGTGCGCGATGTGAACGTGGGCGCCGGTGTCGTGTGCAAGCATGATGTCGCGGACGACGTCGATCTCTTCGGCCAATGCGGGCATTCCTTTTAGGCCGAGAAGCAGCGAGATCTTGCCCTCGTGCATCACACCGCCGGACGAAAGCGACTTGTCCTCACAGTGATCGATCACCGGCAGGTCGAAATCGCGGGCGTACTGCATCGCACGCCGCATTATCCCGGCATTTGGCACCGGCCGCCCGTCGTCCGAAACGGCGACCGCCCCGGCCGCCTTCATCTCACCCATCTCCGCCAATTCGGTCCCGTCCGACGATTTGGTGATCGCTCCGATCGGAAAAACGTTCGCCAGGCCCGCGCGTTCGGCCTGTTCGATCATGTAGCGGGTGATCGCCGCGTTGTCGTTGACCGGATTTGTGTTCGGCATCGGGCAAACACTTGTCCACCCGCCCGCGACCGCCGCTGCACAACCGGACGCGATCGTTTCCTTATGTTCCTGCCCCGGCTCGCGAAGATGCACGTGCATATCGATGAAGCCGGGAGCGACAAGCAATCCGCTCGCGTCGAAAACCTCGCAGTCCGTCGGCGGCTGTTCATTAGGTCTTAGCCACGCCGCAACCGTGCTGTCCTCAACAAGGACCGACATTCCCGTATTCTCTTGCCCGGCCGGATCGATAAGATGGCCGTTTTGAATGAGTAATTTCATTGTCGTAACTACGCGATCGCCAATCTGATATTCTCGGCGATCTCAATATTCTCGGCGTATTCAATGTGCAAAACGCGTCTTGGAGCATCTGTCTGCGCCTTAGACGACGCGTGAATTAAAAGTGGACGCATCGCAACAACCCCGCCGGCCGAAGTAAGGCAATTCGCAGATTCTGAAATGTGAGCACGTTCGAACACGGCACCATCCTCTAACACTCCAAGACTATGACTGCCGGGAATGACCTTCAATGGACCATTTGATTCCGTTGACGAATCTAAATGAATACGAAGTGCGATCACTCGCTCCAACGCTTCGCTCGGTGCGTGTGCGTACTTGATTCCTTCCTTTGATGACCAAGGGCCCCAATGGTCTGATTCGAACTTAGATTCCAACGGCAATGCGGTGTCTTGATGCCAGACGACAAGCCAGTTGGCCGAGCCTGATTTTTCAAACAGCGTTGCCCTGTAGGGTGTTGCTTCATCGCCGACCCATTGGCGGGCAAGCGTCATGAGGCGTTCGTCGCGGGCGATAGATTCGACAAATGGTTCCTTCATCAAATGCCTCTTTCCAGCTCGTCCAGAGGCTTTGGAATCAGAAAGAGCGTTGCCTAAACTTGTACACTCTTCGACGGAAAGCACGGCGTCGTAAATTTCAAATCCCAAATCCATCCTACTGTACGACTGAGCCTCCCGTTGCGAGATAGAGCACGGCCATTCTGACGGCGACGCCATATTTTACTTGGTCTAGAATAAGCGAACGGGAACTGTCCGCCACGTCCGATGCGATCTCGATACCGCGATTCATTGGCCCCGGGTGAAGGACGATCGCGTCTTTTTTCGCAAGGTCGAGCCGTTCGTTCGTCAGGCCATAATGGATCGCGTACTCCCGCAGCGTTGGGAAGTAGGCCGAATCCTGCCGTTCGCGCTGAATGCGGAGGATCATAACGACGTCGGCACCTGCAATGGCGTCTTCGACGTGCTCGCACACTTCGAGAGGTCTATGGGCCGGGGTCTTCGGTTTTTGGTCGATTCCCTCCGGATCCACGAGGTGAACAAAATCTTTTGGAACTAGCGTTCCGGGGCCGGCGACCCGTACTTTTGCCCCAAGCTTTGTGAGCAAATGGATATTCGACCGGGCGACGCGGCTGTGCAGAATGTCGCCGATGATCGCCACCTCAAGACCCTTGATCTTTCTCTTGTGCTCGCGGATGGTCATCGCGTCAAGCAGGGCCTGGGTCGGATGCTCGTTGGCCCCGTCGCCCGCATTGACGATCGCTGCCTTGCTAACCTTGGCCAGTTGATGCGGCACTCCGGCCGAACCGTGCCGAACGACGATACAATCCGGCTGCATCGCATCGAGATTCAGCGCGGTATCTACCAGCGTCTCGCCTTTCGACAGGCTAGATGACGAGACACTTATATTGACCGCGTCGGCCGAAAGCCGCTTTGCCGCAAGCTCGAACGAAGTGCGGGTTCGCGTCGAACTTTCGAAGAATAGGTTGATCACGGTCTTGCCGCGAAGGGTAGGTACTTTCTTTATTTCGCGTGAATTGACCTCAAGGAAGTTCTCGGCAGTATCGAGGATGCCGTTTATTTCCGCCGCCGAAAGGCTTCGGATGCCGAGCAGATCTCTCCTGCGAAAAGGTTTATCCATCTTTCAGGTGCAAAAAAAGCAAGGCTTGCGGCCTTGCTGTTTCGGCTTATTCGGCCGGTTTCTCGAAGATGCCAACGCCTTCGAGGTCATCGTATTCCTTGAGCATTACCCGGATGATCTCTGTTTGTTTTGTGGGCACGATCTTACCGACAAAATCTGCCTGAATAGGAACCTCACGGTGTTCACGTCCCCTGTCGATAAGCACCGCAAGCTGGACTTTCTTCGGCCGGCCAAAATCCATCAGTTGATCCATGGCCGCACGGATCGTTCTACCCGTATAAAGGACATCATCGACAAGTACGATGATCTTGCCTTCAATATCGTCATTCAATTCCGTACGATTTACTATCGGATTTGCCCCAACCGTTGAAAGGTCGTCGCGATACAAGGTGATGTCGATTATCCCATAGAGCGGACGGATGCCTTCAAGCGCCTCGATCTTTTCAACAATGCGTTCGGCCAGCGGGACTCCGCGGCGACGGATACCAACAATATAGAGATCTTTCGCCCCGTGATTATCCTCAACGATCTCGGACGAGAGCCTTGAAATTGCCCGCTTCATGCGAGCGCTGTCCATTATCCTAGATTTCTCGACCAGGTCTGCTTCGTCTGCCATTCGGTGCAAATCGTAACAAACATGCCCGAAAACATCAAAGGCGAGGCGGCTGCAGTTTTTGTTACCCATCGGGATGAACTAGAATCTGGGATTCGCATATGTCCATGCTTTGGGAACAAGTAGTACGACGTTTCATGTTCGCCTTAGATGCCGAACGGGCCCATGAACTTGGGATCAGGGTCTTGCGTTCAGGCATCGGCCGCTGGCTTACCGGCCCCGATCCATCCTTCGATCCGAAGGTCCTTGAGGTGGAACGTTTCGGATTAAAGTTTAAGAACCCGCTCGGTGTGGCTGCGGGATTCGACAAGAATGGGCTGGCGGTGGAACAGTTGGCTGCTCTTGGTTTCGGTTTTGTGGAAGTCGGAACGGTTACGCTTCATCCTCAACCCGGCAATGAAAGGCCGAGGCTTTTTCGCCTGCCTAGGGATCGTGCACTGATCAATCGCCTCGGATTCAACAACCATGGAGCTGCGGTGGTGGCCGAACGACTCTCAAAAGTAAACCGTGATTGCATTATCGGCGTGAATATTGGCAGAAACAAGGACGTTTCGAACGAAGAGGCCGTTGAGAATTATTTGGGCGCATTTGAGATCGTGCACCCGGTCGCGGACTATATTGCGATAAATGTTTCTTCGCCCAACACGCCCGGCCTTCGAGACCTGCAGAAAACAGAGGGTTTGGAGAGCCTTATCACAACCTTGAAGCGGCGAAATTCAGAGCTTGGCCAGAAGCCTTTGTTGGTGAAGATCGCACCTGATCTGTCAAAGCTAGAGGTCGAGGCGATCGTCGGTGAGTGCCTCACGCACAATGTCGATGGGCTGATCGCAACAAACACAACTATAACGCGCGATGGGCTGACGACGCCAGATGTTGAGCGTCTCGGGGCTGGTGGGTTGAGCGGAAAACCGCTCGCGGAAATTTCAAATAAGGTCATAGCTCAGGCTTACGAAAGTTCAAAGGGGAAAATGCCGATAGTCGGGGTCGGCGGGATCTTTGACGCCAAGGACGCATTCAGAAAGGTCCAATGCGGGGCCAGTCTTCTTCAGGTATATACCGGTTTTGTTTACGGCGGGCCCGGGTTCGCCAATGAGCTGAATCTCGGACTCGCGCGACTCCTTTCAGAAGCCGGCCTAGTGGGTATTGATAAAGCCATCGGCCGCAGATCGACGGACGATCTTGGTCAGGCAGGCACCTTGGACTAAGTATGTTCAAGGTTGAGTCGCCTTCCTTCGGCCCGCTTGTTTTGGTTGACACTCTCTACCCGATGGCTATAATTAAAGCTTTTGTCTGGTTGTTTGAATCGTAATAGAGGGGTCAATGATAATCGACGTAAACACCATCGACTCCCTCGGTCGCTCGTTTGAGTTTTCTTTTACCGACGAAGATCTCAAACCCGATGTTTACGGCCTTCGACTGGACGGGGCGGCAAAGATGCTAGGGTCGGTCAGGAAGGTCGAGAACAGATACTCTGTGATCGGCAAGCTAGTTGGACGGCAAACCGTAGATTGCACCCGATGCCTCGGCCCTGTCTCGACAGACCTAAGTATCGCGGTAGATGTCGATTTTGTCGACATGGGCCGTTTTGCCGGGGAACAGGCAGTGGAGCTTTCGTCGGAAGACCTGGATGCAGACGAACTCTTCGGCCAGTCGATCGATCTTGCACATCTGGCGCGGGAACAGATCATCTTGAATATTCCGGAACAGGTTTTTTGCCGGGAAGATTGCAAAGGCCTTTGTGAAAAATGCGGTCAGAACCTCAATTTGTTAGATTGTAATTGTGGCCGCGACGATGCGGATCCACGATGGGCTGCCCTTAGGGGTCTAACGGAAGAATAGGACGTTTTTATAAAGCAATTTTAGTATCATCAACGGGCCGGTGATCAGTGCCACGTTGATCCAAAAGGAATTTAGATATGCCAAATCCGAAACGAAGACATTCACACTCCCGAACTCGGCAGCGACGTGCACACGACGCGCTGAAAACTCCTCAATTCTATATCGATAAAGAGTCCGGCGACGCCCGGCAGCCTCATCGCATCGATGAGAAGACGGGAACCTACAAGGGGCGTCGGATCCTCGATGGAAAAGAAACAGAATAGGCTTTTGAATTTCTCCAGTTTTTAAGTTCTAATTCTTGCGAATGACTAACGGCAACGCTGGCATTATCGGGATGGGACACGCCTATCCAAGCGGCATTTTAACTAATGCCGATCTTGAGAAGATCGTCGAAACAACCGATGAATGGATAACCACGCGCACTGGCATCAAACAACGGCATAAAGCGGCCGCAAATGAATACACCTCCCAGTTCGGCTCTGCCGCCGCCCTGCAGGCCCTCGAACGTGCCGGGCTCAAGCCGGAAAATATAGATATCATCGTCTGTGCTACAACTACGCCGGATCAGATCATGCCCTCTACAGGGGCTTTGATCCAAGCGCAGATCGGGGCTGTGAATGCCGCCGGAATGGACGTTTTTGCCGCCTGTTCCGGCTTTCTCTATGGCTTGACAATGGTCGAGTCGATGATCCGAACTGGACAGATCAAATATGCGCTTGTGATCGGCGCCGAAGTGCTCACAAAATACGTAGATTATACGGACAGAGGCACATGTGTGATATTCGGCGACGGGGCAGGAGCGGCCGTTTTGGGGCCGGTCGCAGAGGGTAAGGGAATTCTCGCCACAAAGATCAGGTCCGACGGCCGCTACGAAGAGCAGCTCTATGCCCCCGGCGGCGGCACAAAGCTTGGCACGACCCACGAAACGATCGACAACCGGATGCACTTTTTCAAAATGAAAGGCAACGAGCTTTTCAAGGTGGCGGTTCGCTCGATGGCAGATATATCTGCCGAGATGCTTGAAAAGGCTGGGTACACGGTCGAAGATGTTGATATTGTGATTCCGCATCAAGCAAACCAGCGAATAACCGATGCCGTTGCATCGCGGTTGGGCGTTCCTGAAGAGAAGGTTTACTCGAATATCGCCGAACATGGGAATACCTCTTCAGCCTCGATACCGATCGCGATAGACGAATGCATTCAATCTGGACGCATAAAGGAAGGAAGTCTGGTTTTGTTGACCGCTTTCGGGGGCGGCGTCACGTGGGGTGGGACTGTGATCAGGTTTTAGGACCCGATTCTGACTTATGGCAAAGACCGCTTACATCTTTCCAGGTCAGGGCTCACAGAGCGTCGGGATGGGGAAGGATCTCTTTGACAATTATTCGGCCGCGCGTGAGGTGTTTGAGCAGGCTGACGAAGCCCTTGGATTCCTCCTTTCAGAGATGTGCTTTGCAGGTGACGAAGCCGACCTGCAGATGACGGCGAATACGCAGCCCGCAATTTTAACTGCCTCGGTCGCGGCATATCGAGCTATGGAGGCGGAAGGGTTCGACAAACCCGATCTTGTTGCAGGGCACAGCCTCGGGGAATACTCTGCCCTCGTTGCCGCTGGGGTTCTTGATTTTGCCGACGCTTTACGAACGGTCAGGAAGCGAGGGACCTATATGCAGGAGGCCGTTCCTGTTGGTGTAGGGGCGATGGCGGCGATCCTCGGACTCGAGGTGAACGTCGTTGAACAAGGCTGCGTGGAGGCCGCAGAAGGGCAGGTTTGCAGCCCGGCTAATATCAATTCACCCACGCAGGTCGTGATCGCCGGAGATTCGGAGGCAGTCGACCGAGCATGCGAGATCCTGAAGGCCAAGGGTGCTAAACGAGCTATAAGACTCAACGTTTCCGCTCCATTCCATTGCTCTTTGATGATGGCGGCCCAGGAAAGATTATCGTCTGACCTTGGAAGTTTGAACTATAGGGCATTTCGGTCACCGATCGTCCACAACGTGGATGCGGGCGTGAACGAAGATCCCTCGGTCGTGGCCCACAAGTTGACCGACCAGGTATCTAAACCGGTAAGATGGCTTGAGACGATCGAAAACATGTCATCTGTCGGTGTAGAGAAGTTTATCGAGGTTGGCCCGGGCAAGGTACTGACCGGTTTGGTGCGACAGATCAGAAAGGAGTCCGTTACCGC
This sequence comes from Pyrinomonadaceae bacterium, assembly GCA_035327545.1. Classification (GTDB taxonomy): domain Bacteria; phylum Acidobacteriota; class Blastocatellia; order Pyrinomonadales; family Pyrinomonadaceae; genus OLB17. The sequence continues at coordinate 47,712 of DAOLDE010000020.1, read as the reverse complement.
CAATGTCGCAAACTCGGAAAGTTTGAGAAGTAGTTTAGAATTGCAATAAATCAGAGGAGAATCTATGTCAGAAGTCCAGGATAAGATAAAACAGATAATCGTTGACGAATTAGGTGTGGATGAAGCGGAAGTTACAGAAAACGCACGCTTTATCGAAGATCTCGGAGCAGACTCGCTCGACCTTGTAGAGCTTGTGATGCGTTTTGAAGAAGAGTTCGACATCGAGATACCCGACGAGGACGCGGAAAAGATCCAGAGTGTCCGCGACGCGTATGCCTACGTTGAGCAGCATAAGGGTTAGTTTCGTAGATAGGGAATCGTAGATCGTGAATGGTTCGCCGTTCCGATTTACGATTTGCTGTTGACGATTGACGAATATGAAACGTCGAGTTGTAGTAACCGGGCTCGGATTGGTTACGGCGTGTGGAAACGACGTGCCGACCACGTGGTCTGCCATGATGAACGGCGAGAACGGCGCCGATTACATCAAGAAGTTCGATACCGAGAAGTTCCCGGTCCAGTTCGCCTGCGAGGTAAAGGACTTCGATCCGCTTAGCTTCCTCGACAAAAAGGAAGCGCGGCGAATGGGGGCTTTTACTCATTTTGCGCTGGCGGCATCGGACGAGGCGATGAAAGACAGCGGCCTTGTCATTGACGATAAGAACGCCGATATGGTCGGGACTTATATAAGCTCAGGCATCGGTGATTTCTGGGCGATCGAACGCGAACACGAAAAGCTGCTGAACTCTGGCCCTGACCGCGTCTCGCCGTTCTTTATCGTTTCCGCGATCGTAAATCTGGCGGCTGGTAACGTCTCGATCAGACATGGGGCGAAGGGGCCAAATTCTGCAACCGCAACTGCCTGCTCGGCTGGTGCTCACGCTATCGGCGACAGCTTCAGGTTGATAGAACGCGGCGATGCCGACGCGATGATCTGCGGCGGAGCGGAAAGCGCGATCACGCCGATGTCGGTCGCAGGGTTCGCCTCGATGCGGGCTCTTTCTACGCGAAATGACGACCCGAAACGGGCGTCCCGTCCGTTTGATGCCGAACGTGACGGGTTTGTAATAGGTGAGGGCGCTGGGTTGATGATCCTCGAGGAGCTAGAATCGGCAAAGGCTCGGGGTGCCCGCATTTATGCTGAGATCGTCGGATATGGGATGAGCGGCGACGCTTTTCATGTCACGATGCCTGATGAGACCGGTTCCGGAGCTATCCGTGTTATGGAGCGGGCGATCAGGGACGCTGGGATCACGCCGGACCAGATCGGTTATATAAACGCCCACGGTACCTCAACTCCATATAACGACAAATTCGAATCGATGGCAATTCGTAAGGTCCTCGGCGCCCATGCGGATAATGTTGCCGTCAGTTCGACAAAGTCGATGACTGGCCACGCACTCGGGGCCGCAGGAGGTATAGAGGCAGTCCTTTCTGTCCTGGCTATCCATCACAAGAAGCTTCCTCCTACAATAAATTACGAATTCCCAGATCCGGAATGTGATCTGGACTACATCCCGAACAACGCTCGTGGTGCCGACGTCGAATATGCCTTGTCGAATAGCTTTGGTTTTGGCGGGACAAATGCTTGCTTGATCTTCAAGCGGTACAACGACTAAGGCCCCGGGGCGTTCCATGTGATTTGAGATAGGGACGCTTTTGCCATATTCTATGAATGAACACTCATTCATTTTTTCTTTCTCATATGAAGATCATAGTTTTGATGAAGCAGGTGGCAAATAAAGACGCGGTGCTGCGTATTGCCCCCGACGAAAAATGGATAAATGATGCGGATGTCGCTCAACAAACGAACGAGTCCGACGGTTATGCGCTTGAAGAGGCCCTTCGGATGAAAGAGGCAAAGGGTGACGGCGAGGTTATCGTTTGTACCCTCGGGCCTCAGTCGGCAAAGGCTGTAGTAAAAGACGCACTGGCACGCGGCGCCGACCGGGCGATACATGTCATTGCAGAAGACTCAAAGTCGCTTTCTCCTTACCAGATCGCATCGATGGTAGCTGAGGCGATCCGAGAAGAAAATGCTGATCTGGTATTTGCGGGCCTTCAGTCTGACGATGCAAGTTACGGACAGACCGGAGTGATACTCGCGGAGCTTCTCGGAATTCCGAGCGCAACGATAGTGATCGAGGTGGATCGAAGCAAACTCGACGGCTCGATTCGATTAAAGCGTGAACTCGAGAGCGGCTGGTATCAATGGTTCACCTACCAGATGCCGGCATTGTTAACCATCCAATCCGGCATCTCGCAGATAAGGTATGCGTCGTTAAAAGGCATCATGGGTGCAAAGAAGAAAGAGATCAAGGAACTTAGTCCCTCAGCGGGCGAATTCGCCGGTAAACAGACCATTCAAAAGGTTTACATGCCGTTGAAGACCAAACAGACCCAAATGCTTGGCAATGGTGACGCAAAAGCGGCGGCTGTCGAGTTGGTCGAGAAACTGCGGTCTGAAGTCAGAGCGCTCTGAGATAAGGTCAGACGGAGTACCTTATCCCGAAGTACTGATCGGGCTTTGCACAATGGCTTTTGGAAACGCAGCTGTGCTTCGTTTATTTTGATAGAAAATTTATGATCCTCGTATTCATAGAACACAAAGACTGTGTGTTGAACAAAACGTCCCTTGAGGCGATCGCCGCTGCTCAGGCGATAGGAAATGACCTCGGGCTCAGGGCAGCGGCCGTGATCCCGTGCGATAAAGATTGTGCATTGGCACAAGAGATAGCGACGTATGATCTTGAAAAGGTTTTCGTCGCAAAGAATGAGAAGCTAGGAACTTATACACCGGACGGCTACGCCGACGCGTGGGAACAGGTAATCAGAACAACAAGCCCGCAGTACATAGTAATGTCGCACACTTACCAGGTTCGTGATTTCGCACCTAAAGTGGCGGCTCGGCTCGGCCGCGAAGTCGTGGGCGATTGTATTCGTTATCGGGCCGAGAATGGCAAACTGGTGTTCACCCGCCGTGTGTTCCTCGGAAAACTCGATGCCGATGTCACGGTCGGCGGTGAAGCCCCATATTTCTTCACCTTCCAGTCCGGCGCATTTCGCGGAGACAGTGCTAAAAAGGGAACCGCAACTGTTGAAACGCTGGATGTTAACGTTGACGCTATTCGTATGGTGCCGGAAGCTCCGTTCCAGGAAGCAAAGGCATCGGTCGATCTCACAAAAAGCGAGATCATCGTCGCTGTTGGACGCGGGATCAAATCACAGGAGAACATCGCGCTGGCACAACAGCTTGCCGATACGCTGGGTGCAGACCTTGCGGCTTCGCGGCCGATCTGCGATAACGAGTGGCTTCCGATCGACCGGCAGATCGGTTCGTCTGGACAGACCGTGGCGCCGAAGCTCTATATAGCTTTGGGTATATCGGGAGCGATCCAGCATATTGTCGGGATGAAAAATGCCGACACGATCGTAGCGGTCAACAAAGACGCGGAGGCACCGATCTTCGATATCGCGGACTACGGTATCGTCGGAGACCTGTTCGAAACGGTGCCGGTAATGATCGAGGAGATAAGAAAGGCGAAGGGTTGATTTACAAAACCTTTTCGGTTTGAATATGGGGGCGGCTGCGGCCGCTCCTTTTTTCGTTATGAAAATATTACCAACTTTCTTACTGCTGCTCCTTGGGGCTGCTCCTATATTCGCCCAGAAAGCTGACATTCTTCTATTGAACGGCAAGATATGGACTGCGGAATCCGCTGGCAAGTTCGTCGAGGCGGCTGCAATAGCTGGCGATAAGATCATCAAGATTGGCAGCAACCGGGCTGTCTTAAATCACCGCGGCCCGAATACTCGAGTCATCGACCTGAAAGGACGCTTTGCGATGCCGGGCATCAACGACGCTCATTCTCATTTCTTGAGCGCTTCGATGACGACAACTCAGGTCGATCTTTCCGAGGCCTCCACTTTGGAACAAGTGCAGGCAGCGATCCGCACATTTGCTGCTCAGAATCCGAGTGCACCCTGGATAACGGGATTTGGCTGGCAGTATGCCATCTTCCCAAATGCCCGACTTCCCCTCAAAGGCGATATCGATGCCATTGTTGCTGATCGGCCTGTTTTTCTTTCGGCATACGACGGCCACACGGGATGGGCGAACTCGAAGGCCCTTGAGATCGCCGGTGTGACGAAGGCAACAGAATTCACTGGATTCGGCGAAATAGTTCGCGACGAGGCAGGCGAGCCCACAGGCGTTTTTAAGGAAAGTGCAATGAGGCTGGTGCGGTCGAAAATACCGGCCGCGACGCGAGATCAGCAGATAGAAGCCTTGAAACGCGGCTTCAAGATCGCACACTCTCTTGGGATCACGAGTATTCAGAATGCACACGGCGGCCCTGGAGAAACAGAATTGTATGCCGAATTGTTGAAGAATGGTGAACTTGGTTTACGCACGCATATCGCTTTCAGCGTAAGTCCGCAGACGACTCAGGCAGACGTAGATGCGATCGTTGAAGCCGCCCGAAAATATTCTTCCCCAATGCTTCGCGTCGGCGCAGTCAAGATAATGGTTGACGGCGTCGTGGAATCATATACCGCCGCGATGCTTGAACCCTACACAAACAAACCCGACACCATGGGATCGCCGTCATTCACTCAAGAACAGTTGAACGGCGTAGTGCGAATGGCCGACAAGGCAGGCCTCCAGATCTATATCCACGCTATCGGCGACCGCGGGGTTCGGATGGCACTTGACTCATTTGAGCACGCAATACGATCGAACGGCCGCCGCGATCCGCGATTTCGGATAGAGCATATCGAGACGGTTCAATACGCTGATATTGCAAGATTCAAGGAGCTTGGGGTGATCGCCTCGATGCAGCCGATTCATGCCGATCCGGCAACGATAAATGTATGGGCCGATAACATCGGGGCCGACAGAACCAGCCGTGCATTTGCGTGGCGGGCCATCGAGAGCTTGGGAATTAAGCTGATCTTCTCAAGCGATTTCCCCGCAGCTATAAGCATGAGCCCATGGCGTGGGCTGCACAGCGCGGTTAATCGTCAGACCATCAACGGTTGGCCAGCGAATGGATGGCTCAAGCAGTGGAGCGTGTCCGTTTCGACGGCCCTTCTCGCATATACGGCCAACGGAGCTTTCGCGTCATTTGAAGAGGTAAAAAAGGGCAAGATCGCCGCCGGAATGTTCGCGGACCTGATAGTGCTGGACCGGAACCCGTTCGAGATACCATCGTCGGATCTTCATAAAATAGTTGTCGAGACTACCATCGTTGACGGAAAGGTTGTCTATGAGAAGCCTCGTTAAATGGGGGAGATTCGAGAATTTGGCTATTTTAGTTCACGACTGAAAACGACAAGGGCACCGAGAAGTTCATTCCCGATGCCCTCTGAAAACTAAAGGATCGCCTACTTGATCGATGCCGTGATCGCTTCTTCGAATATCTCGAGCGCGACGTCAACATTCTCTTTCGTTAGGATCAGAGGCGGCGACCAGCGGATCGAGTTCGAGCCGCAGCCGAGAATGATAAGCCCGCGTTCATAACACGCATATTCGACCCTATCGCGGAGCTCCGGGTCGGCCTCGTGCGGGTTGTCGCCCGAACCTTTGACGAACTCGACGCCGAGCATCAGACCGTAGCCGCGGACATCTCCGATCACATCAAACTTTTCCTTCAGCTTATTGAGTCCGGCTTCGAGATACGCTCCTACCTCACGGCTGTTGTCCACGAGGCCGCCCTGAAGCAGTTCGATGGTCTTGAGTGCGGCTGTCAGAGCGACCGGATTGCCGCCAAAGGTGGATGCGTGAGCACCCTTATGCCAATCCATTATGTCGGCTCGAGCGACGCATGCTCCGATCGGCATTCCTGACCCCAAACCCTTTGCAAGACACATGATATCGGCCTTAACGCCTTCGTGATGATCAAGGGCGAACATCTTGCCGGTGCGCCCCATGCCTGACTGGACCTCGTCCACTATAAGCATGATGCCTTTCTCGGTGCAGATGCGGCGGAGTTCTTTGACGAATGCTGTCGGGGCAGGCACGTAGCCTCCTTCCCCCTGAACGACCTCAAGCACGATGCCGGCAACTTCTTCTGCAGGGGTAGTGGTTTCAAATACCTTTCTCAACCATGTGAGCACATCGCGGGTGACCGTTGCGTCGTCAGTTTTCTCGTCGGAAATGAAGTGGCGGAACTTGTTCGGGTAGGGGATATGAACAACGTCGAGCGGCTGGCGCATAAACCCAAGCCGCTGCGCCTTCTTTGAGCTCGTCAGGCTCAATGCGCCAAGCGTTCGGCCGTGGAACGAACTCTGAAAGGCAATGAACTTCTGCCGCCGCGTGTGATACATCGCCAGCTTGAGCGCGGTCTCGATCGCCTCCGCTCCGCTATTGGCAAAGTGAGTTTTTGTGGGGCCATCGATCGGGCATATCTCGTTGAGCTTCTTCCCGAGTTCAGGCATATGCCGATAGTAAAAGTCGGTGCCGCATAGATGGATCAATTCGCTCACCTGCTTCTGAAGTGCTGCAACGATCTCAGGATGGCAATGGCCGGTCGAACAGACGGCTACGCCCGCGTTGCAGTCGAGGAATACATTGCCGTCCGGGTCGGTGATCCAAACGCCCGACGCGTGGTCAGCGACGAGTTTGTAATCCGGACGCGGATAACTGGGAGTAACGTATTCGTGATCCGCGTTGATTATCTCAAGCGATCGTGGGCCGGGTAACGGCGTTTTTATAATTGGTTTCTGCAACTCAGTTGTTGGTCTCATTATGTTTCTCCAAATAGGTCTCAAGACGGGCTAGCCCGCCGGCCAGTGTCGAGCGGGCTCGACGCCAAACATCCAGGTTGGAGAAATTTAGTCCCCGCCGAACAAATGGCAGCGTTGACGTGCAGGGCGGAGTTTTGCAATGGAGCGCGGGGTCATTTCAACTTCTACAAATATATCCGATTCTCATCCTTAATCAAAGAAGAATGGTTCCGCCCCCCGAATTATAGGGCCTGATCCCGTTTTGCGAACTATCACCCGCCAGCCGCTGCTGCAGTTATTGCCGATTTCTCGATCCGCTCGACACATCGATATACCGCATCCCTAAGCGCCGTTTCTCTCGGGTCTCCGGTCAAGGACGTCCCCATTCTATTCGTGACGTAAGCATAGCCGATCTTCTTTACCGGATCGGCAAATCCGATCGATCCCCCCGCGCCGGGATGCCCGTAAGCTTGTGGCTGCTTGAACGGCCATGCTTCACATGGCTTCATAAAGCCAAGCGAAAACTTTGCCTCGCCGCGCATGCATTCATCATAAAAGCCATTCTTAGAAGGGATCGCCGGAGCCGCTAGCAGATCCAGAGTCTCTTTTTTCAAGCCCAATTCGATCCCGCCTGACGCGAACACGCCATAAGCCTTTGCGATCGCGGCTGCGGTCGCCACGCCTCCACCTGAGGGCACCTCGAGGTCGCGGGCGTAAACGGTCTCGTCATCGTGGACTATGCCCGACCCGGGATTGGCAATGAGGGCCCGGTAAATATTTGACCGGGGGTTGAACGAGTCGATGGTGAGCATCGGCGGAAATCCCCATATCATTTCGAGTATCCCGGGCGGGTCGATCACCGCCAGACGCGAATTCGGAATATCTTCCGGAAGCCTGATGTATGCTTCCAGGCCTAGGGGTATTGAGATCTCCTCATAAAAGTACTTGCCGAGGCTACGATGCTTCGGGTCAACTCGCCGGATCAATTCGCCTTCATAGAATCCCAGTGATATCGCGTGATATGCCTGTTTCTCTCCTGGCATCCAAGCGGGTGTTTGCCGCGCCATTACCTCGGCTAATCTATCCAGGTCGGCAACAGTTGCTGAATCGACCGGTTCATCAAAGGCAAACAGCCCGGCCTGATGGGCCAGAAGTTGGCGAACGGTGATGTCCTCTTTGCCGTTTTGCGCGAATTCGGGCCAATAGGCTGCAACTTTTTCGTCGTAATCGATCAGCTCGCGCGAATGGGCCAATGCGATCGACATAGCCGCGAGGCCCTTTGTTGTCGAATACACAACGGCCATCGTCTCTTCTTCCCAAGGCTTCAGGGTCGTGGCATCGCGATACCCGCCCCAAAGGTCGACCGCTTTCTCGCCGTTCAGGAAGACGCTGCATCCGCCGCCGAGCTCGTTTCTTTCCGTGAAGTTCTGTCGAAAAACGTCGCGCACCGCCTCGAATCCAGGAGCCGTAAGTCCGTGGATCTCAGCATCTGCGAGCATTTCGTTCTTTTTCTGATTTCTGTACAAATAATACGCCACACCTGCCCCGGACAGGCCGAGAAGGGTGCCGGCTATCAATTTCTTATTCATATTTCCTCCTTTCCAAAAGCAAAGATCGAACGCATATGGATGGATCACCCATTGAAAACGCAATTCGAGTGCCGGGTCTGGAGGCCGTCGTTTCCTGCGATCGGTCAGGCGTCCACTTCCGAGGCCGCGAACAAATTCACGTCTGACCTTGAAAACGTCCGCGACTCAAGCGTTTTTGCGCGCCGCCGCCACGGCATGAAAGAATGAACATATGCAGGAATCGCCAAAATTCACGAACCGGTTGATCGACGAGACCTCTCCTTATCTACTTCAGCACGCTCACAACCCCGTAGAGTGGTATCCATGGGGTGATGAGGCATTTGAGAAGGCAAAAGCCGAAGACAAGCCCGTTATCGTGAGCATCGGATATTCGGCTTGTCACTGGTGCCATGTGATGGAACACGAATCGTTCGAGGATGAGCGCATCGCAGCGATCCAGAATGAAAACTTCGTCAACGTAAAGGTCGATATGGAGGAACGGCCTGATGTGGATAAGATCTATATGAATTTCGTTCAGATGACGACGGGGCGCGGCGGCTGGCCGATGAACGTCTTTGTAACGCCTGAACAGCTGCCCTTTTTTGGGGGCACATATTTTCCGCCCTCGCCCCGGTACGGGATGCCGTCGTGGCCGCAGATACTCATGAGCATCGCTGAAGCTTGGCGTGAGCGGCGCGATGAGCTTTCACGTTCGGCGGTAGACATCCTCGGCGAACTAAGGCGAGTCGCAATTGTTCCGGGGGCCTCGGCCGTTGCTCAAACGTCGATCGAAAGCATCGGGGGCGAATTGCTTGCCGGCGCATTTCAAAGCTTTGTTAGATCTTATGATGCCAGGGACGGCGGATGGGGCGGCGCACCAAAGTTCCCTCAAGCAATGTCGATGGAGTTCCTTCTTCGGCATTGGAAGCGAACCGGTGAAAACGACGCTCTCGATATGGTGAAGAAGACGGCAGAAAAGATGGCGTGCGGAGGGATGTATGATCAGCTCGGCGGCGGCTTTCACCGTTATTCGGTCGATGCGGTTTGGCTTGTGCCGCACTTCGAGAAGATGCTGTACGACAATGCTCAGCTCATTCGCGTCTACCTCCATCTTTACCAGATATCAAGGTCCGAACTTGGAGCGGGAGCGAGTGGATCAGCGTTCTTCCGCCGCATCGCCGTCGAAACGCTCGAATACATCCGTCGTGAGATGCTCGACCCTTCCGGCGGTTTTTATTCATCGCAGGATGCCGACAGTGAAGGAGAAGAAGGCAAGTTTTTCGTTTGGGATCCTGAGGAGATCATTGAAGTGCTTGGCGAAGCGGACGGTCGCGAGTTTTGTTCCGCTTACGACATTACGGCCACGGGGAATTTTGAGGGAAAGAATATTCTGAACATAAAGGACCTAAATTCATTGGCAGCAGACACACTTTCTGACGGTCGTGTTTCTGCAATGAAGAGAAAGCTTTTTGATGAGCGAGAGAAACGCATCAAACCGTTTCGCGACGAAAAGGTGCTGACCGCTTGGAACGGCCTTATGCTCGCTGCGTTTGCTGAGGCCGCCGCGATCCTGGACTCGCGTGAGTATTTGGAGATAGCGAAAAGAAATGCCGACTTTCTGATCGGGCAGTTGATGTTGAAGAGCAACGGTGAGCATGGACTTGATGAGAAGCCTTCTGAACAGCCTGAAGCGGACCGTCCGAATTCTACATCGGGTGGACGACTGCTGCGTACGTGGAAGGACGGTAATGCGAAACTGAACGGCTATATCGAGGACTATGCGAATTTGGCGGATGGTTTGATCGAACTGTTCCAGGTTTCGGGTGAGTCAAAATATCTGACTGAAGCACGAGGATTGGCGGAAACGATGATCGAACGGTTCTGGGATGAGGAGAACGGCGGTTTCTATTTCACGGCAGACGATCACGAACAGCTGATCGTTCGCAGCAAAGATCTTTTTGATAATGCGACGCCCTCGGGAAACTCGGTTGCCGCCGATGTGTTGTTGAAGCTCTCAAAATTCTACGGCGACGAACGGTTCGAGAGATATGCACACACTGCTCTGCGTATCAGCCTGGATCAGGCACTCCGGTTTCCGCAAGGCTTTGGACGCACGCTTGCCGCTTTGGAATTCGCTGTTTCTCCGGTTAAAGAGGTTATTGTGGCCGGCGGTGCTGACAACGAACTCTACAGGGAGGTCTGGTCGGCCTATAGACCGTTCAAGATCAGTTCGGTCCTGGGCGAAGCCGGTGGGACCGATCTGCCGCTCTTTGAAGGTCGCTCCAGAGTCAACGGTAGGCCCGCGGCTTACGTTTGCGAAAACTTCGTTTGCAAGCGTCCGGTGACGGAGGCGCCCGAACTTACGGAACTCCTCGAACATTGAAATGGACTTGCCTCCCTTGCCGTTTCATCAGAACTGACGCGGGCCTTTCTAAATTAGCGGCCCTATGTCTCTGATCATTAATAAAAGAAAACGCGGCCTCCGAAAAGGCCGCGTCCCTAAAACCCATTCATAACGAACTTATTTGTTCGTGTTGCTGTTCGTGTTGGCTGCATTTGCCGGCTTAGCACCATTCACTGCGTTTGCCACAGTGTTGGCAGCAGTGTTTGCTGCGTTAGCTGCCGTGTTTGCGGCGTTTGCCAAGGTGTTGGCTGCATTAGCCATCGTATTGGCTGCCGTGTTCATCGCATTCGCGGTGTTCGCACGGTTAGCATTTGCATTCGTTGCAGCGTTATTAGCCGGGGCGTCGCCGCAAGCCATTCCAAGAGCACCAAGGGCCAAAAGGCTTGAAAGTGCAATGATTTTTCTCATGTTAATATTGATCTCCTGTCTTCTTCAAAGAATAAGTTAACTTATTTTTACTGACGACTGTTTTTACACAGCCTTGTCCCAATCCCTGTTTTTTTGGAACATTGGACAATATAAATACCAAAATGTGGTTAGTCAACCAGAAAAACGATAAAAATTCTCTTTTTCTTCTAAAAAAGTTCGAATTTCGTGGGGAGGATGGCGTATTTTCCAGCTTGCCAATATTCAGCGGACGATATAATAAAGTATTGACGGAAAGCATTCTCGCACGCTATCTTTTCTAAAGACCGGACGCAATACCCGGTCACCCCACCGAAGGTTCTCCGTTTTATTTCTATTATTTCCGCTCTATGAACACGAAACTTGATCCCGGGCACGGTCGGACAATGTTACGCACCGATGCGTTCATCGTCTTCATTCCGATCGTCGCGGGGCTAGGAGCGATCGCTGCTACTTTCTATTCGGCGACGACCCTTACCGGCTACTGGCGAATCGCGGCGGTCGCTTTCGTTTCCGCCCTCTTTGTTACCGCGAGCTTTGTGGTTCGCAGCGGTGGGGCAAGAGTTCGCAAGGAATCTGTCGCGATAGGGCCGGCGACAGCGATCAACAACGAATTCGAAGGGCGCCTGGTCGCGCTCGATGAGGCAAACGAATTTTTCGGCACCTCGCTTAATGCGGCGGACATGTTTCGATTGATCTCCGACAGGGTAAACGAGATCTTTCCTTTTGGTGCATCGGCATTATTGGTTCCGACCCAAGACGATGGAGGCCTGAAATTCATCCACTTTGACGGGGCACACGCGGACCAGTTCATCGGACTTGAACTCGACGGGTCGCGAACGACAGCGGAGAATGCTTACCATTCTCGGAACATCTCGATCAATAACGATCTTTCAGCGGACAGAAAAGCCGTGGGGGAAGACCGACTAAATGGATTTTCATCAGCCGCGGCTATCCCGCTCTCGCACAGCGATGGCGTGTTTGGGGTCTTCCTGCTCTACACAGCCGACCCGATCGGCACGGACCGGGATACGGTCAAAGTTATTGAGACGATCGGCGAGCACGTAACGCCTATCTTTCGAAATTCGCTTGAGTTTGAACGCTCACTTTCGAATGCCCTTACTGACACCATCACAGGGCTTCCGAATGAGCGTGCATTCTTTATGGTACTTGAGAACCAGCTCGCGGAATCGATCAGAAATCGGGACGAGCGTCCTCTGTCTGTGCTGACCATCGATATTCGCGATTTTGGCGCTGTAAACTCGATGCTCGGCCATTCGACGGGAGATCGCATGCTCGAATTTGCCGGCGCTAGGATCAGCGAGTATCTCCGTAAGATGGACTTTCTTGCCCGCACGGTGAACGACGAATTCGGCGTCGTACTGCCAACCGCGTCTGAAAAGACGGCCCAGGAGATCGTCGAGCGAATTCGTGAGGGTTTTGCAAGCATTGAGTTTGACATTTCGGGCGGTGAGTCCGTCTTTATCGAGCTTAACATCGGCTGTGCGACATTTTGGAAAGACGGAGAGACGGCCGACCAGCTTGTCCGAACAGCTCAACAGCGAAAGCGTCAGGCGAAATCCGAACAGCCGGCCGGTGTGCTTTGGTTCCCAAAGGAATACGTGAACTAGGCCAGTTTACGGCAAAAAGGCAGCCACTCTTAAAGGATCAAAATTTAATCCACCACGGTGTTAGTATCAGTTGCAGTACCGAGGGCTATTTGGCTTATACTCGGGTCGGGAAGCTGTTCTATAAATGACATCGATGGCCGTAGCGGACCCAGAACAGATCACTGGTATTCTATCGACACAGAGCGAGGGCGACCGATACGGCCTCGAACAGCTGGTGCCGCAGTTTTATAACGAGCTTCGCCTGATTGCTCGTGCGAAGCTTCGTCATAACCCAACATCAAGCCTTCAAACCACCGAACTGATCCACGAGGTCTATTTGAAGCTAGCAAAAACGCTGGGCCGAGGTTTCAAGAACAAGGAACATTTTTTCGGCGTCGCCGCAGCAGCGATGCGGCATATCCTGGTTGATTACGCTCGTTCAAAGAATGCAAAGAAGCGGGGCGGCCTTATGGAAAAGATCTCATTGACGTCGGAGATAGCGGATACCTCGATGCTTGCTGCTCAGGTCGCATCCCTCGACGAGGCCCTGCAAGTTCTCGCGAAACTTGATATCAGAAAATGCCGGGTCGTCGAGCTAAAGTATTTCGGGGGCCTGACAAATGAGGAAACTGCAAAAGCCCTCGATGTTTCGGTTGAGACCGTAAAGCGGGACTGGCGATTCGCGAGGTCATGGCTGCTGCGAGAACTCGACAGATCCGGGTATTAACCTTTTCGTCCAGAAATTACGTTTATCAGATTAGATGGAAGTTTCCCGACTCGAACAGATCGAACGGCTATATCAGGCCGCAGCGGATCGTCCGGCAGCAGAACGTCGCGGTTTTCTCGAACAGGAATGCGGCGACGACACAGATCTGCGCGCCGAGATCGAGTCGCTCTTGCTTTTTCATGATTCGGGTCACGCATTTCTCGATTCGTCGCCGGCGATGCTCGCGGCTGAGTTCTTTTCCGACGAAAACAGAACCCTCGCAGGCTCCCAGGTCGGCAATTATCAGATCAAGAGCCTGCTTGGCGTTGGCGGAATGGGCGAGGTCTATCTTGCCGAAGATGTGCGCTTGAATCGACCGGTAGCGTTAAAGGTACTTGCTGAATCGATCGTTGACGATCCAGACAGGTTGATCCGATTCGAACGCGAGGCCCGGGCAGCGTCCGCCCTGAATCATCCAAACATTCTCACTGTACACGAGTTTGGTGAATCGGACGGGCTTCACTATCTGGCCTGTGAGTTCATTGACGGCATGACGCTCCGGCAGAAGTTGATGTCCCGTGCTCCGAGCACGGACGAGGTACTCGATATCGCTATCCAGGCAGCGTCTGCCCTTGCGGCCGCACACGAGGCAGGCATTACCCATCGCGACATTAAGCCGGAGAATATCATGCTTCGCCGCGACGGCTATGTGAAGGTTGTGGATTTCGGTCTTGCAAAGCACAGACAAACCTCGGTCGGGCTCCAGCAGCATGGTTCTGAAGATCCTACACAAGCACTGCTTGATACTGAACCAGGCGTTGTGATGGGTACTGATGCCTATATGTCGCCAGAGCAGGCCCGCGGGCGACACAGCGACCAAAGAACTGACATTTGGAGCATCGGCGTAGTCATTTACGAAATGCTTGCCTTACGACGCCCATTTGCGGGAGAGACCCGCGCGGACACGATCGCGGCGATCCTGACAAAAGAACCGATACCACTTTCTGAAGTGCGTAAAGATCTGCCGGGGGAACTTGAGTGGATCGTAACGAAAGCTTTGAACAAGGATGTGGAGGGAAGATATCAGACCGCACGAGAGCTGCAGACGGATCTTAAAAAGGTCAAGAGATCGCTCGAGTTTAGCGAGGGGCGATCGCTCGCATCTTCTGAAAGTCCGGCGCCGTCGGGCGACTATGATCGTCAGCCGGTGCATTCGACCGTCGAGACGGGCGTCAAAACGGATAAAGCAAACGGCAGGACCGGCGGCGGCCGAGAAGGCTCGAGGGCAGGCATTTTTTCGTTTGCCGAGAATTTGGTTTCAATTAGAAAAGGCAGGGCGACCTCGGCGGCCTTTGCAGCAGGATCTCTGTTACTAGTAACTTTGTTCGGCATGGCGGTCTATTTCGGAGCATTTTCTTCGATCGGCACCTCACGGATCGACTCACTTGCTGTACTTCCTTTTGAAAATTTAACCGGCGACCCGAGTTTGACATTCCTTTCGGAGGGGCTAAGTGACGGATTGATCGACAGCCTGTCGTCGATCTCAACCCTAAAGGTGATTTCGAGGAGGTCAAGCTTTAGTTTTCGGGGTAGCGATCGCACGCTGCGCGACATCGCGGGCCAGTTAGGGGCTCGAGCGATAGTGACCGGCAGCGTATCACAGGTGGGGGATGAGCTTGCGGTAAGGATCGATATAATTGATGCGGTCGAAGACAGGCAGCTTGCCGGAGGGCAGTTCAAACGAAAGGCCGGAGAACTGCAGCGAATACCGAACGAGATGGTCCGCGCCGTTGTCGATTCGATCAACCTCACCATTTCCGACGATAACTCTAAGAAACTTGCCTTCGCACAAACAGAGAATTCTGAAGCCTTCAGGTACTACCTGAACGGGCTGGTCGCGCTGAACGGACCACAAGGTGTAAGGGGGCCGGCGTTAGAATATTTCGAACAGGCCGTGCGTGTTGATGCAGATTTTGCGGCTGCACATGCTGAGATCGCATGGATCAACTGGATACTTGCCAATATGGCAGATAACTCGGGCGAGTATATGTCAAAGGTGCGGGATTCAGCAGAGCGAGCCATTGCCCTCGACCCCAGGCTTGCAAAATGCCATGTGCTGAGCGCATTGCTTCGCGAATACGAGTTCGATTGGACAGGGGCGGAACAGGCCTATAAACGTGCGATAGAGTTGAGTCCCAATTCAGATTTTGCAAGGAACAACTATGCATTCTTCCTATCGGTAATGGGGCGCCATGAGGAGGCACTAGCCGAGCTGGAAGAACAGAGGCTTCGCGATCCGATCAATAAGCGTTTTGCTCTCTTGCAGAGGGGCATTATTCTCACGCAGGCGAGGCGGTTTGATGAAGCGATCGCGGTTTATGGCGAAGCGCAGGCTGTTGATCCTAGTCGAGAGATACCTCAGTTCTCGGTCGGTTATGCTCACGCTGGGAATGGTGCATATTCAGAAGCGATCGAATATTTCAAGCGGTCCGCAGCTCTCCTGGGCGGCGAAGAAAAATACAGTCAGCCGGTGGTTTACCTGGCAGCGGCATATGCGAAAATGCCGGGGAAAAGGGCGGAGTCGGAAAAGATACTTCAGAAGATCGAGCAATCAAACGAATATCGGTCACCGGCGTTGATGGCGATCGTTTATTCTGCATTGGGACAAAACGAGAAAGCGATATCACTGCTTGAGAGAGCCTATTTTGAAAGAGATATCTTGCTCCGATATATCGGTACAGGTTTCGAATACGACGAGCTTAGAAATGAGCCTCGATTTAGCGAACTGATCAAACGAACCGGTCTTGCAAGGTGAAACGGATTTTAACCTTGAACCGATATCGATGCTCGTTCGAACACATTCGCGCTCTGCCATCGATCGATCTCAGGCCTCGCCCGCATCTGTCGATCCTTCACTCGGCCTTCGTGAAAATCCCGAAATATCCCACCGGCTTTCGATGTTCTTAAACAACGTAAGGCTGGACATAACCTTGCCGGACGCGCCCGACGCGATCTTTGTGCCTTCATGGCCGGCGATCTTCGTGCCTTCGTGGCCCGCGATCTTTGTGCCTTCATGGCCGGCGATCTTCGTACCTTCGTGGCCCGCGATCTTCGTGCCTTCATGGCCCGCGATCTTCGTGCCTTCATGACCCGCGATCTTCGTGCCTTCATGACCCGCGATCTTCGTGCCTTCATGGCCCGCGATCTTCGTGCCTTCATGGCCCGCGA
>DAOLDE010000020.1:0-30965 GCA_035327545.1 Pyrinomonadaceae bacterium | reverse complement strand
CGATCTTCGTGCCTTCATGGCCCGCGATCTTCGTGCCTTCATGGCCCGCGATCTTTGTGCCTTCATGGCCGGCGATCTTCGTGCCCTCGTGACCGGCGATCTTCGTGCCTTCATGGCCCGCGATCTTTGTGCCCTCGTGACCGGCGATCTTTGTGCCTTCATGGCCGGCGATCTTTGTTGCCGCTTGCTGCCAATGGCCTACTGAATCGATGTCGGAAAAAGATAGTCCAGAGTAATATCTATATTTACCCGAGCCGTTTGGGGCATCGCTTGGGGGTTCGACTCGACGTCGAGAGATGGAATTGAGATACAAGTCCAGGAAGCCCGCCCAGGTGAACTTCTTTGAACGTCCGACGTCCTTCACGAACCAAAGGTCGCCATAGTTCTTTCGAGAAGCCTCAAACCCCTCTCGCGACCAGGGAAAGAACACAGAGACGCCGTTAGAATATTGATACTCTCCTCCGCTAAAGCCGCTCAGTATCACTGCGTCGTTGAGCTTCTCTAGAACGTTCCTGCAGCAGTCCTGGAGGTCTTCAAGTATAACGGTGTCTTCGCCATCGAGTTCTTCGATCAGAAAACCGGCTTCGCGGTCGAGCAGCTCGCAGAAATCGCCCAGATCAACGTTCTGGTCGAACATATACGATTGGCATTTCCAATGCACAAGCAAAAGAGCACGTTCCATTTGCCGATAAATGCGCGAGGACGGATCGCTGAAGCAGTCGACCAGAACACCGGCTAGCTGGTCGAAAGCTGCTGCTAGCCCTGTAAAATGCGAGAGGTCCCATGCGGCCATATCGACAGACACGCCGCCAACTGTGAACGAATCCTGGCTTTCGATGAATTTGCGGACAAAATGTTCAGCAACCGCACGGGCGTCTCCCATCCCATGTTTTCGCGAGGCGAGATTGCCGAGGATCTTTGCGTAAGTCCAGCCGGCGCTCGGGACGCTGCCTTCCGAAGCGATCATCGTTTCGGCCACATATCCAAATTGATAGCCGACCTCAAGCATTCCCATTACGCAGCTGTCAAACCCGAGAATATCTAGTTTTTGTCCGATCAGCACGGCGAGTTCCCGATCCTTTTCTTCGCCTTCGAGATCATACTGTTTCACCTCTTTCGCAAGGTCCTTTCGTGTGCTTACCATACGCTGGAGGACGAAATACAGGTCTCTCATCTTCATCGTTTTGCCTGTGGATTCATCCTTAAAGAGGCCGATGTCCTGAAAACCCAACGAATGTCCCGAAAAGATCAATGCGTAGCGCTTTGCACGGCGGCCGTAACTGATCTCGCCCTCGGTCTCAACTTCGACCTTATTGAGACACCAGTCGACGAAATTGAGCACTGACCTCTTGTCTGCGGCGTTTTCATTGAATTTTGCGGAAACCGGATAAAGTTTGTCTTTGAAAGCAAAGGACCGCACGTATTTCGATCTCCCGGCATCAGAAAAGTCGCAGTAAAGCGTTGGTATGGCCGGCGAGCTTCCGTCATAGTACACAAAGAGATTGACGTTGCCGGCGTCTTCCTTCGCCACCGATTTTATTTGTTCAAGGGCGTATGCCATGTCCACGGCCAGATTGTTGTCGCCGGCCATGTAGATCATGATGGTCCATTCTCTATCGTTCATCGGACAAGCCTCCATTCGCCTTTACGGGCCGCTCCACGGACTCCCGCTCGGGTTGATCTGCAATCAGGTAGGTTGAATTGCGAACCAACTATAAGCCAATTTTCGGTCTGTGCAAAGTAATTATCACGATCGAAAGACAGGGAAGCGGCCTTTGGGCAGCGAACACTTGCCCCAGCCCATTCTGGATTCAACAAACACCTTACGTATGTTACATTTATAGCCCATGACAAAGATCAGTTTCTACGGTGGTGTCGGTACGGTGACCGGCTCAAAATACCTTCTTGAACATCAAGGTAAAAAAGTTCTCGTCGATTGTGGGCTATTCCAGGGCGACTACGAACTTCGCGAACGGAACTGGCGAGATCTGCCATTTGACCCAAACGATCTGGATGCGGTCATCATCACCCACGCACACATCGATCACACAGGTTTTCTTCCGCGTCTCGTAAAGCTGGGTTATTCAGGGCCCGTTTTCACCTCACGGGCGACCGCTGACTTATTGAAAATACTGCTTCCAGATTCCGGACGCCTCCAGGAAGAAGAAGCGGACTATCGGAACCGCCACCAGCTAACTCGACATTCGCCTGCGCTGCCGCTCTACGACGAAGACGACGCAAAGAACGCGCTAAAGCTGCTGAGCCCCGTGCGAAATGACGGCAATGCGGTCGGGATCTGTGAGGACTTTCGTGCAAGTTTTCTTGTTGCCGGGCATATCATGGGCGCAAGCCTTGTACACATCGAAATGGCTGGAAGCCCCGAGCGAGACCCGCTCCGATTTCTGTTTTCCGGCGACCTCGGCCACTATGACCAGCCGATAGTAAAAGACCCGGCCGCTCCGCCGGACTGCGACTTTCTTATGGTCGAATCTACGTACGGCGACCGCTTGCACGGCGACGTCGATCCCAAGACGCAGATGGCCAGGATAATCAACGAAGCGGTCGACCGAGACGGCCCGATCCTGATACCAGCATTTGCCGTCGGACGTACACAAGAAGTGCTGTATCTGATACGTGAACTCGAGGACGAAGGCCGTATTCCAGTATTGCCTGTGGTCGTCGATTCGCCGATGGCGGCACAAGCGACGCAGGTTTATAATCGCTGGAACGAAGAACACGACGAGGAATATGCTTCGATATTAAGCCAGAAGCGGCATCCGCTACGTACGCGATCTATGACGACCGCCTCGAGCAGGGATGAATCGAAACGCCTCAACTCGTTGAAAGGTGCAAGGATCATAATTTCGGCATCCGGTATGCTCACCGGCGGACGCGTGCTTCATCACGCAATGCGGTTACTGCCAGACGAGAAAGCGACGATCGTATTTGTCGGTTTTCAGGCCGCGGGAACCATCGGCCGTCGGGTACAGGATGGCGAACCAGAGGTGAGGATCATGAAAAACTGGGTTCCAGTCAGATGCAGTGTCGAAAAGGTCGAGGGTTTTTCGGCACACGCGGATTGGAAAGCTGTTCTGAGATGGCTTGAAGGTCTGAGCTCAACGCCGCGAATGGTCTTCACGACCCATGGCGAACCGGAATCGGCATCGGCGATGGCTGAACACATCAGAAAGCGGTTTGGTTGGAATGTCGTTGTTCCGGGATACGAGCAATCGATAAATTTAGACGATGCAGTATAGAGAAAGAGGGCCGGGCCCACGATACATAAGACAGATCCGATGTTATTGGTCGCTTGAGGACGAGCCAGAGACTTCGATGTCCGTCGAACCGGTCGTGCCGGACGGCTGCCCCGAGATAGTTTTCAACCTTGCAGCGAGATTCAGACGGTATGGGCTATCGGAGAAAGGATCGACCCAGCCAAGATCGCTTGTTTCGGGTCAACTGACCAAAGGGATCCTGATCGGTCCGACCGGGTCGGTGGATCTCTTTGGTGTGAGATTTCAGCCGGCTGGTGCATTTGCCTTCCTCCGACATCCGCTATCGGAAATGACGGATAGGATCGTGGACCTTGCAGCGATCATCGGAAATTGGGAGAGTCTCCTTTATGAAAAGCTCGCGGGCGCAAGGTCCTTTGAATCGCGGATCGCGATCTTTGAGCAGTCTCTTCACAGATTCTCGGATAGGTCGGAAGTGCCGGACGAGCTAGTTCACGCGGTGAGCCAATTTTCAATGAACGGGGCCACGGTGGGCGAGCTTTCATACGAGGTCGGCTGGAGCATTCGTCGTCTTGAGCGGCAGTTCGAGAAGTTTGTTGGGGTACGGCCGAAAATGTTCTCCCGGATCGCCAGATTTCGACGTTTGATGGGTAAACTAGAGGTGGACGGCATTCACGATCTCGCCGACGCGGCACTCGCGTGCGGCTATTTTGACCAGTCTCACATGAACCACGAGTTTAAGCACTTTACCGGTTTTACGCCGCTGCAGTTCATGGACACAGCACATCGCATCTCTGGACATTTCGTTTCCGGCGACCTTTAGCTTGTCGGTTTTTTACAATACGAACAAGGCCGCTGGTCGCTATGATGGGCAGAGCAGGCAAAAAGCTGGCATGCGGAGGTTTGATCATATGCACAAGTCTTGGGCCGCTCGTACATATGTAGCGGTAAGCTTATTCTTGGTTTCCACGGTATTCCTGAACGCCCAGGAAACAAAACCCACCATCGATGGCCTTTCATGGATGGGAGGCTGCTGGCAGTTGTCCGTTCCGCAGCGGAACATGACGATCACAGAGCACTGGATGAAGCCCGAAGGCGGGACGATGATCGGCATGGGCCGGACGGTTGCCGGCGGCAAGACCGCATCGTTCGAATTCCTTCGGATTGTTGCGAGCGAGGCAGGGATCGACTACATAGCGAGACCGTCTTCGAACAAAGAGGAAACCCCGTTTCGGATGTTGAAGCTCTCTGCTGGGGAAGTAGTCTTCGAAAACCTCAAACACGACTTTCCTCAAAGGATCATATATCGAAAAGGCGAGGTCGATTCATTGTTTGCCAGAATTGAAGGAATGCGGAACGGCGAACTGCGCGGAATGGACATCCCGATGAAGCGCATCAGGTGCGAGCAATGACTTACATCCCAGCATTGGGTTTCGACGACAATGAAACGAAACTTCTCGGCGTAACTTCGCTAGACCGCAAATACAAATTTGCTATCGTCGCTTGCCAATTTCGATCTCGGCCGGAGCTCAGCAGTTGATGAAAAAGAGTTCTTCGTTAATGAGAAGTTCCTGGCGTGATCGGATATAAACAAACTGATAGGGGTTGGTTAAAGCCTGGGTCGTCAAGCATGTGCGGCCGGGCCGCGTCAGCTTTACTCGTACGATAATCGACCCTTTTCTCAATTCTTCTACTCTTTCGACCTCAATACGAAACCCGCCGGTTGGTCGCGGGCCCATGTCGACAAGCAAAACCCGTCCTGCATTGAAGTCAAGCTGCAAGGGATCATCGTCGGTATATGCAGCCAGTATAGCTGCGTATTGTTCCTGCGACGTAATGACAATCGTCTGCTTCTTTGTAAAGGTTCGTGAGTAATTTCCTTCGTGAAGGAGGAGGTGATTCAATTGATGTTGAGCTATACTTTCCTGACTGAACAAGAAAATTGCCGATGTGACGACAGCAGCAGCTATGAGAGAAAGATGGTTTTTCATCGCGGCCTCAATTCGTGGGCAAGTCTGAGAAATTCATTCGCGGCTTCCTCGAAGTGTCCGCAAATCCACGGCTGGAAAACGGCAACTGGAAAGGATCGCACGAAAATTATTCTGTGCGGACCTTATACAATATTCATCTATCGGAAGGCAAGCAATTTTATTCCTCTGGCCGGTGCCTAAGCCATACATTACGACGTTCCGGCATGACAAATGTCATTCATACCTAAGGCATTCTATCGGATCCAGGTTCGCTGCTTTACGAGCAGGAAGCACACCGAAGCCAAGGCCGATCAGTACCGAGATGGTGAGTGATGTGATTATCATCCACAGTTCGACCTGCGCCGGCATCGATGGGATGAGCAGCAATATCAGGTTGCTTATTCCTATCGATAGTGCCAGTCCAACGACGCCGCCCAGAAAAGTAAGGGCCATTGCCTCGGCAAGGAATTGGAACACGATCGCCCACCTGGTAGCACCGATGGCCTTGCGTATTCCTATTTCTTTCGTTCTTTCGGTGACCGAGACCAGCATTATGTTCATAACTCCGATGCCGCCAACCAGGAGCCCGAGGCCGGAGATCGCGATAGCGGCGATCCCGATCCCAGCGAGCATGCCGTCGAACTGCCGCATAAAGTCCTCGGCTGTCTTCATATCGAAATTGTTTGGTTCACCGGTCTTTACCTCGCGACGCACACGAAGAACCCCTTCGATCTCCTGAACCGCGTCGTTCAGGAATCCCTGTTTTGCCTGGACGATGTGGAGGACGGCGTCGCGAACAGGAGCCACCTTTCGAGCGGTCCGATAGGGCATGAAGATCTTTCGGTCTTCTTCGTTCTCACCAAAAAATCCGGCTTCGCGCTTTTCCAATACGCCGACGATCTCCCAAGTGGTCCCGTTCATGCGGATCACCTTACCAACGGCTTCTGCCGAATCGCCGTTGAAAAGGGCTTCGACTGCGTTGATCCCGACCACGAGAACTCGTCGCCGCTCAAAATTGTCCATCTCGGTGAGCCAGCGGCCCTCTTTCATTTTCAAGTTGGTCAGCGCGGGATAATTCGGGGTTACTCCATCCGTCAGGGCCCAACGATAATTCTTTTCCTTGTAGATCATATTATCGTCAAAGCCCGAACCCCACGACCCAATGTTGACCGCGACGGTCGCGATGTCGTTCACCGAGGGAGCTTGCGCGAGGATCGCGTTCGCATCCTCGAGCGTCAACGGTTTCCGGTTTCTCTCGTCGCGGTTCGAAGGCCCAAATCCTGTCGAAAGATGGAAAAGATAAACGTTGTTCGTGCCGTAATCCTCGAACATTTTGACGATGGTCTGCCGCATTCCGGTAAGGATCGACGCCACGACCACAAAGGTCAAAATGCCGATGACAATTCCGAGGATCGTCAAGATAGAACGAAACTTGTGCGATACGACGCTGTCGTAGGCCATTTTCAAGACTTCGATGGGTAATGATGCCGTAACTCGCATTCTTTAAACCTTTTGCAGCGCGACGATCGGGTCGAGCCGGGCGGCCTTCCAGGCCGGATATAGCCCGGCTATGATCCCGATAACACTTGATACAAGCAGCGAAACGACGACATAAAAGACCGTTATGGTCATTGTCAGTCCGAGTGCGGCCCCGACAGCCGCCGTCGCGCCGAACGAGAGCAGAATACCTAGGACCCCTCCAACCACGCACAGTAACCCGGATTCGATAAGGAACTGCAAAAGGATCTGACTTTGTGTGGCCCCGAGGGCTTTTCTCAAGCCGACTTCGAAGGTCCGTTCCGTAACAGAGACGAGCATTATGTTCATCACCACAATGCCGCCCACGAGAAGAATTATCGCAGTGATAGGAAGTACCACGGCGGCTATTGCACCTGTCACCTGGTCCATTGTGGAGTTAAACTCGTCAACATTCACCATCGAAAATGTGCTCTCGTCGCTGCCCATTAGCTTGCGCTTATTTCGCAGCAGCAAGTTCGCTTCTTCGATGGACGGCTTAAAATTCTCGTTCGTGATCGTCTTTCCGTGGATCTGCAGTCCGCCGCTCCGATTGAAGATCTGGTTGTGAAGCGTGATCGGGATATAAACATGCCGATCCTGAGATTGTCCGAAAAACGAGCCGCGCTTCTGCTCCATTCCGATGATCGTCACCGGAACACCACGGATCTTGATCTGCTTTCCGATCGGCGAAGCGAATTCGAAAAGGCGTTCCTTGACGTCCGATCCGATGACCGCCACAGATGCGGACCTTTCAACCTCTTCCTTCGAGAAAAAACGGCCCTCATCCAGCGACTTGTCCTCGATCTCGTACATGTTGTGCGTGACGCCTATCATCCGGACGGAAGGCATCTGAATGGTGCCTTCCTGAAGATCGGCACCCGCATTCATTTGGGCGCCGACGTAACTGCAGAGCTGGCAATTGTCGCGGACATATTCGTATTCTTCCCAGTTCACTTCCTTATTGCGCCGGTTCAGGCGTTCGAACTCATCTCCCGACATTCCGTTGACCTGTGCAATTTTGGTGATCATAAAGTGATTCGAGCCCAGGATCTTGGAAACCTGCCCGATCACATAGGTCTTCAGCCCGGCGATCGACGCACTGACAACGATCACCGCTGCAACACCGATGATTATTCCGATCAGCGTAAGGAACGCCCGAAGTTTGTGTTCAAGGATCGACTTGAGGGCGATCATGAACGCATCAACATAAAATGAATAAAGCTGCCGCATAGCGAATAGAAAGTGCCCGTATGCACAAAAGCGAGGAAGTCAGGAACTTGAACGAAATTGCGCCGGTCAAGGTTCAGATTTTTTCAACGCCGGTTCGATCAGGCCGTGATCCACACAAAATATACGTGATCCGGCCGCAACTTGTTGCGTTTCGTTGAAAAGCGTGTCATCGTTCGCAAACAGAATTATTCGATCGCTGGATATACTGACGGAATGATTTGCCCGCTTTAGCGGCTTGCTTCAATGCCGGAAATGGAGAAGAAATATGGACCTAAGAGCAAAATTGGCGGTGACATTTGTCACGGCTTTCCTGGTGGCCGCTTGCAACGGAACGGCCGACAACCGCACGCCGGCAAATGCGAACACTGCAAACACGAAAGCCGTAAAGGCCGATGATGTCTCAAAGAGTGGGATCCCGTCCAAGGACGAACTTGTCGCAATTGAAAAGAAGGGTTGGGAATACTGGGCGACAAGGAATGCCAAAGGCCTGGAAACATATATGGGGCCGAAATTCTTGAATGTCGGCAGCAACGGGCCGTCTGACCGCCCGGCCGCTATGAAAAGCTGGACTGGACATTCCTGCGAAATGAAGGAGGTCAGTTTTAGTGACGAGAATGTCAGCGAACTCGGTGAGGGCCTTGCGCTAATGACCTTTAAGGCAACCGCAACGATGACCTGCGGCAGTGCTCCCGGCCCGAGCCCGCTTTATGTCTCAGTGATCTATGGAAAAGACGGCGACACATGGAAGGCGATGTATTATCACGAAGTGCCGGCGATCGATGCAAAGGGCGATTACGGCCCGCCGTCCACCCCACCCGATCCCGCCAATGAGCTGCCAAGCCTCGCCGCCGCACCAGAGGCGATCGCTTCGATCGAGAAAAAGCTTTGGGAAACCTGGAAGGCACAGGATCAGAAAGCTTTCGAGGAGCATATCTCCGCCAGTTTCGTGACCAATGGCCGAACGGGCCGCCTCAGCCGAGGTGATTACTTAAAGGGCTCGTTTGGCCCGGATTGTAGGGTCGAGTCATATTCGACCGGGCCGATGAAGTCGATGGAGCTTGCGAAGGATACTACATTGATAATTTATCGAGCCTCGTCTAAAGGAAAGTGCGGCGGTCAAGCCCTTTCGGAGAATGTAATGGCGGTTTCGATCTATCGGACGGAGAACGGTCGTCCGATGGCGATCTACTTTATGGAGAATCCATTGAACCAAAAGTCCTAGTCAAATGGGGCGTTGTTGAGAAGCCGCATCGTTGATCCCGATCGGCGGTGCAGCTTTCATTCAAATGCGAACCTCGCTTCTGTGGTACAAAGTGTTTGCCGTGTTATACTTCTGCGTTGTTGTACAAATGAAGATCGATAAAAGGGAGATATGTTTTGGCAGTATTGGTCGATAAGAATACACGCCTGATCGTTCAGGGAATAACGGGCAAAGAGGGCACCTTTCACATGCTGCAGATGCGTGATTACGGCACGAACGTAGTAGCCGGGGTCACGCCCGGCAAGGGCGGCACCACTCATGAGGGCGTTCCCGTTTTCAATACAGTTGCCGACGCGGTGAGGGAAACGGGAGCCAATGCCTCGGTCATCTATGTACCGCCGGCCTTTGCGGCCGACGCGATAATGGAAGCGGCTGATGCTGGCATACCAGTGGTTGTTTGCATAACTGAGGGAATTCCGGTTGCCGATATGGTTAAAGCAAACGAATATCTTTCGACCCGTACGACGCGAATGATCGGCCCGAACTGTCCCGGCATCATTTCGCCCGGAAAATGTAAGATCGGCATTATGCCCGGCCATATTCACAAGGAAGGCAGAATAGGCGTTGTTTCGCGTTCGGGTACGCTGACCTATGAGGCTGTCGGACAGCTTACTGCTCTTGGGCTGGGCCAATCGACCGCGATCGGGATCGGCGGCGATCCTATCATCGGAACTACGCACACTGACGCTCTCAAGTTGTTTCAGGAAGACGACGAGACGGACGCGATCGTGATGATCGGCGAGATCGGCGGCACGGCAGAAGAGGATGCAGCCGCCTACGCAAAAGACAACGTGACAAAGCCGATCGTGGCATTTATTGCCGGACAAACGGCGCCTCCCGGACGAAGAATGGGCCATGCTGGTGCGATAATCTCAGGCGGTAAAGGCACTGCTGGGGATAAAATGAAAGCCCTCACCGAAGCCGGCATACGAGTTGTCCAGTCGCCCGCTGACATCGGCTCCGCGATCGTGGATGTATTGGGCGCCAGTGCCGCAGCCTGAAACTAGAAATCTCGTTCGCGCCTTCGGTCGCTCAAACGTGGCTTTCACGGGAAGGAGGTCAACATGTCAAACGGGACAACTCTTCTACATAGATGGTTCGAAGAGGTCTGGAACCAGAAGCGGACTTCCGCGATCTACGAAATGATGACCGAAGAAACGATCATTCACGGCCTTTCCGGTCCCGGTGGTCCGCCCGTCCTGGGGGCATCGGATTTTGAGAAGTTCCACTCCACTTTCGTTTCGGCATTTCCGGACGTTCACGTCGAGGTCTTCGACGTTGTGTCAGAAGGCAACAAGATGGCGTGTCGGTTCACCGTGACAGGCCGTCAGATGGGCGACTTGCCGGAGATCACGGCGACCAACAAGAAAGTGCTTTTCGACGGTACTGGGGTCTGTACGGTAGCCGACGGAAAGTTCACCGAGGTTTGGAACGTTATCGATTTTCCTAAGATGCATTACGACCTCGCGCCTGACACGCCCGATGTTGAATGAACGACCCGCTTTCGTACCGTTTGTATTTTGCCGACGTTTTTCCTTCCTGCTCTGAAGAGACTGATTTCTTCGATCAAGGCGTATGTTCCGAATATAAGAGTCGCAGATTTCAGGGCGAACAAACGGCCTTTCCTGCCAAAAGGTAAGACTTTCCTATTGTTAGGAAGGCGTTTACCTGTAATAAGGGAAGCGTTCTTTTTAGAATGTGTCTATTTACTTCATGAAATTTGCAATTTCTTTTAGGATCATGGTCTTTTTCTTTTGAATTTCGTGGATTCACGCACGGTGCCGATGCGTCCCTCTTTTTTCGGTGAATCGAAAAGCAAACTTATCGGGTTCGTTAATGATGTTCCCTGCATTTCGCAACTTTGCCTCGCTGTTGTATTCTTCTGGTTTACGTTTTTTTACTTAACTATACGAGGAACTTACTTAGAATGAGCAATTTAACTTTTGGTATTATCAAGCCTGATGCTGTTCGGGCAGGGAAGCAGGGACAGATCATTTCGCGAATTTTGGGTGCGGGATTCAAGATCCGCGGGATGAAGCTTATCCATCAAACGCAGAAACAGGCTGAGGGATTTTATGCCGTTCATGCGGGCAAAGGGTTTTTTGACGAGCTTTGTGACTTCATGTCGAGCGGCCCGTGTGTAGTGCTTGCTTTGGAGAAGGAAAACGCTGTTCCGGCCTGGCGCGAGTTGATGGGGGCGACGAATCCGGCTGAGGCCGCCGATGGCACCATCAGGAAGGACTTTGCTTCGTCGATAGGCGAGAATGCTGTCCACGGCTCGGACTCGGACGACAACGCCGCCATCGAGATAGCCTATTTCTTCAGCAAACTTGAATTAGTTTAGGGCTAGGGGTATAAAAGCATATCCGAAAGTGGAACGCGGAATGCGAAGTTTGGTTTTGGGTTTCACATCAAGCGCGGGATGTTGTAGAGAACCAAAAATCTATGAAAAAGTGCCCGAATTGCGAACGAACCTTTGACGACGCGATGCGATTTTGCCAGGCCGACGGCACGCCGTTGGTAGAAGATCCGCCGGCCGTTGATCCGTACAAGACGATGGTCGCTTCGTCGGAGGAGATCGCTTCGGCCATTCCGTCGTCACCCACTTCTGAGTCGCAGCCGGCAGATGCTGCGAACAGCCACGACGAGGTATTGCAGCTTCCATCCGAACCTGATCCTAAGAAGACGATGTACGTTTCCGAGGAGGAGATCCGCAAGGAAATGGACGCACACGACGAACCGGTAATGGAACTGCCGCCATTGGCACCTGAGCCTCCCAGGTTTAAAGAACCAAGCGTCGAACCGCCGAAGTTTGACGATCCGCCGCCTTCGCCGTTCTCTCGGTCGGACAACGAGCCTATTTCGAGCCCTTCAGACGATCATGCGTTCAATCGTACGACGCCTCCGATCCCATCGCCGTTCGACAAGCCTAAGCCCGCAGTGTTTGAATCTGCGCCGGTAAGGGATCCGGACCCCGAGCCGCAAGTATCTGAAGAACCCGCTTTCAGTCCGGCATTTTCGGCTGGGCCAGAGCCTTCACCGGCCTTTGGTCCGGCGGACCCTGCACCTATACAAAATTGGGAGCCTAATGAACCTATGCAAAACGCACCAATGTCCGCTGCCCCACAGGGGCCAAATCAAACACTTGCCATAATATCTTTAGTCGCAGGTATTCTGGGACTTACTGTCTGCTGCGGTTCGCTCTTGCCGAGCCTGGCGGCTGTCGTACTCGGTTTTATGGCTAGGGGCAAGGCAAACAGCGATCCCGCCAACTACGGCGGAAGCGGCCTGGCTCTCGGCGGTATCATTACAGGTGCGCTCGGGCTGCTGGCCGGGATAATCGTCCTTGCTCTGTACTTTTTGGGTTTTGCCGCAACGATGATGCAGGGCGTCCGTTAATAGGGGATAATAGTTTAACGATGTCGTTGATCACCAATGTGCTGCAATCGACCGCAGCGATCATCAAAGGTATGACACGTACGCTTTCCGAGATCCCTCGGGAAAAGTGGACGGTCCAATATCCCGACGAGCCCGTAACGGTCCAGCCTCGTTACCGGGGCCAGCATCTTTTGCATGTTGATGAGGCAGGAAAGGAAAAATGTGTCGCATGCTATCTATGCGCGGCGGCTTGTCCCTCTGATTGCATTTACATCGAGGCAGAGACCGATCCGAGGCCATACGAACAGCGGATCGGACGCGACGAGCGCTACGCCAAGGTTTATAATATCGATTACGGAAGATGTATCTTTTGCGGATACTGTGTCGAAGCCTGCCCTAAAGACGCGATCACGCACGGCTACAATTTTGAAATATCGGTTTTCAATCGTGCCGACCTTTTGAAAACGAAAGACGACCTGTTGATCACAAAGCAAAAACAGTCCCGAAACTATCGTGTTGCATTGTCTTCGGAAGATGTCGATTCCGAGTTCAAAGAAGTCTGACGGTTTTTGTAAGGTAAATGTTCCCTGGCCCTGCTCGGATCCGATAATTCGATCGGCTTCGACAGGGCCGTTTGTCGGTACCGATCCAGGCACGCCAACGTGGACGAACGCGATCTGCCACCAACTCAAAAGGGCCGGCGTTATGAGCTGCGAGCACTCGGTTTGCGCGATTTCGCACGCCTGCGTGACGATCTTTCGCGGCTTGACCCGCATTTGCTAGCAGCTTACGCAAAGCTGTTGGTTGTTGACTTCGAGAAGATAGAAGGCCTCAACGAAGCGACACGGGAGCTTCTGCTAGGGAACGCAAAAGACAGTTGGTCTGGCGGAGCCGCGTCGCACACGCTTCCAAGCGGGGAAAAATTGATCATACTTAATCCCACCCATAAGAAAAATCGGCATGCCGCGACCTTGATGGAAGAGATATGTCATGTTTTTCTCGGACACAGGCCCAGCCGACTGGCGATCGAGACCAAAGACCAGGATGGAAATGTAAAGGCACGGGATTATGATGCGGCGGTCGAAGAAGAGGCTTACTCCACGGGTGCGGCAGCCCTCGTGCCTTACTCCGGCTTACAAAAGCTTGTCGGTCGCGGCCTTACCGCTGCGCAGATCGCCCGCCATTATGGGGTTAGCCGTGCCCTGGTAGAGTATCGCCTGAAAGTCACTCGCCTTTGGAGCGTCTATACGGACAACATTTTCAATCCCGACACTTAGGGTTATCGCCCGATGCGATTACAATAGCCCTTCACCGTCGATAGGCGACGCTCAGAGACGTGGTATTTCGTTTGCTGAGCCCGGTCACTGCCTGTTTAGCACCGGACGATATTGAGATCGGATCAATGGATCAAAAGAAAGATCATAATCCTGCACCCCAACACGGCCTTACGACGGTCGATAAACTTAGGCTGCTGTTGGATATCACGAACAAGATCAGCCGGTCGGTCGATCTGGACGAGGTTCTCAACCTTGTCATGGACACTCTTGGTTCGCTTTTGCCGTACGATGCAGCCGGGATCTATCTGATCGAGCATAGCGAAGATGCTTCAAACCCCTACGTTTTTAGGTCAAAAGTAATTCGAGGCTATGAGATCAGCTTCGAACTGGTCGAGCCCCGCCTGCGGATGGGCGAGGGCCTCCTGGGCCATGTCGCGGTGACCGGCAAGCCCGTTATTGCGCCAGATGTCAGCAGCGAGCCGCGCTATTTTGCCGCAAGAAAGAGAACACGATCTGAGATGGTCGCTCCCATAATTTCGAACGACCGCGTGATCGGGGCTTTCGATCTCGAAAGCGACGACCTGAATGCTTATACCGACGATGACCTGTCTATCCTGCAGCTTCTAAGCTCGCAAGTGGCCATAATTATTGAGAAGGATAGGCTTTACGAGCAGGTAGTCGAGAAAAAGCGGATTGAGGCTCAATTAGAGATAGCCCGACAAGTACAGCTTGAGCTGTTGCCCGGACAAGATCCCTCGTTCGAAAATTTTGAGATCAGTGCATATATCTTCCCGACAGAAGAAGTGTCGGGCGATTATTATGATTGGGTCAGGATCTTCGATGACCAGGTCGGTATAGTTGTGGCCGACGCGGTCGGCAAGGGAATTCCAGCCGCATTGCTCATGGCATTCCTCAGGGCAAGCTTAAGGGCCGGAGTTCAGATAGGATACGCACCGCATATTGCCCTTTCAAAGGTAAATAATCTGCTTTGGGATTCCGTCGAAGACCACCAGTTCATTACCGCGATCTATGGCATTCTCGATACGACAAACCGCTCGTTCGTATTTTCAAATGCCGGACACAATCCGCCGCTGCTCATCAGGCCAGACGGCGAACGCCGATATGTTGAATATGGTGACATGCCTCTGGGAATGTTCAATGACGCGCGCTATCACCAGCATTTCATCCGATTCGAACGGGGCCAAGTGATGGTCATCTACACAGACGGGATAATTGAGGCCACAAATAGCCTTGGCGAAGAGTTTGGGCTCGACAGGTTTTCGGACCGAGTTCACGAATGCATCAATATGCCGGCAAAAGAGATGATCGACTATATTCGAAAAGGAGTGGCAGACTTCACGGACAGAAAGTTCCTGGATGATGACGGCACACTTTTTATTGTCAAGGCTATCTAGACGGTTGCTCTCCAGAGCTTGAAAAGAACGAACGCGGAAGTCGCCCGTTCGTTCTCGGCACCTTCCGCGTCCCTTCAGTTGTGAAATTTGTTGCTCTGTTCGATCAGTGGGCCTTCAACGACATGTGCATTGTGTCTCCGCCCGGCACGACCGGCGATGTGTAGTCGCCGTAATTGATCCGATCGTTCCCGGTTGCAAAGGCGTAAATATCAAATCCGAACGAATCTAGAAAAGCCGTAAGTTCCTCCGTCCGCATTAAATAAAGGTTTTCCGTAAATCCAAGTTCCTTCCGTATTTCTAATAACCTCTCGATAACTTCGAGCGGTGCAAAACATCTTGTTGGATCCTTGAAGGTTGCCATTTGTCACAGCGGCCGCCCTTCGCCAAGGGTGTTAATTGGCCAGTCGTTGGATTAGGCCGGGCCAGAAAAGGTTGTTCAGGAAAATTCCGAACAACGTAAATGCATCCCCAGCCTACTGATAGAAGGAAAATTATTTGATTTTTGCCTTATTTGGGACTACTATTAGTTAGCTCTTCCCGAGGGAAATTTATGAAACATCTGAATTCGCGATTGATAGCGGTCGTTGCGGCAGTATTTTTTGTTTCGGTGGGAGTCTTCGGGCAAAGCACGTCTTCCGTTTCTGTCGGAAATGCTTCCGATCGGTTTGTGATCTCGGCCAAAGCGGGCGGGGTGAACTTTGTTTCTGGGTCTGCCACTGTAGTTAGAGATTCGGGAACCGCCGGACACATTGTAAGAGGTGATCGGGTGGAGATCGGCGACCGAGTGACGACCGGGGCGAACGGTCGGGTTGAGGTGCTGTTGAATCCAGGCTCGTATTTGAGGCTTGGAGCCGATTCGACCTTCGAATTCAAGACGACGTCCCTTGATTACCTTCAGATCCATCTTGCATTAGGAAGCGCTATCTTCGAAGTATTTGCTACGAATAACTTCGCTGTCACGGTGACGACGCCTCATTCGACTTTCCGACTGATAGATTCTGGAGTTTACAGGGTTGATGTTCAGGCTGATGGAGACGGTACGATCGCTGTCAGGAAGGGCAAGGCTGAATTGGGCAATTCCGCAGCGTCAGTGGTCAAGTCGGGTCGGGAAGCAAGTATAGATAATGGAAATGTTTCCATTTCAAGATTCAAGAAGAGCGATTTAGATGAGTTGGACAACTGGAGCAAGGATCGCGCAAAGGACCTGGCCCGATTGTCAGGGACTCTTGACCGGAACATGACACGTACAGCGCTCATGCGTTCATTTCTTGATCGAGGCTGGAATATGTATAGTTCGTTCGGACTATGGGTTTACGATCCTTTCCGACGAATAAACTGTTTTCTGCCCTTCGGGTGGGGATGGGGCTCCCCGTACGGTTTCGGGTTTGGAAATAGTATTTATTACTATAACTTGCCCCCAGTAGTTTTTACCCCGCCTCCGGGACAAATTAACTCTCCGGTTACCCCGATCCAAAATACAAAACCAGGTAGAGTGGCAGGCGATCCGGTACGTCCTCCTTTTGCTCAGGTTCAGGGCAGCAGTGATGCGACCGGCGGAAATTCCAGCCTTATCAAACCGGGCCGCGGTGCAGCGAACGAACCATTTTTTGGTTCAGACTCGGTAAGGTCATCCGGCGGATTCTCGACGGGCACGGTTTCTGCCCCGCCGCCCTCAGCGCCTCCCGCACCGCCGCCGGTCATCCTGGATGCCAAGCCGGGACGTCCGTAGGATAATCAAAGTGAATTGAGATGTGCGGGTGGCCAGCATCGGCTCCCCGCACTTTTTTGTGTTAGCGATATTCTGCCGTCAGCTTAAAAATAGCGCTAAAGCGGCAATCGGGTCCTCCAGTGCCGGCTCGACGCCGAAATATGGCTCGGCGATCAGCAGCACTGCCTGCATACCGTTGAAGATCGTGTGAAGGATGACACAAGGAAGTAAATTGTTGGTTCGGACCCGGATCATGGTTAGGACCAGGCTGAGCAACGTAAGTATGGCCATCGTCGCGACACTTGGATAGTATTGCGGGAGATGGACCAGGGCGAAAAGGAGGGTTACGATCGCCACCGCCGGCCCGACGCCGGTTGTTCGCTGAATTGCCGAATAGAGGACTCCTCGATAGACAACTTCTTCCACAAGAGGCGCCGTCAAAACCGCCAACGCAGCCATTATGAACACCGCGTACCTGGAGCTTTTGAGGATCCTCATCATCTCGTGATCGGGTTCCGGAAGCAAATATCCGACAATGCCGATAAGGAAGAAAAAGCCGACAAGTATCCCAAAATAGTGGAACCATCGCATTCCACCGCGCTCCCAGCCCAAGGTTCGGAAAAAGGAGTAGCGATTACCCGCCGTCACGATCAGGAATGCGACGGCAAGTGTAATTAGGTGAGCGGGTATGATGGCGAAGATCTGAAGCGCTATCGCGAAAGGATCTGTTTTGAGCGCCGTCATCAAGTCTGTGCTCTCCGGATAGACAGCAGACATTGAATATGCGTACGGTGCGAGAAAAAGGGCCGGCATTAAAATGATCAGTAGGACGCTCGCGACCCACAGAGAAACTGCGTTGCCGATACTCCATGGCGGATCGTTCGGATAAGGGTTGTGGACTGACAGAAGCTCCTGCCGGGTTCGATGCGGCGCCGGTTCGAGATCTGCCGCGCTTTCTTGTGTTGGGTGGCTCACGAATGAGAGTTTAGCGAAACGCTTAGGTTCTTCCAAACTGAAGGGATGCTACACTTGGGCGGCTTCGGATGTAGGATCTGTTCTCTAGTAGATTTCAGACGTTGCGTGTCGCCCTTGATCAGTGCTCCAAAGAATCGAGAGGCTCGATCGATCTTGTCATCGGTTCTTGCGATCGTGGTAGGGTTTGTCAGTGAGGCTTTAGGGCGTCAGTCAGATCCGTATTCCCGGCCAAGAATGATCCCGTTCGGCAATATCGACCCGAACGATTAGTTTTACCTTGATATAAGCGGGCAATCGCTATATCCTAGAGACCCGTGGAGCAACACGGCACAATTCCCCGAAAAGATGTCATTGCAGTAATACCGGCAAGGTATGCATCGGTCCGTTTACCCGGAAAAATGCTGCTTTCGCTTGCGGGAACGCCTCTAATCGTACACACCGCGCGCCAGGCCGCGGCAGCTCGATCAGTTTCGCGTGTGATCGTTGCCACAGATGACGACAGGATCGTTCGGGCGGTCGAGGCCGAGGGCTTTGATGCCCTTATGACGTCAGCCGCTCATCGTTCGGGAAGCGACCGGGTCGCTGAAATCGCAGAAACGCTCCCGTCGGGCACGATAATTGTAAACGTTCAAGGTGATGAACCCCTTATTTCGCCGGAAACCATCGACAGGGCGGTAGAAGCATTGTTCGCCGACGGCGAAGCCGATATTGCGACGACCTCCGAGCCGATCGAAAGCATCGATGAGCTATTTGATGGAAACGTGGTCAAGGTCACCGCCAGCGATCGAGGACGGGCATTGTATTTTTCGCGTTCTCCTATTCCGTTTCCGCGCGACCCCGCGCTTCGATACGGCGGCGATCCCGGTAAGGCGATCCGAAATGAACCGGAGATATTGTCCTTTTTTCGAAGGCACACCGGGCTTTATGTATATCGTCGGGAATATCTGCTGAAATTCACGCAATTGCCGACGTCAAAGCTTGAAAAGGTAGAGATGCTTGAACAGCTTCGTGCTCTAGAGAATGGGGCATGGATCAAAGTTGTCGAGTCGGTGGGCAGATCGATCGGGGTAGATTCGGAAGAAGATCTTCAGCGGGTCAGGGCGATCATCGAAGAGCGCGAGTCAATGTCAACGGTTACCGGAGCGTAATCTTGGCCGAAGCGATGAATGGCGTGTGGAGGTGCAGGTTCGATAGACTGACAGAGGAGACAGATGGCTGACTGGTTTGGACTTTTCTTTTTGATTTTCCTAGTGACCGCGGCCGCGATCGGGTTGAAGGTCATCTCGAAACCTGCAAAGCGAACGTCCGACGAGTTTGAGAGGAACGCAGCCGAAGGAACGACTGCACTCGGGGCGAGCATGAATGCCTTGCACGAACTGATGAATCCCGAGGCGGCAAAATCTAAGGAAGTTCAAATGCAAATGAAAGATGGGCGATACCAGAAAAGGAAGCGGGAAGGAAAAGCGGGTGGAGACCTAAAATGACTAAATACATATTTGTTACTGGCGGGGTGGTTTCAAGTTTGGGTAAAGGACTTGCGGCTAGCTCGATCGGCTGTTTGCTTGAGGCCCGCGGGATGAAGGTCCAAATGATGAAGCTCGACCCGTACATCAACGTAGATCCGGGGACAATGTCGCCCTTCCAGCATGGAGAGGTCTTCGTGACGGACGACGGGGCCGAGACCGACCTCGATCTCGGGCATTACGAGCGGTTCACTAACGCCAAGCTCTCGCAGGCAAACAACTGGACCAGCGGGCGGATCTATTTGTCGGTGATCGAAAAGGAACGGCGGGGCGATTATCTTGGAAAGACGATCCAGGTGATCCCGCATATTACCGATGAGATCAAATCAGCGGTGAGGGCAGTAGCGAATGAGCATGAACCCGATGTGCTGATCGTCGAGATCGGCGGAACCGTCGGCGACATCGAGTCGCTGCCTTTTTTGGAAGCGATCCGGCAGATCGGAAATGAAGAAGGGAAGAGCAACGCGATCTTTGTTCACGTAACGCTCGTTCCTTATATCGCCGCAGCCGGGGAATTAAAGACCAAACCGACGCAGCACTCGGTGAAAGAGCTTCGCGAAATAGGCATCGCACCGGATATTCTGCTATGCCGGTCGGAGCGAACGCTCTCGATGGACCTCCGCCGAAAGATCGCCTTGTTCTGTAATGTGCAGGAGAATGCCGTTATATCGGCTCTCGATGTGCCGACGATCTACGAGGTCCCGCTGGCGTTTCACGAACAGGGTTTGGACGAGCTTATCGTGAATGACCTTGATCTGGATGAAAGCTTTCCCCATCTCGATCTGAAAAATTGGCGTGAATTGGTCTCAACGATTAAGGATCCGACAGGTGGTTCGGTAAGGATCGCCATTGTTGGTAAATATGTCGAACTCGAAGATTCGTACAAATCGCTCCGAGAAGCATTAACTCATGCCGGCGTTGCAAATAATCTGCGCGTCAATGTTTCGTGGATCGAGAGCGAGAATCTGTTGAAGGACGGATACGAAACGGAACTGCAGGATTTTGACGCGATACTCGTCCCTGGCGGCTTTGGCAAGCGCGGCATTTCGGGCATGCTTCGGGCAATAAAATACGCACGACGTTCAGGTACCCCGTACTTTGGCATCTGCTTGGGTATGCAAACGGCGTGCATAGAATTTGCCCGGAACGTATGCGGCTTAAAAGATGCGGATTCGACTGAATTCAACGAGGAATCGCCCTTCCCAGTTATCTTTAAGCTTCGTGATCTGGTTGGCGTTGACGAATTAGGCGGAACGATGCGGCTCGGTTCCTGGGAATGTGAGTTGCTGGAAGGATCTCTCGCTCGAAAGGTCTATCATGACGCGAAAAAGATCGAAGAACGCCACCGGCATAGGTTCGAATTCAACCCTGAATTCAGACAAATACTGGAGAAGGAGGGAATGGTCTTCAGCGGGATCTCGCCTGACGGCAAATTTATTGAGATCGTGGAGCTCGAACGGTCGATCCATCCATATTTTATCGCTTGCCAGTTTCACCCGGAGTATAAGTCGAAACCTTTGGCGGCCCATCCACTCTTTTCCTCGTTTGTAAGCGCGGCGTGGGAAAACAGGCTGAACAGTGAAAACCTGCAGCACGACGTTGCGAGCGACCGGCAGCCCCAGCTACACCAATCAGACATCGTGAAAGAATCTGTCTGATATAAGAACATGGTGAATTCCAGGGTATTTCTGGTCGATCCGTTCAAACCGGCGGTCCCGTTTGACTTGCGGCTTTTTAGAGAAGAATGAGTAAATCATTGGTCGGGAAAATTCTTCTAAGCTGTAACGCATTCGCACCGTTTCGGTTTCTGAACAGAGATAAGCTTTTGGTGCTGGTTTATCACCGATTCTCGGTCGATAATGCGATCGGAAGAACTTCGGCAGCGGTGTTCCGCCGCCACCTCGATTATTTGCTCCGCCACTACAAGATCATTTCTTTGACGGAAGCCGTCAACCGCCTTGTCAGGGGTGAAGAACTATCCGCTAGCGAAGCAGTGATCACGATCGACGATGGCTATCACGATTTTTACGACATCGCCTTTCCAATAATTAGGGAATACAAAATTCCCGCCACTGTTTATGCGGTCACAGGATTTGTCGAAGGTCGCTGCTGGATCTGGACCGACATCGCACGTCACATTCTGTTGTCAACATCTAAGAATGATCTCGAGATCGAGATCAACGGCAAAAGAATAGCTGAGTCATTTTCCGAAGAGGCTTCGCGGTTGGCGGCGGCAGGGGCCGTCAACCATATGCTAAAGAAGCTTCCCGATGAGGAGAAAGATCGCGAGTTGGAACGATTTGCGGAAATGATGCGAGTTAAAGTTCCGGAACGGCCTCCCGTTGGGTTTAGTTCTTTCACCTGGGACCAGGCCCGGGAAATGGCAGAACATGGAATAGAGATCGGTTCTCATACGGTTACGCATCCGATCCTTACAAATGTGGAGAGCGGCCGGCTCGAGACTGAACTCGGCCGATCGAAGGCCACGGTCCAAGCCGAGATCGGGATCGACTCGGTCCATTTTTGTTATCCGAACGGAAATGTATCGGCGCAGGTTAGGGACGCGGTTGAAACGGCGGGATACGCTTCGGCTGTAAGTACCGAGATCGATCTTTGCAGCGGTTCGAGCGATCCGTACCTTGTTCCGCGGATCGATGCGGAACCTGAGATGTACAGGTTCGTTCAGGCTACGAGCGGTTTTGACAGGCTCAAATCGTCGCTTCGAAGTTGACCTTTGATCACGTTTCTATTCCTATTCAGGTGCCCAGGCAGGGCATCTTAGGCCGAGATCAGTTCTTGTTGGCCTCTCTCGAACGTCTGAACGGTCTGTGCTAAGGTCTAGTTTATGCATATGCAAGCGTTCGCAGTCGGCGAAACTAATTTTGGAAAGGGAGAACTCACATTTATTCTCGGGCCGTGCGTTGTCGAATCGTCGAGGCACGCGCTGTTTATGGCGCAGGAGATCGCGGATATATGTAAACGGGTAGGCGTTAGCGTTGTATATAAATCATCGTTCGACAAGGCAAATCGGAGTTCGATCGAGAGCTATCGCGGCGAAGGCATGGACTTTGGGCTAGAGATACTTGCTCAGGTAAAAGCCGAGATCGGGGTGCCAGTGATCACGGATATACATGAACCCTGGCAGGCGGAAAAAGCTGCAGCGGTTGCCGATATTCTTCAAATACCCGCCTTCCTTTGCCGCCAGACCGATCTTTTGCTCGCTGCTGCGAAGACCGGGAAAGCGGTGAATGTGAAAAAGGGTCAGTTTCTTGCCCCGTGGGATGCTCGGAACATTGTTGAGAAACTGAGGCAGGCTGGCTGCGAGAGGATCCTTCTCACCGAACGCGGTGCAAGCTTTGGCTACAATAACCTGGTTGTAGATCTGCGAAGTTTTCCAATTTTGAGGTCGTTCGGTGTGCCGGTAGTGTTTGATGTAACCCACAGTTTGCAGCTCCCGGGAGGATTGGGGAAAGCAACTGACGGCCAGGCGGAATACATCGAAGATTTTGCCCGGGCAGGCGTCGCATGCGGCGTGGACGCAGTTTTTATGGAAGTCCATGACAACCCGGCTAAGGCCCCGAGCGACGGCCCGAATCAGTTGCCGCTTTCGCGACTTGAACCTCTATTGCGAAAACTCAAACAGATACATGAGATTGTGCATGAGGTTGGATATGCTGAGACTTCGAGATGAGAATGCCCCTGAAAAGTTTTTTATTAGTTTTGCTTCTTTCCATTTTCTGCCGCCTCGCCGACGCGCAGGATGACACACGGCCGGCCGCAACCTGGCAAGTGCAGAAATATGACATTTCTGTTTCGATGCCTCAGTCGGAGCCCGACCGGGCAATGACCGTAAAAGCCCGCCTCGACCTTAAGAACATTTCGCCCCGGCCTGCGTCGACATTGACATTGCGAATAACTCCAGATGCTGACATCAGTGGAGTGAACGTTGGCGGCTCCGCGGTCGATCACTCGAAAGCCGAAGAAAAAATAAACAGGGCGCTTAGCCTGCAAAGACTTGTCCTGCGAATTCCGACGGTCGCAGCGAATGGGAATGTCTCAGCTTCAATAGATTACAAGCTCAACGTTCGGGACAACAGCGGCGTGAGCGCGATCTCGCCGGTCGGGGCTCAGTTTCTTCCCACCTCTTTCTGGTACCCCACGCCAAATAGCTGGTTCTTTGCTCGCGGTGCCGACCATGCCCCATTTCGAATTCAGATCACTTCAGCTGGCCTAGCGAGTATCTCATCCGGAACAGAAGCTGAACGATCATTCGATTCGAAACTGAAAGGACAGCCATTTTTCTTGACTGGAAGCTGGGACGAAGTAAATGCAAATGGCGTAAATGTCTTTTTAGCTAAAGGCTCCGGCGATGAAGAGCGAAAGCGGGCGGCAGAAATAGGGACCATCGCAGCGGAAGCAAGATCATTTGTTACGGGCCTGCTGGGTGGGGCACCCGACGTTCCGATCAGGATCGTATCGGTGCGCCGGGGCGGCGGCTTCTCAGGTGGCGGAACTATCCTGCTCGACGACGGCGTTTTTCGTCGGGGTAAACTTGATTCTTTGACAGTGATGACGGTTGCCGATGCGGTGGCGAAAATGTGGATCGGCGGCTCAACCTCGGTGTCAGGCGATGGGTTTGGAGTGATCCGCGAAGGGCTGACAAAATACATTGCAACGCTGTTTCTTGAAAACAAGTATGGGAAAGAAATAGCCGATGTCGAGAGACTTCGTCAACGCACGGCTTACGCCGCGGTCTCTCGCCGCGACCTTCCGCTGAATCTCGGTTCTCCGCTTGATGATTATTATTACGCGGCCGTCGCGAACAAGGGTTCGATGGCCTGGAGGCTTCTTGCGAGGGCCTTGGGCCGCGAAGGATTTTTTGAAGCGATCAAGCGGAGCTTGCAGGACGGCGATATTTCTCTGGCAGAACTTCGATCTGCTTTCCCTAACCAAAAAGACCTTGCGGATCATTTGTTCGATCAGGTTACCGAGACCAATCTAATGGCCGGCCTTCCCAGCCAAAGCGGCGATGAATGGAAAGTAGCCCTGCGAAATACCGGGCCGATCGACGTCACGGTCAACGTGTCTGCTCTGCTTGCCAACGGGGAGCGAATGTCATCGCCATCCACGATCCGTGCAAAGAGTTTTGGCGAGATCGTGTTCAAAACGCCGCAAAAGATATCGAGGGTTGAAATCGACCCGGACAAGTATTATCCGCAAACGGAATATTCTGAC
Source organism: Pyrinomonadaceae bacterium (assembly GCA_035327545.1). Classification (GTDB taxonomy): domain Bacteria; phylum Acidobacteriota; class Blastocatellia; order Pyrinomonadales; family Pyrinomonadaceae; genus OLB17. The sequence continues at coordinate 6,242 of DAOLDE010000020.1, read as the reverse complement.
GATGTAGCTCCTAGAGAAACGACCGAGAATGACCTGCTGCTGGCGGTAAAGCGACCCTTTGACAAGCAGGAGTTTGCGGCTGCAGAGACGATGGCTCGAACCGTTTTACGGGAGCATCCGAGATTCGACGATGTGCGTATCCTTCTGGCCCGCTCGCTGCTGGGACAGAACAAGAATTCTGACGCCGAACGCGAGTTTCGTGCCGTACTTGATGAGCGATTGCCGTCATCACGTAATATTGCCTGGGCACTTGTCGGACTGGCGGAAGTCGCTGTAAAAAGCGGAAGAAATGCGGATGCGGCAAGATTCGCCGAAGAGGCGATAAGGGCCGATGCGGAGTATGGCGCCAGCCTGAATGCCCGCAGCATTCGCAATCGCAGCGGAGCAGCAAACACGGGGGACGAGGGAATAAAGGCGTTCTTTACTCAATTCGATCGTTCCGCGGTCTCGAGTCGAAAGGCGGAACTCGATGCAATGGTGTTGACGGGCGAGATCCCGAGGTTCGCCGCAGGCATTTCGGGTCAGGCAGTGGAGTGGAGAACAACCGTGCTTCATGTCGATCGGATCGATGCCAACAACGTGTGGGTCGAGGCAAACCTAGCTATCAGAATGCTCGATAAGGAACGCGAGTCCGGCACCGCCGTATATCGCCTTACGAGGATAGGTTCAGCATGGAAGATCAGCGGCGTAGAGATCTTTGAGGTGCGATAAATGGTTGTTGGCGGACCATTACTGCTTCTGGCTTCGAGAGTAAAGCTCTTCGTTATGGACTGTGACGGTGTCCTTACGGACGGACGTCTTTATTTTTCGGCAAACGGAGAGGCTATGAAGGTCTTTAATGTACGTGATGGGCAGGGCATTGTTAACTGGCATCGCGCTGGTTTTTCATCAGGCATCATATCCGGCCGAAAGTCCGACGCCATACTTAAAGCAAGGGCCGATGAGTTGGAGATCAAGTATATTCGGGCGGGATCGAAGAATAAAACGGCGGACTTTGCCGAGATCATTGCAGATGCCGGGGTAGCGGCCGAAGAGGCCGCATATATCGGCGACGACATTCCGGATATTCCGCTGATGAACATTGTAGGCTTTCCGGTAGCCGTTGCAGATGCCGTGCCCGAGGTGATCGAGGCCGCCGCCTATGTGACCAAGGCAAAGGGAGGCGAAGGAGCGGTCCGGGAGGTCATTGACCTGTTGTTGTCAGCGAAAGCAGAAAGTTAAGCTTCGAAAAGTCCGAGACGCGCATATTCGGACAACCTTTCTTCGATGACCATCGGTAAACGCTTCTGATTTTCGTCCCTGTTCGCATTCGCGAACTCGATCCGCCTCAGCACTTCGCCGGTCACTTCGTCCCGAGTTCTAGTTCCGTCGCATAGCAGCAGCAAGAGCTGCATTAGGTCGTCTTCCGGTTTCACATTCATCCCGGACATTGTTGTAAGGTGAGAGCATTTGTTTCGGATCTGCCACTGTATGAAACGGCTGGTTCGAGGTTTTTCCGATGCGGCTCGCGGAAACTCCGGCCGGTACCTATAAAGATCGACCATTCCCCTATTGAATAAGCCGACCAGTTCTTCGATGGCTTTATCGACAGCGATCGGGTCTGATCCACCGGTTCCGAGCGCAGCGTGTTCCATTAGCTCATCAAAACTAGCAGAGCCGGACCAAATAGATTGGAGATAATGAAGTCCGGCGACCGTTAGCGGTTCGACGACCGTGACCTCTTCCCCGGCCGCATTTCGAAAAACCGGGCTGCCGCTTAGTTCCAAATCGGTTTGATCGACCGCTTCGAGAGGCGAGGCGATGTAAAAGCTCTTGAGTAGCTCGTGAGGCGGCTTGCGGTTCAACGAGTTTGTGTCACGGCAGACGAGCGTACTGCGAAACGGACGGCCGATGATGAAATCGGTTATCTGTTCGCGTTTGATGAAGTCGTCGCCTAGTTCATCTAGTTTTGCAGCGATCTCGGGCCGAAGCTGGGATCCTTTCCAGAACGAATCCACCTCGCAGAGAAACTGCAAGCCGGCTGGCTTGATCGTTTCGACAAATTCGTGAAAGTAAAACGGACGATTCAGTTCAGAGAAGTCATCGTGATATATGTTCTCGACCGTCCTTTGAGGATACGTGGCGAGCTCCGATGCTATGAGCGAGGCGTAGGCCGATTCTTTGTCCGACGCAAAGTTTATGAAATTCAGGAACTGAAGACCGGCGGAAACGCGCTGTGCGGGCGACGCGACGTCGGCCGTAAAGAATTTCATCATATCCCAAAGAATCTCGCGCGTTTTACATCCAGGATAGGCATTGTAGCTGATGTAGCCGACGCCTTGAGGTGCGAGGCATTCGGAATAGATCTCAAGGATCTTGTTCCGGACTGGTTCAGGGACCCAGGAGAAAAGCCCGTGAGCGATGATGTAATCGAACTGGCCGTAACTTTCGCGGTCGAATGCCATCACGTCCTCGCAGCGGAATTCGACATTCCCTAGGCCAAGTTCCTTTGCCGAATTCCGGGCCCTTGTGGCGTGGGTCTGAGAAAGGTCGATCCCGACGAACTCGCTGTCAGGAAGTATGTAGGCGAATGAGAGCAGGTTCGTCCCGTCTCCGCATCCAAGTTCCAGCACCCGGCAACGTTCGGCCGGAGCGGGTTCCATACCGTACCAAGCGGCCAACGTTGCAAGCCGGTCCGGCCGGGTCTGCGGGAAAGTAAAACTTGAATACGGCACTTCGTCGTAACTAAATACGGTTTGGTTCATATAACGACTCTTTCTTGTTGCCTGAAGGGTCTCGATATTATATACCGCGAACACCTATATTTATGTGCCCGAAGCGAGTTCGAATTTCATGGATTTCACTGAACCCTGTCCATAATGTTTATTGCCGCGCTTACGGGGAAGCACACGAAGGCCAGACGCGAAGCTCGAGGAGAACAATTGCGAGTGTGAAAATTCGAACGGGCCCGCTGCATTTTTTGTGGTAACGCGGAGAAAGTTGTGGCATAATTCGCGATGTAGCAATCAACCGCAAGCGGGCGTAACTCAGTGGTAGAGTGTCAGCTTCCCAAGCTGAAAGTCGCGAGTTCGACCCTCGTCGCCCGCTCCAGCCTGGAAGTGGCATTTTAAAGTTATCTGAGGTGTAACTAAAATGAGGTACGTACTCCCTTTGCTCCTTTTGTTGTCAATTGCCCCCGTTTCCGCTCAGCCTGCCGAGGGAAGACCATTCTCGATCACCGGGATCGTGCTTGATAAGGAGAACAAACCTGTTGCAGGCGCTCGGGTTGCGGCGTATCCAGAGGCAATGAGATGGGAAGACGGGCGATTGCCGCATGCAATTACAGGTGATGACGGCCGTTTTGTAATGGGTGTGCCCCGCGCGACCGACTATACCATTGTTTATGAAATGCCTGCGTCGGGGTATCCATCAACCTACAGCAGGTTCTACTTCCCAGACGACATATTCCGACCGGTGGTTTCGGTAAAACAAGGGCATGCCGCGCCGACTGTCAAGCTCAGATTCCCGGCTAAATTCGGACGAGTTTACGGAAAATTGATCGATCCTGACTTAAAGATCACTGATGCGCAGGTAATGCTCTGCAGGACGAATGCCCCTAAATATTGCCACACCGTTCGAAGTTCTGACAGTAACCTGCGATTCCCGATCTTCGGTATCGAAGAGCCTTTTTCGATTCATATTTCTCCCGCAGGATTTGAAGAATGGTTCTTGCGATTTCCTGGAGGTGTCAGAACAGGAGATGAACCGAACCTGAGTATCCGGTTTGAGAAGCGTCGGCCTGAAAAGCCGGAGAATATGATCGAAAAGCTGACATCACCGGTTATCGTGTTTCCTTTAGATGGTTCCGAACTTGGAGGCGGGTATCCCAGATCGACCCGAATACACTGGCTGCCGGTTGTTGGAGCGGTGTCCTATGGCGTTGATATTGAGGTCTGTCAGGGTGGCACATCGGATGCCAAGGACTGTCGGATCGGTGCACCACTTCAACATTTCCGAATGGAGCCCCCGTCAGGTATCGAAAAAACTAGTTATGAGTTCAATTTCGTGGGTGGCCAGCCCGGCCGATGGCGGGTTTGGGCCATTGGGCCCGACGGCTCTCCCGGCCCGAAAACCCCGTGGAACTATTTTTACTATCGAAGTTAGTTATTTGAGGTGGATGGGATGATGGGGAACCGCGCGAGATGGTTTGCTTGGTGTATCTGCTTTTGGCTTTTAGCTGCTGGCGGCGTTTCTCTTGTGGCTGGGCAGGAGGTTATGACGGCAAAGCAATCCTCTGGTACATCGGTGTCGATCCGCAAATATGTGGAAATGGGCCCGGCGACGGAACCGTGTGAGCCGGCCGTTTGTGAATGGTGGGAGCGGCTGCGAAATACGGCTAATGAATATCAGAGAAAAGGAACGCCAAAGCTGGTCAAGGGTTTTGTAAACATCTTTGCCGAGGGACTGGAGAAGAAATATCGCGTTCCTGTTGCGGACCAGCCGGCAAAGCTGATCGCGGTTTCAATGCCGGTTCGCGGCAACGGTGCCCGAGGCATTAACGGTAAAGTTGAGCTATTGATCGAAGTGAGAGAAGACGGCGGCGTTGGTTCGGTCGAAGTTGAAAAGAGCCTTCGGGAAGACTTGGATGCTGCCTGCATAAGATCCTTTCGACAGAGCATCTTTCTTCCTACCGTGAAGGATGGTAGATTCGTTGTCGATAGATCAACTAGCAGTTGCACTTTTGCTGGGCCCGGCGTTCGGCGTTGAAGAGGAAATTTTTTTTCGAAATAGTGCAACCTGCCGCTTCTCTCTTGCGTCATAGTAGGTCGCCGACGAGAGCGGCGCAAATTCCACGGTGGTAAGCCGGTGCTTTCAGAAAATCTGGAGGGGCCGTTTTTTATGCCCCTGGTAAGGCTCGAAAGCTGATATTTGATATCTGATCCTGGACCGTTAAAACGACGCAGTGAAGATCGTTGAAGTAGGGTAAAAGTTTTCTCAGGCCGCTGTGTATGCTTGACAACATTAGCGGGAAAGTAGAAAATCAACAGTTGCCCCACAAGCCTTTCATTTAACAGTGATTTAACGAAAGTTAAATAAATCGGTTTGCGGGGTTGACAACCTGAAACGGTTCTGTATAATCAGGAATTTCGCTTGAACATCAGGCGAGGCTCATGACGAGCAGTTGATATTTGAAAACTAGATATGTAGGTCCATGTGTTAATTCATACGTTTCACAACGTATAGAACAACGAAGTCCGAGGAATGAAAATTCTTCGGCAAATTGAAGCTAGTAAAAACTTTTTAACGAGAGTTTGATCCTGGCTCAGAATCAACGCTGGCGGCGTGCCTCAGACATGCAAGTCGAACGATTAAAGCTCTCTTCGGAGAGTGCATAGAGTGGCGCACGGGTGAGTAACACGTAAGTAATCTACCCTCGGGTGGGGAATAACTCAGGGAAACTTGAGCTAATACCGCATAATGCAGCGGCACCGCAAGGTGACAGTTGTTAAAGGAGCAATCCGCCTGAAGAGGAGCTTGCGGCAGATTAGCTAGTTGGTAAGGTAATGGCTTACCAAGGCTACGATCTGTATCCGGTCTAAGAGGACGGTCGGACACACTGACACTGAACAACGGGTCAGACTCCTACGGGAGGCAGCAGTCGGGAATTTTGGGCAATGGGCGAAAGCCTGACCCAGCAACGCCGCGTGAAGGATGAAGTATTTCGGTATGTAAACTTCGAAAGAATGGGAAGAATAAATGACGGTACCATTTATAAGCTCCGGCTAACTACGTGCCAGCAGCCGCGGTAATACGTAGGGAGCAAGCGTTGTTCGGATTTACTGGGCGTAAAGGGCGCGTAGGCGGCGTGTCAAGTCAATTGTGAAATCTCCGGGCTTAACTCGGAACGGCCAATTGATACTGTCATGCTAGAGTGCAGAAAGGGCAATCGGAATTCTTGGTGTAGCGGTGAAATGCTTAGATATCAAGAGGAACACCTGAGGCGAAGGCGGGTTGCTAGGCTGACACTGACGCTGAGGCGCGAAAGCCAGGGGAGCAAACGGGATTAGATACCCCGGTAGTCCTGGCCCTAAACGATGAATACTTGGTGTCTGGAGTTATTATCGCTCCGGGTGCCGTCGCTAACGTTTTAAGTATTCCGCCTGGGGAGTACGCACGCAAGTGTGAAACTCAAAGGAATTGACGGGGACCCGCACAAGCGGTGGAGCATGTGGTTTAATTCGACGCAACGCGAAGAACCTTAC
>DAOLDE010000019.1:0-69027 GCA_035327545.1 Pyrinomonadaceae bacterium | reverse complement strand
GAGCAGTTGATTTGTAATCATCAGGTCGGGGGTTCAAGTCCCTTCACCGGCTCCACATTTTACGCAGTAAATTCGGGCATTTGACAAGCACAGCATCTTGAGAATGTACAATATAACGCTTCTGGAGTGCATTTTGGGTGCAATTTTGGGTGCAAACAGAAGTTTTCTGCCGTTTCTGTAACGCCCGCTTTCCGGTATCCCACGCAGCTATGACTCTTGACGCCTCCAGTGGCCAGTTGCGGACCGGAGGATAGCTAAGCTTCCGGGAATCGGAGGAACGCCACTCCGAAATTCCCATTGAGTTCAGAAACACAAATCTGAAAAATCTGCGTGTCGGCAGTTCGACCCGCGTCCCTGGCCACCAAATAAGTTCAATAAACGGAATAGTCGGCGTCACCAGTTAATTTCATCTTGACGCTATTTTCAGCTCTAGGGAACATTTCTTTATTGGGGAAACGTTTCAGAGTAACTCCGTCAACCTCCATTCAAACACAAATTCTAGAGGCACGTCTTTTGCATTAGTCGGGACGGAGTACATTTTGGATGGAAATTATGACAGGTGAAATTTTAGATAATGACCAGCTGGCAGAAAGGTGGAAGCTAACCGGAACGGCGGATGCGATCGCTAAGCGGTTCCAGCGCCTTAGAGCTCTACCGAGGTCCAGTCCGCGTCATTTAAAAGCGTTCAAGATTGGTAATCAAACACGTTATCGAATGGCGGATATTTTAGAGTATGAGAACCGGAACGCGAAGAACTTGACGCGAAGCGGTGGTCAACGGGGCAAGCGAAATCTCTCTGCACAAACGCTATCTCTTGCGAACCAAACTGCGTAGGTTAGATCTGATGTGATTTCCTTTGACGAGATCGCTCCGAGTGCTGAATCGCTTTTACACCATCGGTCAATATTTGCACCAAGAGCGAGTAAGAAAGCACCACGAATGTTGATTTGACAGCGGCTTCCCATTAAGAAATACTTGCTCCATCTGAAACTGAACGCCCCCAAAAGCGTTCACTCAGATGAGGCCGTGGACGGTGTGGGAGACGTTCACGGCATTTTCTTGCGCGACTCCTCATCCTCCAAACTGTGATCTGAGATCAGTCAGCCTTCCGATTCGCCTGACGATCGTTCCCGGACTCGGACACTCGCCGCGAATACTCGCCCGTCGAATCTCATGGAAGGTTGGCATCCGGCCGAGCATTTTCGATAGCTTCTTGAGGGCCAACATGATCTCTCGGTCGGAGTACGAATGCGGCTTCACCTTACCAAAGCCGGCCGCCCGATATGCATCCGGCAAACTTCCGAACATCCTCGCAAATGTAGTAGCTGAGGCGCACTCGCCGAGTTTGCTTGCGAGATTGATGTCCCGGTCGGTCGGTTTTCTGCCGAGCTTATTCGCCAGAGCCTTGAGCTGTGCGATCAGTTCGTCTTTAGTGTATTTTTGCCAATATTTCGTCCGCGTCTTCGCTTTGCGGTAGGTCGCCATTGTGCGAGCGGCTCGTCGGGCTTTGGAAAGCGTGCCGAACTCCTTTAGAAACGTTTTCACCGACGGACCTTTCCCTTCGTCGTACAACCGCTGTAGATCCGCGGCCTGTATCGGACGATCGAGCGTCGCGTCCAGCGTTTTTAGGATCGCGATCAATTCCTCTCGGCTGTAGTTCTTTTTGGAGGCACCGGCCGCTTGGATCGCGACGGGAACCGATCCGAATGCGCGCACAAAGTGATAAGGCGATGAAGCCTCTCCCCTCCGTCGGGCAGCATCAACATCTTCATCAAAGAGCGGCCGACCCAACTTCCGGCGAAGTTGGCGAAGTTCTCGGAGAAGGCCTTCGCGATCGGACGAGTCGAATTCTTGTTTATACTTCGGTTTCAGCTTTGCCCGCTTCACGGCTGTAAGGAAACTACCGAACACCGCGTAGTACACATACAAGGGGTAAACCCGTTCCTCTTCCCTCAGGACGGGCCAATCGTAAGTTGTGGGTGCCCTGCCTAACTCTTCAGCAACTTCTTTCAGTTCGGCGATCAGATACTGCTTTGAAGGGAGGTCCCCCGTCTTGCGGCTCTTCTTTTTACCGGTTTTAATCTCGGGATTCTCAAGAAACCAACGCCGGCAGGCTCGGCAATAGAATCGTCGCTTACGGTGTTTACCGAATCCGGCCTTGCAGGTTTCACCGCTGCCACAGTGGTAACAAATAAAGCCTGATCGTGTGGCCGGTCGTCCCATCTACCTTATCGTAGCATTACCGATAATTCTCTGATTTCGCGACCCGCGATACTCACCTGCCCCTTCCCGCAGGCTGACCATATACGGACCATCGATAAGCAAATCGATGTGGGTAAGGATGTACTCGATGCTCGGTAGCCGTCGCTCAATTAGCTGCTCGATCGTGAATCCAGAATAGACCGTGACGTGAAGACCGTGGTTCTTCAGTCTTGATACAAGCTCGGCAACAGACTCCGGCTGGTCGAATGGCTCGCCCCCGAGGATCGTTACCCCATCGTGTCGTTCACGTACCATAACGATTTCATCAACGATTGATGAGATCGACACAAGCTTTCCGTTTTCTCTCTTATGTGTTTCAGGTATGAAACAGTGCTTACATTGTATCGAACATCCGCTTACCTGGATGACACTCCGTCTGCCCGGGCCATCCACAACTGAGTTGTGATAAAGCCTGTAAAGCCAAATCGACAATGGATTAGAATGGAGCTGATCAACTTTTGACTCAGGCTTCAACACAGGAAGGTTTCTTTTTTTTTCCGCCGGCTTTGCGCAGTTCAGGTTTACTCGTTGTCCGAGGTCGCGCGCAAGGTCATTTACGGGTTGTTTTGATGCTTGTGAGATCTCGACCGTGATCCGTCCTGCGTCGGGCTCCAACACAAAAACTAATTCGTTATTCATTGCTTCCCACCCGCCTCTTCGGTCTCGGTCGTACATGAAACTCGGCGGTTTTCCGATCCGTTGTCGGGTTTCCGAGAACCTGCTTTAACTGGCGCGCGGTTTGTTCGCACGCAGGCCCCTGGATACCGTTGATCTTCGTTTCGCAATTCCCAGTCTCGGTATCGATCGTGAATTCGATTTCAGGCATGGCACCTCCTTCAGAATTTGACCCTTATCTTCACGGTTTTCCCGATCCTTTCCTTGATGAGCGTCCCGCCAAGTTTCTTTGCCATCCTTCGTGCCGCAGCTTCGTGGTAGTGATTTTGCAGCCTAACAACAAAGTTCTTTCCCAATCGGTAGTCCAGATCCATGTCGTCAACGACAGCGACATAACCGGATGGGGTTTTCTGAAAGCCGATATCTGCAAGAAGATGATGCGTCTTTACGTCCCTTCGCCGAATAATAATGTCGGCGGTACGGGTGTTTCGCTTGTCCCACCCGTCAAGCGGCAAATCCTTTCCTTGCGTTACCGTGGTGAACCCCAGATCCGATAAGGCTTCGAGTAACAGTTCACCGTTCGCGAACGACTGCGACTCGAACGACATATACTTGCTCATAGAAACAACCTCCTCGCAGTTCAGAACTCGTAGATCCGATCTCCTCGACTTCCGGCCGGGCTTGGGTTGTCGATCCTGCCAGCCGCACCTTTAATATTGTTGCGAGCCCATTTTCGGATCTCCTCGATCTTCTCGCTCATCATCTGGGCGGTGGGCGTCATCGTTTCGACCGCTTTTAGGATGTCCCGCGTTTCGGCCTGGCGATCGCCGTCGATGAATGCTTCAAGAACGCCATCCTTTACGGCTCCTTCGATCTCCGCCCCGGAGAAGTCCTTGCTTCTCTCGACCAGCTTTTCGAGGTCGAATTGATCAGGATCCAATTCGCGTTTCTTCAGATGAACTTTGAAGATCTCCGTCCTGTCCTCCGACCCGGGCAGATCGACGAAGTGGATATAAGAAAACCGGCCGATTCGGAACTGTTCGGACTCAAGCTCCCTAACGTCATTGGCGGTAGCGAAGACAAGAACATCTTTGTTGTCCTGCATCCAGTTGAGAAGGTAAGAGATCGTTCTAGCCGTCTCGCCGCCGTCAGTCTTGTTCGAGGACTTCATGCCCGAGACCGCCTTTTCGAACTCGCTAATGCCGAGAATTCCTTTAATGGTTCCCGCGATCGACAGAGCTCTCTTTATCGACATTGCAGATGAGCCGATCACACCTCCACCCTCGCCCATGATCGACCCGAAGTCCAGATCAAGCAGAGCCCGGTTGGTAATGCTCGAAGCAACCCGCTTGCAGAGGTCTTTGCCGCATCCGGGCAGGCCGACAAGCAGAATTCCTTTGCAAGGCTCCACGTGCCGCGCTTTCGCTCGAGGGCTGAAGGTGTAGGCCGCACGTTCGAGGATCGCTCTCAGTGTCTTATAGCCACCGAGGTTACTCGCCGGTTCCGGGTGAACGTACGTAAGCGAACCGCTCCCGCGGATCACATTCTTTTTCTCTTCCAGAATGACACTGATCGATTCCTGATTGAGACCATTGCAACTGATCACCGCCTTTGCGATCACATTGCTGATCTCACCGGCCGTTAGGCCGAGTAATGATTGCAGCAACGCTGTGTGCGTTTCTTTTTCGAGGTCGATGGCAAGTCCGCTCGATTTTAAATTCTCAAGCTGGAGTTCGATCGACTCTTCGATCTCATTTTCCTTCGGAAGTTCGAGATCGATCTGGGTGATTTCCTTTTCGAGGGTCTTCAGATCGGGAAAGTTGGGGCCGACGAACAGAACGGTCGCCTTTGTGGATTTCAGCTTCCAAGCGATCTCTCGAAGTCTACGAACCAACAGCGGATCTTCCTGACCGTATGGAGAGATGTAGGGAGCGTAGTCGCACAGCAAAAAGATTCCCGCCTTCTGTTCCGAGATGAACCCGAGAACGCCCTCCGGGTCCTCCGTATCACCGACCGATGCCGGATTCTGAAGGATGCCTTCTTTCGGATCGAAGATCTTCTGCAGTCCCGATGGCCGACTCCAGAAATACAGAGGTTTTTCCTTGTGCCTCTCTTGAAAAACAAGATCGATCAGAGCTTCGCGGACGCGATCTTCCTCATAGGTGTTGATCGCGATCAGCGGATAACGGGCTCTTATCCTTACGTCCAATTCGCGCAAGAATCTATCGACGCTCTTCGCGTCCGGTTCTGAAGTTGTCATGTTGATTCTATTTGTCGATCAGAATTCGACGCGGAACTCGGACTCCTTGAGTTGCCGCCATTTGATCTCGTCTGCTGCGGTTATTCGAAGTTTGCGTCTTAGCTGTTGATCTTCATCAACATAGGAATCGTAGTCCTCGTATCCACTACGAGCGTCGCGCGATCTGAAGTAACTCATCTTCTCTGGTGTTTACGATGCGCTCTGTCTCGATTCTTGGACATGCATGTTAACCCCCAAAGATCAGAGTTCGAGAGCCGATAGCCGGTCTTCGTCCAGGAGTTTTCTGGATTGAACGGTGGTCGCACGCAGGATGTCGTTGAGAGCGTTTCGCATCTCCTCCGGCGAACGCTGTTTCGCTTCCCGACCCGCAGCTTCTCGCAGTTTGGTGAGAACATCTTCGAGCGAGTCATCGCCCGTGAAATTCATCAGGCCGTACCATTCGCACATCTGACGCGCGCGCTTTGCCAAGCTTCCGGGTACGAACTTGGCATCCTGAAGCCGTTCGGACATCTCCTGCGCGGCTTCACATATCCTTGCAGTGATCTGGGCGAGCCCTTCTTTTATCGGCGAGACTGCCTCTTCCGCCTCTCGGCGAGCCGCTTCGATCTTCATCGTGCGAATGCGTTCCTTAACTTCTCGCTCGCGTCGCTGATCTTCCTCGAATCCGGTCACTTTCAGCCGCTCGATACTCGCCTTTGCCTCAACTTCGATCTCGATAGTTCGCGTCTCCGCATCGGCCCGTGCCGCTTCAAGCCGCAGCTCGCGCGTCAACTTCTGTTCGGCCGCCATCTCGGAACCCAGAACGATCACCTTAGGCTTCATCTCGATGGTCAATCCGTCGCGGATCATCTCCGGTGTCGGCACCATCCCGATTGCTTGTGCCGCAACAGCATTTATGAATTCAGCCCGGTCGAACGGCTCGTCAGTCGTTGCTTGGAATCGATCCGCCGAATCCTCGGCCAGTCTGTAAAAACTATCTTGCAGAATGGTAAGGATCTCATCGTACTTCCCAAGAACCTCCGCCTTAGCTTTTGCGAGAGTTTCGCAGGCATGCAGATAGGCACCTTCAAACTGCTCGAATGCGGTCCACGGGATCCACTTGTATTCACTGGTTCCCCAGACCGTCTCGCATTGGGTGAACCGGAAGCCGTATCTGTTAAGGGCGTTGTGAGCTTGTGCGGCTCCGCGCATCAACTTATTTCGATAAAGATCAGGAAGCAGTCCTGCTCTCGGCGGGCTGACCCGCACTGCGGCATCTTCAGGCAGTTTCACGCCGAGCGTCTTCCACTCCAACTGCCTAACAAGACTGCCGAACCCGCGGCAGTCGATGTTCATGAAAATACCCTCGCTCTCAAGCTTAGAGAGATCGAACGGTAGCGTCTCAACTTCGCTGGCGTTGATTCCCAGCGCTACCGAAGCCGCTTCCTTGCGAGTCTCCAACCGAGTGAGTATCTCAGTCGCGTCGATTGTTCTTGGCTCGTCTTTCGTCTGGGGATCGGGGTCCGGCAGGTTGACAGCATCGTTCGTTCTTTCACCGCCAAAAACCCTGTGCAGTATCGAGGAAGCGAATGCCTCTGGAGGCGGTGTCTGGCCGAAAGAAACCATGTCTTGTGGCACGTCCATGATGCTTTTGGAGAATTCAACCATACTTACAACATTCTGTCCTCCGCACGTTTTTCGCGCCCCAAACATCGACCGAGAAACATGCGAACCAACATGGGTTCGAAGTTGGTTCCTTAACGAATATGCGAGTTTGAGGGATTGCGCGCAAAACTCACGTGTTATCATTGGTTTTTTAATGCGATGAATCCTCCTTTGAATGACAGCATAATCGTCGCCATATCGAAGCTCGTAGACGATGCGCAGACGGAAACACGTTCGCCGAGTCATGCAGATATTGATGTCATAATTCAACGCGCCGGATTGACTGCCGCCGACCCAAAAACACAAGGTCAAACGCTAGGCAAAGCAAAACGAATAAATCGCACTCTCAGTTGGGCATTGGAAAATCAACACGAAGCTGGACAGAAACTTGTGTCCCGCCTTATATCATTTCTGAAGGGCTGTGGTGGATTCCGTTCTACGTCTCCAAATTTCGTCGGCGCAGAATCTATTGCGAATGCGGTCAATGTATTTCGCCTCGAAGGCTTTAACCTGACATCCGAAGGTGAATTGCTTCCGCTTGTCCTAGACAATCTATCAGGCGTCGCTCTTACTTCTGCGTTGAGCTCGTATGTTCAGCGGGCCAAAAGGGGATCTGAAGATGCCGCTTTAATAGCGGGAACAAGTAAGGACCTACTAGAAGCCACCGCTGCTCATATATTGACCGAAAGATATGGTTCGTATTCGAATTCCAACAATTTTCCGACGTTATTGGGGCAGGCGTTCACAGAAATAGGCTTCGCGACTATGGCTGGCTCGACTAGCTCTACACAAACGGCACAACAACGAATTCAAACGGCTATGTTCGATGCGGCCTGCGCAATAAATAGCTTGCGTAATAAACAAGGGACAGGGCATGGGCGCCCGTGGCTGCCGACGCTTACGGACGCCGAGGCAAGGACGGCAATTCAACTCATGGGTACGATTGCAGAAGCAATGCTTGAGGCGCACAAGAAGCAGAGTGGTGTAGGAACGTGAGAATAAGGAGCGGGTAATGGGAGCAATTTTCCGACTCGAACATGGGAACATCATGGCCTATCTGACGTCGCGCTCGTTTGCTGCCCCAAGAGTGCGGCGGCAAGATTTGGGCGAGTTTCTTGACGTTTTTGTCAACAACCCCGAACGATACCTGATTCCGGAACGCGGATTTGAGCCATGGCCGGACTACGTTTCGGAGATCGCAAAACGGGCGCGATTGAAACTTGATGAGTTTCAAGCTTCCTCAAATCAGGCGTCAGACTCGCAATCAGAGCGGAAAAAAATTGTTAACGGACGTGTCGTCGAGGACTTGCTTTCGGAACTCAGGTCAGAGTTCTCTTACTACCCGCTCTATGCCCTCGCCGTTGGAGAAGGATCCGAGTTGAGACAACGAGCTGAATTGCTTGCAACACTTCCGCTTTACGGAAATCTACTAGTGTTGATTCCAGAGTCGGATCACGAGAATCGAAACCTTAACGTGATCGATCCAGTGCCGTCTTTCTCTGTTGGTCTACATGCGGCATCAGAGTGGCCTGGGTTTGTTTTTTGGACATTGAACGGAGCAAGCTGCTTTTGCTCGATAAACGCTCTCGAAGATCTCGTTTCATTACTTAAACGGGAAATTGACAACCCTAGATGGAGAGGGCGACCGTGGCGAGATTTTGGTTACCCGGGGAATTTCGATGCAATCCTAAAGAAATGGGAAAACTCACGTAGAAAGGAATCGCGACGCCTTCTACACTTGAGTGACCTACATTTCGGAACTGACTATGCCACCGAAAATCAGGCTTTTCTAAATGCGGAACTTCGCGATGTAGTCAAAGAGGTTGACCGCGTCGTGATTACGGGTGATTTGTTCGACACGCCGGACAAACACTATGCAACGCAATTCACAACATTTCGAGACAACATAACTTATCTTTCCGGTGGCGTCGAACCGATTGCGATTACAGGAAATCATGATCAGAGGATGAAGGGCATTTGGGGGAAAGATTACGAGCAAGTCGCAAGGATTGGCCCAAGCCGAGTGGAGGTTGATGACAACAGCAAGATGATCTTTATCTGCTTCAACTCGTCTGAAGGAGGCCGGCTCGCACAGGGTACGATTTCGGATACGCAGTTTCGGAGTATTGGTGCAGAATACAGAAATTTATTGTCGGCGCGGTCAGAACTTAAGTCTTACCTTCCAATTGTCCTTGTTCATCATCACCCGTTTTCTTTCGAGGCTGAACCTGAGGGATGGCTAGAGTCGGTAATGAATAAAATTGGTTTTAGCCTCGAGCCCACCTTGGTTTTAAAAAATCCAGAAAAGCTCTACGAATGGTGCGTGGATTGGGATATTAAGACAATTCTACACGGACATAAACATAAGGCCCGATACGTTGAACGAGACGTTAGCCACGTCGGAAAAAATATGATTTTGACGGCAATCGGCTGTGGCAGTTCATTGGGAGCAGAGGGTTCCCCTGTATCTTATAACCTTGTTGAATGGGAGCCCGTTAATCAGAAATGGGTTGCATCGTTCCACGAGAGTACAAATGGGGGTGCTTTCCGAGAGCTTGCGGTATCAGTTTCTCCATAATAAATGCCCGCATTCAAGGCATCTCGCGAGATCGCCGCTTCTGCTGAACACGTCATCGCCACGTTCAGCGATATAGAGCGGCTGGCACGTTGGTGGGGATGGGCGAGGTTTACTGTGGACGGTTGCGAATTCTTGACTGCCGGGTTGGGTCTATATGACGGCACTCATCGAATGCGGTAATCCGAAGAACGAAAGTGCCTTCGAACACGTGGCCCCGCAGCGAAAGGTTGTCATGCGCCACATCTCGCCTGGCGCTTGTATCGTTTAACATTGACCTTATACCGACGGCCGCGGAAAGGATCCAATGGTAGTCGCAGAAGATCGACTATGCCGAGGTCGCTCAGAGTATCGAATAGATCGTGCGAATCATGCGAAGAGTTATTGCAAGTTAGAGTGGGACAAGCATTTACTGAGTTTACTCGGTTCGAAGCAATAGTCTCGCTCGATCACGATTCCGTTAACGTTTATTTCTTCCAACTCCCGTAAGGTGAAATATCCTAATTCTGGCTCGAAACCTATTACATAACCGTAGAACAAGAAGTCGTCGTCCTTCTCTTCACCTTCCGTTACAAACCAGGTCCATCCGGAAGTTGGAAAGAAAAACTTGGCAAACACGGTTGGATCGACGGAGCCCTCCTGTTCGCGCAGTTTGGGAAGAGCTTCTCTAAGCTCTTGGGTAAGAAGCCTCGACATGAATTATTTCCTCGTTCGGATCGCGGATTCAATGTGATCCGGCGTGCAGTACAGCGAACGGCTTGTGCCGGTTTCGAGGTCGAAGTACGTCGCAAAGCGCCTGAGATTGCGTGTTAAAAACATTGCTGTCAGCATCTCGCCGATCTCAACCGCGACCCGCTGGTTAACATTCAGGCTCTGCTCCCCTAATCGGATGCGATCCGGACAGGAAATCGGCCCAAGCGGCCTCGTTTCCTTTTCCATGTCGGTCAATAGTTCCGGGTGAACCAAAGACGGGGCGGGCAGCGATCTGCAGATGCTCGATCCGACGAAGAGTTTTGCAGCCTTGAGCGGCTTCGCATTCGAGCCGATAAGGACCTGTCCCGAAAACTTTCCGTTCCCGCCGTCGATCCACCAGATGTTAGCTGCGTCGTCCGACCGATAGCCCTGATACTTTTCAATCGCTAAGTGCATCTCTCGCCTCGCGAGGTGATTATCCACGCAGCCGACGATCACGGTGAGCGTGCGGTAGTCTCCCGAAGATTGCTTCAGATGGACTTCAGCATCGAACGGCTCGTTCGCGTAGTGGCATTCGAGGCCCCAGGCGAGCGTGATCCTTTTCGCGAGCGTCTGGGCCTTACTGCTTCCTATCTCCGCCGTGCAGAAGTTGCTTCTCGGAATGTTCCCGCTTTCAACTACATCAGGATCGACAATAAGGAATTCAACTGCTTTTCCGGACTCCTTTAGCTCATACATGAGCCGGGCGATAGCAAGCGAGGCGAATGACCCTGTACCGCCCGCCCCTACTTGTATGATCCGAAGCGTGTTGTGCTCCTTCGGCATCACAACGGCGGCTTGGGCGAAGCTGAGATCTATCCCGTTCACGACAACATCTCCACTAGAGCATCTATCTCATTCAGGTCGATGGTCCCTTCGGGCATGTCCCCGACCCAGACGGCCGGGATCGGGATAAGGTGATCGTAAACCCCGCAGCGAAACCGTATCTTCGGCTCGTCGTGGACATCTATAAGGATCGCGAAGATGCGGAACTTGCCCAGTTCGTCTCGATCGTCCGCCATGCTGAAGTTCGACGCTCCCGGAGGGTGAGTGTGCAGTTCGATGCAGCATTGAGCGTATTCGGGGAGAGTATCGTCGGCAATGGTCGATGCCCAATTGCTTTCGCGGCCTGATGCTCGCCATTGCCAGGCGCCGAGGACCTGATCCCAATAGATCAGGTAGACTTCTTCCTTAAAGCGCGAGGATGTGTGCGTTTGCTGGCTATGTCGCAATATCGCCAGCCACAGCGACGCGGGTATTCTAGGATTTGTCCACGAGATCCCGACCGACGTTTTCGGCAGTCCCGATATCTTCTGCAAAGCAAGCGGCAAAGACACGGCAAGCTCCCTTCGTTTTGCCCGGACGAATAGACCATTCCCGGCGAGGAGATATTCAAACAGAGCCGCAGCTATCGGGTCATTTTCAGTCGCAGCGATGCGATGCCCGACCAGGTTTGGTGGAGCAAGTAGATTCGATGACATATAAGAAGAATTGAAACTAAAAGCGGCTGTCGTATCGGGTACGTTCGACTATGCTCTCCCAAGCGTCCTCGACTGTACTGGACGACATGATCAACTGGGTGGCCGGGAACTTCTTAAGATTGTCCGCCGCGAGTTTTGCAAGGAGATCGCGAACATCATTCTCCGTCTGGCATCTGCCCGTCGAATGATCGCCGTTGAACGGTGCGTCGAAGATAAGTTTCCAGATGGCTTGTAGCGACGAAGGGTGCGTCTCCGGGACCTCATTCTTCCCAAAGCAGATCTTCCCCGAACCGATGTTCGGCAAGGGAGCCACGGCGAGGCGAGTGTTCCGTGTGACTTTGGATGTCGAAGAGGCCCACAAATAGTAGTCTTTCCCTTTCCCGAGAAGGATCAAGGTCGGGAGGGGCAAGGTTAGGGACTCAATGCGATCGCCGGGAAACGCTATCGTAACAGTCCGGACGCCCGCCGGCAGATACGAAAGTATCGCGTTCCCGTCAGTAGCTTCTCGATACCTTAAGACCCTTCGATCTATCCATCCCGTATCCGTTTGAAGATCGCGAAAAGCCCTCGTCACTTGTACGCTCGACAAAGCCTTCAGGCCTTGCCTGGTCTCGCCGAAGGTCTCGAACAGGTATTGTCCCGGGAGAAAATAGAGAGCGGCGTCCACATCCGGCGGTACTGTGTGATTTCGCATGACACCTAGCCTTAACGGACCGGGACGGAACCGCGAGTAGGCTGATTGACGGAAACGGGACGACGGTTCTGGGGCAGCTGGTTCTGCGACGTAGGCCGAATATGTCCGTTGCCGTTCCTGGCGGATGCCGCATTTCCGTCGTCATCGTCGTCGGCGACTATCCCGACGATGGCAGCCAAGCCGTAACGCCTTCCGTATGTGATGGCCGAACCGACTCCCTGCGGATCGTTCTTCGCGAGAGGCATACAGAGTTCGCTTTGTATCCATTGCCCGGATTCGTGGGCTAGGATGGTCTCGACAATGACCGTATTGTTCGCCCCGATGCTGTTCCCCTGGATCACACTGAGCCCATGCTTCGCCAAAAGCTCACGACAGCTCTCCCATACCGAGCTGAGATCGGCGTACGTCGAGTTGAAGAACGGATTCGTGGAATCGCGCTTCGCGGGCGCGAGACTGGCCTGCACTAATGCCAAAGATTTCGCGAGATTACCGATGCTTTCGCTCTTGTTCATACATCTTTCTCCACAGCGGAGGCTGGCAACACGAGACCCGGATGCTCCCCCTTGTTCCAGAAGTCGATAAGTGCCCGCAACATCTTTTTCGGATCGGCTTCGATCATTTCATCGAGGATATTCAATCGTTCGAAGACCTCATTTGCCGCCTTGTATTCCGCAGTGAGCTCTTCGATCGTTTCCCGGTCCCAGCTGAACCAGTCGGCGCTTTGGCAATAGTTGCTGTCGAGCCACGGATTGCCAGTCGAGTGATCGACCAATCTAAGAAGTTCCCCGAATAGAGAACAATTTTTTCGATCCCAGACGTTCGGATGGGGATCAGAATCTATCTCGAGAAAATCACTTCTTGACAACTTGAACCGCTGGTTTAGGAAATCCCAGGCGTCATCGGGGATGTAAAAGATCAACGCGGCGGCGTAACTGATCTTCAGATTCTCGAAGTAGATATCCTCGCAGCACAGATCGACATTTAAAGGCGGTATGGCGAACTGCTCGAACTCGTTCTCCGGGTCATCGTAGGCGAAATCGAGCAGCGGGAAGCAATTCTCATTGACCAGATTGAATAGCTCATTGATCCGCTCGCTGTATCTCCCGTAGTAGCCGCGGCTGTAAAGACTCGCTCGGGAATGCTTCCATTCCTTCGGGAACATCTCCCGATACATGGCATATTTCCGCTGCTCGGAGAGAACACGTTCGACAAGTTCGTAAGAGGCAATTGCGTTGTGACTTCGCGCCTTGAAACTCAGGTACTCAAGCGATCTCGAAAGCCGTTCGTTGAACCCACGTTTGTTCGGATGTTGCCGCACAAGTCTCATCTAAAATCCTGTCGGCGTGTGAATTGACGGACTCGCTGGGGATCTCTCGAAAGCCGCGATCTGACGCCTGACCGTTTCGATCTCCATTCTGCCTTCGTTCAAGACCTCTTCCGCACGATTTACATCTTCCGCACTGAGAAGGTCGGCAGCATCCCTTCGCATGAACTCCTCGGCCAAAAGGATCGCCGGATTCACCTGTTCCGTTTCACCGATCAGGATCTCCAGCGGAGACTCGCCGTGCATCATGCTCCTTTGTGCTGGGCACGTTTGACGATCGTCACCGTGAGCTTTCCGTCCTTCACTTCGCGCGTGATATTCGCGTTCTCGATAGACGCGAAATGCGGCTGGAGGACGACTTTTAAGGTCTTTTCCTCCTGTGCCAAGGCAGCGTCAAGCTCGAATTCCTGCCCCTCGATCTTGATCGTCGCCTTCGGCTCGGTTACAGTATCCGCACTCGTATTTTCCGCAGCTTCCGGCTCGGCAGCCGGAGCTTCTTTCTTCTGTTCCATAATCGATTTCTCCTGGAATTCTTGTAGAAGCCTACGATGCGAAAAGCCCTCGCTGGCTTTGGTCCGTTTCCGGATTCGGGGCGGGGGCAGCGGCTGTCGTTTCGGAGGTCGTCGTTGCCCTGGACTTGACGGTGGTTGCCTTCGCCGTCTTTGAGCCGGACTTAGCTAGTTTCCTGGCAGCCGGTTTCTCCTTTTTCACCTTGTCCGCAGCTCTTGCAGGCAGCTCATTCCGGTACCGTTCTAAGGCTTCGCTCAACGCTGCGGAAATATGCGGGATGATTTCTCCCGCTCCCGCGTCGCTTACGGCAACCATCGGTGCAAAATCGTGGGTTCGCATGCTGACGATGCATTTACGTGAGCCAGAATTTTCGGGAAGCATTTGAATGACAGCCGTAACTGTACATGCATCAAGATTGTAAGGCTCCTTTTCGGCAAGGACGACAGACTCTATCGACTCCGATTCGACCGATTCCGCAACGTCGGGCTGGCCTTCGTTTGCGCCAACATCACTTGAAGCAATTGGCTCGATTGTTATCGGATGATCTGTTCCTGTTTCTTTGACAGGCGCATCGGCTGTCTCGGTGATCGCGGGTTGTGCCGGTTCCATGCCGAGCTGTCCGGACGATCCATCGGCATCCGGGTCAGGATGTTCATTCTCGAGCCTTTCCACGATTGCGTCGATATCCGCATCGTATTCCGGCACACATTTGTCAGCATAGGATGATCGCTTATTCTCGGCCTGGTCATCCACCCGGTCATCCGCAGGAATAACGCCGAGGTATTCATCCTGTGTTTCAGTTTGAGACGGCGGTTCCTGTACTATTTGCAGTGCCGGCGGCTGTGGCGGTTGAACTGAAACTGGAGCGGGTAAAGGCTGTCGAATCGGTTCCCGTTGAACGGGCGCCGCTGCATAAACATTGGGAGTTGTTTTAGCCTGAACTGCTCGCTCTTTTTCGATCTCACGAAGCCTCTCGAGGAACTTGCTTAGGAAGAGATTGCGGATATTCGCTTCTTCGTGAGCTCGGCAGACATACTCTGCCCCCTTCCACATCTCAAGCCCGAGTTGATGATTGGCCTGACCGCTGTTCTGGAATCCTTCAGTCCGACTTACTTCAGTCGCAAGTTCTCTGGCAGTGTAGATAAGCTGGTCGATCTTTTCCCGGTTGTCGAGCGGTACGAACGAACCGCTGTTCAAGATTTCCATATTCGTTGTTCACTCCACACTGCTGCCCTCCGCATATTTTTCTAATTTCAAGCCAAATGCGAGCGTCTTGATGAGTGAGTGGATCGTTTTCTCACTTCATCTCGCAAGGGAAGGAGGCAGAGATATCGGGCAGATCCGCGAAAATCAGGCAAGCGTAAAACTGTCAATGATCTGCGGATCTATAAAGCCAATACAGCGACAGATCAAAGACAGGTTATACGTAACGTTGGAGTTGCACCGGAAAATGCTACGCGGCGGCGGAGTAGGCCGACTGTTTTGGCGGAGCACAGGAGCTGGTCGCGACACTTTCCTTGTGCTTCTTCAATATCCGCGAAAGTGTCGAATGCGTCGTCCCCATTGAACGGGCGGCACGACGCAGGTTCCCACGGGATCTCTTGAGCGCATGTTCGATGAACGTGGCAGCCGCCTTCACGTAAACGCTGTCAAGGTCGTCCGTGTCCGCATCCAGCGTCACCGTTACAAGATTCGATCGGTTCAGATGAATGCCCGGTTCTATCGGGGAGTCGGAGACTTGTGCTTTGCTTTGGCCGATCCCGGCGACATGTAGAACGATATCCTCCGTGATAGAAGGAGCGTCGAAAGCCTGGACTGCAAGGCGGGAGGCAAAGTTCCTGAGTTCTCGATAATTACCTCTCCATTCGAGCAACTCGACCCTCGCAAGAGCCTCGTCGTCAATAACAAACGGGCAAGCTCTGCCCACTGCGGCACTTTCCTCGTTCATCTGCCGGATGAACAGATCGCGGATCTGCTCCCGCTGGAACCGAAGCGGGATCGTCTCAAGTTGCAGTATGTTGAGACGGTCGAATAGGTCCGCCCGAAATCCCCCTTCAAAAACCATCGAGTGGAGGTTTTTGGAAGTTGCAGCGATTATCCTTACGTCAATCTCCCGCTCCCTATTGCCACCGACACGACGGAGGCATTTTTCTTCGACAGCCTTTAGCAGTTTAGCCTGAAGACTGAACGACAGTTCGCCGACCTCATCGAGGAAGAGAGTTCCGCCGTCAGCGGTCTCGAATAGCCCTGATTTGGCGGCATTCGCTCCCGTAAACGCACCTTTCTCGTAGCCGAACAGCTCCGATTCGAGAAGCTCAGTCGTGAAGCTCGCGCAATTGACATTTACGAACTCACGCTTGGATCTCGGGCTTTGCTCGTGAAGCTTCCGGGCGATCGTCGTCTTGCCGGTTCCCCTCTCGCCGGTGATCAGCACGTAATGCGGTACTCGGGCGTAAAGCGCTATCTTTTCCTCCAAGATCGACGACCCTGTGTCGGTGTTGGCGACAGCATCCTGTTTGTTCATAAGGCGGATCTCCTCGTAAAAACGTCGATAGGTTATTTCAATTGAGGTAAATCACCGGTGATTCTCCCGCGGCGGACGAACCTGGGATACCATTACGATATTCACCCTACATAACTAAAAACCCGCATTAGACGGAAAGGTTACTTTCTAAAACCAATTTTCTACGATTTATTTGACGAACGGCTTTCTGGACCTCAATATTCACGCCGGGGCATGGGCGGGGTTGAACCGCAGGCACAATTTCTAAAAAATCGACTAGCTAAAAATGCAATTCGGCGCCGTTTACTAAGAAAGAATTACGTGCCATCTTTTCTTAGAGCATTTCACTAAGAAAATTTCTTTCCCGTTCAATGAGGCTGAGAAAAAGGACAAGATCGGCTATTCGTTCGCGACCGCTATATGGATCTTCTGCAGGAAGATATTGAGGACACCTAGCTCCCCTCTTCATCGCCTCAACTCAAAAACAGCGTCTCCTCGAATATTTGCAGTTCGCTTACGTCTCGCGGATCGGGTACAGATAGCCACTGAGGCAGACTTATAGGCGCCTCTTTCTTAAGAGCCTGGAACTCAGGCTTTAATTCCGGCAGGAAGTCGATATCGGTTGATATTGGCGGATAAAGAGCCAGGACCGGTTCGAGATAAATATGCGGCGACAGTTCGGGCAGGAAGAACCGCTGCTTTCCGTTCTGAACGATATTGACGAGCCCCTTCCCGCGAAGTTCGCGGATCTGCTCGAACGTGGATGGGCAGACCTCTGTAAGGAGGCGTCCCTGAAACCGAGTCGTTTTTATCCGGATATCACCGGCGAGATGCACAGTATTGTTCTCGAAATCGACAATGCGAAGCACTTCGGGCGCGGTTGTCGGAATATCGGATTGCAGTCCGAAATGACGGAAAAGATCACGGAGCCATCCTTCGGATATCTTCACACCGACGAGTCGTGTGTCATCATCGGTAGTCGTTCGAATGATATTGAGAGCATCCTTGCTAAGGGTTTTCAGGTATTTCCAGATCGGAAGAAGTGCTCCGCTTAGCAGATGCACCGTTTTGTCTTCGAACGGAGGGATTTTAGCCTCCTCTGTGAGCCACCATTTTTCCGCCTTTGTTTTAGTGACGATTCTGTATTTCTGGTTCAGTTCACTTTCACGAATATATGAGAGATTCCGGCCGTCCGGTTTGGAGATCGAGAACATTTGATATCTTTCACCGGTTTCGGGATCGGTATGCGACAGCGTTCTGCGAACCGCGACAAACGAACCGTCACGCCTGTCCTGGAGGAACTGATGAACACCGTTTTCTGACAGCTCTGAGTATCTCGCGGGTTTTGTGGCTACCTTCAGGTTGAGCTTGTAATAGACGGTCTTGGCGGACGTAAGAGCATCGGAGTGGAGAACCTGCGGCTGTTCCGCGATCTCGACCGACATCGCTTTCAGGTCTTCCATGCCATCATCGAGCTTTCCGTTCTGTTTCAGGTATTCGAGCGTCTCGAGAAACGTTTCGTAGAAATGATCGAACAAGGCGTTCTGCCGATCCACTTCCAATGATAAAAGCCGATTTAGAAATCTGGGAATGTTCGTCTTCTCACTGTCCGGAACCACTTCGCCGTCATCGGTTTTTCGGACTAATCCCATATCCCTCAGAGCCTGCTTTGGATCCTCGAGCCCGGCGATCTCGCAGCCGCGCATGATTCCGGTAAGTACGACGTTCAACGCCGAGCGGCCTTCTTTGGACTCAAGATTGTACTTGTCGAGATTGCCTGCCTTCTCCGCCTTTCTGTCGCCTTTTGTAAGGGCTCCCATGTTCCCGAGCCTGCGGGCGATGGTTGCGGAGAACCGTTTTTCACCTCCCAGTTCCGTGAAGACAAGCAGGTAAACCGGCGGGGCCACCTGACCGGTCCGGTGCGTCCGTCCGAAGTCCTGGATCTGTTTGTCCGCCGACCATTTAAGCTCGGCGGCGATGTGGAGTCGCCTTTGCTTGTTGCCGACCTGTTTTCCGGCATGGAGGCTATCGCCGGTCGATGCAACTTCCGACATGATCGCTATTCGTTTGTCGCCGTTCTGGAACGCATTCTTTTCGTGAAGATTGATGAGCTTCGACGGAACGCCCGGAAGCTGGCGGGGACGATATTCGAGAGTTCCGGAAGTTGTCCGGATCAAGCGCTTCTTCCGCCCGGTCATCTCGGCGACATTCTCAACACCGAAATAGTTCACAAGTTGATCAAGCGGATGCTCCGGCACTTCGAGAACGGAGAGTTTATCAAGCAGTTCGGCCCTTAGCCGCAACGCCGCTCGGCTCTCGACCTGGTTCCCCTGGGCGTCAAGAACTGGAATATATTCGATCGTTCCGCTGTATGGATTGGTGCGTTCCTGGAAGCAGGCGATAGGAAAGCAGTTGGCGACGAGCCGTGTCAGCGTCTCGCGCGGGCTGAAGTCGAGACTGTCGATCGCTTCGTCCTGATCCGCCGCACGCTCGATCTGTTTCTTTGTCTGGCTCTCTCCTGTACCTGTGATGGAAACAACAACCGACTCTTTCCTTCCCAAGGCATCTTCGATCTCTCGGATCAGCGTGGGAACCTTGAAGGCCGTTATCAGATTTCGAAAACACCGCTGATGCTCCGCCCAGAACTGATTCACGGCCTGGCCGCGTGTGGCCTTGCCGGAGTTCGTCAGATCCAGCGCCCGATGGATGTTCCTGAAGACCTCCTGCCACCCTTGCGCCATGTTGTCGTACATGGTGCGCTGCGCGGGCGTGAGCCAGTGCGTGACTTCGCGGAATTCAACAGCGAGGCCGGAGTCCGGATCGGTGCCCATGCTGAGATTCCCGCATAGGTACCGGCCCATAGCTTTCAGGTCGCGGCAGACCATTTCGAGGGCACCGACGCCACCGGATTCGATCTCCTCGGCGAACTGTTCAAACCCGAGCGGGAAATTCGTTCCGTCGCCCCATAGACCAAGGCGTAACATGTATGCAAGATGCCTTACCTCACCGGCCGATGTGGCGGATGAATAAACGATTCTCAGGTCCGGGAACTTAACCGGGTCCTGAATTTCGAGCACGGCCGCGCCGGTCTGCGTCGATTGGCCGCGATCGTCCGCGAAGGCGTATTTCGCTTTATGGCCTTCGTCGAAGATTACCACTCCTTCACTTCCAAGCCAGCGGGTTATTTGATCTAGTCGCCGTTTGCCCGATCTCGAACGCGATATCAACGAGCGGTATGTGCAAAACGTAATACCGTCACCAATATCGATATCGCCATCGGTCGGAAAATCGTTTATGAGCTTTATCGGCGGCTTCAGACCAAGCCTCGCGAATTCATCCGAGACGGCTTCGATGAGATCCGACTTTACGGAGAACCAGACGGAGCGCCGTCTGCCTTGAAACCAGTTGTCCAGAACTACACCGGCCAAGGTAGCGGTCTTTCCCGTTCCGGTTCCGTCCCCGATGCTTATTCCGGCACGCGAACCATCCGCAAGCCTCTGACCGTGAGCCTGTCCAGCGTAAATGATTCTTTCGATCTGCATCGCCGAGAGCCTGCCGGTCTCGGACAACTCTTTCGGCAAACAGGGATGATAATGGATCGGAGGCGGTTCGACGTTTGCAAGCCCGGGTGGCTCGACTATTACTCCGGGATGCGAAGCCCCGCCGACAACGAATCGAGGTGCGTACGCGAATATCTGATTAGTAGTATCAAGCTCGCTCGTCTCTACAGACACGGTGGCTGCCGCGGTTGCTGAAAACGGCGTAGCTGTGCCCGCCGATTGTTGGTAACTTGATAACATTTCTGAGGTGATCAGTAGATTGAATTGAAGTCCGGCTGTAATTGCCTGCTTTCTGAGTCCCTTCAATCGACGTCGTAGCCTATGAAGTTTTCGTCGTTGATGAGCAGGTAATAGTAACCGTTGCCGCAGCCTGCGTATTCCAGCGATAAGAAGCCGCGAAAGTCTCCGGTCTCGGTGTTGAAATCGGTTTCGATCGATATGTCGTACCCGGCGAATTTCGCACAGCGGTTGGTGATGATGTTTCCGGCCGATTTGTTACGGATGGATTCGCGAAGGCGCTCGATCTCACGCGGATACTTTTTAGCGATCCGGTTCAATGAGATCACCTTACCGTCGATATTGGTCCCGGTCGTTATGTGGAGTTCGTACAGAGTCTTCGGGCGCGGTACTTTATCCTTCTCCCAGGAATTAGGCTCGACAAGGTCCCTTCTCCACGAATCGAAATCCGCAAGTGCGAGACAGTCGCGAATGAATGGATTCGAAAAGCTCGCCTCGCCCGCCATCCGCTTGTACTTTTCGATAAGTCGGTATTCTTTGCGGAGTCTCGCTTCGCCGGTCTGTGGAGGCTGGGATGGTATGAATTGCGCGTAGCGTGCAAGATCGGATTCGTACACGCAGAAACCGCGTCGGCTGCTGCGTGGTTTGAACCGGCACAAGCTGCCGCCATCCGAAATAAAGAATCGATGTTTCTTGCCATTGTTATCTACGGCGCCGACGATTGAGCCGTTTTTGACGGCTTCGTGAAGTTGCTGGTAATTCATACCTATTTGGATCTGATCAACTCGAAGGCAGTTTCGATGTTGTCGAAGCTTAGTAGCTCGGGGCTACACTGGACATGGCCTTCCGGCTGATCGGCTGCAGATTTACGACCGAGGATTAAAGTTATGCCAATCGTTGTGCCATTGCGGTAATATTCGCGACCGGGGAGGCTGATCGATCGGGTAACTCGAATGCCTGGCGATACCGAATCCCAAAATCGCTTTCCCCCAACACTTCCCGGCGATCCTCCTTCGCCGAGGATGACCGCGAACCGGCCACCGCTTGCGAGACGCCGAAGAGCGGACTCGACATGCCGGAAGCCGAATTTATTCCGGTTCCGCTCCACTCGGCCGCCGCTTGACGAGAATGGTGGATTGATCAAGACAACGTTCGGGACAATGCTCTCCGGCAAGAAGTCATCGATGAATTCCGCATTATGACCGGTCGGGTCGAAACCGATAAGCCCGGCAAGCTGCCGTCTCCGTGGATCGATCTCATTCGTCACGACGGTCGCTCCCGCCGCACGTGCCCACACGGCAAGACTGCCCGTACCGCACGACGGTTCAAGCACGGTATCGCTGCCGCTTAAATTCATCAGGTACGCCGCTAGGTATGCGATTAGAGCCGGCGTGGAAAACTGCTGATATGTTACCTGAGCTTCGCTCCGCCACGACTGTGTTGGGAGACGCAGTTGTAGCGGTCGGAGTATTTCGGTGCACGCTCTTCGGGGATCTTCCGAAGACAAAAGTTGCTTCCCGTATTTCGTCGCTATGAGGTAGTTAATTGCTGTTTCCGCGATCTCATGACATAGATGCGGATCGGTCGCCAGGCCATCGACCCCATGATCCCTACAAATTGTCAGCAGCTCACGATTGTTGAGCTGTCTCCCCGAATCGATGATCGAGGCGATCTGTTCGATCAGGCCTAAAGGAATGCTCGGGGGGGCGTCAGACTGAAACATCATACTTTCTGCCAGCCGCTTCTTTCCCGCGCTCGGCGAAAGATAATTGACCACTCGCCTGTTCCTGACATTCGGGGCTTAGACATTTGAGCCACTCTGCAACGGTGAGGCGTTTTAGTTGAAGGCCGGCAAGTAAGGCCTCGTCTATGCCTTTTAGGGATCGGCCCCACGTCAGAACTCGGACCTCGTCGTCGTAAACGAAAGATCTTTGATCTTCATATCGAAGTCGTATTAGAGAAGCCATTGCTCGTGCCACATGAGAATTGGTGAAACTGTCATTGTCGAATGCGATCTCCAGCGCTCGTCGCCTTGCGGTTTCTATGATCTCTCGATGCGATGTAGCAACGCCGCTGTTCCCGACGACGTATCTGTCAGGTAAGAATCTTTGAGCTGTTGCTGCTTTTAGTGCTCCTTCCGTGACAAGAACGGGTTTGTCTAAGCCCGGATGAGGATCGGCGTGATGCAAGGGAGCACCAGGGCCGCATCCGCTTCTTTGATTCGAAGACGACAGCCAGACATAGCGTCCCGATTTATTCGGGAGATAACGCATGAACCGTATCTGGTAAGCGCGAATCAGCCCGTCACTTCCGACGAACGGGATCAGCATTAAGTCATCGAACGAATCCTGCTCACTCCATAGACGCAAAGTGCCCCTTGCATCTCTCCAGAAGCCCGGTATTCCGGCGAACGATAGCTGTTTTCCATTTCCTTCTTTCGCGAGCTCTTCAATAAGACGTTCAACCAGTACGTTTCTTTCATTCGCTAGTCTCGGTAGGCTTCCGTACTGTGAGTAGTCCTGTATCCCCCTCTCCGACAAACCTCCACGTCCGTTTACGATCTCGTCGCTGGACGATGCCGGTGACAATTCGATCAGCTTTCGATAGACCTTATCCCGGATTGCGGGTGGAGCTAGGGCCCTTAGAACCCTGATCATTATTCGGCTTGGAAACCGTTTGAAGTTTCGTTCGAAGTCGAAATCGAAAGCTAGCCGATATCCTTCGTGATAATAGACTCCCCATCCGTACCGGCTAACGCGATCGGCGTTGAGAGTGGAACGGGCACAGAACGATATCGTTTCCGTCGCGGTCGTGCTGCACCAATCGGGTTTCCCGCAAATTCCACACGGTCGCCTCTTAGATACACGCCTATATCCTGTCGCCGTCATGCTCCGCATCCCGTTTTCCACGATGCCGTCCGCCGCTTGTTTTGGATGATCTAAATCGTGGCCGTGGCCGATCCGCAAGGTATTTAGCTTGTAGTCGTTTGAACGTGACTCTAATAAGTTGGTACGATCGCGGTCTCGCGAATGAAGAGTTGCGGAAGATCGCGGTCAGAATGAGGCCAGCAATTTTCGCAATAGTTTTGTGCATCCTTTTCTTGCTGACGCAGCCATGCCCCGACACGTTCGCGGCCCCGGCGCACTCCGACACCAGCGAGATCGCGGAGCTTCACACCTAGCCCGAGCATGACGAAGACGAGCCGGATGAATGCTCGCCGTTTTGCATCTGCTCATGTCGAACGCTGCCTGCTGGCGAGTTCTCAATCTCTTTACTCACCGAGCGCGAGGTAATCATCCCGACTTGCAACGTTCGGAGAGTCCCTTTCAGAAACCGAGACGTTCAAAAAGTTACTTCTCGATCGCAAAAACCAATTCTGCACTCGTCACGAAGGTATAGCCGTAGACGACGCGTCCCCTAGTGTCTTTGTCGGAGCCGACCAGCCGTCAATGAGGACTGCTGTGGACAAATCCATCGTTTCAAACGAAACTATGGGCAATCGGGATATCACTTCGATGATCGGTTACAGCTGCGAGGAGAGCGCGGGAGCGAAATGTTTCTCGGTATTGTTGTGGCAGCTGTCACCCTAGACTTCAAACCTGACTCCAAAGGAGGAATGCAATGGCCTTTAGTTGGGGTAACCCGTTAAATTGGTTCCGTTCGTACCGGCATCTAACCGCCTTCGTCTGGGATACGACCAATGAGAAACGGGAAGAATGGGCGCAGCGGCAGGCACAACGTTTAGGCTCGCGCGAGTTTGCTTTTTTCCGCGATGATCTACCAGACGAGTTTTCCTTTGTCGTGATGGGCGACACCGGCGAGGGGGATTCCTCCCAGATGGTCGCGGTGGATAAGTTCTTAAGGGAGGGCGCCGATACAGAATTCTCGGTAATCGCGAGCGACGTTATCTACCCTTCCGGTCGATCGCACGAGTACAGAGAAAAATTCTACGTCCCGTACCGGAACTACCCGAAAGACATCTATGCGGTTCCGGGCAATCATGACTGGTACGACGAGTTGACCGGGTTCATGATCCATTTTTGCGACAACACGTTTCACCGCCTGGATCCGAACCAACAAACTGTAGACCCGGAAAAGCTGAAGATGCTCCGGATGATTCGATCTAATCGGTTTTTCCAGCCAAACATGTATTTCTACATAGACACGAAATTTGTTCGGCTGGTTTTCGTAGACACCGGGATAAAGGGGCGCATCGGCGATTCACAAAGGGAGTGGCTTCTTCGAGTTTCCGATGATGCGGACGATAAGCCGAAAATACTGATTTCCGGCAAGCCGATCTTCGCAAATGGGCAATTCGACGAGCGTTTGCGTGACGTCAACGACATAGTTAATCGTTTCAATTACCGGCTCGTTGTCGCGGGCGATACGCACAATTTCCAGAAATACCGCATACCTGCGAGCACGAATGGGAAGCGGAAGATCGTTTGGCACCTTGTCAACGGCGGGGGCGGTGCGTACCTCTCGCGAACTCATATCATTCCGGAAGCGAAAGATATGAGATTCCCTCCGGATTTGGGAATTCGGTTGACCGGCGAGCCGGACGACTTCGACTGCTATCCGAGCCGCGAGGTTTCTCGAAAGCAGTACGGTTCGTGGCTTTTGGAACGGCTGCCTGACGCCTTTGCGGACCACGACCAGCCGCCTTATCACAAGAGCTTTGTAAAGGTTTATATCCGAGCCGCCGGCATCCTGGTTCAAGTCTTTGGGATTCGCCATTTCGGCGAAGAGAGCTACAATGCCGGGCCGATATCCGAGTGGGAAATACCGTTTCAAGATATGTAAGAAGCAGCCGACTTTGCACGCAACAAGTTTCGATTACAGGAGCCAAATCGCATGAAAGAAGAAACGCCGCATTACAGAGTTGTAGTTATTGGGTCGGGCTTCGGCGGGACGATGACCGCTTTGCCGTTGGCTGACGCATTCAAGGAGCGGGGGAAGAAAGAGAAGGTCCTGATTTTGGAGCGCGGAACATGGTGGACGACACCGGTGAGCACCGTGCAAGACAAGGAGGTTCGCGCCGCCGAACATCTCGCCAAAGCGGGCCAGCCGGTACAGTTTTGGTCCTCGCAAAATCATTTTCGAGGATTCATTGACATTTTCACCCGCTGCTTCCGGCGCACTAGGGACGTCAATATCTTTACGCGGATCTTTAAGCGTTTCAGAAACGAGGACGGACTATTCGATCTAACTCGATTCGGCACGCGCGGCTTCTTAGGACTGTTCGGCGGCAAGAGCGACGGCGTTACAGTCATTCGCGCAAGTGGGGTCGGCGGCGGTTCGCTCGTGTACTCGAACATAACGATAGCCCCGCCCGATTTTATCTTCGACGACAAACGCTGGGTCACCAGTTGGGATAAAGCGACACGCCAAAAGTATTACGATTTGGCACGACACGCCATCGGCTACAGCGTGGTTTCGATGCTTGGCGCAAGGAGGGCGAAGCGGATCCCGCTCCTTGGAGATTTGACGGATTTGAGCAAGGAGGAAAAGGAAGCGATCGTGGACACGATGGTTAACACCGGTCTCAGCAATATTGTTACACGAACGGCTCGGCTCGATCCGAATTTCAAACCGCCCGCTGCGAACGATATTCCGGGACTCAAACAAATAAGCATCGATGAATCCGATTTGGACAAGAACCCGCCGGAGAAACAAAACCGACTGTGGCTCGACCGGGCACGCGTCTTTCAAACGGCGGTGCACGGTCTGACGCGCGATTACGGAGCGGTCGATCTGTCCATCAACGACCTGACATCGGAAAATGCACCGTTGGGGCCAACCCTCCCTCCCCCTAATTATCCGGTTGACGGGAGCAAGGCAAAGAACTACTGCGAACGCCAAAGCCGTTGTAATGTCGGCTGTCTGCCCGGAGCACGTCACACCTTAAACAAGCAACTGATGGCGGCTGCGCTCGGCACCCCCAACCACCCGGAGCCGCTTTACGGGGAAAATCTGGAAATCAAAGCCCTGGCGGAAGTTGATGTGATTCGCGCACTTCCGGATGGTGGTTATGAAGTTAGATTCATTCAGCGTCGGAAAGATGACCCGTCGCTTTTTGATGATCAAACGGTTAGGGCGGACATGGTCGTCGTCGCGGCCGGTTGCATCGGGACCAATGAGATCATGCTCCGCTCGAAAGAAAGAGCTGATGCCCTGCCGAATTTGAGCGACAAGGTCGGGTACGGCTTCTCCACCAATGGGGATTACTTAGCGTTTCTTGAAAAGACGAAGAACCGTGCGAGCATCGTACGCGGCCCCGTGACCACGTCGTTCGCTCACTTCAATACGAACAAGCAGGGGACCGGCAACGACGGCCGTGACGGAACCTCCACTCCCAATACCAAGTATTTTCATACGATTGAGGATCAAGGTGTTCCACCCGCGCTGGCGTCAGTCATCGGTGAAGGCGTTCCGCTTATCCAATCATTAAGTAGGGGTAACACGGGGGAGGTATTCATCCTCCACGCCGCTTTGAGGTACCTTAAAAAGCGCAGCGTTCAGTACCTCCGCGACTTTTTCTCAAACTATCGAGAGCGAGGGCAAACGTTCCGCTCGGAAGAAGAGCTTGTGTCCAATATGATGTGCGTGGTTGGTATGGGACGCGATGGAGCCGATGCGCAATTCACTCTCGGGCGGGGCAATGGTGAGACGACACTGAGGGTGAAGAAACCGGGCAGCGCGAAATTCTGGGACGATGGAATCTATGAGGCCGTTGAACGTACCCTGGCGCGGCTGGCCGAGAAACTTCGGCCCGACGGTTCGGACTATAAATTCTTCAATCCTTTTCTGACCGATGTCGCCGACTCGGTCGGCAACAAGTCGATCGCGCTCAGTCATCCATTGGGCGGTTGTCGTATGGCCGACGACGCAACTCGCGGTGTTGTTGATGAATTTGGCAGGGTATTTGACAAGTCGAAAACTGGCGGGCGCCCCTATTATGAGGGTTTGTACATCGCTGACGCGTCGATAATCCCGACAGCGTTGGGTGTTAATCCTTCACTGACGATCTCGGCCCTGGCTCTGCGGATCGCTGACGAAATAGTCGAAGAACTAAAGACACGGTGGCCTGCTGCGTCTGTTCAACCGGATCCGCCCGACAATCCTCAGTAATAAGATTGCCGAAGCGCTTCTCAAAACGTAAGATCGTACGTCATTTTCATTTGCAGACTGTACGATGGACGTTCCAGTCCTCTACCGGTTGTCTGATTGTAGATAATGAAGAAATCGCTGTTCGGTCGGTAGATATAACGGAACCGAACATTAAGTGCAGAGATCTGCGCGGCTGAGTTGAGTTGAAGCAAAGCCGAGGTCAGCAGTTTCCGGGAAACGTTGTAGTTGACCCTGCCGGCGAAAAGATTGGTCGTGAATTTGCCTTGCCGAAGCCGCACATCGTTGTAGGTGTCGGCGAAATCGAACAACAAATGTTTATTCGGGCGATACGTTACCCCGGCGGAATATTCGTCCCGCTCGCCCGAATAGAATCCGCCCCATTTGTAACGTCCTGTGAAAACGATCTTTTTGCTCTGGTCGCTGAAGAACTCAACTCGCGGGCGGTTGAAACGATACATTCCGGGAGGAATCACGATGCCGCGTCTAATTTCAAACGGCTCGGTCAAAACGTCCGTCACGTCCTCGAACAGACGAAGAGAGAAAACGGCAGAATTCTTGAATTCCGTCTCCCAGGTCAATTCGGTTTGCCTGGTCGAGAGGCGCCCCCGCCGGTCTTCGTAGTATTCGATCTGCGTCTCGAACTCCATCGCCCGGACGAACGGGATAAAGCGCGGCCGCGGCTTGTAAGCGGCTTGACCGAAATACTGGCGGATGCCGCTTCGCTCGACGAAGCCGACTTCGGGGCGGAAGTTGCTTCCGATGTCCTCATACACACCGATGAAACGAAAATTGTCATCCTCGTAGCGCGTATCCACGCGCCCCGAAAGAAAACTTGATTTCGCACCGGGATTGGCAGTCCCCATCAGGAAAGTGTGGACGCGCAAGCGGTCTGTAAGGTTGAATTCAGCGTCAACGCCGGCCGCTCGGTGATAGCGTGTCTCGTCGGCCCGCCCGGTCGCATCGGTGAACTGACTGCCCTGGCGGTTGACAAACATCGCGCCGATCGACGAACGCCCGAAAATGTCTCGTTTGACGCGGGCGACGGTGAAATTTTGGCGCGGCACGCCGAAGCTCGTCGTTTGGTCGCCGAGCCTGCGAGTCTGGACTTGCAGGAAACCGACGTTGTAGCTGCCGATCTTGCCCGTCACTTTCGCGCCGTAATCAATTGGGACGGGCTCGCCGCGGTCTGTCAAGCCGATACGTCGGGTAAAGAAAAGTTGGTTGCTGCCCTGTCTTCCAAACAGAAAAATGCCGGCGTTCTCCAAAAAGAAATCCCTTTTTTCGGGAAAGAAGATCGAAAAGCGCGAAAGGTTAACCACCTGCTGATCGACCTCCGCCTGCCCAAAATCGGGATTGATCGTAAATTCCGCCGTCAAGGAAGGCGTGATGCCGACGCGAGCGACTTCGATCCCCGCCGTGCCGCGGACCCCGGCGTCGAATCCTCTTGTTCCGACGAGCGGCACGCCTTCTCGCCAGCCGCCGGTCACGTAAGGTTTGATCTCATAAAGGCGCCGCCGCCGTATCTCGCCGACTCCAACGAGTTCGCCCGCTTGCGAAACCTTCTCGAGACCGAACTCGCGCTGCCAGCTCGTCCATAAAACTTCCTCGTTCTTGCGGCGAATGACGCGGGCGACGTTAAAACCCCACGCGTCCAGGCCCTCCATAAAACGCAGGCTCGTTAACGGAATCGCTATCTCGACCGTCCAGCCGTCGGCGTCCCTGCTGCTTTCCGTAATCCAGCTCGTATCCCATGAAAGATTTACGTCCCGGCCTTCGTCGGTGATGAGCGCGTCCTGCTGCACTCCCAGGGGATTGACCGTGAAGCGAAAAGCGTTGCGCCGATCGTGATAAGTATCCAGCAGAATTTCAACCTTGTCGTCGTTGGAGAACGAAGCATCGCGGACAAGCTCACGGGCGTTGGTTTTCGCGGCTTCGGAATCGAATGCGCGGATCCCGATGTAAAGATTCTTATCATCGAAAAGAACCCGAACCTCCGTTCGTTCCGAAGCGTCAGTGCCTTCGTTCGGTTCCTGCTGGCGAAAATTCGTGATGCTTTCGGCTGCACGCCAGGACTCCTCGTCGAGCGCGCCGTCAATCTTGATCTCTCCGCCGGCGCGCGAGATTCTCGCTTTTTTCTCCGTTGAAGGGGCCTGCCCGTAAGTTGGAGCACCAGAAATGGAAGCGATGCTCAGGGTAAGTAAGAAAAGTAAAAGTCTCATAAGCGGATCAAACTTTATCGGGTTTGACAACGGTAATGCTTTCGATTCTCCCCTCCCGTAATTTCACTATCCGGTCGGCCAGCACTTCCGCCTCCTCTTCATCGTGCGTTACGGAAACGGTCGTGATGCCGAGACGCTTTTGAATGGCGATCAATTCGTCGCGCAAATCGCCTCGCAAATTCGTATCGAGGCTCGAAAACGGTTCGTCCAGTAAAAGCAGACGCGGGCCGCCGATCAAGGCGCGGGCCAGAGCGACACGCTGCTGTTCGCCGCCCGAAAGCTCGGCCGGATAGTTCTTAACAAAGCCCTGCATCCTAACCAGATCCAGCATCTCTTCGACGCGTCCGGTTTGTTCCGATCTCGGAACTTTTTGCGACGAGAGAACAAACTGCAAATTTCCTTCAACCGTAAAATGGGTCCAAAGTGCAAGGTCTTGAAAAACAAAACCGATTCTTCGGCGATGCGGCGCCACCAGGTTAGCGCCCGACGCGGCGACGCATTCGCCGTCGAGGTAGATTTCACCCGCATCGGGCGTTTCAAGACCGGCGATCATCCGCAAAAGCGTCGTTTTTCCGCAGCCGCTCGGCCCGAGCAGAACCACAGATTCGCCAGTCGCAACCTGGAACGAGATCTCTTTGAGTATCGCCCGCCCGCCGAACGATTTTGAGACCCCGGCAAGCGACAAATAATCGGCTCTTCTCACGCGGTCTTTTTCTTCGGTTTTCGCCATAAGATCAAAAATGCCAACGGAAACAAAATGACGGCAATCTGCAAAAGCGCGAGTGCGGCGACTTCGCTCGGCGGCGTATTGGCGATGAGCGTATAAATTCGCACGGGAAGGGTAGTTTCGCCGGGCGGTGCGACAAGCAGTGTCGTTCCCAGTTCGCCAAACGTGAGAATAAATATGATCAGCCAGACTCCCGCGATTCCGTTTTTCATACTCGGAAGCACGATTCTGCCGAAAACACGCAGCCAGTTTGCTCCCGAAATCGCCGCCGCCTCTTCGATCGAGTAAGGGATCTGCCGGACGATGCCGCCAAAGATCAAAGCCGCGACTGGGGTAAATCGGGCGAGATAACCGACGACGATGATCGCCTGGCTCGTATAAATAGCTTCCAAACCGCCGCGATTCCAAAGTGCGATGATCCCCACCCCGACGACCGTGCTCGGCACGGCGAAGATGACGAGAAAAACAACATCCGCAAACCACCTCCAATTCGTTTTCGCGCGACTGCGCGAATATCCGAGAATGACGGAAATGATGACGACCAAACCGGCGCCGATCGCCGAAAGCAAAAGGCTGTTCGCGATCGCCGCTCCGGAATCCAGGACCACTTTCGAAAGACTCCTTGCCGCGAAAGCTTCGGACGAGAGCGTAAGAATCGGGAGCACAACCGCCGCAACCAAAACAACTCCCGCCCCCGCCAACAAAGCGAACCTGAAAGCGCCCCTCGTCGAGTTCGCCGCCGCCAAATGTTTTCTTCTGCCGATGAGAGTTTTTTCGCCGAGCAGCTTCGCCGCGAAAATCGCCGCTACCAGCGTGATGAACGACGCCGGAACAGCCAGAGCGGTCGCCGCGCCGAAATCATAAAGCGCGGCGAACGCCGTGAATACCTCCGTCGTGAAAACGCGGACGCGCAGCAGACCGGGAACGCCGAACTCCGCGACCGAAAGCACGAAAACGATCAGGAAAACAGCCGAAACGACCGGAGCGATCAGCGGCATCGTAATTCGCCGGAAAACGCGAAAAGGAGACGCGGCCAGCAAAGCCGCTTCTTCCGTCCGGCGATCTACTTGTCGCAGAGCCGCCTCAGCCGCCAGCATCGGGAGCGGGTAAAAGCATAGGCCCAAAACTATGATCGCTCCGAATAAACTGTAGGCGATCTCGGGCGCCGGTCTGCCGAGCATCAACACCCAGGCCAGTGCGAAAATATATGGCGGGATAACAAGCGGAACGACCAGAACGAAACGCCAAAGCCTTTTGAAGGTATACTCCGCTCGCGCGAGCAGGAAGCCGAGAGGCACGCCGATCAAGGTCGAAAGACAAGCGGCGCCGAATCCGAGCGCCGCGCTGTTTAGCAGCAGAGAGCGGCGCCGCGCGTCGAAAGAAAGAAGTTCTTTATAATTCTCAATACTGAATGCACCTTGCTCGCTCACGAACGAGGACACAGCCATATAAACGACAGGCAGCATTGAAAAACAAAAAAAGCCCGTCGCCGCAACAAAAAAGATCAGCCCGCGAAGGCTGAACCGCGAGTAAACTTTTGCAAAAATCGAACGTTGTTTTTGATTTGTCTCCAAACGGTTATATCGCCAGGTTCGAACGTACCGGGATTACAATCCCAAAATATCCTGTAACCTCCGCGTTACGTCTTCCAGGCGGTCGGCGGCCTTGCCGTAATCGAGCGTCATCGCTTTTATCGAAGCGATCTGCGGAATGTTTTTCGGCGGTTCAACGTCCGCGTGCAAAGGTATCTGCACGGCTTCCGATTTGGCCAGCATTCCTTCAACTTCCGGCGAGAGCAGGTAATCAATCAGTCGTTTTCCTTCTTCAGCGTGCGGGGCGTTGTTTATCAGCGACAGCATGTTCGGCATCAGCGGAACTCCGATGCCGTCGCGGTCCGGAAAAACCATCGCCACGGGCTGTTTGTCCTCAAGAGCGACATTCACGTCGTCGGTGTCGGTCAAACCGATTTTCACTTCCCCCCGGGCGGCCATATCGCGGACCACCGAATTTCCGGGCACAATTTTTACGTCGTTGGCTTTCAGTCTGCGGAACAGATCATCCGCCTTCTCGTCGCCCAGCTCGGTGTAGAGGGCCGCTACGTGAAACGATGTCGAACCGAAGCGCGGGTCGGCAATTGCAACCTGACCTTTCCATTTCGGATCGGTCAGGTCGAAAATTGACTTCGGCGCTTCGTCCGGCTTTACGAGGTTTGTGTTATATACGATCACCCGGCAACGGGCCGAAAATCCCGTCCAGAAGCCTTCCGGGTCTTTGAAATTTGCTGGAATGCCCTCTGCCTGTGGTGATTTGTAAGCCGCAAGCACGCCGTTCTTCTTCAAAACCAGCGTCCTGACAGGCTCGTTAGACCAGAAAACATCCGCCTGCGGACGATTTTTCTCCGCAAGCAATTTGTTGGCAAGGCCGGTCGACTTTGCTTCTTCCGTGTCATACACCACGTTCACTTTGACGCCGGTCTTCTTTTCGTATTCCCGCAAAACGGGTTCGGAGAAAACGCGGTCCTGCGAAACGTAGATCGTTACTTCTCCACTTGCGTTTGAAGAACCGTTGCCGATCGATCTTTCGGTATTCGGCGGCGAAGCGCACGCGAAATTCAGAATCAAACTGCCGATCAGCAGAAATAATGCTCGATTTTCGATAAATGTTTTCACGAATCAAAATCCTCCGCTTCCTCGGTCGTGCAAAATGCGAAACTCGCGTTTCAAGTCGCAATTCGCCGGGATGATAAAACCCTCTCTACTCGATAATATTTCCGATCGCCAAACGCTTTGGGCTCTTGCCGACCGGAACGGTGCCGATCACTTTGTTGGATCTCAGATCAATGACGGAAACGCTATTTGAGGCGGTGTTGCTGACAAACGCGCTTCGACCGTCGGCGGTTATCTCGATCCAGTTAGGGTCCTTGCCAACGGCAATGTCACGGACGACCTTCATCGTCGCGGTTTCCAGAACTGTGACCGAATTCAGGATCTGGCTGGTCAAATACAAGTATTTCCCGTCGCGGGACAATGCCAGGCCGTGAGCGGCTTTGCCTTCAGCGGGAAACGCGGGCATTCCCAGGTCGAAGCCCGAAACGACCTTTCGAGCTTCGGTGTCAATCTTCAAACTGCCGTTGAGCCAGCGAAGCGTTAAATAAAGACCGCGGCCGTCGGGCGAAATCGCCATCACGCGGGGGAAGCCATAGACCGGAATCTCGCCGCTTAATTCCTGTTTCGCGTGGTCGATGACGACGATCTTGTTGTCGCCTTCGAGCGTTACAAAAATCTGCGAACCGTCGGGCGAAGAAAGTAAAATGTGCGGTTTGCGCCCGACTTCGATGGTTTTAACAGTCCGGCTGGCCGTGTCAATCATGGAAATGGTGTCGTCGCCGTTGTTTGTAACGTAAACGGCACGCCCATCCTTGCTGACGCAAAGCTGATTCGGCGTTTTCCCGACTGCGATGGTGGTTATTACCCGACGCGCGGCAGAATCGATCACGGAGACATTGTTATCGCCTTCATTGCTTACGTAAACCGTACGGCCGTCAGGTGAAACGGCAACGCCGTGCGGCTTGTTTCCCGTGCGGATTTCAGCCAGTTTTCTGTTCGTTTCGGCGTCAATAAGCGATATGAAGTCCGAGCTGTAATTCGTCACGTAAACCGTCTCGCCGGCGAAACCCAGCGAAACGGTAAACACGCAGACCAGCCACGCGAAAACTATCGCCGGGCCCGTATAGTTCAATCGCAAGCGTTTTTTCATGATCTTTCACCTCACCTCAAAAAGAGCTGAAATACTTTACATCGCCATCTGGTCGCGCTTTTTGCCCAACTCGTCTAGCGCGGCTCGGAACCCTGCTGCCAGTTTGTTCGCGTTGCCGCTCCCGTAATAATGCAAAAAGATTATGCGAGGCGATTCGCCGAGCATGTGATGATGAAGCGCAACCACTTCCAGATTGTTTTGCCGCAACGTTCTGATGATGGGATTTACTTCCGCTTCGAGCATTGCAATGTCGCCCGCGACGTGCGCCGCTCCCGCTGTTCCGGCAAACGACGCCCAGGAGTTTAAGCCGATGTTGGCCGTCATCTCGGCGCCCATCGCCATAATCTGCAAATCGTCGCGTCCGACAGTGTATTTGTAAGTCGCACCGTTTATCGCGCCGGTTTTTCCGACAATTTTATCGAGCGCGGGGAGATCGAATATTTCCTTTGCCGTGCGCGCGGGCTGGGCGACATTGGGTTGATTTGCGGGAAATAACTTTGTGTTCTTGATCGCCGCCGCGTAGCTTTTCCCCAGATCGGCGACCGTTCCCATTCCGTGGAGGTGCATGTAAAAAATGCGCGGCTGCTCATAAAAGAAATGGTTGTGGATCGCGCTGATCTCCACACCGTTGGCGTGCGCGGCGCTGACTAGCGGATTGACCTCTTCTTCGAGCAAGACGGTGTCGCTCATCAAAACCGCCGACTTGCCGTCCATCGTCTTTTTGACCGACACCCAGCCGCCGAAACCGAAAGCGATCGGAACTGGATCGCCTTTGATCGAAACCTTTAGATCGTTGCGCGGTAGCGGCACGATGTAAGTGCTCTCCGCCTCAACGTATCTGCCTTTTTTGCCCAGCGCGGTTTCGATCGCGCGGATCTCGTCCTGCGTGAGCGGCGGCGTTGTTTTTTGCGTGGAAGGTTCGGCACCTGCTGCCCTCGCATCAGCTACGCCTAACGCTGCCGCACCCGTCGCCAATAGTCCGGTAATTGCCTCTCGCCGTGATATTTTGTTGATCATTTTTCCTTCCGATGAATGACATCTTAAGACGAGCTGTCTTCACTACTTAGCGGTTGCTTTCAAATCGTCGAAATACGTTACGGAGTCGGCCTTTGTCCACACGCCGATTTTCCCGGCGTCCACGAAAGTCTCGTCTTCAGCGTCGT
This sequence comes from Pyrinomonadaceae bacterium, assembly GCA_035327545.1. Lineage (GTDB taxonomy): Bacteria > Acidobacteriota > Blastocatellia > Pyrinomonadales > Pyrinomonadaceae > OLB17. Next base: position 33,634 of record DAOLDE010000019.1, on the reverse strand, counting down.
AAAGTTTTTCGCCGTTTTGATAGACGGTAAAAAGTTTCCCGACTGCGACGACGCGCAGCTCGCTCCACTTTTCGTTTGGCACCGGCGCTTTCGCTCCGTAGGTTTTTCCTTTTCCGACGAGCGGCAGGTCAGAGCGTTTGCCGTTCTCGACCTTGTAAAGGACAACGTTATTTTCGAGGGCGTTCGCCCGGACGATGTAGTAATTGTTCGCGTCTTTGAGCCGCCAGACTAGCCCGGCCGCCTGGTCAACTTTGCCCGAAACAGGTTTGAACTTGACGCTCAGGTCCACATCCTTGAACGAGCCTTCGTCCGCGATCAAAACGGGAAAACGATAGCTCGTCTTGTCGGTTGAAGTTTGCGCGATGACGTTTGGCTGCGAAGGCGCCGTTGCATCGGCCATTATCGTCCATGTTCCGCGCGTCCCTTTGCCGGTCAGGCCGTCGTGAAATTTCTCCGGCAAACCGCCCGCTTTGTCTTTATCGAAATTGTATTCCAGTGTCTTTCCGCTTTCCTGCACGGGAGCCGGTTTTTCTACCGGCACATATCCTTCTTCTTTTGACGTTTGCGCGTTGCTTTCAAAAACCTCATGGTTTACTCCACAGGCAAGGACGATCAGCAATCCGCCCACCAAGAACGTGATTAACAGTTGTCTTCTTCGCATAGAACGCCTCCTTATTTACAGATTATCGTTTTGACTCTCGCTTCTTTTACTTTCGGTCTCTAGTCGTGCGCAACAATCGGCAGTTTGACCTGAAATAGGCTGCCGCGTCCTTCCTGGCTTTCGACAGTCACATCACCGCCGTGTGCTGCGCAAATTGACTTGACGATAGCCAAGCCTAAACCGGTGCCGCCGACCGCGCGTGAACGCGCTTTGTCCACGCGGTAAAAACGCTCAAAAACATGCGGCAGGGCCTCGGCGGGAATCCCGATTCCCGTATCTTTAACTTCCAAGATCGCAGAACGCCCGTTTCGCCTGACCTTCGCTTCTACTTTGCCGTCCCGCGGCGTATATTTGATCGCGTTGTCGAGCAAATTGACAACGATCTGCTTGAGCCGCGCCGGATCACCTTCAACTTCAACGCCATTTTCGACGTCAGAGACGAGGGAAATGCCCTTGTCGTCGGCGAGCAGGCGCATTTGCTCGATGGTCGCGGCGGTTAATTCGCCAAAATCGAATTGCTTCTTTTCCATCCGCGCTTCGCCCGCATCAAGCCTGGAAATAACCAGCAGGCTTTCCACGATTCTTGACAACCGGTCGGTTTCTTCGAGAGCGCTGCCGATGCGCTCACGCGATTCTTCCTGAAGATTCGGCTGCTCAGCCAGCTCTTCGAGCTCGCCGCGGAGAACCGTTAAAGGCGTACGAAGCTCATGCGATGCGTCCGCCGAAAAGCGACGAATGTGTGTAAACGCCGCATCGAGCCGTTCCACCATGTTATTCAGCGCAATCGACAGTCGTTCCAATTCATCGCCGGTGTTCACCGCCGGCAACCGTTCGCCCAAATTGCTCGACGTGATGCGTTCCGCGCTGTGCGTTAGGGCGTTGACGGGTTCGAGCGCCCTTCGCATAACGAAGTAGCCGCCGGCAATTGACAGGAGAATTATTATCGGCATGCCGACCGCGAGAGTGAATAAAAGCCCGCGCAGCACGCTTTCGATCGCGTGGAAAGGTGCGCCGATCTCTATCGTGTAGCGGCTGCCATCGCGCGCCGTGAAAGGCATTGTGTAAAGCAGCAGACCGCCCTTGCCGTCCGGCAGAAAGACCTTTCGGGTGAACGGTTCGTCGGACGGCAGCGTCGCTGCGCCCAGACCCGTCGGGTCGAAACTCTCGTCTTCAGGTATCCCGGAGGCGTACAAGATGCTTCCGTCGCCGCGCGTCACGCGAACGAACCGCGAGTTGATCTCAGGCGCGTAATGCTCCTCGATCTCCCCGATTACGTAGTCTTCGCCGGTCAGCCCGACATCGGCGAGATGGCTCACCGCGATCTGCTGCGCCTGGTTTTCGAGCGAATCCCTCAACGACCACTCCAAGTAACCGGCGAGCCCGAAATACGAAGTAGCGCCGAATACCAAGAGCAAGCCGGCGAGCAGCGCGGCGTACCAGACCGTCAAGCGAAAACGAATCGAGCGCGTGTTCATGTTTGCGTTTCGTCGCACATCGAGTAGCCGACCCCGCGAACCGTGCGAATCAGTTTGCGCTCGAATGGCTCGTCTATCTTGTTGCGCAGATGCCTCACGTACACGTCAACTATATTCGTAACGCTGTCGAAGCTCTGGTCCCAGACATGCTCGATAATCATCGTGCGCGAGAGGACGCGCCCGACATTCGCCATTAAGTACTCAAGCAACGCGTACTCCTTCGCCGTCAGTTCGATCCGGTTCCCGCCGCGTCGCACCGTTTGCGAAAGGCGGTCCAATTCCAAATCTGCAACGCGTATCACATTTGAACGATTTACGGCGCCTCGCCTGAGCAGGGCTTTCACGCGTGCCAGCAGTTCGGCGAACGCGAAAGGTTTGGTCAGATAATCGTCGGCACCCGCCTCAAGATTCTCAACTTTGTCGGCAATCGCGTCGCGGGCGGTCAGAACGAGGACCGGCACGTGCGCGTTGACTTCCCTGAGGCGGCGCAGCGTTTCCGTTCCGCTCAAACCGGGTAGCAGCAGGTCGAGGATGATCAGATCGTATTCATAGAGCGTGGCAAACTCCAATCCGCTCACTCCGTCCGCGGCCTTGTCCACCGCAAAGCGTTCGGCTTCGAGCCCGCGAGCTACAAAACGCGAGACTTTTTCCTCGTCCTCGACCACCAAAATACGCATAGCGGTTATTCACAGAAGAACAGCTTAACGAAACTTGATTAAAGCCAAATGAAGACAACATTAAAATTCGTTCATTTTTGAACGAATAGCCGGCATCCTGTTCCTTGATGCAGCTCGGCGAAATCCACATCCCTAGGCTTTGAACGCTCCGTCGAGTTTGTCCTGTCGCACCATCTCCTTGCAATAAGCATAGAGTGCGTCGTACACGATCCACTGGGCGGCGTTGATCTCGTAATCGTCTTTGAATCCAAGATGGCGAAAGCCCTCCGCGATTGCTTTGAGCCCGGCGCCCTCGGGCTGCTGCCAGAGTGCATTATCCGTGTCCGCGCCGTTGACGATTTTGCCGAGCAACTTTAGAGCGGGATCGTCATAGAGCCGGTACTTTTTAATTATTGCCTCAAAGGAACATTCCTGTCCGTGGTGACCGAGCTCAACGTCCTTCACGTCAAGCGGCGTGGCGTTGAGACGAGCCGCCTCGCTCTTCACACGGTCCGGCGGCACGAAATAGAACTCGGCATCCTGGTCGACAAATTTCTTTATCAACCACGGGCACGCCACGCGATCGACCTTGACGCGCTCCCTTGTGATCCACCTCATAGTTTGCCTCCATTAGCACGTTTCCTCGCTCGCCCGATTAGCCGGCGTATTGTTCGTCAACCGTAACCGCGAATACGAAGGTGCCGACAAGTCCAAGAACGAAAGCCGCGACGAAAGGCGTTTGCGGTGTTAGTTTCCACAACACCCCACCGATAAACGCCGCCGGCGTGATCGAAAGGCCCCTGACCAAGTAATACAGTCCGACCGTGCGGGCGCGCGAGTAAGGCTCCGCGAAATCGACTATCATCGCCTTGCGTGACGGCTCACCGATTTCCCGCAGCCCGCCAAGAATAAACGCAACAATGAGAGAGTAGAACCCGGTCGATAGAACAACCGCTAACGGGAACAGCGCAAAGCAGAGAAAGGTCGCGATGACGAAAGGCTTACGACCGATTCGATCGGCGATTTTCGCCGAAGGTAGATAAACCAGAATCGAAGTCGCCATTTGGATCGCCACCAGGATGCCGTACTCCGGGAGGCTTATCCCGATAATGCCCGTTACATAGAGAATGATGAAGATCTCCGCCATCCCCTCGCATGTCCTGATGATGATGTCGGACACGAGCAGGCGCTTAAGTGCGGAATGGAACGAACGCCACACCCCACGGACGTTGGTGGCTTCGCCGGCATTGATCGGAATGTTGACGGCGAGAACGATAAGGGCGGTCACCGCCGCGAGACCAAGGGTGATTGCGAGTGCGGTTCTGACGCCGGCCACCACCCCCATCGCCGCGATCATCATCCCGCCGACAACCGGAGCGGCCATCATCGGCAGGCGCTTAAGGATGGACTGCATCGTGAAACCCAAGGCCCGCCGCTCCCTGGGAAGCGAATCGCCGATCACGGCGAAGATGGCGGGCGACGCCATGCTGCCCCACGCCATCGCGAACGCGAGTCCGAGAAAAACGAACGGCCACGACGGGCTGAACAGATAGATGAGGTAACCGACACCGGCGAGAGCGACGAAGATGAGGAATGCGGTGCGCCGGCCCAACCGGTCCGCCAGCCAACCTCCGGGATATTGATACACCGCATCCAGGAAGTCCTTGGTGGTCCCGAACAGACCCACCGCGAGCGTGCCGGCCCCGAGCGATTCGAGGTACTTGGGGAGGAACTTCTTCCAAAGCTCCTCGCCGATGCCGAGCAGGAAGACCGCCGAGGAAGCGGCGACCACGTTGCGCTCCAGGCCGAGATAATCGGCAAACCTTTCCCGCCGCGTCAGTTCTGAGTTAAGCGATGTTTGGTCAATTAAGCCCACAAATCATCCCAGAAAAAGTGTCCAGATAAGTCCGACGGCTCCGCCCGCCAACACCACCACGAGCACGTCCGCTTTATACTTGTAGAGCGCCAGGAACGCCGCGGCCGTCATCGCCGCCGAAAACCAATCAACACTCCCGGTGATCCCGTTCGGGAAAATCACCGCCGCCCCGAACACCAACGCGAGATTCAGCACGACCCCCACCACCGCAGCGGTGACGCCCGACAGTGCACCAGTGAGATTCTTGTTCCCCCTTAAAACCTCGATGTACGGTGCCCCGATGAAGATGAACAGGAAGCAAGGGAGAAAGGTGACGTAGGTGGTCACCAAAGCGCCGAGTACGGCACTTGTTGTCTGATCCATCCCGCCAGGGTGGTTCCACGCCGCGATGAAGCCGACGAACTGCAGCACCATGATGAGCGGACCCGGTGTTGTCTCGGCCAGCGCCAGCCCATCCACAGCCTGCTGCCGGGTCATCCAGTTATACGGGTCCGTGGTCAACGCCTGTGTGACGTAAGCGAGCACGGCGTAAGCGCCGCCGAATGTTACAAGTGCGGCTTGGGTGAAAAACCGGTACTCGTGCGAGTGCAGGCTGCCGAACCCGCGCCAGAGCCCCAGGGCGATGAACGGCAAAAGCCATAGAGTGATGCCGACCGCGAGGATCTTGAGCGTGCGGCGTCGGCTCGGGAGTGTGTGCGGTGGGGGCGGGGCGTGGTCGTCGATGACAAGCGGCAGATCATCCGCTAGGGCGTCGTCGCCTTCGGTTTTTTTATCGGCCTCCTTTGTCTTCGGTCGCCGAACGAACACCGATGGGGCGATCCGGACTCCGAGCAACCCTACAGCTGCGGCAGCGACCACGATCAGCGGGAAGGGGACGTGGAGAAAATAGATGGATACGAACGCAAGCGCCGCGATGATGAAATGTGCATATCCTTTCAACGCCTTGCTCCCGATCTTGACGACCGCCTCCACCACGATCGCGACGACTATGGGTTTGAATCCTGCCAGCACACCCGCGACCGCCGGGACGTTCCCGTACGCCGCGTAAACGTAGGAAAGTGCGAGCAATATGAAGATCGAAGGGATAACGAAGAAAGCTCCGGCAACAATGCCGCCCCACGTCCGGTGCATCAACCAGCCGATGTAAATGGCGAGCTGCTGAGCCTCCGGCCCCGGCAGCAGCATGCAGTAGTTCAGGGCGTGCAGGAACCGCTCGTCCGAGAGCCACCGGCGCTTGTCAACCAGCTCCTTGTGCATTATGGCGATCTGCCCGGCAGGACCGCCAAAAGAGATAAAGCCGAGCTTGGCCCAGAACCGGAATGCCTCGCCAAACGGAACCTGACGCGGCAGGCGTTCGCCTCGTGGTGCTTCGAGACTCTCTTCAATTGTTGTCGTCCCAGTCGGACCTTCCGCCGTCGTCATTTTTGTTTCTTCCCTTTGGCTCGACCCGTCTCCAAACCGGTCCCGTCCGTCGATGCGTCCGCGGACCTGAATAACTCGTATAAGCCATCAAAGAGCGCGAAGGATTTCTTAAGTCTTTCGTTGTTGTCACCGTAAACTTCGGCCAACCCCCGAATGACGGCATTAACCCCATTCGCCTCGAGCCTCTTAAACTTGCCGTCTTTGAGATCGACATCGTGGACTATCTCGGCTATCTCTCCCAAAGCGGCATCACCGCCCAAGCCGAAACTCTTGATAATAGTTTCGAAACTGCAGTCCTCACCCCGGTGCGTAAAATCCGCGCCGACCATATCGAAACTGATGCTGCCTTCTGTTGATGACCCCTCATCGACAAAACCGAAACGCGGACGCTTGTCGATGAACCTCTTGATGAGCCACCCACAGGCGAGTCGGTCGATGTGCGGATTTTTTCTGGTGACCCACCGCCGGTTTTGGAATTCGACGGGATTCAGTCTGGCAGGGCTGCTTTGATCCCTAGCCTCCTCGTCGCTGCTGGTTTTTAATCGCTGTAACGCCCTTAGGCATTTCTCAAAGGCTGACTGAGCTTTCTTCCTCTTTGAAGCGCTAAAAAAATCAACGGAAAGAACAGCTTCCAGCTCCCGCCGCAATCTACCCAGTTCGATCTCGTACTGGCCAAGTTTGGCTACGGAAACGGAATCATTCTTTCTTCGATCGCTAAGGTTTGCAGCGAAATCGTTGAAGTCGGAAATCAGCTTTGCGTACTCTTCGTCACGTTGCTGGCAGAATGCGGCGACCATCTCCGCATCGGTAGTGCCCTCGACGGAATCCGCGTGGAACAGCGACGCTTCGCCGCCCGCTGCCTCGATCTCCTGTTTTAGCCACTGGAAATCCTCGTTCGTTTTCTCATTAGAAGGAAGTATGTAAACGGAATTCTTGATCGAAACCGCACCCAAGGACTGGAGCTTCCGCCACGTGCGCACGCGAAGATTGGTGGGTTTCGCCGGCAGCTGATGAATAAGCAGGATCCATTTGTGCGTTGGTTTCGGTTTCATGCGTATTGAAATAGATCATCGCCATGTAACGAGTGTTACAATCACAATAATACCAAAACCAGCTTTGTGCAAATTTCTAAAATAGACTTTTCGAGGGAAAGGCGGACCAATTTGTCAGCCGAAGGTAAAAATCGCCCTGTGCAGAGAACCAGACTCAGCCAGCATTTCATCTAATCGACAACCATCTAGTGAATCTGCGACAAAAAATGCCGGCTCCGAATGATCGTCCGAGATCAACTCGGCCCAATCACCTATTCAATCATCGATCAACCGCTCCTGGTCCTTCGACGTTGCGCCAAGATCGCGTCCAAAGACAACGGGCCGGCTCCGACGATCAGCAGGAAGATCGACCCAAACAGCATCGCCCAATCGGTCCGCATTTCGTGCGCCATCCCCCAGAAGCCGTAGTACGAGACCTTCCGTAGGCTGAACCCCAGAAACTCGTAGCCCAGAAGGATCGGGATCTTCGTCGAAACGATCGCAACCAGCATATTTATGATCAGCGGGATGGCCGCCAGCCGCGTCAAGAGGCCGAGTATCAGCAGCATGCCGCAAACGATCTCGACCACTCCAACAAACGGCGCCGTCATCTCCGGACTCGGGATTCCGATCTTTATGAATCGCCCGACTCCGTTCTCGTCGGGGTAAAGAAACTTCTGTATGCCCTCCGATAAGAAGACCGGCCCTACGATAAATCGGACCAGAATGGTTGCGGCGGGAGCGGTCGTGATCAAGAGTCTCTCAAAAAATGACATCGATCCTCCTTGTACCAAACCGGCGCGTGTGATCAGCGCCGGGCGTTGTTCCTGATTCGCACAACTGTGCTGCGAAAGTGCAAAACATTCTCCGCACACTGGTAGGCCACACAACAAGTCATGCAGGCGGCGGTATGGACGCGGTGAATTGTGCCAGATCTACCAATCCGAGGCTCGCTTCGATCTCGCCTATCTGTTTCACAGCATCATCGAATCCGTCTTCGCCGAATTGCTGATGCTCGATCTCCTCGAACTTTTCACTCAGTTCACTGTATTCGGCGCCCGAGATCGCGTCCTTCCAGGCGGGGAAAATGATCGTGTCCTCGCGGGCCAAATGGTTCTCATACATTCGCACAAAACCTCTGAGAGCCTCTGCCAGCGCACTTGCATTCGCACCGAGCTTCGCCGTATTCGTGACGGACAAGATATATTCGGTGATCTCGCGTCCACGATTGTGCTGAGTTATCAGTACATCCGAGAGTGAAGCAGCTTCTCCACCTTTCTTTTTGAGTGCCGGGAAGATGAACGCTTCCTCGAGTTGCTTTCGTGATATTCCTCGCCGAAGGAGCGGAAGAGTTTTGCTCCTCGCTGTAAAGCTTCGGGAGAGACGCTGTCCGGACGTTGGGTCAGTCGCGTGGCTGCTTCGCCGTAAACAAGCAGCGTTCGCCGCAGAATGCCGTGTTCTCGCATCAGATCTTCGGCGGCGGCAACTTCCTTTTCTTTACCTTCCTTCTCTGTTTTGGCTTGCATATTACCTCCTTGATTGCTTCCTGTGTTTTGAACGGTTCCCCCACAAGCGCCCAAAACGATTATCGAGCTTGTTAACAAGACTGTTTCCTTGAGAAAAGTCCTTCTGGAGTATTCATCGTGGCTCATCTTTTACCTCCCTAGAAGATCTAGCGGCTATTCCTCTTCAAACAACTCACCGAATAATTCCTTGACCTTTACCTTCGCCTCGGCGAGCGCACGCTTGCCCGCGGTCGTGGCCGTATAAACGCGCCGCGAACTTTTTCCCTCACGTTCGGTTTGGGACTGCAGATACCCGGTTTTCTCCATTCTGTGCAAGATTGGATACAGAGTTCCCGCACTCAGTTTGTAGCCGTGCCGCCCCAGCTCCTCCATAACACCGAGGCCATAGATCGGCTCTTTGACGGCGTGATGGAGAATGTGAAGGCGGATCAACCCCGAATAAAGATCCCGCTCAGGCGACATATTTGAACTATATCGTATTTCGATATCGAAGTACAATATAAGGCGCTTTTGGCATTAACGCTGCGATCAAGGCTTCGGCTCAGAGCTGCTCACTAATCTGCCAACGCACGCTACACAGACATCATCAAACTGCGGATGAAATTACGGTTCGGAACTTTCAGGCTCGCGCTCGCCGCCGCGATCGTCGGTACTGCTTTGTTAACTCTAAATGCCAAGGGCCAACGCGCGCAGGTGCCTGACATTAGAATGGCAACGATCGACGGTAAGATGTGGACGCTGTCGGATCTGCGAGGCAAGGTCGTGGTCCTGAACTTCTGGGCCACCTGGTGCGTCCCGTGCAGGACCGAAGTGCCTAATTTGGTCGCGCTCGGGAGGGAACACAAGCAAAAGGGGCTTGAGGTCGCCGGCATCTCGCTGGATGAAGATCTCGGCCTGGTGAAGAAGTTCATCACCGAATACAAGGTCGACTATCCGGTTCTCATCCCCGACCCCGATTCGCCTTGGCGGAGCCTGGACAACACGCCGACAACACTCCTGATCGACCGACAGGGTAAACTGATCCAAAAATACATCGGTGCCGTCCCCGAAGAGACCCTCCGAGCCGATACGCGATCCGCCCTCGTAGAGCGCTAGGATTTCTTCGGTCGCTGTTTCGACCATCCTAACGTTTCGGCGTGAGACTCAATCTTTCTGCAGGAGGAAACTTGAGCCATGTAGTGCAGTCGATTCCTTTCACTTTGCGAACGGGTATACGGGTTCGTCGATCTGTGGACATTGAGAATCCATGAATGGCATATAGCTCAAACACCGATTTCAATAAGCATCACTCGTGCCAGATTTTCGCGAAGAGACGACTGTCTATCAGGCCGCTGAGCCACGGTCTGGCCTCCCCAATAGTCGGGGTAAACAGCATCCGAACATGCCTGTGTCTCAGAAAACCACAACCTTGTCGCTCTCGATCGTCCAAAGGGCTAACTGCGCCAGATCGCTGATTTCAGCGCCCTCGACAAGACTCGCGTTCCTTAATCCACGAGCGTCAGTGCAACTGCCACAGAGCTTCACCGAAGCCCCGTTTCGAACCAAGAGCTTCAACATACGCTCGACATTGTAGTACCCGTTAGGCGTCGTTTGATTGCTAATGGCGCAGCCAACTGCATCGGCCATTAGGAATACTCTGACCTCCGCATTTTCATCTGTTTTCTTTAGCTGACCTGCTAAACGGAGTGCATTATAAGCCCGCTCGGTTCCGTACGGTGCATCGTTAATAACTATTAATATCTTCATCTCGTTATACATACGGCGGAAGAGTCAACAGACCAAAAGTTCCTCGAACAAAACGTTCACCAAAATGCCAAACGAAGCGACGGCTTCTTCGGCCACGGTGTATGCGGCGATAGTTTCCGGAATCGGGCGCAAGCGATCGCTGGATGTGTACATCCTTTCTGTCACGTGATTATCATAACGAAATTTCAACGATCATCCGTACATTAGTATCGGGAGATATCCGCCCGACAACGGACAACGATTATCCCGGATGATTCGACTTACTTTCACGCATCACAACGGCAACGATAGTGCCGGAGACGAAGGTCACAAGTCCTATTGAAAGTATGGCTGCGGCGAAGCCGAAGCGATCCGCGATCAGGCCTGCCGATAGAGCCCCGATGGCGTAACCGAGATCGCGCCAGAAGCGGTAAACGCTCAAAGAACGGGCCCGCCATGTCGGATGCGAGGCGTCGGAGACAGCTGCGATCAGGCTCGGGTAGACCATCGCGGTGCCGATACCTAGGAGCAGGCTGGCGAATATCCACCACCCGAACTGGCCCGACAGGGCGGTCAGGAAGAGACCGACCGCCTGCACCCACATCCCGAGGACGATCAAACCTTTGCGACCCCATCGGTCGCTCATCGGCCCGGTCACGGTCTGGAAGAGGCCCCACACGATCGGGTAGACGGCCTTGAGGAGTCCGATTCGTTCGACTCCGACTCCCAGCGTGGAAAAAAACAATGGGAAGATCCCCCAGCTCATCCCGTCGTTGAGGTTGTTGATGAGACCGGCCTGCGATGCCGCGAACAGGTTCCGGTTCTTGAACGAGGTCAGCGCGAAGACCTCCCGGAAGGTTAGCGGCGACGCTTCCTCAGTGATCCCGTCGGCTTCCAGGCTGACGTGATGCCGCGTGTCGCGGACAACAAGGATCGAAAGTATCGTCCCGGCGATCGCGTAGAAGACGCCCAGATAGATCGGCACCGGCCGCAATCCGTATCGGCTCGCGAGATAGCCGGTCAGAAACGCTGTCAACCCCACCATGAAGTAACCGGCGAACTCGTTGAGTCCGACGGCGAGCCCGCGCCCCTTCGGGCCCACCAGATCGACCTTCATGACGACCGTCATCGACCAAGCGAAGCCCTGACTTAACCCAAGCAGGACATTCGCGGCGATCACCCACTCCCAGCTCGGGGCGGCGATGATCATGAAAGGGACCGGGAGACCGATCAGCCATCCGGCGACAAGCACCCGTTTGCGACCCCAGCTATCGGCCAGCTGCCCGGAAACCAGATTGGCGAATGCTTTCACCAGACCGAAGCTCACGATGAAGGACATTAAGAGCGTCGTGGATTCGACTTGGAACGTGTCTGAGCCGATCAACGGCACAACGGTCCGCTCAATTCCGACCATTCCCCCGACGAAGGCGTTGATCAGGACGAGCAAGGCGAACTGGCGCCAGTTCTCTTTCAGTCCAAGTCGTACGCCTGGACGAGCGATAATCGTCGCTTCTGACATCTTTACGCCCTCGAACGCCCGGAATTGATTGCCCGGAGGGTGGCCGCTTCGATCGGAGCGGGCGGGATCTCCTGTAACATGAACTCCACGAAATCCGCCTCCGAGGCGATCGCGAAGGCTTTGTTGTGACGCCTCTCGTACCCGAGTGTCGAGATCGGGTTGCCGCTCAACCTGCGGCCGCAAACCGAGCCCGAAAACGCCCCCGGAAGGACCTGAATATAGTCCGGAAGGGCCTTCAGCTTTTGAATGCTCTGGAACAAATCCTTAGCCCCTTGCTCGGCACTTACAGCCAATTCAGTGCGGCCTAGATCTCCAACCATGAGCGTATGGCCGGTCAGTAGCAACCAGGGTTCTTCGGCTCGTGTCCGGTCGGTGACCAGAAGGGTGATATGCTCCGGTGTGTGGCCCGGCGTCGCGAGTATTTTGACCGTGACATTGCCGAGCGGGATCTCGTCACCGTCTCGGACCGGAGTGAACGGCAGATTAAGGTCAGCCCTCTCGGACATTACATATTCGGCGCCCGCCGCATCGGCCAGGGCCCGCCCGGTGGAAATGTGGTCGGCGTGAACGTGCGTGTCGATCACATAGTTGATGTTGACGTTCGCCACCTTCGCGGCCTCAAGGTAAGTATCGACATCAGCGACCGGATCGACGACGGCGACCGTGCTTTTGCCTCCGCATCCGAACATGTAAGAGATGCTGACCGGATCGTTATGCAGGAATTGTCTCAAGATCATTAAATTGCGCTCCTTAATAGAAAATGTTAAGATCATTCAATCATTCTGCTGAATGTTAGAACGATGAATAAAAACTTGTCAAGCTTTAAACCAAGACTGGCCATTTTCGAGAGTCTCGCGGAGGTTGCACGGGCTCTGGCCCATCCGAACCGGATCGATCTTCTTGAACACCTCGCCCAGGGGGAGCGATCGGTCGAGGACCTTGCGGAAATTTCAGGGATGACTTTCGCGAACACCTCTCGGCACTTGCAGATCCTGCGACGGGCGCGATTGGTCGAGCCGACACGCCGCGGAAAACACATTCTCTACAGTCTGGCCGGCGACGCCGAGGTCGTTACCTTGCTGAAGGCGTTGGGGCGCGTCGGCGAACGCAACGTCGCCGAAGTTGCGCGTGTTATGGACGACTATTTCCGTTCCCGGGATTCGCTGGAGCCGATCGCCCGTGAGGATCTGTCAAGTCGGATTTCGGATGGTCTGGTGACCGTTCTTGATGTCCGGCCGGAAGACGAGTTTGCCATGGGGCACCTGCCCGGTGCTCGCAATATCCCGTTGAAGGAGTTGGAGCGACGGCTAGACGAACTTCCGGTCGAATCGGAGATCGTCGCGTATTGCCGTGGCCCTTACTGCGTGTTCGCCGTCGAAGCCGTCGCCGCGTTGCGAGCGAAAGGATTCAAGGCCAGGCGGCTTGAGGACGGTTTTCCGGAGTGGAAGGCGGCAGGACTTGCGGTCGAGACTTCGCAGCCTTGATGGGTCCGGTCGGCGAGGCATTCGTGGGCTGGCTCTAACCCGTTTCCTGCGGCAGCGGCTCACACGACCATGGCCCGTCCTAGCGCTAGTATTTCGGCTTCATCTCTTCCAGCCGACGATCCATATCCCTAAAGAAGCCGGTCACGACTGTGGATACCATACGTAGACGGGCTGCTTCCATTGCGGCGGTTTGGTTTATTGAAGCGGCTTCGGTGCGGCCCTCAAAATTAAGCTGATTGGCTGCCCGTTCCATATCGGCTGATCGGCGGATCCCCGAAAGTTGAATACCCGCGCCTTGACGGCTGCTTGATGCTGCAATTCCAGTACCCTGATCTATAGCGGCGATGTTCTGTGAAGCCTGCGCTTCGTAGGCTTTGTTGATCTCACCCTGGTAGGTATTCGACGCTTCGATTTTTTTACCGGCCACGATCTCGGTGTTGTTGTTTTGAAGCGACACGTTCGCGCGCGTGGTCGAATCCATCTGTCGATTCACTTCCTGGATCGGATGCTTATCGCGAGCCCAGTCGAAGAGTTCCTGTCCGGCGCGTACAGGAACGGAAGTCCCGGCGATCGACGAACCACCGGGCGTGAACTCGTAGGTCTTCATGCCGAACCGTTCAAGATTGCCCTGGCCTCGCAGTTCGACTTCTTTTTTGCCGTCAAATGTTCGAGCCTCCCGCGTTCCTTCCGCCTCGGCCAATGTGCCGGTGATCTCACGGCGCGTAGCGGCCGAACTGCTGGCAATGCCGAATGTCTTATTGGCTTCTGCCAGGAGCGTCTGAGTTACTTGATTCGCCCGGATCTGGCCGAGACTTGTAACGAGGCCGCCTTCAACGCCGGCGACCGATGACACTAGTCTGGCTTCAGTCGATTGATTGGCGGCTTCGAGAGCCTTCTTAGCGGCGGCCTGTTCCGCGTTGTAGATCCCCTGTATCTGGGTGTTCTCCGCCTGACGGTGCAAAGCGGCTCCCGCAACAAGACCGTATGTTTCAAGAGCTGTGCCTAAAGAAGAAAGCATCCATCCCATCGAGATCTGCGATACTCCTTCGTAAACCTGTCCCCGGAGGACCCGATAGCTCAGCCACGGAACAAGAATGAAGCAAAGGCTCGAAACGAAGAACAGTATCGTAACGATCAAAGCACTCGATGCCGGATCGTAATTGTTATTCGTAATGATCGTCGCGGTCGTGGGATCAAGCGAAAATACCGCTTCGCCGTTGTAGATCGAGAGCGCCAGTAGACCGATCCCATAGCAGACATACAGAGTTACTTCTTTTACGATCGGGAACGCGAGCGCGAAAGTGGCAACTCCCCAGCAGAATGGATAGAAGATCTGGTTCGCAAACTTCTCGTCAAAACCGAAAGCGGAAAGCACCGGAGCGGCGAGTTTCAGCCCGATAAGGATGAACAGACCCGCAACCGACAGGAAGATCGCACCGAACTTGATGATGTTCTGCCCGATGACCATAAACGTGAACATGCGCGGCATATCCCAGCCGAGGACGTTCATTTCGCTTGTGATGTCTTTTACAGACGACTCCTTATCCGTGATTATGCCGACGAGTCCCGGCTCCCCGTTCGGGAGTCGGTCCGCGAGCAAAGCATCCGGGTCTTCGACCGCGAAGTTGTTCTTGACGTACTGCTTCATCTTCTCGTCGAACTCGGCGACGAGCGAACGGTTATAACCCCGTATCGGCCGAGCAAAGAACTTTCCTGTTACAGTGAGGGCATCGATAATGAACGGGCTTGCCCCTATAACGACCATAAAGATGATCGTTCGGATGCCCCAGGCAACAAGCTGCTCGGGGCCAAGACCGCGATTGTCGTGGAATCTTCTAATGAAGGCGACGATCAGTACGAAACTTGCGATTATCCACGCCAGGAACGTTAGTATCGGCATCAACGGGCGTATAATCGTGTCGAGCACCGACCGGAAGAGCCATTCCTGCCCCGTCCGCATAAGATTTGTGATCTGCTCGCTGAAGCTCGGCGCTGCCGGTTTCTGAGGAAGCACGGGACCTGACGGTGTTGCTGTCGGGTTCGCAGGGTACTGGTTCTCGAACTGCTGCAGGACGGGTGCCGGACTCCCATCAAGGGGCGGCATGAACGGAGAATCGGGATTGATCGTCAAGATCAGATCGTTCGCCGTTACTGGCTGACCGTTCATCGTCCCTATCGGCGTCTGCCCTTCGACTCGTGGCGGTCGAGGGGGACGAGGCGGCCGTTGGCCGACCGCCGTCGTTGTAAAGAGGCAGGCGAAGAGGCAGGACGTTAGCAGGAGCGTGAGTGCGGCAGCGGTGCCGCGCGATATTCTGTTGGTTCTCATGGCTTTTCTTATTCAACCGGGGGGTTAGGACCGTTGCTACGGAAGAGGGTTGTCGTAAACTTCGTCGTTCCAGATCTCGTATCTTTCGAGTTCGCGCAGAAAATCATCTGAAGCCCGAGTGATGCCGGTCATCATTTCGGTGGTCCGGCGGATCTCCTTCCCAAACTCGGTCATCTGCTCGATCTTGAGACCGTAGGCGACGAACTTCGCCTGTATTTTCGCTTCGAGCTCGCGGAGCTGGCCTTCGACGGTCGTAATCCGTAGGTTCACCGCGAGCATCTGGTCGATCAATGATTGAACGCCGTCCTGATTGGCGGATGGATTGACCGAGATAGCCCGTGTTTCATCAGCGATTTTTTCTCGTTCCTCGTAGAGTTTTGAAAGATCGAGAAGCATGTTCTCGCGATCGAAGAGCATTCGCTCAAGTTCGGAGTCGAGTTTCGCAAGGCGCTCAAGATTCGCAAGCTCCGCGTCGGCGCTTCTGCCGATAGAATGCCGAAGGAAGTCGTCAAGATCACGTTTGTTCGCTTCCATGTCGAAGATGCCGTTCTTGAGCCTGCGGGCGATATTTACGACCGATTGGATCTGGCTTGTTATTGTCGCTTCGATCCTCTTTTTAAGTTCAAACGTGCCTCGGATAAGCCGCCCGAGCGTGGCGTAGGTCGTTATCAGCTGCTTGTGCCGCATGATCTGCTCGTCGACCTTGTCGAGAATCCCCCGCAGGTTAGTCACGCTTTCGACCATTTTCTGATACTGCCGTACGGCGTTCTCGTACATCGAGATGTAGTGATTGATCGTCTCCACCCAACGGGCGGCTTCCTCGATCTTTTTAGCGACCTGGAGCGCGTACTGCGACGGGTCGAACACCGTCCACTGCGCCTGAACGGGACGCACATCGATGCCAATGAGTATCGAGGAAAAAACAACTCCAAGGATCATTTGTCTAACCGTTCCGTTCATTGCGATCATGCCTTCACCTCCAGGCCGCCAAGTTCATTCAGGTCGATGGGGGAGATCCCCGTGAGGCCGACCGCCGTCAATCCGGTGGGATATTTCGAGGCCAGCCACGAGACGACGATCTCCGGCGGGAGGTCCGGCCTAATATTTTCAACAAGCCGCCGGGCGTTCGCCTCGTTTGTGTCATTTGTATTTGCCCAGAGCATTGCGGGGGAAAGATGTATCTCCGCCATCTGAACGATCTTGTCCGCACCGCTCCCGATCACGAACACCCATTGCGTGTAACGGCCGTATTGGTTCCTGATCCCACGTATCGCGGCGACGGTCTCGGGCGCCAGTTCGCAGTCATTGGCAAGACGCTCGAATCCGCCGATCTGTTTCCCGATCATTTTCACGCCGGAGTTTTTCACGAGATCGATCCCGGTGACGTTCGGCTGCTCGGGCGTTCCGGTGAAATGCTCATAGGCTTGCGAGAACAAAACAGTAACCAGGCCCTCTTTTCTTCCCGTAACGGTGGCTTCGGCGATAAGTTCTTGGATAGCAGGAAAGTGCCTGTTTATCTCGCGCATCTCGTCGCATAGGAAAAGGATAGGAGTCTTCTGGTTCTGGGCATTCTCCTCCCCGATCTCCTGCATGATCTGAGCGCTGATGCGGAAACCGACACTTTCCCGGATCTTTTCGTCGAGGCTGCTTATTCCCGACAGCTCGAAAACATCGAACATTGATGGAGCGTCATAGTCAGGATGGGTAGGAGCATTGAGCCATGGGTCTTTTCGATGAATGTTCAGCTTCAGGTAAAGCTCGTTGGCCTGCCTCTCTTCGCCCGCGTTCCAGTGATAGCTCTTGAGAATGTCGAGGAAGTGCCCGAGCGTCGGTTGGTACTTCGGTCGGCCGTGGCCGTTTCGCGCGAGAGCCATCTTATAGACCTCATCTATGACGGTCGAAGCTATCGCACTTGTGATCGCATCCGTCTTAGGCGTTTTGCTCAGGATCAGAATGTCGGTCAGGACCATCGCAAGCTGCCTTTTTGTGGGAGGCACGCCGTGCTCGATGCCTGGATAGTTCCAGATATTGATCGGTCTTGGATCTTTTTCGGTGAACTCTATTTGCCTTCCGCCGAATAGCCGACAGATGGGCTTGAACGAATGGCGATAATCCATTACGCGCACTTTCACGTTCCCGCGGTGTGCGCGAATGTCCGTGATTAGCATCGACGCGAGGAACGACTTTCCCTCACCCGATGCGGCCGTCACGATCACTGTCGGTGATTTGATCAAGGATCGGTCGTACAGGTCGAGGCCGAACATCTGTCCGTTCGGAGTGGTAAAGATGCTGTGCGGCCTTTTGCTGCCTCGCCAACTCGTCTCGGTTGGAACAAAGGCTATGACCGAGTCAGCTGTTTCGGTGAGCTCCTGGCCCGTGCGCTTCGAAGAAAGCTCGCCCGCAAGCATCCGAGGATAGAGCGCGCGCTGACGAATGGCTTCTTCACGAACCGCATCAGCACCCATCTTTTTTCGGATAGCTGACACCACGGCATCGCATCGTTCGTCCAGTAACTCAAGCTGTTTCCGCGTCTCTTTTGCTCCTTTCGAGCGTCCGGCAAAGACAATCACGTTAAGTCGGAGGTTGCAGATCTCTTCGTTATCGATTTCGATCTGCTCCAAAAGATTCTCCAGGTCGGATTTGATGACTATCGCATCCTTCTTCAAGTTCCGAAATCCGAGCCAGGTATTGCGGCTGCCCTCGATCCGGTCGATGCGCTTTTGAAGGTCCTTTTTCGCGCCCTGTTTTTCGGTGGTCATCAGATCTACAACGATCTCGTGAGGAAACCCGAGTGCTCGCGTCGCCGTCAGGTACCGCATAACATCTGCGGTTACGAAGCCGTTCGGAAGGGTTTTCAGGCTGACCAAACTCACGGGGGTGCCATTGTGCCGAACGAATTGGTCTCGCGCGCTTTCGATCTCTGTACTGCACAGATAACGCCTTATATCGACGAACGCGGAGTTGGGGAGCATGGGAACCGATTGATGCTCGCGTCGGTGACTGATAAAAAGTGCCTCGAAAACTTCCGGACGGTTCATCTCCCGAAGATGCAGACTGCGCGGGAAGTTTGCTTCGAACGACTGAAACACGCGCGACGCTTTCGATCTGCACACGGCTTCACTTCGGATTTCCCGTTTCACCAACAATTCACTTTCGCGATTTCTTATTCTTAAGAAGGGTGACCGTAAAAAATATGCGATGCCGTTTTCCTTTACGTCCCGGAGAAGCGAAGGCAGTAAAGACGAAAGCACTCCTTTATCGGCCGAGTCCCGAACCGGCACGCGTATCCAGACGGTTGAAGTCTGTCGCATGACGTTGCCCGACCGAATAGCTTCTTCATGAAGCGAAAGATTGGTCGCGTGGAGGACACCGGCGATCGGGTCCGCCGATTCCGCATCGCGCGATCGCAGATGATCCCGGAGCACCTCTCCTGTATCGGGCGAATTGAGGAACCGAAACTGGATGATCGTGTTCTTCGGCTTCTCGAATTTGAGAATGGTTTTGAGTTCCTCGATCCGTTGTTCGGTTACGTTTCCGTCAACGTAGAGACTATTCGCGGGTTCGAAGACGTAGGCTTTCCCATAGCTCCCATCTCTATAGCGGATTATGTTGGCGTCGAGACCGGCGATCTCGGTTGGGAACAGCCGTCCCGGATGGGTGATTTTTGTATTTTGGACTGCGTTGGGATTCGAGTGAACCGCTAAGTGTCCCTTGTGGGCCTTGAATGCCGGAACGATCCGGTATCCAACCACAAGCGCGAGCCCGACAGAAAACAGACTGCCGAAAAGTGAGAACGCTACGTGTGCGAATGAAAGGTTTGCTGTGTCCATGATTTATTGTTTGTTTTATTTACCCAGACGGCTAGATCTAGTTCGGTGTGAAGTGGGGGCCGGATCGACTGCCACCTATCGATCTCCGCGTCGAACTTCTGCGAAAGCCAGCATTCGGGTTTGCTCAGGCGAAGGTAGTTGAAAGTTCCGAGCAGTATCAGGAACGTAAATAAACCAAGCGGAAAACCAAGCGGTACATAACCAAACCAGAGGCCGAAGACGAACGGCGTCAGATATGCCGCTGCAGTCGGTACGAGTATGTACTTCCAGTCGGTCGAATAAACCCCGAACCGCTTTAGGCCGCGAAACACGTTCGGCCTGGTCGCTCGTCGTCTCATAACGCCCTCCGTTAAAAGTTGGTGTCGACTCCGACCGCCCGGCCTTGAGCAAGCTGCCAGAAGACGGCGACGATCGTCCCGAACGCGAAAGAAAGCAAAGACCCGAAGGCCTGGTTCCCCCATTCCTTCCCGGTCATCTTGTTGTAGATCGCCCAGGCAACACCCACTGCACCGAGACAGAAAAGCACAATTGCCATCAGCTTCAGTGACTCGCGGATGATGTTCGAAAGATTGCTCGCATCCCCGGTGAAGATCGGTCCTTGCGCAAACAGGATGTTTGTAAAAAGCAGAACGGCCGCGACCGGAGCCAGCTGCGTCGCGGCGTATCGAATGGTTCGAATAGATTTTTTCATTTCTCGTCCTCGCGTAAAAGGTTTCTTGACGCCTCGCTAGACTTCGCGAAGCGTCAACGGTTTCGCTCGCTTTGCAAGGCTTGTGCCGTTCGGCAAGGGAGGCGGTTGGCACGTTGGTTGCGATCCGCTCGCGTCATGCAAAAACGAAATTACATCGCTGCTCTTCTCTTGATACTCGGATCTCTCGTAAGTCCCTTGGCGACCTCTTCTCAATCCCGAACCGTTTTCACGCGGACCGCACTTTCAAGAATGGATGTGCTTTCACGCGCTGCGCTGTTCGAGCGAACAATAGCGGATGCAGCGCTGAAAGAAGGCGTCGATCCGCATATCCTCTGGACGATCGCATACAACGAGACGAGGTTCCGGCCGTGGCTGACTAGCCCGAAGAACGCTCAAGGGCTGATGCAGTTTATTCCCGCAACCGCCGGACGATTCGGTCTCGCCGACCCGTATGAACCGAACTCGTCGATCCACGCGGCTGCTCGGTATGTGAAGTATCTCGGTCGGCTTTTTGGTTGGCGCCTGGAGTCTGTTCTTGCTGCCTATAACGCAGGCGAGGGTACCGTTTTAGCGTATCTGGAGGGCAGGACGATCCGGTCACAGGGTAAGCTTATAAACCCTTCCGGACGACGGACGTCCGGAGGAGTTCCGCCTTACAAGGAGACAGTTGACTACGTTGCGAACGGAACGAGGATTCATCGCTGGCTGGAAACTCAGGGCAAGTTCCCGGGAGTAAAGAATAGGTCAACTCTCGATGAAGCTACACGGACATTTGCGTCAGAGCGAGAAGCTCGCGAAGAAAAGACTCCATCCGGTACCTCGACGATTGTCGTGCTTTATGATCCACGTACCGGAACCCGCTTTCGTGTAAATGGTCAGGGCAAACTACAGCCAATAGATCATAAGGCGCCTGTGATCATATCTTCCGAAGTTCGAGGCCTACTGGCTCAAAAAGGTAGATCAACTTTTGCCGGGGCTCCGCCGGGAGAACGCTGACTGGTTCATTTCTGCCGCGACGCGCCGCACCATCGGTTCGGTTTTGCTCCAACCGAAGGAAAGCCACCTCTAGAACTGCGAAGAAATACCACGTTAACCTTTGGCACTCATTTTGCGAATAGTCGAAACATGGCGGCCAAGTCCGCACACGAAGTGATGAAAGAAAAAACACCAGATACAAAAACATCCGAGGTTGCGACTGAAACTCTTGCGGCCTTAGAAACGCAGCTCTACTTGAGCCGCGATCCTGAAGATGTACTTACAATATCGTCGCTATTCAAGGCCGTATGGATACTCCTGATAGTTTTGGTACTTAGCGTCGGGATCAACGTATTTCTGTCTTTGAGAAAGGCTGACCGCATTGTGATCGATAGATCCTCGGGACGTGTCGTGGAATTAAACAATCGAGACTACGGCTCAACCGAAACGGTCAGTATCTCGCCCGACACCCCAACCACCACGGACAAGAAATATCTGGTGAAGGAGTTCCTTGCGGCTCTCTACGAAGTCGAGCAAGCGAACCGCGAAAGCCAGATCAACAAGCTGCTCCGAATGCTCGACCCGGATCTCTCGATCGCGATGGCGACACGTCTGAAACAGAACGGCGTGCTCGCGGCCGAGAAGGCGGAGAGCGTCAACTCGTCGTGGGAGCTTCAGGACCTCACCGTCGATGAGAACGATCCGTATGTGCTTCGGGCAATAGGCATTCGAAAGATCCGCCGTAAAGCTGCCGGGCAGGATGTCGAGGAATCGGTCCAGCTGAAGGCCAAGTTCCTGCTTAAGGATAGCCCATCATCGCCTGTAAGAAACGACAACAATCTGCGAACCGGCTTTACGATCCTTCGCTTCAGGGTAGAGCCGGTCAACGGCAAATCCGTTTCGCCCGTGACGCTGATCGCGGACGAGGCCGAACAGGAGGCCGCAGCTGCCCCGCCGCCGAACGCGATACGGGTGCAGTAGTCCATCCACAAGAAATAGCTGCTTATCAATCTTATGAACATTCAAGTATCAAAACTCGTTCTTGCCTTTCTTCCGGCACTTATCTTTCTTGGCTTGCCCGAGATCGCAGCCCAAGCACAACCGAGACCGATTAAATCAAAAACGGTCAAGAAACGACCGCAGAAGCAAGTTTCCCGACCGGCCGCCGAAATCCCTGCGAAACTACCCCTGTCTCCGCAGTCGACGCCGGTCTCGATCGTCAATCTGGCTGAACCTGAGTACCTCTCGGGCGAGGCCAGGGTTACGGTCAACCCAAAACAGCCGACCGTGATACGGCTGGGTCTCGCTCAAAATGCAGTCTCGATAGTGGAGTTTCCGGCCTCGGACGGCATCTACTACATTCACGAGGGGAACCCGAATCTCGCCTCAGTCTTTCAATCGCCGACAAAGGAAACGGATAGGTCGATAACCATCTATCCCGGAGAGTCGTTCCTGCCGTCGCGAGACGGCTCTTCCGCCAGCGCGATCAGTCTCCAGATGAGATCGGGGCTTGTCCTGATCCTCGAATTGGTCCCGGTCGCGGAACTTAGAAAGAACGCTCACCGATGCGTTATCACCTATGACCGCGATGCCGTCGTTTCAGCGAGACGAGCAGCTGGTCTCGCATACGATCTCGGCAGCGAGAGCAATTTGTCTATTCCCATGAACTCACGGGCAGTCTCAAAGCTCGTTGGATCATCTCTAGCCGTTGAACCGATGAACTCAGGTGAAACGCCGCGTGAAAGAAGTCATCCGATAAATTCCGCGTACGCAAATCTTGGAAACTCGAGAAACGCTCGCGGTAAAGGCGCGGACAAGAAGAAGACAGACGATGAGATATCCTCACTCGCCAACAAAAAGCTCGCCGAGTCTTTGAGGGAGCCGAAGAAATATTTCGGCTCATGGTCGAAACCGCAGCACGGCCTTGCAATCGCGGTATCGCGCATCACGGAGCTCGATCCGGAAATGCGGCTCGTAGTGGTCGCGGTGCGCAACATCACCGCCTCAAACCTAAGACTTGTGCCGGGTATGCCCGAGCTTCAGGTCCAAACAACCGACACAAGTGGAAATAGCATTCAGACAACACGGGTTGCAGCTCAATACGTTGAGTCAACTACTTTGGAAGGACTTCTGCAGCCCGGTTCGACCGCGTACTACGCCCTCGTCTACAAGGCTCCGATTCTCGGTACTAATCAGAATGTCCGCATCTTGGTCGCACACCGTGAAGCCGCCGATGCGCCGATCGCCTCAAGTCTCGGCGATCCAAAAGGAAAGGAGTAGGAAGCACCAATGGAAAAGACGACACTTGATCCAGCCGACGTACCAACAGCACTACCAGGTTTCGAGGATGACGATGTGAGAGAAAAGCTGCTGCTTGAAAACTCTTCGGACGAACTTGAAGACACAGCCGACGAAGACAATGCTGAAATTGAGGAGCGGGGTGAAAAACCAAACAAACGCCGATGGCAGGTAGTCAGGACCTTTGCTGCGTTCGCGGTCTTCCTTTGCATTCTCGTCGTCGCTATCGCCTGGTTCTTCGGGATGGGGTGGTTTTCGAAGCCGCAGACTCAGGCGGTGAACCGTAGCGGCCATCAGAAGGACGCTCAGACCTCCGCGCCCGTAACTGAAGACGAGAAGCTGAAGATGGCTCTGAGTATGGTCGCTCCTGCGTCCTCGGCTCCTGTCAGTACAGTGCATCCGGACGACTCGGGTGTTCCGGTAGACATTATTCAAGCCGGGAATCCTACTGGCAAGGGAGATGTTGATGATATTTCTCCAAAGGCGGGCGCTGCCGATCAAGACGCGAAGGCATCGATCGGGGAAAAAGAGTCATATCCCTTTCCGTTACCCAATCAGATTTCGGCAAGCAAACTGAGTTCATCTGACCCGTCAAAATCCGTTACCGCCGAGATTGGGACTCGAAGCGTGCCTGCGTCGAAAGTTACGAATTCGGACGATGCCCGGGGTCGATCCCTTTTCTTTGGAATAACCATGAACCGTTCCGCGAAAGACGAAAGAACGGGGAGCCCTGAATTCGAACACCCGAAACCGACACCGACAACTTCGCCCGTTGAAATACCTTTCGGAACGATCCTGCCTGTCCGTCTCATCGGCTCAATCTATACGCTTCGCAACTCGGGCGGATTCGTGCGATTGGAACTGACGCGACATGTTGAAGGTAAAGGATACTCCTATCCCGCCGGAACGATGCTCGTCGGAAACGTCCGGGGCGGTGAATCCGTCAGGGCTTTCGTTAGCGTAGTTGGCCTTATCGATCCGGTTTCCGGTGTGCTTGTGAAGTTCAGCGGAGAGCTTCTCGGCCTCGACGGTGCTTCGGGTATCGAGGGGAAAAGACGAAATCTCACCTCGCAGTGGGGCCGATTCTTTCGCGGAATGAAGGATACGGCCATTTCCGTTCTCGGTTCGGTCGGCGCCATCCGATCTGGCGGCACAGTGATCCTTTCGGAGCCGTTGCGTCGGGGTACCGAGTCGATGACCGAGGATCTGTCCGGTGGGTTCCTGAAAAACGAGCGAGAGGACAGCTTCCTGGAGGTTCCTGCTGGCGCGAACGGCTATGTCCTCGTGACGGGCCTGCCGGAGAACTCTGCGGCAACGACAAGCCAACCGACACAGGAGGCGCGAAAGGAATGATCCCCCACGATCTCGACCGGCCGCAGATCGATCCACGGCGTCTCGTAAGAAACGGGAGCGAACGCGAGCTATACGGACTGCTCTGCGGGACAGGTTATGTGCCCGGTGAACAGGTGTTCGAGGATTTCTGCGAGAGCCTGAAGTCGGGCCGTGCGTGGCTAGTATCCGGGACACGAGGGAGCGGCAAGACCGCCTTCCCAGAAGCCGTCGCCTCGGCCTGCAACCTGACGATGTGCGTCGTGTCGGGGCGGGACGGTCTAAAACAGGAAGAAATCCTTTACGACTGGGACCGCGAAGAGCAGGAAGTGTGGATGCGCGAGAATCTTGCGCTCGCAAAGGAACTTCCTGTGAGCGAGCAAGTGGAGCTTCTCGAAACAGCACGAAAGATGAAATGGCAAAGACAGTTCCTAGTCCTCGGCGAAGTCGGCCTGGCATACGATCTTGCGGCAAAAGCCGCGCAGTCCGCACCGAGAAATCCGCCGCCAGTCTTATTGCTGGATGAAAGCGACAAGTTTGGAGCAAGTATTGAAGATTCGTTACTAATGCCGCTTGAACGAGGGCTGATCTACATACCGCGATACGAAGGGGGCTGCATAGGCGTTACCGATTGGGAATCCCGTCCGATCGTGATCACGACCTCGAACGATCTTCGCCATAAGCTGAGCGGTCCTTTCGTCTCTCGACACATTTACAGCCGGTTCGCCAACCCGACTCTTGAGAAGGAGCTTGAGATACTGCGGGCGCGTAATCCGAAAGCGTCATCCGCTCAACTCGCCCTGGCGATAAAGCTGCTGGACGCGGTTCGCGGGATCGCCGGCATGGAAGATCATCCCAGCATCCGCGAATCGATCGATGTCGCCGGTGCGTTTGTAAGGGACTCGATGGATTCGCTCGATCATCGCGTCCTGCCTCGCTTTTTCTGTTACTTCGTGAAGACGGGTGACGCACGCGAACTTCTCGGTCTGCAGCTCGATTACCTGCTTGCGATGACGCACGCATTTCATCCGGTTGTGGACACATGGCTTGGCTCAAGCGACCCCGAGTGGGCGATGAAATGGAATATCGCTATTTAGTTGGCCTATGAATATGAATCGATCCAAACAGAAGGGGAGCGATAGCACGAGAGACAAGAACGCCACGCTGCGGCAGCATAGGATCGACCGCTTCTTCTTGAGGTGGAGACGGTATAGAGTTCATCGGACATTGATCACTCCACTACTTGTGGTCGCTCTTTACTTCACCGCAAGAACTTTTTACGGGGGAAATGACAAGAGTGTCCAGCTAAAATTCGTCGAAAACTCTTCGGAGCAGACAGTTGTGTCTGGCACATCCGAGGTTGAACCCTCGAAACCCGTCCTCTCCGGCGAGGCTTACGAAACCGCCGTGAGGCTTCGGGAATCCGGAGCCTTGCTGATGGCGGTCTCGCTGTCCTCGTTCGAGGAGTTTCGAATGAACGCCAGATTCCCCGCGACTGTCAACGAGATACTCACAGGGCTTCAAAAACGCTCGCTCCTTCCTCCCGGCATCGAGATCAAAGACGGGGCGCTTCGCTCGACCTTGAGTGAACTGAAACTGAACTATCGGGCTGAGCCCTTTTCTTTCGAGATCCTCTCTTTGCCGATAAGCAACCACGGAGGCTCCGCGATCCTATTCCGCTTCCCCTTGCCGCCCGCTGAAGCGAACTCGGTAATGTATTTCGAAGCGCAGAATCCTGTGCAACTGCCAGCGCCGTTCAGTACCAATGAACAGATCACGGCCGCGGGCTGGAAGATCAGGCATTGGCGAGGCGGCGCAATGCCGTTGAATGAAACCGTTATTCGAGATCTTCGTGAACAGAACGAATGGCTTAACTCTCAAAATCAAGGTCGGTAGAAGATATGTTTGCACGTGAACGGATAGAACGATTTGATGCGTCATACGGCATTCCAAGGAAGGCGAACGAGCAGTATTTGCCTTCGTACAATGCGTTCTGGCATTGGGCCGCTGATGTTGGGAAGGGAGGGTTCTATGTTTGCCTCGGGCTGATCGAGGCGGGCTTGTTCCTTTTCGCGGGATGGCTGTTTGATCAACCGGGACTGATCAACCTGGCATTCTGGGCGATGGCGCTTTGCGGCGTCTGCGCGGGGCTGTCGGATGCATATGACGAGCTTTCCCCATATCGAGTAAGAAGAATGAGCACGGCTCATGGTTCGGCTCGCTGGGCGAAGGTGAAAGACCTTATCCGATGTGGCCTGATGAACCGCGTCCGCGGAATCCCTCTCCCCGCCAATTCCTTACCGATTGCAAAGGCCTTTGGGGGCAGGGACATTTTTCTTCCTCCGAGCCAATGGCTCCGGCATTTCGTAATGTTCGGTCCGACTGGCTCGGGCAAGTCGAAAACATTTTTCATCTCGATGATCCGCGCGATCCTGGGACGATCGTCATGCCTCGTGTACGACCCGAAGGGGGAACTCTTTGCTCAGACCGCTGGCTCTGCCAAGAGAGTTTTTCGCCTCGATCTCAGCGACCCGACAAAAAGCGATCGCTGGAACTTTATCCCGAAGTGCCGGAACGATCCTGCTTTTGCCTGTCAGGTCGCGGGAATGATGATCGGGATCGAAAGCCGTCGTAGGACCAACGCAGATCCGTTTTGGGGTGATGCGGAACAGATCGCGCTCACAGCGATTCTGCTGCACATCGCCGAGGTCTATCGTGAAAAAGCCATTCCCGCATTTGCGGCTGACTTTCTCCTGTCACTCGGAGAGAACGAAAAGGACGCCTTCGCCGAAGCTATGAAGAATTCGCCCAGCCTGTATGCCAAGCAGGCGTACCTCGCATTCCGGCAAGCACCGATCCAGACGCGCGGATCGATCCTGATCGGCCTTTACAACAAGCTTCGGCCCTTCACACTTGCGCCGGCTCGAATGGTGACGATGCCGCCGACGCCCGAAGAAATAGAGGCCAGCTGCAGGAATATCGCCTTTGCCGAGCTTCGCAAGCCCGGAACCGCGATTTATCTCGTCGTCTCGGAAGGTGCAGCGGATATCTACAAGGAGTTCATCGCAACGTTCCTGGGACAGGCAGTTATGGAGATGCGTCTTGATGGACTGAACGAGCCCGAACATCCCTGCTTCGTCCTGATCGATGAGGCCTATCAGCTAAACGTCGCTGAAGTGAAACGCATATCGGGGATCGGTCGCGGTCGCGGTGTTGGCCTCGGACTCGGATATCAGGATCTCCCGCAGATGTATGACCAATATGGACGCGAACGAGCAAACGCGATCCTCGGCACGGTGATGACAAAGATCTTCCTTCCGGGGCTTGATGACGTAACGGCCGAATACGCATCGAAGCAGCTCGGCGACACGACCATCTTCTCGAAAACATTTCAGGACTATCCCGGAAAGAAACACGACAATACAAGGTATGCCGAACAGAAACGAGCTCTTATGCTTGCTTCGGAGATTCGCCAGATAGCCGCTCATTCGGAGGTCCTGATTATCAGTGATACGGCTCCGCCAATAAGAGCGGCATATCCACCTTTGGCCGTACTGAAGAACTCCTACACTGCAAAACGAAAAGGAACTCCGCGCGAGACAGATCTTGGAGATATCGATCCCGCGTTTAGTTTACAAGAAGCACGAAACGACAAGGCACCCGGACCCAAAGATGTGCATCAAGCAACTCTTCAGGAACTTGTGAATAATTTTTCGAATTCAGTGGATCGTAAGTTCACAGATGAACGGATCATTGGCCTGCTGTCGCCGGCGACCGCGAATCCTGCACCGGAACAAACGCGAGGTGACGAGATGGACGCGGGATCAAGGCATTCAGCTGCGCTCGACGACCTAACGTATGATCTGCGATTTCATCTGGCTGACCAATACCAGCAGGTTGCCTCACCCGCCTAGATCTCTATGCTGAACCGCATTAAAACATCGCTTGTGCTTGTCCCGATAGTGCTCGTTATAGTCACTGGAGCATACGTGTACTCCTTATGGGCCGCGGAGAGACGACGGACTGCCGACATACCCGTCGAGGGGGCAGACAGGATGATGCGCGACATGCTTACGTTTCATGAAAAACGAGGGCGCTTTCCGGAGGATCTAAAAGAGCTCGACGGCATTGTTTGGGAAAAGAACGCGGGCCGGAAGTACCCGATCAAGTACCGCGCCATAAGCCACCGCAATTATTTCTATCTATATACGCGCCTTGATCCGCACCACTTTACGCTTTGGTCGATCCCAATGGGCAACCTTCGGGAAGAAAGCCCGACCGGGTTCGTGTCGGTCTCGATTGCCGGGTGCAGAAGGTGGAAAGGCCCCGCTCTCGACGCGGATCTTGTACGGAAATTGAATGTTAGCCCTTCGCTCGCCCAGCTGGGAGTGCTTGGACTAACCGAACAAGCTGGCTGTGACTTTACCAAAGCGAAAACAGGCTCGTTATGGTTTTAGGACGAACAACATCTTGATGAATTCAAAAACGCGACTTACACAAGATCCGCCATACGTCGGAACCGTTCTTCGATTCTCTGACCGGTAAACATTCGTCATCCTTGTCTAGGCGAAATGTTGCCTGAGATTCCTCTCAAGATCCAGTCGGTCTCCATCGGTTCTCTTCCATTTCGTTCGGTCTTTGTTCCTTGCATTCTTTCTACCCGTTGCAATTAGAGATTGCGCTGATTCTCAGTTTCGGCGAATAAATATCCTCATCCTGAAGTGACCAGACTTTTTTTCCAGTCATCATATTCGGGATCACACGGCGTGAAACGGGACTTTGATAAAAAGCCCTCACAGAATACACGCCTTCCTTCATCGCACCCCCGGCTAGCGAGCGTGAACGCCATATCTTGCCTAAAACGATCGCCCGAGCTTAACTCCAAGAAATCATCCGGCCGCGGTGTCAACCAAGTCTTTACTCCCCTCGGATTCGTCTCTCCTAAGAGCTTCCCATTCGCATCATAGAGCAGTATTTTTAGGCCCTCCAAGAAGTCACTCCCCTCCTTCTGATAAAGAAAGATAGGAACCGCCCCTTCATTCTTCAAGGTAATCGAGATGTTAATCTTGTCCTGTAAACGGTAGCAGGACTTGTCAGCAACAATTTCAACGCCGAAAGAATTGTCGTTCGCGGCCGTTGCATCTTGTCCATTTGCAAACATACTTCCAAATACAAGAACAATGATTCCGGCTAAATAGCGTAGTAGTGTCTTGGTCATTTTCGGTTCTCCTTGAATCAAATTCCGACGAATGTACCCCGCCGTTTATACGTCTAATTTTCGATGGTCCGGTATCGCGCTTGTCGATTAGCACTTGCATGTTAACAAGCGTGAAAAATGACCCAGAAAGCGGCGTGAATAATTGACCCAGGAAAGCGAGCAGTTTGGTAAATTCTCAGTTATTTGACTAAGAAGTCGCGGTCCTTGTCGTAGCCCCGTGTTGGTTTGTCCTCAAATTAATCCGCCGCCGGTCAGGATTTCGGAATCAAAACCTCGTAGTCAACACTCCCGGTTTTGAACCTGATAAAGTTGATTGTTCTCTTGATTTCCGTTTCCAATAGTTTATCGGAAGTTTTGATCTTAATCTCATCAAGAAGTTTGAAAGTCTCCACGGGGCTTTGGTTCTCGGCCCCTTCGATGAGTTTAGGGTATTCAAATGCCCCCTTAAGGACCGGTAGAAAAGCTCGTATATTCTTCTCTTTGGATATAGACTTTCCGACGTAGATTTTCCTTAATGCGATCGCTACTCTGTCTCCAAGCCGAGCGGTTTTCTTCTCCCACAAGCCGGAAATAAATCCCGATTCGTTTTCCTTTATTAAGCTCTTGACTGTTTGAACGCAACCGGCGTCACAATCCCCGCTAGCGAAGGTCGTTCTTCCCACCCCAATTTTTAGGACTCCCGAAAGGACGAGTATTGCAACAATCCATCTTAAGTATTTCATTTTACTGCTCCTCCTAGTTCTTAGCCGGTGGCCTGAAGAAACCGAAAAACTCAGAAAACAACGGTAAGTTCTTCACTGTTTGCGACCGGAACCTGAGAGCCTTGAGCCCGAAACTGTAATCTGCTATGTCTTTGACAACGGAAGATCACACACTTTTAACAACAAAAGGGACATCCCCTAATACTCCCGGTCAGGGAAATTCAGAGTATTCGCCGGCAATTCTTCGTGCTTTGCAGAAATACTAATGGAAAACTCTAATGGATTGTTGACGTGCTTTTTTATAACCCAGAATTTCGCGGTCGGACTTTCTTTAATCACTTTGTTCAGTATTGAACTTAACGCTAGGTTTGAACCGTCAGACCTAAAATCTTTTCCGAGTTGAGGGATGTAACCACCGCTAAAACTCCGCGGTCGATAACTCAACGTGTTGGTCACAAGTGCTTTTTGAATTTCTGGAGCAGAAATGAGTGCACTAACTAGCGACCAAGAACTAGTTCCCTTTTTGACCTCAAATTTACTTACGTTAGTTTCGAGCAGGTCTTTTAACTGTGTATCGCGGTATCGATCACTCGGATATACATGAACAACACCGTTAGCGATTTCCCAAGTGTAGAGGTTATTTTGGCTGACAAGCGCCGCCATGAGTTCCGTAAGTGAACCGTTTTTAAATTCAATCGAATACTCGTGAAATTCTGTGTCGTTTGGCGAAATCTCAAGCCCAATTGGAATGTCACGCGAAAGGGACAGTTCGGCGAAAGCACTTTCCGTGCTTTGGGCACGAGTTCGAACATCCTCTAAACGTAAATTTCTCAGGTCACGATTCGGATAACGATATTCCTGCGGATAAACGAACGATGCAGCAATCATCACGAATAGAAAACTCGAACAAAAGCCTACAGCAAGCAGTCTCTTTATCATAAAAACTCAGAAAACAACGGTAAGTTCTTCACTGTTTGAGTACTGCTTTACGGTCCAGAGTGGGTGGTAGGCTTGGACTTTTGTAAGCCTATTGAGGATAGTTCTCATATCTGAGATCGGAATTGTGAATTGTTCCTCAAACTTGTCAGGTACACCCAAGTGATTCCCAGCCCCGATAACTGAAAAAAACCGCGCCTCCTTTCCCTGGCCACTATGATACAGTTTGCTTACCCTTTCCACGACAGACGCCCTGTCATCGCCTTTATTTACTGTAATGGGTCCGGTCCGTGTGCCAAGAAACGCAACAATCTGCTTATTTCGATCAATGGTTGGAAAAACATTTATCACTCCGTCAACCTCTTGCCAAGTGTAAGTTGGGTCCTGCTTGGAAATTGAGTTGAGCACGTCCCTGAGGGGGCCGCTATTTAAGAAAAGTCGGGGGCCCATATCGACATTCCAATGCTCTCTTGCCTCAAAACCGATCGGAATTCCTTGATCGGCAAGATCTTGCGCCGCCGACCAGATGTTTGCGTGAAACAATGGGTCAACTGTGACATGCCGATTGAGTATCGATTCTTCTTTCACTTGAGCATACAGGCCGGCCACTAACATCAGTATCAAGAAAATTGATTTCAGAATTGGACTTACAGTGTTCTTCATATTGCTTCTCCCTTGGAACATTAATTGTTTTTACGGCGAATTTTGAGTGACCGTTGTTTGGGGTGGGTATAATACAAATCTCGTACCGTTTCTTACAGCTCGAAGATTGCCCGCACCATCGACATTTGACAATGTCCTCTTGTGAACAATGGTTAGAGTTGCATTTGTAGTAGTACTTCTAACTGTAAAGGTAGCTGTTTGTTCTAATCGCGTTTTTTGCTCCTCCATCGGTTTAGATATGGCTTCTATTTCCGCGTCAGTGGGAGCTCTATTCCCTGTAGCAATACCAGCAGGGGCAGCTATATCCACGAATTGACCGTTCACGAGTGGAGTTTCGGGAGCAGTGATAGTGCCTACCTTCACACCGTTCACCGTAGACTCGACCGTTTCTGAAATTGTACCTTCAAATGGCTTGCCGTCATCTCCAACTACCGAGACGATGAATGTAGCCATGGATCCGACCTTAAATACTCCGGGAGCTACTTCCTCAGCATTTGGGCCTACCAACTCCGGCGTTACAGTTGCCGATGCAGGTTTCGGCCCATCTTTTTTGGCAGGTGGCGGTGGCGGTTGTTTTTTACGCTGAGTTTGCTTCTTAGGATCGGATTTCCGCTTAGGCGTAGGTTTAGGCTTAGCCTTCTTAGGTGTCTTATCTTGTTGCGGAAGAAAGCTGTCAGAAACGTCGTCATGCCCACTGAAACTTTCAACGCCGGCGTCGCTGCCTGGGCACCACTGTCCGCAGGCGCCGGTGGAACTCGAAAGCAATCCGAGCGGATCGTTGAATTTATACGGCGAATTCAGGACGTAGCTGTATCGATTAAACGTCTGCGGATTGCGGATCGAGGCCGATGCAGTCAGAGGATCGACAGACGTAAATCTGCCGTGCGTTGGGTTATAGTATCTAGCCTGGGCGAATTCCAGCCCGCTTTCGCCGTCTTTTTCATAGCCGGTGTAGTTTTTCCTCAATTGGTCCGCGGCCGAGTACTCCGAATTAGCGCTTCGTTGGGCTGATGTGCTCTCCTCGCCGAAAGCTGAGTAATCCTTCCGGTCCTTGACCGTGCCGTTTTCGTTCGTGATGACACGCGGGCTTCCCAAATGATCGGTTGTCAAATAGCTCACCTGAGGGGTAGATGCGAGAGCGGTTGAATATTCCGCCACAAGTTGCCCACTTGCATTGTAAACAAAGACAGTAGTCTCAGTCGATGAAATTTTCTTAACCCTGCGCCCCTCACCGTCATAAATGGTATGAAAAGAATGGGTGCGTGAGTGGTGTGAGCGGTGCGTGCTTTGCA
>DAOLDE010000018.1:0-90141 GCA_035327545.1 Pyrinomonadaceae bacterium | reverse complement strand
ACATTTCACAGGAGAAAAGAGAGACTTTTTTGTCTGCAAAAACTTGACGGGCTCAGTTGGCCTTCAGGTCGAATCGGTGTGGGATTTTGTAAATACCGCCGACAAGTATACCGAGGCTGTTCCGGTACTTATCAAGCACCTCACGAATCCTTATGATAGCAGAACCAAAGAAGGTATTGTTCGTGCGTTAGCGGTGAAGGAAGCGAAGGGCTTGGCCAATAAGGTAGTAATGGCCGAATATCATAAAACCCCCAAAGACGATCATCATTTTCGATGGGCCTTCGGAAACACGATGCGTGTAATCGTGACCCAAGACGATCTGGACGATCTGATCGATATAGTTCTCGACGAAAGCAACGGCGAGTCACGTCACATGTTCGTGCGGGCACTGGCGAAGCTCAAGTCGCACAAGGTGCAGGAAGCTCTTGAGCAACTCACCACCGATAAAGACCGAATAGTCGCCGACGAAGCGAAAAAGGCTTTGACTCGAAAAAAACCGGCTAACTGAAATAATGATCGCAATCACAATCGGATCCAGGACCCCGAAGGCCGCTCGTTTATATTCAACGGTGACGACAAGCAGACCGAGGTCAGTCATCAGCAGTCAGCGGTATGTGCCGGATCGTCCGTAGGAGTAAACGCGCCGCGGTCCGTTTACCTTCATCGGTGGTCGAGTTGGGATTGTCATGGCCTTCGCTTACTTTCGCGTTGTGAAGCCCGCAATTTTTCTACTGGTCCTTGCGGATCAAGAGCGGCGATGTCGTCCTTTAATTGTTTGAGCGAGTTTTTTCGGTGTACATCATGTCTATTTTACCTTTTTCTTTCTTTTTCCTGGCTTTGTTCCTCTTACTCTGTGGTCTGATTTTTACCGCAAAACAAGAGGAAGAAGAAAAAGATCAAAGAAATTATTCTCCACTGCGCGATCTGGCTTAAAGATCTCCCGAATCACAGTTCGGATATTTTTGATCCGGGAAAACGGCATTACTTGCGTTTGCCCAGTTCGACCGCCTTCTTGTAGGCGCCATAGATTGCTTTGGAGAGTACGGTCCGAAGCGCGCCTTTCTCCATCTGGTATATGGCTTCTGCCGAAGTTCCGCCGGGTGATGTGACCATATTTCGCAGTTCGGCCGGATGTTTGTGTGATTCCATTGCAAAGAGTACGGAGCCAAGCATTGTCTGTTGGACCAGTTCTTTTGCGATCTCTCGCGAAAATCCTAAATGTACCCCTGCATCCGTCATCGCCTCCATCACCATAAACGTATAGGTCGGCCCGGTCGCACTGAGGCTGGTAGCCATATCGATCATGTTCTCGGTCTCGACGAAAAGTTCCTTTCCCAATGCGGAAAGCAGCCTTCGGACCTGCTCTCTCTGTGATTCGCTCACATCGTCGGTGCACGTCCACGCCGTCATCCCGGCGCCGATCTGTGATGGAGTATTCGGCATTGCCCTCACTACAAGACGCGTACCGAGGGCATCAGAAATAGTTTCCATGGTTGTTCCGGCGACGATCGAAATGACCATTTGCTCCGGCCTGACCTTTCCGGCTAATTCCTTAAGGACGGCCCGTATCCGCTGCGGCTTGACGCAGACGACAATGATCGAGCTGCCGGCCCCGAATTCAGCTGCGGCCGGATTGTCCGAAAATACTGAAATTCCGTGTCTCTCTGTCAGCTCCGAGCGCCGATCTTTCCTTGGATGGCTTGCACCGATCATATTGGGGCCGAGAATTTTGTTTCTCAACAGGCCGGCGATCATCGATTCCGCCATCACGCCGCAGCCAATGAAGGAAATGTGTGTCGCATCGGATAATTGGTCATTCATATTCAGTTGAAATGATGATTCGGCAGGAAAGTTATATGTCGAATATTTCTCACTCGTAACTCAATGCCTCAACGGCATCCAGACGTGCCGCACGCATCGCTGGATACAGCGCGCCGAGGGCACCACCGACCAATCCGGCGAACAACGTGATGAGAATCACGGCCGGGCTAAGTTCGACCTCGAGCGTGGTAACGAACCCTAGTGCGAAGCGGAGCACTACGGTCAGGACGATGCCGAGCACAATTCCCAACAGGCTCAACAAGATCGCCTCCTGGGCAATGGTCCACCCTATGCCCGCGTTGCTCATTCCCAGAGATTTCATGACACCGATCTGCCTCGTCCGTTCTGTCACTGTTGTGTACATCGTTAGCAATATCACGAGGGCGCTGATCACGGCAGCGACCCCGATGAACACATTGAGAAAAACGTCTAGCGCCGGATAGCTCGACATATAGAGTTCTTCGAGGTCGCGGGTCAGGATGATCTGGTTGTCTGGAAATCTGTCCTGCAAAAACTGCGCGACCTGATCGACCGTATAGCCCGACTCGACGGAAACTAGGATAGAAGACCCCCTGCCTTCGCTCCCAAGCTGCTCCTGCATCGTTTGGAGAGGTATCTTTACGCGTGCTCCGCCGGCCGGTTCGTAAACGCCGACGATCGTGAAGTCGCGTTCGTAGAGCGGGATCGTTCTGCCGATGACCAGACGCTTCTGCTTTTTCCAGGCGGTATCGATTATAGCCTCGTCGCGTCCGTCCATAAACGATCGGCCCTCAACGAGCCTTAGGCCAGAGATCGCTGAATATTCATCAAACCTCACGCCGTCAATCAATCGTTTCCCCGTATTGTTGTCGGCCGCATCAACCGAGTTCTGTCCGATAATGACCGCCTGTCGGACGCCTTCTACCTTTCGGACTTCAGCGACCAATTCTTCGCGAACACGGAAGGCCTCCGAGCCGGCTGCCCCGATCGAGCCAGACGCCCGAACAAATATCTCGGCGCCCACATTAGCCTCACGCGTCGCTTGTTCGCGGATGCTTCCATTAGCTAGGCCGACTGTAAAGACGATCAACAAGACACCTATCGCGATGCCGATCACGCTCACGATCGTCCTGGCCGGCCGATGAAGCATATTTGTGAAGATCAAATTATCCATGGGTCATGATGGATCTGACGGTGCGTTGACCCGCCGAGATGCTGCCAATTCTCAGAGTCATCGTATGGTCGGCCCGGAATTTGTGTTCGCGGAAGGCCCCTGAGCAAGCTGATCGTTCTGCTGCTGCATTTCATCCGCAGTTTTCCAGCCAGCACGGCGAAGCAGATCGATGACGAACCTGATCGGGACGGCCATATTCGAGGCAGTGTTCTCGGTGAACACACCAAAATTCACGCCGATCACCTTACCTGTCTGGCCGAAAAGCGGAGCCCCGGAACCTCCCTCGGCGGTCTTTGCGTCGTGGACGATGCGGCGGGTGTCGAGATCGGTGATCGATCCCTGCGTGGTCAGCGGGACTATCTTGCGCGATTGAGCAAGGAAATTGATCAGATTTTGGCGCGAGTTTCCAAAACGCTCGTTCCAACGCTTTGCCTCGTCGTCGTCAACCATTGCCAACAGCCGATCGGGCCCGCTCGGGTAGCCGATGGTGACAACCGTTTTACCGATGGTCGATGCCTCGGAATCGTTCTCGAGCGGAAGCACCGGAACGTCAGCAGGCAGCGTGGCCGGATCGATCGTGGCGACAGCCAGATCTTCTCGCGTGCTGAACTCACGCACACGCAGCGTAAATGGCTGCGGGTAATTGGGAAAATAAATGACCAGTTTTTTGATCCGGGCCCGGCCATTCGATGATGCGATCATCTGCTTTACGACATCGTCTTCCGTCCACGGCTGAAGGACGTGTCGGTTAGTAACGATGTAACCACCGCCAACGTGAAATCCCGTGCCTATGAAGTCGTATTCGACCGGGCTGCCGCTGCCTTCGGTGGTCAGCCCGAACGCGGCTCCCGGCTGGCGTATCGCATCTTCCGAGGCGGCATCCTCAAATGGTTCGACCCTATAGGATTGAGCGTCCGCATACCTGAGTTGTCGGCCGCTGCCGCGCTCGACCAGATCGTAAACGCCAATGATCAGACAGACGCCGTTTCCGTATGCGACCCTCACGTTCTGCGCAAGCGAGACAGTTTTTATGACTTCCTGGCTGGATTTTTCGATCTGGACAAGTTGATCGCTCGTTTGCCCGAGCTGATCTTCAAGCCGCTTGATTATGCCTTCCTGGCGCTCGGCTACCTCGCGGCCTACCTTAAGCTCGCGATTTACAGCGTAACCGAGATAGAGGACCCCGGTCACAAAGCCGATAGCGAGCACAAGAGCTATCAATTTTGAGGTCCACGAAACTTCGCGAAGCAGTTCGCGTGTAAATTCGCGGAGAAATACTTTGGCGTCGTCCCGCTGCGGCGTGATCGCCGACTCTAAGGCCGCTTCCTCGATAAACTGTGCTATATGAGGCTGCTCGCGGTTGGTGCGGATGAGCGTCGGTTTCTCAGAAAGCGAAAAGAACGAGAACGAGATGTCGGTACCGTCGATCCGCAGCATATCTCCATCGGAGATCGCTATGAATCGGCGGATGGGCTTGTCGTTGATCGAGAAGCGGAGCTCGGGATCGAATTCCATCACACGGAATACGCCATCCGAATTTTCAAGCATAAGCCAGCGGCCGCCCGTCTCTACCTGCTTCGTTTCGATCTGAAGGTCGCACGAATCGTCGGCGCCGATAGACAAGCGTTCCTCGGAGAAAAACTCAGTTCGCTTTTCTGCACCGACCGAAATATGGATGATGATGCCAACCGCCATTTGCCACGCGTCCGTTCGCGATTATCGAGAGTATCAGCCGCCGCCGCTCTCAGTTCGGAAGGGAAATTTTACCATAACCACAACTTTCTTCGATGCAATTAACGGCTGCTTCGTGGCAAAATAAAAAGAACGTGGGGAACCGAGTAATAGCAAAGGCCGGGTCTTGAGCGTTGCCGGCAAACTCTTCTGGCGGTCGCTTTCTGCATCTGGATCCATAATGGCAAAACCCAAATTCATCACCGACCGCGAAAAGCTGGAAAAGCTCGCACCGATGCTCAAAGCGCCTATAAAACGGCAGGTTTTCGTCTGCACGGGCAAGTCCTGCTCGGAGGTCGGCGGCAGAAAAGTGATGGCGGAATTCGACCGCATTATGGTCGAAAAGAACCTCCGCCAAGGCAAAGAATCAAAAGGCCGCAACCCGATGGGATCGTGCGTCCTCACCGAGTGCGGCTCGATCGGTTTTTGCTCGATCGGCACCGCCGTCATGGTCTATCCCGACGGCACCATCTACGGCCAGGTCATGCCCGGGGACGTCGCCGAGATCGTCGAGGAGCATTTGGAGAAGGGAAAGGTTGTTGAGAGATTGGCGTTGATGGAATTGGATACGTCACGGTTGCCTTAGCCGATCGTCACTGTTCGAAGTCTTTCGGGACTTGACTCGGTACCGGTTTCCACGACTTACTAGAACGACGGTCCCATCGCTCGTGTCGTCGCCAGCGTAAAACAAGAGGTCTCTCCTACCATCCTTATTAAGGTCCTTAAAAGGTCGAAGTGCGTATACCCAGTAATTCACATCATCCGTGCCGTACTCGTAGTCGAAAATACTACTTGTTTTCTTTCCTGATCCGTAAGCAATATCGAAAGTAATCCAGTTTACTTGAACACGCCCTCGTCTAGTCGTATAGGTTCGCGGACTTATCGTATCGATTCGCCCATCGCCATCAAGGTCAACACGGATCGGAGCTAGATCGTTGAATGACCGTCGGTCCTCACCATCAAATTTCTGCGCTATAACGGAAGCAGAGAGGACCGAAAAGTAGAAGTAAGAATGTAACTGTATATATTTCAACCTCGCATCGCGGTCAGTATCTCATCCACAACCTTCTTTGCATCGCCGAAGAGCATCAGCGTGTTGTCCTTGTAGAACAGCGGGTTATCCACGCCCGCGTAGCCGCTGGCCATTGAGCGTTTCATGACGACAACATCGCGGGATTCCCAGACGTGGAGGACGGGCATTCCGGCGATTGGGCTCGCGGGATCGTCCAACGCCGACGGGTTAACGATATCGTTGGCGCCGATCACCCATGCTACGTCGGTGCCGGGGAATTCGTCATTGATCTCGTCCATTTCGAAGACGATGTCGTAGGGAATGTTGGCCTCGGCGAGGAGGACATTCATATGGCCGGGCAGGCGGCCGGCGACGGGGTGTATGGCGAATTTGACTTCCGTGTTGCCGGCTTTGAGGATCTTGACCACCTCGGCCAGCGAGTGCTGGGCCTGGGCGACAGCGAGGCCGTAGCCAGGGATGATGATCACTTTTTTCGCCTGCTGGAGCAGGGAAGCGGTGCTTTCCGCATCGATCGACTTGACCTCTCCGGCAGGTGTCGAGCCTGCGGCCGCGGGAGCTCCGCCTTCGGTACCGAAGCCGCCCAGCATCACGCTGATGAACGACCGGTTCATGCCTCGGCACATAATGTAGCTAAGGATCGCGCCGGATGATCCGACTAACGCACCGGTGATGATGAGCAGGTCGTTCGACAACATAAAGCCTGCAGCCGCGGCGGCCCAGCCCGAATAACTGTTGAGCATCGAAACGACAACGGGCATATCCGCGCCGCCGATCGCCATGATGAAATGCACGCCGAGAATGCCGGTCAGTATCGTCGCGATCAGCAGCGGCCACTGGCCGGTCGCTTCGTTAGGCGACATAAAGAACGCCACTCCCAGGCCGATCGTGATCAGCAGCATAATGATGTTGATCATGTGCCTGGCAGGGAGCATTAACGGTTTTCCGCTGATCGAGCCTCGCAATTTTAGAAACGCGATCACGGAGCCGGTGAAGGTGATCGACCCGATGCAAACGCCGATGAAAACCTCGGCCGTGTGGATGTTCTTCTCGGCCGCAGTCATTTGACCGTGCGGCCCGAGGTATGTCGCAAAGCCCACCAGCACAGCCGCAAGCCCGACAAAGCTGTGCAGGATCGCCACCAGCTCCGGCATCGAGGTCATCTGCACGCGGCTTGCGACGAACGCTCCGATGATCAAACCCGGTACGAGCGCGGCGAACAGCAGCGGCAGACCGCCGGTGTTCATCGCAGCCGCCGTAGCGACCAAGGCAATGACCATCCCGATGATGCCGTACCAATTCCCCCGCCGGGCCGTCTCTTGCCGGCTCAGCCCGCCAAGGCTCAAAATAAACAACGCACTCGCGGCGATGTATGCGATCGTGATGAGGCTGGTTTTCATTCAGCGTTTTCTAGAACACGCCGCGTAGCGGCCAATCGAATTTAGCCGTGGGTTTCAACCCACGGGAAAGGAATTTGGTTCGTTTCAGCCGCGTAGCGGCCTTCGAATTTAACCGTGGGTTTAAACCCACGGAAACGTTGTCGTCGCGTGAGCGACGAACGGATCATCCGAGCAAGTATTTCTCGTCAAACTCAATTTCGTGCAATCTCAACAGGTCCCGGTATTCATCCTCGAAACCTTTCGTTGAATGATGCTCCCGTTGGTTAGCGATGTACTCAACCACCTTGGGCACGATCGATCTGCTTACGGTGACCACGGCGTATCCGTCCTGCCACGCAAACCTTTTCAGATTCGGAAATTCGGTATGTATCCATTTGGACGACTCGCCTTTGATCAACTGAGTGATCTTGCTGGGAGCCTCAACCGGCTTTGCCATCGTCAAAACGTGAATGTGGTCTTCGACACCTCCGATCCGAATGCCGGACACTCCGTGATTTTTCAATATCCCGCCAATGTAGGACCAAACCCTGTCTTCGATATCGGGTGTAATGAGCTTCTCTCGTCCTTTTGTGCTGAAAACGATGTGGTAAAAACATTGGGAATATGTGTTTGCCATTCTCTCGTGCGTCGCTAACGCGACGCGGATCATTTTCGTTCGTCTTCCGTGGGTTGAAACCCACGGCTAAATTCGGTTGATCGCTACGCGATCTCTGAATTTAACCTGCCAGCGAATGGCATGGCAATTAATTGCTCCAATCCATGAGCGCTTACACGATCTTCGGCCTTGAACGAGCGTGGAGCCAGACGCCCAAAGCGACGGGCACTAGGAAGGCCCCGACCAGAATCGACAGAATTCCGCCGAACCAAGCAACTACCTCGATGGCATCGGGATCCCTCGTTGTTGCGGCGTAAGGCATAACCAGATACAAATATGCCGGAATCGGACCGAGGACCATCAATCCTGCGAGGAAAAACAAAATGTACGAAAGTACTTTCATACTACGAAAAAAATTCTTCACTTCCTAAACATCCCCAACATTCGATTCGTCACCAAAAACCCGCCGGCGATGTTGATTGCGGCAATCAGGACGGCGATCGCGCCGAGGATCACTGTCAAATTTAACGATGACGATGTTAGTTGCAGCATGCCGCCGACGAGGATGATTCCGCTGATGGCGTTGGTTACGCTCATTAGCGGGGTGTGCAAGGCCGGTTTCACATTCCACACGACTTGGAAACCGATGAAGATTGCTAGGATGAAGACGGTCAGGTGGCCGAGGAAATCGCTTCCGGCGGTCGCAGTTTTTGGCGGAATGACGTAAGCAAGCCCGACCAAAACCAGTCCAACGACAGCAAGCAGCCAAGGGCTGACCCCAGATCCCTCATCGTGGCCGTGGCCGGACGCGGGTTTTGATGCGGCGACCGCGCTCTTCGTCGGAACGCCCGGTTCGGGCGGCGGCGGCTGTTCTTTTACCGGGGCGGGCCAGAGCATCTTGCCGTCGTGAAGAACGATAGCTCCGCGGACGACCTCATCGTCGAGGTCAATATGAAGCTGCGGAGCGCGGACGCCCTCGTCCGCAACCGACGCTGCTTCGGCGTTCGAAAAGCGTTCGGCCTCCGGCCTCATTGCGGACGGGGGCGGCCGCGTTCCTATCAGATCCTCGAACAGCGCGGTGACACAGGCCCCATATAGTTGCGAGGACATCGACGCCATTCGAGATGGCAGGTCGGTATAGCCGATTATCGTAACGCCTTTGTGGTGTACGACGCTGCCCGGTTGGGTGAGCACACAATTACCGCCCTGTTCGGCCGCGAGATCTACAATGACGGATCCGGGTTTCATCGATTCGACCATGCCTTGAGTGATCAGCTTTGGCGCGGGTTTGCCGGGAATGAGTGCGGTCGTGATGATGATGTCCACCTGCATCGCCTGTGCGGCGAAGAGGGCCATTTCGGCTTTGAGAAAGTCGTCGGACATCTGCTTCGCATATCCGCCCTTTCCTTCGCCTTCTTCCTTAATATCGAGTTCCAAGAACTCGGCACCCATCGACGCCACCTGGTCCTTTGTTGCCGACCGCGGGTCGAACGCGCGTACGATCGCTCCCAAACCCTTTGCGGCGCCGATCGCCGACAAACCTGCAACACCCGCGCCTATCACGAGAACTTTTGCCGGGTCGATCTTTCCGGCGGCCGTTATTTGTCCAGTAAAGAAACGAGGAAAATGGTTTGCTGCTTCGACAACTGCGCGATACCCCGCGATATTAGCCATTGCCGAAAGCGTGTCCATCTTTTGGGCTCTCGTTATGCGCGGCACGCTGTCCATTGCGAAGACCGTGGCTTTTCTTTTTGCGAGGCGGTCGATAATATCGCGATTCTGGCCGGGCCATAGGAAACCGACCAGCCAGCCGCCTTCGCGGATAAGTTCTGTTTCCGCGATCTCGGGTGGCCGCACCTTCATTATCACGTCGGAGGCGGCCCAGAGCTCGGCCGCGTCACTAATGATCGCCGCACCGGCTTCCTTATACTCCGCGTCGCTCGCGTTTATCGAAACGCCTGCACCCTTTTCGACAGCAACGCCGAATCCGAGTTTTTTAAGTTTAAGAATGGTCTGCGGAGTTGCTGCAACGCGCTTTTCTCCGGGGTAGATCTCTTTTGGGATTCCGATTTGAGTCATAAGCGGACACTCCCCGATCTGGGGATCAGCAGGGGATCAGATTGCGAAATTCTAAACGATTAGGCAGAACTAGACAACCCAGCCGCCGATCTGCCGGAAAAGTTCGCACGACATCGGGCCAGCGTCAGAGCTTTTGCATCGCTATGCTGATGATAGAATCGTCGCCGACTATCTTGTTATATGAGATCCAATAACCTTCCTTTGGATACCGAACCATTTTGAAGATCCCGCCGTCCGGTTTCGGGGCAACCTCAACTCCGAATACATCTTTAGGAGTAGGGGCCGAGCTCAACTTTCCTGTGAAAGTTATCATGACCGCCGTTACCCGGCTTTCGGCACCATAAATGAATTGCACGGATTCGTTGTCGCCGAAAAGGTATAGGTCCTGCCTGTCGGATTTGTCTTTCGGGTCACCGAGTTTTTTGCGGATCTCTTCCGCCAAATCGCCAATGCCGAATCCCCTATACTTGAACCCTACGGCCTTTTCGTCAGGCGTTGGTGAGGCGACGATCCCAGGTGCGTGAGATCCGACGACCTGGGCCGTTGATAAGAAGAGCCCGACCAGCAAAATGCCGGATAAAAGGATCGGAAAAAGGATCTTTGGAAATCTCATTCAAATGATACCTCCAAAATTTAAGATTCAAACGCGGCCGACGACCGCAGATATACGGTTTCCCCCCGATGTTCGCAGATATTTACTTACGAGCCTCGAAGACCCGGTTAAAAGGCGTTTCAGTGGTCCGCCTGAATTCAGAGAAGCCCGCAGAGATAACCACTTCGCGCAATGCTTCTTCGGTGGCTACCGCTCCAAGCGCCGGTCCACCGGAAGCTAGCGAGTTGGGCGTGCAGCACAATGTCGATGCGCCCGAAAAGGTACGGCCCACAGGATTAAAATTTCCTTCGACCTGGTCTCCTGCCATTGGCTCAACGATCAGCACCCTTCCGTCATCGGCCAAAGCGTCGAAGGCACGCTTCATCGCACCATGCGGGTTGCCCATGTCGTGAAGACAATCGAAATAACAAATGAGGTCATAGTTATCGCCGGGAAACGCCGCAGCATCGGCAACTTCAAATGTCACTCGTTCGTCCACACCCGCGGTTTCCGCACGAGAGGCGGCATTCTGGATGGACTTATC
Source organism: Pyrinomonadaceae bacterium (assembly GCA_035327545.1). Lineage (GTDB taxonomy): Bacteria > Acidobacteriota > Blastocatellia > Pyrinomonadales > Pyrinomonadaceae > OLB17. Next base: position 79,196 of record DAOLDE010000018.1, on the reverse strand, counting down.
ATGGTTATCAAAGCCATAGAACTGCGAGTTGGGAAAAGCCTCGGCCAAAATGACGGTGGAAGAGCCGTGGCCGCATCCGATATCGGCCACCTTCGCCCCGGCCTGCAACTTTTCCTCGATTCCCGTTAGGGACGGTATCCACGAATTTACTAAATGTGCGGTGTAGCCGGGTCGGAAGAATTTCTCCGTACCGATGAAAAGATCGGGATCATGCTCTCCCCAGAACATTCCTCCGCCGTACTTGAAGGCATCGATAATGCGAGGCTGCGCATTCAGCATCGCCTTTATGACATAGAAACCGCCTCCCATGTAAAAGGGGCTTGACTCGTCGGTCAGAGCGACGGATTGCTCGGGCAGCATCGAATATTTACCGGAGGCCGGATCGTAATGGATGTATTCACCGGAGGCCTGGTTGATCAGCCATTCCCGAACATATCTTTCCGTGGTTCCAGTCTTTTGCGCCAGTTCAGCCGGCGTGAGCCCGTCAGATTCGGCCAAGGCCTCGTAAAGTCCCAGTTTGACACCTATATAGCTCAGCATTGAACTCAAGGCAGAGCCAAAATCGGTGACCACCTTTCCAAGAAAGGCGTTCATTTTATCGTCGTCGATCTCGCGGGAAACTCCTGTGTGTGGCATAAAGGAACCTCCGAATAGTCGGCGTCATGGAATGCTCTCATGAGCGTCGGCCCTTTTTGCGCAGGATTATATACCCAAATGAAAAAGTGATGCAATAGGGTCGTCCAGACCTCGGTGAGTCCGCCCTTAGATGCTTAAACTAGCTCGCCTCCAATATGGACTTCAGCGAGCCGAGGCCCTCCTCATAGTCCTTTCCGATCGCAGCTTCAATGTCCATCACCAAACCGAACAAGTTGAAAGGGCGTGGCATTGAGCCCTTCATTCCCCATGTCACCTTTGTCTGCGAATCTCCTACGGCATTCGTGACAATATATGATTCCGATCTCGATTCGAACGGCTGAGAAAATCTAAGTTCGGTATCGATCCTTTCACCATCGACCACACGTACGATCTCCTGCTCGCCTACGCCGGATTCAACTTCGCCTTTCCAGGAGGAAACGAACCCAACTTCACCATCTGTCCCGCGGAACTCCTGGTGCATCGTCGGTTCTCGCTTGAACCACGGGCCCCATTCGTTCTGGTTCTTGATATGACGAACGTAATCGAAAACCTCGGCCCTGGGTTTGTTTATGGTAATTTCGCGTTCTACCGCAAAGTCAGTAGGTGCGATCATCATTGCTGCTATCACGATCGCGACAACAACGAATACAACTGCCAACAATCCAACAAGTACTTTTCTCATAATTTGTGTCGCTCCTGATTCTAAACTTGAGGGAATTCATCAAACGTCGGATGCGGTCGTTATCGGATCGCTACTGTAAGCCGATACGTAGCATTTCCCCGCGTGCCGCTAACCTTGATGCGATAATCTCCGTTGTACGGCAGCGATACTGTCACCCCGCGTGCATCGTCTTCTTCTCCGGCATCCTGAAGGTAATCTCCGTCCGGTCCCTGTAAGGTGAACACAGCATTATTTTCGAGGCTCGACACGCTTACCGACATCATCTGTTCGGCCCGAGCACCCACAATATAGGTATCTGTTTCCCCGCGGATCACCGCTCCGCGGACAGTGGCGGAAGACTTTCCCTTTGCGAACCTAATCCGTTTTGTGACACCGTCGGCCTCGACAAGAACAGAAGATGTCGCAAGCAGCACGACTATTATGAAGGGAATAAAGAACATCCGCACGTGCATTCCAAAACCTCCGAACTTTGATGTTTGAGTTAATCTAAACGAAAACCGCGAAACTTCAAAGGAAGCTTCGCGGCCTCTTGGGACCTATTGAGCATAACTTGCGGTCGATCCGGCTAAGCCGTTTTCGACAATGTATCCATGTCTTTTTTCCACCTAAGGATCGGTTTTCTGGCAGCAGCCGCCTCGTCAAGTCGTCCGATCCGGGTCGAATGGGGTGCATTTAGAACGAGTTCCGGATCCTCGCGAGCCTCACGGTCGATGTCCTTCATTGCGGAGACGTAAGCGTCGAGATCGGCCTGTCCGACCGATTCCGTCGGTTCGATGAGCATAGCTCCCTCGACAACGAGCGGGAAGTATATTGTCGGCGGATGAAAGCCGTAGTCGATAAGGCGTTTAGCAATGTCGATGGTATGGATACCGGTCGGGGCTTGATGCTTGTGAGAAAAGATCGCCTCGTGCATACAGTCAGACCCGAATGGCTTATGATAGGAATCCTTCAGCTTCTCGGAAACGTATCTTGCATTCAGCACGGCAGTTTCTGTGGCTTCCGTAAGGCCTTCGGCGCCGTGAGTGTAAATATAAGAAAGGGCTCGGACCATCATCCCAAAATTTCCGAAAAACGCCTTAACGCGACCGATAGAGTTCGGGTGATCGTAATCCAAGCGATAGCCCGCGTTGCCATCCTTATTAGAAGTACCGATCGAAACGATCCTCGGGACAGGGAGAAACTCCTCTAGCTCGGCCGAACAAAGACAGGGGCCACAGCCGGGGCCGCCCCCGCCGTGCGGCGTCGAAAATGTCTTATGCAAATTCAGGTGGATCACGTCCACACCCATATCTCCTGGCCGCGCGACACCCACCAAAGCATTCATATTTGCGCCGTCCATGTAAACAAGTCCGCCGGCAGAGTGGATGGTATCGCAGATCTCCCGAATGTTCGTTTCAAAGATGCCGACGGTGTTCGGGTTCGTCAGCATTAGCCCCGCGACCCCGCCCTGCTCGCACAATTCGCGAAGATGGGCCATGTCGGTCAAACCCTCCGATGTCGAACGGATCGTCTTTACCGTGAATCCGGCGAGTGCGGCCGAGGCGGGATTTGTCCCATGGGCCGAGTCCGGGATGAGCATCACGCGGCGGTCCTTCGAGGCTTCGCCGTCCCTCTTGTCAAGGAAGGCCCTGATGAGCATTACGCCGGTCATCTCGCCTTGCGCTCCGGCTGCCGGCTGGAGTGAAACGCCCGGCAACCCAGTGATCTCCGCCAGGTCTTGCTGAAGCTTGTAGATAAGTTCCAGAGCCCCCTGAGCCCCTTCTTCCGGAGCAAGTGGATGCAGATTCACGAACCCAGGGATACGCGCGACCTTCTCATTGAGCCGCGAGTTGTATTTCATCGTGCAGGAGCCCAGCGGATACATACCCAGATCGATCGAATAGTTCCAGGTGGACATACGCGTGAAATGGCGGACCACATCGATCTCCGACACCTCCGGCAATCCTTCGAGATCGTCGTCGCGGAGCAGGTCTGCCGGGATGGCATCTGCCGCTTCAGGCACGTCTAGCTTCGGCAGGCGATAGCCGACGCGGCCGGTTTGCGATCTCTCGAATATCAGTCCTTCGTTTTGTGTTGGGTGCTGTGTGACTTTCTTGATCGACATATCAACTACTTTCTCAGACTAGATCCTAAAACCTCAAAATCATCGGAGCGGGCCAGTGTGGACCACGCGTTCTTTACAGCTTCAGGCGGTTCCATCAGTCTCCGTTCTCTTAAATTCAACCAACCGCCAACACTTGCGACCCTTACAGCAAGTTCGCCGTTGGCTTTATACACGCAGTTTATAACGCGAAATCGAGATCCATCTTCGGCAAATCCGCCATTCTCCATTGTTACCGTGATCGTTTCGAGCATCATGACCTCTCGAAAATAGTCGATCACATCCGTCTTGATCACGGGCCCGAATCCCTGACTGACGAATGACGACGGCGGAAAACCGTTCGCGTCGAAAAATGCGATCCGCGTGTCAACCGCAAAATCCAGATAAACCATATTCGCAACGTGGCCGTTTGGATCCACGTCGCGCCAGCCGATGGTGAATTTTCTCTCAAAGACCTCAGCCATCACATCGCCGGCAATCCTTTTCTCGCGGCATCTTCCACAACCGAGCAAAATCGATCGAGTTCCCAGAGCGTTGTGTAAACGTTCGGCGTTATTCGAATGCCGGTAAATTCTTCATGAACTATCGGCGTTGTAAAGATCTTGTGTTTCGCCATCAGGTGACCGCCGAGTCTCACCGGATCGACGCCGTCGATCTTAAAATTGGCTATCGCGCATGATTGCCTTGGATCGAACGAAGTGTTGAATCCGACCTTAGGAACATCTTTCAGCCGGTTCATCCAGTAACGAGAAAGATATCGCAGGCGTTCCTCTTTTCGTTTTGCCCCGATCGCACGATGAAATAGGACTGCCTCGCCGATGGCAAGCCGCATCGCAGCCGAATGTGTACCGATCTCTTCAAACTTGCGAATGTCGCTTCTGTTCTTGTCCTCGCTGGCCATAAGGGCCCACACTTTTGGGATCTTGTCGCGCTTAACGTAAAGCATACCCGTGCCTTTCGGGGCATAAAGCCATTTATGGAGCGAGGTGCCGAAATAGTCGCAGCCGATGTCGTCACGTTTGAAATCGAACTGTGCGAAGGAATGGGCACCGTCAACGATAGTTTCAATGCCCCGGGACCGTGCCATTTCGCACACCTTCTTGATCGGCGTGATCTGACCCGTAAGGTTTATTTGATGGGAGATAAGGAGCAGCTTTGTCCGCGGCGTTATAGCACGCTCATACGCGGCAGCTATCTCGTCCGGATCGTTCGGCGCGATCGGGATCTTGATCAGCTTCAGCTTCAAGCCTTCGCGTAGTTCGCGTTGGCGAAGCGTGGTCAACATCCGAGGATAGTCTTGCGTGTTCGCGATGATCTCATCGCCTGATTTGAGATCGAGGCCAAACAACAGGATCTCGAGCGACTCGGACGCGTTGCGCGTGATCGCGATCTCTTCGGCATCGCAGCCGAACATCTCTGCAAGTCCGGTACGTACGGTCTCCGACTGCGGCTCAAGGATCTGCCACATCGTGTAGGCAGTCGCATCTTCCTGCTGCCAGGTATATCGGACAAACGCCTCGGTAACAATTCGCGGACTAGGCGAGACACCGCCGTTGTTGAGATTCACGATGCCGCGGGTCACGGAAAATGCCTGCTGGATCACAGCCCAGAAATCCTCGTTAGCGGCCGACGCCTCGGGCGATAGCGAGCCGAGCGCCCGCGATGCGGCCTCGACCTCGCGATGCAATGCCCCTACAGTCGCAGACGAAAGCGCCATGAGGCCGAGACCCTTCCCCGCATTTGCAAGAAAGCGACGACGTCCGATAGGCCGCTTACCGATCTCAGCGCTGTATGTACTCATAAAGCTCCTTTCGGCAAAACCTGCAAAAATAGGCCTCGGCATTCAGCAGCCGATTGCATTGGGGACATTCGATCGAATTGCGCCTCATCTCGCTACGCCTTATTGATATATTCTGGGCCAGCAGCACCGCACCGATCGACAGGATTATCAGCATGAACGGTGCCAGGCAGAGAAAAATTTCGAGCGGGCTAAACATCATTCGCTCATGCCAATTGCGATCAAAGGCTGCTAACGAGCCGGTCAATGTCTTCTCGTTTCGTGGTTTCGGTAACACAGACGAGGAGATCACTGGGCCGGTCTGGATAATACTTGCTCAATGCAAGGCCGCCGATGATGCCATTTTCGCGGGCCGATCGGAGAACTTCCTTCGCCGGCCGCGGGCACCGGACAACGAATTCATTGAACGTCGGCGAGGAAAAGGGGATCGAAAAGCCTTCAAGCGAAGCGATCCGAGTTTTCGCGTAAGCCGCTTTCTGAGCGTTCTGTTCTGCCACCTCTCTAAGGCCCTTTTTCCCCATCGCTTCCATATAGATGGTCGCGGCTAGAGCAATGAGGCCTTGATTCGTGCAGATGTTCGAAGTCGCCTTTTCACGCCGGATATGCTGTTCGCGTGTCGAGAGCGTCAAGGTAAATCCCCGATTACCGTGCTTGTCGTAAGCGATGCCGCACAGCCGTCCGGGCATCTGCCGAACGAACTTGTCCTGCGTTGCAAAGAGTCCTACGTGCGGCCCGCCAAAACTCATCGGGATGCCAAAGCTCTGTCCTTCGCCAACGACGATATCAGCACCGCAATTGCCCGGCGATCTAAGCAGTCCGAAAGAGATAGCCTCGGTCACGACAACTACCAGCAAAGCGCCGACCGAGTGTGCGGCATCGGCCAAAGCGTTCAGGTCTTCGATACAGCCAAAGAAATTTGGCGACTGGACAACAAGTGCGGCCGTATCGCCATCTACGGCTTCGAGCCCAGTGACACGGCCGGTCGCTTCGTCACAACCGATCTCGACGATCTCTGCATCGCCGTGCCGGGTGTATGTTCTCGCGACTTCGCGATACTCGGGGTGAACGCTGGTCGCCACCACGATCTTGTTTCGCCTCGTCACGCGTTGGGCCATCAAGTACGCTTCCGCCATCGATGTCGAACCGTCATACATCGACGCATTGGCCACTTCCATTCCGGCCAATTGGCAGATCAGCGTTTGAAACTCAAAGATGTACTGCAGCGTTCCCTGAGATATTTCGGGCTGATATGGCGTGTAAGAAGTAAAGAACTCTGACCTTTGGATCAAATGATCGACGATCGTCGGAGAAAAATGTGAGTAAACGCCCGCACCAAGGAACGAAAGCTGACTGGCAGCCGTGTTCTTGGCGGCCATTCCTTCGAGAGCGGCGATCACTTCAGGTTCGGCAAGAGGATCAGTTATGTCCAATTTACGTCCAAGCCGGACATCCGCGGGTATCGAGCGAAAAAGCTCTTCGGCATCGGACAAGCCGATCGACCGGAGCATTTCCGACCTTTCTTCAGGCGAATTCGGGATATATCTCATCTAATGTTAAATCTCAAAGCGTCGTACGGAGCAAACACCCGGCGGTTTAGCCGGCAACGGTCTTGTCGAACTACAAATTTCCGCTTCGGGCAATCTGCCCGATCCGATCATGTATTCGCGCTCAAATACTCTTCGTATTCAATTGCGGACATCATCGCATCAGCTTCACCCGCGTTATTCATTCGCAGCTTTACGAACCAAGCCTCACCATACGGATCTCGGTTTACTTTTTCCGGTGCGTCGTTCAAGGCCTCATTGACCTCGATGACCTCGCCCGCGACCGGCGTAAAGATCTCAGAGACCGCCTTTACAGATTCGACCGAGCCGAAAGATTCGTGCGTCCCAAAACTGTCGCCCACTCGGGGAAAGTCTATATAGACAACGTCGCCGAGAGAGCTTTGCGCATAATCGGTGATGCCGATGCTGGCAACGTCGCCATCAACCGACACCCATTCGTGATCTTTGCTGTAACGTAAATTTTCCGGGATATTCGCCATTATGTTTTAGCCCTTTGTAATAATTATTTCGGACGCTTGTAGAAAGGCGTCTCGATAACTGAAGCGGTTAAATGCTTTCCGCGTACGTCAATTTTAATTTCCTGGCCGATATTTGCAAACTCAGGCGGGACAAATGCAAGCCCGATGTTCTTCTTTAAAAAAGGTGCTGGCCCGGCCGATGTGACCACGCCAATTTTCTGGTCTCCGACGTAAACATCAAAGCCGTCGCGAGCAATGCCGCGATCAACCATTTCAAACCCGACAAGCTTTCGCGGCAGCCCTTTTTCCTTAATATCGGTAAGTGCATCGCGCCCGACAAATTCGCCCTGATCGAGCTTTGTTATCCAGCCAAGCCCAGCCTCGTAGGTTGTGATCTCATCCGAAAGTTCGTGGCCGTAGAGCGACATCGCGGCTTCGAGCCGCAGTGTGTTTCTTGCGGCAAGGCCTGCGGGAAGGATGCCGTGATCTGAACCGTAGCCGCCCGCTTCCAGAAGTTCGTTCCAAAGCTGTTCTGCAAACGCAGGAGCGGCATAAACCTCAAAGCCGTCCTCGCCTGTATAGCCGGTCCGCGAGATGATCGCGTCGATCCCGCTGACCTTGCCTTCGGTAAACCAGTAATAACGTATGCCGGAAAGATCTGTGTCGGTTAGTTTCTGCAAAATGGACTCGGCCTTCGGCCCCTGGACGGCGATCTGGCAAAAATCCGGGCTTGCGTTCTTCAAAGCTACTGACTCGCCGTTTAGCCTCGAATTTATCCACGCCCAGTCTTTATCTGTCGTGGCAGCGTTCACGACAAGCAGCAGCCTCTCCGGCCCGAAGCGGTAAACCAGCAGGTCGTCAACCACCCCGCCTTTTTCGTTCGTCAAAGCTGAATAGTGGGCCTGTCCGTCTTTGAGATTTGTTACATCATTTGTCGTAAGCCGGTTTACGAAGGCGATCGCATCTTGGCCTTCTACCCATATCTCGCCCATGTGCGACACATCGAACAGCCCGGCAGCGGTCCGCGTCCGCATATGCTCCTCGATCACACCGGCGGTATATTGAATTGGCAGTTCCCACCCGCCGAAATCGACCATCTTGCCGCCGAGCCGGCGATGGGCATCATTGAGCGGCGTTTTTTTGAGGTTTTCTTCAGCCATGACTCAGAGTGTAATTTACCGATTTCTGCCCGCACAAGTTGCGACGGTAGAAATTGGTCCCACCGCTAAAGTTAAAGTGTCCGGTTCGCGATCATTGGCGTGTGATCGCTTCCCCATCGGGGCCACCGGGTGATCTCTCACAGCTCTTATCCAGAGCCCCCCTTTACTTTTCAACCGCCGAAAGCGGACTTCTCATGCGCCAATTTAACAGGACATTTCTTGTGCAAGCTGCGCAGGCGCCGGCGAATCTGATGACAAAGCTCAATTTGTCTATCCCCGTGCGGCCGAAATGTGCAATTGCGAGGACGATAACTGCAATGGAATGGAGGATGAAAACTGGGCTTGCCAGGTGCTCTCGGTTACGGCCCTTTTTGCGACCGGGGATTTTGGGATTGGTGTGCCGCTCCGAATGGCTGCGGCGGCGTAAACGGAAATTGCCCGAACTCACGCATAATTATTGACGTTGTGGGAAACGGGTCTTCGCGGACAAGCGCCACCCAGGCTTAGTCTATTTTGACACCGCTCGAGAACGGCCTTCCGCTTCGATGATCTCATCGCACAATTCCAGAGATCCGATTATAACTCCGCGTTCGACCTCATCCGCTGCCCGATCGAGTTCGCTCTTAAGCGGGGTAATGTAGCGCGCTGCGGCTGCGGCAAGTTCCCGAAGCGCGATGCCCAATCGGTCAGGGTCTTTTTTTGCTCGCTTGTCGCCTTTCTCGCGGATCGGGGCCGCGCTCGGATTAGACGCAAGATTGTCTATATCATCGACCGCTTTCTGTATGATCTTCTTTATATCGCCAAGCAGTTCCAACCGCGAACCTTTCGGCAGATCTCCCCACGTTTCCGAAGGCTTTCCGACATCTTTCCAACCGTTCACGTTTATGCCGAGCACGTGAAAACGCCGGTCGATCATACGCGTGAGCATCGTGATCCGCTCATCGATATCCTGAGTATCACGGACGATCTCGATCTCGTGTTCGGTCAGGTAGTCGCGACGCTGCGCATCGGTCGGGATCGCGAAAAGCGCCATGATGATCACGGCGGGCCAAAGTCTGAATAGCGGGTAATACGATCTTTTCATGGCTTGGTTCGCGGAGCGACCGTGTCTCCAAACATCGGCTCGACCGCTTTTGCTCTTGTGTCGCGAAGATAACCGATCAGGTTCCGGACGTACGGTTCATAATTTAACGGGATCTCGCGGCGGATCAGCTCTAGCCGAGGGCGAAATTGCCTGAGGCCCATTTCAAACCGCTTATAATTGTTAAGGACCTTGTTGCTGTCACGGTCGCTGCCGTCGAGAAACTCAAGAGTATTGTCCATAAGCCCGTGGAAGGCGCCGAGCTCTCTGTACACTTCGTCATGCTGGTCCTTTCCGACAAAGCCCTCTGCATTTTTCAGACGGGCAGACATCATATTAAGAGCGGTTTGCGTGCGCCTTTTTACGTCCCGGATCGAAGCCAATCGATCTGTTTCTTCCTTAGAAATGGTCTTTAGAGGTGGCGGGGCAACTTCTTGCGGGGGGACCTGGGATCGCAGCTCAAATGTCGAAAGAAACATCGTGATCGTAATTCCGAAAGTATAAGTCATCAAATATCTATATCGGCCGCCACCGCACAATTTCATCATCTTACCCGCTCTTACCTCCTGTTAGTTCTAACCAACACCATGCCTAGTTTCGTTTTCCTTTGGCGCTTTTGATCTGCTTTTGAAGTATCGGAAGCCTCAGGTTCACTCTCGATATTTCGTCCTTAAATCCGTTTCCATCGGCCTTTCGAAGAAAGATCTGATAATTCGCCATCGCATCCGCATATTCAGCGAGATGGTCGTGGATGATCCCAAGAAAATAGTAAGCCGCCGCCGCATCAGGCTGTTTCTCCGCAAGCCAATCAAACTCCGTCTTTGCCTCTGTATAACGTTTCAACTGGAAAAGTGCCGTTGCAAGGTTAGCCCTCAGCGTCAGGTTGTCTGGCGAAATGGCCTGTAGCCGCCTTAGCAGCGTAACGGCGTCGTCAAACGATCGGGACTGAACGAGAGCGGCGGCATAACCCAACGCATACGAGATCTCTTTTGGGTCCTGTTCGGACGCCTTCCGACAATACTCAAGTGCCTTTGCCGGATCGCTCGTCCGGTAAAGCGAACACAACTTTCCAAGCAGGACGACATTGTTGGGATCGCTTGCCAACTCGGCTTCGACCTTCACCGGATCGGTCAGCCCGATTTGCATTATCGATCTTCGGAGTGCTGCAGCGTCCGGTGCAGCGTCGGTGATCGAATCAAGTTTTTCAAGCGCATCCTGCGTCTTGCCCGATGCGTGCAATGCCCGAGCACGCAGGACAACGATCGAGGCCGAGCCTGGCTCGATCTCCTCAAGCCTTTTGATGACCTGGTCCGCGCCTTTCAGATCGGCGTCGTCCAGCAGTGCTGATGCCATTGCTCTGAGAGCAAATAAGTTATTCGGATCGATCTCAAGCGAACGCTGAAAGCTGGCCTTTGCAGAACTGCGTTCATTGAGGGCAACCTCCAAAGCAGCCCGCGCCGCCCAGGCCGCCGCCGTAGGTTTTGCTTTATCCGTAAGTTGGCTCACCTTGACCAGCAGGGCACGTAAAATTTCCGGCGAAGCCTTTGTCTTGAGGCTTAGCTCGGTCAGGGCAGAGAGCGCTACAACATTCTGCGAGTCTTGTTCGATCGATCGGTTGAGGAAGAGTTTAGCTTCCGAGTATTCGCCCTTGCCGACCAAAAGCGAACCAAGGCTTGCAAGCGGCAGCGTCCACTCCGGCCGCAGCAATACCGCTTTGCGCAGGCCTTTTTCAGCTTCGGCCTTCTTTCCGAGCGAGAGAAGGGCCATCGCACGCTGATACTCGGCTTCGGGAAATTCGTCCGCCGCTTCAATAGCCTTTTCATAAAGCTCGATCGCGGCCGTCAGATCGCCCTTTTCATGCGCGTCCTGGGCCTTTTCGAACAGTGCGACCGGATCCGGTTCATTCTCGTCCGGATCGTCCTGAGCATAGATCGGGAAGCAGGCTGATGTGACGCTCAGTAAAAGAGCGGCAAGCAAAAAGGAACGTACGTTCTTATGCAAAACAATTGATCTTTGGTGCGAAGGCAATGTCATCAGAGTAGGCCTATGTTACCAAACGCTCCGGGTTTTCGCTATCGATTTGCGGCACCCTCATCGCGAATTCAAACAGTCTAAGTTGCTTGATTCAGGCGGCTAAGTTAACATTTTCAGTTTGAATTGACCGAAGCCAGGCCGCATCGTAATGAACGGCACATGTCTATCAAACCAGATCACAATTTTCGTACAATTTTCGCTGCTGACCGAAATGGATCTAAAACAAATGGGATGCGCGCAGTTGACGGTGTGTTGGCTGCTTCAACGCAATATCCTGAATCCCGTTGCCCGAACAACAGCGATCTTTGCAAGACGGATTAACGATAAAACTAAGGACAAGCTCGGAGAAACATAATTAAAATGGCAAATCCAATGGCCGATGAGATGCGGCGCTTTAAGGGAAGTGATGAAAAGAACCCGTTCGAAGCAATGAGCGAACGGTTTGACCGTGCGGCTCAATTATTGGGACTGGACCCGGACCTATACGCGGTGATGAGGGTGCCGAGCCGCGAGATCAAGGTTTATGTGCCCGTCAAGATGGACACCGGTCATATTCAGGTATTTGAGGGGTTTCGTGTCCAGCACAACTTCGCTCGAGGTCCGGCAAAAGGCGGTATTCGGTTCGCGCCCGATGTGACGTTAGACGAAGTAAAGGCTCTCTCCGCTTGGATGACTTGGAAATGCGCCGTTGTAAACGTGCCGTTCGGTGGTGGTAAGGGGGGCATAATTTGTAATCCACAGCAAATGTCGATCGGCGAGCTCGAACGTCTTACACGGCGTTACACCGCAGAACTTATCGATTTCATCGGGCCCGATAAGGACGTGCCGGCACCGGACATGAACACCAATGAGCAGACGATGGCGTGGATAATGGATACGTTCTCGATGCATGCTCGCCATACCGTGACGGCCGTAGTGACGGGAAAACCGGTTGCATTGGGCGGCTCTTTGGGGCGGCGAGAAGCCACCGGCAGAGGAGTTCTCTTTTGTGTAAATGAAGCAATTAAGCGCCTTGGCCTGAAACCGGGAGAAACTTCGGTAGCTGTTCAGGGATCCGGCAACGTCGGGGGCATCGGTGCCGAGCTGATGTTTGAGCAGGGATACAAGATCGTTGCGATCTCAGATATCGGAGGCGGCATTTACAACCAGGCCGGCCTGAATATTCCCGAGGTGCTTGATTATCTCCAGAAAAACCGGACCCTTGAGGGATTTCCAAACGCCGATCAAGTGTCAAACAAGGACCTTTTGGAGCTGCCCTGCGATGTTTTGGCCCCGTGCGCTACGGAAAATCAGATCACGTCGGAAAATGCGGACCGCATAAAATGCCGTATCCTCGCCGAAGGTGCCAACGGCCCGACCACGCCTAAAGCCGATAAGATATTGCATGACAAGGGGATCTTCGTTATACCAGACATTCTTGCCAATGCCGGCGGGGTCACGGTTTCGTATTTCGAATGGGTTCAGGACCGTATGGGTTATTTTTGGCCGGAAAGCCAAGTGAACCAAAGACTTGAGGAAAAAATGGTCGCTAGCTTCAACGAGTTGGTCACTTATGCAGACCGTCATGACGTCGATTCTCGAACGGCCGCATACATGCTTGCGATCGACCGGGTGGCCTATGACACGCGTATGAGAGGCATCTACGCATAGGGCCGATTCGCTAATGTACTAAAAACACTTGCTTTTAGCTATTAGTTATAATATCGTCTTAGAAAGGTATTCGGCAGCGGTTTAAGTCCACCCCCCGTGCCGCAGGGTTTGCCTGAATACTAAGAGCAAGTTTTGAGGATTTGGTGTTCAGCCCGCCTTTTTGCTTTTGCGCAAGTTGGCGATAAAGCTGGCATATGTAATAATTACGTAGCTTTGAGATGCACATTGATTCGTGGATTTGCAGCTACGAACTGAAAATTTTTAACACGGCGGAGGAGAATGATGAAACTCGCTTACAGAGTCTATATTGTTACGTTGGTCTTGCTTGCCTTCGTTATATCTGGGTTTTCCCAGGATGTAAGGAATCCGAGATCGGCAAATGATGCCAGAAATACGGCGCCGACGGTAGGCACTGGGGGGCCAATGGGAGGTCCTACGGGGTTGTTCACCGTATATGACGGCCAGGTCCTGCGAAGGGGCGAGTTTACGCTCAGCGCGGCATACAGCAATTTTGATCGCGACCCCGGCAACATCGATATTAACGAATGGCCGGTCAGCTTCCAGGTCGGTATTACCGATTATTTTGAATTGTTCTTTAACACAGATACCTATCGACAGATCAAGGTAAATTCACCAAGAAATCTTTCCAGCTTTTATCTTCCGAATTCGCGGGTGAACATTAACGGGGTGCTGCAAAGCGGGCCCGCGGTCATCCTTGGGCCTTCCGGACCGGGTGCCGGGCCGCTTAAGAATGTGGCCGTGTTCCGACCGGCGACGACCGCTCCCTTTGTTCAGTATCCTTACATTGGGGGATCCACCGGCGGTTTCGGTTTACCGTTTGCTGGTCCGCTTTTTGGATTTCCTGCTAATACGAACCCGACAATGGGACCGCCCACAGCCGGTGGCAACGGAGCGGATAATTTTCCGGGTATCGGATCGGTTTTCGGCAGCATTCTTCCGGGCGTAGTTTTCCAAACGATCTGCAGCAACCAGGCGGCAACATGCCCCGTGATCCAGACGGCTCCGTCGGTGTTCTCGTCGGCGCCTATCTATAGCCCCGATATTCCGTTCATGAATCGTGAGTATGGGGAAACGTCGTTCGGAACGTTCACTATCGGAGGAAAGGTCCGATTTACGAATGTAAACAATCCGGTCGGTGTGGGACTCGTCGCGTATTACAGATACTATCCTGACAACGCGGACGATTTCAGGGGCTTTAATCAACTTCAGCGCGGTGCCAGCCCGGGCGGGAACCGAGGCGACCTCGGCGGAGCATTCTTCGTGGACGCCCGCGTAGCACGATGGATGAATGTTTCGGGTAACCTTGGATATCACTGGAACAGCCCGGTCAAGGGTGAGTTTCCGGGTGGAACCTTTACACTTCTTGACAGGCCGGACGAACTCTTGATCTCGGGTGCTATCGATTTTCCCGCGAACAAATATTTCCAGCCCATCGTGGAAGCACGGACTATCCGATATGTCGGAGGCCGAACCCCGAACGCATTCGAGAATCATCCTGTTGACCTGCTCGCAGGCTTCAGGGTGTTTGTGACAAGGTTCTTCGGCGTCGGTGTTGCCTATCGCTATCACGCGAATCAGCAGGATCTCGAGAGTTTCGACGATGAAAAGGTCAGGACCTCATCGGTATTCCTGCCGTGCTCTGGCTTGACCACAGCTTGTGCCCCGGTAACCGTTAGCCGCTCAATTGCAGGACTTCCTCCCGGATTCCAGCTTTCGTCTAATCCGCACGGGGCCATTATTCAGGCATGGGCCGGGCGACGTAATAAGCGTGCCGAGGACAAGATAAATATTCCGGCAGATGTAACTGCCTTGACGGTTAGCGATAGTGAGATCGTGTTGCCGTGCCCGGCCGGACTTCGAGCTCCGGAAGGCCAATGTGCTGACAACACAACGGTAAACGTTACAACTACTGCCTTCGATCCCGAGGGTGACGTTCTTACTTATAACTACACGGTATCTGGCGGACGGGTCATAGGCACTGGTGCAAATGTTCAGTGGGACCTCAGCGGGCTTAGCCCGGGAACTTACACCATCACGGCAGCTGTTGATGACGGCTGCGGCCTCTGCGGCAAGATACAGACCCAGACGGTGAGGGTTGTCGAGTGTCCGAACTGCATCCGTCCGTGCGAATGTGCTTCGATCTCTGTGACCGGGCCTTCAGGCATCACGCAGCCTGGCGAGACGATGACATTTACGGCGAATGTTTCGGGTGGTACCGCATCGAACCTGACATATAACTGGACAGTATCTGCCGGTACTATCGAATCCGGACAGGGAACCCCGAGTATAACGGTTCGTACCACGCGTGAAATGGCAAACTCGAACGTGACGGCCACGGTCAACGTTGGCGGTCAGGATCCGGCTTGCAATTGCCCGAGTGAAGCATCCGACAGCGGCGGAATCGCTCCAGATCCGCAGCCGGTTTTGGTTGACGAGTTTGGCCGACAGGCGAATGACGATATCAGGGGACGACTTGATACGTTCTTCAATGAGTTGGCTAACTTCCCGAACAACCAGGGCTACATTATCAACTACGGTACTGATCGTGATATCGCTGCTCGCGAGCGGTTGATCCTCAACCATATCGCCTTCCGTAACTTTGACAGGTCACGTATCACGCTTGTCAGAGGTGGAATGCACGATACCGGAGGTATCTATACCAAGTTCTACCGCATCCCGCCGGGTGCACAGAACCCAGAACCGTAGTAGCTTCACATCGCACTGCGATGTGGACATGAACCAAGAAAGGGCCCGAGATTCTCGGGCCCTTTCTTTGCTTTAACTCGTCCCGAGCCCGATCCTCGTGCTTCTCCGTACCTTTAGGGATGCGCAAACATCTGTTTATGCGACGACAGAACCTTGCCTTCGCCCCAAAAAAGATTTACATCGCAGTAGGTATTGTGTACGATAAGTACATTACGAGCGCTTGTCGCCCATTCTTCCCCAGAAAATCAAAGGTCGCCTCTGAATAAGCAACTGGAAACTGCGAGGGCGACTTTATCATCCAAACTTCCCGGGCAGAATCGCGTGCCCAATACGCAAGATCGGATTTGATGAATATGCTTGAAAGAATTATCACGGCAGTTAATCGGTCACGTTTTCTTCGTTTTTCGCTTTCGCTTGCTTTGATGTTTTCGCTTGGCACGGCTGCGGTCGTTCCGGCCGAGACGAAAGCGGCCAATCACTACGTTGACGGAGGCAACGTCTTTGTGGACGATTCTTCGTCGACGCAATGGTCTGTTGTCGGGCCTGATGGAGGCGACGTTCGGGTGGTCGAGATCGATCCTCGAGATAAGGATAAGATCTATATCACCACCATGGACGGCCAGATCCATGTATCGAATGATGCCGGCAAGACGTGGCGGATGCTTGCAAGGTTCGACAAGCCTCAACTGGTCCTCGATCAACTCTCGGTCGATAGTCGGGATTCGAACATCATCTACGCGTCAGGTCATCGGGGAAATTTGCCCGGTGGATTTTTCAAGACCACTGACGGTGGCCGGACCTGGAAAGAGGTGAAAGACCTGCGAAACCAAGCGATCCATGCGATGACGCAGTCTGAATTTGACCCGAACGTGCTTCTTGTCGGTACGAAGAACGGCGTATTTATCTCTCGCAACTCGGGCGACGACTGGAAACGATTTGAATCGGACTCGATGCCGCTCGACATCAATTCGATCTCGATCGATCCGCGAAACTTGAGTACTATCATTGCCGGAACGACTCACCGTCCTTACAAATCGACCGACAGCGGAAAAACGTGGCGGCTGATAAAGACCGGAATGATCGACGATTCCGATATATTTGCGATCACGGTCAACCCGACCAACCGCGACCACGTGATCGCTTCGGCCTGCAGCGGGATCTACGAATCGTTCAATAACGGAGAGAACTGGAGCAAGTTTGGCGGAATTCCATCGACCTCTCGGCGGACGCGGGCAATTGTCCAGCATCCGACCACGCCAAGCACTCTCTTTGCCGGAACGACGCAGGGTTTCTGGATGTCAACTAACGCCGGAAAGACATGGATAATGACCACCCAGCGAAATCTCGAGGTCAACTCGATCGCCGTTCACCCGGACGAACCGAGAAGGGTTTTCCTGGCGACGAATAATCATGGCGTCCTCGTCTCAAGGGATGGAGGCCGAAGCTTTGCACCGACCAACGACAATTTCACCAGCCGATTCACCTATACGGTCACGGCCGACCTGACCGAGCCAAATCGGCTTTATGCAACGACAAAGAACACAAGCACAAGCGGCGGTTTCCTTTTTTACAGTTCTGACGGCGGCGTGAATTGGGCCCAGGCAAGAGGACTCGATATCAACCGTGTTTCTGCCTTTACTTTGCTCCAGGACCGCAAAGACCCCAATCGCGTCTATCTTGGAACCAGTCTTGGCCTTTTCATATCATTAAATCGAGGCGTCTCGTGGTCACCGGTGACCGCACCAAAACCACCGGTTCGCCGCCCAGCCCCTGCCCGCGGCAGAACGCCTGCAAGAGCGGTCAAGCCCGCACCTGCCCAACAGCAGCAGCAGCTGATCCCCGTACTTAACGAAAAGATAAAGGTACTCGTACCCACGGAAGACGATCGCAACGGCATGCTCGCAGCGACCGACTTTGGGATATATAGAACATACGATTTGACCAAAGGCTGGGAGAAGATAACGTTTGGCGAGGGCATTGACCACAATGTGTTCGCGATCGCTACCTCTCCGCTGGTGCCTGGAACGATCTGGGCCGGGACCGCGACATCGGGCGTGATCGTGTCGCGTGACGAAGGAGAGACCTGGTCGCAGACAAAAGCGGTTCCCGAGAAGATCCCGGTTAGTTCGATCGCGATCGACCCGAAACAGCCTAACAGGATCTATGTTGGCACCATACATTCGCTCTACGTGACCCATGACGGCGGGCGGACTTGGACAAGGCGAGGGCGTGGGCTTCCGCTGGGTAACTACACAAGTATCCTGATCGATCCACGCAACAGCGACGAGGTCTTTGTTTCGAGCGCTTTAGAAACGGATGGCGGTGTATTTTACTCAAAGGACGCTGGTGCGAACTGGAAACGGATCGATTCTAAGGATCTGAAGATACCAAGCCGACGCATCTGGACGATGGTATTCGATCCGGTAAATGCTGACCGTATCTACGCCGGCACCCATTCATCGGGAGTGTACGTGATCGAGAGAAACGTGACCCAGTCGGCTTCATCCGTTGGAAACGGCAGTATAACGACCAACGACAAGTGAACCCTGAATAAATTAGCTGCGTTGGGGCGGGGCTCAGGTTCCGCCCCTTTTTCGCATGATTTGGAAGTTAAACCACCGCGCCTTATAATTTTAGAAATTCTGTAATGACGACATCGATGCGGGAAATGGGCGGCGTGCGGCCGGTCAGCGTTCGGGGGACGCGGATCGAGAGCATTCCGTTTTCCGTACTTCGCGGGCAAGCTCGTCTTTTTCTAGATCATCAAGCGCATCGAGAGTCGGTCTCTCCATACTATCCCGCTGCAGTGTCGCACCACTCAAATCTCGAAGATCGTATAGCAGAGGTTCTGGCCAGCTTTGAAACCGATCGGGCTGCCGTCTGTTCCGCCCTTGAACAAATAAACGAAGACTATGGGGCTTCGGACGAGACACGGGCGAATATCGGGCTGCTTTCTCGCGACAAGACCGTGGCGGTGCTGACCGGCCAGCAAGCCGGATTATTCTCCGGTCCGCTTTACACGATCTATAAAGCCTTAAGTGCGATCCGGTCTGCGGGGAGCTTGCGATCGAGGGGAATTGGGGCCGTTCCTGTTTTCTGGATGGCTACCGAGGACCATGATCTGGACGAGGTGGCTAACGGTTTTGTTACGGGGCGTGACGGCACGTCGGTCCGGCTTTCGATACTGCCGGACGATGCGGAAGTGGGAAAACCGGTGGGCTCGGTCATTCTGAACCGCTCGGTCGAGACAGCGATCAGAAACATGTTCGAAACGTTGCCGAGTACAGAATATTCGAGAGAGCTGTGCAAGAAGGTGTCGGAGATCTGGACCTCGGGCAAAGACATCGCAACGGCTTTCGGAAAGACACTTACATGGCTGATGGGAAAGTACGGGCTGATCTTGGCGGACCCTCGCAACCCCACGCTTAAGACGCTTGCTGCGCCTGTATATGCGTCCGCGATCGATAAGAGCGAGGCGATAGTCGAAGCATTGAGGTCGCGCTCCGAGGAACTTGTAGATGCCGGATATCATGCACAGGTTCAAGTGGGGGCAGACTATTTTCCACTGTTCTGGCACACGGACGAAGGAAAGCGAGTCGCGTTAAGACGCGGAAGTGACGGCTCCATCAAGATAAAGGGGCAACGTGACACCTTTACTCTACGAGAGCTGCAAAAGTTGAGCGAAAGCTCACCCGAGCGGTTCAGCCCGGGTGTAATGCTTCGGCCGGTCGTGCAGGACTTTCTATTTCCGACTATCTGCTATTTTGGCGGTGCCGCTGAAGTTACCTATTTCGCCCAGAACAGCGAGGTTTATCGGGTGATGCAGCGACCTGCGACGCCCATCTTTCACCGCCAGAGTTTTACTGTGGTCGAATCAAGACATTCAAGGACGCTCGAAAAGTATGGGATAGAGTTCCTTGACCTTTTTGAAGGCGAGGATGCTTTGCTTCGGATGATCGTAGAGAAATTCATCGATCCGGGGACCGCGTCTCTTTTCGACGAGGTGGAAGCATCTGTAGGTGAGGAGCTAGATCGGCTTGGTGAAGCCCTGGCAGGGATTGATGGGACCCTCGCTGCAAATCTGACAACACGCAGACGAAAGATCAGCTATCATCTCGGGGCATTGAGAAAGAAATTCCAGAGGCGACGTGCGGAAACGAACGAAACGATAGCTCGACGCGTTAAGGCGGCGGTTCGTTCGCTGGCCCCACAGGGCGTTCTGCAGGAAAGGAGCTTGAACGTCTTCACCTTTCTGAATATGCTCGGGCCGAGATTCATCGACACAGTATATGAAGCTGTCGATCTGAATGACGGAGGACATCGCGTCATTTACCTTTGAAATGAATAAGATCCGCATCTTGCCTGACATTCTTTCTAATCAGATCGCCGCTGGCGAGGTGGTTGAGCGGCCCGCTTCGGTCATCAAAGAGTTGGTCGAGAATTCGATCGACGCTGGAGCGAACCGCATTCAGATAGATATTGAACTTGGCGGACGGCGGCTAATGCGAGTCTCGGACAATGGCAGCGGAATGACTCGCGACGATGCGGTACTCGCGTTCGAACGACATGCCACGTCAAAGATCCGGACGCTTGAGGACCTGGGCATGATCGCAACGCTCGGGTTTCGCGGAGAAGCTCTCGCGTCGATCTCGTCCGTTGCCCGGGTCGAGCTTTTGACAAAGATGGACCGCGAACAGGCGGGCACTCGCGTTTTGCTAGAGGGAGGCCGACTGATCGACGTTAAAGATGCCGCCCGCGATACTGGGACGACGCTCGCAGTTCGCGACCTTTTTTTTAACACGCCGGCACGTCGAAAGTTCATGCGCTCGGAGGCGACCGAAAATTATCACCTTACCGGCATCGTTACGCATTACGCACTGGCGCACCCCGAGGTGGCGTTCAGCCTGACGAACAATGGAAGGGAAGTGATATCCGTTGCTCC
Source organism: Pyrinomonadaceae bacterium (assembly GCA_035327545.1). GTDB lineage: Bacteria > Acidobacteriota > Blastocatellia > Pyrinomonadales > Pyrinomonadaceae > OLB17. Next base: position 58,362 of record DAOLDE010000018.1, on the reverse strand, counting down.
GGCCCGTGATCTTCGTGAAAGAGCTTTCCAGCTATTTGGCGGTCAAGTTCTCGAAAGTCTTCTGCCGGTCTCCGGAGGCCGGGAGTTTGTCGCACGGCTTTCTGGGTTTATTTCGGCTCCAAGAGAACGGCGGACGAATCGCGATTCGCAGTATTTTTTTGTAAATAAACGATACGTCCGTGATAGGACGATCGCAGAGGGCTTGCGTGAGGGATATCGTTCCGTGCTTCCTCATGGCGTCTATCCTGTTGCGTTTCTATTCGTTGATGTGCCGGTTGAAGAGATCGATGTCAATGTGCATCCGGCTAAGACAGAGATCAGATTTCGAAGAAATGAAGCAGTTAAGGACGTGATAGCAGAGGCGGTCCGCGAGTCGCTCGCCAGTGCCGGCATTGGGCCGGATGCCGGAGTTGGCTCTATCGTGGCGGACGATAGAATGATCGAAGAACCGTTGCCGGCCGCCCCGCCTGTCGATACCACTATCGAACAGATACCGATCGCTTTTCATCCTGCCAGCGCATACTCCGGCGCAGGATCTGGGAATGCGGCATCGATGAATGCGGGTGCCGCGGCTTCACCGGTAAGGGATCCCTTCCCTGAGAGCGATGTATCTGTCCCACCGGAAGTTACCTTTGATCCGAGTGTCTCTTTGGAGTTTGAAGAGGCGGCACAGCGAAGGGTAAACGAACCTGCATCGCCGTTGCCGCAAGGATCGCCGCCTGATCCACAACCCCTTGTGAGCTTCGATCTTCCTCCGCTTCAATCGGCTGCTCGGCTGCTTAGTCGTGCTGAGATCGAAGGAGTATCTGGTTCGAAGGTAAAGGTGATTGGGCAGCTTCATGATAGCTTCATTATCGCGGTTGATGATGAAGGGCTTTTGCTTATCGATCAGCACGTGGCGCACGAACGCATTCTCTTCGATAGATTCAGGAAAAAAGAGGCCGAACGGCCCCTCGAATCGCAAAACCTTCTTTTACCGGAAACGGTCGATCTTACGCCGGCACAGGCCGAGGCATTTCGATTGGTGGAAGATAATCTTGCCGAGCTCGGCTTCGGTCTGATGCAGCTTTCCGGACGTACCGTAGCGATCAAGTCGATCCCGACCGACGTGCAGCCGGCGGATGCGAGAAATTTGTTCGCTGAAATACTAGACTCGATCGAACTGGAAAAGCGTGGTTCGGCAAAGGCCGCCTTTCGAGACGAGATCGCGGCCAGCTTGGCCTGCAAGGCCGCGATCAAGATCAATATGAAACTGACCGACGAGAAGATGCACTGGTTGATCGATCGGCTGCTGATGACCTCGTCGCCGACCACATGCCCGCACGGCCGGCCAGTAATATTGCGCCTGTCCATGAAGGACATTGAGCGAGGATTTCACCGAACCTAGAGCATGAACGAAAATTTTCCATCCGACGACGAACGTGACGGCAGATTTTGGCGGCGCGTCTATGTGGCTGTGGTCGGCTTCACAGTTTTCGTTGTAACGGCCCTTTGGGGATTTTCGAAGTATTTTAGCTAAAGCCTGATCATGAAGTGGCTCGACTGGGCGATCGTTGCCTCCTATTTGGCTTATGTCATTTGGGACGGTATCCGCCTCTCAAAACACAGCAAGACAAAGGAAGGTTTTTTCCTTGCAGACCGAGGCCTGCCATGGTGGGCCGTAGGCCTCTCGGTAATGGCTACACAGATGTCCGCGATCACACTGGTCGGGACTACGGGCCAGGCATATGCCGACGGCATGCGGTTCATACAGTTCTACTATGGACTGCCTTTCGCGATGATCATACTCTGTGTGACCGTCGTGCCCTTTTTTAGCAGGGCAAAGGTGTTTACCGCGTACGAGTACTTAGAAAGAAGATTCGATGTTAAGGTACGGACGCTGACGAGTTTCTTCTTTCTTATTTCGCGGGGGCTGGGCGTTGGTACGATCATTTCAGCACCTGCGATCGTGCTGTCGATCGTGTTTGGTTGGAACCTGATCGCGACGATCTTCGCGATCGGCCTCTCGACGACGCTCTACACAATGTTCGGCGGCGTGCGGGCGGTAACATGGACCGATGTAAAACAAATGGTGATCATTCTGATAGGCCTCGGGGTTGTATTTTTTGTGATCATCTCCAGTTTTCCGGCCGGAGTTACCCTGGCCGATGGACTTCATTTGGCAGGCAGTCTCGGAAAGCTCGACATGGTTGACACACGATTCGATCTCGCCGAGAAATATACGATCTGGTCCGGGTTGATCGGCGGGCTTTTTCTTGCATTGGGATATTTCGGCTGCGATCAAAGCCAGGTGCAGCGATTTCTGACCGCTAAGTCAATAGACCAGGGACGAACGTCGCTTCTGATGAGCGCTTTTCTAAAGATCCCGCTTCAGTTTTTTATTCTGCTTATCGGAATTTTGGTCTTTATCTTTTATCAGTATCAGGCGCCGCCTGTGCTCTTTAATTCAGTTGAGGCCGCCAAGATCGCTCATACAGCCGAGTATCGTGCCGTTGAGGAAAAGTTTGCTGCGGCACACGCGGCCCGCCGAGACGCTGCGATATATTACGACTCAACGAACGAAAATGCGCGGGCTGCCTACTTAGATGCAAATCGGCGTTTTAGCGAGGTCAGGTCGGAGGCCGTCGAACTCGTGCGAGCGAACGGAAATCGCACATTCAACGACGTGAACTACGTGTTTCCGACCTTTATTCTGCAGAATATGCCGATCGGAATTATCGGTCTGCTGATAGCGGCGATATTTGCTGCAGCAATGTCTTCGATCTCATCGGAACTGAACGCCCTCGCGACGGCTACAACTATCGACTTCTATAGGCGGCTATTCCGGCCTGAGGGCACGGACCCCCATTTGATACTCGTCGGTCGTCTCGCGACTTTCATGTGGGGAATATTCGCTTGTATAGTGGCTATTTTCGCAACCAATCTCGGATCGCTGATCGAGGTGGTCAATCGATTTGGTTCGTTCTTCTACGGATCTTTGCTGGGAGTTTTTGTGCTTGCATTTATCGTTCGACGTGCGAACGCGCGGGGAGCGTTCTTTGGCCTGCTCTTTGGTATCTCCTCGGTCTGGATCGCCAGTTGGTTCACTAATATCGAGTTCCTTTGGTTCAACGTGATCGGGTGCCTCGTTACTGTTGCCGCAGGATACCTAATTAGCCTGAGCAGCAGTAATGAGACTCGCAGCTCCTAAAATTTAACAACATGAAATTTAAGTTCCGCTTTTCAATGCGCATCGCCTCGGTCTTTGCAGTGATTCTGTTTGTTGGCGGCGTCTCGGCCGATTCCCAGCTTAGGCCGGTTTACGACCGTGGGGCTATGGGGCTTTCTCAGATGTTGAAAAGGCTGAATACTTCGGCCAGCGTTCTGATGATCGGAGCACATCCCGACGATGAAGACACTGCGTTGCTGACCTTTCTTGCCCGGGGCGAAAGTGCGAAAACCGCATACCTTTCTCTTACCCGCGGTGACGGAGGCCAGAATATCATTGGGCCGGAATTGGGCGAGGCACTCGGTCTGATCCGGACCGAGGAACTTCTTCAGGCCCGAACCCTTGACGGGGCGAAACAGTACTTCACACGAGCATATGATTACGGCTTCTCGAAGACGCTTGCAGAGGCAAAAGAAAAGTGGGATGAAAAGATCATTCTTTGCGATGTAGTAAGAGTAATTAGGGCGTTTCGTCCGTTGATCGTAGTATCTCAGTTTTCAGGCACCCCGGCCGATGGACACGGCCACCATCAGTTTTCAGGTTATATCGCACCGTTGGCAGTGAAGGCGGCGGCCGATCCCTCGCAGTGCGGAGGTGTAAGCGAAGCCGGCGAAGTTTGGAACGTGAGGAAATTTTACATGCGGCATCGAGGCCAGGGTGAACCGGCCCTGCGTGTAAACACCGGCCGATTCGATCCGCTCTTGGGAAGATCCTATTTCGAGATCGCTATGGAGGCCCGAAGCCAGCACAAATCCCAGGAACAGGGCGTGCTTGAGCTTCGCGGCGACCAATATTCGAATCTGAATCTGCAGGGCAGCCAAACAAAAGATGCTGGGATATTCGATGGCCTCGACGTTTCCGTCCGAGCGGCAGGCACTGGAAAGCCTTCCGAAGACGAAGCTCTGATCGATGTCCAGGCCGCGGCCGAAAGAGCGCTGAATGAGTTTGATCCCCGGAATCCGGAAAAGATCCTGCCGCATCTAATAAAGGGCTATCAGGCCGCGACCGCAAAAGGCAGGTTCACTGCGCCAAACCCTCCATCGGAGATCTTTGCCCGCGAAATGCGGCAAAGGTTTGCCGATGCGATCGAAGCCGTGTTGGGCCTCCAGGTGGATGCTCTGGCAGACGTTGAAACGATCGCCCCAGGCGAATCATTCAACGTGAGCGCCAAAGTGTATAGTCCATTTAGAGACCTCGTTCAGGTGAAGAACATCTCGATAGCAGTTCCAGCAAAAGCAGGATTGCGCCCGGTCTCCAGCTTGTCGGATATGGAGTGGTGGAAGGTTGAAAAGCGACCGGCCCCCACGACAAATTCCCCGGCCTTTGTCGCGCGCGAGGTTGGAATGGCAAGCGAGCATTTCACCGTTACCGTTCCGGACGACGCGGACCTGACCGTTCCTTATTGGCTGGTCGAGCCTCGGATGGGCGACATGCACATCTTTTCCGGGCCGCGGGACTTTCATCGGCTTCCGCTGCAGCGAGTGATCCCCCGAGCTATCGTGACAATTGAGGTCGGCGGAGAGACGGTCTTTCTTGATAAGCCGGTCGAGTTTCGTTTTGCCGATGATATTCGAGGAGAGATCCGGCGAAACGTAAATGTCGTGCCGAAACTTTCTGTCGAAACTGACCAATCTCTACTGATCGTTCCTTATTCGGAAAAGGCCCAAACCCGAAAGGTAGTCGTGAAAGTCACCAGCCATTCGCAGCAGCCTGTGAATGGAACCGTCTCGCTAAATTTGAACGCACCCGGTGATCTAAAGTTTACTTCGGCTTCGCCATCGTTTGAGATACGGCGTTCGGGCGAAAGGGCCGCGCTCGATTTTGAGGTAACGGTGCCGCCCCGCACCAGAGCAGGGAGTTATCCTGTCTCGGCTACGGCGTCGGTCGGAGAAGTTCGTTCATCGTCCACCATGCGGGCGATAGCGTACCCACATATTCAGACCCACAGATATTATCTCCCTGCGAGGGTCGATACCAAAGTGATCGATCTGAAGACGGCCCCCGTAAAGGTCGGTTATCTTATGGGGAGCGGCGATCGCGTACCGGAAGCGATCAGACAGATGGGTTTTGACCTAGAGCTGATATCTGAAAGCGAATTGGCCAGCGGGAATCTTTCGCGGTTCAACACGATCGTAGTCGGGATCCGCGCATACCAGGTTCGGCCAGACCTGGTCTCGAACAATAAGCGCCTTCTCGATTTTGCCGCTAACGGCGGGACGCTGGTCGTCCAGTATCAGCTTCCGGGCTATGCTCAGCAGAACCTGATGCCATACCCGGCACAACTAGGACCGCGCGTGTCCAACGAAGAAGCACCAGTCAACCTCGTTGTCCCCGATCACCCTATCCTGAATTTTCCAAACAAGATAAGCGAGGGCGATTTCTCGAACTGGGTACAGGAACGCAATCTTTACAATTTCTCAACGATGGACCCTCGGTATGTTGGGTTGCTGGAATCGCATGACCCGAACGAGGCAGAGAATCGCGGCGGCCTTGTGGTCGCGGATGTCGGCAAGGGAAAGTTCGTATATTGCAGCTATTCGATGTTCAGACAGCTTCCGGCGGGTGTTCCGGGGGCTTACCGGCTGTTTGCGAACATAATTTCTTATCGAGCTAGTAATGCAAAATAGTCAAAAAGATCTGCAAGTTCGTGAATTGAAGGGGCGGCTCCATCGTCAAACCTTAGATCGTCTGTCAACATTTGCGGTAATGGAGAAATGCCCCCTGAGGTCGGGATTTGCCGTACGGAAGAACGCCTGTTCATTCGATGACAGCAAGAATTTCGCCGGCTTTAACTGTCTGCCCCTTTGAAACTCTTATCTCTCTAATGATACCCGAGCGAGGTGCCTTCAAGTCGTTCTGCATTTTCATAGCCTCCACTACCAGAACGCCGTCACCTTTCGTAACCTCCGAGCCCACCTCGCAGAGCATCCGAACAATCTTGCCGGGCATTGCCGTTCGGATCTCCGCCAAACCATGTGCGGAGTCAGACCGACCAGCCGTGCTGCGAAGATCTCTCGGGTCGAACACGGTAACCTCGATATCGGCGAAACGTGAAGACACGGTTTGAGGATCGCCAGGCCGCTTCGTGGGATTGACGTAGAACTCAGCCACGTTACCTTGGTGTCTGATCAAAAATACATTGGGCTCAGGTTCCGATACTTCAAGCAAATATTCACGCCCGTTCACGCTGGCCCACAGTTCGGAACCTTTGCGATCGATCTCGACCTCATGTTCTTCGTCAGCAACTCTGGCTCTAAGTTTCATGGTGGATGATCAAGGGCAAAAAAGCGCAATAGCCTATCAGACGACCGCGCTTTTTTGCCGTGATGAGATATTCACCTTCCTATGCCGATTGAGACTCGCCTTTAACTTTGTTCGGCTGGGGCGTAACGCGAAGATACGGTTTCACAGCCTTCCAGCCAGCAGGAAATTTGGCTTTTGCGTCGTCATCCGAGACTGATGTCAGAATTATGCAGTCGTCGCCATCCTTCCAGTTTACGGGAGTCGCGACGCTGTACTGAGCGGTCAACTGAAGACTATCGATAACACGAAGAACTTCGTCGAAATTCCGGCCCGTGCTCATTGGATAGACTATCACCAGCTTGACCTTTTTATCCGGACCGATCACGAAAACGTTTCGGACGGTCATATTATCCATCGCGGTCCGACCTTCAGACGTACCTTCGACCGCCGCAGGCAGCATGTCGTAAAGTTTTGAGACTTTAAGATCGGTATCGCCGATCATCGGATAATTCGGCGCATGGCCAGTCGCTTCCGCAATATCTCCAGACCAGTTCTTGTGATTCTCGACCGGATCAACGCTTAGCCCGATAACCTTAACATTGCGTCGATCAAACTCTGGTTTGAGACTTGCCATATAGCCGAGTTCCGTCGTGCACACCGGAGTAAAATCTTTCGGATGAGAGAAGAGAATGCCCCAGCTATCGCCAAGCCACTCGTGAAACCTGATCTCGCCCTCTGTCGTCTGAGCAGTAAAATCAGGAGCTTCGTCGCCTAATCTGATCGCCATAAAATAGTCCTCCTTTGATCAGTAAACAATATCATATACTGATTCTTTCCTTAACAGTGGAGCTTAGGTCAGAATGTCTCGCCGATGCTGGCGCGTATCACGATCGTATGCCCCAAAATGGGTCGTTATGCCAACCGTCTTGATCCCCAAGAAAGCTATGAACGGGGCTTTACCGAACGCCCGGCAACGACATTTGCGTAGTTTTCGCCGATTCGTCGGACTCGGCACGCCGAAGACGAAGCAGGTAGATCTTTTTTTCGTCGGCCTTCAGGACCTCGACGTCGATGCCTTTTACGGTCAGTTTTTCACCGGTCTTAGGCACGTGGCCGGCCTCACTGGTAACCAAACCAGCCGCTGTGTTGTACTCTTCATCTTCGAGTTCCACGTTGAACAGTCGCTCGATCTTATCTATCTCAGTTGAGCCGAGAACATCGAAATACCCGCCTTCACTCTGAATGATCTCGATGATCTCTTCTTCCTCGATATCTTCGTCTTCGATCTCGCCGACGATCTCCTCGACTATATCTTCCACGGTAACGATACCAGCGACACCACCGTACTCATCTATCACGATCGCGATCTGTACGTGGTTGATCTGCATGCTCTTGAGTAATTCGGCAGCGGTCTTTGTTTCCGGTACGAAATAGGAAGGTCGCAGTATTTCATCGACCGCAGCGTGCTCGCGGTTTTCGGCCCACGCCTGTAATATGTCTCGAACATAGATCACGCCTTCGATGTTGTCGATATTGTCGCGGTAAACCGGGATGCGAGAATATTTCTCCTGTACCATCAACTCGCGGGCGGCTATTATCGATGAGCCGATCGAAATAGCGCAGATCTCGGTTCGGGGCGTCATGATCTCGCCGACGCGAGTATCTGCAAATTCGACGACCGATTCGATCATTTCCCGTTCGTTTTCTTCTATTATGCCTTCGGCCTCGCCAACTTCCATCAACGCCTGGAAATGATCGGCGTTGTCGTCAGCTCGATCCTCATTCAATTCGGGCGTTATGGTTTGCTCGCTTTTTGAACTATCGCGGCCGTCGAAAAACCGGGCAAAGGGCATGGTCATCAAAGAGGCTGCCGCGTACAAGGGACGTACGAACGGGAGGAGCATCAACAGCTTCTTTTCCGGATTGTTCCTGACGATAAGGGCGGGAAGCACCTGGCGGCTGAATACGGTGACCGTGAGCCCACCGAGCAGGGAATAAAGAAGAAGGCTGGAATGGTCCTGGGCGAAATTGAACGAGATCAGGGTAATGATGACTGCCACGCTGATCAACAAGATCTGGATAGCCCACGACAGGCCGAACCGAAAACGCGGCCTGCTTTCGAGCACCTCGCGAAGAAACTCGGTCGCTTGCGGACGTCCCATCTCATCGCTCTCGGATGCAAGACGGCGAAGGCCGACGTCGGAGAGACGGGAGAACGCCATATCAACCGTCGCTAGAAATACAAGCGCGATCAGGATGCAGGCGGCAATTGCTATCTCGATCCCCATCACTTAATGCATCCAAATGTTATTTGCCATCTACGTTTAATGCAAGCTTCCATGTGGAACCCAAGGCCGCAAGTCTGTCACCTCAATTCTCTATTTCGATATTCCGAGACGTTCGCGCAAGTCCAATTCGCACGCATCCATTTCACCGTCGTCCGTCTCATGGTCGTAGCCGCAAAGGTGGAGCAGCCCATGGAGAACAAGCTGTTTTATCTCAATGTCTAACGAAAGTTCGTTCTCGCCAGCCTGGCGGGCGGCTTGTTCGGCAGATATGACAATATCCCCGAGAAAGTCTTGGATCTTTGTGTCAGGCGATGCGTTCTCGACAACCGACCGGCTGTCTTGGGGACCCGAAACGACAAACTCATCCGGTACGTGCGGGAAGGAAAGCACATCGGTTGTCGAATCTTTACCCCGGAAGAACATGTTAAGCTCGCGCATCCGCCTATCGGAAACGAATGCCACGGAAAACGTGCCCTGGCCGCTTTCGGGTACCATTTCGGGCAAGCGTTCAACAAACGCGCGGATCTGCGGAAGATCCAGCTTCACCTTTCGTTGGAGATCAACAACGTCTGTCATTCGGCCGAATGCGGCTCAGACGAATGTGCTTCGTAAGCCTTTACGATCATTTGTACGAGCTTGTGACGAATAACATCCTTCTCTGAGAAGTAACAAAACTCTATGCCCTCAATGTCCGTAAGAATGCGTTCTGCTTCTTTAAGGCCGCTTTGCTGTCCCCTCGGCAAGTCGATCTGCGTCTTGTCGCCCGTAACAACTGCCCTTGATCCAAAGCCGATGCGGGTCAGAAACATTTTCATTTGCTCGCTGGTCGTATTCTGGGCCTCGTCGAGTATGATGAATGCATCAGACAGAGTCCTGCCTCGCATGAAAGCGAGCGGTGCGATCTCGATGATGCGCTTTTCAAGCATCTTCGTAACTTTCTCCGCATCTACCAGATCGAACAACGCATCGTAAAGCGGCCTTAGGTATGGATCGATCTTTTCCTGAAGATCTCCCGGCAGGAAGCCGAGCCGTTCGCCGGCCTCTACCGCCGGCCGAGTGAGAATGATCCGGCTTACCTGCTTCTTAAAAAGGGCGTCAACAGCCATGGCAACCGCGAGAAAGCTCTTGCCCGTTCCCGCGACTCCGATGCCGAACACGAGATCTTTTGACGCGATCGCATCAAGGTATTTGCGCTGGTTCGCCGTTTTCGGGGCGACCTGCTTTTTCCCCGACGGGTTAAAACGCGACCTTAGAAAATGGGCTTTCAGACTGTAAGCCCTATCGTCGGCGATCTGCTTGAAGGCATCTCGCAACTCTTTATCTGTGAACGTATTGCCCCCAGCAAAAAGCTCCGTGAAATCGCTCAGGATCCCCTCAACGGTTTCTATATCGCGCGGATCACCGTCGATCAGCAATTCATTTCCCCGGGCACCGATGCTGATGTCCAGAAGAGATTCCAAGTACTTGATATTTTGATCCTGGACACCGAAGAGGGTATTCAGGCCTTGCGGCGGTAGTTCGAGTTTCTTATGGTCGCTCAAATTAAACTATTGTTGCAGTCCCTTGCAGAAGTATAGGTTGAAGCTACTAAAACAAATTGCGACTGTCAACAGATTTCAAAGAGTACTCCCTTGCCAGCCTAGACTTCCGTGGCACGCTCATTGCGGCTAGGTCATTGTGTAGATAAACGAATGTTCGAAATCGATTCATTTAGCATCAAGTGGGGACGAAAATGTTTGGAAAACACACGAAGAATACGATCATGCAGTGTCCGATTATCGCTCTGGATATCCACACGACCAGCCCGGGCCAGAGGAAGGCCGTTTTGGTCAGAGACAATGGCCAAAGCGACGGAGTGCCCTCCGTCGAACCGTTGAACGAGATGTATCAACGCGCTCTGAGTATTTATCGGCGTGGGAGGAACGGACGCCGAAGGGCGGCTGGCGTCGTTTAAGCTGGACGACGTGGTCCAGGGAGGTGCAAATATGCCGGAAAACAAAGACGGCACCAGCAAATACACGAAGAAGCAGGAACGGAAAGCGGAACACATAGAGGAAAGTTACAAGAAAAGAGGTGTTTCTCAAGCCGAGGCCGAGCGAAGGGCGTGGGCGACCGTCAATAAGCAGGATGGCGGGGGCAAGAACCCCGGCGGATCGGGAAGAAAAATTAAGAAGCAGTAGGAGGGAGAGAATCATGAATAACAAAGTAAAAAATACGGCTGCGGTGATAGGCGGCATAGGTGCCGGAATCGGTACGGGAGCGCTATTGATGTACCTTTTTGATCCGGAAAGGGGCCGCACCCGCAGGGCGTTGATCCGCGATAAGGCGGTGGGTACAAGCAACAACATAAAGAAGAGCGTTACGCGGACTGCGTCAGACCTTAAGAATCGAGCGCAAGGAGCGCTCCACGAAGCGGGATCGCTCCTTACTTCTGTCTCGTCGGAGGTGCAAAAAGCCGGATCCGATGTACGCAAAAAGGCCCTACAGGAGGCGAAGGCATGAAAGCCGTACGGGCGAAAGATGGTGCGAACCAGAAACGGCCTCGGTCGCCGATGCCACCGCAAACACAGGAACGACCAGGGATCGAAAGCAAGATCGATCCCCGTCCGCTCTACCTCGCACCCGAATATAAGGGCTCCGAGAAGCTTAAGGGAAAGGTTGCACTGATAACGGGCGGCGATTCGGGAATCGGTCGGTCGGTCGCAGTACTTTTTGCAAGGGAAGGAGCGGATGTCGCGATAACCTATCTAAAGAAAGAGAAGGAGGATGCAAAAGAAACGGCCCGCGCGGTTGAGAACGAAGGACGTAAGTGCCTGTTGTTGAATGGTGACGTATCCGATGCAGCAGCTTGCAAGGACCTTATTGCGAAGACGGTCAAAGAGTATGGCAGCCTTGATATTCTGGTTAACAACGCCGCCTATCAGCAACATCGCGAAACGATCGAGGACATCTCGAACAGTCAGTTTGACAAGACCTTTAAGACCAACATTTACGGTTACTTTTATTTGGCCAAAGAGGCGGTGAAGTACCTGCCGAACGGAGGTGCCATTGTCAATTGTGGGTCGATAACCGGACTGGAGGGCAGTCATGAATTGATCGATTATGCTGCGAGCAAGGGAGCCATCCATGCATTCACTAAGTCGTTGGCGCAGAACCTGGTCGACAGAGGGATCCGTGTTAATTGTGTATCGCCCGGGCCAGTTTGGACCCCTCTGAACATAGCAGATAAGGATGCGGACGATGTTGCGAAGCACGGGGCCGACACGCCTATGAAAAGGCCTGCTCAGCCTGAAGAGATCGCACCCGCATTCGTGTTTTTCGCCTCAAACGCGGATTCGAGCTACATAACAGGGGAGGTCCTAACAATACTTGGCGGCGAGACAACCGCAGCATGATCGGTGATCGCTAAGTAAAGAGCAGAGGAAAATGATGGAAAGTTCAGATCCGAAGAAAAAGCAAAGACCAGATCAAAAGGAAAAGCCCGGGACACAAGATCCGGCGAAAGATGTTCGACAGATCAGCGATGATACGTTCAGCGACAAACTGATCGACGTTAGCTTGGACTCGGCTGGTCAAACTCAAAGGGAGAAGACGCGGTCTTCGGAACGGCCTCTTCGCCGGTCGTCGGAGATCGTATAGCCTCAGCGTGATCAACTGCGTTAACAAGGCGATCCGAAACCGACATCGGCATGCTTCCCTCGACGCCGACTGACTTCATATCATACGAATATGGCAAAAAGTCAGAAGCCGTTGTTTGACGAAGCTGCGGCCCGGGCAACCATAGAAAAGGGGCGGCGGAAGAAATGGTGGGCGCGAAAGGGCGGATCGGGACGGTACAAGTACACGAGACCCGACGGACGTGCGATCAAGGATAAAGAGCAACTAGAAAGGATCGCATCGCTGGTAATTCCTCCCGCCTGGAAACACGTTCGCATTTCTCCGGCAGCAAGCTCGAAGCTCCAGGCCGTCGGAATGGACGCCACGGGGCGTGTCCAGTATATATATCACCCTAACTTTACTAAGAAGCGGGAACGTGAAAAATTCTCCAAGCTGCTGGCATTTGCGAAAAAGCTCCCGGAACTTCGTAAGTTGACCAATGAACACATCGTTCTTGAGGGCTTTCCCAGACTCAAGGTCCTGGCGATAGTTCTCCGGCTTATCAATTCTCTATATTTCAGGGTCGGTTCGGACAAGAGCGCCAGTTTATATCGGACTTACGGCATTACCACACTGAAGAACGATCATCTTTTATTTGGCCGAAACGGCACGCTGAAATTCGATTTTGTTGGCAAGAGCCATGTGCGACACCGGAAAGTCCTGGTTGACCAGGATATGGCCGATCTGATGCGTGAATTGAAGAAGATCGGGCCGAAACGGAAGCTATTTTGCTATCTTGATGACAACGGTAAGCCGAAACCGGTGAAGGCCTCAGAAATTAACTCATATATCAAATCAGCGACCGGGCCTGCGTTTTCGGCTAAAGATTTTCGAACCTGGGGAGCCTCGCTTCTGGCCGCATCCACACTGGCCGAGATCGGGATCGCGGAAGACCCGAAACAGGTTAAGACGAACATCGTAAAGGCGATCAAGGTCGTTGCGGAAGATCTTGGAAACACACCTTCTGTTTGCCGCTCCTCTTATGTACATCCTTCGATACTCAAGGCCTACGAGAACGGTGCTACAATTGCAAATTTTACGCCTCGAAAAAAAAGAATGGTCCGGCGAATTGACACACGCCTCGAGCCGGATGAGGCCGCATTGCTTCGTTTGCTTGAACAGGAAGACAACGGAGCCGTTTGACACCTACCCGTTTTGCGTGTCGCTCTGCTGCTGTGGTATTCTTACTCCTTTGTAAAACTCTAGATTATTCATCTATTACAGGAGCACATTATCAATAATGTCTAATAGTGGGGACGTAAAGATCGGGAAAGTTGTGCAGATCATCGGGCCGGTCGTTGACGTTGAGTTCAAGGATTATCTGCCGCCGGTTTACCAGGCGCTAAGGATCACTTCAGCGGGCTTCAGTGTGGACACGCCCGTCGATGTCGTTGCTGAGGTGCAGCAGCACCTCGGCGAAGGACGCGTCCGAGCAGTCTCAATGCTGCCGACCGACGGAATGGTTAGGGGAATGCAGGTCGAAGATCTGGGCGGCCCGATCACGGTCCCTGTTGGGAACGCTACGCTCGGCCGAGTGATGAACGTCATCGGCGATCCCGTTGATGAACTGGGTCCGCTCGAGGCCGAGTCGCGAAGCTCTATCCACCGTCACGCCCCATCATTTGACGAGCAATCGACTTCACTCGAGATGTTCGAAACGGGCATCAAGGTCATCGATCTTGTCCAGCCGTTCCTTCGCGGTGGGAAGATCGGCCTGTTCGGCGGTGCAGGTGTCGGAAAGACGGTTTTGATCATGGAGTTGATCAACAACGTTGCAAAAGGACGCGAAGGTTTCTCGGTTTTTGCTGGAGTGGGAGAGCGAACCCGTGAAGGAAACGATCTTCTCCGAGAGATGGTAGAGTCGAAGGTAATTACTTACGGCGATGCCTTTATGGACAATTTCGCGAAGAACCACGCGTTCGATCTTTCAACCGTGGACCGCGAGGCCATAAAGAACTCCAAGGTTTCGCTCGTTTACGGACAAATGACTGAGCCGCCCGGAGCCCGCCTTCGTGTTGCTCTTTCGGGCCTGACGGTCGCCGAGCATTTTCGTGATCAGGGCAACGACGTGCTCTTTTTCGTTGACAATATCTTCCGGTTCACGCAGGCAGGTTCGGAAGTGTCCGCACTTCTTGGACGAATGCCCTCCGCCGTAGGCTATCAGCCGACGCTTGCAACCGAGATGGGAGAAATGCAGGAGCGTATAACCTCGACCAAGACTGGTGCTATCACGTCGATCCAGGCCGTATATGTTCCGGCCGACGACTACACCGATCCCGCGCCGGCCACGACCTTTGCTCATTTGGATGCCGTAACGGCTCTTTCGCGTCAGATCGTGGAACTTGGCATTTACCCGGCTGTTGACCCGCTGGCGTCAAACTCTCGCATTCTCGATCCGCAGATAGTAGGTGAAGAGCATTACAATGTGGCCCAGGAAGTGAAGCGTATTCTTCAGCGCTACAAAGACCTTCAGGACATCATCGCGATCCTCGGGCTCGATGAGCTTTCCGAAGACGACAAGCTGACCGTGGCGCGTGCTCGAAAGATCCAACGGTTCTTTTCACAGCCTTTCACGGTTGGCGAGCAGTTCACCGGCCTCAAGGGCGAGTACGTGAAGGTTGAAGATACCATCAAGGGTTTCAAAGAAATTCTTGACGGTAAATGCGACGATATGCCAGAGCAGGCCTTTTACATGGTCGGGACCATCGAACAGGCAAGAGAGAAAGCCAAAAAGATGGCTGCAGTCGCTTAGCTTCATTGAAAGAAGGGGTTTGAAGACCGGGAACGTTTTTGTTTTCGGTTTTCAACTCCCGGTACCGAATTTGCTACTATGCTTAAGCTCGAAATTGTCACTCCCGAACGCAAGGTGGTCGACGCAGAGGTCGATTCTGTGACCGTTCCCACAATGTCGGGAGAAGCCGGCATTCTGCCAAACCATGCCCCGCTGATCTCGGCGCTCAAGCCCGGTGTACTTTCCTTTTCCAGCAAGGGGGCTCTCGAAAAATTGGCCGTCGCCGGCGGATTTGTAGAGGTGAGCGCTGATCGCGTTTCGGTCTTAACAGATGTCGCTGAAGATCCCACCGAGATCGATATGGAATCTGCCCGGTCGGAGCGGGACAAGGCTGAGAAGGAACTTGCCGGCCTTACCGCGTCTCCTATCGAAGAGACTGAGGAGCTTCGCGAGCGTCTCGAATTTGCGAATACGAAGCTAGGTCTTGGCGTCCGCTAGTTCAGGTATAATCCCAACGCTTACTAAACATTAATTCTCCTCCATAGGTGATTTTTCTCCCGTTTCGTTCAAACAAAAAAAACATTGCCTTAACCAGTTTATTTTGGTAAGATTGGATTGCGGTATAAAGCCGCGATCTTCTCCGAACCGTGTTCGGCCCCCCAAACCAGCTATCTTCCGCAAGTTGAGAAATTACCAATGAAAACAACCTCTTCTTCCCGCTCCGTATTTTTTTTGAAGGCCGTGATCTCCAGCCGGTCGCTTTTTGCCGCGTCCCTGGTCTTGATGCTGACCATATTTTTTGCATCTTCCGCGAACGCACAAGTGGGTTTTTCTGCGATCGGAAGTACCTATAATCAGAATTTCGATGATATGGGTTCGGGTAGTATCTTTATCACTGACGATATTACCGGCTCGCTGATCGGTTTCCATGCCCTTCGGGAATTCGGTAATGCAAACCCGAATTTCGTACAGGCTGACGACGGATCCGAGACGACCGGAAATTTCAAGAATTACGGCTACCCACTGCATTTTGACCGTGCTCTCGGCGTACTGCCGGATCCATCCACAGGTGGAATGCGGCTTGGGCTTCGCTTTGTGAATGACACGATCGTCCCCATCTTCTCGCTTCAAGTCACATTCACTGCAGAGCAATGGCGC
The DNA here is from genome assembly GCA_035327545.1 of Pyrinomonadaceae bacterium. GTDB lineage: Bacteria > Acidobacteriota > Blastocatellia > Pyrinomonadales > Pyrinomonadaceae > OLB17. Next base: position 42,077 of record DAOLDE010000018.1, on the reverse strand, counting down.
AATGGCGGCAACCAGACTCCTCATTCGCTGGTGTTCGCTTACCGCAAAGACACGAGCGTAAACGATATGGTGACCGGGGTTTACACGGTCGTTCCGGCACTCGAGTTCACAACACCGAACGTCGGCCCGATCGCCGGGCCGCTGGATGGGAATGACCCTGCCAATCGAGAAACACTGACCGCTACGTTTGCCGTGACAATAATGCCGGGTGAAGAGATCATGCTTCGATGGGAAAGCCTCGATGCCTTTGGTGACGATCACGGCATTGCGATAGATGATCTCTCGGTTACTCCGTTCGGAGCATCGACAGCTGCTGATGTCACGCTTTCGGGCCGTGTAACCGATTCGTCAGGCCGCGGAATTGCAAAGACACGCGTCGTCCTGTCGGGTGGAATGATGACGGAGCCGGCCTTTGCGCTTACGAATGCGTTTGGCTACTACACCTTTGAGGGCGTGGAAAGCGGACAAAGCTATTTTGTCAGGGTCGAGACCAAGAAGTATCGCTTTGAGAATCCAGTGCTTTTCCTCAACCTAGGAGACAGCTTTACAGGGGCGGATTTTGTCGCGATGCCGTAACAGGCGCACGATATTGAACTTGCGAAGGGCTGCCGTATTCTCGGCGGCCCTTTTTCTGTGAGGGATCTGCCGCCATTGGCCACTAGCGGGAAACGCGCGATCTCGGTGGTATAATTGCAGCTAAATGGACAGCCCCCTTCTGGCATCATTGTTCGAGGCCCGCGAGCAGCGAGCTCTCTCGGTATCCGAACTTACCTCAGACATTAAAGCAGCCCTTGAATCGGGGTTTATGTCGGTTTGGGTCGAGGGCGAGATCACGAATTTTCACGCGGCCGCATCGGGGCACTGGTACTTTTCATTGACGGACGGCGACTCGCTGCTCCGGGCTGCATGCTTCAAAGGACAAAATTTTCGCATCAGATTCAAGCCGTCGAATGGTTTGCAGGTTCGATGCCGCGGGAGGATTACCCTTTACGAGAAAAGGGGCGAATACCAACTCCTGGTCGAATCGCTGGAGCCGGTCGGTGAAGGGGCGTTAACCGTTGCGTTTGAACAGATCAAGGCCCGCCTTCTCGCTGAAGGGTTGTTCGATGCCTCGGTCAAGCGGCCGATACCTGCATTCCCAAGGCGGGTCGGAATAGTAACTTCGCCAAAAGGGGCTGCCGTTCATGACATTTTGACCGTGCTCGACCGCCGAGCACGCTCAGTGAACATCGTGCTTATCCCCGTGCTTGTTCAAGGCGAGACGGCGGGTGCGCAGATCGCCAATGCCATCGAATTGGCAAACCTTCATAATCGTCAATGTCCGGAAGGGGGTGGAATTGACGTATTGATAGTCGGTCGCGGTGGTGGGTCCGCCGAAGATCTTTGGGCTTTCAACGAGGAGCAAGTGGCCAGGGCTATTCGGGCCTCAGAGATCCCGGTCATCTCGGCGGTAGGACATGAAACGGACTTTACGATTTCCGATATGGCGGCAGACCTGAGGGCCCCGACGCCCTCTGCAGCCGCAGAGATCGTTGCAGAAAGCGAGGCCGATGTCCTCGCACGCATATCTAATCTTAAAACGGCCATGGAAAGGCAAATGAGCTATACGCTTATCTCCGCTGACAGCCGTCTGAGATCGATGGAAATGGCCGCTGTGTTCATGAAGTTTCCGGGCAAGCTCCGGCAGTTGGGCCAGGTTATCGAAGAACTAAAACTGCGGAGTCTGGGGCTTTTGACAGAACATTTAGTTCGGGGCAGAAAGAAATATGTCGATGTATCGGCTCGACTTTCGCCAATTCGGCTTGCATCAAAGATCGCCCAAACTTCTAAGCGACTTGCGTCTCTCGATCATCGAGCTGCCGCGGCGGCTAAAGCGTTGACGTCTGCTCATTATCTGAAGCTCGAAAGGGCAATGGCTCGTTTGGATGCCTTGTCGCCGCTTGCAGTCTTGACGCGCGGCTATTCGATCACGCAAAAAGAGAACGGCATGATCGTGCGTAACTCGCATCAAATTGAAGTGGACGACGCTCTGACCATTCGGCTTTCCAATGGGAAGCTTGCTGCTCGGGTTACGGCGGTCGAACATGACGCATAGACTTGAATTTGCGAGGCATTGGAAAAGTACTTGAACGAATACGACATTGGCGCAAGATCGACCGAGCGATCGGAGGCTTTTCATGACCGGCCGGATGGATCGATAACAAGCGACGGGAGGCCGCGAAAGTTATGGCGAACAGTGGTGCTGACGGCCGTCCTTACTTTTATCTTTGTGTCGGCTATCGGCGGCGCAGGATTCTACGTTTATTGGGAACGGCAAAAGGAAACGCCGCAATATTCCCTTGCACTCATGATCGAAGCGGCCAGAAACAATGATGAAGAAGTCATTTCCTCCATTGTTGATATTGAAGCCGTCGTCGATGATTTTGTTCCGAGAATAGCAGGCAAGGCTGCGGAGCTTTACGGACGCGGGATCCCTCCGGCAACGATCCAAAAGATCGCTCAGATCGCACAGCCCGTAATGCCGGCCGTAAAGGACCGTGCGAGAAGAGAACTGCCGCAGGCCATCCGTACCCATACTGCTGAGTTTCAAAATGTCCCGTTTGCTGCGATGGTCTTCGGGGCGGACCGCTATTTGGATATAACGGTCAAAGGAAATACAGCTCTTGTCAGGAGCAGGGACGCGGAGCACCAGACCGAACTGTTGATGGAAAAGAACGGCGCGCGCTGGAAGATAGTCGGCATTCGCGATGAAGAACTAGCACATCGCATCGCCCAAGCGATCGGACAGGAGATAATCGACTTTGCTGTCAACGGCCCTTCGACGGGAGGGGGACGAAAGTCGCTGAATGGTATAGACCAACTTCTTCGCGAAGCCGAAGAGATCCTTAAATAAAACTATGGCGGCGAAAACATTCGAATCTTCGTTAAATGAACTGGAGAAGATAGTGAAACAATTAGAGGACGGCGATCTTCCTCTTGAAGAGAGCCTGAAGCTCTTTGAGGCGGGCATCGGGCTGTCGCGCGACTGTCGAGAGCGGTTGACCAACGCCGAACGTCGCATCGAAGTTCTAATGAAAGAGGCCGATGGAACACTCAGCCTGGAACAGGTGGACGAAGACGCGATCAGCTCGTAGCATACATGAGCGCGAAAAGGGCCACGAACATCACTCCCACCAGGCCAAGAACGATCATCCCGACAACAAGTGAGTAGATGATGATCCCTGTTTTATTATCTTTTCCCGTCTTGCCATTGTAGTTCCGTCCACAGCCGCCGCACTTCACGTGGGTGAGGATCTTCGGGCCTAATGCCCTCCCCACCATGTAAAGCGAAGCTGTTGGGCTATTGTTGAGCCGCAATGTGGACACGCTGCAAATTGGTTCACGGTTTTGGCGGTTCAGGCTTTTTCCGGTTCAGAAGGTCACAAACTTGATAGGCTCCCGTCGGGTCGATGGCCGTGTTGCCGACCTCGACATGTTGGATCGTCCCTTCCTTATCTACTACAAAGGTCGCCCGACGACCAAATGCCCGTTCTTCATCGTAAAGACCATAGGCTTTTGTTGCTTCACGTTTCCAGTCGCTTAGAAGGGGAAACGTTACCTTCAGGTCTTCGGCGAATCTCTTGTTGGAAAAAGCGCTGTCCATAGATATTCCGAGAATCTGAGTTTCCGTTGCATCGAATTTGGCCAGATCAGCCTGATAGGCCTGAAGTTCGCGCGCTCAGCCGCCTGTAAAGGCAAAAACGTAAAATGCCAGGACGACATTCCGCTTGCCCCGAAAGTCACTAAGCTTGACCGGCTTGCCGCCGGTGTCGTTTAGCGTGAAATCGGGGGCCTTCATACCAACCTTCAAGTGAGTGGAGGGCGGCACCGGCGTCTGAGCAGTGGAGATCGCCGTCAGGCAAAACGACAATACGAGCAGAAAGATGACCCTTTTCATAGCATCGACCTCTAAAAGTGAAAAGCCGCCGCGGGATAATTGTCCCAGACAGCGGCTCTAGATTAGCGCAATTTCGTCAATCGCGTGAACTGAATATCGTCAGAATATACCAGAAGAGCAACGCAATGCTTGCAAAAAGGGCAAGAGACGCTGCTACATGTTGATTGGTGTTGAACCTGTGCAGAACATTAGACGTTTCGTAAAGGATAGCGGTTCCCGCGAACGCAACCATAATGAACGCGAAAATACTGCCAAGTGAAAAGCCAAAGATCGCGCTGGCAACTATGAATCCAAGCGCCGTGAACCCGCCTATCGCGATGATCGGTCCGAGGAACGAAAAATCGCTTCTAGTGATAAAAACCGTCGCGGTAATGCCCAGGAAAAGTCCTAGCGTGACTACGCCCGCTTTCAGGAGAACTGTTCCGTCAGAAGCATAATACGTAGAAAGCATTATCAAGGGCACAAAAATTATCGCTTCGGCCACTATAAAGATGCCCAGCCCCAGGAACTGCGTCAGTTTAGAGGTTTCGGACGTTGCCCAACGATTAGCCAGGAACGAGACCCCCATGAAAAGTCCCAGGACAAGCAGCCATCCCATTGCTCCCCCACTAAATATAAGCGTTCCGATCGCGGCCGCCGCCGGCGTTGCGAACAAAAACGCCTCAACCGCGATGAAAGCCAATATCGCCACAGCCAGAAGCAAGTAGGTTTTACGGATGAACTGAGCACGCTGCGACGGAGCAGCTTCCGCAGCAGAGTTTCCAAACGATGTAGTGAATTCTTCCATAATCTCTCGGGTACCAGATGTCAGTAACCTAACCAGTTAGATTTTCTACCTTCCGAAAAGTTTGCACGTTTTCGGCATCGATCATTCGCCCTTTGCTACCGCCATTGTTGCTTCATTCGGTTCGGGCCGCGGTGCAGCCAGCCCAAGCTCGGGAGAACGCCAGAGATTTGAAACCAGAAGCTCGCGGATAAAGGTCATTTCCTTCGGGAGCCGATCGTAAAGTTTGAAGAAAAGGTCGTCGTGCGTCGATATTTCCTTGATCCACATATCACGGTCGAGCTTCATCACGGCGTCCCACTGCTCGCGGGTGAAATCTAGTCCGCGCCAATCCATGTCCTCGTATCGCGGCATCCAGCCAAGTGGGGTCTCGAAGCCCTTTGACTTGCCGCGGGCTCGTTCCACTATCCATTTGAGAACACGCATGTTCTCGCCGAAGCCCGGCCAAAGGAACTTGCCGTTCTCGTCCTTGCGGAACCAGTTGACGGAAAAGATGCGCGGCGGTTCCGGGATCTGTCGGCCAAAATCCAGCCAGTGAGCAAAATACTCGCCCATGTGGTAACCGGAGAACGGAAGCATCGCGAAAGGATCGCGCCGGACCTCGCCGATGTTGCCAAACGCAGCGGCGGTCATCTCGGACCCCATCGTCGCCGCCATGTATACACCAAACGCCCAGTTGAACGACTGCTGGATGAGAGGTACGGTCGAATTGCGGCGGCCGCCAAAGATAAATGCCGAAACCGGAACACCTTTAGGGTCGTCGAAGTGTTCGTCAACGACCGGGCACTGGGTTATCGGTGCTGTAAAGCGAGCGTTCGGGTGGGCGGCGGGCTTTTCGCTCGCGGGCGTCCAATCGTTGCCTTGCCAATCGATTGCGTGTGACGGCGGTTCGCCGTCCATGCCCTCCCACCAGACGTCGCCATCATCGGTCAGAGCGACATTCGTGAAGATCGTGTTCTCTTTGATCGAATCCATCGCGTTGGGATTCGACGAATAGTTCGTGCCCGGAGCTACACCGAAGAAACCGGCCTCTGGGTTGATCGCGTGAAGCTTGCCGTGGTCATCGGGCTTGATCCATGCGATGTCGTCACCAACCGTGGTTATTTCCCAGCCCTCTTCCTGAAATGCCTTTGGCGGGATAAGCATGGCAAAGTTCGTTTTGCCGCAGGCTGACGGGAACGCCGCGCAAACGTAATCCTTGTGGCCGTCGGGAGCCTTTACGCCGACGATGAGCATATGCTCGGCGAGCCAGCCCTGCTCGCGGCCAAGTGTCGAGGCAATGCGGAGCGCTAGGCACTTCTTACCGAGAAGGGCATTGCCGCCGTAGCCGGAACCATATGAAATGATCGATCTTTCCTCGGGAAAATGAACGATGTACTTGTCCTTGGGATCGGGCGAGCACGGCCAAGAAACATCAGCCTGGCCTTCGGCAAGCGGCATTCCGACCGAATGGAGGCAATGTACAAACTCGCCATCACCCAGTGCATCAAGGGCCTTTTGACCCATTCGGGTCATGATCTTCATGTTCACGACCACGTACGGCGAGTCGGAAAGCTGGACGCCGAATTGCGAAATAGGCGAGCCGATCGGGCCCATGCAGAACGGAATGACATACATAGTCCGGCCTCGCATCGAGCCGCGAAACTTTGGCGTGAGGATCGCCTTCATCTCGCGCGGAGCCATCCAGTTGTTGGTCGGGCCGGCATCGCCTTTCGAAAGCGAGCAAATGTAGGTTCGGTCCTCAACTCGAGCTACGTCAGAAGGATGAGAGCGGGCCAGAAAACTGTTTGGCCGCTTTTCCGCATTAAGACTGATAAATGTCCCTGCATCTACCATTTCTTGACATAGTCGGTCGTATTCCTCTTGCGACCCGTCACAGAGATATACAGCATCGGGTTCACAAAGCTCGGCCATGTCCGTGACCCAGCGCTTTAGTTCTTCGTTCTTGATGTTTTCGGGGATCGTATATTTTGCCATTATCTTTAGAATTAGTTGTGCCTGGATAAGATCAGAAAATCAAGTCATTTACGGCCCCAAAGGGGTCCGATCTTGGTTCAATTTAATCAAGAATTCTACCATAGATGAACATTCTAAGTGAACGGAAAATAGCAAATAATTGGTATGACCAATAAGGATTCCAAGGACACCTAAATTATTGTCAGCAGATTATTTATCGATCTAATCAGGCGAGACCGGTGGGCCCACATCGCTTGCGAGAGTTACATGGTTTCGATTTCTTCCGGAATACTCACGCACTGTATGGACCGCGATGGCAGTTATAATTATCGCTCCGCCGAGAATTGCCCAGCGGGAAGGACGTTCGCCGATGAACAAAAATACCCAAACGGGATTTAATAGCGGTTCGATAAATCCGATCAGGCTTGCATCAAGCGGGCGGGTCCCGCCGCGAACGCCTTTTATGAAAAGAATGTACGCGATGCCTATCTGGAAGACGCCGAGAAAGAACACCGCGAACCAGTCCATCGGAAGCATGACCGCTAGAGCCGAATATCCGTCGGGAAGGGTGAGCAGAGCTAAAAGCAGGTTGCCGTAGATAACGGCGATCGCCGGGTTGAAACCGTCGGCTCGAGGATGCCGCAGAAGCATTATGTACAGGCCGAGAAATACACCCGAGAACAGTGCTGCGAAATTACCCTGATAGTCTTCGAGCCGAAGCTGTCCGACAAAGAAAAGGCTCATTCCGCCCAAAACAACTATTACGGTGATCAGATCGCGCCAGCGAGACTTTTCCCCTATTACGAACGGAGCTAGAACGAGAATGTAGATCGGTGCAGTGTACTGCAGGAAGATCGCGTTTGCTGCGGTCGTCTTTTTCGTTGCCCAGACGAAAAGAAAAAGCAGCAGGGCATAGATGATCGACGTGAATACGCCGAACGCGTCGATCCTCAGCCCCTGTTTCCGGGTGAGGAAAAACACCGTCGCTGCGGCAAAAAGCGATCGAAAGAAAGTTAACTGGTAGGCATCGATCGTGGTAGATTTGATGAACAGCCCGCCCGTGCTCCACAAGAGCACAGCAATTACAACAAGATAAACAGGGGCTATGTTCAGTCTGCTCTCACTCATCGAAAGATGAAAGTTTAAGCGGACATGAATCGTTTGGCAAAACGAACCGATCTATGCCTGTGCGGCATTAGAGGGAAGGGGAGCCGTCTGACGAACGTGATCTTACTCGCCGCTGCGCATTTGCGCGGAGAGGGCTCTGATGCTGTGTTTGTCGAGCAGATGGCGGAGCGAGCGAACCTGCATTTGAAGCAGGTCGGCGGCTTTTGTCTGATTGCCCGCGGTGAGCCTAAGGGCCTCGAGTACGTAGGTCTTTTCGAGATTCTCAAGATGAGCGGTAAGGTTGAGGCCCTCGGCGGGCAACTCGAATTCGGCCTTGATGCGATCAGGATTGTAATTGGTTATGTGTTCGGGCAAACGTTCGGGCTGTATCTCTTCCGTCCTTTCAAGCGCGACAGCACGCTCGATCGTGTGTTCGAGTTCGCGGACGTTACCGCCCCACATATAATTTTCGAGCAGATGCATCGACTTTGGCGAAACCCCGATATGTCTGCCGCTTTGTTCGCAAAACTTATTTACGAAATGATCGACGAGGTCAGGAATGTCTTCGCGCCGTTCGCGGAGTGGCGGCAAATGGATCGGGATCACCGAGATGCGATAGAAGAGGTCTTCGCGAAAAGTGCCATCCGTGGACATTTGTTTCAGGTCCCGATTGGTCGCCGCGATCACGCGTGCATCGACCTGGATCTCGTCGTGAGCTCCGACGGGGCGAACACGTCGCTCCTGAAGTACCCTTAGAAGCTTGACCTGCATTGCCGGCGACATTTCGCCGATCTCATCCAGGAAGATCGTTCCTTTGTTTGCCGCTTCGAATAGACCCTTGCGGTTGGTGTTCGCCCCTGTGAACGAGCCCTTAACATACCCGAAAAGCTCTGATTCAAGAAGTGTTTCTGTAAATGCGCCGCAGTTGATGGAAATGAACGGCTTTTCGGCTCTGGGGCTTAGGTCATGTATCGCGCGAGCGACCAGTTCCTTTCCCGTGCCGCTCTCGCCGGTAATGAGGACCGTCGATTGAACACCGGCAACTGTCTCGATCATCTGGAAAATGGCATTCATCTTTGCTGACGTGCCAACTATGTTCTTTACCGAACCTCTTTCTCTTTGAGCACGTTTGAACGCGCGGTTTTCGTCTATCAACGCCTGCTTTTCCAGCGTCTTCTTAACGATCAGCTTTAGTTCATCAACGTCGAAGGGCTTTGTGACAAAATCGTCTGCACCGAGCTTAAATGCCTCGCGAGCGGCCTCGACCGAGGCGTGCGCCGTCATAAAGATCACGCCCATATCCGGAAGTGAATCACGGACGGTGCGCAGCATCTCTATGCCGTCCATGTCAGGCATCCGAACGTCTGAAACGACAAGATCAGCCGGTTCGGAATTTAGCATCTCGACCGCTTCGTGGCCGTTCGACGCCGTGCGTATCGAATGGCCTTCGCCTTCGAATATCAGGGACAGAAGCTGGCGGTAACTTTGTTCGTCGTCAACGATTAGTAAATTCGACATTGTCTGAGTATTGGACCCTTCAAAAAGAACGCATCCAGAGGGCGACCTTTGGCTCTTTCAACAATTCACATGACGGGCAGGGGCCCGGGTAAGTCACGCGGGCTTTAGATAACATTGCCCGCCAATATTGACGCTGATTCTCGAGGACGGACGAAAGTGGAGGTCCGCACATTCTATTTTCCCAAATCAACCGCCAAAGTTTCAAGCAGAAACTTTTGGACCGGAATTCTTGACATTCAACAGGTCCTGCAACCGATTCGGGCCCGCTGCAGATTCGAACACATCGTCACCTTCCATCGGCCTTCGACGATTCTCCGAAGGCAGCTCGACGGTGATCGTGGTGCCCTCGCCTTCGATACTTCGTACGTTTATCGTACCGTTGTGATCGCGGATGATCTGATACACGATTGACAGGCCCAGGCCCGTCCCTCCCGTAGTTGATTTAGAAAATGGCTCGAACAATTGCTCGACCCGCTCAGGCGGCATTCCGTCGCCCGTATCTTGGAAAACGATGCGTATCCTGTTTCGCCCCAGCGTCTCGAGCCGGATAGTAAGACGCCCGCCGTTTCTCATAGCCTGGATCGAGTTTCGGGCCAGGTTCCAGAATATCTGCTTTATCTGGGTTGAATCGGCGGAGATGAAGATCGGCTGCTGTGGCAGATCCTCCGTCAGGTCATGCTCGGGTCTCACATCAGGACTATGCCTGAGCAGGGTGAGAGTTTCGCGTATCGCTTCCCCAACATCGATCTCTGTGAAATTTCCGACCTTCGGCCTGGCGTAGCTAAGGAAATTAGTGATTATGCTGTTCAAGCGATCCGACTCGCGAAGGATGATGCCCATTAGGTCGGACTGGATGGAGTCTGCGGGGGTGTTGGCCTCAAGGACCTGGATCGCTCCCCGCATAGCACCCAGGGGATTGCGGATCTCGTGAGCCAGGCCTGCACCTACGCGACCGACTGCAGCAAGACGCTCCTTTCGCCTGACGCTTTCTTCCATAGACCTGATCTCTGTCAGGTCCTGAAAGGTAATTATCCAGCCGGTAGGCTCATGATCTTTTGACAGTAGCTGCGAAATGCTATATCCGATCCGAACCGCAAATTCTTCCGGCGTTTGGAGGTCCGCCTCGAATCGGGGAAGCTGCTCTCCTTCGTCAGCCGCTTGAAGGGATTGTTCTACTTCGAGCGAGATGTCACCGAATAATCGGTGAATATCCTGCCCTTCCATATCCTCTGCCCGATACCCCGTTATCTCAGTGGCGGCAGCATTAAAACTGTAGATCTTTCCGTCGAGATCAGTTGTTATCAGGCCTGACCGGATCGATTCGATTATTCGCTCGTGCAGCATCTGCAGATTCGCCAGCTTCTTTGTCGCCTCTTCAAGGCTTTTGCCTGAAGAATGACGATCGGCCAAACGAGCCGCCAAAAGCCCGACAACTATAAATGCCACAACATGAAAACTTATGCCCTGGACTATTCTTGCCGGCGAAAGGTCTGATCCAGTTGACTCTACCAGTCCGAAGCCCGTAAGTGCCGAAAGCAGCGAGAAAAGCCCAATGCATACAAAAGCCATCACGACCGTACCGAGAGGCTTAAGGAAAAGGCTCGAAACGCTGATCAAAACCAGGTACAGGACGATAAATGGTGAAGATAGATCACCCGTTCGCCAAACCAGCCACGTGATGAGGAGTGCATCAAGGCCGAACTGAAGCTTTACCTGCCACGACAGGTTGGAACTTAACCGCAAAAAAAAGAAGTAAACGATCGTCAGGCCGACGGCAACAATGAAGCCGATAAAGATACTTTGCGGAAAGCTCTCGAAGGAAAGGACCAACCGTCCGCTTAGCCAGACCCACGCAGAAACCAGAAGAAGGAAGATCAGTACAAGACGGCCGAGGATCAGTGTCTGCACCGACATTTGCCGGATGTTGGCTGCTCGGTACTTTTCGTTTAAACTAAACATGCCGGGGCGGAAATCTATGGACGCAGTTGAAAGTGAATTCCTGACGGTTCGAATGGAAAAGCGGCCCTGGGGAAGCTTTTTCATTCTGGACGAAACGGAAACCTGTAAGGTCAAAAGGATCGAAGTGCTGCCCGGCAAACGTCTCAGCTACCAGCGTCACAAACATCGGTCCGAACACTGGTTTGTCGTGCAAGGCACTGCTAAAGTAACATTAAATGGCAGTGAAATTCTAGTCAAAACCGGTGGTTCCCTAGATATTTCCGCTGGTTCGGCTCATCGTGTTGAAAATCCCCTCGACACGGAACTGCTCGTCTTTATCGAAACTCAGACAGGTAGTTATTTCGGTGAGGACGACATCGAACGTCTTGACGACGATTTTGGAAGGGCCGGCTGAGCTTGCAGCCAGTGCGGTCCATGACGCCCACCGTTTCGACATGCTGCTTTCGTTCGAACGGAAATTGCCGATCATACTTTTCTTCGTCTTTCTGATGCTGACGACAATCGGCGTCCTGTTCTACATGAACACAATGTCGTCGCAGGAGGCTCTGGTCTGGCAACGCCAGTCGCAGGAGATCTCCGGCATCGTTGATGAGACTGTAGCACTGACATTTGAGATACAGTCCGCACTGACCAGCTTCATGCTTGTCGGGAATGATACCTACTTGAATCCGGTTGACGGAGCCCGACAGAAAGCCAGGCAGAACCTCGACCGGCTCCGAACGCTTACCACCAATGATGCCGCGCAGGTCGATGAGGTAAACCGGATCGACCAAACGCTTAAGGAGTATCTTGCTGAGGTGTCTCGAAAGATCGATCTTCGCAAGATGCAGGGTCCGGATGTCGCGGGTACAGAGTTGATCTGGAGCGAAGGTAAGTCGATGCTCGATCGAATGAGGGCATCGGGAGAACGCATCAAATCGATCCAATCACAAAAACAGCTTGCGCGCGACCGCGGTAGCGAACGTACGTTTGTCATCACGGTTTGGGTTCTGATCTTGAGCAGTGTGGCCGGGATCATTTCACTAGCTTTTGCGAACCTTACCGTTTCGTCGGAGATAAAAAAACGTCGTAAAGCCCAGGAAAAGTTGATCGAAGCAAATGAAAATCTCGAGCATAAGGTCGAAGAACGCACATCCGAACTTCAGGTTGTGAATCGCAAGCTGATGGACTCTGCTCAAGAAAGAGAGATCATACTTGCGAGCGAGAAAGAGTCCCGAAAGGAGGCCGAGATCGCGAACCGCTTGCGAGATGAGTTCATGGCGACGGTGTCGCACGAGCTTCGAACTCCCCTAAACTCGATACTCGGCTGGGCGCGAATGATGAAGGACGGAACGCTCGACCCCGCACAGTCAGAAAAGGCGCTCAATACCATAATAAAGAACTCAGAATCGCAAAACCGACTGATCGAGGACCTGCTTGACGTAGCAAGGGTCATCTCGGGCAAGCTGCAGCTTGAATTGCGAGATCTGGCCCCGGAAGAGATCGTCTCGCAAGCCATTGAAACCGTCCGGCCTCAGGCCGACCTAAAAAATGTCTCATTGCGGTTCAAGCCCGGAACGACGCTGCCGATCATCAAAGGCGACAAAGAAAGGTTGGTACAGGTTTTCACAAACCTAGTGGGGAATGCGGTCAAGTTCAGCCCCGACGGATCATTTGTCGATATCGAAATTAGTGAAAAAGATGGATCGTTGATTACGCGGGTTACGGACAACGGAAAGGGTATTAGCCCCGCCTTCTTGCCGCTCGTATTTGAACGCTTTAGGCAAGACTCGACGAACACAACAGCAAACGGCGGGCTTGGCTTGGGTTTGGCTATTGTGCGAAACCTTGTTGAAATACACGGCGGGTCGGTGAATGCGGAAAGTGAGGGCGAGGGGCGAGGCTCGACCTTTACCGTTATCCTGCCTGTCAGCGCGGAAGAGCAAACGCCTTTAACCTGATAGCGTAAGCATTCTCTCAACCACCCCCGAAAGATCATCTGCAACGATATCCGGCTGCCGTTCCAATTTGGCCTCGTGCGAAAGGCCGTAGCCTGTACGGACAAGACCCGTCCTTATCCCCGCATTAAAGCCGGTCTCAACGTCGATGATCTTGTCGCCGATCATCCAGGAGCCCCGCATATCAATGGAAAATTCATCGCGGGCCGCTTCGATCATTCCGAGACCGGGTTTGCGGCAGCTGCAGCCGTCAAAAGGGAGATGAGGGCAGTGATAAAACGCATCGATAAGCCCGGGCAGCTCATATGTCATTTGCTTGTGAATGGCATTCATTGCCTCGGTATCGTAAATTTTCCGTCCGATCCCAGACTGGTTTGTGACCACTATCACTAAATAACCGTTTCGCTGCAGTGTCTCGAGCGCGGTCCGTGTAAACGGAAAGATCTTCAAGTTCTCTACATTTGAGAGAAAATTCACCTCTTCGATAAGCGTGCCGTCGCGATCGACGAACACGGCCGGCCTTTTAGATTGGTCGCTCATAATTTGCGTCATCTAACTCTAGGATCTCACGGCAGACGGAAAACACGCGGTCCGTTGAGATCCTTGTCATACATCTATGATCTATCGGGCAATCCCGAAGCATGCACGGCGAGCACTCCACATCCTCTCGGATCACAATGGCCTCGTTTGAGAAAGGTCTCGTCGTGGACGGGTCAGTAGGACCAAAGATCACGGCCGTTTTTGTGCCTACGGCGGGAGCAAGGTGTGCAAGCCCCATATCGTTTGAAACGAGCAGGTCACACAGACTAAGTATCGCGGCGGCTTCAGCGACCGATGTCTTGCCGATGAGGTCGAAGATATTTCGCGGGTTGCTTCCGGCCAATTCATTTGCGATCTCATTTTCATCAGGGCTGCCAAGAAGCAAAACCGCTGCATCCAGTTCATCCGTGAGCCGAGCACAAAGTTCCGCAAATCGACCGGTTCCCCATCGTTTGGCCCGGGAGTTTGTCGAACCGGCACCGACCGCCACGAGCCTCGCTTGCGGATCGATACCAGCCTGTTGCAGACGCTTTTTTGCCTCAGAAAGCCTTGAATCAGAGACAGTGATCGATGCATCCGGAAACTCGTCCATATGGATCGGCTTGCCAGAGACCCGGCTCGTAACCTCGGCGATCAAATGGAGATAGAAGTATGCCTCGTGGCGACGCGCCTTCCAGTCTGGTACGGGGATCGGGTCGGTCAAAAGCAGTCCGCGAAGGTCCTTATTGTATCCGATCCGGCGCGGGATCCCGGCAAACATAGAACTTAAAGCGGGTTCAAATGAACTCGTCATCATGATAGCAAGGTCGTAATTCCGGCTTGCCAGATAGGCGGTGTTGTCTTTTACGGCACGAAATTTTGACTTCGGCCTGTCGATCTGGACGACGCCGTTAACGAAATCCGAGTCTTCGAAAAGGTCAGCGATAGAACTCTTTATCAGAAGGTCGATCTCAGCGCCCGGAAAAAGTCGGGATAACACTTTAAGCGCCGGCACCGACATAACTGCGTCTCCAACCCAATTCGGTCCGCGAACCGCAATTCTCCTGATCTCGTTGGTCTTTACCATTGCTGGATAATTCAATCGCATCAGGTCCCGGAAGCAGTCCCGAAGAGTGAGGCGAGACGCTCGTCTAGATCGTCCTGAGGCTTCCAGCCGAGTTCAAAATCGGCCAGTGAGATGTCGGACACATAATTCATAGGCACCGGGCCGGGAAGAGGCGTTTCACGATCGACAATTGCTTGAAGGCCCGAGACCTTCTCCATTCGCTCAACAAGCTCCGTCAGTGTCAGGGCATTAGCGGGTCCTCCGCCAAGATTGTACGTGCCGTGCCGGATCACCGAATCGGCAAACGCCGAACATGCTCTGGCGAGGTCATCTACGTAAAGCAAGTCCCGACGGGGCCGTCCATCGCCGGGAAGCCTGATAGACTCTCCTTTATTGATGGCATCGGCATAATGACCCGGAAAACTCGGTACGTTCGCCTCGCTCGGCGGTGCGAAGACCGTTGAGAGCCGGAATATACACGACCTGAAGCGATTGTTGTGGGCGTAGTACTCAACATATCTCTCTGCGATCAGCTTTGACCATTCAAGTGCGGACTGTCCGGCATAAAGCGTCTGGCAAGTCTCTGGGACCTCAGAGTAGCTATCTGCAAATCTGCCGTAAACGTCCTTGGTCGAAGCAAAGATCAGAACCGCATTCTCCTTCATGGCGCGGGCTACGTTTATAGTGCCCTCAACATTAGTGCGGAATACATTCTCTTGTTCCGCCGGATCCTTGTCCAGCATAGCCGCGAGATGGATGACGATGTCATATTCAGAAACGCAGGTCGTGTCATAAATATCGAGAATGTCGAGTCCAGACCGTCTCGAAAGATCGTCTGCCTCAAAATACCGGCGAATGTGGCGTCCGAGGTATCCGCTACCCCCGGTTACTAGAACCTTCATAATGGTGATTCGCTCGTCTTGCCCACCAGCAACTAACAGCTGCTATTTCGTTCGAGGATCAGCCCTTGCAGCCTTTCTTCCCGCTCGCTTCTCATATCAGTTCGTCCATATCCCGGTAATATAATCCTAGACATTGAATATAAAAACTTTATAGAATTTTACAGGGCAACCCGCAAAAACAAAACTCTCACCAAACCTCCGTATTTAGTTGCCGATGCAGCCAACAAACCAATACCGGACCACTCGCTCCAAAATGCCCCCGAAAGGTTGGGTAAAGGCAAAGCGTGTCTCGGCCTATAAGGCTCCGCCAGCTACGTTTTTGCAACGGGCTTGGAGGATGCTGTTCAATGGCTGGACCATTTCGTTGGCACTTCTCGCCTTGCTCGGCGTATTTCTTACGCTAACTTATTTCTGGTTTGAGTTTTCGGATCGGATCGATCGCCGATTGATGGGGGGCGAGGTGTTTACACCCTATGCCGGGATCTACTCCGCACCGAAGAACTTGAGGGTCAATGAGGAGCTAACTCCGACCGAACTGCTCGACTATCTCAGATCGGCCGGGTATATCGACAAGAATATCAAGGCCGAACATTCCAGGGGTCGGTTTACCGTGATAGATGGGGGTGTGCGTCTGGAACCTGGTTTGACCGCGATCGTGGACGGAGAAAAGATCTTTCCCTCGCTCGACGTCTATTTCGGAAGATCGGGCAAACAGGTTACAAGGATCGTGGACCTGTTGACCGGCTCGGAGATCGAACGTGCCAGTCTCGAACCCAAGCAGCTAAGCACGATAGCTGCCGAGGGTGACGGCAGACGGCGAACGGTAGGCTTTAACGATCTGCCGGGGCATTTGATCGATGCGATCGTGGTTACCGAGGACCGGGCATTTTTCGATCATTATGGCGTCAATTTCCGCGGGATAGCTCGCGCTCTGTGGCGTCGATACGAAGGGGAAGACACGTCTCCGTTGTCCAACCAAGGCGGGTCCTCCATCACCCAGCAACTTGTAAAGAACCTGTTGCTGACACGTGAGCAGACCCTTGAAAGGAAGGTCACCGAGGCCTATATGTCCGTCATCCTCGAGACCCGACTAAGCAAGCAGGACATCTTTACCCTTTATGCGAACCAGATCTATCTTGGGCAGCAGTCCGGTGCGTCGATCTATGGCGTTGGCGAAGCCGCGAATGCCTACTTTGGTAAAGACGTGTCGCAACTTACGCTGTCAGAATCGGCCTTTCTCGCAGGAATAATTCGCAGCCCGAACCGATACAGCCCATACAAGAATCCTGAACGTGTTCGAGAACGCCGGAACCAGGTGCTTCAGTCGATGCTTGAGGAAGGAAAGATCACATCGGTTCAATATTCACAGGCTTATTCCTCGACCCTGGAGCTTAAGCAGGCCGCTCCCTCGAAAGACCACAAAGGGATGCCTTATTTTTCGCAATATGTAGTTGATGAGCTTCCTAACGTAGTGTCCGATCCAGAGGCTCTTCAGCATCTGAGAGTTTATACGTCTATCGATCCTGACCTTCAAAAACTGGCTTATGATACCGTTGCCAGCCGGCTGGAGCGAATGGAACGAACCTTTAATCGGATCAAACCGGGAAGCCTGAATGCGGCGCTTGTTGCGATCCGGCCAAAGACCGGAGAGATCGTTGCGATGGTCGGCGGACGAAATTACAACGATAACCAGTTTAACAGGGCGACCATGGCGATGCGGCAGCCGGGTTCGGTCTTTAAACCATTCGTTTATGCGGCAGCGTTGAACTCACCTTACGAGGGCTCTCGCATCTTCACCGCCGCTACGGTGCTTAAAGATGAAAAGAAGATCTTCACGTTCGGGAACGATTCATATTCTCCAAACAATTACGGGGACTTTTTCTCGAACAAGGAGATCACTCTTCGCGATGCTTTGGTGAAGAGCAAGAATACGGTGACGGTTGACGTTGCTATGCAGGTCAATGTCGGCAGAGTGATGAATCTCGCGCACAAAGCGGGACTGCCGAAGGTCTCGAAAGCTTATCCTTCTATGGCATTGGGTACGGCGGAAGCTACGCCGCTCCAGGTAGCCTCGGCCTATACGATGTTTGCGAATCTGGGCGACCGCGTCGCGCCCATGCCTATAACGAAGGTGACAAAAGGCGACGGCCAGACCGCTGCCGCGCCTAAGGCGGATAGGAGGAATGTAGTCAGGCCCGACGTTGCATATATCACGAACGATATTCTAAAGGACGTTGTGAATCGAGGCACTGCGGCACAGCTTGCCGCATGGGGCTTGCGAAATGTTGCCGGTAAATCAGCGATCGCAGGGAAAACGGGAACTTCACGAGACGGCTGGTTTGCTGGCTATACCCCGGAGATCGTCTGTGTAGTTTATGTTGGTTATGACAACAACGATGATCTTGGCTTGAAGGGTTCGGATTCAGCAATGCCGATCTGGGCTGATTTTATGCAAGCGGCCCTGAAGCTTCACCCTGAATGGAATGGAGACTGGGCGATGCCAGCCGGCATACGTAGGGCGGAGATCGATATCAGGAATGGTTCGCTGGTCCGCGAGTTGGATGCCGTCGAGGTCCAAACCGAGGCCCCCGTACCAACACCGTCACCGATCGAGAGCGAAGATCCCGATCTTTCAGCCTGGAAGAACGATCTTGGCTCGGAACCGAGAAAGGTCTTTGTTACGGAAGTGCCGGCGGAATTTCGGCGAGTGGAAATGTTCATCAGCGGTACCGTTCCTGCAAAGGCGATGCTTCCGATGGACGTCCCGGAATCCCTCGATTCGGCCGTTCCTGAGCCGACTCCACTGACTGAAACATGGTCCGAGACAGCGATCGAAGACCGGGGCCGGGGTAATTCGCCGCCCGGCGATCGCAGGCCCGGGCAAAGCGGATCCTTAAATGTGATCGTCTGCCCGACGACAAATATGCGAGCCACCGTCAATTGTCCCATAAGCGAATCACGTTCGTATTCGCGCGGTGCCGAGCCAAAGGACTTTTGTCCGATTCACAGTTCTAAACAATGAAAAGGGCCGCGATCAAGCGGCCCGGTTTCCCTGATTCAAATCGCGATCGTCATTTCTTCATTTTCACGTCCAGGACCTTTACGAGAAAACTGTAGATATCCGCCTGTTCCTGTATCTGTTTTGATGTAGGTTTTCCGGCCCCGTGGCCAGCATCCGTTTCGATCCGGCAAAGGATAGGAGCGTCGCCGGCCTGAGCTTCCTGTAGTGCCGCCGCGTACTTGAAACTGTGGGCAGGATAAACACGGTCGTCCGTGTCGGCAGTGGTAACGAGCGTCGCAGGATATTTGGTTCCGGGGGCAATATTGTGAAGCGGAGAATAGGCATAAAGAGCCTTGAACTCGGCCGGATCGTCAGGCGAGCCGTAGTCGGACTTCCATGCGGCACCGACAGTGAATTTTGTAAATCGGACCATGTCCATTACACCGACTGCCGGAAGCGCCGCTCCAAACAGGTCAGGCCGCTGATTGAGGACAGCCCCTACCAGCAGGCCGCCGTTTGAACCGCCTTGTATCGCTAGCTTCGGTGTTGACGTATAGTTGTTCTCGATCAGAAATTCGGCGGCGGCAATGAAGTCATCGAACACATTCTGCTTTTTCAAACGTGCACCGTTTGCCCACCATGACTTTCCGTACTCGGCCCCACCGCGAATATTGGCAACCGCATAAATTCCACCCATTTCGAGCCAGGGCAGGCGCGCAACCGAGAAGCCGGGTGTTTGCGAGATATTAAATCCGCCGTATCCATAGAGGATCGTTGGGTTTGTGCCGTCTAGCTTTAGACCCTTTTTGTGAGTGACGAACATTGGGACGCGTGTTCCATCCTTACTCGTAAAAAAGACCTGTCTTACCTCGAACTTTGATCCATCGAACTTCACTTTCGCCTGTCGGAAGAGCGTGCTCTTGCCTGATACCATGTCGTAACGGTAAATGGTCGGAGGCGAGTTGTAGCTGGAGAAGGTGTAAAAGGTCTCAGTGTCTTTCTGACGCCCGCCAAAGCCTCCTGCGGATCCTATCCCAGGAAGTTCGACATCCCGGACATGCTTTCCGTCTTTATCGAAGATCCTGATCCGAGAGTATGCGTCCTTCAGATAACTTAAGACGAACTGGTCGTTGATCATCTGTACGCTTCCGAGTGTTTCCTCTGCTTCTGGAACCAGTTCTTTCCAAACCCGTTCTCGAGCAAGTACATTCACGCTGACCAGCCTTCCGCGTTCGGCACCGTTGTCTGTGCGGAAATAAAAGACCGGGCCATCGTTCCCCACAAAGGAATAGCTGTTGGTCCGTTCGGTCACGAGCGGGATGATCGGAGCCTTTTCCATTGTCAGGTTCTTGAAATAGAGCATGTTCATGCGCTCTGTTCCCTTTGACACCGAGATCAGAAGCCAATTACCGTCTTCAGAGACGCCCGCTCCCATAAAGAGCTCACCGTCTTCCGGCCGCTCATAGACCACATAATCCTCGGTCTGCGGGGTTCCGAGTTTGTGAAAGTAGATCTTCTGAAATTTGTTCGCCCCCTTTAATTCCGAACCCTGCTCAGCATCAGGGAATCTGCTGTAAAAGAAACCAGAATTATCGATCTTCCAAGAGACGCTGCCCTGGCGGTTCGGCCTGAGCGTGTCGGGCAGGTGTTCGCCGGTTTCGACGTTCATCACTCGCCACTCTGTCCTGTCCGATCCTGACCTCGCAACACCGTACGCCCAAAGCTTGCCATCCCGCGTAAACGATGATCCGCTCAATGCCGCTGTGCCATCGGCGGAAAGCCGATTGGGATCAAAGAAGACCCGTCCAGGATCGTTGATGGAGTCCGCGATAAAAAGGACGCTCTGATTCTGCAGCCCGTCGTTTTTTGAATAGATGTACTTGGACCCGACCTTTGTGGGCGACGAGAAACGCTCGTAATTCCAAAGCTCGGTGAGCCGAGATTTAATGCGGTCGCGTTCAGGTATCGCGTCGAGAAAAGATGCGGTCAAACGATTCTGCGCGGATATCCACTCTACCGTTTCCTTGTTCAGCGGAGCATCTTCCATCCAACGGTAAGGGTCGCGGACCATAGTTCCGTGGTAGTTATCGACCTGGTCCACTTTCCGCGCCTTCGGGTACGCGAATTTGGTCTGGGCTGGAACCCCCGAGACAAGCAATGCGAGGGCGACCAACGACAGCGACAGCTTTTTGAACATCACGTTACTCTCCTATTTGTTTGGAATGAAAGTTAATTATAGTTGGGTTGTCCGATTACGACAAAGTAAGCGAAAATCGAAAACCGCCGCCCGTTTCATCGAGCGGCGGTTCGGGCCAACAATAGAGGCCTTATCAAGGATCAATGAAGCGAAGGTTGGTCACGCGGGGTGTTGTCTGAGACTTCGTTGATCTCGCTGCCGTCAGAGATGGTTTCCGCAGGAAGCCAGTTCGGTCGCCTATATAGCAGCTCTTCAGTTTCTGCAACGCCTTTGGGTTTTGCAAGCAAATAGCCCTGGCCGTAATCGCAGCCCAGATTTTGCAGAACCGCCAATTGTGCCGGCGTTTCGATGCCTTCTGCAATAACGCGCATCTTGAGGTTTTTCGCCAGCGAGATCACTGTTTGGAGCACTTCAGAATCCTCTCCCTGTTCACCCACTCGAATGACAAAGGACCGGTCGATCTTTAAGGTGTCGAATGGCAGCCTGTGAAGATGGCTAAGGCTGGAATAACCGGTACCAAAATCGTCTATGCTCAATTGAACACCAAGCTTCTTGAGCTTATTGAGAATGTTGATAGAATGTTCCGCATTCTCCATCGCGGTGCTTTCGGTCATTTCCAGCTTCAGGGTCCTAGGTGAAACGCGCGCCGCGGCCAGAGCATCTGTCACGTCCTTTACCAAGACGTCTTTGGCAAGGTGCTTTCCTGAGATATTGACGCTAACCATGAGATCCTCGTATTCCGGAGCGATGCTTTGCCATTCGGCGAGCTGCGAACAGGCAGTATGCAGTATCCAAACTGTGATCGGCAGGATAAGACCTGAATCCTCTGCAATCGGGATGAATCGTGCGGGGGGTATCAGGCCAATAGAGTGGTGCTGCCAACGCAGCAGGGCCTCAAATCCGACAAGACGCCCATCGCCCAGCGAGATTATCGGCTGGTAATGCATCAAAAGCTCGTTTCTTTCGATCGCGTGGCGAAGGTCGTTCTCAAGCTGAATGCGTTCGAGAAATCTAGATCTCAGTTCCTTTGTAAAAACGGCAGGTCCGTCGTTCTTTTCCTTCGCAAAGTGCATTGCGATATCGGCGTCGCGAAGGATCTCTTCCGGTGTGTTGTATTCCGGGTCCGACGGCGCGATGCCGATGTTAAGGTCGATACTTATGCGGTGGCCATCGAGCGAGAATGGCTGAGTGAGGCTGTTGTAGATGCGTCGTGCAACCTTTTGCGCCTTTTCTACAGTTGAAAGGTCGCGAAGAATGATCGCGAATTCGTCTCCTCCTATACGGGCAACCGTGTCCGTAGCGTTCAGAAGACGTGAAAAGCGTTTTGCAGCGATAACGAGGACTTTGTCGCCAATGGTATGTCCAAGCGAATCATTGATGTTCTTGAAGCCGCGGATATCGAGAAAAAGTACCTGAAATACTTCATCTCCCGCGACTCGATTTTTCTCGATCAGGCCGCGTAGTGTGTCGCCGAATTTCTTGCGATTGGCGAGGCCGGTCAGCGAGTCGTGGAGAGCCGCATGCTGAAAATCCTTTTCGCTTTTCCTGAGTGCTTCGTTTGCTTGTTCTTCCTTATCGAGGGCTTCTTGTAATTGTGCTGCATAACGCTCCGCCTCTCTTCGGCGTTCGCGCTCGGTTTCGGCCTTTTCCCGTTCAGCATTTTCAACCTGGGTCACTGCTGCATTGATCTCGCCTATCGTTTGTCGGTACGTAAGAAACGCGATGCAGATGGCTGTGAGCGATATAGCAGCAGTGAGTATGTCGCCGTAGTTTATCAGCTTGAAAACTATGCCCGCCAATCCAGCACCAACGATCTGCGTCATCGAACTGGAGAAGCAATCGTTAACCCAAGTCCGCCACAACTTCTTCCCCTCATCAAGAAAACGAAACAGCGCCGCGAGAAGCGACGAGACGCCAAATTGGGATAGACACAAGACCCCTAGCAAGGTGATGAGATGATGACTTTGCGTCGGCTTGAATTCCGTGCCGCTAGTTGCCACTAGTATGATCAGGCTAGAATAGGTCACGCATGTGGCAATTACATTGACTGCCACGTTCCAAGCCATCATCACCTTGTCCAGATGGAAGCCTGATCTTTTCAAGTGAAGGCACCCCGAATACATTTCGACCGCCGCGATAATGATCGCACTCTCACCGCCATATAGGAGAAAAGCAAGGAAGATCAGCGAATCAGAAAAGCTGATCGCAAATCTGGAACGCGGCATTCGCAATGTGAGCCTCGGAGCAACAAATGCTCCAAAGACCAGCATGGAGAAAAAGCCCCAACCGAAAGCAGTAGGCGGTAAACAAATTATCGCATAGCCTAAGCCGAGCGCACCGAAGCCGATCGCCGTCCATTTGAATAAGAGCAGTAATCGTTTTCGACTCACAACGCGAGTTTCGCTGAAGGTGCTTGCTGACATCGGGGGGATTTGAGCGGGAGGTCGACGGATCGCGCGTAGCGCTAACTAAGTTTAACACAGTTGAGCGGCACTTTGCGATAGAAAAAAGCGTCCTTATGACAGCTCTAGTGTATATAAAATATCCAGGATCGTTCTGTATAGTTTCTATCCATCTTCATAATCGTTGTAAATACATGAGATAGGTCTCGGCGTGTCCTTTTTTGTTAATTAAGTATCCAGTTTTCTCTTTTCTTGACGCAGACTTTCGCGTGTCCGCGGAAAGGCGAGAAGTATTTAAAACACAATGAGATAGAGAAACAGCGAAATTTTATCATCGTTGTGGCACGACGGTTGAAATAACGGAATGCGGAACGAGGGAAGATACCTCAAAAATAAAACAAGATGGATCGCAAAGGAGAAGATAAAATGAAAAACATTAAAAGCATCACCGCAGCATTTCTTATGGTTGGCATTTTGAGCGTAGGCAGCGTCACCACAAACGCCGGCATAATCGTCGGTAATCGCGAAGGCATCATCGTCGGAAATAAAGTCGAACAGAACACCAAGCAACAGTCCTGCACCCCGACCGGCAAGAAAGCCGGTATCATCGTCGGCAACCTTGTCTCAGCAGTAGCAGGGATAATCGTTGGAAACTTTGCCGGCATAATCGTCGGGAATGCGGTCGGCGGCGGAAACACGAACTGCGGGATCATAGTTGGCAACTAGGCACCATTTTCGAATGTTGTCCTTGGACTTTGGCCTGCCAAGCAATTGGCGGGCATTTTTCGTCGTATCGATCGTAAAACGGAATAACCTAGTCGGACTTTACGTGTGGAATTCCGATCCTTTGAAGCAAATCTTGAAATTGGCGTTGATTTCGAAGTGGCTTCCAGGTTGGATCGAACAATAATCCGATTAGGTCTGCGTCATGTATGTCAAAGGCCATTTTCAAATAGCGATAAGTCGTCGCGAAGTCACCAAGCCCTAAATGAATTTTGGCGATCATGACAGGCTGTGTCAACACCCCATCGTACTCAAGCTCGAGTTCCCTGATAATCTTACTAGCTTCCCCTTTCTTGCCGGAAAGCGCGTGAACGTAGCTGAGAATGGACATAGTTTCAGGCGATTTGTGGGCCGTGATTGATTTTTCAAGTGCCGCAACTGATTCTGGATAACGACCGATTGCAGCAAGCACGGCACCCATGATTAAAAGCGCCTCCCAGTCATCTGCTTCAAGTTCAATCGCTTCTTCAAGATAGAGCAACGCAGTCTCATAACGTCCCATTTTCCAGAAAAGCCGTCCAAGGCGCGTATAGGTCAATGTGGATATCGGATCAACTCGAAGGGTCTGGTGAATCTCAATTAAAGCTTCGGAAAAACGTCCCGTGACAATTAATAAGTCTGAATAACGATAACGGGCGACCAAATAGCTAGGATTTAGCCGCAGAGCGATGCGAAAGTGCTCGGCCGCTTTCTCAAACTTCCAATCAAGATGCATGCTTACGGTACCATGCATTGCCTGAACCAAATCGATCTGCTGGTTCATTTGAGACAAAATCATTGTCAGCGGTTGAATCCGCATGGAAACATCCGAGTGTAGCAGGATGCCGGTTTGATAAAGAAGCATATAAGATTCAACAGCCCCCACATAGGCGAGACTATTCAGAGGGTCTGCTGAATATGACTTTCGAAAAGAATCTATCGCCTTCCGAATGTCATCAGTCGTTCGCTTTCCAAGAAAATGTTGGCCTCGAAGATACAACTTATGTGATTCGGAATTTGGAGTTGCAATTTCGTTTGAGGGCCAGAAACCGAGCCACTCGTTTGCTTCCACTTGCAGCACTGGTGCAACGAAACGATAACCGATACCGGCTACAGTTTCGATATAACGTTCTGATTTAGATTCTCCCAAACGCTGGCGCAACTTCGAGATGTGAACGGGCAGATTGCCTTCTTCGACATAACTTCCGTTCCAGACGTTACCAAGGATTTCGTCCTTTGTGACGATCTCACCGTGTCTCTCGACCAGCAGCTGAAGCACATCGAAAGTCCGCGGCGCCATGTCTAAATATTCACCATCGCGCATCACCCGACGCTCAGGTGAGTTGAGATAACAATTTCTAAATCGGTAGATTTTCATGCTGTGAAATAGCGTCACGGCCTTTTAGTCGCCAGCAAACCATAACGCGGTTTCCAAGCAAGCCTAACAAACGGCAACTTCAGATTGATTTAGAAATTATAAACCAAGTTAAGAACCGTTAAGAACTTTTAATGCCCGTTAAGGACGCACCGATCACTAACTAGTAGCATTTTACTGCGTTACGTTCCCATACCTAGCTGCAAAAGATTGAGATGGAAGGCGGATGCAATTTTGAGTTGAAAGTTCACGGTTGAGAAATGGGTGCAAATTTCATTTCAATTCGGTACGAAGGAGGCTGAAGTTGGGGTCAGAAGAATAACTTCGGCGCCTTCGTCTATAACAATCAGAAAAGGAGAATGAAAAAAGATGAAGAATCTAATGAAATCGCTGGTTTTGTTCCTGTTTATCCTAATAGTCACATCGACGACCTTCTCTCAGGGGATGAATAAGGAAGAATTTCGTCAGGTAATCGAAAAAGCATTTGCCGATGCAACAAAGTCTGCTGTACTTGACCACACTGGAAAAGCTGCGCAAATTACTATACGTCTCACAGTCAACTCGGCGCCGCAAACCTTTCAAGTCGAACACGATAACCTCGGTGTTTCTTCTATAAGTGGGCGTGACGGGAAGAGAATCAACATCCTACGAAACATTGACGGGACGGTTAAGGGTTTCTTGTTTCCAGATGGCGGTCGGGCGATCTTTGCCGTGAAAAAGGAAGGTGATGAATTTGGTCGTCCGGGACCATTAAAAATAATCCGCCCCGGGCTGACGACCGAACCCTATGTCTCTAAGATTTCATTCAAGGCTCTTCCGTCTTTGGAAGATGAGTGTAGTAGGGCAATAAACATTGCTGGTGCCCAAGCTCTCGCAGCGTCAATGATCTGTTCGATCAACGGGCCTGGCGTGCTTTGTGCAGCAAGTCTAGTAAGTGCAGCGGTAGCCGCGTATAATGCCTATCAGATTTGTAATCCGGAGATGCAGCTTAATTAATTAGCGGCATTTCGAGCAAAAAAGGAAAGAGGGGGTTATTGTGAAACAAAGAATTCTGCTAACAATAATAACTATTGTGTTGATTATAGCTGGTTTCAGCATAATAACTTCCTCACAATTTATTGATACTTTGTTTGGGATATTACTAGCTGCAGGTTCTCTTTCGATCTTCGTACAACTGATTAAGGGCGATCCCGCGGTAGTGGAAAAACTAAACTTGGTTACCTGGATCTTATTGACTATCAGCATAGCGTATATAGTTTTCACAAGACACGCCTAAGAGACCGCAAGATTTGGCCTCTTAATTTGGTTTCTTACGCGGATGAGCTGCGTTTCTGAAATTGCGGGGTCGATTTTGTCTTATTCGGGCGAGGATGCCATTCTTGGTCCGGAGATTTATAGTGCGATTGCCGAACGGGAGAAAAAGGAAATACTTGTTGCGGTTGTTTTGACCTCGATCGACGAAGTTTGCAGGCAAAAGAACGGCCGCTGTGTTGAAGTTCTACCGATCAGTAAGTTTCACGAATCAGTTTTGCGTAGCTTTCGGGCGTGGCTTGTTCCTACGGTCGGTGTTTAGCCGGAAGGTTTATTTGGACTCGCGGTGGGCAAGCCTTCGGACGTTCTCGACCGCGGCGGGAAGAACTTCAAGTACTCGGTCGACATCTTCGCCTGTGCTCATTCGACCGAGGCTGAACCTAATCGCTCCTCTAGCGAGCTGTTCGTCGCGGCCGACGGCCCGGATCACTGGCGAAGGTTCGAGCGACCCCGAAGAACAGGCCGAACCGGTCGAGACTGCCACGCCCTGCATATCGAGATTGATAAGCAAGCCTTCTCCTTCAGCATTACGAAAAGAAATGTTCGAGACATTCGGCAGTCGGCGATCGATCGAGCCGTTTACGGTAGAATCGGGGATGGTTTCCAGGATGTATTGCTCCAGGCGGTTTCGTAACTCCGAAAGCCGTATCGATTCGCTTTCCAGACAGGTCCCCGCTATCTCGCAAGCCGCCCCAAATGCCACGATCAGCGGAACCGGTTCCGTGCCCCCGCGGATCCCTCGCTCTTGTCGGCCGCCAATACTTTGCGGATGCAGCCGTGTGCCTCGCCTTATATACAGGGCTCCGATGCCTTTTGGAGCATAGAGTTTGTGTGCCGACATCGACAGCATGTCGCAACCGATCTCTTCTACATCGACTGCGATCTTTCCCGCCGCCTGGACCGCGTCCGTATGAAACCAGATCTTCTTGCCCTGATCCTTCAACTCCCGGACAAATCTACCGATCTCATTTACAGGCTGAATGGTTCCTATCTCGTTGTTCGCAAACATGACGGAGATAAGTACAGTATTCTCGCGGACGGCGGCCTTGACGTCGTCAATGCGGACGATGCCATCCGAATAAACGGGCAGATACGTGATCTCACAACCCTGTTTTTCAAGATCTTCACAGACATTCTTTACCGCTGGGTGTTCGATCGCTGAGGTGACGACGTGAGGCCTGATCGCAAAGTCAACGCTCTCATCTCTGATCGAGACTCTTTCACCTATGGACCGGGGATGCCGCGACTGGATGAGGCCGCGGATGGCCAGATTATTAGCTTCAGTTCCGCCCGAAGTAAAGATAATATCGTTGGGCCGGGCGTTTATTAACCCTGCGACCTGATGCCGGGCCCTGTCAACCGCTGCCTTTGTTTGCTGCCCGAAGTAATGGATACTCGAAGCATTGCCAAACTTCTCCGTAAAGAAGGGGAGCATTTCGGCAAGGACCTGTGGGTCGATCGGGGTCGTCGCCGAGTTGTCTAGATAAACACGCCGCATTTATGTCATTTTAACCCATTCAGCTTTGAGTTCGAAGCTGCTCGATCAGCCCTCGCGGTCCGAAAATAGTACTTTGTGTGAATCGGTGTCCAAAGGTTGGGTTCCAGAATCAGGGTGGAGCTAACATTTCGTCAGACAGAAAAACGCAGCCGTCTTCTGCGTATAACTTCAGGGCCGGGCCTAGTGGCCGTCCTTCAATGGATTGGCAAAGGCTACCTCGAAAAGAAAAACCAACATACAACCTCGGCCAAGAACATCTAAGGAGTGACGTAAGGTATCTATATAAGCTTACCTTGCCGGACGATCGTAAGCTAAGATATTATTTAGGTTTGCGGAGAGGTCGATCACATGGATTTTGCTACAAAAGAGATTTTCAAACGATACGCAAGCATAATTGTCGGAAAGCCGATCTCGCCTGTCTTTCTGAACATACTCGTGACAAGCGTGTGCGACATGCGCTGTACACACTGTTTCTTTACGGACGAGCTCGACGACAGGCCGCGAAAGAAGCTTCAGATGAAAGCAGACGAGATCGCCAGAATTTCGGAAACACTCGGCGGAAACCTGGGCGTTCTCGTTCTGGCGGGCGGAGAGCCGTTCACTCGGAAGGACCTTCCGGAGATCGTAAGAGCTTTCTACGAGAACAATAAGTTAGACTCTGTTTATCTTATGTCGAACGGCCAGATCCATCCGCGCATCTTCCCGGATGTGGCACGTATAATGGATGAATGCCCGAAGCTTAACGTTTCGGTCGCGCTCGGGATCGACGGTATGAAGGAAGCCCATGAGAAGATCCGTCGAAAAGAGGGAAGCTGGGATAAGGCGATACATACGGCCCGTACGCTTCAGCAGATGAAACGCGAGCAGTATCCGCAGCTCGATATTCAAACATGTACTTGCGTGATGCACTCGAACCAGGACACGATTTTCGACTGGTACGACTTTCTTAAGTTCGATCTGAAGCCGGACAAGGTGAACATCAATTATATTCGACCGCCTTCGGCCGATCCGAAAGAGCTCGAGTTCGATCACAACCGATATGCCGAGCTTTCGCATATGATCCTCGAAGACACCAAGAGTGCGGCTCTAAAGAATAATTACGGCGGCAAATCGGGCATCTTTAAGGCAGCCGTGGATATTTACATGCACGATGTGATCGCCCGGACCAAGGAAGAGAACAAAGCTCAACTAAAATGTTACGCCGGCAGCGCCGGTGCCGTGATCTACGACAATGGAGCTCTTTCGTCCTGCGAAAATAAATCAGATGTCTTGAATCTTCGTGATTACGATTGGAATTTCCAGGCGGCATGGAACACCGAGCTTATGAAGGTTCGGAGGAAAGAAGCCGGGAACGGATGCTTCTGTACTCACGAATCGAACTGCTATTATCCTTCACTGCCCTTTAATCCGGGGCATTTGGTGAAGATCAAACGGCTTGAAAAGCAAATGAGAAAGGCGGCCAAGAGCCGTGAAGTTCTGCCGTCCGAGATTGCTCTTGAAGCATGACCGCGATTCAAACTGGATGCAGCCGAATACCCCAAAGATTCTCATAATCTCATCCGACACTGGCGGCGGGCATCGCTCTGCGGCCCAGTCGCTGGCCGACGGATTTGAGAAATTCTGGCATGGCGACTCTTCGGTTGTTCGCGTTGTTAAGGCTGTAGAAGAATCGCATCACATTACCGAGAGGCTTGTAGGCGTTTACAATTGGGTCCTTCGCAACCGTCAGCATTGGATGAAATACCTCTACTGGGCGGTCAATCGATTCAGGCCGGAAACGCGCGAGTTCTTTCAAAAACGCTGTATCGGCTTTGTAAGAAATAGTTTCGAGCGATGGTGCCCGCACGTGGTGGTCAGCGTACATCCTCTTACGCAGCACATCTTTGGACGAGTTTTGCGTGAGCTGAACCTTGCAGAGCAGGTGCCTCTTGTTACGATCGTCACCGATCCGTGTTACGGCTTTTGGAAGGGTTGGGCCTGCAGCGATGTCTCGCTTTACCTGGTCGCGAACGATGATGCACGCCAGCAGTTGATCGATTATGGTGTTGCGGCAGAGAAGATCAAGATCTCTGGACTTCCGCTGCATCCTAAGTTTCGCGAGGCTGACGAGAAGGCCGCTCAAGATGCACGAAGCGCTTTCGGATTAGATCCGGATAAGTTCACTATTTTTGTTAATGCAGGCTGGGTGGGTGGCGGCAACATACCAGCGATCTTCCGCGAGCTGGTTTCAGGGGAATTGGACGTACAGGCCATCTTCCTTGCAGGTAAGAACGAACAACTAAGAAAAGAAGCAGAAAAGATAGCTCGTTCGGCAAAGTTTCCTGTAAAAGTTATCGGGTATTCGGACGACGTAGAAAAGCTGATGCAATCTGCGAATGTCATGATCTCTAAGCTTGGCGGGTTGACGACCTTTGAGGCACTAGCTTGCCGCCTTCCGATCATTGCAGACGCCACCACGCCGCCCATGCCCCAAGAGGCCGGAACGGTGAAACTTCTTGCACGGCGTGGAGCGGGCATCCTGCTCGAAAAGGCCTCGGACATTGTCCCGACCGTTCAGTCACTTGTCGGTAATTCTCAGCGGTACGATCAACTTAAAGCTGCTACTGCCGGTTTGACTGTTCCTAACTCGAGGGACCTGATCGTGCGAGAGATAGCCGCTTTGCTTCCGGCCGCCACGGATGGAGGCAACTCCCGATCACTGACAGAGCCCCAGTTTTCAACATCTTAACTTGTCATAAACGTCTGTTTTCCTTAACCTCTTCCTTTAGTTCCGATTACTTACATTCATGGAGATCTGGTTTTGAATCTATTGCTTGAAGGCAAGCGCGTGTTTGTTTCCGGCGGTACTCGCGGTATCGGAGCGGCCGTGTGCGAAGTTTTTGCAAGAGAAGGAGCCGATGTGGCTTTCAATTACAACTCTCGGGATGATCTTGCGGAAGAAGTGCGCCGCAAGATCGAGGCCTACGGCCGCAGGGCTTTGGCGTTCAAGGTTTCAGTGACGGACCGGTACGGGATGAAGCACATTGCACGCGAGATCGCTGATGCGTGGGACGGCGTGAATATCCTTGTAAATAACGCTGCGGTCAATAAGCCGGATAACTTCGCGACGACTACTGACAAATCCTGGGATTGGGTGGTTGACACGAACGTCAATAGTCTTTTTGCCGTAACCAAGCCTTTCTACAAGCAAATGATACGAAAACGGTCGGGGACGATCCTCAATATCACCAGTATCGGAGCGATCAGGGCACTTCCTACGTCTGTCCACTACGCTACTTCAAAGGCGGCGATGATCGGCTTTACAAAATGCCTTTCGCGCGAGGCCGCAAATTTCGGCATCACGGTCAACGCGATCGCCGCAGGTATTTTCGACACTGATCTCGGCAACACGCTTCCTGAGCATCTTCTAAAGGCACACACAAATTGGGTATCCCTCGGACGGCTTGGCGAACCAAAAGAGTTGGCAGAATTCGCAGCGTTCATCGTGAGCCCACGAAACTCCTATATGAACGGGGAGATAATCACCGTTGACGGCGGTACAATAACCTAGCCTAAACCTTCGGCTTCAAAATCTGCAGATCTTATTCTGGTGCTCTTACCACAAAATGGGCAATTTGTGCGTCCTCCCCTACCCCAGCCCACCTTCTAATACCGGAATCTTTAAAGATATTGAAATTGAAATTCATCACTAACATATTGAAAACAAAGCGGTTAGCTTGACGTACTGGGAAAGGTTGGTTATTCTTAGATCAAGGCCGGCTAGCGCCGGGAGGAGAAGCTCATGGGACGAAGCGAATTAGTTGAGAATCTGAATAAAGCGTTAAGTATGGAACTCGCGGCTGTGATCCAGTACGCGCAGCACAGCTACCTGGTCACCGGCCAGGAACGTGAGATCTTTAAGGGTTGGTTCCGCGGGCAGGGAGCCGAGGCCCAGGCTCATGCCGAAACACTCGGCGACAAGATCGTTGCTCTTGGCGGCATCCCTACGGTCGAGCCGCACACGATCAGACAATCGGTAGACATCACGGAAATGTTGAAGCAAGGCCTTGAACTCGAACGCGAGGCGATGAACGCTTATATGTCGGCTTGGGCCGCTTGTGACGACGATGACCTCCCGCAGAAATTCTGGCTGGAAGAACGGATCGCAGATGAGCAGCTTCACATCGAAGAGCTCGAAAAGCTTACCGAGGAAAGGGCATCAAAGATAGATTCAGACACGATCGTATTGAAGGCAGTAGGTTAGCGGAAATTCAGGTAGATAGATCATGAGCGGGACGTATTTACGAATACGTCCCGTTCCTGCTGTTTACGGGCATTTGATACGTGTTTTCAACCGGCGGGAAAGCCAAGGATCCGTGCGGGAGGTTCGGAGAGCTTTTCATTTCTGTTGCGGTTTTCCCTTAATCGAATTCGGGCGGCTGCGATCAACTTTTGCAGATCTTCGAGCAAGGCCTCGTCCATATGCATTGTCTTTTCCCCACACCAGCCTAGTCCGTCGACCCATCTCGACATTCGTATAACCGCTTCATCCGACGTGATCCTAAGATCGACACGGCGATCACCGTGACAGATGGGAACTAAGTCATTGGTCTTTAGCTGGATCATTTGAAAGAAACTGAAATTCAATTTCAAATAGATAATATCAAAATATTGGTTCACGTCAATGCGGAAGAACAAAGAAATTCGGTGGTGTTTAGCGAATGAAAGCCTGGGAGAATCTATCGTTCGAGGCGTTCCTTCGCCCTTCCGATAAAGATCTTTATCATTTCCTGGACCCTTCGAGTCATTTCATTGCTGATTATCGACTCACCGGCCAGGCCAGCGAGGATGTGGAGCTCCCGCGCGGAACGTCGCCGCAGCTCAACCATTTGGGAAAAATGTACGAGCGTCACGTTTTTCGCTTTTTCAAAAAAGTCTGCTGAGAACCGAAGAAAATTTCCGCTCTCGATCGACACTGGGAACCATTCGATACGATCTTCAGTCTTCTCAGCCAACTCGACCGAGAAATTTTGGACCATCTGTCCGACAACCGGTATGTTGGCCTCGATCTTCCAATGAGCTACACCTTTTGCGTCTATATGAATACTCGTGATGCCCGGCATCAGAGCGGCAAAATTGTTTAGGTCCGCAAAGAACTCGCGCACTTTGTCAACATTCGATTTGACCTCAATATCGTCGCTATAACCTGCTTTGATCGTAAACATACTTCATGTTTGATGCATTAGGCCGGCTATATTTTGCCACAGCACAGCCGGTACCCGAAAGACGATCCTTTGAACAAATCCGCCCATCTCACTGTGATAGTTTCCTCAGAAAATTCCGTTAAACAATATTGAGTTGAAGAACGGGCGCGTATTTGCACGCGTCATGCCGCGAAAGAACGGATCTTCTGCAAACAAGATCACATGGCCGGCGCCGACCTTTTCGTCGATCACATACGCTGTGCCTTTGAGCAGACGTTCGGTATTCCCCTCCCATACGAATCCAGAGATCGTTAACGGCCGTCTCGGGTTAGGTTCAAAAACCAATGCGTTCGTACCCTCTTTCGACAGCCTGAAAAAGTAGCCGCTCGCGATCAAAACCGGCATTTCGTTCTTCGCAATGCCATACGTCATATAGGTAGTCCTATCGACCGCAGCACGGAAGAACGCGCCCGCAAGCGGCTCGGGAACCTTATTAGCATCTGCCGACGGCGAAGCTATGGGCGGCAACCCTAGCGCGATCCAAGACTCGCGTTCGGAATTTGGGTCCACAGAGGGCTCGGTCGTCCTAGTCGCAGGGGTGGGCGAAGGGCTCGGCTTCGGCTCGGCCGGCACCTTTCCTTTTTCCTCATCGTCGTCGCTGCCGACAAGTTTGGTCGAGCTCAGACCCACGTCCTTCAGGGCTGCAAAGACAGAGCCGCCGCTTATCGTGACGATCGAGCCGCCAGACGACGCAAACTCTTTCAACGTGGAAACACCCGGAGCGCCGAATGATGCCATGTAACGGCCCGGTGAGCCTTCCGGGATAATAAGAACATTATAGTTTCTAAGCGCGCCCGAGCGGATAGCGGCGATCGTCATCGGCGTAAATTTGATGCCGAATTTATCGAAGGTCCACCAAATGGCTCCGTATGATTCCTGAGTCACGCCCTCGTCTGCCGCGATGGCGATGCGCGGAGCACGCATGCTCACGACAGCTTCTCCGCCAACGCTGGTGTCGCCTTCTTCGGAATAACCCGAATTTACTGCTACAACGTTCGCTCCCATTTCTTCGGCGAAACGTGCAATGGTGTCGTGAACACCGGCAGGGTTACGCGAAACGCGAATGACAAAAGTGCCGGCAGGCCAATTTCGTCCGCCTGCGTTCAATTGCCGTGTCGCGACGGCGACCCTATAACCGTTCTGGAGCAGTCTCATCGACAATGCTCCAGAAGCGTCCGATTCATAGGGAATGACATATGCGATCGAGGCACGGCCCGTGACCGAGCCTCGCTTCATTCGCTCGAGATATGCCGCATCGACAGTTGTCCCGGTGAAGGAGGAGGTTTCTTCCGTCCACCAGGCGTCGACACCGAACGAAAGTGGCAGCGACCATGCCGTGATGTCGTAAAAACCGTATTCTTCTTTGGGCTGGCCCTTTCCACGCATCTGATTCCGTCTGAAGCGGGCCATATTCTCTTCAACAAATGCCTTATCCTGCGGCGTGTCCTGTTCCAGGATGGCCTTGATGAATATTCGCTGCGGCTGGTCGAGGTCGATCACGTAGGAGCCGGCCGGGAATGTACGCGTTTCGGCCCGCGAATCCTTCTCCATGTAGGTGTGAGCGGTCCGCGAGGTGAAAGGTGCCGTCGCCGCCTTCACCTCGATGTTCGAAAGCCTGAGAACCTCGATCAATTCCGCCGCTTTTACCCGGTCGCTTGTCGGATCGATCACCACCCGCTTCATCTTTGCCGAGGAATGATCGGCCATCCCTTTTGCCCTGAACTCGTAGAAGTCTTTCAGCCGTTCTGTTTTATGACGTGCTGTCGCTTCGAGCGTGGTCATCGAGGCAACGTAGTGCTTTGCGATCGACGAACGGAACGTGACGATGGTTCCGTCGTCGCGGGTCCAATTCAATCCCTTGAAACCGCCGCCGTCGGTCTCATACGTCATTCCGATCGCACCGTTCAAGGAGGGATACATATCCCAGTAGCCCGGATAAAACGCGTCGAAAATGTCGCGCACGTAATAGTCCCAATTGTTTCGGTCAAAGGCGGCGGCATTCGCACGGCCATAGATCTCGAGCCAGCGGTTATACATCGGCTGCGGCAAATTGGGATTGATCGGCAGTGCTACCGGCGGGAAAAAATATTGCGATGGCTGTCCGTGGTGATCGACCGCGACCTGCGGGTTCCATTCATTGTACGCCTTTGCCATATTTCGCGATTCCTTTTGGGTCATTGCCAGCGTGTCGCGATTAAGATTGAAGCGGTAATGGTTGACGCGTCCCCAGATCGCCCACGGTTCGCGATGTTCGATGGCATTGCGGTCGGGCGAGCCGACGGCGACCGAGTTGTACCACGTGGCAAAACGCTCGTGGCCGTCCGGATTCTCGCCTGTCAGAACGAGCGTAACGGTATTTCGCAGGATTTCCAGCGTCGCGGGTTCGTTTGATGCCGCAAGCTGGTAGACGACCTGCATGAATGCCTCGAACGACGACGATTCGTTGCCGTGTATCGTGTATGCCATCCACGCGATCGCCGGATTCGACTGGGCGATCTGCTCAGCCTCTGCCCGGGACGTCTTTCTAGGGTCGGTCAGCCGCGCAACATTAGCTTTTATCTGATCAAGCCTCGCAAGATTTTCCGGCGAC
The DNA here is from genome assembly GCA_035327545.1 of Pyrinomonadaceae bacterium. Classification (GTDB taxonomy): domain Bacteria; phylum Acidobacteriota; class Blastocatellia; order Pyrinomonadales; family Pyrinomonadaceae; genus OLB17. Next base: position 6,013 of record DAOLDE010000018.1, on the reverse strand, counting down.
GAGATCGCGACCAGGTATTGCATCCGGTGTTCGTTCGTCGTGCCGATCTCGAAGACCTTTACGCGGTCCGGTGCCGCCTTTGCGATGGCGAAGATCACCTGTTCCATCTGGGCGTAGGTCGTGTGATGGTCCCCGACGTCGTACCGCAAAATAGATTGCGGCCGAGGGACCTCGGGGCGGTATTCACCACGCGTGTAAAAATCGAACTTCGGTTCGAGCTGGCCAAAAACGGAGGCAAAACCGAGCAAAATGAAAGCGGCAGCGGCGGCTGAAAGTCTCTTCATGTTGATATGCAAAGCGTTTATGTTGGGATCGTGACCAGAAAATATTAAACTGAAACAACTTAACCGCACAAATCGGATGAAGGAAATTAAGCACAGGGCCGAATGCCCGAAATGCGGCGGCTCACGGATCCGGGAATGGAACGATCTGACCGACGATCAGCGAATGCTCGCCGAACGCCTGCCAGCGTCGGCCGAATTCACGCCCGCAGAAAGAAAAAAGCACCGCTTCTGCACGCGGTGCTGGTTTGAGTTCACGGAAAGGGAAGGAGCGTCCGCTTAAGGAGTCAGATTCACGCCGAAGTCGAAGAATTTCGAACCCATTCCGGCTGCGGCGTTCGAGTTTCCTGAGTTGACGAGGAAGAAAGCGTATTCGCCTTTCTTGAGATCGACAGCGGCGGTCACGCGAAAGATGCCGTTGCCGAGATCTTCGGCCTTGAGCGGCACGACGTATTCATCGGACAGGCCCCCTTTTGCTCCCCACGAGTTTGCTTTTGAGATGGTCACCTCGCGATTATCGCTTCGCTGGTTAAAGCGGACGAGAGCGAATTCGTTCGGCGTAGAAGGAATGCCGCTCGCGGTGTTCAGGCCCCCGCTCGTGGCGTCGAGATAGAAGTAAAACACCGGTGCGATAGAGGTCAATTGCAGGGCGGCATTGCGTCCGGGCAGGTTCGCCTTTGTTTTGACCTTTCCGAGGCCGAACGGCGTGACTGAAGCCGTGAACATCCCGCCCGTCCGGTTTTGTGCGGAAACATTTGCCTGGATCTGGGTCATCTTCGGGCTGCCGTCTTTCATTTCGTAGAGATAGATCCCGTAGTTCTTCAGCGACATCGGGTCATTGGGGTCGCCGGAACCGCGTACCGTGCCGCCATTGGCCGGTGCGGTCACGGATCTGCCGCTTTTCGCCTCGAGCATCGCCGCGACGACGTCGTCCGACACGCCCGCTTTCTTCAAAGCGATCAGCGCGTCGGTGGACATATCGAAGTCCGTCTTCGAAGAGCGTATTTTGCCTATGATTATCGAGCCGTTCAGCCCGGCTTTGCTGAGGCTGATCACCTCATCGTTGTTCATCACTTCCTGTGCGGCGGCCGGCAGTGCCGAAACGGCGAACAGAGCTGCCGCAAGGAACAAAGACCGTGTAATTTTCGAAGCTTTCATCTTAAGATCTCCTGAAGCATTTAAGCGCGATAGATGTGTCGGGAGAGAATATTCTCCGGGAACCAGAAACCTCATCGTTTCAGATAGCGTTCCCGCGTGCGGATGTTGAGGCCCGGGCGATAGACGCGGACCTTGACCTCAAACGCGGCCCCGCTCGCACGCTCGCTCCTAGGATAATAGCCTAAACTGTAAAAATTGCGAAGCTCATTTGCGATCCGGGCAAATGCCTGGTCGAGATTGGTCGTCGAGCTTGCGGTAAAGACCTCGCCGCCGGTGTCCGACGCTATGCCCTGGAGAAAGTCCTTCGCAAAGGCGTAATCCTCCGGCCTTTCGCCCTTGCCGGGACGTGTTTCGACCGTGTAAGGCCGGTCGTTGTCGTCGTATTGGACGGGCGCGGTCGAGCGGCGGCTCTTCTGGACGTCGTCGTAGGTGTTATATCGGATCGAATAGATCAGCGCGTCCGATTCCGATATGTCGCGGCGGACGCTCTCGGCGGTTTCGAGCTCGCTGCTGGTATCGACGCCGTCGCTGAACAGCACCACGGCCTTGCGTCCCTCAACTCTGGCCAGTTTTTCGTTCAGAACCATGTTGAGCGTGGTATAAAGCCCGGTGCCTGACCCTATGCGAGCCCCGTCTATCGCCATATTCAGGATGCGGCGGTCGCCGGTGGCCTCGACCAGCACGGTGGGCCGCTCGTCAAAGGCGATCACCATCACGCGGTCGTCGGGCCGGAGCTGTGCGACAAACTTTTTCGCCGCCGACTGGATGTCCTGCAGTTTGAAGACGCTGGAATAGCTCATGTCCAGCACCAGCGCGACCGTGAAAGGCTGGTCCGTGTTCGAAAACCACGCGATCTCACGCTGTTCGTCGTCCTCAAAGATCCGAACTTCTTCCTCTTTGATGTCCGTGATCGCGCGGCCGCGTTTGTCGGTCACGCGAAACGGCACGATGACCAGGTCGGTCTCGATCTTTATTACATCAAGCTCGGGTTTTTCGACGCTTGCCGACGCGATCGCCGCGTTTTTCGACGCCGAAGCGGTCCCTGCCGCCGTAACACGCTCCGTCACGACGCGGCTCTCGGAATATGCCCGCGTCCGGGCCGCCTGCGCGTCCGCACCCGCCGCCCCAACCAGCACCAGCACCGCGATCTCGCACAAAATGATCGCCCTCGCCCAGATCGACCGCATCACCACCGCATTATAAACCCTTTTCGCCCGCTCCGCCGATAAAAACACGCCCACCCGCGAGTGTGCCCGCGCCAACATAGACAGAATCACCACCCGTAGGGAATGTAGCCGGCCGCAACCCGTTCGTCCGCTGCGGAAGAGCGCACGTCCATTGCATAAGCCCGGGCGTAGAGTGCAGAAGCCGGCGCGTAAGCAGGGGCTTAACATCCAACGTTCCGCATTAAGCCCTCCCTCACGGTCGGGCCTCCGCAAGCGTTGGCCGATGCTCGCCGTTCAGGCGAATCTGACCGCACTGACCCGCGGCAGAGCGGTTCTGCCGCTCAAAACGGCCAATTCCCGCTGCATGATCGCCTTATTGGCCTGCACAATGGCCATTTTGCCGTGCGGAATCGCCATTTTTCGCTGCACAATTGCCATTTTGCGGTGCGGAATCGCCATTATTCGCTGCACAATTGCCACTTTGCGGTGCGGAATCGCCATTATTCCCCGCACAATTACCATTTCACGGTGCGGAATCGCCATTATTCGCTGCACAATTGCCATTTTGCGGTGCGGAATCGCCATTATTCCCCGCACAATTGCCATTTCGCGGTGCGGAATCGCCATTATTCCCCGCACAATTGCCACTTTGCGGTGCGGAATCGCCATTATTCGCTGCACAATTGCCATTTCACGGTGCGGAATCGCCATTATTCCCCGCATGATCGCCGAATGGACGTGCGGAATGGCTGTTTTGTCCTGCGGAATAGCTATTTAGAAGGGCACAGCGGGCAATTTTCTTTGCGGAATCGGTACTTTTCGATGCGGAATGCGAAGTTTCCACCGCGGAATGGGCGTTGTTCGCCCGAAAATGGATGTGATTCGATGCGGACTGCCCGCGTTTGTGCTACATTTCCCGTGTTTACCCGGCGATTTCCCATGAACACGCTCTACTACGGCGACAATCTGAAGATACTTCGCGAATACATCAAGGACGAGTCCGTTGATCTTGTATATCTCGACCCGCCGTTCAATTCCAACCGCAATTACAACGTGCTCTTCAAGGACGAGAGCGGCTCCGAGGCCGATTCGCAGATAACGGCCTTCGAAGACACCTGGCACTGGAACGCCTCTGCCGAAGAGACCTATCACGAACTGATAATGACGGGCGACGACGTGGCGAAAATGATCGAATCGTTCCGCCAGTTCATCGGCAACAACCAGATGATGGCCTATCTCGTAATGATGGCCGTCCGATTGAAGGAACTCCACCGCGTCCTCAAACCGACAGGTTCGCTATATTTACATTGCGACCCCACCGCCAGCCATTATTTGAAGATTTTGCTGGATACGATCTTTGGAGCGCAGAATTATCGGAATGAAATAATTTGGAAAAGATCGGCTGCGCACAATGATCCTAATAGGTTCGGAAACATCCACGACGTAATTCTCTATTACCGTGAGTCATCGCGAGCGGCCACTCGTTGGAACAAACTTTATACGCCTTATACGCCAGAGTATATAGACGCAGAGTGGCAAGAGTTACCGTCTGGACGATTTTTCAAATCCGAGAACATGCTCGACCCACAAAACAAGATGGCGGAGTTCGACTTCATGGGAACAACCGCACGGTGGCGGACCAATTCTGAGGGGATGATGGAACTTTGGGACGCGCCGCAAACAGAGGTTCCAAATAGTCATGGAAGAATCAAACTCCGACGAGACGGCACGCCCCGGAAACGGTGCCGAATAATGTTCTTGGACGAGATGCCAGGCGTCCCCTTGCAGAGCCTGTGGACTGATATTCCTTACATTGCCGGTAGGGCAAAAGAAAAGCTCGGTTACGCTACACAAAAGCCCGTTGCGCTGCTGGAGCGGATAATTTCGGCGTCGTCGAATGAGGGCGATCTTGTGCTCGATCCGTTTTGCGGATGCGGGACGACGATTGCGGCGGCGCAAAAGCTGAACCGGCGATGGATAGGCATCGACATCACGCATCTGAGCGTCGGTTTGATGAAACTGCGGCTGAAAGATTCGTTCGGGCTGGTGCCGGAACGCGGACGCTCTCGTCCGCAAACGCCGCTTGCGGCGTCCGACGCAGCGGCAAGGTCAACGTTGCCCGTCGGCGATGCCGACGCTGCGGACAAGAGTGTCCGCGTTCCGTCGTATCAAGTCATCGGGCAGCCGGAAGACCTCGACGGGGCACGCGAACTGGCCGCGAACGACCGTTACGGGTTCCAGTGGTGGATACTTCCGCTGATCGGGGCAAAAGCGTTCGGTGCCGAGGCCGGTAAAAAGGAAGGGAAAAAGGGTGCGGACAAGGGGATCGACGGCTCGATAACCTTTGTGGACGATAATTCGGGCAAAGCAAAACGCGTGATAGTCTCGGTCAAGAGCGGAAAGCCCAATGTGACGCACATTCGTGAATTAAGCGACGTGCTTGCCAGCAATAACGCCGCCATCGGCGTCTATGTCACGCTCGAACCGCCAACAAGGCCGATGATAACCGAGGCCGTCGAGAAAGGCTTCTACCACTCACCCGGCTGGAACCGCGATTACCCCCGCCTCCAGATCATCACCGTCGAAGAGATCCTCGCCGGAAAACAAGTAGACATGCCCCCAACGGGAATTACGTTCCGCCAAGCCGGCAAAATGGGCCAGGCAGCAAGTGATCAGCAGGGATTCGAGTTTCAATAGCGGAGCGGGCCCGGCCCGAAGGGCACATAGCCACGTGCTTAAGCACGTGGTACCGGCCGACCAACACCCCTTCAGGTCGCTTCAGCGTCCTTTTTATTTGTTTTAGACTAAAGGACGTTAAAACGCCCTCCCCCAATCAATTTTCCACTCTAACCACGCCATAAATGGCGTGGCTATTTGCCGCGAAACGCGCATCGCCGGACGGAAGGATGCATAATTCCGCGTACCGCATTACGCCCTTGCTGACGCGCGGGCTTCCGCACCGAAAAACTACTTGCACGGTGGCGTTAAAACATGTTAAATTTCCGTTTGGCTCTCTCCACGGGCCGGGTTTTGCTCCTGCAAACTTCCACGTTCTCCCTTAAGAACGTCAAGAAAGCGTCGGGCTTCGGTTGAAGCCGGGCGTGTCCCACGAATCTCCTGACGAAAAGCGTTTCTCGCCGGAAATTCTCTCCAAATAAAACTGGTATAGCGGACAAATGGTTTGTTCGGAATGCGGGCTCGGCGCCTTTTATCTGAGAGGCCACGGGCGAGCGTGTGTGTGCGCGAATATCCGGATGCAGTCAGAAGGTTTCGGGTCACTTCGCCTCGAACGGGCTCACAGACCATAGGAGATAAGACAATGGTTCCAAGTAACAGATGGTTCCCGACGACCCTGCAGGAGCGGGCGGCGTGGTTCCAGAATTTCAGAGTGCAGTTTGCGAGTTTGTA
>DAOLDE010000017.1:0-94259 GCA_035327545.1 Pyrinomonadaceae bacterium | reverse complement strand
CGGCTAGTGGGAATCGAACCCACGACATCCAGAACCACAATCTGGCGTTCTAACCGCTGAACTATAGCCGCCATATTCAATTGAGATTTGGGATTTGCGGAGCCTGAACCACCGAGAAAATTCTCGAGCCAAACTTAGATGGGTATTCTGACTTCCAACATCCCAAATCGGTCCTCGCCCCCGGCACGACTCGAACGTGCGACCCACAGCTTAGAAGGCTGTTGCTCTATCCAGCTGAGCTACGGGAGCATATCAAAAAGCAATCTACAATACTATAGAGTGGTCATTATCTAGTCAAACGAAAATTTCAGCCTGAAAAAATATGGCGAGATCGAACACTATTGCTAACGGCTGGGTCACGATCACGGTGGGAACCCTTGCTTCGTTCTCGAGTCTGAATTTATTTGCTTTTACTTTCCTTTTCTTTCACCGCTTCGATCATTTTTCCGAAAACTTCGGTTAGATCGAGCTCACTCGTATCGATTACCACAGCATTGTCGGGAATGGTCAGCGGCGAATCCTGTCGCGAGACGTCGCGGTGGTCCCGCTCATTTATTTCAGCTAGCGTTTGCTCATAGGAAACAGCTCGTCCCTGAAGCGAATCTTCTTGAAAACGACGGCGGGCTCGTGCTTCGGGTGTGGCCGTGAGAAAGAATTTGAGATCTGCGTTGGGAAACACCACCGATCCGATGTCCCGACCTTCAAGTACACACCCACTAGGGGCGATCAGGCCTAGCTTCCTCTGATGCTGGACCATAGTAAATCGGACATCGGAATTAGTTGAGACTACTGAGGCGGCCTGTGCGATCTTAACGGTCCGGATCTCTGAGGTAACGTCTTCACCATCAAGCAGGACGCGCAAATTATCCGGCTCGCCTCTTAATTCGATGCTTACACTCCGGGCTACCTCAGCAACGCGATCACTTTCGTTCAGACCGATGTCACGACGGACGACCCCGAGAGCGACCGCTCGGTACATTGCCCCCGAATCAACGTACAAAAGGCCAAGCGACTTGGCTAACATTTTTCCGAGTGTGGATTTCCCGGCGCCTGACGGTCCGTCGATGGAGACGATCATTCTTTACCCAGATTCTTGCGTTTCGTCAATGGCAGGTTTTCAAACACCAACAAATAAGAACGCGAAATTAGGTCTTCAAATTCTTCAATGTCAAGAGCATTCGGGTCCTCGACAGCAACCCAATGATACCTTGCGACATAGGGCGCTGGAATGATTCCCGGCCGTTCAACAAGCTCAGCGAACTTATCCGGAGTGCACTTGAACGAGATCTGACTGGCGGCCACGTCCAGCCCAGTTGCGCAAAACATCTTTCCGCCCACCGAAAAACAGAGGTCCTTACCCCATTTTACATCTTCGGTGGCGTTCGGAAAGGAAAGGCAGAGTTTGCGTAATTCTTCAGTATTCATCATGATGTGCAGAGCCGTCCTACTTCGAACGCTCCGGTACCTAGAGGACTACGGGAGAATCCATGAGCCTACGTCTCGGACCAATCATGTTCAAATTACTGGCCAGGACGCAGACCAAGAAAACAGCTGGCGCCAGTTTGCGTGGCAATGCCTCATGCTGTTTCAGGGCAAAGGAAAGTGGGAATCCGATCGCGGGTTGTTTCAGTCCATCCCCAAGCCAATTTTGACACGTTTTTTCTCGTTCGCGAAGTTTCCGTGGCCTAAGTCGGTACTTTTTGCGACGAAGATCCACACTATATTCCCGGGATGATCAGCCACAGTCGCCGGAATTCCGGTACTTTTGCGTCGAACTGTCGGTCAGATTGATCTGGGGAGGTTTTCTGTTCGCACTTGTCGCAATGGTATTAGAAAAATACTCACATCTATGTCTGCTCTGTATCGAGGGGAGTTGGCGCAGATCATGCCTCTACCCGTCATTTCTTTATCGAATCCCAAAAAAGTTGGGTTTGATCGATATAATTGGCATTTTTCGCCTCTATCGCCCATGCGTTCGCTTCGGCAATTACCTTGAGAGCTTCGGAGCGTTTTCCCGCCTTGTCCAGTATCCTAGCCCGTAAAAGACCGAATCGCGAATTTTTCGGACTCTTTTCAAGAGCAGTCAAGATCCATTTGTCTGCTTTAGAAAGGTCCCGGCCATTATGAAAATTATATTCGGCTGCAAGAAAGTAATTCATGGGACTCATGCCGCCTTCGGCCTTCTCAAGCTCTATGATCTGCTCAGCGACACGTGCGTCCACATCGAATTCAATGGGGAATTTTAATTGCGTATTTTCCCATGACAACTCTACGCTCAAAGATGAAGAAGTGATATCAGTGAATGAGATGGTAAAAGTCTCGACATAAGCCGAGCTCTTAGCCGGTTTCACTTTAAAGCGGAAAGCGTCCTCCTCCTGTTTATAAACATTGCCCGCAAGCGCTCGATGTCCAGTGTTTGTGTGAATGATCATTGTCCACTCGTTCTCTCCCGGAATCGAATAAAGGGCGTAAGTGCCCGCCTTTAGAGCGTTTCCCGCGATCTTTACATCCTCGTTAAAGGTCAGTTGGGTCGATGCATTAGCTCCCGTACGCCATATCTCATCAAATGGTACGAGATCTCCAAAGATCTTACGTCCCTTCGCACTTGGCCTGGCATAGCTTAGTTTGATCTTAGTAAGGCCGACCTCCTGTTCAACCACGCTGAGAGGGCTAAGCACAGGCACCTTCAACGTTTGTGGTTGTGCCTGGGCAAAAACCACACCGGCCCCCAAAGAAATGATCGCCAGAGCTAACGTTAACCTTAATTTCATTTCAAAACCTCCTAACATCCCGTTAAATTTGGATGGCGTATGTGCGTTCAGTCGGAAAACCTACTGTCCGAATGCTTGCCATTGAGTGTTGGTAGTGACCACTCCTCGCGATTGCAGTTAGTTTATCAGCTGTTCTAGACCGAAACCAAACTCGTAGAATGCTTCGGACTTTGCTGAAGGCGGGACGATTGTCGAGCTTCTTCTTATATTTTGTAGCCCATATCACGTTTCATAAATTTCTACGATTGTAAAGAATGTAGTTGACGCCATGTCAAGTAAAGAATTAGATTGACACAATGTCAATAACGATCAGAGACACTAGCAACACAATACTGAGCACAGCCGAAAGGTTATTTAATGAGAGAGGTGGTCCGATCGTGAGCATGAAGGATATTTCAGAAGCGGCAGGCATCTCCCGTCAGGCCGTATACCTCCATTTTGCATCGCGAACGAGCCTTATTAGTGCGACCCTTTGTTTTATCGATGATGCATCTCGTAATGGTGACGAATTCAGGCACTTGCGCGAAGCCCAAACGGGGCCGGAAATTCTCTATGCGTTCGTTGAATATTGGGGGAACTATGTTCCAAAGGTATACGGTGCGGCCAAGGCCCTGATGGCCCTCAGGGACAAGGACGAAGCCGCGGCCACCGTTTGGGAAGAGCGTATGGAGTCGTTCAGGAACGGCTGCCGGAGAACTATCGAGACCATAGAGCACGAAGGTCGACTCTCTCCGCAGTGGACGGTAGATGAGGGCGTCGATCTGATGTCGACAATGCTGTCGATTGAAAGCTGGGAGCGGCTGACCATTGAGCGTTCGTGGACGACGGAAGAATACGTTGTCCGGGTTAACAGAGCGCTTAGACAGATACTTCTTGTCCCAGACTAAGCTGAAAGTTCCTTTACGTCCCAGCCTGCACGCTTTGCGCCTGCCTGGTAAGCGGATTCGAGGAAGTCCAGTACCGTTTTGCGCGGATCATCGGTTTTACGAACATCTTCATACATTAGGAGGGCGAGGTGGGCGCCGTTTGATTCGACCCATTTTGCCGCAGGTGGCGAAAGCGATTCGCCAGCCAGTCCTTCCGGCTCGGGTGCCGTATAGGAATAGAAGGCAGGCGCCGGAACGCGATCGTCCCCAAACCAAAAACCGAAGCTGACGACCTCGTGCGAGTATGCTTCGCTCTCGACCCGGTTTGCACCTTCACGCACGGAAACTCGCTTACCGGAAAATCGTGTCAGCGCAAGATCAAAGCTGTGCCAGAACATATGTACCGGCGTCGATTTGCCTAAAAATCTCCCTCGAAACTCATTGAGGATCGAATCTACGGCTACCAGCGTTTGATGTGCTCGTGAAACAAATTCCTTGTCGTAGGACTTGTTATCGGTATTTTCGGGGAACGGGGTCGTTGACGGCCCTTCGTATGGTATCGGGCGGATCCTCGGCTCGATGCCGAGCTTGGCCAGATTGGCGAACGTACTGCTATAAAAATCGGCAACGGTCAGGCCGTCATATAGCGCAAAATCTTCCTGCCGCCCCGCATTCGTCTTCATCACGAGGTGGTGATCGCAAAAGTCGAACTCTATCTCAAAATTGCCCCTGTCGAACGGTATCGTATGTGTCGAAAGTCCGCGTGGCGTTACGTAAAGCGGCACATGCCACCAATGGTTCAGATGCGGATGCATCGCAAGCCGGATCTTGCCGACGATCTGACAATACAAATGCAGCGTGTCCTTGGTCGCCCGCCAGTCTTCGAGCGGTATATCAGGCAATATGGTCATAGTGAAAAATACCCTATAGTGAAACGAACAATCGGCTCCTCTTGTTGTAGGTGCATCTCTCAGGGATGCGAACCCAGGAAAAATGTCCTCAAGCCCGGGGGAACGGGTTTGTGAGATAGATCAGTAATACTGCCAGTATGAAATATGGCACGATGACCGCAGCTCCCGGGTAATCTTTGGCCACACGCTGCCCGAAAAAAAGTGACAGCAGCGACAGGGCTGCAGCCACCGACGACCAGAAGATGACAACAGTGGACGATGAAAACAGGAAATAAACCACGCCTGCAGCAGCGAGAAAACCAGCGGCAAGTTCCATCAGCGTTATCATGGTGAGGAGGAAGGGAACAAATGGACCGAGGATCGTTTTTGAGAAATGGCCCTTGAGCCATTCGAGATTGCCGGATCGGTCGAATACTTTGTCGAAGCCGGATTGGATGAACAACACGGCTATAAAAGCTGCCGCGAGCAGTGCCGGTAAGTTCCTTCCGATCTCATTAAAGCTTGTCATACCCTATTTTTCTTCCGATGTTTCCAATTCGGTTATTTTAGCCACTCGCCGCTGATGCCTGCCTCCCTCAAAATCGGCGTCGAACCAGGCCCGCAGAATGCCCTTGGCCTGATCGTCGTCGAGGAATCGCGCCGGGAGTGCGAGCACGTTCGCGTCATTATGCTCGCGGGCGAGGCGTGCGATGTCCGGGCTCCACGCGACGGCGGCCCTCACGCCTCTCACCTTGTTTGCCGCGATCGCCATTCCGGTGCCAGAGCCGCAAACCAGCACGCCCTGGTCGGCATGGCCGCTTGCAACGGCGTTACCGACCTTTACGGCGAAGTCAGGGTAATCGACGGAATCCGCTGAAGTGGTACCCATATCTTCGAACTCGATGCCAAGCTCGGCCAGCAATGCTTTTACCTTTTCTTTCTCTTCGTAGCCGGCGTGATCCGCCGCCAGAGCTATCTTTCGTGTCATATATGCCGAGATTCTATCCCGTCTCGTCCGTAACCCAAAATCTGCGGCCAACCTTTCACTAGAAAGCCGCCACACATATATCTTGCGGTCGATCGAGTTTGCAAAAGGTATTGTTTATGCGTGCCGGAAGCCATATAATTCTGTTTTGTCGATCGTTCCTTCCTCGGTGATGAAATTTCCAATTGGACATATTGTTTTGTTCACGGCGATCTGGCTCGGAATGTGTTTACCGATCGCCGGCCAGGATCTGCTTCCCGAGCTCGTAAAGCGGATCAAGCCGTCGTCGGTGGCCATCGAGACGTTTGACGCACGGGGAAACACGGTCTCGCGAGGCAGCGGCTTTTTTATCTCTCCCAATCGTGTTGTCACAAATCGGCATGTCATAGAGCGTTCAAACCGCGTCGAGGTCCACCTGATGGACGGCAAGAAGTTTCCGGTGAAGGGCATTCTCGCCGTCGATGGTGAAGGCGATCTTGCCCTGCTTCAGGTCGATCTGCCGCCTCAATTGGCTCCGGCCTTGCCGATCTCGCGGACCGTACCGCTCGAGGGCGAATCGATCGTCGTGGTCGGCAACCCGTTCGGCCTTGAGGGCTCTGTGTCGAACGGCATCGTTTCGGCCGTTCGGGAGATATCGGGCTACGGCAAGATCATTCAAATTACGGCACCGATCAGCCCCGGATCCTCCGGCTCGCCGGTGGTCAACATGTTCGGCCAGGTGGTCGGCGTCGCAACGCTTCAGGCAGCCGAGGGGCAGAGCCTTAATTTCGCTGTCCCGGCCGAACGTGTGCTGCAGATGCGTGTAACGGACCTGCAGACCGTTTCGTCCCACGCGGCGGCGACCCAGCGGGACAAGCGTGCGGCGGCAGAACGTGCCTTTTCGCAGGGTGTCGTGCTGCTCTCGCGGGACGACTTTGCCCGCTCGCTGCCCTATTTCGAACGGGCGGTCGAGGCCGATTCGAATTACGCCGAGGCGTGGTATCAGGCCGGTTACGTTTACGGCGTGCTGGGACGCCACGCCGACGCTCTGAAGGCTTCGAAGCAGGCCGCGAAGCTGCGTCCCGATTGGGCCGAGGCCCACGTGAACATCGGTGCTTCCAGCTTCGCTCTCGGTCAATACAAGGAAGCGGCGGATGCTTATCGCCAGGCCATCCGGATCGAGGACGACAAGGCCGACACCCAATATGGGCTGGGACTTAGCCTGGAAAAGCTCGGCCGCACCGAAGAGGAGGCCCTTGCTTACCGGCGTGCCCTGGCCCTGAATCCCGGCCACTCGGGTGCGATGGAGAAGCTCGGGCTGGCCTATGTCAAGCTCAAGCGGCACGCCGACGCCCTGGCCGCCTTTGAGCAGTTGAAGGTCTATAAGCCAGAGGCCCGGACCTACAACCTGATCGGCGAATCGCTGTTCGAGCTCGGCCGGGCCGAAGAGGCCAGCGAGGCCTTTAACACCGCCGTCAACTACAACCCCGACATGGACAATGCCCGCTTCAATCTCGGCCGTGCTTACGTAAAGCTAGGCAATTTGGCGATGGCCCGCGTCCAGTATGAGATCCTCCGAGCGGCCCGCTCCGATTGGGCCGACCGCCTTCTTGTCCTCATCGATCCGTAAGATCTTTGTCCCCAAGCCGGGACAGGAATGACCCGCTTCGGCCATCATCCGCGAGGATAAGTAACAGTGAAAGAATATCTTACGCGGATCCGCCGGCCGGCCGGGTTTTGAGATCGTCCCGCTTGTCCCACGTCGGGGATGCTAGTGAATGGGACATGCAGATCATTGCAAACATTGGGTTTATCGCAAAAACAGCCCTTTGTCCCGGCAAATATGCAAACAAACACAGCAAAACCGTTTTCCCCAACCCGAGACAACGTCATTTTTCGCCTCGCAGCCGTCTAGAATTGTCAAATAACCCGCCAAAGACCGGCAAGATATTTTAGCACAACTGTCCCATCTGGGGGAAATATTTTTATTCACGGCACAATTCGTGTCCAAACCGGCCCACCAAATTTGCGGGAAATGAGACGCATTGTATGTTGATCGGCTGCATACAATGCGTATAGTTTTGATCCCAATGCTCAACCGAGACCTGATCGAGGACTTCGGCAAAAGGATCAGACAACTCCGCACCGAAAGAAACCTCTCCCAAGAACAACTCGCAGAACTTACCGGCTTCCACCGCACCTACATCGGCATGGTCGAACGCGGCGAGCGGAATATCTCGCTCTCAAATATCGGCGTGTTCGCGGCCACGTTTGAGATGAGCGTTTCTGAGCTGTTCGATTTCAAAACCAAGCGAGGTGGTCGCTGATGCCGGACCAGTCGTTCACAATCACTCGCAAGAATAACGCGACCGAAAAAGAGGGAATTCAATACATGGAATCCCTAAGTAAGGGATTCTTTTTCGTCAACAAGGATGAGCGGAAGCGAATTCTCGAGCTTCTAGATCAGCCGAAAAACTATTCGCGATCTTTCGATATGGTGCTTGTTCCAGGATTGGCCGGAGCGGAACTTTCGCTTGAAACAATCGAAACGCGAATCGATGAGGTCACGCTGATTGAACTGAAATGTACTCGGGCCTTCTTGCCGAATAATCCCAAGGGCTTCTTCTTCGGTGCAACCCAAAACGAGTTTGATTTCGGGGAACGCCTGGGTGACAAATTTCGATTCTGCTTCGTATGTCTCAATCCCGAAACGCTTTCTTATGCACTTCTTTCAGTGCCGGAACTTGAGCAGGTAATTCGAACGAGAAGGATTCAGTATCAGATAAATCTGTAGGAAATTAACGAGGAACGATATTCGAATTAACGAGGAGCGAGGGTGAAGCCTTTGTCTTTCTGTGTCGTCAAGGCGTGTCAGAACCGGGAGCGATAGCGACTGGGTTCTTATTACCACCAGTCAAAGTCTGGCAACGCATCACCCTGTTCGTTAATTACGTAGTTACATGCTTCCCAAATACTCTTCTCATTCCATAGATTTCGTTTGCTGCCTTTGTCAGCCCAGGGCGTATGGCCTTCAGTCCAAAGCCCGTCTTCTCTTAGCTGCCGCGTAGCATTCGCTTTCAATGCGATTAACGCTTCCTTCGGCTTTTTCAATCCTACACTGACGACAGCATGGACATGATTGGTGCGAACATTGATCGCAATGAGAGTCCAACCTCGCTTCTCACAAGTTTCTCGAATGGCTTTCTCGACTGACCTTCGACGGGCTGCGTTTAAGGTTACTGGCGGGTGAAGGAGAAGCTGTTCATTGTGTTTTCTCCAATTCCTATTTGCTGGAATTCTCGCGGCTCGATATGTGTTGTTTTCACGGTCAACCGATCCGCGTTCGTCACCATGTAGCCATGTTCCGTAACATCGAAACGTGAAGAAGACTGCTAGTGGGATGTCTGTGTCGTTCCACATGGTTCAGTTTTGAGGCAAGCAAAAGAACCCAGTCGCTATCGCTCCCGGTTCTGACCCGGCTCAGCATTCTCAATAACCTATAAGGAGTATTCCCTTCAACGGTAGTCGGAGACGATTTGAGATGTAAAGGGTTTCGAGAAATGCGTAGATCTTTGAGAAATCATCGCCGCCTCGATAAACATTCCGCACAGCGATTACTAAATACTCGACATCGAACATCATGCACGCCTGAAAGATGTCTTTAAGGAACTGATTGTTGTCGACTGCGCGACCCGCTTCTACCTCAATTACGATTTTTCCGTCTGAGCTAACGGCATCGGCGTTGAAGGATTTATCAATTTGATCGTTTAATCCAAAGAGTACGGGAACGCTTATCTTTTGATCCGCAGTTTTTCCTGATTCCACCCTGTAGCCGTGATTCTGGAGGTGTGGCCGAAGGACGGCAAGAACGTCATTGCTATTTAGTTCGTGTTGCGAGGACGTAATTTCCTCATCGGAAATTAAGAAGCAATCAAGAACAACTTGAATTGCTTTGTTAATTCCTTGCGAGCGTGGAAAAAACTGAAACTTGATCATCCGATTTCTTCGAGAATCTTATCCCGAAGTTCATCGTCTGACAACTTAAAGTAGTGAACGGGAATAAAATAGAAAATCAGCTCATCGACGTGTCGAGCCTCGTCGGATGTGTAACTGTGATCTTCATTGATCAAGAGATATTCAAGATGCATTGAACCAACAAAATAATTACCCCAACCTTCGCCAAAATCGATTAGCCGTAACGCGTAAACCCTACCATTGAATTCGGCTCCGTCTTTCGGCATTCCATCTCTCTCCGTGGTCAAGGCTGTGTATGGATCAGAAATTCAAGACTTGCGGAATGGTAAAATCGAATTTCGGATAGTCCAAAATCGAATATTCTGCCGCCCTTTCAGGGCTCAGGAATGGGAGTTCGTGAAGCGTGAATGTTGAATGGGCGGAAGAGGTACGCGCGACGCATGACGAGGGACGCGTGACGAGGGACGGGTGACAAGTGACAATTGACAGGAGGCGGAAAGGAAGAGGCTTGGTCGCTACTGTTCCCGGTACTGAGTGGAGGGGAGCTGTTTAGATAAGAAAGAGCCCCGGTCGCTACCGCTTCCGGTTCTGACAAGAATGGGAGGGGCGGGAGAGGGACGAGGGACGAGAGAATTGTGAACGGTGAATGGTGAATGGTGAACGGTGCGGGGAGAGTGACGAGGGACGCGTGGCGCGTGACAAGTGACGGGTGACAGGAGGCGGAAAGGAAGAAGCTTGGTCGCTGCTGTTCCCGGTACTGAGGGGAGGGGAGCTGGAGGAAAGAGCCCCGGTCACTTCCGTTCCCGGTTCTGACAAGAAGGAGCCCCGGTCGCTACTGCTTCCGGTTCTGACAAGAGAGGGAAGCTGTTGAGAATTTTGACCGTGGGGCGAACTTGAGTATTCTTTCTCACGAACGGGATCTTTGGGAGAGTGAAGTTTATGAGGCAAATTCTTTTCGCTGTAGTTTTGGTGCTTGGGGTGTCGTCGGCCGCGATCGGGCAGTATAAGAAAGGGAGCGTCGAAGAGAAGCTGATCGAGTTGGACAGGGCTTGGACGTTTGCCGAGTTGAAGGGTGATAAGAAGGCCGCGGGCGAGCTGGTGGCGGAGGATTATGTTGGCACGACGCAGCGAGGCCAGTTGGAGGACCGGGCGAAGTACCTGGCGTCGGTCGTGCCGAATGCCGATATGGTCAGATCGGACGAATACAAGATCACGATCCACGGCAACATCGCGATAATGACGCACCGCTCGACGGTTTCGGGCGTTAGGAATATTCAGTTTCGCAGCACGCACGTCTGGATGAAACGCGGCGGGAAATGGCGCATAGTCGCTCATCACGGCAGCCGGATAATGCCGGAAGAGGACGATGAGGACGAGGAAGCTGAAGAGAATTGACGAGAGACGAGAGACAAGAGACAAGAGACGGGGGGCGAGAGACGGGGCGTGAACGGGATATGGAACTGACTTTTGGGATAACAGGTGCCTCGGGAGCGATCTACGCAAAGCGGACGCTGCAGCTATTGGCGGAGAGCGGCGTGCTTGAAACGATCAACCTGATAATGTCCGGGACGGCGGCGACGGTGGTACAGGTGGAGCTGGGCGAGAACCTGAAGGACCCTTCGGCTGCGAAGCTGAATGCGTGGCTGGGGCTGGACGAGGGGTCGAAGCTGATCCGCTATTGGCGGCTGGACAATCTGGCGGCAAAGCCTTCGTCGGGGTCGTACAAGCAGGCCGGAATGATGATCGTGCCGTGTTCGATGGGGACGCTGGGAGCCATCGCGAGCGGTGCGGGGACGAACCTGATCCACCGCGCCGCCGACGTGACCCTGAAAGAAGGCCGGCGGCTCGTGCTGGTGCCGCGTGAAACGCCGTATAACTCCATCCACCTCGAAAATATGCTGCGGCTCTCGCACGCCGGGGCCCGGATCCTGCCGGCAAGCCCGGGGTTTTATCATCGCCCGAATTCGATCGAAGAACTCGTCGAGCACATGTGCTACCGCATCCTGGACCAGTTCGATATCCCGCACTCGACGAAGACGCAGTGGAGCGGAGAAGAAGTCAGTGGATAGTGGACAAAAGGGAAAAGGTGAGTGGGATATATGGACCGCGTATTTGTTTTTTTGATGTTGGTGTTTGCGGTGTCCGCGGCAAATGTGTTCGGGCAGGAGCGCTTTGTGCGGCCGGTGGACGAGGCGGCGAAGGATGCGTCGTTCCTGGCGTTTCGTACGAAGCTGATCGCGGCCGCCGAACGAAAGGACGCCCGATTCATCTATACCGTCTTGGACCGCGACATCAAGAACGGTTTCGGCGGCAACGATGGGATCGCCGAATTCAAAAAGATGTGGAAGCCGGAGTCGAAGGAGTCAGGGTTTTGGGACGAATTCCTGCCGGTGATAAAGAACGGCGGTTCGTTCGCGGCGGCGACCGAGGCTTCCGGCCGGATGTTCATCGCACCGTTTTCGTTCAGCAAATGGCCAGAGGACCTGGATTCGTTCGACTACCATTTGATCTTCGGCAACAACGTCAACCTGCGGGCGGCGCCATCGATGACCGGCGAAGTGCTCGGCCGGCTTTCGTACAACGTGGTGAAGCTGATCGAATCGCAGGGCCCGACGCGGCGCGATGAACGTCCGACATGGTACAAGGTGGAGACGCTCGGCGGGAAGACGGGGTGGGTGAATACCGAGTTCATCCGCAGCCCGATCAGCTACCGTGCCGGATTTGAGAAGAAACGCGGAGTTTGGAAGATGACGTATTTCGTAGCGGGCGACTAAAGTACCTTTCCGGGAACGTTGAAGAATAGAAGTGACGGCTGAGAGCAAAGACACGATAGGTCGGTTTTCAGATCGGGCGAAGAGTTACGCAAAGTATCGGCCCGGCTATCCGCCGGAGATAATGGCGTTGTTTCGCGACACGATGGGCCTGCGCGCTGGATCCGTGGTCGCGGATGTGGGTTCGGGCACAGGGCTCTCGGCAAGGCCGTTTTTGGAGGCGGGGTGCAAGGTATTTGGCGTAGAACCAAACGCGCCAATGCGTGCGGCGGCGGAAGAATATCTTGCAGGTTTTTCAGACTTTGAGAGCATCGACGGAATAGCGACGGCGACGACGCTTGCCGATGATTCGTGCGATGTCGTGATAGCGGCTCAGGCGTTTCACTGGTTCGATCCCGAACCGACGCGGGCCGAGTTTCTGAGAATTTTGAAGCCGGGCGGATGGCTTGCGTTGATCTGGAACGAACGCCAGTTGGACACGAACGAATTTCTTCGCGAATACGAACAATTCCTTCTGAAATTTGCGAACGACTATGCAATGGTCCGGCACGAGAACGTCGATCAGGAACGCCTGCAAGCATTCTTTCGAGCACCGTTCGAACGGGCTGTATTCGCTAATTCGCAGGTGTTCGATCTTGAGGGTGCGCTGGGCCGGATCGTCTCGTCGTCATATATGCCAAACGAGACAGACGAAAGATTTCCACATGTGAAAAACGAGTTCACTCGGCTTTTTGCCAAACACGCCGAAAACGGTAAGATAGAGCTACTCTATAACACCACGGTGTACTACTCGCAGATCTGATCCTATGTCAACCCTCGGAGCAAAACCTCAGATGAAAACCATCACCGTCGCCCATTCGCCCGACTCGGACGACGCATTCATGTTTTACGGATTGGCCACGAACAAGCTGGAAACTGAAGGGCTTAAATTCGAACACACGCTGAAAGACATCCAGTCGCTGAACGAAGATGCGAAGAACGGCGTTTTTGACGTGACCGCGATCTCATTTCACGCTTACGCCTACGTGGCAGACAAGTATGCTTTGCTGCCGCACGGTGCGAGCATCGGCGACAAGTACGGGCCGATCCTGGTCTCAAAAGAACCGCGTAAGCCCGAAGAGATCGGCGGGATGAGGATAGCCATTCCGGGCGAGCTGACGAGCGCGTTTTTGGCGTTGCGTATCTTTAATAATGAATTCGAATACGGCGTTGTGCCGTTCGACGAGATCATCGACGCCGTTCTCGACGGCTCGTACGACGCCGGACTCCTGATCCATGAAGGGCAACTGTTCTACAAACAGCTTGGCCTCGACAAAGTGCTCGATCTTGGCGAATGGTGGCATGAGAAGACCGGCCTACCGCTGCCGATGGGCGGCAACGCGATCCGCCGCGACCTCGGGCCTGAGCTGATGAAGCAGGTGTCGCATCATCTGCATCGAAGCATAATCTACTCGATGGAAAATCGCGAGGACGCTTTGCAGTATGCGATGCAGTTTGCCCGCGAGATGGCGCCGGAGCTTGCCGACCGCTTTGTCGCGATGTGGGTGAACGACCTGACGCTTGACTATGGCGACCGGGGCCGCGAGGCAGTGAGAACTCTGCTGGACGAAGGCCACCGCTGCGGGATCATCCCGCATGAGGCAAAAGTCGATTTTGTCGAATAGGTGTCGATCCTGCCGTTTCCCACGCGGGTCGGCCAGGAACAGGCGTTATTGTCATCTTTGTGAACTTTTCAGTGACTTGATGCATCTATTCCGAAGACATCGGATCATTGTGACAACCATGAAAAGATCATTATTCGCGGCAATTACGGCATTTTGCATCTTTACAGCTCCCGCGTTCGGTCAGGCAGCCTCAAGGATAACCAAGGTCGATCTGGAACAGACAGAGATCGACGAGATCATCAAGAAATTCTCCAGGAACGAAGCCCTTTTCCGGCAGGCATTGAATGTTTATGCTTTCAACCGCAATGCATCGATCTCCACGATAGGAATGGGAGGGCAGATCACGGGCACTTACAGACGAGATTCTTTTATGACGTTCAATGAAGCGGGAGACCGCTTCGAGCGCATCCTTTTCGCTCCTATATCGACGCTCACAGAGATCTCGGTTACGGCCGCCGACATCGAGAACCTGGGAGGCATAGATCCATTCGCCATCGAACCGCGAGTTGTTGATCAGTATCGCTTTACCTTTGTCGGAAAAGAGAAGATCGACGAGTTGGAGCTTTACGTCTTCGATGTTGCGCCAAAGGTGATGCCTGATTGGAAAAAAGGCGTCGCAAAGTTTTTTCAGGGCCGCATCTGGGTCGAAGACGATGAGTTGATGATAGTGAAATCTCGGGGAAAGGCCGTGCCTGAAGGAAAAGAACGTTTTCCGATAGTCGAAACGATCCGACAACCGATCGACAATAAATATTACTTTCCAGTCGATTCGCGTGCCGACGATGAGCTTGTCTTTGATAACGGGCAGGTTGTTAAGATCAGAATGCGTGTTCGATACACAGATTATCGGCTCGGGCGGACGGATGTGAAGATAATTTCAGAAGAAGATGTCATCGACGAGTCCACGCCGAAACCTTCTCCGACGCCAAGAAAACCTTGATCGGCGTAGCGATCAGATCCGTTCTCTCGCGAGGGCAGCGGCGATCGCTGCCCTTGTTCTTTCCAGAAGGTTGGGGATCTCTCGATCAGAGGCGCCATCTGTTTCGATCGGCGGGCACAATGTCATTTCAATTGTGCCCGGGTAAGCTACACCCGTTCTCTTACCCATCATCCAGTCGGTGTTTCTGATAGCGACCGGGACGATGCGGCGACCGGTTTGAAGGGCGAGGTGGAATGCCCCTTTCTTGAACGGCAGCAGCTCGCCGGGCATTCCACGGGTTCCTTCGGCAAACACGCCGAACGAGTAGCCATCTTCCATCACGCGGCGGGCCTTTTCCATCGACTGGCGGGCGCGCTCGGGGTTTGAGCGGTCGATGGCGATGATGTTCACAAAGTGCATTCCCTGGCCAAGAACGGGCACCTTTAACAGTTCCTTTTTTCCGACCAGGCCCATTCGCCTGCCTGCATAGCGAAAGAGTGCGGCTGTGTCCAGATAGGACCGATGGTTAGAGATGAAGACGTACTGCTCGCCGTCTTTAAGATGTTCGAGGCCGTGCACTTCCACCTTTGCACCGCATGCCTTCAGCCATGCCTTTGCACCGAAAAGTGCAAGCGGATAAAGCCATAGCCGCCGTCGGATAAGCCAAAGAAATACGAGTGCCGGAAGCCCCACGAACAGCAGGAGTGCGGATGCTGCTACCCAGCACCACCAATAGCGAAGTTTGCCGAGGATGCGGGATTTGTTAGACTTCTCGACAGGAAACGCCAGTTTTTTATTCTCCCTCAAGGCAAGCTCAAATTCATCGCCGATTCTCGGCGACGCGGAGGAAGGTTCACTATGCTTAAGTACGGGCGCGGTCTGGTCCATCGGTTAAGGTCGAAAGCAATGGGTTCGCTGCTGCATTTTTGGGCCGGCGTTTTAATCTTACTGTTTTCTGCCGCGATTGTCGCACAGCCGCCGACGCCGCGTTCGGTGCTGGGCTTTCATCCGACCGACGACAAGACGATAGCAGACTGGGGCCAGATCACGGATTACTTTGCGAAACTGGACCGGGCAAGCGACCGCGTTGCGGTAAAAGAGTTTGGACGGACGACGCTGGGCAAGCCGATGATCGCTGCATTCATATCATCGCCGGCCAACATTAGGGACCTTGATCGGCTGCGGGCGATAAACGCAAAGCTTGCCGACCCGCGAACCGTTGCGAACGACGCGGTACGAGATGCGTTGGTCAGGGACGGGAAAGCGATAGTCTCGATCTCTTGCTCGATACATTCGACGGAGATCGTGGCATCGCAAATGTCGATGAACCTGGCCTACGAGATGGCAGCGGCGACCGACGCTGAAACGCTCGAGATCCTCGACAACACGATCTTGCTGCTTATCCCGTCGTCAAACCCGGACGGCATCGATATAGTCGCTGACTGGTATCGAAAAACGCTCGGCACAAGATCTGAAGGCGTGGCCCCGCCGGAGCTTTATCATCATTACGCCGGGCACGACAACAACCGCGACTGGTTCATGCTGAACCTGAAAGAGACACAGGCTATCACCAAGCTTTATTGGCAGGAATGGTTTCCGCAGTTCGTTTATGACGTTCATCAGATGGGGCAGAACGGCGCTCGATTTATCATTCCGCCTTTCTTCGACCCGCCGAACCCGAGGATCGCGCCGTCGATCGTCCGCGAGGTCGGGCTGGCCGGATACAAGATGGCCGCAGACCTGCAGGCGAAGGGAATTGCCGGAGTGGCGACGAACACGACATTCGATATGTGGTGGCACGGGGGATTTCGGTCGGCACCTTACTATCACAATTCGATCGGGATACTGTCTGAAGCGGCAAGCGCGAACCTGATGTCGCCGGTGACGATCACCAGCGAGCAGCTTGGGCGCACGCGGCCCGCACGCGGGCTGGATTCGCCGGCGGCGACCTCCATCGCTCATCCGGAGGTTTGGAAAGGCGGGGTCTGGCGGCCGCGTGACATCGCAGAGCTAGAGATGTCCGCGAGCAGGTCGCTGCTTTCGCTGGCGGCGAAATACAGAAGCCGTTATCTGAGAAATTTCTACGATCTTGGCCGGGCAAATCTCGCCAAGGATGAACAGGTCCCGCAGGCATACGTAATTATGGCCGGCCAGCCGTATGCCGAAACAGTTTCGCGGTTCATCGAGATACTTACATGGCAGGGCATCGAGGTTCAACACATGACCCACGAACTCTGGGTCAAACATTCGAAGACCGAAGATTTTCATGAGATACCGCTGAACGGGTTCATCGTATTTACGAACCAGCCGCAAAAGAACAATGTGCTTGCCCTTTTCGAGCGGCAGGTTTATCCGAACAGGGTGAATGCGGCGGGCGAGCCAGACACGCCATACGACGTTGCGGGATGGACGCTGCCGCTGCAGATGGGCGTCGAAACCTACGAGATATGGGAGATCCGCGAGCTGGATAAGTATCGCGACACGCTGAAGAAGGTGGAACAAATGGACATGGTGCGCGACGCTCTCGATCTTCCAAAGGGCGGAGGCCCGTTCCCGAAATTCAGGAATCCTATCAGGACGGGGCCGCGGATCGGGCTTTTCAAGGGTTACGGAAGCTCGATGGACGAGGGGTGGACGCGGTACATTTTTGACACCTTCCAGATCCCGTTTCGTTCGGTAACGGTGCCGCAGGTGCGTTCGGGTGAACTGCCATACGACGTGATCGTGCTGCCGGCAGACAGCGAGAACTTTATTGTCGGCGGGCTGAGCCCCGAGCGTTACCCTGACGATATCTCGGGCGGCATCGGCGAGGGCGGCGTCGCGAATCTGAGGAAATTCGTAGAAGACGGCGGGAAGATCGTCTGCTTTGAGGATTCGTGCGACATGGTGATCAAGCGTTTTGCGCTTCCCGTAAAGAATGTGGCCAGCGGCGTGAACCGAAGAGAGTTTTACAATCCCGGATCTATCGTAAAGCTCGATGTTTACACGCCGCATCCGCTGGCACGCGGCCTCCTGGACGAGACGCCGGCGTACTTTTCGAACAGCGCGGCATTTGATGTGACTGCGACGAACCCCGAAACGCGCCGGTTGCCCAACGACCGCGGGATAGGCAGGATCAGCGTGGTGGCGCGTTATGCGGCAAAAGACGCTCTGATGTCCGGCTGGATGCTCGGTGAAAAGCTGATCAACGGCAAAGCGGCAATGGTCGAGGCCGAGTTTGGCAAGGGCACGATCGTGATGTTCGCCTTTCGCCCGCAGCATCGTGCGCAGACATTCGGCACGTTCCCATTCGTTTTCAATGCGCTCGAGAAGTAACGACGACAGAAAATGTTCGTTCCAAATCGAGGAGACAAGCGTTATTATAAAAAAGATGTTCTTTCGAAGTCTCGCAGTCCTCGCAGCGATCACAATATTCTCTACGCACCCATTCGGTTTTGACGGCGGCTATTTTCTCTTACCGGGCGAGCCGGTCATCAGGATCGGGCTGGCAACGAACGCGACATCAGTTTCGATCACGACAACTGATTCGCAGCTGGTAGCCTACTCTCCCGAGGAACCTGTGAGATACCTCGCGACGAACCGCGTCTCGGTCGCGGCGAGGGCATATCGCCCACCGGAGATAGATACGTTCCGCTTTGAGATCCAGGCCATCGCGACATCGGGCGAGGCGGACGAGATCGCAAAAGACGTTCGGGAATCGACGGGCGAGACCGCGATAGTGAGCATCGACCCGGCTTCGAATACGTGGAAGGTTTGGATCGGCGGGTTATTCGAAACGCCTGAAGAAGCGGATGCTTTTGCGGCAGCAATGGCCGAGAAGGGTTTTGAAGACCTGGTGCGCGTGACCGAGCGAAAGACCGTGGTAAGCCAGGACGCGGTCGCCCTTTCGCAGCAGGTGCGGAACGCAGGGCGGTCGCAGGTGCGAAGCCTGATCAGGCCGACCGGCGAGTCGCAGCCGGTTGCCGGTGCGGCATCGATCGATGCGAACCTGCGGGAAGTGATCGTGAATGGGCCGAGCGAACCGGCACGTTATGCCTCGCTAAAAGCGGTGTCGTTCGGGTCGATGAACGAGCGGGCTGTGCCGGTCAGATTCAACGGCAAGGCCTATCGCGGACGCATCGAGGTTTTTGTGAACGCACGCGGGACGCTGACGGTGGTGAACGCCGTTCCGATCGAAGACTACCTGCTTGGCGTGGTGCCGGCAGAGCTTTCGCTCCCGAATCTGGAGGCGCAGAAAGCACAGGCCATCGCCGCCCGTACGTATGCCATCGCGAACATCGGCGGCTACGGTGCACAGGGTTTCGATATGGTGCCTACCGTTTGGTCGCAGGTTTACAAAGGCGTTTCTATTGAATCAAGGATGGGAACGCAGGCGGTCCGCGAGACCGCAGGGCTGGTCGCAACGCACGGCGGAAAGCCGATAATGGCTTACTTTACATCGACATGCGGCGGCCGGACCGAGAACTCTGAAAACATATTCGACCATGCCGAACCGTACCTTCGCGGCGTCGAATGTTCGCTGGAAGGCCGCAGCCATTTTAATCCATTTATGGTGAGGACCGTCCGCCAGCCCGCCAAATTGCGAGACGATTCGAATGTTGAGTTGGCCCGCCTGATGTCGCTTCTGGCGGTAAACGGTTTTTCGCTGACTACCGCGCAGATGACGGACGATTGGTTCGACGAAGTGCCGTCGCAGGGCGAGCTCTCGAACTGGCTGAACAATCTGGCGTCGAAGTTTGGAAAGACCTTCCCGAACGTGAACAAGGACACGGCGAAACCCGTGGAGCTTGCGCGGGTGCTGGCCGGCATGATCTATACGCCGGGAGCGGCCGATACACTGCTGAGCGATTCGGACATAAACTACCATCTCTCATTCGACGATGCGGCCGAGATACCCGCGGCGAACAGAGCCGAGATGGCGATGCTGCTTCGGGACGGATATTTTTCTCTGAACGCCGATCTGACACTGAAGCCGAACCGGCCTTACACTCGTGCAAAGATGCTGCGGCTGGTCCGCCAGGTCTATGAAAAGCGAAAGTGGATGCCGACCCTGCAAACCGGTACGACGCGGCCATCGGTTGATGGGAAGCTCGTGCTGAGATCGGGGCGGACGGAGCGGCAGGTGACCATAAGGCCGGACGTGTTCCTGTTCCGAAAATTCGGCGGCGAGATGTATCCGGTCAGCGAGGCTGCACTTGTCGGCGGCGAGAATGTGCGATTTCAAACGGATGCGGCGGGAGCCGTCTGGTATCTTGAGATCGACCCGACCACCACGCCGACGGTGGCGGAAAATATGTCGCCGTTCACGAACTGGACAACAACGCTCGGTGCTTCGGCCGTGCAGGCACGGCTCTCGCGCTACGTTCGCGGGATCGGGGCGCTTTACGACGTGAATGTAAAGACCCGCGGATACTCGCGGCGTGCGGTGGAGCTTGAAATAATCGGTTCGAACGGCGTTAAGACGCTGAAAGGCGGGAAGATCCGTTCGGCATTGCGGCTGCGCGAGCAGCTTTTCGTTATCGATAAGAGATATTCGGGAAATACCGTGACGAGTTACACCTTCACCGGCCGCGGCTGGGGCCATGGCGTTGGAATGTGTCAGTACGGTGCATACGGGCTTGGGCGTATGGGCGTAAAGGCAGATGACATCATCCGCCATTATTACACCGGTGCTGAAGTTACAAAGATGTACTAGCGGACGCCGACGAGACCCTGCACCGATCGGATCAGCTTTTCCGTGTCCCAGGCGACGCCGTCCTTAAAGACAAATTCCACATTGTTGATATCGGCTATCCTTTGTGAAGGATCTCCCTTAACGATCATAAGATCGGCGGCCTTGCCAGAGGTTACCGAACCTATCCGTGCTTCTTCGCCGAGCAGTATCGCGCCGTTCAGCGTTGCGATGCGGATCGCTTCCAGGGGTGTGAAACCCGCTTCGACAAGCAGTTCCACACCGCGAAGATCGCCGAATCCGGCGACGATACCGCCATTGCCGGTCGGGTCGAGGCCCGTGACCAAAAGCCCGCCTGCCTTTACGAACGCTCGCTCGAAATCCATCGATCTTCGAATGAGGCCGGCTATCGGCGAATTGGCCGAAGTGCGAGCTCGAGATTGAAGAAATCTTTCTCGTGCATCGGGCGACATCGTAGCGAGCATTCGCGGATCAAGCACGGCGCGCGCGGCCCCGATGCCGTTCTGTGCGAGTGGCGCCATGGCTTCGAAAACCGGCAGCGTCGATGTGACGGCAACCTTTTTCTCGACGAGCTTATTGATCGTTTCCTGAACCGCAGCGCTGCCGATGTCCAAATTGAGCAGGCTTTGGTTTGCTCCCTGCGGGCATACGTCCGGCTTTTTATCAGCGACAAAATCCGTGCTCGCCAGGAGGCCATGTTCGAGGTTGTCGATGCCGATCTCGGCCGCTTCCTTGTATGTGACGGAGCAGAGATGGCCGGTAACCTTGAGGTTTCGTTTCTTTGCCTCTTCGACGACGGCCCGCAGTTCGGCGCGGCTGATGTTCATATAGGCCTTGAACGATGTCGCACCCTGATCGGCCCAGAAATTTACCATGCGGCGGGCATCTTCCACGCCGGTCAGCTCGCGCATCACGGGCGTGAACGCACCTTTGCCTTCAAGATAGGGAGCGGTTATGTGCATCTTTGGCCCGATCATTCGGCCGGCGTCGATCAGGCGTTTTGTTTCGAGATCGGTGTAAGGAGCGACGCTGCCCGTGGTGCGGATCGTCGTCACGCCGAGGGCGAGATACAGCCGAGGGAAGCTGATGGCCATGTTCGAGTAGATCGGGGGCGAGCCGCCCATAGGAAAAAACAGGTGATTGTGCATCCCGACCAGCCCGGGCATCACGGTGTAGCCCTTGAGATCTATGTTCTCGGCACCCGCCGGGATCGTGGTTGCGGCGGTCGGCCCGATCAGGTCGATCTTACCGCCGCGGATGACTATCGTCTGGTTCTCCAGCGGTGCTGCGCCCGTGCCGTCGATGATGCGGACGTTGTTTAGCGCAATGACCGGAGCTTCGGTGCGGATGAACTGACGGCGGTCGGCCGGCTGGCCCAAGGCCGTTACGCACAGGACCGCCAGCAAAAATAGAGTCGATATTGATCTCATAAAGGTTCAGGCTGCACGCTCTTTCACAGTGGTGCGCATCATAACACGCGTCATCGCCGGTCTCAACGTATCGCCGGGGCGAAGGTGGGCAGCCCGGACCTTGGAAAGTATGAAAATTCTCAAGCGGCGGAGCGGCCGTGGACCGCTGAAGCATTCGGGACAAGCCTATGCGGGACCAGATCGATCGGCATCAGCGCTCGCGGGAGCGGCCGCCCCGGGTTTCATGGCCCGATGGCAGAGGAATATCGGAAATCCAAGATATTTGCCTACCACGAGTCGAGCGTCCGAACGCAGTCCCGACGCACGGAAGTGGGCGTTCATGCCACCGGGAGTCTGGCAGAGCGTGTCGCCGACAAAACCCGGCAGCCGGCGGCCGGACAGGCGATAAAAGAGCGTATTGGCCAGCATCCGAAATCCTTAGAAGCGGGTCTTCAGGCCTGGCCCGCCGATGAGGTATCTCACGCCGTAGCCGAGCCCGTGGCAGGACGCGTTTGCCACGCCGCCGGACCGCAGCACGCGGGCCCACTCTTTGACGGCCGCCCGCTCATCGGTGTATGGCAGCACGACGCTGCAAACGACCGCGTCAACGCTTTCATCGGGAAAAGGAAGCGATTCCGCACGGCCTTCGCGGACCTCCAGGCCATCATCGCGGCAGGCTTCGACGAGGGCAGCGTCGATCTCGACGCCCGAGACGGCGTAGCCCATCCTCGCCAGTTCTTTCATCAGGTTACCGGTGCCGCAGCCGACGTCAAGGACCAGCCCGCCCGGGGCGAGCTCGGCCGCAAGGAACTGCCGGCATTGTTGGTGGGGCGACAACTGTTCGCGTAAGTCATGCCTCATCGGAGCGGATCTTCCTAGAATGCCAGGCTTAGCACCGGCCGAAATGGGGTGTTCTGCAAAGGACAAAAATATGAAAACGGATCTCGAAGGAGCTTGGGCGACACGGTCACTGCATTAGGCCATATCATACCATGCACGGCAGGCCTCCCAAAATATCAGAGGAGCAGAGAACTGAAATGTATCTCCCGGCAGACGCAGGATCTAATTTGTTGAGGGGGGGGGGTACTAACGTTCGCGTTCACTTGCGGGCCGGCTGCAAGGAACGTGGTGTCTCGAAAAACCGTCAGGCCGGCCCGTCAAGTGCAACGCTTTGTTAGCCGCGGCCTTCGCCCTCTGGACGGCTCGACGGCGAATGCTTCAACACGACATTTCGGTACAGGCCGAGCATGTTCGCTTGCGGTGCCTCAAACTGCTCGTAGAACGCGGTCCAGTGGCCGGGGGGCAGCCCTAGAGCAAAAGCGTTGTTCTCTCCGAGTACTTCTTTTACTTGGCTCTGCACGCCGCAAGGCATATCCGCGGACAACGGCAGAAAGACAAACGACCCCGAATCGCATCCGATTTCCTCAGCGAGAACCTCGGCTCCTGACGGCGCGTCGAGTTTCTCATGATGCATAGATATCGGCATCAGCAGGAACGGGGGCTTCCACCAAACAGGAACAGCCGTGTCGCCGCCGAAGTCCATGAGGAACAGGCCACGGTCGCGGAGGAAAGACGCAACGTCGTCGGTCGAGTTGTAGACATCGGCGATGTATATCGGGTCAACTAGCAGGATCTTCTCGCCGTGGGTGACGAGGCTGCGGCGGTTCCGAAAGTTCAGTCCCGGAAACGTCGCGACAAAGTCGTCCGCCGGTTCGACGAGCCTTTGCATTTCGACCACGAAGCGACCTCACGATAAGCGGCTAACTTATGATTATGCCGAACAGTCCTGCATAATACTCGAAAAACTACTATTATCGGGCCTATGACGTGATAATACTCACGATATGGTTATTATCAGGAATAAGCCCGGATTCGTACATTGATTATAATGTAACGTAAGGATTATGCAACAGAAACCTAGACTGTTGGACCAGGTGAGGGCGGTAGCCCGGGTGAGGCATTTGAGTCATCGGACGGAGGACGTTTGTCACAACTTTATCGAGCGTTTCTTTGTATTTCACCCCAAGCGACATTCATGAGGGCATTAGGGCTGGTTAAACGCATTGCAGCAGCGAAACGGGAGGTCTGTTCGCAGTCTGCACCGACGACGCTCGATGAATAATCCAACTTTGCGTAAGAAATGCTTGAAAGCCAGCGGGTTGGTTGCCGTTGTTTGTCTGTTTGGCTTTCTCGGATGGGCACAGGCCCCGGCGGCGGTCGAGAAGGGGTCGCAGACGGCGAAGGCTGGATTTAAGAACGAAGACGAGATCGCCGCGAAGTTCAACAACTGGCGGACGGATGCCGAGGCGGCAGTTTGGCTTGCTTTCCTGGGCTACAAGGCGGCGGACATCGTCGAAGTTACTGCGAGAAAGCCGCACGGTGAGAAGGCCGACATAGTGGTGCGGGTGCGGACCGCGGTCGGTGAGAAGAGCGATGGCGTGTCGATCAAGCTTGTGAGCACCGCCACCGGATTCAATCAGATCGATAAGCGCTGGCTTCGGCAATACGCAGCAATGTGGAAGATGCCGGATGACGTGATCGAGACGCTGAGGCTTTTTACCGGCGAGACGAAACCGAACCGGCCCTCGCGTGATCCGCGTCGGATGTTCTTAAACGAGCTGCCGGCGGAACGGCAAAAGCGGTTGGTCGAGTTTTTTACGGCAAATAAAGCAGAGATAATTTCAGATCTATTGAAGGGTGACGGGGAATTCAGTGCCGGGTGGATACTTGTCGCATTGAAGTCGGCAGAGAAGCCTCGATGGGTTCTCCGCATCATCGACTACGCCATCAAGTTCTACAGCGAAGGGCCAGTAGAAATTACCCGGGCCGGCAACCTAAAGGTCGGCCGCATAACGATGCAGCGAAAAGGCGGCGACGGGGGCCGCGAGACCGCGAACATGCTGCAGTTCAAGTTCAACCCCGCACTGCTCTTCTAGCCGCGACAGGCCGGCCCGGGAAGCCAAATATCTCGACTCGGCATCCCGGACCGGCAGCACTTTGTTTCTACTCGACAACGATAAGGCCGTGTCGAAGGCCTGCGGCGGCCAGTTCGATAACATAGCTTGACTGCTGGAGCCGCGCCTCGTCTGCGTTGCGCGACCAGCCGCCCGAATCGCGACGCCCGGCAAGCTTTCGCAGGGCTATGCGGAAGGACTTTCTCTTGTCCACCACTTTGCCAGTCGAAAAGTCAAAAAAAGCATCCGGTACCGCCGAGCCGGTTCCCCAACCCTTGATGAGGCCTTCGTTATAGCCCAGGGCTTCTTCCCGGTCCATAACCGGATCGAAGACATTTTTTCGGATAACGAACCGCTTCGCAAAAAGATGGACGGCCTGTTCCCACTTCCAATTCAGGACGCCCATCGTGAACCCCTGTGAAAACCCGCTCATATACCCGCGCCGCCTCACCTCTTGCCGTGCCTGGTAATAGCCGCTTCCGAGCATTACCCAAACGCCGACGGCCGTAACTATCGGTATGCCCATCGTAACGGCAAGACCGGTAATGCCCTGCATCGTCGCGGCGGTCGAGGTGCCGCGCATCACCTCGACAAAATTCGGCCCCGGAACCCGTACCCAGCGCCAGATGGGGGCTGTCGTGGACGAATGGCGAGCGAACTCCATCGCCGCCTGCTGGGCAACCCAGAAGGGCCGACGACGCAGGACCATTTCGATAAAGCTCATCGCGGCACCGCCGGATGCGACCGTCGATTCGGCCGCGTTGACGGCGGCCCGCAAAGTGTCTGCCAATGGGTCTATCATTTGCCGCACCTCCCGAGAGAAAAGCGTGTCGAATGTAAAATTGCCATGATCATATAATTTCGTACTCCTTATTCTGTTGCGTAGATCTGCCCGAAAAGGGCCGCCCCGATGGAGGAACAATTGCGGAGCGGCCCGGGTTCGAGCATTTAATGCGATGGCCGGAAAGGGACATCCGCCATCGTTTTACTGACCGGTGAATGCTACGGAAAATTGCGGGACTCGTCTTTAGATTTGGATTAGATGACGATTAGAAAGTTATGTGTGCCGCGTAAACTGAATCAATAGATAGGTTTAGCGAGGCATACGGGGCGGGGCGGATGGCGCGAAAATTGACGGGGACTAAGACGGCACGGGATATGACGACTTGAAACAGGAACGCTCGGGTTCAGTGGAGAGCTAAAACAAAGCACGCTGCCCCAAACTCTCAGGCGACAGGCCTTCGTTCACGCAACTGGGATAATCTGAGCCGCACAATCTCGATGACGAGTGGTTTGGGGATGGGCTTGTTCAATGGGAACTGGACCGAACCTTTTGCGAACTTATACTCCGCGAGGCGATCGGCGAACGCGCTTATTACGTCGGGGCTAGGATAGAGGCCAACGTGCCTGGGATAACCGGCGATCATTATCTGCATATCCCGCTTGCCGCCCTCGACCAAGGCGAATGCCGGGATGTTGTAGTTCATCAATTCGGACACATCGGGGGCTGCCTCCCAAACGCACGAGCGAAGTTCTTCAAGCGCACGCCGTGCTTCTAAAGGCTGGGACGCAATGTAAGCATCTACCTCCTTCGACCTTCGCACCTTAGTATCCATTGCCGCCTCCGGACCACCGGCATTTTCCTTTTTCCGAACGTTTGAGTTCACCGGCCTTGCGCGGCGTTATGCGCAAGGTCCGCTGGTATGATGGGTTCGGCCTCATTGCAATACCGCCGCCTCGACAAACCTGCGGGTGCCCTTTGCATCTGTCGCGACGAGTAGCAGGCGAGGGTTCTCGGGTGGAGTTTGGAGCAAGGCCAATTGGGGACGAAGGTGCTCTTTCAGATTTTCAATCTCAACCTTTCGATCCTCTGGAAAAGTCGTTTCGCCCGCTACCACCCACAAGTCTCGACCGTCCGGCAAGCGCTCCAGAACAACAGTAGTTGTCCAGCCCGCGGATGCCAATGCTTCGACGGGGCGTGGCTCCGCACGGGTCAAGAACACAGCTATTTCGACCGATGAGCCGGTTTTTGCTGGTATCCAAATGGTTCCCTTGTCTTTGTGCTTCGCCCAAGGCGAACACCTTAGCTCTGATGCAGGAATGATGATTCCGAAAGGGAACTCGTACTGGCTCTCGGGATTGATTGTCCAATTATCAAGAAACGAAGGCGGAGTTCCAGTTGCCCGCCAAAATTTCTGATCCGGTGCGCGGATGTGACAACTTCCGCTTTGGTGGATGCTTGCTTTCAAATATCCGCCGCGAGTTCTTCCAGCAAGGTACACATCGCTTGCATCTGACTTCCACATTACGACCCACTCCGATGATCGAAGGCCGGATGGGTCACCAACACCAAAGCGAGCGGAGCGTGTCGTCATTCCGTTGAGGCCGAACTATTGATTATCCGTTCTACTGCGTGATAATATGCCCGATCCGTGATCGAATCAAGTACCTTTTCTTGCAGTTGAGTTAGACAATAATTCTAGGTTACCTGAGCAGGCTCGAAGAAGATCCGGCCGTGGTTTTGAGCTGCAGGTTCGGGGGGAGGTCGTTTCGCCCAGGCCGATGAATTTCGCTTTTCTTCGCAGCCGGTTTCTATGCGATTTTCAAAAGAACAGTTGATCGGGGCGGCCATACTGCTTTTTATCGTACTCCTGTTCACCGCGCTCAGGTACCTTTTTTAGCATGTTGTCGAAGGTCCGGGCCGAAAACGACATACAGCAAGGCCATGCGTAGGTACTATCGCTATTTGGTCGGAGGCGTGATCACAAAGGTCGCGGCGATCTGCTTGAAAACGGGCAGCAAAGCGTCATAGTTTGCGGGTTTGCAGGAAAAGGTCAGGCTGTAAGTCCTGCCGTCGCGGTACGCGGCCATTTGCAAAAATCGAAGCGCGGTTTCAGAATTCCCACCGTTTAGATCAAAGAGCGTGTAGTAACCCAACTGGCTGCTTATCCTTACTTCGCCCCTCTGTATAACTCTTAGCGGCGCATCTACGGATGACCTGACAAGATCCAGGCTATCGTTGAGATGTCTTTTCAAATGATCGGCATGTCTTTCGGGCGAGAGTTCTCCAATTGAAGGGTCGTGGTCCACGACGACATTGAAACCTGCATTCAGGCTCCCGTCTGCCTTTTGATTTTTGAGTGAGATCCTTGTCTCGGGATTCTGTACGGCCACATGTTCCCAGTCTTTAGGGAACCTGACAGTAAAGAAATGGAGGCTATCTCGGTAGGTGCCTAGTTCGCCCTGCTCACTCTTCCCTTGAGATAGATCTAAAGGTTGGCTGATGATCTCCGGCTTGCCGACCGCGGTATTCGATTCCTGAGAATTCGTCGAGCACCCGATGAAAGTTCCAACGACGAGGCCGATGGCGAGTATGCGAAACATGCTGAATCGTCCATTTATCATGACGGACCGATGCCCCCTTTTGAAACGCAAGATCATACGCAAAGGCGAGCTGCAACATCCTCAACTAACGCGTACCGCATGACATTATATCCGGGTTTCTAGCGTTCACAAGCCCGACGGTTATGAATGTGCCGATGATCGTCAGTAAACAGACCATACCCCGGCAAAGTGAGATATCTTAGGGCGCAAAACATGGGGATGTAATAGAGAAAGTTCTTTTCTGCACCTTATCTAAATGGCGTTAAGATAGGCGCTTAGGCAGCCGCAGAGTTTATCTAGCCGGCTGGCGCCGGGGACATATCGAATACGATCTTGCCGCCGGCTGCAATCTCGGCGTGGGTGATATGGCGGCGGTCGAGTTTGCGGCCGTTAACCGTGACGCTTCGGACATAGACGTTCTTCTCGCCCTGGTTCCGAGCCTCGATCTCGAGCACCTTGCCGTTTTCGAGCCTTATCCGGGCCGCTTTTATGACGGGGCTGCCGATGGAATAATGGCTCGAGCCGGGTGCGACGGGGTAGAACCCGAGCGCGGTAAACAGATACCAGGCCGACATCTGGCCGCAGTCGTCGTTGCCGCCGAGCCCGTCGGGCGTCGGGCGATACTGGTCTTTAATGATCATCCGGACGCGCTCCTGCGTTTTCCACGGATGATCGGTCCAGTTGTAGAGGTAGGCCGCGTGGTGGGCAGGTTCGTTTCCGTGGACGTAATTGCCGATTATGCCCTCTCGCGTCACGTCCTCGGTCTCGGCAAAAAACTCGTCCGGCAGATGCATCGTGAACAGTTCGTCCATATGCGCAGAGAATTTCGCTTTGCCTCCCATAAGCTCGATCATTGCTTCGGGGTCGTGCGGAACATAGAGGCTGTAGTTCCATGCGTTGCCCTCGATAAAGCCCTGGCCGTTCGTCGATAACGTGTCAAATTTTTCCCGAAAGGTCCCGTCGCTCATCTTTGGCCGCATAAAACCGATCGAGCCGTCCCAGACGTTTCGCCAGTTTTCGGACCGCTTTATGAACTCATTGTAAAGGTCGTTTCGGGCAAGCTTTTTCGCGGCCTGGGCTATGGCCCAATCGTCGTAGGCATACTCCAATGTCTTCGAAACTGAGTAGGTGTTCTTGTCGTCAGGAACGTAGCCCATCGACATATACCATTCGAGGCCATCGTAATATTTCGTTCGGGCGGTCTGGGCCGACGCATCGAGCGCACGCATCGCTTCGGCGCCGGTAAGATTGCCGGTGACGATCGCGTCCGCGATGACCGAAACGCTGTGATAGCCGATCATGCACCAATTCTCGTTCGCAAAGTGCGACCACACGGGCAGCATCTTATGCACGCTCTGGTCGTAATGAGCGAGCATCGAGCGGATCATGTCGCGGTTGCGTCCCGGCTGGATGATGTTGAGAAGCGGGTGGAGCGCCCGATAGGTGTCCCAGAGAGAGAAGGTGGTGTAGTTGGTAAAGTTTGGAGTCCCGGCTTCCGCGGGCGGCCGCCTACGAGCGGTACTCGAAACGCTATGCACATTCTGGTCGATTCCTTTGTACCGGCCATCGACGTCCATGTACACCGTAGGGGTGAGCAGCGTATGGTAGAGGGCCGTGTAAAAATTCACCATCTCGCCTTCGTCGAGAGTGGTGACGGCTATCTTATTCAATTCGCGGTTCCATTCATCCTGCGCCTCGCGTTTTGTGCGGTCAAAGTCCCAATGCGGTATCTCTGCCTTCATATTCGCCTTCGCGCCCTCGGTCGAGACCGGCGAGATGGCGAATTTTATCTGTATTTTTTCACCGGCTGCGACGTCGAAGTCGAAATATCCACGGATCTGTTTGCCGGCCGCTTCGGGAAAGTTGCGCGTTTGGTCGAATTTTCTCCAGAAGCCCTGATAATCGACCTTGCCAAAATTGCGGAAGCCGTATGATCTGAACGGCTTTGAGAATTCCATCGCGAAATAGACCGTCCGAGTTCGGGCCCACCCGTTGGTCTGCCGATAGCCGACAACTGTCCGATCGTTTTCGACGCGTACGAAGGTCCAGACGTTCTTGTCATCGTAGTTGTAGATGCCGTGCATTAGATCGAGGATGATGTGGGCCTCGCTCGAAGCCGACGGAAACGTGTAGCGATGCATCCCGACACGCGTTGTCGCGGTCATTTCGGCAAGGATGTTGTGGTCGTCGAGCTTGACCCTGTAGTAGCCGGCCTCTGCAGTCTCATTCGCGTGTGAGAACGCCGACCGAAATCCGCTCGCAGGATCGCCCTTTCTTCCGGGTTCAAGCTGGAGCGGGCCGACGATCGGCATTATCAGGAAGTCGCCTAGGTCGCTGTGGCCGGTCCCGCTAAAGTGTGTGTGCGAAAAGCCGATGATCTCCGTATCGTCATATTGATAACCGGCGCAATACTTATATGCATCCTTGTTGTACACACCGCTGATATTATGCGGCTGCTGGTCGGTATCCGGCGAGAGCTGCACCGAGCCGAACGGGACCGTCGCACCGGGAAAGGTGTGCCCCATCTTCTGTGTTCCTATCATCGGGTTGACGTAGCGGATGAAGTTCTGCACTTGTTGGCCGTCAACGGGA
This sequence comes from Pyrinomonadaceae bacterium, assembly GCA_035327545.1. Taxonomy (GTDB): domain Bacteria; phylum Acidobacteriota; class Blastocatellia; order Pyrinomonadales; family Pyrinomonadaceae; genus OLB17. The sequence continues at coordinate 63,408 of DAOLDE010000017.1, read as the reverse complement.
AAAAACGCATTGCTGAAGATCAAAGCAAGGATCACGATCCTGGGGATTGAGGCAATTCGCATAAGAGTTTGAAGAAGTGCTGATAGCTGTTAACTTTTAGCCATAAGCCGGAAACGCGCTTCAGTTTGAATACCTTTAAGTGAATATACAGAAGGTGACCGACAAAAGACCAATCTATGCGATAGCGGGGCCAACGGCGTCCGGGAAGACGGCGCTTGCGGTCGAAGCGGCTAGACGGGTCAATGGCGAAGTAGTGAATTTCGATTCGGTGCAGATCTATCGGGAAATAGAGATCGCGACCGCAAAGCCGACGCCTGAAGAGATGCAGGGGATCCCTCATCATTTGATCGATTACGTAGATCCGCGGGTGAATTACACGGCGGCGGATTGGGCACGCGATGCCGAGGAGAAGATCGCCGAGATAGAGTCGCGTGGAAAAACAGTGGTGCTGGTGGGAGGAACCGGATTTTACCTGCGAACGCTGCTCAACCCTCTGTTTGAAAGTCCGAAAACGGACGAAGATCTGCGGCGGCGGCTGCAGGCGACAAGGGAAAGGAAAGGGCCCGAGCATCTGCACCGGATGCTGGCAAGGGTCGATCGAGAAATGGCTGCAGAGCTTTTTCCGCGAGACCATGTTCGAGTCATCAGGGCGCTCGAGGTGTTTTTTCAGACGGGCGAACGGCTTTCGTCTCGTCAGGCTGATCGGCTGCCGAGGCCGGAATTTGCGGACCGCGTCAAGCTGTTCGTCCTTGATCCTCCCAGAGAAATGCTTTACCGCCTGATCAATGAGAGGGCCGAAATGCATTTTGCTGCAGGGCTGGTGGATGAAGTGAATAGTTTGCGCAAGACGGGACTGGCTGATTCCACCAATGCCCTTGGGTCGCACGGATACAGACGGGTCTGTGAATATTTGCGCAGCGAAAGAACGCTTGCAAATGCGATAGAGAAGACAAAACAGGATGTGAGAAATTATGCAAAACGGCAGCTGACGTGGTTTCGATCCGAGCCCACGGCCAAGTGGATACCCACATTCGGCGGACAGCCGGAAGCCCGCGAAGTTTTGCTCGCCGAGGCAGAGAAATGGGCGGAATGTTTGTAAAACGTTTGAAATTAACGTTTATGAACGTACGATTTTCGTTCATTTCGCATAAAATGCTTGTTTGACCGGGCAAATCTGCTATAATCCTAAATCGTAATCTGCAATTCAGGCCCCGAAGACTCGTAATGTTATGGAAAAACAAACTGCCCAAAACATTCAGGATGCCTTTTTAAATTCGACTCGCCGGGAAAAGGTCGGTGTGGTCGTTCATTTGATCCATGGATCTACTTTGTCGGGAAGGATAAAAAGCTTCGATAAGTTTTCGGTCATGCTGGATGTAGGCGGACAGGATGTTTTGATATTTAAGCACTCGATCTCCACCATTTCACAGGAACGAAAGGCTGAGTCGGCTCAATAAAATCTTGCGCGGAAAGTTTATAACCTTCGAAGGGATCGACGGCAGCGGAAAATCCACCCAGTTACGAATGCTTGCAGGGGCGCTCAGGCAGCGGTCCGTTGATGTGATAACGACGTGTGAACCCGGAGGGACACCGCTCGGCCGCCGTCTGCGCGAAGCTTTTCTTGAGACTGAGGAAACCGTAGCTCCGATCGCAGAGCTGCTGCTGTTTGCCGCCGACCGTGCCCAGCATGTCGAACTGCTGATCAAGCCTGCGTTAGAAGAGGGCCGAATCGTCATCTCGGACCGCTATGCCGACGCAACGTTTGCTTATCAGGGGGCCGGCCGCGGCTTTCCCGAGACGACGGTCAGCGACATAATCAAACTTGCGACCGGGGGTCTAAAGCCCGATCTGACGCTCTTTTTCGATATCACGGTGGAAAATGCCATAACGCGAATGCAGTCGCGCAGCGAAGCCGGCGAGCACGTGAATCGAATGGACGTCGAAACCGCTGAGTTTTACGGAAAGGTTCGGGAGGCCTACCTGAAGATCGCCGAGAAAGAACCTGAACGCTTTCGAGTGATCGACGGGAACGTATCTGTCGAAGAGATCCAGGCCAGGGTGGTAGAGATCGTGAATCCTTTCATCGAAAGGCCCGAGGCCGAGGGCGGTGCGGCCGGGTAAAGCCGATGCTTGCGAGCAGAACACATTTGCGGCGAATGGCTTCCACGGATCGAAAGCAGTAACAACTCTGCATTGCCGCTCGAAAACCCGAAAAGTGAAAGCCGGAGCCTATAGGCATCGATATAGATGAATATTCTGATGGCGAGGTGTCGATTCAGATAGAATTAGGAAATAAGGGTACAAGAGAGTATTTCAATTGACGTCGAATGTTCAATGGCCTGATCGGAAACGCCGATGTCGTAAAGCTTATTCGCCGTCTCGCGGCGAGCGGGCGAATGCCGAATGCGATGGTCTTTGCCGGGCCTGATGGCGTCGGAAAGCGGCAGTTCGCGTTTGAGATAGGCCGGATGTTCGCTTGCCGGCAGCCGATCGATATCGAAGCCTGCGGACGCTGCCCGGCATGCGAGCGCATCGGGCCGATCGAACTGCCCGAGCCGATCGACAGAAATAAGGGCCGATTCGAAAAGGTCTTCTTTGGCGAGCACGGCGATGTCGGGTTCGTTGCCGCATATCGAAGGTTCATTCTTGTCGATGCGATCCGCGATCTCGAAGCCCAAGGCCGGTTTCGTCCGTTCGAGGGGCGGGCGCGGTTATTCATCATCGACGAGGCCGACAAGATGAACGAAGCGGCGTCGAACGCCCTTCTGAAAACGCTGGAAGAACCTGCCCCGACCACTCATATCTGTCTCATTACTTCGCGTCCCGAGCGGCTGCTTCCGACCATTCGCTCGCGCTGTCAGATCGTGCGTTTTGCACCCGTGCCGGTGGCCGAGATCGAGCAGATGCTGGTTGAGACCCAAGGATCTTCGACACCTGATGCAGTACTTGCGGCCCGGCTTTCCGGCGGCAGCGTCGGCCGTGCCTTTGCGATGGATCTCGGAGAATTTCGAGCTCGTCGTGAAAGACTGCTGGCCGTCTTAATGAACGCGACGGGCCAACCGAACTTTGTCGAGGTTCTTCGCATCAGCGAAGAACTGACGGACGCGAAGAACAAGGACCGATTCGAATCGAACCTCGATATCCTGGAATCGCTGGTGCGCGACATCTGGGTGGTCAGATCTGGCGGTTCGCCCGACCTGATCGTTAATGCGGATGTAGTTGAAGTGTTAACAGAGTTTTCAAGCAAAGCCTCGTCGGCGGAGCTTGCGGGCTGGCTTGAGGATATCCAGGAGCTGCGCAAACAGATGGCGGTTAACGTGAATCTCAAGATCGCGACCGATGCTCTGCTCGTTAGAATGGCAGCATAGCATTGGAAGGAGCAAGGATCATGAAAATTATTTCTATCGTTATGATGCTGGCGGCAGCGACGGCGGCCCAAACCGCTGCTTCGGCAGAGACTCCGCCGGTCACGGTGCCCGACATAAACGCATTGGCGATAACTTTGGTCAAACCAGCCTTTCCGGAAACGGCGGTAGCGGCCGATGCCGACGGATCGGTGGTCAACCTACGCGTAATCGTGGATGAGAACGGATCGCCGATCTCTGCGGTCTGTATCGGCGCTTGTCATCCAATGCTGAAGGATGCTGCCGAATTGGCGGCGATGAACTCACGTTTCAAAAAACTTGTAAAGGACGGCCGCCCGATCAAGTATCAGGGAACTTTAATATTCACATTTGTCGTAAAGCGGGTTAATTGGTTCCGCTTCGCGACGGCGCTGGAATCCACACGCCTGTTCGACAATATATCCCTTGGCGCTGTAGCCCAGATGCTTTCGGACGAACATTCAAAGGAAAGGGCGAGCCTGCTTTCGCTGGATGAGAAGGGCACAAGCTACGAAACGCGCCAAAAGGTGCTTAGGGACGTGGGTTCCGCTATGCGGGCAAAGCTTGAAGGAAATGAACGGTGGTTGTTCGATCTTGGGCTGGCGTTACGGCGAGTCACATTCTGGCAATTAGTTGGGGGCCCGGTGGACAGGCAAAAGCTGCAGAAGGCCATCCGCGAGCTTGAGCCGGTCATCGACAATGCTCCGGGGGAAGTTTCTAAAGGGCTTCTCGACGAGCTCCGCACCATTTCGAAGTACGAAGTATCAATGGAAATGCCGGAGCGGGAGCTGAGGGCTGGGATCGGTGCCCTGACACGAAAGCTCGGCCCGTATCTTCCTTAGAACGGGAGAACGGGCGACCTTCACGCCGGCGAGCTCAAAATTTTTGGGAACATTTCACTACGGTAGGTGTCAAAATGGACGGAAAGGTCTGTTATCATAATTTAATAAGGAGATCTGATCTATGAAACTGCTTACACCGGTTTTTGTTGCCGTTCTTTCGTTTGCCCTGAACACAGTTGCTCAGGTCGAAACGAGTTCGTCTCCCGTCAGAGAAGCGAGATCGATCTCGGGCGGCGTGCTGAACGGAAAGGCCGTCAGCTTGCCAAAGCCGGCTTATCCGCCTGCGGCAAGGGCGGTGAACGCGGAAGGCGCTGTGAGCGTGCAGGTATTGATCGGAGAGGACGGCAGAGTTGAATCCGCGTCTGCCGTTTCCGGACATCCGCTGCTGCGAGCTGCTGCGGTCGAAGCCGCGAAAGGAGCCGTTTTTGCTCCGACGCTTCTTTCGGGCACACCGGTAAAAGTCTCGGGCGTTATCGTTTATAACTTTGTGGGCGTTACGACGCTGGCTTCGATCGGCTACGACATTGCCTATGCAGAAAAGACCGGGGCGATCTGGCCCTATGCGAATGCGAACCTGCTTGCATCTAAACTGCCTGAGATCTGGACGGATGAGCGGGGGATCCTTGAACGACTTGTTTTCGAGTTGCCTGTCACGACTGATCCGCCGGCCGCAAAGGCACCTGGAAAACCGGAAAGGAATTATGACGCGAACAAGTTCACGGTGGTGGGCTCGGCTGCGGGCACTGCAGGTCGAATCTCTTCGGGGAAGCTGACGCCGGATTCGCTAGATGCTATTCGCCGATTGCAGACAAGCATTCTGACGAAACTTGCCACCGAACCGCGGAACGAATGGCATTTTCGTGTCGGTACGGCTCTTGGCGTATTCGCAGCGGAAGTTCTGGACGACGGCAAAACAGGACAGAACCTGACGGAGATCGAATTTCTCGCCAGGACCGCGCCATCAGGCATAAATCGATCGCTGATCGACGGAATGTACAAACTTGTCGATCAGGCCAGGGCTTCGGACGGAACGAACGAAAGCCGGCAAATGCTTGTGTCTGCAGCTCAGAATCTGAAGGGTATCAGGATCCAGTAGTGGACGCTGCGTTCTCACAAAAGCCCCAATTGCCGGTAGCCGGCCGCATTTCTGCGGCCGCAGGGCTGGCGGGCATTGCTGCGGCGGGTGCGGCTGTTTGGTATTTCGATCCGGTAAGATCCAACTTTTTCCCGGCGTGCGCTCTTTATTCGATGACGGGATACGCATGTCCGGGATGCGGATTGACTCGAGGGTTTCACGCCTTGTTCCACGGTGATCTTGTAACTGCACTCGATCACAATGCGCTGATCCCGCTTTTCGCTCTCGCCCTGGCCTTTGTTGTTCTTTCGCTTTTTTCGATCGCGATCCGCGGGAAGGGTCTGGTCGGGTGGTCAGCTTCGCCGCCAATTCTGATAGGGCTGCTGGCCGTATTGATAATATTCGGGCTCCTTAGAAATCTGCCGTACTACCCGTTCACTTTGTTGTTTCCTTAGCGGATCTTGCCCGGTGTTCTGAAGGAGCGGAAAAAGAGTTCGCAGTGGCAGCATCCGTTCCTCGGATCAGCGGGCAATATCGCTTTCAAAATCAAAGTAACTATCAGACCTTATCTAGGTGATCTGAACGAGGGGTTTTTCTTCCAGCAATGACTTCGCCGCTGACCCTTCTTTCCGCAGGATCTCGACCTCTTTCACAAACTCTTCGACTATGTCCTCGCCGGACACTCGCCTGAAAGGAACGCCGTCCTTGAATATCATTCCTACGTTTCGGCCGAACGTTATGCCGAGCTGCGAATCGTGTGCTTCGCCGGGGCCGTTGACGGCGCATCCCATGATGGAAAGGTGAAGCGGCTCTTCAACGTGTGCGAGGCGGCGTTCGACCTCGGTGACGATCTCGACAAAGTTGTCGATGTCGAGACGTCCGCAGGTCGGACAGGCGACGACGGTTACGCCGCGTTTTCTCAATTCAAGCGATTTGAGGATCTCCCAGCCGACGCGCACTTCTTCATGCGGCTCGGCGGCAAGCGAGACGCGTATCGTGTCGCCGATCCCTTCGTGGAGCAGGATGCCCAGGCCGATGGCCGATTTGATAGTGCCACCGAATGGGGTTCCGGCTTCCGTCACACCTAGATGAAGCGGGTAATCGACCTCTTTGGCCATCAGCCTGTAGGCCGCGACCATTCGATTTACGTCTGACGCCTTCAGCGAAATTATGATGTCTGAAAAGCCGAGATCTTCAAGGATGCGGACGTGACGCATCCCGCTTTCGACCATAGCTTCGGGCGTAGCTGTACCGTATTTTTTCAGCAGGTCTTTCTCGAGAGAGCCGCCGTTCACGCCGATCCGGATCGGTACTTTTCGTGCTTCGGCGGCACGAACCACCTCGCGGACTCGGTCGATGCTGCCGATGTTTCCCGGATTGATCCGGAGCTTGTCGATCCCGGCATCGAGGGCCTTGAGGGCAAGCTTGTAATGGAAATGTATGTCCGCAACGATCGGCACGTCCGTTCGTTTACGTATCTCGTACATGGCCGCGGCGGCGTCGTCGTCGGGCACCGCGATGCGAACGATCTCGCAGCCGGCCTCAACCATTTGCTCGATCTGCCGCAGCGTGCCGTCAACATCGGTCGTGTCGGTCTTGGTCATCGACTGAACCGAAACGGGTGCACCACCGCCGATCTGAATGTCGCGGACCATCACCGCTTTTGAAACTCTTTTCATACCTGATCAATGCCGCAGAAAACAGAGAGCACGATGAGAAGCAGTGCTCGCTCTGCAAAGCTCTGTGCTCTCGTTAAACTCTTGGCCTAACTTGCTAGAAAAACCTCGAAATATCCAAAAACAAAGTAAAGACCATCAGCAGCAAGATCACGGCCAGCCCAGCCATCTGGATCTTTTCACGAAACGCAATAGATAGTGTTTTGCCAAACCACGACATCACCTTTTCTATGCCAAGCATCATGATCTGCCCCCCGTCAAGCAGCGGTATCGGCAGCAGATTGAAGATGCCGAGGTTCAGGCTGATCACGGCAAGAATGCTGAAGAGGCCTGCGAAACCGAGCTCGGTAACAACCTTCGAAATGATCTGGATTATGCCGACAGGCCCGGCAAGCCCGGCGTCTTTGACCGAGCGTTCGCCTGAGAAAAGCTGTCCGAAAACGCGGCCCGTAAGCCGAAGTATGCGCAGATTGGTATCGACGGCGAACGATGCGGCCCCACCGAGGCCGACAGGAACACGGGTAGTAATGTTAGCCGCGGCAAATCGAATGCCGATCAGGTAAGAGCCGGTCTCGGACAACTGTGCCGCGGTCTGAATCTCCTGACGTTGGCCGTCGCGCTCAATAGTAAGAAGCACAGGAGCGTCCCTGTTCTCGTTGACCTGACTCGCAAGTTCCTGGCTGTTGCGGACCGTTTTGCCATTGAAGGCGATGATCCGATCTCCAGGCTGCAGCCCGGCTGCGACCGCCGGCGAGTCCGGGACCAGTGTGCCGACCTCAACCGGCTCTACGCCGACATCCGGCACCATACCGACGTCTCCGACGCTATTGCCGTCCATGTCGGTCCTGGCCGGTGTTATGACAACCGAAACCTTCTGCCCGCCGCGATCGACCGTCATCGGTACCGGCGTGTCAGGCGAAATAAGAGCCTCGTCGCGGATCTTCTCCCACGTCGGGTTCTCAATGCCATTCATCTCGATGATTCGGTCGCCGACCTTGATACCAGCGTTCTCGGCAGCTCCGCCGGAATTAACGACGCCAACTATCGGAGCGGGCATCGAAGGAACCCCGTAGATGAGCGCTCCGAAAAAAGGGATCGCGAGAGCGAGCATTATATTCATGAACGGCCCGCCGAGCATAACCAAGAACTTCTGCCATCGCGGGCGAAGCTCGTAAAGCTCAGATTCCGGCACGCGATCTTCGTCCGACGATCCGCCCTCAAGCGGTGCCGTCACGTCGTCGCCATAGAGTTTTACGTAAGCGCCGAGCGGGATCGCAGAGATGCGATAGTCGGTGTGTCCACGCTTAAAGCCCCAAATACGCGGCCCGAGGCCGAAGAACGAATACGCCTCGATCCGCATTCCGAACCACTTAGCTACGATAAAATGGCCAAACTCGTGAATGTTTATCGCAACACCGAGAACGAAAATAACTGCAAGTATGACGATCAGAATTTCTGGCATAAATTTAGGTCAAACAAAAATAACCGAAGATTAGAGCCGTGCGGCCGAAACTGCGTTGCAATCAATTCGCCGAGGCGCTTTTACCAAGCATCATTATAGCGCGCGACCGAGCCCAGCGGTCGGCGTCGAGGATGTTTTCAACGGAATCCGCCGCCGCCGTCTCGTGGGCTTTCATTGTCGCAGCATTGACCCGGGCAATTTCGCCAAAGGCCAGTTTACCGTCGAGAAAGGCACTGACAGCCACTTCGTTCGCTGCATTTAGTACTGCCGGCATTGTTCCGCCTGCCTTGAGTGCTTCAAATGCGAGCCCGAGACAGGGGAACCGTACGAGGTCCGGATCTTCGAAGGTCAGTGAGCCGAGTTTTGAAAGGTCAAGCGGCTCGAGGCAGTTCGGTTTTCGCTCCGGATAGGTCAGCGCATATTGGATCGGGTGCTTCATATCGGTCACGCCAAGTTGTGCGATGATGGAACCGTCAACAAACTCGACCATCGAGTGGACCACCGATTGTGGATGGACGACGACCGAGATCTGGTCCGCATCAAAACCGAAAAGCCATTTTGCCTCTATCACTTCGAGGCCCTTATTCATCAAAGTGGCCGAATCGATGGTGATCTTGTCACCCATTTTCCAGTTTGGATGATCAAGAGCCTGTTCGATCGTTGCGTTCTCGATCTCGTCTTGCCGCTTTGTTCTGAACGGCCCGCCGGACGCAGTCAGTATCAGTCGCCTGATCTCACTCGCATTATTACCTCTCAGGCACTGGTGAATGGCGTTGTGTTCGCTATCAACAGGAAGTATCTCGGCACCGGACCTCGCTGCGGCGGCTGTCATCAATTCTCCGCCCATGACCAGTGTTTCCTTATTTGCAAGAGCAATCCGTTTACCTGCTTCGATCGCCCGGAGAGTCGGCAAAAATCCGACGGCGCCGACCGTCGCAGAAACGACTGTTTCGGCAAGTTCGTAGGTAGCGACAGCGATCAGACCGTCTGAATTCAATACGATCTCGGGCGGTTTTACATTTCGCTTATGCAGCAAAATATTGAGGGAATCGGCGCATGATACATCGTCGCAAGACACCAAATCGGGTTTAAATCTCTCGATCTGGTCGGCAAATAGCTCCATGTTCCGGCCCGCGGACATCGCTGCGACGCGAATATCACCCAGATGTTCGACAACCTTTAGCGTGTTTCGCCCGATGGAACCGGTAGAACCGAGGATAGATAGCGATCTCATAGACTGCGGCGACTTTCAGATTACCACATCGAGGCCTTTTCCGGCACGCAACTTGCGGCCATAGTGTTTGCAAACCACGTCCGTGGGACCCGATCAGGACTCACGTTTATACGCTGTCTGTCTGGAACGGCCGCGTGTATCTCGCCCCGCCTGGCAATGCAGATCTTTCTGAAGTTTAGGAGAAATGCTATGAAAAAACTATTAAGTATGGGATTGATCGGATTTACGATCGCGATCGCGGCTCCGGTCGCGGAAGCAAGAACTACAACGACGGGAACGTCCGTTTCCGAGCAATATCAATGGGAGCAGCCGCAACGCAACCGAAGGGCTAACGACCGACGCTGGAACCGAGGACGGACGCATTCGTATGTTACGACGCGAATCGTCAGAAGTTGGGGCCGCACATACCGCGAAACGATCCGAGTGACGCGTCTGCCAAATGGCCGCGTTCAGACGCGGGTGCTGCACCGTGTGCGTATTCGCTAACCCTCGGTCTCTCCCCTCTTCTCCCATTCTGCGAAATTAAACGATGTTTCGAGCCTATCCGCCGTTGCCAGGCCGGCAGCCTGTTCGTCCGCAAGATATTGGTTGAACTCGGCCGAACGGTTGCGCGGAACGCTCAGCGTTTTCCAATCGCTCGACTTCAGATGTTTTGCAAGAAAGACGATCTGGCCGATGTGGTAGGAATAATGCGTAAGCTGCCGGTTGATGGCTTCTACGACCGTATGCGTCTGGCCACGGATGGTGACGGGCCGTTCGAGATCATCCGGGGTTAACGGTTCTAAGGCATCGAAAAGCGTCCTCCAGCCGGACTCCCAATATTCCATCAGAGACTCGCGAGTATCCCCGATGATCTCAAACTCTGTATCGCGATGCCTGTCAGGCTTTTCGCCATCGGTGGTCAGGAAATCGCGCCAGCGCGAATGCAGATTCCCCGCGACGTGCTTGACGATGACGGCGATCGAATTCGACTCGGCGTCGATCCGGGTGAAGAACTCTTCATCGCCAAGCTGATCTAAAGCACGTTCGGCCAGCCGCTTGTAGTTTCGAAAAGACTCGAGGACATCCTTAAGAAAGTTCTCAACTGCAGACATCATGGTTGATTCGATGCATTTTTGAGGAACTCGCCGGCGTTGCTCCGGTGAATCAATATTTGTTCGCCCGCGTTCATATTCTTGATCGTTACCTTACCGTCGGCGAGTTCGCTTTCGCCTAGGACGCAAACGAAAGGCACCTTGATCTGGTCGGCGTATTTCATTTGCTTACCGAGTTTGTCGGGTTCGGGATAGACGGTGACGCGGAGGCCGGCGGAGCGGAGTTCGGCAGCGAGCTTTAAGGATTCGTCGATCGTTTCTTCACTCCAGATCGTTACCATCACGTCGGCGGGGGTCGATTCGGCGATCTCCGGCGGAAACATCCCGCGCTCTTCCATAACGACCAAAATGCGCTCAAGCCCCAGCGAGAATCCGCACGCCGGTATCTGCTCCTTGCCAAACATCCCGATCAGGCCGTCGTAACGCCCACCGCCGCCGAGTGAACCAGCCAAGTCGGGGACGTTGATCTCCATGATCGTGCCGGTGTAGTAGGACAATCCACGCGCGAGGCTGGGATCAAGGGCTACCGGATGTCCAGCGGTTAATTCGATCAGTCGGGACAAATCCTGCAACGTCGATCTCCGGGCGATATTCACAAGGTTGAGCAGAATCGTTCCGTTTCTGTCTGCCGATTCGGAGACGCTGGTGAACTGATCGAACAAAGACACGATCATTCGAGCTTCGTCCACGATACCTCTGTCCCGTAATTCTTTGAGGACACCTTCGGTCCCGATCTTGTCAAGCTTGTCGATGGCGACCAAGGCTTCTGAGAACTGGGTTTCAGGCACATTCGCGGATTCGAGAAGTTCGTTGAGCAGCCGACGGTCGTTTATCCTGATCAAGAAATCGTTAAAACCAAGTCTTTTGAGGATATCTGAAACCGCAGAAATGATCTCCGCTTCGACGACCATCGAATTCGACCCGATCGCGTCGACATCGCATTGGTAGAACTCGCGGAAGCGGCCGCGAGCGGGGCGGTCGGCACGCCATACGGGCTGTATCTGATAGCGTTTAAAGAACTTCGGGAGCTCGTTCTTGTGATGGGCAACGACGCGAGCCAGCGGGACGGTCAAGTCGTAGCGCAAAGCCAGGTCTGCAAGACGAGAGTCGGGAAACGAAAGATCGGAGATATCGCTTTCTTGTCCCCTGTCTTCCGTCTCCTGTTTCAATTTCTCGCCACGCTTCAGTATCTTGAAGATAAGCTGATTGCCTTCCTCGCCGTACTTTCCCATCAGGGTATCGAGGTTTTCGACGGCGGGAGTTTCGAGCGGCTCGAAGCCATAGCTCTCGTAAACCTCTTTGATGATACCGATCACGTACTCACGTTTGCGGACATCGGCGGGAAGGAAATCGCGCATGCCGCGTGCCGGATTGGTCTTTGACATAACGGGTTAGTTTACCGCAGAAAGGACTTAGCCTCGAATTTCAAGAGTTTCCCGACTGGCGATGTTTGGATTTGTATCGTTTGCGGCAGATCGAATCTACTTTCCCCAGAAGGTATAACCGAGATAAAAAAGCTGCGCGTCGAAGCCGGGATTGACGGTGCCTCGCCCGGCGTTCGAGATGTGGTACCACTTATAGCCAAGTGTGATCGCCTTTTTGTCGGCAAGGCGGTATTCGATGCCGGCACCACCCTCGCTCGCAAAGTTAAGCTTTGTCCCAAGTTCGTTCGGCGTCCTCTCGTTGAAAACAAGGGCGCTTAGGCTGAGGCCGACGAAGGGCTGAATCTTTTTTCGCGGGCGAAAATTGAACTGCAGGCCGAAAGGTGAACCACCGAAGGCGAAGCGGCTCCTTTTGACCCGATCGATGCGAACCGTGCCGGGACCCGTCGGCGTGGCGACGGTGTCCGGATATCGAAGAAAAGCGGCCGGTATGGCATCGACGGTGTATTTGATGTTCACCCAGTCGCTAGTGTCCCATCGACGCGAATAGCGTATCGCCGCCAAACCGTGCTGTCCTTCCCAATTTCGCGTGAATCCGTCAAATGATCTAACGACCGGAGAGATGCCGCCCCAGACCATCACCTCGTTCTTCCCGGGCTCTTCGGTTTGGGCAAGGGCAAATTGTGCAGCAAATAGCGTTATAAGTACCAAACCCGCGAAGATCTTCATAAATAATTTGGCCGGGCAGGCAAACGATTCGGGATTGTACGCCTATTCACGGGCAATGTAAACGCAGAAGCGGGGTTTAGGGGCAGCCCGGCGAAAAAACTTAAAAACTGCCGAACGGAATGAGGGCGCGGCCGGTTCCAATAGCCGCCAATGATACGTCGGAAAAGGGTTGCTGCTTCAGGACGCTGCCGCCTTGAGATATAGGGACGAAAGCTCGACGTACGCTGCGACGTTGCTTTCGATGCCTCTGATCTCTTCGTCGGTCAGCGGCCGCTTTACGCGGGCAGGGCTTCCGAGCACGAGCGAACCCGGCGGGATGATGGTGCCCGGCGTTAACAGGCTTCCCGCACCGACGAGAGAATTTTTGCCGACCCGTACACCATCCAGCAGTATCGCCCCGATGCCTATCAGGGATCCTGTCTCGATGTAGCAGCCGTGAAGCGTCACGCGATGGCCGACCGTAACGTCGTTCTCAAGAACCGTGGGGTGGTCTTTCGAGCTGACGTGGATCACGGTCGCGTCCTGAATGTTTGTGCGGTCTCCGATGCGGACATAATTTACATCGCCGCGAATGATAGAGCCGAACCAGACGCTGGCGTTGGGGCCGATTTTCACGTCACCGATTATCACGGCATCTGGAGCGACGAATGCGGTCTCGTGAATCTCTGGATGACGGTCATTAAAAGAAGCGATCATAATTTACGCCCGTCGAAATTTGCTGCGGAGCAGCGAAAGCAGAGTTTCTAGCTGTTCTATCCGCAGAAGCTTTGCCGCCGCCAGAAATGTCAGGCCGGCAAGGCCGATGGGAACAAAGGCTTCGATCAGAAGCGCGGCCAAGTTCTTATTAACGGAAAATCCGGAAAGCCAATGATAGCTAAAATAGGCGACGGCAGACATTGCCGCCGATGCGACGATCACTTTTGCGAGCGATGCGATGATGTCGCGGCCATTCAGGCGTTTGATCCGCCGGCGCATAAAGATCGACAAAGCAAGAAAATTGACAAGGGCGACGGTGGAAGTAGCAAGCGCGACGCCAACGTGGCCAAATCCGTTGGGCCGTTCCGGCGACACGCCGACGGTCGAAAGATAATACATCATTCCAAAGCTCATCGGCACGTGGACGGCGATCGAGCCGATGCTGACCCACATCGGCGTTCTAGCGTCGTCGAGAGCATAGAATGACGGCGACAGAACTTTGATGGCGGCATAACCGGCCAGCCCGATCGAGTAAGCGGCCAGTGCCCAGGCCGTCATATTCGTATCGATGGCGCCAAATCGGCCGCCTTCATAGATCAGTCTGATTATCGGCTCTCCAAGCACGATGAGCCCGCACGCGGCCGGAACGGTCATCAAAAAGACAAGCTTTAGCGAGTCGGAAAGCGTCGAACGAAATTCCACAGTTCTTTCTTCCGAGGCCAGGCGGGAAAGGGCCGGGATGGCGGCCGTTCCGATAGCGACGCCGAACAACCCGATCGGGAACTGCATCAACCTGAATGCAAAACTCAACCACGATTGACCACCCTCGATCCCTGAGACCACAAATACATCGACCAAAACCTTGATCTGGACGGCCGATGTCCCGATGACGGCGGGCCCCATCAGCCGCATCACTCGTTTCACACCGGGATCGAAAAGATCAAGAACGGGCGAAAATCGAAAGCCGACCTTCAGAAGCGACGGCACCTGGATCAAGAGCTGCGCGGCCCCTCCGACAAGTGTCCCGATCGCCATGCCGATTATCGCCCACTGGGCGGCTTCGCTTGGTACCGTATTCTTATCTGGCGAGAATTCCCATCCGCCGCCGCTTAACCAATACGCGAGTGAGAGCCCGGCGACGATGGAAAATACATTGAATGCTGTTGATGCCGATGCAGGAATGCCGAAGCGTCCTTTCGTGTTGAGCACGCCCATTGCCAAAGCGGCCAGCGCAACAAGCAGTATGAACGGGAACATTATCTGCGTCAGCGTGACGGCAAGTGCGGCCTTTTCCGGAGGGAACCCTCGGGCCAAAAGCGGAACGACCCACGGTGCAACGAGCATGCCCACCACGGTTATGACGCTCATCACAACCGCCAAAACGTTGAAGATAAGCGAGGCAAGCCGCCAGGCCTCTATTTCATTTTTTCGTATCTGATAATCGGTAAAGACTTTGACGAACGCTGCAGAAAGGGCGCCTTCGGCGAACAGGTCGCGTAGGATATTTGGTATTTTGAACGCCACGACAAAGGCGTCATAAAGATATCCTGCGCCAAAAAATCGTGCAAAAACGGTCTCCCGGACCAGACCCAGAAGGCGAGAGAAAAGGACAGCAATGGACACGACCCCGGCAGATCGGGCAACGCTGCGTCCATCCGGCCTTTCCGGCTGGGGGCCGGCGAGTTGAGAGGCGTCAACCGGTTCGGCCAATGTCTCGGGATTTCCGGCGTCGCTGCGCCCGTTGTTGGGATCGATCATTCCGGTCAGACCAAGAGTTAATCAGACTCACGAACCCGAATATCTTAATCTTTCCGGCCAATGAAAAACAAAAAGGAAGCGGAAAAGCGCTCCCTTGTAAAGAAATTCGATGGTTGTCAGGGTCAATCTTCGTTAGGCCGGCGTCCGTCGGGATAAGTGATACGCACCTTTGCTAGACGGGCGTTCAGCGGTATCTCGGTGTAGGAAAGCGACGAAGGCCCGCCAAACTGGCCCTGGATGAGCGAAACGTAGCTGTTCTGAAAACTTCGAAATCGTGCGACGCTGCCTCTTTGATTGAAGATCACGAAAAGAAACTTGCCGCCTCGTGTATTGATCTCGCCGGCGAGGGCGCTGACGCCGCCATCGGTATTGCCAAGTGTGCCGGTCTTGCCGACAACGCTTCCGAGCGAGAAATCCGATTTAAAGCGATTCTCAAGCGTGCCGCGATCGATGCCGGCAACCGGCATAATGTCGGCGAACGTCATTTTATATGAGCTAAGATCGCGGCGCAGAACCCGGAGAAGCTTCATCATTGCCGACGGCGTCACTCGATTGATGCCGAGTCCGCTCGAAGTCTGAATGGAGAACTCCTGAGGCGTTACGCCAGCATGCTGATGCACGAGTCGGGCAACACCGAAAGGGCCGCCCACCATATCACCTAATCGTTCGGAAAGAAAATTGTTCGAGTAGCAAAGTGTTGCTTTCAGCACATCGCGCATCGCAGGCGACTCGTGCGAAAAAAGAAGGTTCACATTGCCCGGCATCGGCTGAACATAAACCCCGCCCGTAAACGTTACACTGGGAACGGCCGATTCCAGATTCAATCTTCCCGAATTGATCAGGAAATTCGACCAGGCTCGTGAGGCGGCTGCAGGCCTCTTGCCTGAATCGAGAGTCGCAAAAAGGGCTTGGGCAGACCGCAGCGGCGACGTCGAATAATTGATCGAAAAGTTGTCGGTAACGACGAGGTCGCCTTTCACGACCCGGATTCCCATCCGGTTCAGCTCGCTTGCGAGGAGCACGCCATGCTCGGAAACAAAAACAGGGTCTCTGCCCGAGACGTAAAGATTGCCGTAGATCGTGCCGGTTGCTTCTTCGTAACTTCCGTCCGTCCATACATTGGTCGGAAATCGATAGTCCGGGCCGAACGTTTTCAGGATGGCGTAGGCGGTCGCGATCTTTACATTTGACGCAGGATTGAAGGCAAGATCCGAACCGCTTTCGACCACCAGGTTGCCGTCGAGCGTTTCGACAAGCACTCCCGAATTGCCGGGTATCGCCGCTTCAGCGAGGACCGGGATCGATGTCCGGATCGCTCGTCCTGCGGGAGCCGGGGCTGAAGCAGCCGGGACCGTGCTTCCGGTTCGTCGAACCAGTGGAGTACCCGAGGGTTGCGGAACCACCTCGGAATGGACCCGAATATCTTCGAGGAACGGTTGTGCCGAAGCCTGGCCAAATCCTGCGGACGCGAGGGCGACCGTAAAGACAAGTATAAAAGGCCAGTTGGCTAGTTTTCCGTTCGAATACTTCATCTATTTACTATTTTGTTCGGGTCTTGCGGCGGTCTTTACTACCCGGGCGACCGGAAGGGCCCGATTAGTATAGCATGAACGCAGACCCAATTTTCAACCCCATTTCGACATCCGCTTTTTCCTACGACAGGACAAGGCAAACTGTTCGATGTAATTCCTCGCTTTTCGGATGCTAATCAATTTAATCATATCTTATGGTTTGCATCCGTATAACTTATACATTCATTTGACCCGGATCACACGCTTTTTTGCCGAAACTTTGGAGGAAAAATTTCATTGACACCGCGCCCGCCCACTTCTAGAATTGAGGAACGTCGATGCCAAAAACCAGCGAAATTCCAGTTGATGTCGAGCAGATAAGACAGGCACATCTTGCCCGACGCCAGGAGATATGCAGCAGGCTGGCGGAGTTTGGTTCTATCCGCACTCAAGGGAGCGACGCGAAATTGTGGGAAGAAATGGTTTACTGTTTCTTTACTGGCGGATGTTCGGCAAAGATGGGGCTGCGGTCTTTGGCGGCCGTCAAGGACCTGATAGCCGACGGTGATCAGCCTGAACTGGCCCGGGCGTTGACCGGGGTTCATCGCTATCCGAACGCACGTTCTAGGTATATCGTCGCATCTCGCGATTTTTTGCGGCGGCATTGCGGTATGAAGCTGCGCGAAAAGCTTGAAAGCTTCAATTGCGATATGGAACGTCGTGACTGGCTTGCGACGGAAAAAGGGATCAAGGGGCTTGGCTACAAGGAAGCGAGCCACTTTTTAAGAAATATCGGCTTTGGCGGGTACGCTATTCTGGATAAGCATGTGCTCCGATGTTTATACGACCTTAGGATCATAGACGACCCAAAGCCACCAAACAGCCGTTCAAGGTATCTAATGTTAGAAGAAAAGCTGAAGCATCTGGCTGAAACTGCGCGAATCGATTTTGACGAATTGGACCTTGTTCTTTGGTCCATGAAAACAGGCGAGGTACTGAAGTAACCGGCCCGGCCGGCCCCAGCCCAGCCGCACCGACGTTTAGCAAGAGCGATGATGGGTGTTTCTGTAGAAATTCGCGAACCTCTCAAACGCATCTCGAACTATTCGCTTGCGATACTTCTAATACTGCTTAGCCCTTCGTTCGCTTTTGTCTCACTTGCACAGGACGCAGACGAGATCCCATCGCCGGAAGTTGAACGCCGCACGACTCGAAAACTTCTTCAGGATGCAGAACGCTCTCTTCGCCGAGGTGACCTGCGCGAAGGGGAACGGCTTTTGAAGCTGGCGATCGCTTCTGCCGGCGAGGATCCCTTTCCCAAACTCAGGCTGGCGCAGTTGTACGCTAAAGACCGACGCCTCATCGAAGCTTATGATCTTGCGTTCCCGATCGCTACAGCCGAGCCAAAAAATGCGTATGCTTTGGCCGTGGTGGGTTCGACAATGCTTGGGGTGGGCAGATTTCGAGATGCAAGAGCCCTCTTCTTCAACGCGCTGTCGCTGGATAGGAAGCTTGCCTATGCGTGGCATGGGTTCGGGCTTCTCGAATTCTACGAGAACCGTGTTGACGAAAGTTTGAACAATTTGAGGGAGGCGGTGTTTCACGCCCCGAACGAGCCCGATTATGTTTTCTCGCTTGCACAGGTCTCGGCACGAAGCGAGCGTTACAAGGCTGCAGCCGAAGCCTATCACCGCTTTTTGGATCTGTCCCGCGACACCGATGACGAACGCCGCGCCCGCATAAAGGGATTGATCAATTTCCTGAAGTATCTTGGAGACCGGCAGTCGCTTTACACAATTGCAGGCTCGGATAAGACAACGGTTCCGATAAGGGTGACGGGAAACCGCCCGATGCTCTCGCTGAGCGTAAACAATCGCCCCGAACCGCTCAGTTTCGTGCTTGATACGGGGTCGGGGATTTCCGTGATTTCCGAGCAAACGGCTAAGCGGCTGAAGATAAGGCCGATCACTCGCGGCGGATTTGCGAAGGGCATCGGCGGCGACGGCCGATTCGAGATCGTTTACGGATTTCTGCGGGAAGTAAAGATCGGTAACATAATCATACGAAACGTCCCCGTCTATATTCGACGGTTTCATTCCGAGGGTCAGGCGGTAGATGGCTACATCGGCCTTTCGCTGATCTCGAAATTCATAACCACGCTCGATTACGGCGCTGAAACATTCTCGCTCTCTCGTTCGACGGAGGCGAGTACTGCGGTTGATGAAAGCATCGCCCTGCCGCTTAGGCTTACGTCAAGCGGATTTCTGAGCGGCCAGGTACAGCTTGAGGGTGTCGAGGCGCCGCTCAATTTCATCGTCGATACGGGAGCCAGCGTATCGGTGATCTCGGACGAGGTTGCCAGCCTCGACGCGGTCAGTCCTCACGTTACGGATCAAAAGATGCGGGTGATCGGATCGGCCGGCGTCACAGAAGGCGTTAAGTCGTTTCAACTGCCGAGCCTGTCGTTTGGCACTCATTCGCAAAAAGATATAACGGCAATTGCTCTCGACCTGAACATCATCAATGAAGCTTCGGGATTTCAGCAGGCCGGCATACTCGGCGGCAACTTTCTCAAGAATTTTCGCATGACATTCGATTTTCGAAATTCGCGGGTGACTTTCTTCCCGAACGCTGTTGATCAATAGCACCGCGAGTTCGCTCTATATTTGATGAAACTCAGCATCTATCTTGAGACGTCGGTGATCGGGGCCTATCTCGACAACGGAGATCCTTTTCGCAGGGACCTGACGATACGCTGGTTCGAGCACGAGCTTTCGGAATACGATGCCTTCACGTCCATCCTGGTCCAGCGGGAACTCGAGCGCATCGACGACCCGCACAGGACCGGATATCTTAAGATCAACAAAGGCTTTGAGAGACTCGAACTGACCGAAGAGGCGGCCATCCTTGCGGAAGGTTACGTCTCGCGAGGTATTTTTCATCGAAAGTTCATTGCCGACGCACTTCATATGGCACTCGCCTCATTTCATAAGATCGACTATCTTGTGACCTGGAACTTCGGACATCTCGCGAATGTTCGAAAACAGGCGCGCGTCAGGATGTTCAATGCCGCGGCCGGCTTCTTTTCGCCCGCGATAGTGACCCCCGAATTTCTTGTCCACAACTGATCGGCCTGCCCGGAAGCCTTGACTTAGCATAGCCCGCACGTTCACCATCTAGGTCACGCTTATAATGTATCGACGCCCAAGATTTCTGGAAGTTTTGATCCGCATTCGCGAAGAGATGGCCCGCGAAGCGGATTACGATACCGATCTGTTTGCCGAACTCGTGAGAACCGGCCGAAAGACGAACAGTCGCAAAGCCCATTCGTTGTCCGAAGGACTGAACGGCGAAGCGCTTGAGCGAAAAACAGAAGAAAGGACAAAGCGAAAGCGGAAGTGACCCAGAACTTTCTCTACCGACCGATCGACTCGCGGAAGTCCGACAGGCCGATGTCCGTGCGGCTTGTTAAATGTGATGGGTGCTGATTAAATTGTCGTATCGGCACACGAGGCCGTCTGCATCGTCATCCTAATTTAAGAATGGTCCGGTATTTAATCTCAGTCGCGCTTATTGCGGCGGTCGTGGCCGCATGCGGCTATTTCTTTTTTCGCGACTATTGGGAACATCGATATGACGATCTGATCGTCCGTCATGCCCGGATCTTCAGCATCGACGAGCGTCTGGTTTGGAGCTTAATTTACGAAGAAACGTGGTTCCGGGCCTGGGTTGTCGGGGCCGTCGGGGAGGTCGGGCTGATGCAGGTGACGCCAACCGTCGCTCGCGAATGGGCCAAGGAGACCGGACTGTCAGAATTCGAGCGTCAGGCCTCGGAGAATGTGGTGGCTTTGCTGAGCGAACCCGAGCGAAATATCCAGATCGGCTGTTGGTATTTTGAAAAGCTACGCGAACGATATCGCGGAAGGCCTGCAGAGACGGCGATGGCGCTGGCCGCGTATAACGCGGGGCCCAGCCGTGTGGAAGAATGGACAAAAGATGTTGACCCACAAGACCTAAGCGAAGCCGACTTTATCTCCCGGATAGGGATATCCTCAACTCGAGCGTATGTTTCCTCGATCCTTGAGAGATATCGAAACATTGAGGCGATCGACCGATCTAATTCCCAAACCAAATGAAGCTGCTCCTGGCTGATCACGTGCTGCCGATCTCGTCGCCGCCGATACGCAACGGCGCCGTAGCGTTCGAGGCCGGGCAGATCGCGGCGGTCGGCGACGCGGATGATCTAAGGGCCCGCTTCCCTCAGGCGTCGGTGGACGATCATGGAAACGCGGCGATCCTGCCCGGCTTCGTGAACTGCCATTCCCATTTAGAGTTAACGGCGATGCGAGGAGCGCTTGATGACGTCGAGCACGATTTTCGGTCGTGGCTGCTCAAGATAAATGAACTGCGTGCCGAGATGAATGACGATGACATCGTTCAGGCTGCAGTCATCGGAGCGCAGGAAGGAGCCGCGGCAGGTGTTACCTGTTTCGGCGATATTGGCCGGTTCGGCCACGCCGGCCTTTCTGCTCTGAAGCAAACCGGGCTGCGCGGGACCGTGTTTCAGGAGACCGAGTTTTCGCCGGACAACCGGACGGCGGACGATGATTTTCGCAAGCTGGGCGAGAAGTTCGAGAGGCTGAAAGAAGAGGAAACAGGCCTCGTCAAGGTCGGGTTGTCGCCGCATTCGCCATACACGGTGGGCTCGCGGATGTTCGAACTGACAGCTCAGTACGCGATAATCAACAAGATCGCGTTATCGATACATGCGTCGGAATCGGCCGACGAGCACGACCTGCTGATGCGCGGCAGCGGATTTTTCAGCGAACTGTATGAAGACTTTGGCCTTGATTGGAATTCCCCAAATTGCACGCCGATAGAATATCTCGAGCGGCTCGGCGTCTTATCGACCCGGCCCTTGCTGGCACATTGCGTCACAGTCTCTGAGACCGACATCGGCCGCATTGCCGCGAACCGTGCGGCGGTAGCACATTGCCCGAAATCGAATGCGAAGTTCGGCCACGGTTATGCCCCATTCGAAAGATTCCGTGACGCCGGAATAGCTTGCGGGCTCGGCAGCGATTCGGTCGCGAGCAACAACGTTTGCGACATTCTCGAAGAGGCCCGGTTTGCGGCTTTGGCGGCTCGGAATCGGGCGGGTTCGCGGCGTTCAGTTACGGCTGCCGAGGTCCTGGAGGCGGCTACGCTCGGCGGGGCAAGAGCCTTGAGGCTGGATCAGGAGATCGGCACTCTCGAAGAAGGGAAGCAGGCTGATATCACCGTTGTCTCGCTTGACGCAAAGGCACAATGGCCCGTAAATGACGTTTACGCCGCCCTGGTATTTGCTTCAAACGCAAGGGATGTCGTCCTGACGATCGTCGCGGGAATCGAGGTATACTGCAGTCCATTTTACAACCTAGGGAAAAGGACATCGGCCGATATCGTGTAAAACGCGACAAGTAGGGCAAAGTATGCCGGCACCCGGAAATCCGTATCGGGTGGTCCATTTCCGCCAATAAAGCCGAACCTGCGTGTCGTTGTCCAGCGGCTGGCCGCGCTCGTCGAATTTGGAAGGCCTGACCCGATGAACTACCTTTTGCTGGTGCTTGGGCTGCTCGAAATTTTCTTCGTTAACGTGGACCAGCTTGAACGGATCGGGATCGAAATCGAGCCGCCATCGCTTTCGCGACGAGATCTTGTAACCCACGACCCAACCCACATTCGTGCTTCCCATGGTGCCCCAATAGGGTTCGACGTCAAGCACGCCGTGTGAGCCCGTGGCACGCGCACCGAGGTTCTTACGTGCATGGACGATAGCTTCTTCGATGTATCCGTGAACCTGGCCGCAATCGATCTCGCTCATGTACTTACCTCAATAACGTGACGGCGGCCGCCGGAAGTTTTGCCGGCTGTTGCTGCAGGGCAGAATACAGAACTTCAGTTGATGACGCGGCCCGCCCGCGATCGGGGTCAGGGTGCCAAGCCTATTTCATACTCGGGTTTTGAAACGCCCAACAGCCATTTGTCGAACCATCCGACGATATGCTGAAGCCGTTCGATGCGGTGCCACGGGTTGCCGGTTCGCGAAAGGTCGTGATTCGCATTCGGAAAGCGGACCATCACGGTTGGCACACGTCGGTATTTCAGCGCACGGAATAGCTCCTCGCCCCCGGCCGCCGGAGGCGTCCGCCAATCGGCCTCGCCGAGAATGAACATCATCGGGGTTTTGATCTTTGCTACGTGAGTGATCGCCGATCGCTCGCGAAATCCTTCGACGTCTTCAAAAGGCGCTCCTTTGAACCAACTCGGCTGAAACTGAGCAAAATCCGCCGTGTACCACCAATTTGCCCAGTCGGAGATATCTCGCTGTGAAACGGCGGCCGCGAAACGGTCTGTCTGGGTCACCGCATAATTCGTAAGCACGCCGCCGCCCGATCCGCCGGTGATGGCCAGTTTGGCCGTGTCGATGTAGCCGCGTTTGATAACCTCGTCAACTGCGATCATCAGGTCTTTGTGATCGTCACCCGGATACGCATGCTGAATAATATTGCCAAAATCCTGACCATAGCTTGTCGAGCCACGCGGGTTTGGATATACGACAACATAGCCTTTGGCCGCCATCCATTGAAATTCATGCGAGAAGATATAGCCATAGGCGGCATGCGGCCCGCCGTGGATGTTCAATATGAGCGGATATTTTTTGTTCGGGTCAAAATCGGGCGGTTTTTGGACCCAGGTCTGGACGCGTTTTCCGTCAAATGTCGTGTACCAAACGTCATCCGGTTCGGTGAGGTTGAGTTTGGCAAAGAGGTCATCGTTGACGCGGGTCAACTGTCGGGCGTTCGTTCCTTGCCGTTCGGATATGAAAAGG
Organism: Pyrinomonadaceae bacterium; assembly: GCA_035327545.1. Taxonomy (GTDB): domain Bacteria; phylum Acidobacteriota; class Blastocatellia; order Pyrinomonadales; family Pyrinomonadaceae; genus OLB17. Next base: position 39,695 of record DAOLDE010000017.1, on the reverse strand, counting down.
TCACCTATCCTTGTCGGTGTGGATAAAGTGTAGATCAGCCTTGCACCGTCGCGCGTGGCCCGATAATTCATTACGGCGTGGTCGCCTTTGGTGATCTCGGTCACGCGGCCGGTCGCTGCGTCGAACGAGGCTAGATTCGAACGGCCCTCGCGAGCAAATCTCTCAATGATCTGACGCCCGTCTGCCGACCAGATCGGTGCGTTGCCGCCACCCGCACGCGGCGATGCCTGGTCGCCGGTCAGTCCGGCGGCGATGTCGAAGTCGAAGTTCGCAGTAAGGTTGCGGGGCGAGGCATTTGGCGTGATGTCCAACACCCAAAGATCTGGCTGCGAGTATGACTTGACCGGCCGATGAACGACAGATGCGACGAAGGCGAATCGCTTTCCGTCAGGGCTGAGGCTGAGAGCCCCGACACCCATGTCGATCCTCGTCAACAGTTCCGGCGATCCGCCATTCGGCGAGATCGAAAATATCTCAGTTTTTGGCGTGCTGTAATAGGGTTCGGGATCGCGGTTGGTAGTGAAATAGATCCGAGATCCATCAGCCGCCCAGACAAAGTTGCCCTCGCTGAAAGGCCCGCTAGTAAGCTGTTTCGGCGATGGACGGACGCCGTTTGCCCCTGGCGCAGCGATCGCCCAAAGATGGTTCGGGCGTGTCGGGTCGAGATAGCCGCCTCCGTCCGATCGGTACACGGCCCGCGTAATAACGCGGACATCGGAGTCCCGCTGCCCTGGAACCGGCTGCCGTCCTTGGCGGGCAATGTCCTCGGCGTTTGCACTGCTTCCGAAAGCTATCCAGTTCCCGTCAGGCGACCATACCGGGCCGCCGGCTCCGCGCGGAACATTGGTCAATTGAAAAGCCTCGCCTCCTGCCATAGGTAACAGGTATATCTGCGGGGCCGAAGCAGGGGCGGGCGTTTCGCCCGACCTTACAAACGCGAGAAATCGGCCATCCGGCGACCAGCGGGGCGAGGTGTCGCGGCTGCCGCCGGTCAAGCGTATCGGCTGCTCGTTCCCGCTCGTCGATATGGTCCAGATGGACGTGTCATAATTTGTCCGAGATGTGTTTACCGTTACCTTAACATACGCCACCTTGGAACCATCCGGCGAGACCTGGGGATCGCCGACCCATGCGAAATCAAAAAGATCGGTTTCGGTTATTGCGCGTTTCTGTGCCGAGACCGACAGTGAAAAAAGGAGGAGTACAAGGGCGAATCGAACAAGCTTTCTATCCATACTTTTTCATCCTGGCGGCCTGGAAATAAGTAGAGCTTATCAAAGGCCGTTGGCTAGGGGCTTTCCGGTTTTTTCTCAGCATTGTATGCGGCGCTGTCCAATGCCGCAAGCACCTGCTCAGGCGTCCAGTCGCCGCCCTTGAAGATACGGGTCACTTTTCCGTCGGGCGCGATAACAGCGGTTATCAGAGAATGGTTGATCTGTGTCTTGTCATTTTCGTCCGTCTCGTATCGCAGACCGAAGAAATCCGCCATCTGACGCACATCCTTGTCCGGGCCGACAGCAAGCCGCCAGACGGTGAAATCATCTTTCGCATCCTTCCCCAGGTAACCAAGGCCGTATTGCTTCAGTTTTTCCGGAGTGTCGCGGTCAGGATCGAACGAGATAGAAAGCAGCCGGATCTTTTTGCGGCCGTCTGGATCGGATGCTATCCGATTTGCCATATCGCTGAAATGACGCGACATCTTTATGCAAAACTCCGGCAGCGGGCATTCGCGGTAAATGAACGTAATTGCGAGGGCCTTGCCGCGATAATCGCGAAGGGTAAACTTCTTTCCATCCTGATCGGTAAGCGTGAATGCCGGCACCTCTTTTCCGATCTGTGCAAAGTTCTCATTGATGGGCACATCCGCCTGGCCGGGCTGCGGAAGCGCAACGATCCCTATCTTCTCCAGCCAGTAAGGTTCGTCGGCCGTTTCGTCCACGACAAGTTCAGCCTGAACCTCGACGCCAGGGACAAGCTCCTGCCAGACCCAATCTTCTTTTATCGGGAACTTCATCGTCATTCGCGGCATAAAGCCAGGGATCGCTTCGTGATCGATCTCGGCCTTTTTCTTTTCCTTATCGACGGAGATCACCTTTCCCTTGAGCGGATAGCGTTTAAGGTCGCCCGAAGCCGCGTGTTGATCGTGCTGCTGACAAGCGAAGGATGAGATCAAGACAAAAAGTAAAACAAAATAACGCATAAACTTGTAGATCGGATATTCTGGCAGGCCTCGCTGACTCAAACACAAAGTCTGACGATCTTCGATCTGAGCGGCAAACTTTAGACTGTAAAGCGAACGTGCCCCGGCGGCGAAATCGCAGATCGCCATAACGCTTTACATTTATGGCCGCAAAGCGAGCTGCTCGTCATAAAACAGCCGGTAGAGACGGTAATTTGCCATTACTTTATAAACATAATCCTTGGACTGAGCGAACGCAATCTCCGGAACGTAGCGGTCCGGCAAATCAGATCGAGAGCGGTTCAGCCACCTTCTCATGTTGTCTTCGCCGCCGTTATAGCTTGCAACGACGGCTTCAGGCTGATTAGGAAACAACCTGAAAAGATTTGCCGTATATCTGGAACCGAATAAGATCGCGGTATCTGGATCGTAGAGCTGGTTTTGGTCAAACTCGAGACGTCCGAGTTCCGACGCGATCTTGTCGGTTGTTGTTGAGATGAACTGCATCATCCCTCTTGCAGCGGCACTGGACCTTGCGTCTGTGCGAAAGGCCGATTCCTGTCGGGCGATCGAGAGTAATATGAGTACATCGGCGTTCGAGGCCGCGGCATGCCGCGTGAGCAGATCTGGAAAGGGAACGGGATAAAGAAGCTGCCGATGCTGGTGCGGAATAAGTTCGATCTGATAGTCGGAAGGCACGTCGCGCCAAAGCGGCTCTGCAAAAGAAAGGGCGCGATGGGCACGATCTCCGCGTGCATTCACCCAGGCGGATGTGAAGCCTATGTCGGAACCTTCGGCAGGCCGTTCGCGGAGCGTGGCGTTAAATCTAGGGGCAGCCTCGTCGTAGAGGCGAAGGAACAATAGCTCGGAGAGCAGGCTTTTGCCCGCGTCCCTTTTGCCAATACTGGACGGGGATGAGATCGCCTCGCGCAACCGGGGCGGCTTTACCGACTGGCCGGGTACCTTCTTATAGGCGGGCAGCACTGAATAGGCCACTTTCAGGCCTTCCAACAGCTTTTTCCGCTGATCGGGATCGGAAGACAAACGGATCGCGGCCTGCAGGTTCCTGCGGTTCGAATCGGGGTCCTTTCCGTTCGACTCTGCTATCGATCGATCGAGCCGCGCGGCCGCTATCGTCTTTGCCTGAGCGTCGGTTGAAAGACCGCGTAGCCGTTCGGTGGCCCGCCAGCCATAATATTCGTTTCGTCCGTCCGGGATCGAAAGATATGTCTCGATCGCCCTTTCAAAATCTCGCTTTTGCTCAAGAATGAACGCCTTGAGAAACGTTATCTCCTGCCGGGTCGTACCGCCCGGGACGCTTGCTCCGCCAAGTTCGGACATCGAGGAAAGGCGGTTGAGAACGGCCAGACCATCGTCCCAGTTGTTTCTTGTGATATGTATTCTTGCCTCTGCAAATGCACCCTGCGCCTCGGCTATCTTTCCCCGAAACATTTCTTGACTGCGGCCAGCCCATTTCAGTGCTTCTGTCTCTTCGCCGGCGTCGCGCATTACATCAACTATGTTCAGGTACGCTCGGTCGATCCGTGCGTGATCCTTGAATCGGGCTATAAAGTCCTGATAGCGGCGAACGGATTCTCGCGACTTGCCGACTCGCGAATAGGCCGCGGCGGCCTGGAGCAGTGCATCGGGAGCCAAATGATGATCGGGATACTGTTCGAGAGCGCGTTCAAACCATTTTATCGCCTCCGAAAAATTATTCTCCATCGAGAATGTTTGACCGATCCTGTAAACGGCCTCCGGAACAAGCGGGCTGTCCGGACGGGTCCGTATCACAGCCTCGAGATGTGATCGCGTGCGCGATAATTCTCGATTGAATTGAAATGCCAAAGCACGCTGGAAGTGTTCCTGATCGGAAAGAGTGGGGAGCTGTCTTCGCTCCTGGCTTTGATCAGCCTCGGCTTGATCCAGTTCACGGATCGCTGAGATGGCAGCATCGTCCGGTCTGGCTGGGTCTTTCGATCCGGCAACGAGCGAGCGTAGCTGGACGATCGCGGCTGATGCTTCACCGAGAATTAGTCGGGAGCGCGCGATCAGAAGGCGATTTTCACGTTCGACCGGGTCTGGCACGAGTGGATCTGTCGCGGAGTTACTGGACGGTGGATTCGAATTTTCGAGGAGTGCCAAAGAACGTGAAAAGTCCCCTGAATCGAAAGTGCTTCGTCCGAGCCGAAGTTCGGCATATCCATTGACGATCTTGTCACTCGAAAACGATCGAAGTTGGCGAAGATAAATTCGCTCTGCAAATAGGTTGCCTGTCGCGCGAGCAATAGCTGACGATCTTAAAAGTGCAAGCTCGGCAAAGATGGAGCGACGCGCGGTAACGGATGCATAACGGGCGAGGGCCGAACCAACGTCTCCCGACCTTTCGAACAAGCGGCCCAGCAGGTAGTCGAAATTGTTGGCTTCGAAGACATCGCGTTCTGCGCGTTCCAACCGGACGAGTTCGGTAATCGCCATATCGTATTGCCGCTTTTCCATCGCAGCACCGATCTTTTCAGCGACCGCGGCGATCGGTTCAGCAGCCTGACTGCTGAGGCTGAAAATAACGAAAGCGGCCGCGATCGCAGCACTGCGCGTTCTCATGTCTCAATTCTATCGATTGAGTGCTTGAAAGAGAAAGTCGGGTCTGACGGCTATGAGATCAACTGACGCGATGTCTGCATTTCGCGCGGGACCTGTGACTATTTCGGCCGAGTTCCTGTAAAATCGAGGTTCTTGAAATATGGCAGCAAGAATCTTGAACGGCAAGCCGATAGCGGAAGCGATCAGGACCGAAGTGGCGGAGAGCATCGCAGAACTGTCTTCGAGGCACGGCATTCGTCCCTGTTTGGCTCTCGTGCGTGTCGGGGAAGATCCTGCTTCGGCGGTTTACGTTCAGAGCAAGGTCAAAACGTCGGAAGAACTTGGCATCGCGTCCGAACATATTCACCTGCCGGCTAATGCGTCGCAAGATGAATTGTTGGGAAAAGTGCAGGACCTCAACGGCCGAGACGATGTGGACGGGATCCTGGTCCAGCTGCCGCTTCCGGCTCAGATCGACCCGTCGAAAATACTGGAAGAGATCGACCCGGCAAAAGATGTTGACGGTTTTCATCCGATAAATGTCGGCCGGTTAAGCTTGGGCGAAAGCTCGCTTGTACCGTGCACTCCTTCAGGAGTCATTGAAATTCTAAAAAGATCCGGCATACCGATCACGGGCAGGCATGCGGTCGTAGTCGGCCGAAGCAATATTGTCGGCAAGCCGATGGCGATGTTGTTTCTCCAGGAAAATGCTACGGTCACTGTTTGCCATTCAAGGACCTCAGACCTTGCATCGATAACACGACTCGGCGATATTCTTGTTGCAGCGATCGGCCGTCCCGCATTCATCGAAAAGACGCACATCAAGGAAGGGGCAACGGTAATCGACGTGGGGATCAACAATTTTACAGACAGTGCACGAGCAGCCGAGACTTTCCCTCCCGAAGAGCTAGAGAAACGCCTAAAGACGATCGCCGCCCGAGGCTTTACTCTTATCGGCGACGTAAATCCGAAAGCGGCGATGGAACAGGCCGAGGCGTTCACGCCCGTACCCGGCGGTGTTGGACTCCTAACCGTGGCAATGCTAATGAAAAACACCGTCAAGGCTGCAATGATGAGAAGAGGCATCAGGTGATCGAAAGAATATGAATTTTGAAGAGTATCAGAAAGCCGCAAGCAAAACAGCGCTTTATCCGAGGCGTTCAAGCAACCTGGAGTACCCGACGCTAGGCCTGGCGGGCGAGGCCGGCGAAGTGGCAAACATCGTCAAGAAGATCCAGCGCGATAATGACGGTGTATTGACAGACGAGGTGCGGGCAAAGCTGCGAGACGAACTGGGAGACGTGCTCTGGTACATCTCGGCCTGCGCCGATGAGTTGGGGCTGACACTTGACGAGATTGCCGCGTTCAATGTGAACAAGCTAGCCATGCGGCACGGAAAATAGCAATGCTTCGTGTCGGCCTGACTGGCTCCATCGCTGTCGGCAAGTCCTACGTTTGCAGCGTGTTTCGCGAACTCGGCTGCCATGTGCTCGATGCAGACATGACAGCTCGCGAAGTGGTAAGGGCCGGTAGCGTCGGGCTCGATCGAGTAGTCGAGGCGTTTGGCCGGGATGTGTTGACGTCCGAGGGCGAACTCGATCGGAAACGGCTGGCGGCGATCGTGTTTTCGGACGAAAGGAAACTTGCGATCCTGAATTCGATCGTACACCCGCTGGTTTTTGAAGCGCAGGATATTTGGCTGAGGGAAATAGAGGCCGAAGAACCGGGAGGCATCGCGATCGTCGATGCCGCTCTAATGATCGAATCGGGCGGCTACAAGAGGTTTGACCAATTGATTGTTGTGTGGTGTGAACCTGAGATACAATTGCAGCGCCTGACGTCGCGTGATGGCCTGACGGATGCTGATGCCCGACAACGCATCGCGGCCCAAATGTCGCAAACCGAAAAGAAGCGGTGCGCAGATCATCTGATAGATACATCTAAAGGATTTGACGATACGCGACGTCAGACCGAGGTGGTCTTCGAAAAACTAAAAGGTTTTGGCTTTTAAACGTTTCGAGTCACAGGCCGGCAGTCACCCCCAAGAATGGAAAAGATGCCCTCACGCGCCATGCACCCTGATACCGGTGTCGAAACCGGCATTGGGAGGGTTCGTGCTTCGTTAGCCGGCATCGTTCTGGCAGCTGCGGCATTTTCTTTTGGATGCTCAAAACTGGCCGGACCTGCGTCCGAACCCTTTTTCTCTGATACGGCACCTCCACCGATGCAGGAATTTCGGTGGAGCAACGGCGGGCTTCCTTCCAGCCTGGACCCCGCCCGGGCCGCGGCGCCGCCGGAAACCGATATTGTTCGGGCTATATTTGAAGGCCTTACCGAGACCGATCCGCGAACATTGAATGCGGTGCCAGCTGCTGCTGAGACGTGGTCGGCGAGCGAGGACCGCCGAGTGTGGACATTCAAACTTAGGAGTGAAGCCCGGTGGTCGGACGGCAGCAGAGTGACGGCAAACGATTTTGAGCGTGCCTGGAAAAGACTTGCCTCGCTCGGCGAAAAGGCGGTCCATCGAAATTTGCTCTCAAATATCGTGGGAATGCCTAAAGCCCGTGCCGTCGAGGCTTCAGCGACGCCGGTCGCGGAATCGAATACGGCGTTGCCCGATCAAAGGCCGGCCTCGAGTTTGACAGGGCGGTTTAATGCCCGGCCTACTTCAACCGGCTCTCTTCTCTCGCGGCCTCAAAACACGGAGCCGACTGCGGACGATGTCGCGGGAACCGCGACACCTTCGCCTCTTCCCTCGGCTGAGCCGGGCTTTGTGGCCCTCGATGAACTTACATTCAAGGTAAGCCTGATCCGCCCAGACAAGGATTTTCCGAAGATAGCCGCTCATCCTATATTTCGGCCGCGGCACGCTGACGATAAGGATGTTCCGGACGGTCAGCTTCATCACGCGGTAAGAACCAATGGAGCTTTTAGGATAGTCGACATCTCAGACAAGGGTATCCGAATCGAAAGATCGGAAAATTATTGGAACAGGGAAAAGGTGAAGCTCGAAAGGGTTTGGTTCGTCTTCATTAAGTCAGCGGAAGAGGCCCTCGCAGCCTATCGCAATGGTGAATTGGATGCTATTTCGAACACACAGTTCTCGTCATTGACGTTAAAGCTGCTGACCCCATATGACGATTTTCGAACTACAACACACAGCGCCCTCAACTTTTACGAGTTCAACGTCAGCAAGGCACCGTTCTCGGATCGTCGCGTCCGCGAGGCCCTTTCGAATGCTATCGAACGCGAACGCCTGACGGAGAGTGACGCGGCCGGGTTCACAAGGCCCGCCCTCAAATTTCTTCCTTTTGGAGGCACCGCCGGCGGCAAGCTTTCGCAGGATAAAGCCAGGGCACGCGAACTGATGGATGAGGCAGGCTTCCCCGACGGTAAGGGATTTCCTGTCGTTCGGCTTCTTGTCAATCGCAATGACACCCAGCAGCGGGTGGCCCGTTCGGTCGCTCGCATGTGGAAAGAGAATTTGAGTATTGAGACCGAATTGATCGTTCGCGACCTTCAAGAGGTGGAAAAGGCCAGAGAGACGGGCGATTTCGACCTTGTTCGGCGCGGGGCCGTTTTCCCGACCTCTGCCGACGGAGTCAATTTCAGGGCGATCTTCGAAGCGAGCCAGCCGGTTTTAGGAACAACCCCCACTCCCGAACCTGCCAGGCCATTCGTTCCTAAGGAATCGCGTGTTCCCTCTTCCGTTTCAAATTCGACCGAACAAGGCGGCACGGATCCCAGCGTGATCCTTACTGAGGACGATGCGATGTACGAACTGCGCGCCATCCCGCTTTATTTCCCTACGTCTTACTCGCTTGTAAAGCCGTATGTCTCGGGCTTCGAAATGAATAGCCTTGATGCGATAATATTGGCCAACGTATCGATAGACAGCAATTGGGCTCCCGTTCGCAAATGATTTCCCGCGGCCCGGCCCGCTTCGCTCTTCGAGTGACCGAAAAAGACGCAACAATTCTTTCCGTCAGGGGCCTCGAGACCCGGTTCCGAACCAGCGAGGGCGTGGCCAATGCGGTGAACAGCGTCTCCTTCGACCTGAGGAAAGGCGAAACGCTGGGCATCGTCGGCGAGTCTGGATCAGGAAAATCGGCGATGGGTATGTCGCTGATGAGGCTGATCTCGCCACCCGGCCGCATTGACGGAGGAGAGATCATATTTGACGGCAAGGATATCCTTAAGCTTTCCGATGAAGAGGTTCGAAAACTGCGTGGCCGGCGGGTCGCGATGGTGTTCCAGGACCCGATGGCGTCGCTGAATCCGTATCTGCCGATCTCAGTGCAGTTAACTGAAATTACTAGGCTTCACCTGGGACATTCGAGAAAGGAAGCGCGTGCCCACGCAATAGAGATGCTGAAGCTGGTCGGCATTCCCGACCCGGATGCTCGGATCGACGACCATCCCCACGAGTTTTCGGGAGGAATGCGGCAGAGGGCGATGATCGCGATGGCCCTGAGCTGCGGGCCGGAGCTGCTGATCGCGGATGAACCAACGACCGCGCTCGACGTAACCATACAGGCCCAGATCCTTGAACTTATCGAAGATCTGAAACAGCGATCGGGAACCAGTGTTATTCTGATCACGCACGATCTCGGGGTTGTTGCCGGGACAACCGACCGTGTGATCGTTATGTATGCGGGCAGAATTTTCGAGCAGGCACTGACAACTCAGCTATTTGCACACCCGGCGAATCCTTATACACAGGCGCTCTTGAAAAGCATGCCGGACTTGTCGTTGGGCCGGGGCGAGCCCTTATATCAAATAAAGGGAATGCCTCCGGAAACCGGAGACTTGCCGCCGGGGTGTCCGTTCTCGCCCCGTTGCGAACGGGCAGAGAATATCTGCGGCACGGAACCGCCTCCGTTTGTTATGATTGATCAGGAACATGGATCGCTTTGCCATTTTGCAGGCGAAATGATTTGATACTGGCGCCGCCGTCTTTCCCCGGTTAAGAAAATGAGAAAAGAACTTGTGCTCTCTTCAGCTCTGATATTGGTATCCGTGCTCGGCTGTTCGAGGTTTACCGATCTGGCCAATTCAACTGCAAGCCCGGCCGATACGAACGCAGCAAACACGAATGCTGCGAATGTAAGCGAGGCCCAGCCATCGGGCGAGTTCTCCCCAACCTCGGATGCAAAGGCTGACATCCGACGAATGGGCGAGCGATTGCTTTCACAGAAGTCGTACAGGGCTACAATAGAAAGCGAAGGGGTAACGCCGATGAACGGGGTACTGGAGTATGCGGCGCCGGACCGCTTCAGAATTCAATTCGAAACGGGAATGGAAACCATTATCATCGGCAACACAACCTACATCAGGGTCGGGGGCAGCTGGAGAAAGATGCCAGTCGCGTTGGATTCGCCGATAGCCGATCTGAAATCAGCTTTCGATGAGGAATCCATGAAGTGGTTCGAAGGAGTGAGGTATGTCGGCGTCGAGACGGTTGACGGCCGCCCGTCCTATGCCTATGCGTATAATACCAAGCTCCCGAAATATGGCGGCGGCGACATCGACTCGAAGCTTTGGGTCGCTATCGACAACGGTCTTCCGCTAAAGGTCGAGGCCGATTATCGGTCAGGTGAACTTAAAAAGATGAGGATCACCTATGATCATTCAACGCCGGTATCCATCGAGCCGCCGATCAAATAGGGCTGCTGATCTACTTGATCTTCAATGATGAACGCCCAGCCGATCATTTCCGTGCTCGATCTGCAGGTTCGATTTGGCTCCGCCGGTCTGTTTAAGGCTGGCCGGAAAGACGTCAGGGCCGTGGATGGGGTATCGTTTCAGATCGCCCGGGGCGAGACGCTCGGCCTCGTCGGTGAATCGGGATGCGGAAAATCGACGTTGGGGAAAGCAATGCTTCGTCTGATCGAGCCTTTCGCGGGAAAGGTCGTTGTTGACGGAATCGATCTGTCCACACTTTCGCGCGGTGCGATGCGCCGCCAGCGCAAGCGGATGCAGATGATATTTCAGGACCCGTATTCGTCGCTGAACCCGCGAATGACAGCCTCGCAATTGATTAGCGAGCCGATCCGCGCGTTTGGGCTGGAAACGAAGGGAACGCTAAATGCGAGGGTGGCAGAGCTTCTTGACACTGTTGGCCTCGGACGCCGTTCCGCGAATCGATTTCCCCGGGAGTTCTCGGGCGGCCAGCGTCAGCGGATCGGGATCGCACGGGCTTTGGCAGCCGAGCCCGATCTTATCGTTGCGGACGAGCCTGTTTCCGCACTGGATGTGTCAATTCAGGCACAGATCTTAAATCTGATGGAACAGATCCAGATCGACCGCGGCTTAGCCTATCTGTTCATTTCACACGACCTCCGGTCTGTAAGGCATATTTCCCATCGGATAGCAGTAATGTACTTAGGGAAGATCGTCGAGGTTGGCCCCGGTGACGAGATCTATGCCGATCCGCTGATGCCCTACACACAGGCGCTCATTTCAGCAGTGCCCGTGCCTGACCCAAAGGCCGAGGCAGCTCGCGAACGAATCATTCTCAGCGGTGACCTGCCGTCGCCTTCAGACCCGGCGATCGGATGCCATTTTCATACCCGATGCCCTTTTGCTATTCCCGAGTGCCGGAAGGCAGAACCGAAGCTTGTCGAGATCAAAGCCGGCCATTTCGCGGCATGTTCAAGAATTTCACCTGAAAAGCCGCATATAGGCGAAAACACTTCTGGTTAGCATATTGAGACGCCGGGCCAAAAAAAGGCTCGGCCGCAAGCAGTCTAATGCTGGCGACCGGAGCCATAGGAGATGCCTGGGCTTCACCAGGCAATCGGATCACCAAAAAGGCGATCAGAAACGATTCGACGCAGTCGTCGTCTTGGTCTGGTTCGCATTATCGCGGAGCGCCTTAATGCGGTCATGAGCCGATCTGATCGATGAATATTGACTCTGGACCGTGTCAAGAACATGTGCCGGCAACACATTTTCCAACGCCTCTTCGTACGCGTTCTTGGCTGAATCTTCACCGCGTTCGCACTCATTTAGGATCGCCGCCTCATCTTGTCCGCTGACGGCGGACTTAATGTTCATCCAACCGCGGTGAAGTGAGCCTGCAATGCTTCCGGAATCTTCAGGATCGCCGCCGAGGCTTTGCACCAGCGATTGAAGCTCGCCGCAGTATTGAGCCCGTTCCTGGGCAAATTCGTAGAAAAGGGCCTTCATCTCTGAGCTCTCGACGCCTTCTGCCGCCGTCTTAAAGCCTTCCTGTCCGTCCTTACACGTTTCGATCAGGCCATTCAAGGTCGAGATAACCTCGTCATTTGACAGGGTCTTTCGGGTTCCAGAGACGGCATCCCTCGGTCCCGTGTATCGGTTTTCGTTGATCATTCTAACTAACCTCCTTGCTGACTTGCTAAAAAATCAAATAGGTTCAATAAAGTACGGTTCATTCTCAACGTCATATCCATCATCAAGGCGCGTGCCACCGAGATCTCGCCCAAAAAACGGGCTTTTCAGTGGTAGAGCCTAAGAAAATGCGACCGCGTTCCGAACACCACCGAACTAAATCAATGCAGAAACGGAATTGATGTAATCCGGATTACAGAACGCACTGTGAGATATGCGATAATCTTGAGGTTCGGGAAGGATCGGCACCGCGATTTTGTTGAAAACACCCGCTGATTGAGCCTATAAAGCAATTGAACAATGCCGTTGGTGCGTTTGTTTTGCGTCGTTGACGGTCAACGGCGCGTGGTCCGATTTGTTGCACGATGAAAGTTGCCCCCGCAAAAAAGGAAAGGCTGCTCGACCGCCTGGCAGAAGAGAACGGCGTGGCTATCGTCGTGGTCGATGCAGAAGGCAACGAAGCCTATTCGGCAAACAACAATTCGATGTGCCGCAGCCTTTACGGATCCAGCGAGTTTGCCCCGGAGTGCGCGAAGTTTTGCGGGGCAGCTTTTGATAAGGCCGCTAAAGCCGGTGAGACCATCGAGTACGATTGCTATGCCGGACTGAGCTGCAAGGCGGTGCCTGTTTGGGAGCGGGGTACCCCATTTGTCGCCATTGTCGGCCGGACATTCCTAAAGGCCGACCGATACCGCAATGCGACCGAGAACGCGATCTCCGGCGAGTGGCGGACATTCAGGCCGACGGAGTTTTTCGAGAACGTTCTTATCTCAGGAACAAGCCAAAACATCGATCGTGTGGTCGGGAAGCTCGAGAAATTCAGCGATCGCGAACGAAACGAGGTCCTGGAACTCGAACGGCTGGAAGTTTCCGCATCGCCAATGGACGACGCCGAGACGATCGCAGAACCCGATCCGCGCGAAATAAACAATTTGATCGAACGCTTTAAGGCCGAGACGGAAAAAGCCGCCGACGAGCTCGAGAACGCGGTGTCGTATGACGTACAGCAGGACAGACGAGCTGCCGGCGAGTGGCGGTCGCTTTTTGGTTCGCTGATGAAGCTTGAGTATCGGGCTGCCTGCAACGCAGTCCTTTCTTATCTCCAGCAGCGATATTCGTTTGATTCTGTGGTTTGGCTCGAGCGTCGCGGCGACAATCTTGAAAAGCTCGTTGCGATCGGTGAACTTGCCGAAAAAACGCTAAATATTGGCATTGATGCAAATAACGAACGGCTCCAGGAGGCCGCACGCAAAGAGGCACCGGTCGAGTTCAGAGAGCGGAAAACGGCGAACGGAGTCGATTCGGACAGGGCATTATCACTGTTTCCGATAACGATCGGTGGCGAAGTGAGGGCGGCGATCGGTGTGAATTCTAGGATCGATGACAACGAACGCCGAAGGATGATCTCGCGATTTGCTCAGACGCTTGCCTCGCAGCTCGAGATCCTAAGGCTGCGCGACGAGGTGGCCCGGCGCGATTGGCTTGCACGAGCGGTCATCAAGTTTAACGAAAATCTAAGGCGGATCGATGCGGAAGACTTTTGGCTTCGGCTTACGCAGGTCTCTGCCGAGCTGCTCGGCGCCGAACGCGCGTCAATTCTTATTCGCAATGAGAAGGCCAATGGCCTTCAGGCAAAGGCTGCGATCGGATCACGGATCAATTTGCTTTCGGAGCCGATAGTCGGGACAAGGGTTGCCGGCAAGATACTGGAGATCGGCGACCCCGTAGTTGTTTCTGATATAAACGGCGTGGGCCTTGACTCGGCGCCAGCCGATTGGAGCTATAAAACCCGGTCGTTCCTGAGCTACCCGATCATCATCGACGATCGACGCATCGGCGTCCTGAATTTTACCGACAAGGCAGGCGGACGGGCATTTACAAAGACCGACCTGGAACTTCTTCAGGCTATTGCTCCGCAGATAGCCGTTGCTATCGATCGCACAGCATTAAAAGACAAGGCCGGCGAGTATGAACAGCTTTCGGTCACCGATCCTCTAACCGGACTTTTGAACCGCCGTTACCTTGAAGAGCGGATCACGGAAGAGATCACCCGATCTAAACGTCACCGTTTTTCACTGAGCCTGATGATGCTGGATGTTGATGATTTTAAGGCTTATAACGATAGCTTCGGGCATCCGGCGGGCGATTCCGCTTTGCGGATCGTTGCAGAGATCCTGAAAGAAACGCTACGCGGAGCCGACGTGGCCGCCCGCTATGGCGGCGAAGAATTTGCGATCCTGCTGCCTCAAACCTCGTCCGAAGAGGCTGCCCAGATCGGCGAACGCATAAGGAAACGGATCGAGAGGACCGAATTTCCCGAGAGGAGCGTTACTGTGAGCATCGGTATCGCGAGCTGCTCGAATGAGGTCGAGACCACGCGCGATCTTATCTCGGCGGCCGACGTGGCCCTTTATGCGGCAAAGAACCAGGGGCGAAACAATGTCCAGGTTTTTAATGCCTGGGGCGAATCGGTGAACGACAACATTCATTGAGCAAATGGAGGAGCCCGGTTACCCCAAAATTTTGGCCGACCGCGCGGCCGCCGACTTTGCGGGCCGGACGGTAGAACTTGAGCGCTTGCTCGCGTTTGCGACAAGCATCGAAAGGTCGGGCCCGCTGATCGTGGCCGGCCCACCCGGTGTCGGGCTTTCCGAATTGCTCAAACAGCTTTTTGACCACCTCTTTAATCGTCAGATCTCGATCGTTCCCTTCTACTTCGCGCTTCCAACAGATCCGTCTCAGGCCGTTCGTCTCGGGCAGCGATTCGCCTACCAGTTCTTACTGTATGCGGTCGCCTTTAGGCGGCGCGATCCAAGCATTGTAAGTTGGAGGCCTGACCTTGAGGAGCTTGCCGAGATCGCACCCTCGACAGACGGCCATTGGATCGATCGCATCGCCCGATCGGCTGCTGTCGAAAGCAACACGGGGAACGGCGATGCTCTATTGGCCTGTCTTGCAGCGCCTGCAAGGGCGGCCGCCGCGGGTATAAAAAGTTGCGTGATCATCGACGATTGTCATGCCGCAGCTTACTCGGATGCTGCTGCGAACCTGCTGTCGGCTATAAAGGAAGCCTGTTCAGCATCTAACATTCCGTATATTCTTGCGGCCCGTCGTCGTTTTGAGATCGGCCTTCCGACCGCAAGTCGAATGAATATCGGTTTCTTGCCCTTTAATGAAGCTTCGATGGCAGGAGAAAAAATGGCGATAGCGGCCGGTGCCGCAATAAATGAAGAATGCCGCGACCTGATCACGAATCAGATCGGGTGCCGGTTGAAGTACTTTGATTATATTTGCCGATCGGCAGGAGAGCAGGGGGCCGGGCTGGACAGCTTTCCATCCGTACAAAAGGTCTATGCGCACGAGATATTCGGCGGGCGGATCAGGCACGAGATGGACTCACTGTTAAACCGCATCACTCCCGATCGTAATATCCAAAAGAACATCATCGGCCTTTTGGATCCATCGACGTCCTCTGGGGCTAAACAACTTTCGCTGGAAAGCTGGCTTAAGAGAACGATGTCGGAAGGCGACGGCTTTGCTGAAATTTTGGAAAGGCTGAAGATCGAAGAAATGGTAAGCATTTCGGACGGCCGCGTTTCGCCTGCTACCTCAGATCACGTGTATTCGGACTACTTTACAGCAAGGGCGCGTCTGGATTCTGGAACCGAGACCCGTGGAACCTTATTTGGGAAGGCTCTGACCGAGTATCTGAAACGAGCCCCGTTGATCATGGCACGGCATTACAGAAAACAGGCTGCATTGGGCTTGCGCGGCCTTCTTTCTACGTTTTCGCTCCAACAGGTTCCGCTGGCTGCAATTGATCACGGTCTCTTTGCCGAACATTACAAGGGACTTCCGGACGACGAGATAATGACGGGCTTGAGAGCTGATGAACCTGAGGTCCACCTTCCGCAGATAGTCTATACGGCAAATGCCGCCGATCTCTACGATCCGATCGGACGCCTTACAGGGACTGATCGGTCCGCCGTCGCGCTAGGTTTTCAGGAAGGGCTTTACAGCGACAACGACGAGGTCGTTTGGATCGCGGCAGAGGTGGATTCAAAGTTAGAAGCTGCCAAAGAGACGGCGGCATTCTGGTGCGACCGTCTCGAGATGGTGGCTCTGATGTGCGGTTTTTCAAACTTTCGCATCTGGATCATCGCACCGGAGGGATTCACTAACGATGCGATGCAGCATCTTCGCGAACGCGGGGCCTTCGGTTCAAGCCGGCGACAGATCGGATTTCTTCGCAGTTTCCTTCAGCCAGACCACGAACTCAAGGCTCCAGGAACCCTTGAAGAGTATGAGGTCGTCATTCCTATGGATGACGAAAGCGAGATGATCGCGGCAAACGCGCTCGAAGACATAGC
Source organism: Pyrinomonadaceae bacterium (assembly GCA_035327545.1). GTDB lineage: Bacteria > Acidobacteriota > Blastocatellia > Pyrinomonadales > Pyrinomonadaceae > OLB17. The sequence continues at coordinate 23,189 of DAOLDE010000017.1, read as the reverse complement.
CCGTCGGCACAACGTTCCGGGCAAGGCTATCAACCAACTAAAGACCGCGCTTCTTGAAGCCTCGATAAATGCTGCCGAACACAGCCTCAGCCCCGACCGACGCATTCGACAGAAGTTTCGCGTTGAAGAGGACCGGTTCATCATAAATGTGTCCAATCGCGGGATCAGGATAGTGGATCGCGGTCAGCCGGCGGGCTTGCCTGAAGGGCTCGATGCCGATCGGACCATCCGTCGAGGCTGGGGTATGAAACTGATCGAGAAGCTTATGGACGAGGTAAAGATCGAGCATACCGACGATGGAACCTCGATCTCAATGATCAAATATCTCCAGCAGGATGAGGTGCCGGCCTGACGCGGCGGATCGGACCTAGAGTGGCCGCCGATCAGAATTTCCTGTTGTTTTCTGCCCCCGATTGTGATAGAAACTTAACTTAATTTCGCCGCTTGGATATCTCAATTATTACAAGGAAAGACAATTAGCACCTTATGGAAGCAGAATCCGTTCGTGAAGGAACGGCCTCCGAAAAGACCGCAGTCATTCTGGCTGCCGACTATCTGAACAAGCTGTCCGGTGAACGCATCGAACGAGAATGCAGATCGCGGCTTGACGAAGGTTTTACCGAGCTCGTGCTCGACCTTTCACAGACCGATGTTGTCAACAGTATTGGGGTCAGCATCCTGCTTGGAGTGATAGATTCGGCCTCGAACGCGGGCGCAAAGGTCGTTTTTTCCGAGGTCAGTGAATCGACTGTAGAGCTTTTTGATATGCTCGGCGTAAGCCGGCATGCAGAGATAGTCGCCCGCGCACCTGTCATTTGAATCCGGCCGGCCGATCTTGCGAATTTGAACGCCAAAGCTCGCGTTGCGCAAGGTAGAATTAATGCCTCTCGATAATAGATTGGAAATTGAAGACATTCAGTTCGGGAACCTGAGGGATGCTGCCGAGAGCCGCAGTAAACTGGTCCACACGTTCGGCGCGCTTGCTGAACTGGGCCACGAGGTCGCGAGCCGCAGCAACTTTCAGGATACGATCAGAACATCGCTTCATCTTATACTGGGCAGCCTTGGGATCATGCGCGGCGGCGTGGCCCGATATTCGCGTTTTGAACATGAATTCAACATGGTCGCGGTCCGAGGCCTGGGCGATTCATTCCCCTTGAGCCTGGAGCTTTGTTATGAAGATGAGCGGCAGTTTTTGACCAACGGCCTGGTACCGATCGAGGTTTCGCAGGCTGCCGTGCTGCCTTTTTTTCAGGTACATGATCGTACCTTTAGTACGACTCGTCTCGAATTATTCCTTCCGCTTGTGATCCAGGACGAAACCGTTGGTGCGATCTTTCTGGGTGAAAAGGCTTCGGGCGAGCCTTATTCCGGCTATGACAAAGAGATCGTTTGCGCCATGGGACGGCACATCGGCAGCGCGATCGCACAGCGGACCCTGCTTGCGGAGATCGAGAGGCGTTCGGATGAGAACCGCCGTTTGTACGACGATCTGAAAATGACTTACGCGGACACGGTAAAAGCTTTTGCCGCCGCCATCGACTGCAAGGACAAGTACACGGAAGGCCACTCAGTTCGCGTTGGAAAATACTCTGAGATCATCGGGACCGAGCTAGGCTGGAGCGCGGACGAAGTGGAAGGGGCGGCGGTCGCTGGTTATCTCCACGATGTCGGCAAGCTAACGGTCGAACGAAAGATCATCAATGCTCCGTATCGAATAAACGCGAAGGAATCGGCCGAATTGAACAAGCATCCGTCGGTCGGTTTTGAGATCCTTGCCCCGATCCACCATCCATACGCAGATGTCCCTCTCGCGGCAAAGTATCATCACGAGCGCCTTGACGGGCACGGATATCCCGACGGGCTTTACGATCGCCAAATACCCTATATCGCAAAGATAGTGAATCTTGCAGATTCGTTCGATGCGATGACCACCGACCGGCCTTATCGGCGGCGGCGGGCGGCAAACGAGGTGTTCGACGACCTTCAGAGAAATGCCGGAAAACAATTTGCGCCTGAAATAGTGACGGCATTTTTCCGAGGCATTTTGCGAGAGGTCCGCGGTGAGGCGAAAGAAAAGAGATTTCGCAAGCTGCTCGGCCGCGAATATATGGAAGCAGAGGGCCTCGAAACCTGCCTCAGGACGGCTCTAAACGACATGACCCCGACCTCGAATCTGACGATGATCGCGGGGAAATGACCTCTTCACTCCCGAACGCATTCAAGCAAATTCACAAATTTCTTTGCGGCAAGCGATAGGTTTCGATCGCTTCGGTAAACGACGCCGACCGGTCGCACCCAAGCCTTTTCGGCCAGCTTTACGACCGCGAGCTGGCCGCTGCGCAGTTCGTCGATGACTGATGGCTGCGGAAGAATTGCCATACCGAAACCGACCTGGACGGCACGTTTGATCGTTTCGATATTGTCGAACTCGGCAACCTTTGTCACTTCAACGCCGTGTTCTTTAAGTATGCGGTCGGTCGCCTTTCTGGTCGGCGTGTCCCGCTCAAACAGGACCAGGCCCATGCCGTCGAGGTCCTTGGCGCGAACCTGGGAACGTTTAGCGAACTTGTGGTCGGGCGGACACACGAGGACGAGCCGATGAGAGGGCATAGAGACGATAGACAGCCCGCGACGCGGTTCGGGAAAGGCGAGTACGCCGAGTTCAACCGATCCGTTCAGCACATCGCGGACGACCTTTGTCGTGCGGGAATATTCAAGATCGATCTTGGCCGAAGGGAATTTCGACATAAATTCGCCTACCTTTGCCGGCATTTCGTGCAGCCCTACGCTGTAAGTCGTCGAGACCTTCACCGTGCCGCCGATCTTTCCCACCAGGCCGCGTAAACTCTCATGCATCTGATCATATGCACCAAGAACGTTCTTTGCCTCGCGATGAAAAACCTCGCCGGCGGGCGTTAGTTTGATCTCACGCCTTCCACGCACACGTTCCAGAAATCTGCGTTTGAATTTTTCTTCAAGCGTCCTTATCTGCTGGCTTACGGCCGACTGAGTGATGAAGTTGCGCTCGGCGGCGAGGGAAAAGCTCTGAAGGTCAACGAGATCGCAAAATACCTTTAATGTCTCGATATGCATAACCTAATAATGAGTTTATCTTAAAAATGCGTACAAATGAATTCATTTTAACTTATAAATAAAAACGGGTAAACTTACCTCCAAATTCGTGGAATTGCCGAATACAGTTTTAGATAATAGAATTTTAGGGTTCTAATCACACAAACGGGACCTTGAAAGCGGATCGATGGCCATTCGACCAGGTAAGACCTTTATATTGCGAAAGCTTCATCAACTGACGGGCATCGTGCCCCTCGGCCTTTTCTTTTTCGTGCATATGTTCACGAACTCGAAGGCTCTGAATGGCGAAGCGAGCTTTGAAAAGGCTGTGCAGGATATTCATGATATCCCGTACCTGCTGTTCCTCGAGGTTTTCGGGATCTTTATACCACTGCTTTTTCACTCTATTTACGGGGTGATCATTTCCGGCGAGGCCCGGCCGAACGTATCGGCATATGGCTATGCTCGCAATTGGTTCTATTTGCTGCAGAGGGTGACCGGCATATTTCTGTTCTTTTTCATTCTTTTTCACGTGCTGAATCTGAGGTTCGGCTTGATGCCCGGCCTCAATATGACGCCGGTTGCGGGAAACGCACACCTTGCGTACGACATTATCTCGGCCGAGTTCTCCATACCATGGGTGATGGCCCTTTATATTGCGGGTATCGCCGCAACCGCATGGCACTTGGCTTACGGTTTCTGGCTATTTGCTGTCGATTGGGGGATCGTCATCGGTGAAAGGGCACAAAGATACGCGCTTTACGGTTGTGCGATCCTGGCGTTCGGCTTGTTTGCGGTCGGGACGAATGCTGCCGTTGCTTTCGTGAGGCCATGCGGGCTTCTGCCCGAGGTTTTTTGTGAAAAGCCGAAGGCAGTTAGCCCGACGGCACCGGTGCGCTTTTGATCACAGTATGCTTATATGCCGAGAGCGCGGAACGGGAGTATTTAAAAGCGGTAGTGAGTTTTCAGTACTCAGTTTTCTTTAGATTATGGGATCGAATGGGTTGAAGATCGCGATCGTCGGCGGCGGGCTTGCCGGCTTGGCAGCGGCGATGAAGATCGCGGAAGCTGGACATGAGGTCGATCTGATCTCGGTGGTGCCCGTAAAACGCTCACACTCTGTGTGTGCACAAGGCGGTATTAACGGTGCCGTGAACACCAAGGGCGAAGGCGATTCTCCTGCAAAACACCTCGATGACACGGTCTATGGCGGCGATTTTCTTGCAAACCAGCCGCCGGTCAAACGGATGACCGACATGGCTCCCGAGATCATTTATCTGTTTGACAGGATGGGCGTTCCGTTCTCGAGGACAAAAGAGGGTTTGCTGGATTTTCGCCGCTTTGGAGGGACGCTCCATCATCGCACCGCTTTCGCCGGTGCATCGACCGGACAGCAGCTTTTGTACGCGTTGGATGAACAGGTTCGGAGATTTGAGGTCTTAGGAAAGGTCAGGAAATTTGAGGGCTGGGAGATGCTCTCGCTGGTGCTTGACGATCATCAGGTTTGCCGGGGCTTGATCGCGATGGACCTGCGATCGTTGGAGCTCAAGGCGTTCAGGGCCGATGCGGTGATAATGGCGACCGGCGGCCCCGGACTGATCTTTGGCAAGTCGACGAATTCGATGACCTGCACAGGGAGCGCGGTTTCGGCTTGTTATCAACACGGTGCCCGATACGCGAACGGCGAGTTCATTCAGGTGCATCCGACATCGATCCCGGGAGAGGACAAGCTTCGGCTGATGTCTGAATCGGCACGCGGCGAGGGCGGACGCGTTTGGGTCCCGCGAAAAGACGGCGATGCTCGTAACCCGCGAGATATCCCTGACGAAGAACGCTGGTATTTTCTGGAAGAAAAGTATCCGGCATACGGAAATCTCGTTCCGCGTGACATCGCGACCCGCGAGATCTTTCAGGTCTGCATTGACGGGCACGGTGTTGGCGGCGAGAACCAGGTCTATCTGGACCTCACGCATATTCCTGCCGAAACGCTGACGAGAAAGCTGGGCGCGATCTTGGAAATATACGAAATGTTCGTAGGCGACGATCCGCGGCACGTTCCGATGCGAATCTTTCCCGGGGTGCATTATTCCATGGGCGGGCTTTGGGTGGATTACGATCAGCGGACGAACATACCGGGCCTGCTTGCAGCGGGCGAATGTGATTATTCTATCCACGGAGCGAACCGCTTGGGAGCTAACTCGCTTGTTTCATGCGTTTACGGCGGGTTTGTGGCGGCTCCGTCTGCGATCGAGTATGCGCGGAATGTCGAACGCGGTGAAGCGGGATCGAACGGCATTTACGATGCCGAACTCAAACGCCAACAGCAGCTCAACGACGCGATCATCAATAGCGAAGGCGGGGAGAACCAATACAAACTTCACGACGAACTTGGGCGGGTGATGACAGACAACGTGACCGTGGTCCGCTACAACGACAGATTGAAAGCAACGGATGACAAGATCCGCGAACTGCAGGAAAGACTTGGCAAGATCTCGATCAACGATTCAAATCTTTGGGCCACCCAAGCAATTCCACATGCCCGTCAGCTCAGGAATATGCTCGAACTGGCCCGTGTCATTACGCTTGGAGCACTGAATCGCAACGAGTCGCGCGGAGCCCATTATAAACCAGAGTTTCCTGACCGCAACGATGAAGAATGGCTAAAGACTACCATTGCCGAATATTCGGCGGAGTCACCGGTTTTCAGCTATGAAGCGGTTGATGTATCCCTTGTCGAGCCGAGGAAGCGGGATTATTCAAAAGGTAAGAAGTAGTTGCTGCTTCGCAATTTGATTGCTCATTCGTCTTTGCTAATTAGATTTCAAAAAAATGAACGGCCACAAAGAGAAGAAACGACTTGAAGTTCCGCCGGGGCGCATTAAGTTCAAGATACAGCGGCGTGAACGTGAAGGTGCGCCGGCGCGGTTTGAGACTTTCGAGCTGCAATATCGGCGGAACCTGAACGTGATATCGGCGTTGATGGAAGTGCGGAAGAATCCGGTTACGGTGGAGGGGAAACAAACAACCCCGCCGGTATGGGACATGTCGTGCCTTGAACAGGTGTGCGGCATCTGCACGATGGTGATCGATGGGCGGGTCAGGCAATCCTGCTCAGCATTGATCGACGACCTGCTGCTCGAGTCGGGAACGGACACCATCACGCTGCAGCCAATGTCGAAATTTCCGAATATCCGCGATCTAAAGGTCGATCGCTCGAAAATGTTCGATCACCTAAAACAGGTGCATGCATGGGTTGAGCTTGACGGCAGCTACGCTCTCGGCCCCGGCCCGCAAATGTCCAACGAGACAGCACAGGAACGCTATGCGTATTCGCGATGCATGACCTGCGGCTGCTGCCTTGAAGCGTGCCCTCAGTACGGCGACGAGAAATATATCGGTCCTCAGGCCATCGCCCAGGCAAGGCTATTCAATATGCATCCGGTCGGGAAAATGGATATCGACGAGCGCTTAGAGGGGCTTGTCGGCGACGACGGAATAGGGAATTGCGGCAACGCGCAAAACTGCGTTCAGGTCTGCCCGATGAACATACCTTTGACCAAGGCGATATATGAAACGAATCGTGACGTGACCGTGAACGCTTTGTTCGGTTGGCTAAAGAAATAGGCCGGCAGGTTTTTCTGCCGGGAACTGTTGTCCGGCTTCAGTTATTGGATCGTCGGTATCACTGGAAGATTGTCGAGCGGTGGTCTAATGAAAGACGAATCGGGCAGCTCCGCAAGATACTTTTCAACCTCGCCGCCCCGCATCGGTTTCGAGAAATAGTATCCTTGTCCGCCGTCGCATCCCAGTTCTTTTAATGCTCTTAATTGATGGCCGGTCTCTATTCCTTCAGCGACCGTCTTCACGCCAAGATTCCTTGCCAGCGCCAGCACTGTCCTTACTATTTCGGTATTGTTCCCATCACTGTCGATGGGGCTGACGAACGAACGGTCTATCTTCAGCGTCGAGATCGGAAGACGTATCAGGTAACCGAGATTCGAATAGCCTGTGCCGAAATCATCGATGTCTATCTCGATACCTAAGGCCTTTATCTCGTTAAGGATCTCGATCGCCTTTTCCTGATATTCAAAGAAGATGGTTTCCGTGACCTCGAGCTTAAGCCGAGAGGCGGGAAAATCTGAAGCAGCAAGGATCTCGCTAAGGCCACTGACGAATTTAGACTGGCCAAACTGTCTGCACGACACGTTCACGCTCAGCTTGAGGTCGCTATTATTCGAGAATGAGTGGATCAAGGGGCCAATTTCACGGCATGTCTGTTCAAGGATATGCGTACCGAGCCGTTCCATCATGCCTATTTCTTCGGCGATTCCGATGAATCTTGCAGGCGAGATCTCACCGAGTTTCGGATGCATCCATCGCGTGAGGGCCTCAAAGCCCTTGATCTGCTCGTTCTCTAGCGAAAAGATCGGCTGGTAGAGAAAGAATATCTCGTTATTCTCGATCGCTCGCCGCAGGTCTGTCTCGATCTGGAGCGTTTCTTTCGCCGCCAAATACATTCTCTCGTCAAAAACCTCATGGCGGGCCTTTCCTGATCGTTTTGCCTGATACATTGCCGTATCGGCGTCGCGCATCATGTCTTCGGAGCTTAGATGGTTTTCCGATGCGTGCAGTATGCCGATGCTCGCCGAGCTGAACACCTCATGACCGTCCAGGTCGAAGGGCATACTGAATTTTTGCTGGATCCGCTCGGCTAGGCGGATCACTTCTTGCGAATCGTAATTCCCTTCGACCAAGATGGTAAATTCGTCACCGCCCAAACGAGCGACAATGTCCGACGGACGCATACACTCTCGCAGCCGCTCGGCAATGTTGATCAATAGCTGGTCACCGATCAGATGTCCCAGCGAGTCGTTGACATATTTGAATCGGTCGAGATCGATGAACAGGACGCTTACCCTGTAGTCTCGGTTTTGCCGCGCGGAAACTAGGGCCTCGCTGAGGCGCGTCATGAATAACTTGCGATTGGGCAGGCCGGTCAGGGCGTCGTGCGTCGCCTCGTGTTGGAGTTTTTCTTCAGCGAGCTTTTTGCCCGTGATGTCCTGGATCTGGAAGATCAGGTTTGGTACGGAAGATTTTATGTCGCTTGCCGCTGAAACGCTCCAAAGGGCCCAAACCGTCCGTCCGGATTTGTGCAAATACCTTTGCTCCATCTGACAGTTCGCCTCTTTCCCTGAGACCAGTTCGTGGATCTTCACCAGAGTCTTGCCGAGGTCTTCGGGAAAGATCATCGATTGGAAGTCCGTGGCAAGGAATTCTTCTCTCGTGTAACCTAGCAGATCGCACAAAGCGTGGTTAACCTTGAGCCAGGAACCGTTTGCCGAGACTAGAGCAATACCGATCGGGGCGTAGTTAAACGCGCTGCGGAAGCGTTCTTCAGACTCTCGAAGCGCCGTCGCCTGGTCTTCAAGTATTTTTGCGTACTGCGAGGCCTGCTCTGCCTGCTGCATCGAGATCTCGACGTTCTTCAAGTACATCCTGTAAGTCATGAATATGAAGAAGATAACCGGGAACGTAGCGATGATCACGATGAAACCGATCGAGGCGTTCAAGAGATGGAGGATGCCGGCGCTCAATGCCCCGACAAAATATGTGACAAAGCTCCAAACATACTTATTTTTCCACGTGTCCCAAAGCGGGATGCCGTTCTTAATGGAATCATGAGCCGAAGCAAGTACCGTGTTTGCCAGAAACTGGGTTACGGCGATCACCGACAGCGCGATCGCGAGATTCTGGAAATAGGCTTCATTCGTCAAATGAAGGCCGGTCGAAGCGAGACCTGTGATCCGCAGGATCGTATAGACGATCCCGGTCGATATCGCTACAGCGGCCGCATTGAAGAATATAGTAAGTTTGCGGTTACAGAACCGCCATGAGGAAAAGAAAGCTTCGACAGCCGAGAGGATTATCGCGACCTCGCCCCCGTACATCAAGAGTGCAAGGAAAATGAACGTGTCGGAAACGGCAATGTGCGACTTGAACTTCGGTATCTGAACGGTAACTCGCGAACCTACAAAGATAGTAAGGCAGAAAAGGACGAGAAAGTTTAGATCTATACGTCCGAACGGAAGCCAGTATGCTGCAGCGAGAATGCAGATCATTCCGCAGAAGATCACGGCCTGCATGTAGCGTTCTGTTAACTTTTCGAAGTACATTTGCGGGCTTGGGAGCGTGTGGGACGAGACGCGAACCGTTCGACGATCTGTCCGGAAGGCAATGGAAGGACGGCGAGAATACTTTCGTGCGAGGAACGAAAAAAGGGCGAGGTTCTGAAACCCCACCCTATTATGCCAAATGACAAGCCAGTTTGTCTATTGTTTTCTTCAGTTAAACAAACAAGGTCGTACATCTGTCCGTCGTCTTAAAGCCAGCTTTAGCAAAGCTTTTGTGTGCATGTTCAAATTCAACATTGCTGAGCATACAGACGTGGGGCACCCGTGATACGAGTTCCAGGCTCAGGGCCGCGAGGCACCTCGATCCTACGCCTTTCCCGCGGTACTCGCGACCTGTGTAAACGCCTTCAAGATAAATGGTTTCGGTCGTTTCTGCGATGATATCGGCCTTGAAGACCAACTTGTCACCGTCGAATGCCACGAAAACTCTACCTTGTTCGATGCGGCGCATTACCCGCTTCAGATAGCCCTCTCGGTCTTTCAGCATCGGGTTGACGCCGCATTCGATCTCGGCGACCTCTGCATGGGCCTCGGCCACCTGCATCAGTTCCTCTGGCCTTGCGAGCCTCACGTCCCATTCGCAGTTCTGGACCATGAAGGGAAAATTGAGCTCGAAGAGCAGTTCGGTGCAAGCCAGTCGCGGCTCAGACAAGCCGTCAGTGAAACGGTTCCAGAAGTCCTGGGCCATCTCACCGCTGGACATTACGAGGTGGATCGGCGTTTCCGAGGTTCGGGCCGTGATCGCAAACGCGGTCAGAGCATTTGTCGTCCGGGCCTCGACCAATGTCGAGTGGCCGATCAGGGCGACTCCCTCAAGCGAGCCATTCGTTCCGCGATAACCATAGAACTTACCGCGATTGAGTTCGCTGACCATCCCGTTGTCATTGATGAAGCTTGCCATCACAACAGTGTGGACAGGGCGTTCCGAAAGGAATGCCAACACCTCGTCACGGTCAGACTCGCCGAGGCATTTGACTTGGTTGAGGTCCGGCTGGCTACCAAAGACCGGTTGGTCGATCTTTCGAAGTATCGAACTAGGCACAATTGAATTTAATTGTCGTCTCATTGTTTTTCTTCCTCCTATTTTCCTTATGAGTTGAAAAACAACTACTGCATCGAGGGGCCTTCGTCGCCCATCAATACCGAGTCGCCAATTAATACGCCGTCGCCGATAAGCACGCCGTCGCCGATAAGCACGCCGTCGCCGACGAGCACGCCGTCGCCGACGAGCACGCCGTCACCGACAAGCACGCCGTCTCCGACGAGTACGCCGTCGCCAACGAGCACGCCGTCACCGACAAGCACGCCATCACCGACCAACACACCGTAAGAAAGGTAGTTAGTACCTGCACCAAGCGGCGAGCCATTGCTTGTCCGCATGTGGCGGTCCACTGTCAATCCGGTCGTGAAGTACGTACCTGTATTGAGTGAGAAGCTGCCGTTGCTGAAATTCACGCCGGCTCCGATCAGATGCTCGCGCTTGTAAACGGTCTGGAACTGCGAGACCAGGTTCTGGCCGCTGATCGACGTGTACTTACCCAGCATCATCTGAGACCAGCTGAATGTGTGGCCGCTGATCGAAGTGGTCGTTGCGGGCATCGTCCAGCCGCTAACTACGGTGGATGTGCCCTTTGTCGCCGTCTGGAAATCGAGGTCTGACCTCATTGTCCTTGCAAGACGGACAGCGCCTTCGAGATTGAGTTGGCCCGCACCCTGCTCGAACGTGTTCGCTCCGGCGATCGGCTGTGCCGTGTACTGCAGAAGCATACGGACCATGTTCGGGGTAAGATTCGGGTTCACCTGTAGGAGAAGAGCTGCTGCTCCGGCCACGACAGGTGCCGACATCGACGTGCCGCTCATATACATCATCGAATCGTTATTGTTGGTCAGATCGAGATTGAGCAGCGGATTGTCCAACGACATCTTGTTGTTCGGGGCCTTGTACGATACGAGGCGGTTTCCGGGGGCAACGATGTCGGGCTTGATGATGTTGTCGTAAACGGTCGAGCCGTTTGAGGTGCGGAAAAAGCTCCGCGTCGGGCCGCGTGAGCTAAAGCTCGCGATCGTATCGTCGGCGCGGCTTGCGGTTCCGAAAGAGTTGCTTGCACCTACGGTGATCGCATGCGGGCTGTTGCCCGGGCTGTGGATCTGCCCATAGACCTTCTGGCCCTGGGCATTCTTCCCGAGATTTCCGGCTGCGGCAATCACCACGATCCCGGCTTCGGTAAGCTGTTTGACCTTAATGCAAACGGGATCGTTCGTGTAGGTATCAACGGCAGTCGTGCCAAGGCTAAGGTTGACCACCTTGATATTGTGAGTCGTTCGGTTGTCGAGGATCCACTGAAGGCCGTTCAACAGCCACGAGGTGTTTCCGATGCCCTGGTTGTTGAGCACCTTAACACTGATGATCTTTGCGTTGATGGCGACGCCGCGATAGGCGTTCGAGTTCACACCCGAGTTTCCTGCCGCGAGACCGGCAACGTGCGTACCGTGTCCGTAAACATCAGCGGTATCATTAAGATTAGAGTTCGTGAAATTGACATTTGCAACGACGCGGTTGACCGAGCCGGTCTTGAAGCCGTTGTGGGTCGCCTGGAGACCAGAGTCAACCACGGCGATGCCGATGTTCGAACCATCAAGCGTGTACGCCGCGCGGCCGTTCATGGCGGGCTGCGAACGCATTGCCGTTGCACCGGTCGTGTCTTCGACGTGTCCGGCACCGCGCATCGGGCGATCCGGCGAAATGTAGTTGATCAGGCCGCTCGTTGAAAGTGTTTGTACTGTAATGAGAGGAAGATTCACTACAAGCGTATCGTCCTTTCCTACTCGGTCAATGATCCTGGCTGTTCCGTCCTTGAGAAGGCCTCGAAGCGCGGCGTTGTCCGCATCTTTCGCCTGAAGGATCACATCGACCCTCGAAGTGCCAGACGGATCTTTGGCAAGCATCTCGCGGATGTCGGGCGAAACGTTGTCGCCGCGGTAACCGGTGTTCTTACGGGAACCGATCTGCGCGACAGCGCCGGCTGCCGAACGATCACTGACCAATATGGACGCAAAAAGGTCCGCGATCTCGGTGTTCGACCCGATCTTCGCGTCGAATGCAGCCTTCGAGCTTCCACCAATGATCCTAAGCTTGCCGTCGGAGACATACTCGATCAGCTTGGCCCCTGCCTTTCCCGTCTCGAGAACATATGCGAGCTCGTCAACGAAAAGAATAACCTGGCGGTTTGTGGCAGCGATCTCGTCAAGGACCGACTCGATACGCTGTGAAGGGTCTCCGGATGCAGAAAAGATGTTGTTGGTCTCGAGTTTAAGAATCGAATAACCGACAAGCCTCTCGTCCACCGAACCGTTTGCGATACGGATCGCAAGCTGCTCGACGACGAAATCCTGATTCTCTTCTTTTTCGTCAAGAATGACCGGCTGACGCTGGCCACCACCAACTAACACCTTGATAAGACGGACGGTCTCATTTTCAAGGTTTAGGTTCTCACGCAATCTTCCATCACGGCCAAGCTGCGTCAAATCGGTGGTATATCTTGAGATAGCGGAGGCGTTGGATTGGGATTCGTGACTTTCGAAAGCAAATACTCCGACTGCCGCGACATTCGCTAAAACGAAAGCGTAAAGCAGCGTAAGAGTAAGTACGCTCTTAAGTAGCGAGGATTTTTTGTTTGGCAAGTTCATTGACTGACTCCTTACAATTCGGACGATAGACGGCGCTCTGCCGCCGGTCAACGTGTAAACAATAGCCGTGCCAAATATCTAAATGCAGTGAACAATAGAGATAAGGAGAGATCGGAGCGGTCCTCTAGTTCATCCTCCGATCAGATTGACCGGTCGGTCTCGTCAAGTTGACCGATGGTGACAGAAGGCAAGAGAAAATGGAGGACAAGCGACTTAACCCGACCGAAGAGTGGGCGGAAAAGTTGAATTTATCGCATAAACTAAGCAGGGCACGAACCTTTGCGGTTCATGCCCATGGACACGTATCGACCTAGGAAATGGTCGGGAAAAGCGTTTGGAGAGAACTCAGATCTCGAGGATGTCAACCAGCTCCTGCACCGCGGCGGCACTTTTCTGCAGCGCGGCACGCTCGTCATTGGTCAAAGAGATCTCGATGATCTGCTCGACCCCATTTTTGCCGAGCTTTACCGGAACGCCAACAAAGAGGTTAGAGATGCCGTATTCGCCCTCGAGGAAAACGGCACATGGAAGTATCTTTTTCTTGTCTTTCAGAATTGCCTCTGCCATCTCAACCGCACCGAGAGAGGGAGCGTAATAAGCAGAGCCGGTCTTGAGCAGCCCGACGATCTCGGCGCCGCCGTTGGCTGTTCGATCAACGATCGCGTCGATCTTATCTTTCGGCAATAGCTCGGTGATCGGAATGCCGGCGCAGGTGGAATAACGCGGCAGCGGCACCATAGTGTCGCCGTGGCCACCCAGAACGAATGCGGTCACATTCTCGACCGACACATTGAGCGCCTCGGCCAAGAAACAGCGCATTCTAGCCGCATCAAGGACGCCTGCCATGCCCATCACACGGTTTTTCGGAAAGCCCGACTTGCGGAAAGCTACCTGCGTCATCGCATCGAGCGGGTTCGAAACGACAATGATAAAGGCGTTCGGCGAATATTTCGCAACCTCGCCGGTCACGGTGCCGACGATCTCGGAATTGGTCTTGAGCAGATCGTCGCGGCTCATGCCAGGTTTGCGCGGAAGACCGGCAGTGATTATGACGACATCTGAGTTTGCAGTTTCCTCGTAACTGTTTGCACCAACCAGCTTCACGTCGAATCCATCGATCGGAGCGGCCTGTGCAAGGTCGAGCGACTTGCCCTGTGGCGTTCCCTCAACAATATCGACCAAAACGACGTCCGCCAATTCCTTTGCGGCGATCCAATGAGCGGCGGTCGCTCCGACGTTTCCGGCACCGACAACCGTGACCTTGTTCCTTCCTACAGCCATATTAATATTCTCCAAATAGTTGAATCTAAGCGTGTTTTATTAAAGAAACTATTCTATGATGTGTGTCAGAATCCCGCAAATTAGCTACTGAATATTATGAAAGATCTTCTATTTCGCGTCGCTTTCGCGCTTCTCATTGTGCTCTCCTTTTCGTTCGTCAGCACGTTCGCGCAGACCTCACCCGAGTCGTTTTCAGGCAAACGATTAAAGCGCGTGGTGGTTCGCGGCGCGATGGTGGTTGACGGGAGCGGGAAGCCCGCGGCCGGTCCATACGACATTGTGATCGAAAATGATGTGATACGACAGATCGTCGGTATCGATCCGGTCGCCGCGGCCGAAGGTCGTGCGAGAAGGCCCGAGAAAGGCGATCTCGACATCGATGCCGCCGGCAAGTATGTTCTTCCCGGTTTGATCAACCTGCACGGCCACACGCACGACGGTCGGGCCGGGAAATCCTTTCCCGTCGAGTATGTAACAAAGCTCTGGCTGGCGTGCGGCATCACCACGGTACGCGACGCCTGGGCAAACGCCCGGATACTTGAATACCGCAATCGCATTGGCGCGGGGACCCTTGTCGGCCCTCGGATCTTTGCCTATGGCGGCTTTCCGGCCCCTAATCTGAACACTGCCGATCAGGTTCGTCAGCGGGTGCGCGAATTGAAATCCGCTGGCTACGACGGTATCAAGCTTTACACGATGGACCGCGATCTAATGAACGCAATGATGGCCGAGGCGAAAGCGCAGGGTATGCGGGTGATGCACCATACAGGCGTGGAGGAGACGAACGCATGGGATGACATCAGGCTCGGCACGACGTCGATCGAGCACTGGTACGGCATCCCTGACGCGGCTATCGAATCGGGACGACAGAATTTTCCGAATTACTACAATTACAACGATGAGGTACATCGATTCCGATACGCTGGACGGCTGTGGCGCGAGGCAGACTGGGACCGGCTGATGAAGGTGCTCGACGGAATGGTCGAGGCGAATGTTGCATGGGACCCGACACTGGTCATATACGAAGCCTCGCGAGACCTTCAGCGGGCGCAGACCAATCCGGCATTTGCCGAATATCTGCATCCAGTTCTGGAAGAATATTTTCGGCCGAACCCGGCGAATCACGGCTCTTATTTCATCGGCTGGTCAACAACTGACGAGACTTTCTGGAAAGAGAACTATCGGATCTGGATGAAGGCATTGAACGAGTTTGGCCGCCGTGGCGGGCTGATCGGTACCGGCGAAGACGCTGGATTCATCTATCAGGTCTATGGATTCGGGCTAATACGTGAGCTTGAGCTGCACCAGGAAGCGGGGTTTCATCCCTTGACCGTCATACAGCACGCGACCAGCAATGGTGCACGAATTCTCGGAAAGGAAGATACAATCGGCCGTGTGCGGGTTGGTTACAAGGCCGACCTGATCGTCGTCAACGGCAACCCGCTTGAGAATTTCAAGGTGCTTTCACCGCTGGGCGTCGGCGAGATCCGCAACGGAAAAGAGGTCAGGTCCGGCGGCATCGAATGGACGATCCGCGACGGCGTGCCGTTTCACGCTCCGACGTTGGCAGCTGAAGTCCGTGCCATGGTGAAAGAAGCTCGCCGATAACACTGAAACTTGCACTATAATTGTCCCTGGCGGGCTTAGGGCCTAGGAGACATTATATGCAAAGAACTTTGATAATCTTTTTAATAGGTTTCGGAGCATTTTTAGTTGCGGTTGGCCAAAGTCCATGTGACTACAGTTGCGCGTTGGCAAAAGCCGATCGCGACATCGCCGAAAGACCGGGCGACGGCTCGGGGTATCTCCTACGTGCAGAGGTCCATTACAATTACAAACAATATGATAAAGCCATCGCCGATTGTACTAAGGCTTTGGCTTTACCGGGCTATGGCGGGACCGTTCCTCGTGCTCATTATGAGGACATGGTTTACGACACTCGTTCGAAAGCATATTTCGACAAGGGCGACTACCAGAGTGCCATTCGTGACCTTACCTCGATTATCAGCCGAAGTTATGCAACCAGCGGAAGCACTTGGCATTGGACACGTGCGAACGCCAATTTTAATGTCGGCAATTATGCAGCCGCGCTTGCAGATTACAATACTTACGGAAATTATCTCAGTTCTCAGAAAGATTCGCCGTCCGAGTACTTCTACCTTTACCGCGGTGAGACGCATTTCAAACTGAAAAATTATGACCTCGCAATAACTGATCTCGTTGGGTATGCAAAGATGCTTGCGGACCGTCGAGAGACGCCGTCAGGCGGTTTCTATCGCCTCCGGGCCGAGGCGTATTACCGAAGTGGAAAACATGACCCTGCGTATTTGGATCTGACAACGGCACTGAATAAAGACCCAAA
Organism: Pyrinomonadaceae bacterium; assembly: GCA_035327545.1. Classification (GTDB taxonomy): domain Bacteria; phylum Acidobacteriota; class Blastocatellia; order Pyrinomonadales; family Pyrinomonadaceae; genus OLB17. The sequence continues at coordinate 6,593 of DAOLDE010000017.1, read as the reverse complement.
GGACTACAATGCTTACTTTTTGCGGGGACAAGTATTCAATTCGATGGGTGCCACGCTCAGAGCGATCGAAGACTACACAAAAGCCATTGAGCTTTATCCGAATGGCGACGGAATTTATGCAAATCGGGCAGATGTTTATTGGGCAAGGCTAGAATATGATCTTGCCATCGCCGATTACACGCAGGCGATCAGGCTGGCGCCGAATTATGTTTATCATCGTCGCAACCGGGCAACGCTATATTCCCGAAAAAAGAACTGGCTTGGCGCGATCGCCGATACATCTGAGATTATTCGATTGGAGCCGAATAATGCCGATCATTATGCGAGCCGAGCCGGCTATTACTCTCTCAAGGGTGATCGCGACGCGGCAATCGCTGATCAGACTCAGGCGATAAAGCTGAAGCCGGACGACGCCTTCCTTTATTGCAGTCGTGCCTTGTATTACCAAAGGAAGAATGAAGACGCTTTAGCAATTGCGGACCTTTCAAAAGCGATCGAAATCAGTCCAGTGACTGGACTTAGGTATCGCTCATATTACTTTGAGAGACGGAGAAAGCTGGATCTCGCCCTGGCGGATGCACGCAAGGCAGTCGAGCTATCCAAAGAACATCTATCCTTACAACAAGCTCGGATCGGGGAGATATTGCTGCGGCAAGGAAAGTTGGACGAAGCACTTGAGAGCTTTAACAAAGAGATCGCGATCTTCCCGCTTGCATGGTCTCTAAGCTCTAGAGGAGAGGTTTTGTTGCGAAAAGGAGACCTTGCCGCGGCACTTGCCGACGCCGAAGAGGCTATCAAGAAGTCCCCAACTTGGTACGGCGGCTATCTCCTTCGAGCCAATATTGCTCGCGAGCGAGGCGAGTTTGAGTCGGCCCTCACCGATTACAAGACGGCGATCGATGTCGGGCCTGAATCGGCGAAAATATACTACAACCGTGCATTACTTTATTTAAAAATGAAGAAAACGCCCGACGCAACCGCTGATCTAAACAAGGCCATCGAGTTGGATCAATATCTTTGGGAAGCGCAAGATCTGGTTAACAAGCTTAAAAAGGCAGGCTCCGCACCCGCTGCCTCCCGACCTGCGAGTCGATCAAAGCCTCGACCCTGAAGGTCCTATATACTATACCTGTCGAAAAAAGCCCGATGTGCTCTCCCCTTCACATCAGGCTTTTTCGTTCATGGCCGTCGATCAATTGAACTACGACCAATCCTGTTCTTAATAATCGCTCACCGGGAGCGGGAGATCGGCATTCAACACGATCTCGAATTTCTCGTTCGTCTTAATAAAGACGTCTTTGCCTTTCCTCAAAAGACCGATCGCGGCCCCCGCACCGGCTCCTATGCCGGCACCTATCACGGCCCCTGGCTCTCCGCCTGCGACCGCTCCGATCAATCCGCCAGTCGCTGAACCGGCGAGTGACGATATCAGTAGGGTGGAACCGTTCGTCTCGGTCGTCACTTCTTTGACCAGACTGCCCTGCATTGGACGCCATGGCCGATTCGGAAACTGGATGCTCTCGAATCGCACCTGCAGCCGGCCATTTTGCCGGCCATATCCCGGCCGTTCAACGCCGACCACCCGGCCCTCGATCACGGTTCCATACGGGAGAAGAACGGCATTTCCGTCCCGTATGGGCTCGATCACTGTCGATGTGAACGTGTCGTTGACGGCGGCCCGCTTTGAACTGATCTCCGAATCCATGTTCATCGTAATTCGGGTTCCAGCGGGCAGGCGGGCATTGAGGCCAAGCTGCGCGTCAGTGTTCAGAAAGTTTGCAAAGATCAAAAACTGAATAGCGAAGATTTTGGCGAAACGAGCGATGAAGTTCATTCAACCTCCATCTTCGCGGATTCTCAAACGACATCCGCGAAGCTGTTTTGCAATGTGTGTGCCAAGGCACCCGAAAAATTGATGGCCCCGAAAAAACCCAGATTTATCGATATTTATTGGCCGCGAACTCTTTATCGCCAAAACGGCCTGTGACAATTTCGTTCATTTGATGCACGAAATAGGGCAAAGGAGTTCGCGGAAGGAGAAAAAAGCCGGTGAGAATCGGAAAAAAGGGATAAAGAAAACGAGAGGATCGATGTTCAGTATTTGAAGATCAGAATTCGAGGTTTCGACGCCGGGACGTCCAACTGTGAATTCTGATCTGAGCCTTGATCTAGGAACTTATTGAAGAATAGGGTGCCCGCCGCCCCGGCTGTGATCTGCGGTCGCATGATAGCGCCGCCGGTCGTTGTGGTACAGAACCAGATGTTCGCCTTCGTATCGAACGATATCTGCCGCTCGGTTGAAATCCTTTGTGTGCTCGGCGATCAGGAATGCAGCGGGTTCGTTCGAGATCACCATTCCTGCCGCATAGATAAAGCCGCCCTGGTCGTAATCCGTTCCGGCATACTGGGCCGCTCCAACGGCTATGTCGGGCGAATAGGCCCCGTCGGCGTTCTTATCGCGATCTGCGCGAGCTATAAAGACCGTATAATCGCTATAACGCAGCCTGCGTGAATAACCATTTTTCCTGGCGACGGTAAAAAGATCCGACAACCCCCGGTCGATCGCTGCCAGCATTTCACGGCTGGGACGCGTGACCGAATAAACCGTTGCACCGCGAAGGGTGCTTGTCGTCACGGTAAATCGGTCTCCCGAAACCCGTTGTGCCTCGTTCAAGACGCGACGGTTCTGTCCGTTGACGTCCGGGATCGCGAGGACGAGAACGCAAAATGCTAATGTGATCAGGATGTTATATCGCATGCTTCCTCCCTCGGCTTTGATGCAGGTAGAGCGTACCGACTTTGCCGAAAAAACTACCTGCCGGGCCGATATGTCCTTGATATCATTGGTTTCAATTGCGATCGATAAAAATAAACCTCGCGAAGATTACCGGTCGTGTATCGCTGAGCCTGGTCGTTGAAGTGTTTGGACCGCGGATCGCCGCTCTCACCGCCTGCCGTGACCGCCTTTGCCCTGACGGTCTTTCCGAACTCGACGACCGCGACAAAGCTGTTGCCGCTGGTGCCGTACCACTTTTTCGTGTTTCTTGTCGGACGTGAACCGAATGAAGCGAGCGAGCCCCAATTGCCCGATGTGAAGCCGACTGGAATGCTTGGCTTTGAATCGTCGAACGGCTGAACGATGTCGCCGGTCAATCGCTGGAAGCGGTTGATATCGCCCCATGGTGTTTGCCATTTGCCGAAATCTGCGGTCAGGCGGTCCGACGCGGCCGCTAGCGAGGTGAGCATCTGTGCCGGCGTGGCTTTTGCAGCGATGTTGTCCTGCTGCATCATCCCCGAAGTTCCCGGGACCCGGCGAACGATATCGTCAGCCCAGAAGATCGCGAGAGATGTCGCGACCGAATCGGCCGACCAACGCTTGTCCCAGCCGCGCAACACTTCGATCTGATCAGTAAGTGAGGCCTTGAGAGGAAAGTCGGCAGGTGAATCATCCCATGCCTTGATCAATGCCGGGATCGTCTTTTCAAACCAAGGCAGGCGGCTGCTGTACGCGGCGTCGCGGAGTTTCGCAAGCGTAAAGTCGGCCCGACCGTCGATCACACGTGTTGCATGAATGCCGCGAGCATTCTCGCCGCCAGAATCGATATACTTCGGGTAGTCGGATGCCTTCAGGCTGCTCTTTCCGGCCGCAGACCACGGATAATTGTTTGTACAGTGTGCCCAACCGGACGCGGGGTTCACGAGATTCGGGAGATCGCTGAGTTCGTGCAATCCCTTGTAGTCGGTACCCGGGTCGCTTCCGTCAACGGGCCGGAGCCAGTCGTACTTCACATCGCGGCGGGGCATATAATTCACGTGGAAATAGGCTATGTTGCCGTCGGCATCGGCATAGAGCGTGTTGTTCGAAGAATTCGCTTTCAGCTCCATCGCCTTCATATAATCGGAAAGGTTTTTTGCTTTCGTTCTCAAGTAGCTTTGCTGCAGGGCCTCGACCGGCTTGTGCATCAGAGCAACGGCGATCCATTCACCGGTCGGGAGCTTGCGAACGATCGGGCCGTGGTGGGTTCGATAAATTTCGAACGTGCGCGAACTCATCTTGCCGTCCGGAAGTTTGTATTCGACGCTTACCCGTTTCGAAGAGACTTCGCGCTCCTGATCGTCGTGTTTGTAAACGTATTTCTCTCCCTTTCCGGTCACGGACTCACGATACTCATCTATTACGTCCGCTGAACTTGAGGTGTGCATCCAGCCGAGGCGTTCGTTAAAGCCTTGATAAATGAAGAACTGGCCCCAGGTGACCGCGCCGTAAGCGTTCAATCCTTCACTGCTCGTCATCTGAAGTTCTGATCGGAAATAGAAGGATGTATGAGGATTGATCAGCAGCAGAGCACGCCTGCCTACGGTGTTTTTCGGCGCAATGGCGATGCCGTTCGAGCCTGAAGGTTCGCCTAAGGGATCGGCTTCTTCGGTCACCTGAGCGACGGGTTCGCCGCCATAAAACGCCGCGAGTTGATTAAGGTTTATCCGCTCAATGTCGCCGCCGATGCTGCCTTCGGTAAAGCTAAGCGCCATCCACGGCTCGAACCGAGTTAAAACACGGGGTTTTACATTCGGATTTTTCGCAAGATAGTAGTTCAGGCCGTCGGCCCACGCTGTCATCAATTTCTGAATCCAGGGCGGACTTTTGTCGTAATTCTTCCTGAGTTCGTCAGTATCGATAAAGAGCCTCATTCTTAGGTCGCTCCATATCGCCGATTCGCCCTCCGCCTCGGCCAAACGGCCGAGCGAGTTTAGATAGTTCACCTCAATGCGGTTGAAGTCATCTTCGGCCTGAGCGTAGATCATGCCGAAAACCGCATCCGCGTCCGTCTTGCCGACGACATGAGCAATACCCCAATCGTCACGCGTGATAGTAACGTTTCGGACACGTTCGCCCCAACGTTCTTGTTCCGCAGTTTGTCCCGAGATCGAAAAACAAAGAACTATCACGCAGAAAAACGTGAAGGCCGATGACGAAAAGGAAATTCTTATTGTTTTCATTATCGAGTTAATTCTATCCGAGGATCGATCAACGGAGAAACCGACACCAGATCGGTTAGGCCTCTCGTCACCGTTGCTGGAAAAGCCGAGGTAGAGGCCGAAACGTGGAACTCCGGCGTGAAGCTGGTATAATCCGGCATAAAGGTTCAATTACTTACGATCACAAATAGGGAGGTTTGCCGGTGCCAAACGACGGTTACTCCGGCTAATTTATCGCAATGACGAATTTACCAATGCTGAAATGGACTGTTAGGTTCACGCACATCGTTCTTTTCGTTTTTGTAGGATATGTCCTTTGCTATTCACAGACACTTGTCTCCAGCGAATCGAACGGCTCAATTTCGGCGGCTGAGCTGTCCGAGCGGATGCGGAAAGCGTTCGGCAAGTACCCTGTGGACGAGCCAGCATCGTCGGTAGAGCTATATAAACTTACTTATACTTCCGTTGACGCCAATGGTAAACCTGCGCGCCTTACCGGCCTCGTCGCATGGCCGTTTGGGGGCGCTCCGAAAGGCCTTGTCGTTTACTGCCACGGGACTACGGTCGATCGAAAGCGCTCGCCGTCGCGATACAAGGGACAAGGCGAGGCCCCGGAAACGATCGAGGCGATCTCGGCATTTGCGAGCGGCGGCTATGCTGTCGTTCTGCCTGATTACATCGGACTCGGCGACCACAAGGCGGCACATCCTTATCCGCTCAGCAAGGTAAATGCCCGCTCGGGCGTCGATATTATTCCGGCCGCGCGTGATCTTGCACGTCAAAAAGGTTATTCGATCGGAACTAATTTGTTTGTAACAGGGTATTCAGAGGGCGGCGGCGTCGCGATGGCACTGACTCAGGCGTTGCAAGAAAAGGCCGGTGCGGAATTTGTAGTTACCGCCTCAGCCCCGTCGGCCGGCCCATACGATCTGTCGGGCATCACGAGGGAGTTCATGCTGCTCGAGACAGGCGAGCAGGTCGGATTCATTCTTCGTGTTTACCTGACGTCCTATGCGGTCAACTACCTCGTAAACGAGAAAAGGCTCCGTTGGCGCGATTTCTACAAGGTGGCACTAGCAAATGCTCTGGCGATCAATTACCGGCGGGACCCGACAGACGACGGCCTGATAAAGAACATCGGCATCACAACGGCCCTGATGCGTGCCCAGAACAAGCTTTCGAACGTGTTACAGCCGGCTTTCCTAAGCGCGATGCAGCAAAACGATCAGCGCAACGCCTTTGTCAGAATGCTCCGCGAGAACGATGTTTACGATTGGTCGCCGCGAACGCGGATGCTGCTGATAGCGATCGACGGCGACACGGTCGTCAGCCAGGAAAATACGAACAAGGCTTACGACACTATGCGGAGGCGCGGGGTTAACAATGCGACGCTTCGACGCTTGATCATCAAGGATAACGAACTGAATCATCTGAACGGCATCGCACCGGCAATGTCTTATGCTCGTCGATTCTTTGATGAAGGTTTTGGAGGCGTGTCCGAGGCGAGATGAGATGAGGTTGTTTTTGGTGCTGAGGGCGGGAGTCGAACCCGCACGCCCCTAAGGACACAGGATTTTAAGTCCTGGGCGTCTACCAATTCCGCCACCCCAGCTTGA
>DAOLDE010000016.1:0-101076 GCA_035327545.1 Pyrinomonadaceae bacterium | reverse complement strand
CAGGAAGTCCGGAATTCTCTAGTTTAGATCGGTTACAAGAATAGGGGGTAGCTCAGGGACTCGTATCATGCGGCCCGGACAGCTACTAATGTAGCCGCCATGACGGGTAGGCAGTTCGAGGAATTTCTTGCGAGTTTGTTTGCCTCACTTGGCTATACAGAGATTCGAATGACTCCTGCAACCGATCAGGGTGGCGACTTAATCTGCCTGTCACCGCGCGGAATCAAAACCGTGATTCAGGCGAAACGTTGGAATGGTTCTATCGGAAATAAAGCCGTTCAAGAAGTTCTAGGTGCTATGCGGCATTACGGCTGCGAAGAAGGAATTGTGGTCACAAACAGTACTTTTACGCCCGCGGCTAAGCAACTTGTGGCTGGTGGAACTGATGTAACCCTTTTAGACAGGAATTGGCTCCAAGACAAGATGGACCGCTTTCTGCCCGTTTCTATACCGGAATTTAACAGGCTGGAGTTCGAGCAAATTATTGAGGGCTGGATACAGTTAACTCGCGACGCTGCATCGAACTCAACTAGACGGCGAACACGACTTCCTCGCGGAGGTTGTACGTTGTCGGAAGCGTTAATGTACGCGGGGCAAGCAAAAGGCAAAGAATTGACATTTCAGGAAGTTAAGAAACTTGCACAACTCCACGGCAACCTTTCAGATGCCGAAGCCCAGTATCGCGATTCTAATAATCGACTTCAAGAAGCCCAAGAGCGTATGCGACAGATGGAACAAGAACAAGCCGAACTCGAGGAGGCTCTCTCCGAATCTGAACCAGCCTGGGTCGAGGAAGAGCTAATTAGGCTCAGAAAAGAAGATGACAGTTAAATAGTTCGGTTGTTTTGGGAACGGAGTACTAACTCTGGTAAACCCTGGTCCGCCAATGTCTCCGCAACGCCTAAACTAACCGTCTAATGATTTGCCTTACCTAAATCCACCGACCCAGCCACTAAGAAATCAAAGGAGTTTAAGACATAATAACGGGATGAAGATTGTCCTGACCTTAATCTTTCTTTTCTTTTCAGCCCTGGCGTTTTCTCAAAACGCAGTCCGCGAATTTCGGGTTGCAAACGAAAACCGTCTGCTGACCGAATACGTCCAACTCCTTTCCATCCCCAACGTCGCGTCCGACACGCCGAATATTCGAAAGAACGCCGACTATCTCGTTGCCGAGATGCAGAAGCGCGGGTTGAAGCCTCAGCTGCTTGAGGCGGCCGACAAAAAAGTTCCGCCGGTGGTTTACGGCGAATGGATGACGCCCGGCGCGGCAAGGACGGTGATCTTTTACGCGCATTACGACGGGCAGCCGACCGAAGCGGCGGATTGGACGGGGAGCAAGCCGTGGGAACCGGTGCTGCGCACGGCATCGCTCGAAAAGGGCGGGACGATCATTCCGTTCCCGAAAGCAGGCGAAAAGATCGATCCGGAATGGCGGATATATGGGCGCTCGGCTTCGGATGATAAGGCCGGCGTGTTCGCGATCCTCACGGCTTTTGATGCCTTGACCGCGAAGGGCATCAAGCCGACGGTCAATATCAAGTTCTTTTTCGAAGGCGAGGAAGAGGCTGGCTCGCCTAACCTGAAAGAGATCCTCGAAAAGCACAAGGAACTGCTCAAGGCCGATGCGTTCATCGTTTGTGACGGGCCGGTACATCAATCCGGCCGCAAGCAGGTGGTTTTCGGAGTACGGGGCGACATAAATGTAGATCTAACTGTTTACGGTGCGGTTCGGCCGCTGCACAGCGGCCATTATGGGAATTGGTCGCCGAACCCGGCAATGACGCTTGTTCGCCTGCTTGCGTCGATGAAAGACGCCGATGGGAACATCACGATAAAAGGCTGGGCCGATGACGTTGAGCCGTTGGGCGAAGCCGAGCTTAAAGCGATGGCCGACGCCCCACGCTATGACGAGCAGCTTAAACGCGAACTCGGCATAGGGTTTACCGAAGGCGGCGGCAAAAGTCTGCTCGAACGCATCAACCAACCCTCACTCAATATAAACGGCATTCGAAGCGGCGACGTCGGCGAGCAGGCACGGAATGTGATCCCGACCTACGCGACCACCGTGCTTGATCTTCGCTTGGTCAAGGGCAATGACCACATTCGACAGGTCGCAAAACTCCGCAAGCACATCGAGTCGCAGGGCTTCTACGTCATCGACCGCGACCCGACGATGGAAGAGCGGGTCAAACATCCCTTTATCGCAAAGTTCATACACGTTCCGGGCAGCTATAACGCCCAGCGGACGCGAATGGATCTGCCGGTCTCACTTGCAGTGATCGAAGCGGTCCAAGAGACATCGGCTGATCCGATCATCAGAATGCCAAGCCTGGGCGGCAGCCTGCCGTTATCGATAATCAGCGAAACGCTGGGCGTCCCTACGATAACTGTCCCGATAGCGAACCACGACAACAACCAACACGCCGAGAATGAGAACATCCGCATCCAAAACCTCTGGGACGGCATCGAAACCTTCGCAAGCCTGATGACAATGAATTGGAAGTGAATTAAAAAGAAGGGATGAACGGAGAACCAAGGCTGCCGATGTCCGGTTTTTTCGGTGGTCCTGTGCGGTTGGCCCCGTCGATATGAAAGTTTTTTCAACAGTCTTACTTTTTCTAACGCTGAGCTTTAACGTGCTCTCCCAGGCTTCGCTCCCGACGCCGACGAACCCCCAACTGATCGTGCTTGAAAACAAATGGCGCGCCGGCGTGCAAAATCGTGCTTTCGAGAGGGACATCGTTCAGGAAACATGGGATCGCGAAAGGGAAGAAGAACGGCGACGACGAACCGAACGAGCTAACCAGATCCTTCGTGAACTTGAAGCGCCATCCCGCGACGCGTCCGGCAGCACTCCGATAAATGGACCTTCGCGTTCGGAACCGACGATGACTTACACGTATGAGGTCAAATTAAGGAACGAGAGCAAAAAAGAGGTGGTCTCGATAGTTTGGGAATATTTGTTTCTCGAACCCGACAGCGATCAAGAGGTGGGCCGGCGAAGGTTCGAAAGCGAGGTCTCGATAAAACCTGGAAAGACGAAAAACGTGTCCGTAAGATCGTCGATCCCGCCGACGGGCACCATCAATGCGGCAAGCGCCGATGGAAAGGGCAGCAATACGTTTAAGGAAAAGATAGTTATCGTCAGCATCAAGTATGCCGATGGTTCCGCTTGGCCGGATTGATTGGACGCCGGCACCAAAAATGGGAAGGCCGAATAGCCTTCCCTGATCACTCACAAAAGTTCAACTATCATTCCGCGTGAACGTGGCTGTGCGGGCTGACGGCAAGTATTGCCGGGAACTCGGCCGGCAGCTCCGCACCTTCGATATCGTGCCCGCAGATCGCGAAATCCAGCCCTGAGTTTCGGAAAGCGATCTCGTCCAATTCGGCCCTGAAATCGAATCCAGGCAAGAGCGAAGCGGTCAGCGCCGCAGGCGAGCCCTTTCGCGGAAGCAGCTCGTCCATCATCGCAGTGTTATAGGCGAATGCTGCCATTATCACAGCTGAGCGTTTCAGGTCCTGCTCCAGGATACGGTCGGAAACGTCCTGGGTCGTATGCCAGGTGCGGGTTTGATACTCGATCGGATCCTGAATGAACTGAAACCCCGGCAGACCGACGCCGTCGAATGCCAGGTGGTCAGTGCCGCCGGTGTTATTGATAGTGACTGTGGTCGCTCCCCATTCGGCGAATGGTTCGAGCCATGATTTGAACAGGGCCCTAAGCTGTTCATTCCCCTGCAGATAGATGCCGCGGATCTGTCCCGTACCGTTGTCGAGATTGTAATAAGCAGAGAACTTTCCATGTCCGGGCTTCAGTGTTAGCGGAAGCTGATTTGCCTGTCCGCCGCCGCCCGGGCCGCCGAAGGCCGGCTGTGTCCCGTCGCCCCGCTGCGCGAAATTCTTTGCGACGTATCCTCGGGAGCCTAGTAAGCCCTGTTCTTCACCGGTCCAAAGGCCGATCCGAATCGTCCTTCGCGGCTGCAGCCCCGCAGCCTGGATGATACGTACGGCTTCCATCGCGACGGTCGAGCCGGCGCCGTTATCGGTTGCGCCGGTCCCGCCGTGCCAAGAATCGAGATGGGCGCCGACCATGACCACCTCGTCCTTCAATTTCGGATCGGTTCCCGGTATCTCGGCAATCGTGTTGTAACCCTGAAGGTCGTCTTCCGTCCAGCTTACACGCAGGTCAACGGTCATTTTTACCGGAACCCCCTGTCGAACAAGCCGATAAAGCCGATTGTACTGCTCGACCTCGGCAACAATTTGAGGAATGGTCGCAGGAGCGCCCTTGGAAGCTATACGCATGCCCGGCGTCGGTGTTGAGCCGGGAGCCATCGGGGGCAGGCTGGCACCCATTACGCGGATCGCGCCCGCATCCACTACCGTTCCGGAATCGATCAAAGCGGCCGCTCCTTCTTCAAAATAGAAACGGTTCTTACGCGCATTGAACTGCTGCTGGGGCGAGGGAGTGAATTGCTGCTGTTGCTGCTGTTGACCGGGTTGGGCCGGCTTTGCCGCTTCCATAGCCTTCAGTGCATCGTCCGATTGGCGCTGGGCAGTCGGTTTGAAAATGTCCTGGACCGGCCTGTCCGGCACCGTCAGGACGATCGCCCCTTTCAGCTTGCCCTTGTATTTCTCGAGGCCGGCCTCGTCCGCTGCGTCAACGAACACGACATCTGCGGTAACCGGACCGGGTGTGGACGGCGACCATGCCTTTGGATACGAACGCAGCGGCGTTGTCTGGTCCCCGGCCGTTACGACCGCCGAGTAGTATTTAACCTCCCAGCCGCGGCCGAATTCGCCCCACGGATCGACGGCAGCATTTTTCAGTCCCCATTTCTCAAGCTGCTGCTTGGTCCACTGATTGGCCCGTTTCTGCCCGGGCGAATTGGTCAACCGGGGGCCAATGACATCGGTCATATAACGAATGGTCGCCATCGCCTGCGAGCGGTTCATTCCTTCATCTTTTATTTTGGCAACGGCCTCCACCGAAACAGCCGGCTTTTGAGCCGCGGCGAGCATCGGCGCGACGAGCGAGACAACTATGAGAAATACGATACTTTTATTTCGAGACATTCCTGATCACTCCTGACAATAAATTAGGGAAGAGGTTTCGGGCGCGACAGCGCGATCCTGATCGCATTGCGTCGAAAAGACAACAGATGCGGGTCGTTCACTAACCAAAGGCAAATCAGCGTGAGGCCCGAATACGCGGCCGTTTATCCGACCGTCGTGCAAACCGGGCGTGCCTTTCGATCATTTCCGACAATTCTGACAAGAATATGCCACAAAGGCCCGCAAACGCAATCAAACGGTGACGAGGCGATATATTCCCGTGCCAAGGCGTTCGGCAAACCCTTCGTCAACGAGCTGATGATTTGCCCGGCCCGATTCCCAGCGATAAAAGCCGAACTTACCCGATAGCTCGCCGCGCTGGGTCATTCCGCAAAGCTGGAGATACGCTCTGGCAAGCTCAAGCACCGCCTTTTCGCGGTCTAGCTTTATCGCAATCTCATTAGGGAAACGAGCTTCGGCCAGCGTCCAGATGTAAGTGAACTTAGGCACGTAAACCACTTCCTGGGGGACGACCTTCATTCGCCGCTGGAGTTCGTCGAGCGCTTTCGTCAAGTCGGTTTTGTTCCTGAATTTACAGGCTGTTCGCAGATCGCTGGTAGCCATTTCCCATTCTTTTCTGAGCACGCCAAGGACCCGTCTTGCGTTCTCCGAGAGCACCCCGGTTTCGGCCCGGCGAGAGCAGCCCCAAAGCGAATTGAAGACCGGGATCATTCGGCGTGCGAGGAACCACGATTTACCCTTGACCAGCTTGCCGTAATAGACATTTCCTCGGGCGATCACTTCATCCTTCAAGACCCAAGCCCGGCTTGCTTCGTGATCTTTCTGGACGTTTCGCGGCATATGGGCGTCGCGGCGGCCGCAAACTGCTATATAAACGGACGGCAGCCCCTTACGCGCGTCGGTCAGGCCGAGGCAAAAGCCAAGATCTTCTACCATCGATTCAACATCGAAAACCGAATCGACCCTAAGCGATTCTTCTCGCCGCCATTTACGGTCACGGTAAAGTTCTATCTCTTCGGGCAGAGGCATGCTGCGATACGGCGGAACCCCTTCAGTGGTTTTGGTTTCGGGGCGCAGAAGATGATAGTCAAAATAATAGCGGCGGGCAATTCAGTAACAGCCCACCGCCTGATCGATGTCCGGCCGCTCGCGACGCTTGCCGCAGCAGTTAATTTTGGCTTGCCCTTTGTCCCTTGCGAATAGGCGACGAAGAAACAACAGTAATGACGGAGCCTTGCTGGAGCTTTATGTCGTCGCGGCCCTGAACAACGACCGAGCCTGCTCCGGCGCCACCGCCGATTATCGCCCCTATCGCCGCACCCTTGCCCCCGCCGGCAATTGCGCCGATAAGAGCCCCGATGCCCGCTCCGATACCTCCGCGTTTTGCGGTTTCTTTGGTCTGGCTGTCACCCTTTGCGGTTCCTTCAGGCTCGGTCTTTACTTCCTTGCCCTGAGTGTCTTTGATACCCGCCAGCGTACCGGCAAAATCGTATTCTTTTCCGTTCGCTAGCGTGATCTTCGTAAAGTTAAAGGTTACATTCGAACGGCCCGAAACCTGGCCTGACCGTCCGACGCCCGAGATATAGCCCTCAATGATCGCCCCGCGAAATTCTTCCGGCGATGTGACCGTCATGCGGAAACGGTCGTTGTTCTGAGAGATCTTTGTATCGATCGGATTTTCCAGAACGCCCGAGACCGTCTCGCCGTTCGGCACGATGAACTCGCCTATCCTCGGCGTGACTATCGATGGGGTGCCGCTTGTTTGTGTTCCATTATCGTCAGGATCGTTGCTCGAGTAAGCCTCGTCATCCACAACATCGCCATCATCTTCGATACCGAGTTTTGCGATCGCGTCGGTCTTTGTGTAAAAACTCTCCGCAAAGATCGTCTCGTTCAGGTAATCGGTTGTTATACGACGTGTCACCTTCATTGATTGCCCACGGTCGGCCGAAGTAAAAGTGATCGTATAATCGGTTTCGCCCCCAACGCTGGCGATAGTCAATACGTCGCCCCTTAAGGTCGCACGAAAACGCGTCGTCCTTCCCCCTGTAGTTTCTACTTTTTCGCGCCCATCCGCAGTCAGCGTAACCGGATCGGCATTGGACGAAGCGAGCGTTACGGTGTTGCCGCGAACCATGATGGCTAACTCACGCGGCGCCTCGAGCTTTGACTCAAGCTCCTTTCGCTGGCTGCCTGAAACCGTCGTGCCCGAAAGCACATCGGCCACCCGCTCGCTCTTTGCGGCGTCAAGCCGATAAGTTCCGGTAAGTCTTTCGTTTACCGTTGCATTAGCCGTGATCCGACCGTCACCGACGTTGCGTGCTTCCGCCGTTATAACATTTCCGGCGATAAACATGCCGAACGCCGCGAACGCCAACATCGTTCTATTAATGCGTTTCATAATCTTTGCTCCTGCAATATCGATAGATGGCACACTGCTGCCTACACCACTTGGAAGCATTTTTCATACCAAAGGTTTAATGGCGACGGCGCCCCGTTCGCGTGTGTTAAGATACCAATCAAAATCAGGCAGTTGCCCGGGGATCTTCGACCTATGTCAGCAAACTCTTACAAGGCCACGGTACGCTATGCAGGCGACGAATTCTTTATTGGAACGCCGCCCAGCGGACATGCACAAATCATTGATACAAAAGGTGATAGACGTGAGGCTGCGACTCCGGTCGAAATGCTTTTGGTGGCGGTTGCGGCCTGCACCGCTGCGGATGTGATCTCCATTTTGCTCAAGAAACGGCAGCAAGTTACCGATTATCGGGTCGAGATCGAGGGCGTCCGTGCCGAAGATCATCCGCGCAAGTTTCTCAGTTTTCACCTTAACCATATCGTGCATGGACGTAGCGTTTCGGAAAAGGCCGTTGCTGATGCCATCGAACTTTCCGACACGAAATATTGTTCCGTTGCCGCCACGGTCCGCCCAACGGCCACGATCACAACCGGCTTTGAGATCGTCGAAATACCATAAGTTCCCGTTCAATATGCGACCGAAATTGATTCGAACCGTTCTATTTATCCACTTCATATTTGTAATTGCAGCATCATCGGCCTTCGGCCAGAGGCTGGCATCGCCGGTCATAGACGGGTATCGGCTGCCGGACGACTTGCACCTTCGGATCGTTAAGGCAGAGGATGCACGCGACCCTGCACCGGTCGTCGAGATGTTGACGAGCGCGAATAGCGCCGTGCGCTACCGTGGCGCCCTTGCCGCAGGGCGTATCGGCGATGAACTAGCGATAACAAGGCTTGCGACGCTTCTAGAGGATAGATCGGCCGAGGTCCGTGCGATGGCTGCATTTGCCCTCGGCGAGATCGAATCTTTAAAAGCTGCCGACGCAATACTTAGGGCCTTGGGCGACAAAGAAGCACCGGACACCGTTCGTGCTCGTCTAGTCGAAGCGGCTGGGAAAATAGCGGCGGCAAATCTCGGCCCGCCAAACTCTCCCGCATCGTCGCGCGATCTGAAAGTCACCGAACTCGGCGAGGCGATCCTCGACGTCCTTGATGCAGAGGAGGCCCGTCGTGATAAACAAAACAAACTTACTGTAGTTTTGGGGCTGACGGCTGCGTTGCGGTCGCGGCCAGAAGGATCAGAGCCTTCTATCGCACAATTCCTTACGAATCTGGATGCCAGGATCAGGGCCGATGCCGCAAATTCGCTAGCCCGTCTTCGCGCCAGGAACTCGAACATGGCCCTGCGTGCGATGTTGATGAACGATGACGACCCAGTGGCCAGGGCTAATGCTGCTCGAGCGCTTGGCGCAGCGGACGACAAAGAATCCATCGGGATCCTGATCGATGCTGCGTCGGGAGACGAGGATAGCCGCGTTCGTGTTTCGGCTATCCGTTCGCTTGCAACGCTTCGCGATGCGAAGGCGGCCGACCCGCTGCTTAAACGCGGCGAGGAACTTTTGCTTATCTATGCAAAAGCAAAGAAGCCAAATTATATTCCCATCGAGCACAACGAGTTTGTCGAGATCGCGACCGCGCTGGGCCAGCTGATCCCAAACAGCTTTAACGAACGGGCGATAAGACTGTTTCGCGAATTCGGGAAGATCGACCGGGGACATACCTCGGAAGTTTACGTCGCCCGGGTCCGCGTTGCGCCGGCACGCGGCGATGGCGACAGCCCCGAGCTGAATGATTGGAAACAGTATCGGACGCTTGCTCTGATCGTGGGCGAATTTGCGGTAATTCAGCCGACGACGGATGAAGGAAAGCGATTAAAGGAAGAGGCTCCCGGAGTACTGCGGCCGCTCGCGCTAGCATTTGCCGAGGCTGATCCGGCAAAAGAGGGTAAAAAGATGCTGGCGGCGCCGGATGTGCTTCGGGCGTTTGCAAGATTCAAAACCGACGATCTACGAGAGATACTTCAGATCGCTCTGAAAAATCCGGACGTTTACGTTCGCGCGGCCGCGGCAAGCCTTCTTGCTGATCTGCCTGCAGAACGCGGCACTCGAACGACGCTGGAGAGAGCATTAGTAAGCGCTATGTCAACCGACACCCGTGAAAACGATGCACAGTTGGCCCTGCTCGAAGCGATAGCAAAGGTTGATGGGGCAGGAGCGGTGGATACGCTCTATAAAGCCTTAGATGCACCGGATTATCTCGTTAGAAAAAAGACCATCGAATTGCTTAATGATGCTGAGCTGTTGAAGAAACAGCCGGGCGCTCGCCTGGTCGTGGCCAATGCGAAGCTGCAAAACAAGAACCGCTTGTTTGCTTATGACAAGAAATTGGCGACCAGGCTTGGCCAAACTTTGAACACAGACATTGACTATCGTCGAGCGTTGGCCCGAAAGAACGGGACAGTGCGTGCGGTATTTTCGACGCAGAAGGGCTCATTCACGATCGATCTCCTTCCCGAGGACGCACCGCTGACGGTGGATAATTTTGTCAAGCTTGCACGGTCGGGCTATTTCAACGGGCTTGAGGTGCACCGCGTAGTACCAAACTTTGTAATGCAGGACGGCGACCCCATCGGCAACGGAAGCGGCGGCCCGGGCTGGTCGATCCGCTGCGAGGTGAACATGGTCCCGTATGAACGCGGAGTCGTCGGAATGGCTCTGAGTGGCAAGGACACCGGCGGCTCGCAATGGTTCGTTACACATGCACCGCAGCCGCACCTTGACGGCGGCTACACCGTCTTCGGTAAAGTGAACGAAACTGGAATGAAGGTCGTAGATAAGATCGTCCGCGGCGACAAGATCCTGAGCGTCAGGATCATAGGTCGTTGAATCAATTTGACACGGAGACCACAGAGAACGCTGAGAAGATGAATGATCTCCTTACCGAGAAGGTCATCGGCGCGGCCATCGAGGTCCATCGAATACTTGGACCAGGCCTACTCGAGGCTATCTATGAGTAGGCGCTTTGCCACGAGTTCGACTTACGTGGGATCCGTTATCGGAGACAGGTTGAGATCGACCTCATTTACAAGGGTAAGATCATCAAAGGCCAGCGTATCGACATTCTCGATGAGGACGAAGTAGTAGTTGAGATCAAATCACTCAGCAAACTCCCGGAAGTCTCAACGGCACAAATTCTTTCTTATCTAAGAGCGACCGGCCTGAAACGCGGTCTGCTGATCAATTTTGGAGCGAAGATGCTGCGCGAAGGATTGAAGAGGATTTCTCTGTGACCTCCGTGTTCTCGGTGGCTTAAGAATTCATGAATGACATAGAACGCCGTCAAGTTGAGATCGAAGAGGGCCTGGATAATCTGGCCCATTATCTCGACGGGCTGTTCCGCATACCCGGCACGGGCTGGCGGTTTGGGTTGGACGGGTTGATCGGGCTGGTACCTAATGTGGGC
This sequence comes from Pyrinomonadaceae bacterium, assembly GCA_035327545.1. Taxonomy (GTDB): domain Bacteria; phylum Acidobacteriota; class Blastocatellia; order Pyrinomonadales; family Pyrinomonadaceae; genus OLB17. The sequence continues at coordinate 90,168 of DAOLDE010000016.1, read as the reverse complement.
GACACGCTGACGTCGTTCGCGTCGTTCTACATCCTCTTGGCCGGGGTTCGCTACGGCGTGCCGAAGATCACCCTGCTTAGAATGGCATTTAACATCGGGCTGGATTACGTGGTCGGGACGATCCCGTTCCTTGGCGATGCTTTCGATTTTGTCTGGAAATCTAATAGGCGGAACATGGACCTTATCCGCGAACGCGCAACGGGAAAGGACAAAGGCACCACGTCGGATTACCTTTTCGTCTTTGCGATCATCGGCGTCTTGATACTGCTACTGATCGGCTCGATCCTGGTGAGCATGTATGTGATCTGGGCGATCCTGTGGGAAATATTCACGGGGAATATCTAGGTATAAACACAACCGGTAGGAAGTGTGCCCTTTACAGACAAACGAGTCTATCTGGGCACACGTTCTCTAACGGTAGCGTTTCCGCCATTTGAGCCTACGTGGTTTCTTTTGCCGGCTTCCAATCGGCAGTGCAGAAGCCGCCCGACTGCAGTGCTTCAAGAACTCGAAGAGTCTCATCAACGGAACGCCCGATCGCGGGCTCGTGCACCACCGAATATCGGACAACGCCGTCAGGGTTTATAATAAACAACCCGCGAAGCGCGATGTGAGCTTCTTCGATGAGGATGTTGTATTTTGCGGCGAGCCGGCCACCGACGTCCGATGCGATCGGGAACACGACGCCCTCGATGCCGTTCTTGTCCCGCGGCATTTTCAGCCATTCGCGGTGCGAATAGACCGAATCGGTCGAAACGCCGAGCAGTTCGGTGCCGAGCCTACTAAACTCATCTGCACGGTCCGAAAAATGAACCAGCTCCGATAAACAAACACCCGTAAAATCCAACGGGTAGAACAAAATGATCAGCCATTTGCCCTTATAATCGGACAGCTTGACGTTTTCTTTCAGGGTCTCAAGGTTTTTTGTCGAAGGCAGGTCGAAATCGGGGGCCGGCTTGCCCACCTTTGCCAATGTGACCGCGTTCTCAGCCGCAGTTCCAGTTGCTGTTGACATGTTCTCTTGTTTTGTCTCCTGTGGTTAGTAGATCGTGCGAACGGATTTCCGACGTTGGTCTTCGAAATCGTCTGCGTTTTTCTTTTATCTAGAATATCACCTGGGCCTTGCATTCGAAATCGGCCGAACGAGGTCTCTCTCCATTAGATCGGCCTTCTTCTAAAGGACGCGAGATTATCTGGTAGAATATTGTACAGTCAGTACAGATACTTATGAGCATTTCATCAGTAGAAGTTCAGCCGCTGGCGGTTGAGGTGGCATTTGCCGAGGATGCGTTGAATGTCGGCCTTGCGGACGGCCGGATCATTTCGGTCCCGCTACACTGGTTCCCGCGGCTTGAGGAAGCAAGCGGGAGCGACCGCAAGAACTGGCGGCTGATCGGCGGCGGCCTCGGGATCCGCTGGGCCGCGATCGACGAGGACATATCGGTCGAGAGCCTCCTTCGTCTGCGTTAGGCATCTTGGTCGCATCGGCCCGGCCGGGACTTCACCCGGGGCGGACCCTTCTAATATGCATTTGATAGTCGGAACCGCGGGGCATATCGATCATGGTAAGACCACGCTCATCAAGGCACTGACCGGCACCGACACCGACCGCCTTCCCGAAGAAAAGAAACGCGGCATTACGATCGACCTCGGCTTTGCAGAGCTCGAGCTTGGGGATCTCCGCATCGGGTTCGTCGATGTGCCGGGCCACGAGCGGTTCGTCAAGAACATGCTTGCCGGGGCAAGCGGCATCGACCTCGTCCTGCTGATCGTCGCCGCGGATGAAGGCGTGATGCCGCAGACCCGCGAACATTTCGACATCTGCCGGCTGCTGGGCGTTGAGAAAGGGCTTGTCGTGATCACCAAGAAAGACCTGGTCGATGCGGAGATGCTCGACCTAGTGCGGCTGGATGTTGCGGAACTGGTCGAAGGGTCGTTTCTTGCGGATGCACCGGTCATCGCGGTCAGCTCGACAACCGGGGAAGGGCTGGAAAAGTTGCGAGAGGCGATGACGACCTTAGCAAACTCGGCCGGAGCGCGCCGCAACGATCAGGTCACGCGGTTCCCCATCGACCGAAGTTTTGTGATAAAAGGCTTCGGGACCGTCGTTACCGGAACCCTTGCAAGCGGCGAGATCCGCGAAGGCGTTGAGCTTGAGCTGCTGCCCATGCGGCGAAAGGTACGCGTTCGCGGGCTGCAAACGCACGGCAAGCAAACGCAGGCCGCAGCGGCCGGACAGCGCGTTGCCGTTAACCTTGCCGGGGTCGATAAAACGGAAGTGGCGCGTGGGATGACGTTGTGCGCACCCGCCACGATCTCGCCGACACAGGCCTTTGACGCGTTTGTCGAGGTCCTAAAGGACGTGCCGAGGCCGTTGCGGTCGAGGCAGCGGGTACGTGTCCACATAGGGACGGCAGAGGCTCTTGCACGCGTGCACGTCATCGACGAAAAGGCGGAGATCCTGCCCGGCGCGTCCGGCTATGTTCAGCTTCGCCTTGAGGTGCCGGTCACCGCGGTGATGGGCGAACATTTCATCATTCGCAGCTACTCCCCGCAGACAACGATCGCCGGCGGCTCAGTGATCGATCCCTTGCCGGCAAGGCATCGGGCACGTGATCTGGTGAAAGCTCGGAGATTTCTCGAAACGCTTGAGTCAGTCCGCGAAGATCGCATGTCGATTGTTCGAACGCTCGTTGAAGCTGCCGGAAAAAGCGGCTCGGGCCTTTCCTCGATCCAGGCCCGGACGGGCTTCTCGTCCGGGATACTGCGGGCTGAAATTGCGGCTCTGAAAGCGCAAGGATCGATCATCGAATTGACGGGGACCTTTCTTTCGAGCGACGCATTCAGAGGGCTGAAGGCGGCTGTAATCAAAGCCGTCGTCGAGCATCACGAGATCGAACCGCATTCGCGGGGCATTTCGCGAGAAACTATCAAAGATAAGGTCTTCACCAGGCTTCCGCCTGAGGTGCTAAAGGGCGTGATCGGGCCGCTCGAGGCCGAAGGGCTCATCGTGAACGAGAATGATATCGTCCGTTCTTCAGCCCATTCGCGAGAACTTTCAGGAGACGAGGCAGTCTTTGTCGAAAGAATAATATCAGCGTTGCGGGCGGCCATGGTGGCTCCCCCAAAGGTAGAGGAAGTCTTGGCAAAAGCAGGAATCGGGCTCAAGGTCACGCCCGCCCATGCTCAAAAACTGTTGACGGTGTGCGCGAACGGCGGCAAGATCGTTAGGGTCTCGTCCGAGTTTGCATTCAGCAGAGATTCTATCGATGCACTGATCACGCAGCTTAGAGAACGAGCCCCTCAACTGCCCAACCGTTTGATCGACGTACCTGCATTCAAGGAACTTGCGGGCGTTTCGCGCAAATATGCAATACCTCTTTTGGAGTACTTCGATCGCGTCGGCATAACGAAACGAGCGGGCGATAAGCGTATAATCGTGTGATGAAGAAATTCCTGACCGCGAAGTGGCACGACCTGATAATGGCAAATTATGAGGTCGATCCCGGATTGCTGGAACCGCGTGTGCCGATGGGAACCGAGTTAGACCTGCACGAGGGCAAATGCTTTGTCAGCCTTGTCGGCTTTATGTTTCTCGATACGCGTGTGCTCGATTTTCTGGTTCCCTTTCACGTAAATTTTGAGGAAGTCAACCTGCGGTTCTATGTGAAACGCGCGACCGGTGATGAGCTTCGCCGCGGTGTCGTCTTCGTAAAAGAGATAGTGCCGAAAGCAGCCATTGCCGCCGTGGCGCGCACGCTTTACGGAGAGCCGTACGAAAAATGGAAGATGTCGAATTTTCGCGACGACGAACACGTCCGTTACAGTTGGTCGCGTGGCAATTGCACGAATAATTTGAGCCTAACGCGAGGAAAGAATCTTGGTGTTCCTGCTGAAAATTCGCACGGCGAGTTTATCATCGAGCACTATTGGGGCTATACGACACGAGGCCCGAATCGCACCGACGAATACAAAGTTGAACACCCCAAATGGGAACTTTTCGAACCGGATGATCCTAAGATCGACGTTGATTTCCGAGCAACATATGGAGACGAGTTTGCATTTCTTTCCGACACCCAGCCATATTCGGTCGTCTTGGCGAAGGGTTCCGAGATAGCGGTTTACAAGGGTGCGCGCATAAGAATTTGATCATGGCTATCATTGGAATAGTAGCGGTTGCTGGAAACAACGCCATTGGAAAGGACGGCAAGCTGCCGTGGCATTACCCGGCTGACTTGAAACATTTCAAGGAAACCACGATGGGCCAGGCGGTCGTGATGGGGATGAACACATGGCGGTCGATCGGCAGGCCGCTGCCGAACAGGTTGAATATCGTTCTTAGCCGGTCGGCCCAGATAGACAAGGCCGAGAATTTGATCTTTCTGCGAAGCGAGGCTGAGGCCCTCGACCTTGCGAGGTTCTTGAACTGCGATCTGTTCGTGATAGGCGGGTCGAAAACCTATGCAGAGTTTGCCGGCTCGATCGATAGTTGGATCGTTACGCGAGTTCCCATTTCCGTAGATGACGCCGACGTTTCGATGCCCGCCGATTTTCTCGACGGGTTCACGCTTGTCGATACTCAGGCTCTGCCGGATGGGCTGGTGATCGAAGTATTCCGCCGCTGAGCGGTTTGGTGTATCATTGTTCGCAAAACGGGCGAGGTTTGTAACAAGACAATGAAAGTGTTGGCCGAGAAACATTTTTTTCAGGATCGTGCTGGCGATCGTCGCCGGTGTTCTGACCTTTGCCGCTCTTTCTTACGTGACCGGCGGCTGGCTGCCCTTTCTTGAATTCGCACTTGCCGGAATGGTTGTTTACCTGATCGCGAGGAGGTGATCTTATGATGGGTGGAAGATCTTGGGACGATTGGATCGAAGAATATTCGCAGGCGCACGAGCATCCGATAAACCGTCTGATGCATAGCTTTGGTATTCCGATGATCGCGCTGTCGATACTGCTTGTTCCGGCTTGCTTCTTTGTCGGCGGGCTGTGGCGCTTCGCCCTCGGGCTATTTATGGTAGGCTGGATACTCCAATTCATAGGCCACTATTTCGAAGGCAAGCCGCCCGAGTTTTTCAAGGATTACCGCTTCCTTTTCGTTGGCCTGCGCTGGTGGTTCAAGAAAGTTGTCGGCGTTAAGTAAGAGTTTTCGTTTTGTTTGAACAAAGCTGATAGCTATTAGCCGATAGCTATCAGCTTTTATTTTTTGCCTGCTTTTGCGTGCGGCTGAAACTATTGGCAAAATAGACCAGAACAACACGATCCCTACGCTTCCTAATATGACTGCCACAGCAAGAATGAAACTATCCACCGACCTCGACCAACTTTGTATCAACACGATCCGCACGCTTTCATTGGACGCGGTTCAGAAGGCTAATTCCGGGCATCCGGGGCTGCCGTTGGGCATGGCCCCGACTGCTTATGTGCTGTGGACGAGGTTTTTGAGGCACAATCCCAAGAATCCGAAGTGGTTCAACCGCGACCGCTTTTTGCTTAGCGCTGGGCACGGTTCGATGCTGATCTATTCGCTGCTGCATTTGACGGGCTATGACCTGTCGATGGATGAGCTGAAGAATTTTCGTCAGCTACATTCGAAAACGCCGGGGCATCCGGAGAATATTTTGACGCCCGGCGTCGAGATCACCACCGGCCCGCTCGGCCAGGGCTTCGCAAACGGTGTTGGGATGGGCATAGCGCAGAAGCATTTGGAGGCAAAGTTCAATCGGCCCGGTCATAAGATCATTGACCACTTCATTTACTGCATCTGCTCGGACGGCGATCTAATGGAAGGGGTCAGTTACGAATCCGCATCGCTGGCCGGGCATCTCAAGCTGGATAATCTGATCTATCTTTACGATGACAACCAGATCACTATCGACGGGCCTACGAGCCTTGCGTGGAGCGAAGACGTTACCAAACGATTCGAATCCTGCGGCTGGGAGGTCACGGCCGTCGAGGACGGCAACGATCTTCGAGCCATCGAAGACGCTATACGGGCCGCGCAGAAGAGCACCGGAAAGCCCAAGCTGATCCGCATCAAAACCATCATCGGTTTCGGAATGCCGAAACAGGGCACCAGCAAGGCGCATTCCGATGCACCCGGCGAAGATGCAGTCAAAGAAACGAAACGAAATCTGGACTGGCCCGAGAACAAGAGCTTTTTCGTACCGAAGGAGGTGCTAAGCCATTTCCGAACCGCCGTGAAGCGTGGTTCGCAGCTCGAGAAAGAGTGGGAAGCCGCCTTCAAGGAGTATGCGAAAGCATTTCCAGATCTTGGCAAGACCCTTCGTGAAACGCGTTCGGGCCAACTGCCCGACGGCTGGGAAAATGCGCTGCCGAAATTCGCCGACGTCGAGGCCAAAGCCACGCGTGCCTACTCAGGCGAGGTGATCAACGCCATCGCAGACAAGATACCTCACCTTGTCGGCGGCTCAGGTGATCTGACACCATCAAACAACACCTTTATCAAATCATCCGCCGATCTTCAGGCCGGCCGTTTTGCGAACCGCAACATCCACTTCGGCATTCGCGAGCACGCAATGGGTTCGACGATGAACGGCATGGCCCTTTACGGGAGCGTCATCCCGTTCGGCGGCACATTTCAGACGTTCTCGGATTACATGCGCCCCGCGATCCGCCTCGCCGCCCTGTCGCACATACAGGTGCTGTTCGTGTTCACGCACGACTCCATCGGCCTCGGCGAAGACGGCCCGACGCACCAATCGGTAGAACACTTAGCGGCCCTTCGTGCCATCCCTGATCTGGCGGTGATACGCCCGGCCGACGCACACGAGACCCGAGAGGCATGGCGAGCCGCTCTCAAACGCACCAACGCTCCGACAGCTTTTGCGTTTTCGCGTCAAAAGGTCGCTTTGATCGACCGAAAGAAATACGCAAAAGCCGACGGCCTGCACAAGGGGGCTTACGTATTGGCCGAGGCCGAAAATAAGGCAGGAAAGGAGGTTTCGCCAAAACTTATCCTGATCGCTACTGGTTCCGAGGTCGGCCTTGCTCTTGAAGCTCGCGAGAAATTGAACAAATCGGGCACGCCGACTCGAGTCGTTTCGATGCCCTGTTGGGAATTCTTTGATGCGCAATCCGCTAAATACCGCGAATCCATTTTGCCGTCGAAAGTAAAAGCCCGCCTCGCCATCGAAGCCGGTGTCTCTCTTGGCTGGGCGAAGTACGTCGGTAACTCGGGCGATACTCTTACAGTTGATCGCTTCGGAGCTTCAGCCCCGGCGGAAGACGTGTTCCGCGATTACGGATTTACCATTGAGAATGTGGTCAAGAAGGCCAAGAAGCTGATCTGACGATGAATCGAACGTTATTTGCGGTCTCGCTGTTCCTTTTGCTGCTTGCGGCCGTACCTGCGGCACTGTCTCAACCGGGCGGGGTCCCAAGCCTTTCCGAGGCCGTAATGAAGGCGGCCAACGCAAATTTTGACAAAGGCGATTATGATGCCGCGATCGCAGGTTACACAAGATATATCGAACTGCGGCCCGACAGTTCTGCCGGCTGGTTCAATCGCGGGCTTGCCCGATTTAATAGATCTCTCAAGTCTCCGACCGAGCAGGGCTATCGAGCTGCAGCAGCGGACGTTTCCGAGGCGATCAAGCTCGATCCGAAAGAGGCCGAGTATTGGTTCGTCCGAGGCGGGATACATGCAATGCTGATGGCGGTCGATTTTGTTCCCTCGCGCGACCGTGCGATCGCAGACTTTACCGAGGCTATAAGACTCGACCCCAAGTATGCGGCGGCCTTTCGGGAACGCGGCGTGGTCTATGAACGTTCAACCCGAATGCAAGAGGCATTGGCCGATCTGAACGCCGCTATCCGGCTCGATGCTAAGAACGCGGTTGCCTTCTATACACGCAGCAAGGTTCACGGTTTTCGGAAGAATTTTGCCGCGGCGCGCTCGGACGCACAGACCGCCCTGAAACTTTTTCCAGACTACGAGGCCGCGCGGATCTATCTCGATTTTATCAACTCGGAAGAAGCCAAGACTCGCCAGCAGGCTGGCACGGCCGCCGGGACAAGAACACCGGCCCCGCAGCCGAGACCGTCGCCTTCGTCCGCGACAACGCGGCCAAATCAGCCGGCACAAGCAGCCTCACCGACCGGGACCAATGCCGGTGGCGTCAACGATCTCGGCGACGGATATTCGAAGACCGAAGCCGCGATCAAAGCGAAAGACTTTGCTCGAGCTGCCGCGTTTGCGACACTGACGCTGCAAATGATCCCGCAAAAGGCCGAGAACCAAACGGTGCAGGACGTTATGGACGAGATACGGATCTCTTTGCTGCAAAAGCGGGCCTTTTCGAACAGCCACCTCGGTAAATTTGGCGATTCAGATGCTGACTACAAGGCCGCCGCCCTTGCCGCAATGGACAAGATGGCCTGGCATATGAAGGCGGCAAACGAGAGATATGGGCCAAAGTCTGCGTCGTCCGCCGGAGCTATTATCATGGCGGGGCTTGATTCCTCGCGAGCGACGGTTACATGTCAGAAAGGTTTCAAAGGAGCGATCGAGTGGATGGACGAGGTCAAACGCACGCGGCCAAGCGATACGGCAGCCGCGATCCAGGCGTCGATCGCGACGATCGGTGTCCGCGAGATCTGCGCAAGCGCTTATTCAATGCACGGCCGACAGCAGTCCGCCAGCGCAGCCCTTCCGTCGTCGGACAAGATGAAGAAATGGAGCGAGGCCATCGAATCATACACCGAGGCAATAAAATTCACGCCCCGTGAAGCGCGGCTCTATGCCGATCGTGCAACAGTTTATCGAAGGATGGGCCGAAACGATCTGGCAGCGGCCGACGAACAAAAGGCCCGCGAACTTGCTCCAAAGAACTGAAGCCGAGTTTTTCTTGGTGCACCGACAATGCATAAGATGGACGATCTTCCGACACCTTCTCTTTTACTCGATATTGAACGCGTACGCCAAAATGCGGAAAGGATGAGCGTCGTTGCGGAGCGGAATAAAGTGCGCTTGCGGCCGCATGTGAAGACGCACAAGTGCATCGAGGTTGCCCGAATACAGACGGCTGGACACAACGGAGCGATAACTGTCTCAACGCTTGCCGAGGCCCGGGCTTTTGCACGGCAGGGGTTTTCGGACATCACTTACGCGGTGCCGATCGAGCGGGGGAAATTTGCAGATGCGATCGAAATTCTGAAGAGTGGTGTGAAGCTAAACCTGCTTACTGACGATGCGGCAACGGTGAATGCTCTCGATGATGCATCAGGAAAAGTGGGCGTCAGATTCGACGTATTTCTAAAGATCGACTGCGGCACCCACCGAGTCGGCGTGGAGCCGCACACAGCGGAGGCGGTCGAGATACCGCGAAGGCTTTCCGACGCGAAGAATCTCACCTTCGCCGGCATCCTCACGCACGCGGGGCATTCTTACGACGCTAAGACGAAAGAGGATATCCTCCAGATCGGCCGGCACGAAAGGGATTCGATGTTTGAGTTGGCCGAGCGATTAAGAGGCATGAGCATCGAGGTGCCGACGGTCAGCATCGGCTCGACGCCGACGATGTCCACCATCGACCACCTCGACGGCATAGACGAGATCCGCCCCGGCAACTACATTTTCTTCGACAATTTCCAGGCGACGCTCGGAAGCTGTTCGTTCGAAGACACGGCATTGACCGTCCTCGCGGCCGTCATCCACCGCGACCTCTCCCGCAACAAACTCGTCATCGACGCCGGTGCTGTCGCCCTCTCCAAAGACCGCGGCCCGGTCGGCCTCGACCCCGGCTGCGGCTATGGCCGCGTGCTCGACATGGACGGCAACGAAACGGGCCTGCGGGTCACCGGCCTTTCGCAGGAGCACGGTGAGGTAGATGCGGCTGACGCATTTGAAAAATTCGCTGTCGGCGACCGCGTTCGTGTTCTTGCAAATCATTCGTGCCTAACCGCCGCTCAGCATTCGCATTATTATGTCATCGAAAATGGAACGGTTGTTGATCGGTGGGAAATTCACAGAGGGTGGTAGCTGTTACGCATTTTTATAAGTGGGGAAATCGTGGTCAGCCTAGAAACCAAAATTCCCCCACTTCAGAGATCGAAAGCTCATATTGGCTCCTTTCACCAAGAGGAGCGTAACGTTGAGAGGATGCGGGGGCGAAACCGAAACATTCAAAGAAATCGCGATTTATTTTAAAGAAGCGGCTATCTAATTTTGCTCGATACCTCAATATAGCAGATCATCCGGCATCACATCGACATAGTCTGGTTCGGGGTCGTAATCAAACACGACGGCCTCAATTGTAATCATTCCGGCATTAAGGGCCTTCATAACCCGATGCATTCCATCCATAACCCGACCGGTCGACGATACGATTATAGGATAACAGAGATCGGCTTCGTCGATTAACTTAGCGTGCTCGGCCACTTCTCGGTATGACGGAATGTCATCCGACCCCTCTAACCGAAAGGGAATGTCAAGTTCGGTAATCTTGTTAACTAAGACCTTTGTTGTCTTGTAATCAGAGGTCAATTGGATCAGACGATCTACATCCCAGGCGAAATATCCATTCTTCGATGGCCGGAAAAAGTATTGTTTTCGCATAATCAGAATACCGTAGGCGGGGCCACTTACAATCGATAGTGCTCACGATGTTCGATCAACGTAGGAGCCTTCAACCAAAAAGGGGACGCTATCAAAGCCGGGTATGTTGTCGATCAGTACGACGGGAAAAGTCAAGCAAAGTATTCCCCCCAGACCGCTTGGGCAAACACTATTACTTGACCACTCGCTCATGCCCTTCTCTATCAAACAGAGTTATACTCGCGCCGGCCTGAGCCGCACGGATTCGCACAGTAGCATCAGTGCGGTCGTTCATGAGAATCAAGCCTGAGCCTCTTTCATCGGCACCAAATTTAGCGCGGATGTCCCCTTTGGAATCGCGCAGTCGAAAGACAACTTCGCCCGTCTCCTCATCCACATTAATTTGCGCTCGCTTCTTGCCGCTTTTGTCCATCAACTCGAACGCTTGAGTGCGGACTATCGGCATAACACTGTGCTGGGAAAAAGACCGGATGTGGGCTAACTGAAACAGCAGAAGCAGTAAGTTGAAAATGGAAAAGACAATTGCGACCCGCTGGAATTTCATAGCGTTTCTCCTTTGAGCTATTCATTTGCCGAAATCTACTATTAGACGCAAAAACTGCCTGTTTTCTTTCATTCTAACAATACTTTCTTATAGTTCCCGTTTCACCTTTTTATTCATCGTGGTCTATATAGACGTTTGGCGGACAGCCGAAACAAATATCCGAACAAGAGTACTTAATTCCCCACAGCACGTTGCCGCCGCATTCTCTTCAGTACAACCATTACAGTCGCGATAATGATCAATATGGCGACGAGGTCCCATATGCAGGGACGTCCCACTTCGTAGTAGGGCAAGTACATCCAAAGTCCATATCGGTCGATGACCGTCTCTTCGAATAGAACCCACGAGTTAAAGAATGTCAGGACTATTGCGATCTTCAATATCAATGGAAGGCGTTTCATAAGAGATTCATTGCGGAATTCTTATGATGCAGCCATGGCCTGGATCAAGGCAGCCACATTTCGTCAACAGCTCTGATAAAAACTCTCGTGCCTCTGTCAACCGTCGAATTTCTTCATCAATCGAGTTTATCTTTGTTTTCGCGATAGACCGGAGGTGTATCGAGCTGCCTAATGGCTGATCTGTTACACGCAACAGGTCCTTCAACTCACGAAGGGTGAACCCGAGAGCTTGAGCGCGTTTGATGAAACGTATCAATCCCGGTGTCGCTACCTGATAGACCCGATAACCCGAGGGCAAACGAGACGGCTTTGGCAACAACCCCCGGCGTTCGTAGTAACGAACTGTTTGAACGTTAACTCCGGCATTAGCCGCAACTTCGCCGATTCGCATGCTCTGATTACCTCCTTTCTCTATCGTAAAGTCTATACCAACGTCTAGAGTCAATCTCCCCATCGAAATATTTGTCAGAGAGCTCAAAGAGCCACTTTCGCCTCAGCGAAATCGAGGCGGGCGACAGCGAAGCCTTTAACCGGCTCAAGGTCAGCGTTCGTGTTCTTGCAAATCATTCGTGCCTAACCGCCGCTCAGCATTCGCTTTACCACGTTCTGGAGGACGGCAAGTTGGTCGACCGCTGGGAAATACATCGAGGGTGGTGAGGTTCTCTTTGCAGTAGCCCGCGCGTTAGCAAGGGCGTAACATTCAACGTTTGGTATTTCAACCTTGCTGACGCGCTGGCTTCCGCATTCGGAGAGCGACGATGAGCCTCAAACAGTTGCTCCTCAAGCAATTCGACCGCTGCTACAACGAAAACGGATGGTTTGTAGCAGTTCGGAACACGATCGAAGGCGTTACGTATGAACAGGCCGCGTGGAAGGCGGATGGTCCCGACGACAACTGCATCTGGGAGCTGATCTCGCACATCACTTACTACAACTACGCGTATTTGCAACGATTCAAAGGGATCGAATTCCAGTACGATGTTGACAACAACGACCAGACCTTCAGCACCGGCGAATACACGGAAGCCGATTGGCAGGCCGACGTGGCCCGCTTCGATGCCGTGATGACCGAGTGGCGCACGCTGATCGAACAGGCCCACGAATCTAAATTCTCAGAACCAGTGCCGACCAACACATCCCGCATCTGGGCGGACCTCCTTGCCGACGTCAACGCCCACAACGCTTATCACGGCGGCCAGATATTACTATTGAGGAAGCTGCAGGGAGCCTGGGATCCGGGTAACGGCGTCAGTTAAAAGTACTTCGATCGAGTGCGATCAAACGCTTTTGACCAAGACCTCTGCAGGTGTCGCAAAACTTCAAGATTTTGCATCGCTTCGTCTGATATTCTTCTTTCCTGTATACCAACCTTAATGCGAGGATATTTTGATATGAATGTGAGATGTTTGCCGATCTTATCTTTGATCGCGATTTTCGTTTGTGTTAACGCATACGGCCAAGACGGCCGGCCGGGCGACATGGAACGCTACAGGGCAGGGAGCACCGAGGCATTGAAGAAGCTTGAGTTTCTGGTCGGCGAGTGGAAGGGTACGGGATGGGCCCTGACGCCTACAGGGAAACAGACGTCTCAGATAACGGAGGTATTCCGGTACAAACTCGGCGGGCAGATCGCGGTCGTCGAAGGCTTGGGTATGGCAAAGGACGAAAAGACCGGTGCCGAAAGGGCCACCCATCAAGCCTTTGGTGTTTTCTCATACGATCATGCGTCGGGGAAGATCCGCTTTCGTTTCTATAAAGCTGAGACCGGTGAAGAGGGCGAGGTCTTCATTGAGCCTTCGGGCAAGTCGATCACCTGGGGCTTTGATGTAAAGGAATCCGGCTCAAAAATAAAGTTTGTCCAACAGATAAGCCCGGAGGGCAAGTGGATCGAAACCGGTGATTTCTCGCGCGACGGCGGCAAGACATGGATGCGGTTCATGGAGATGGAGTTGACCCGGGTTCAGTAGCGGCGCGATAGGTTTGCTACTTCACCAGCTTTCCGTGCGTGATCGCCCGCACGCGTCTTGCGAACGAATGGGGCGAGCGCCCCGTTAGTGCAGACAATTCGCGCGACAGGTGCGCCTGATCGGCAAATCCCATTGCGGCGGCCCGCTCGGCCCAGTTGACCTTCTCGCGGCTGGCAAGGACCGTGGCAGTTCGGTAAAACCGCCGAATTCGGGCGTATTGTTTAGGCGAGGATCCCGTAGCTGCCGCGAACCGCCGCTGAAACTGCCTCGTGCTGAGCGACAATGCTGTCGCTATTTCAGATATCTTGACGATCCCGCCACTGGTTTCGATCATCTCGACGGCAGCCGCAACTTTGTCGTCGATATCGCCTGCCGATACTCCAAGGTCCTTTAGCCCCGCTGAGAAGACGGAAACGGCATCTTCCAGGTTTTCGCATTTCTTGAACCCGGACATCATTTTCTGCCCGAGCGGCTCAAGCGCCGAGGGGAAGCCGAGTGAATTCGCCGGCAACCCTCTCGGGTTGCCGCCTACCAGCAGCGCTGCCGCGGCCGGAGCTACTCGCATTCCCCAAAAAATATCACCCGGGCGGACCGGCACCTTTGCCAGCGTCGCTCGAAGCCCGGCGCTCAGGAGTTGTTCGATCCCCAGCAGCGAATTGCGGTGATAGATCAACGAGACCGTGCCGTCTGGAAAAAGCTCGTGAGCGAAGGGTTTTCCCATTGGCTCACTAGCAAGTTCGAAGAACAGGAAGGCGAGATGCGATATCTCAGCAGCCGGAGGAAGTTCGCGGTAGTGGAGCATGGGATAATCTGCCTCTGTTCAATACAATTCCTGAACGGCCCGCCGAAGCCGGACGACCGCATTTTTCTCGGCCGGCGTGCCGTCGGGGTAGTTCACGTTCGTATTGAACACGATGATCGACGCTTGTCTTGTCGCGGGTTCAAAGTCGATGTAGCTAACAAAACCGTTCTGGTCACCGCCATGCCCGATGAAAGTGCGGCCGTCTTGGCGGTTGAGGAAGTAGATCAGGCCGATGTCCGTCGTGAAGCCGGCATTGCCGTTCGCGTCGGTCCCAGCGGGCAACTGCGGCCGGAACATTTCCTCGAGAGACGGGCGCTTGAGAACAGTATCGTAAACGCCCCGATCGCTTTCGCTCCCGGTTCCGACAAGAAAATTAAGATACTTCACCATATCCGTGACGGGGGCGTTCAGGCCGCTGTTTGAGACCGTGATTCCCGTGTCGGCGTCGAACCGCCCTTCGGTCCGCTTTCCGTCGCGAACGTAATAGCTGTGGGAGCGATGTTTCAAAAGGTGGGGCGGGGTGGTGTCGAAATAGCTTCGTGTCATGCCCAAAGGACGAAAGATGTTCTTTTCGATATAACTTTCGTACGATTCGCCAGTTATCACCTCGATCGTCCGGCCGAGATAAACGATCCCGGGATTCGAATAGCTGGACTTTGAGCCCGGCTTGAAAAGCACTTCGGTAAACGGGAACATCGCGACAAGCTGTGACCACTCGGTCGGCTCGAACGGCTCCCAATCCTTTCCCTGCCGCCACGGCCACGTCCCTCCGCGAAATCCGCCCGAATGGGTCAGCAGATGCCGGATCGTCACCTCGTCCATCGAGCCATGGGAATTATGTATCCTTCGCAATTCGGGCAGATACTTGGTCACCGGATCTTCCAGTTTCAACGATCCGCGGTCGCGAAGCTGCATTATCGCTATACCGGTAAGAGGCTTCGTATTCGATGCCCAATGGTAGATCGTCTCTGTATCGACGGCCTGTTTCTTATCGAGGTTAGCGGAGCCGTGATGGGCCTCTGCCACAATTTTCCCGTCTCTGACAAATACAAAACTGCCGCCGACAATGCCGGCTTCCGACAACTCTCGAACAAAGGTGTCCTTGAATCTCCCAAATTTGTCGGGCTGAGCATCCATCGATAGGGACAATAAACAAAACACTATCGTAAGCGAAACCAGCGGTCTTATCGAGCGGGTCATAATTGGTTGAAAGTCTCAGGATCGCCGGCTCGCGTCTCGGCCAACGCTCTAAGCCAACCGCTTGAACGTCGCGGCTAATATTTCAGAACGATTTTCGCATAGCGATACTAACATAAGCCGTCATTGCAGCCGCGTGCAAATTCGCCGCAATCGCTGCATAATTGACGGCTGTTATGCGGTGGTTTCATCTCGGCTTTGGCCTTTTGCTTTTCGTTGTTTTTTTGATCACAGGCCAGTACATGCGTGCAGATTTTCCGGACAAAGAGGTTATCGGCCAGGATCTTCGCCTGCTGATGCGGTCGCGTCATATTTATATCCTGTTCAACGCATTGATCCACATTTCTCTCGGCGTTTATCTTCAAATGCGGCCCGAACGCTGCCGCACGGTATCTCAATTTGCGGGCTCGGCGGCATTGACCGCGGCCGCCGTTTTTGTCGTCCTCGCCTGGCGAACCGAAACCTACGAACTTCAGCATTTTTCTGATCTCAGTCGCGAAGGCATCTATCTTTCTCTTGCGGGCGTGATACTTCACCTGATCGGCGGCCTCGGGTCGAAACGGGATCATTAAAGGCGCGCGAAAAGTTTCTGGTCGATGCAGTCGCTATCACTCATGTTTGTGCCTGTAATACAATAGTTTTTTTATGAGCTCGTACGAAGAACTGTCAGAATCTCAACAATTTGCCTGCCGCGTGATCGCCGACCACGCGCGGGCGACCGCGTTCGCGATCGCGGACGGCATCCTGCCTGGAAACGAAGGCCGCAACTACGTCCTGCGTAAGATAATGCGCCGGGCCATTTATCACGGCCGCGAACATCTTGGATTAAAGGAAGCGTTTTTTTACAAGGTTTGCGATCTTGTGGTCGAGAATTTTTCCGGCGCGTTTCCGGAACTCTCGGTCCAGCGGGACTTCATTGGGAAAATGGTCCGGCTTGAAGAAGACCGGTTTGGGAATACGGTGACCGTCGGCCTGAGCAAGTTAAGCGAATTAGCTATTCGAAAAGAAATACCTGCGGAAGAGTTGTTCATTAAGGTAGCGAAGCTCTATGACACATTCGGGACGCCGCGTGATCTTATTCGAGTGTACCTCGAGGAAAATGGCATCGACTACGACGAGGATGATTACAATCTTCGCTTCGAAGCTGCTCTGCAGGCACTTCAGCAGCAATCAGGCATAGGTCAAACGCACCGGAAATCAGAGATCAGCCCGGTTTACGCCGAGGTTCTGAGCAAGGTCGGCGCAAATAAGTTCCACGGGTACGATTCGACGAGCTTTGAGACTTCAAAGATCGTCGCGATCCTCGATGGCGACAAGCAGATCGATGTCCTGAACGAAGGCGAGCAGGGCGGTGTCGTTCTAGATCAAACGCCGTTCTACGCTGAAGCGGGCGGACAGGTCGGCGATACGGGCATTCTGGTCAAGACCACATTCGGCAAGGTAAACGGCGACGAGCCGACAAAGGCTGGCGGAGTTGCTTCAAAAGCTGCGGTAAATGATACTTTTTCGCCCGTTGCCGGCCTGATAATCCACAAGGTAACGGTACTTTCAGGGTCGCTAAAGTTAGGCGACGAAGTGGTCGCTACGGTCGATGTCGAAAAGCGAGATGCGACGCGGCGAAACCATACGGCTACACACCTTGTCCACGCGGCGCTCAAGGAGGTTCTCGGCACGCATGTGAAGCAGGCCGGTTCGGTCGTTGCTCCGAGCTATCTTCGATTTGATTTTACGCATTACCAGCCGATGACCGATGCTGAGATCAGCGAGGTCGAGGATTTGGTGAACCGCTATATTCTTCAGAATGAGCCGGTTACGACGAATATGATGGCACTCGAAGAAGCGATGCGTTCCGGGGCCGTCGCAATGTTCGGGGAAAAGTACGGTTCAGACGTCCGCGTTTTGAGCGTTGGCGATGGCAAGTTCTCTATGGAACTTTGCGGCGGCACGCACGTAAGGGCGACGGGCGATATTGGCAGCTTTAAGATCACGTCCGACGAGGCCATTGCATCGGGGGTGCGCCGCATCCGGGCGATCACCGGCTTCGACTCATTTGAACGTTTCCGCGAGGACGAACGCCTTATCGACCGCTCGCTCGAGGCCCTAAAAACCCAACGAGACAATCTGCCCGCTGCGATCGAACGGCTGCAGGATGAACTTAAACGTACACGTCGAGAAATGGACAACCTGAAGCTAAAGATCGCTACAGGAGGTATCGGTGGCGGATCTGCGCATGACGATGAAGCACGCGACATCGACGGTGTGAAAGTGGTCGGCAAGGTGATCGATGGTCTCGATTCTAATGGAATGAGGCAGCTTTCGGATACCCTTCTTGCCAGATTAAAGTCCGGCGTAGTGATCCTCGGACGAAAAGACGAGGGCAAGGCAAGCGTCATCGTTCGTGTATCGGACGACCTGAAGGACAAGGTCAGGGCCGGTAACGTGGTCAAAGAGATCGTACCGATCCTGGGCGGCAAAGGCGGCGGACGGCCCGACATGGCCGAGGGTGGCGGCCCGGATGTCGAAAAACTGGGCGAGGCGGTCGAGGCGAGTTTTGGGGTTATCCAGCAGTTGCTGTCGTAATTCTTTTCTTTACAACGATTGGGAACAGAGCAGCGTCATATCTAAAAGACGCTGCTTTTTTGATTGTTGCTTATAAGGAGGAAGAATTAATGGACTATTTCATCAGAGCTTTGATCATAGCTGCGATCTTGATCATGACGACAGGCGGAGTAAGATCATTCGCATACCCGGCTTCCATCGATTCAGGTACATCATTCGTCGCGACTGATCGCTTTGTCGGCACATATCGCCGTGAATTTACCGGGCCTTCAGGTTTGGCTTCAGAGATGCTTGATCTGAGGGAGGATCTAGCTGCCACGTTTACCGGTAGTTATCAAAACCGGGGAAGCATAAATATGGAGGGTAGCTGGACGCGAGCCAGAGGCAGGGTGATCGTTTCGTTCTCTCCTGTGGATGAAGGCGGAAGGGCCACCGTGTTGGAGTTCGAACGTACGGGCGGCTTTCTCTTTTTCACCTCAGGCAGCGATCTGAGGCTCCGATCTTCCACTCCTTCGGGTTTTGCCCAGACGGGCGTCGTTTATCAGCGGATCCGCAGAGGATAAATATTTTGCACTCAGGCAACTTTTCGGCCTTCTGAAACGTTTAATGGAGTGAGGCCGTTCTTTGATCGCCGCGTATGACCAGAGGTTGACACAAACCAAAGTCGCGCGGTGTTCCTATCTTAGGGAGACGTGTCGGAGCTTGCTGAATGTTTGCGGGAACCCAATTTGGTCGTTATGAGATCCGTTCCAAGATCGGCGAAGGCGGTATGGGCGAGGTCTATTCCGCGCTCGACACGGAACTGGATCGCGAGGTCGCCATCAAGCTTCTCCCGACCGAATTTTCCTATGATGAAGAACGACGGCTCCGCTTTCGACAGGAAGCCCGGGTCGTTTCAGCCCTAAATCACCCCAATGTGATCACGATCTACGAGATAGGGGAGAACGATCACGGTCAATTTCTTGCTACCGAATTCGTTGAGGGAAAAACTCTTCGCGAGATAATTGAAAAAGAATCGCTGACCTTGACCCGCATTCTTCGCATCGTCGAACAGACCGCAAACGCTCTGGTTGCGGCACACAACGAGGGGATCGTCCACCGTGATATCAAGCCGGAGAACATAATGGTCCGCGGCGACGGCATCGTAAAGGTACTCGATTTCGGCCTTGCAAAGCCCATTGCAGGCTATCGGTCCGGGCGAGAAAGCTCCGAGAATAATACGATCCCCGGTACGGTGATGGGGAGCGCGAAATACATGTCGCCGGAACAGGCCCGAGGATTCGACACGGACCCGCGTACGGATATTTGGAGCGTCGGCATAGTGCTCTATGAGATGCTGGTGGGCCGCACCCCTTTCGAAGGCTCGACCGCCGCCGATACCATTGCCGGAGTGATCTATCAGGAGCCGAGGCCGATAACCGACCTTTTGCCGGGCGTGCCCGCCGAGCTCCAGCGGATCCTTCGCAAAGCCCTGCAGAAAGAACGCGACGAGCGATATCAGGACATTAAGGACCTCGTGCTCGATATAAAACAGCTTCTTCTCGAGGTCGAGATCTCGAATAGCGGCAGCAAGAATGGAGCACCCAGCGGGCCGCACGCTTCGAACGGAAACGTGGTCAGCGAGAATCCGACAATAATTCATCGCACCATTAGCGGCGGCCTTGCATCTTTTAGCTCCTCGCGAAACACTGCCGTCACTACATATAATGCTCCGCGACGCCGATCTGGACGACACTGGCTGACGGGCCTTGCCCTGGTTGTCATCGGCCTTCTTCTCTTTCTGGCCGGGATGGAGCTGTACAGCTCTCGCAATACACCTGGACCGCTTGCCCCGACGGCATTCGAACGGCCTCAAATAAATCGGATAAATACTGATGGGCGAGTGGTCCTGCCTGCGATCTCGCCTGACGGTAAGTATGTGGCGTATGTGTCGGGCGAGTTCGGCAGCCGAAGCCTGGTGGTTCGGCAGATCGCAACCGACAGCGTCGTTACGATCGTTCCGCCGACCGCATTGAATATACGTTCTGTGACTTTCTCACCTACCGGCGATCATGTTTACTACTCGATCGCGAGTCCAGACTTTGCCGTAAACACGCTTTATCAGGTGCCTACACTCGGCGGCACACCGAAGAAGCTGATCGAAGATGTTGACAGCGCGGTCACATTTTCGCCGGACGGGAAGCGATTCGCATTCGTCCGCCATCGATCCGAGCCGAACGAGGATGTGATCATCGTCGCAAATACTGAGGACCTGTCTATGCAGCCCCTGATCACTTCGAGTGAGGCGGGCTACGACTTCTTCGCGTTTCGTCTTGCATGGTCGCCGGATGGGAACAGGATCCTCGGTTCAGCAGGCAAGCGAGAGAGCGGTTTCGTGACCGGAATGAACGTCGTCGAGATCGCCATGGACTCGAAGGCGGTCAGGCAGGTTAACACCCGCGAGTTCTTTGTGGTAACAAACGTTGCCTGGTTCTCAGACGGGTCGGGCTATATTTTCACCGGCCGCGAGGTTCAAAACGGCCCGAACCAGATCTGGCGTGCCGTTTACGGCGAACGTGAAGAAGTTCAGGTGACGAACGACTTTAATGACTACGTTGACGTCAGTCTCTCGACCGATGGTCAAAATCTGGTCACGCTAAAAGCCGACAATTTCTCGTCGCTGTGGCGATATTCCCCGTCCACGAAGTCAAACATTCAGCTAACCACCGAATCCCGTGATCTTGAGGGGCTCTATGGCATGCTCCAGCGTCAGGACGGGAAACTCGTTTATTCGCGAAATCAAGGGAAAGAGATCGGAATTTGGTTGGCCGATTCGGATGGAAAGAATGCGCGTGCGTTCTACGCTGAACCTGGATTTTCTGTCATGCCGGTGATGACCCCCGACGGGCGTTACGTGATCTTTAACATCCAACGTGACAAGACTTCGCGTATCTGGCGAGCGAACGCCGACGGCAGCGGCCTCGTCCGTCTGACTGATGAGAATAACGATCATGCCGATCTCGATCCTCAGGTGACCGCTGATGGAAAGTACGTTATTTTTCAGCGAAAGCTCGACAATAGCGACCGTTTCATTCTGATGCGGATACCGGTTGAAGGCGGTGTGGCCGAAACATTTTATCAAAACGAAAATTTCAGTATCTTTCAACCAAGGCTTTCACCAGACGGAAGCCGGATCGCCTTTACGACGTACGATGTCAGATCTTTGCAGAAAAAGCTCGTGATCGCAGCGATCGAGAACGGATCATTTTCCAAGGTCGAACGCGAGCTCGAGTTTAATCTGATAAATCAATATGCGTGGTCGCCGGACAGCCGCTCATTGACCATATCGACAAGCCGCGGGGGAGCACAGAATCTCTGGCGGCAGCCGCTGAATGGCGGTGAACCCCTGCAGATCACCGATTTCAAAACGGGCAAGATACTCAATTTCGCCTGGACAAAAGACGGACGCGAACTGTTGATCGCCCGCGGGAATACAAACAATGACCTCATCCTGATACGCGATTCACAACGTCAGGCGACGCAGGCCACCTCGATCGAGCCTGCACGCTCTCGTTCGAGCTTTAATCCGTTCCGCCACCTAACGCGGATCCTCTTTTGACCATTACGCTTATCCCTTCCAGCAACCTGTCTATTTCCGTTTCCGTCGTATATATCGAGCAGCCGGCCCGAAGCAGTCCTTGTTCCGAAACGCCGAGCAGCTTTACTACTGTAGCCGCATAAAAATCTCCGTGCGATGCAAAAATGCCGGCTTTGGCAAGTGCTCTGCTAACCGCCGCTGACGGCTGGTTCAAAACGGTAAATGACACCAACGGACTTCTATGTTCATCATCCGGGCCGAAGATCTTGACGCCGCCGATCGCGGCCAGCCCGCTTCGAAGCCGGACTGCCAGCGGATGTTCGTGCTCGTGAAACCTTGCGAAAGAATCGGCAAGCCGCTGCCGTAAAGAGTCGCCGCTTCCGAAACCAGCAAGGAATTCCACAGCCGCGGCCGCTCCGGCAATTCCCTCGTGGTTCAGCGTTCCGGTCTCCGCACATTCCGGTGCAATGTCCGGCGCCGGGGCAAGCTTGGGGAAGTCTAACGACGCAAGAAGTTCCTCTCTGCAAAAGAGGATACCGATGTGCGGGCCGTAAAATTTATACGCGGAACACGCGAGAAAGTCGCAGCCGATCGCTTTGACATCCGGCAGAAAATGCGGGGCAAAGTGTACCGCATCGACAAAGCTCAAGGCTCCTGCGTCGCGGGCAGCTCGGCAGATCGACGCAACGTCGGTTATCGTCCCGATCGCGTTCGAAGCGGCGCCAACGGCAACCAGCCTTGTGCGATCCGTGATCAAACCGGAGAGTTCTTCGGTTCGCAGCTTGCCTGTTTCCGGATCCATCGGCAGTCGCAGGATCTCGACGCCTCGCTCCTTTTCGAGCGAACGCCACGTGTCTACATTCGCATGGTGGTCCAGTTCCGTAACGATGATCTGGTCGCCTGCTTTCATCTTGCGCCCGAGGGTTCGGGCGAGATGAAATGTAAGGGTCGTCATGTTCTGCCCAAAAACCACTTCCGAGGGGCCGGCATTAAAGAACGCGGCGAAGGCCGCCCGTGCATCCTGAATAATGGCGTCGGTCTCGTCGCTCGTCGGGTAGCCCCAGTGCGTGTTGGCATTGTGATCATAGAGATAGTCGGCCATACGCTCTGCGACATCACGCGGGACCTGCGTTCCGCCGGGCCCGTCGAAATACGCGACCGCGTGGCCATTGTGCAGGCGTTCAAGGGCCGGAAATCGTGAGCGCACCTCGTCGATAGGAAATGCAAAAGTGCCGGATGGGGTCATATTTGTGTCAAACTCTACGCTGCGGATGGCAAACCCGCATCGAACAATTCCTCCATTTTAGTTGCTGGACCTGGTTCATATTTCAGAGCGGCCCGCGATATTATATTCTCTATCGGTCAAATGAGCGCGGTCATCGAAGCAAGAGCAGAGCTTATCTCAACAAACCCGGCAGATGGGTCAGAGGTGGGGCGTGTTCAAATATCGTCGCCGGAAGAGGTAAGCGGAGCGGTCGCTCACGGGCGCGATGTTTTCGAACGTTGGAAAAGGACCTCCTTTGCCGAGCGAAAACGCCTGGTCATGCGTGCGCGAGAGGTCATACTCGGTGAAATGGACGACATTGCGCTGCTCATCTCGCAAGAATCAGGCAAGCCCGTAGCAGAGGCTCTCTCGCTGGAGATCGCCCCTGTGCTTGACCTGATGCAATGGATCGCCAGATCGGCTGAAAAGATGCTCCGGCCGCGTCGAATAGGCATCGGCATTTTTGCCCTCATGGGGAGGTCATCTAGGGTCGTCTATCATCCGCTCGGCGTGATCGGTATCATCCCGGCCTGGAACTATCCGTTCTCCATACCTCTCGGCGAGGCGGTGATGGCCGTCATGGCCGGAAACACGGTCGTGATCAAGCCCTCGGAGCTGACTCCGCTCGTCGGCCTGAAGATCGGCGAGATATTTGAAAAGGCAGGGTTTCCACCGAATGTGGTTCAGATAGTCTCAGGTGCCGGCGAAACGGGAGCCGCTCTTGTCGCCGCTCCCCCGGACAAGATCGTCTTTACCGGGTCGACAGCGACCGGCAAAAAGATACAGGCTGCGGCCGCCGAGAACTTGACGCCGGCCGTGCTTGAACTAGGCGGGAAGGATCCGATGATCGTCTTTGACGATGCCAACGTCGAACTTGCCGCTGGCGCCGCAGTCTGGGGGGCTTTCTGCAATTCCGGGCAGAACTGCTCGGCAGTCGAGCGGCTTTACGTGCAAGAGGGCATCGCGGACGAACTGACCAAGAAGATCATCGAAAAGACACTCGAGCTGAAACAAGGCCCCGGCGACCTTGAAGACGTTTCTGTCGCAGCGATGTCTTCTGAGCGGCAGATCCGTATCGTCGAACGGCACGTCGATGATTTCCGCGAGGCCGGTGCTGAAGTGCTTGTCGGCGGAAAGCGGGCTGAAATAGAAGGCCAAGAAAACGACGGCCAAAACCTGTTCTTTCAACCCACGGTCATCTCCGGTGCGACGAACGACATGAGGCCAATGAGGGAAGAGACCTTCGGCCCGCTGTTGCCGATCTGCACGTTCAAGACCGAAGAAGAGGCGATAGCCCTTGCAAACGATGGCGATTACGGGCTTACGGCTAGCGTTTGGACCCGCGACTATGCAAAGGCCCGCCGTGTCGCTCGACAGATCGAGGCCGGGACCGTCTGTATCAACGAGGTCTTATACACCCATGGGATCGGCCAGACCCCATGGGGCGGGTTCAAGAACAGCGGGCTTGGCAGGACCCACGGCCTTGAGGGCCTCATGGAACTTGTCAAACCACAGCACATCCACACAAATCGGATCGCCCTGCTGCCTGACGCATGGTGGATGCCTTACTCGCCAATCGCCGTAAGAACCTTTAGACAGTTTGCAACAAAATTCGCCACCGGCTCGCTCATTAAAACAGCCGGAATGCTGCCGCAGCTTCTCAAACGAATAAAAGAGCTGAAAAAGAAGAGCGGCTGACCCTAGCTCGCTCCGAGGAATTCCGACACCAGCACAAGATCCTTTATCATCGTTTGGTACTCGACGTGGGTCTCGTGTTCTTCCGTCTTCCAGAGCTTTCCTTCATTTTCTTTCATGTAGGCGTGGTATTCGGGAGCGCCTGGGAATTTCACGTTGTCGGCGACCGCGAGCGCTCCGGGCCGCAGCCAGCCGCGTTCAACGATGAGGTTGATATCCGAAAGATAAGCCTCTTTGGCGTGGTCGAGAAAGACGAGATCGACCGAGCCCGCCGTGAATCCATGATCATTTTCAAGCGCATCCGCAGTCTTTCCGCCATCCCCGAGCGTACCGACAACCACAGTGATTCGATCATCGACGCCCGCGTGCCGGTGAATACGCCGTGCGATCTCGGCATTGTCCGCGTTGAATTCAATTGAATAGATTTGTGCCTGCGGGGCTGTTACTGCCATCCTCAGCGCGCTGTAGCCGCAATATGTCCCGAGCTCCAATATTCGCTTAGCATTTGCCCGGGTGACCGCGTCGTCGAGGATCTTGCCCTTCTCGTCGCCGACGTTTATCAGGAAGCTCTCGTTATACGCAAACTCATCGATCGTTCGGATCGCGTCCGCTGCGTCCCCGGCGGCTGCATTTGCCTCGACGTAGTCAGCTAGTTTCGCTTCGCGGCCGTCGCCTACCTGCCACTCCGTCGTGAGATGCTTTATCCCGAGAAACATTCTTATGAAAGACCATCTCAGAAAAGGTATCTTCTTCCAGCTCATGTGCTCTCCTCCATCAGAATTGGGAGAAATAATATAGCCCGACGAGAATGTTAGCAACAGCGGGAAAGGGATGTGAGAACGAGTTGGGGGAAGACGGGGACTAGGCCGTCTTATCTGCCGACGCGAGCTCGGCCGTTTCGACTTCGGGCCGGTAAGTCTTCAACCAGAGAATGTGGATGGTAACGCCAAGCGCGAC
Organism: Pyrinomonadaceae bacterium; assembly: GCA_035327545.1. GTDB lineage: Bacteria > Acidobacteriota > Blastocatellia > Pyrinomonadales > Pyrinomonadaceae > OLB17. The sequence goes on along the minus strand of DAOLDE010000016.1, from coordinate 64,626 downwards.
CGCAAGCAGAAGCAGAACCAACCAAAAAGTCTGCTGGACGATCCAAATGCTCAGCCCGATCGATGCCCAAAGGAAGAAAAGCGTACTCGCCTTCTGGCGGACAGAGATCCCGCGCCCGCTTTGATAATTGTGAATATACGGCCCGCAAAATCTATTCGTCAGCAGCCAGTTGTGAAAGCGTTCTGAGCTTCGCGAATAGCAGTAAGCAGCAAGCAGCAGAAAGACGGTCGTCGGAACAAGCGGCAAAAACATTCCCAGCACGCCAAGTGAAACAAAGACCGTGCCAGTGAAGATCAAGAATGCCTTTCGAATATCCACAATATAATTGTAAATAAGTTTAACCGCGCCTGCCGCTCTCTGTCCAACCGTTCCTTGTTGTAGTATCGGAACATGACTCCACGAATGCCCGCCATCTTTTTTGGCCACGGCAACCCGATGAACGCGCTTGCCGATAACCCCTACACGCGTGCATGGGGCACGATCGGACGGTCTATCCCGCCTCCGAAGGCCGTGCTATGCGTCTCGGCGCATTGGTATATTCCGGGCGTTGCCGTAACTGCGATGGAACGTCCGCGGACGATCCACGATTTCGGCGGTTTTCCGCGAGAGCTTTTCGAGGTCCAATATCCCGCGCCGGGCTCGCCAGATCTGGCGTCGCGTGTAGATGTACTCCTCGGCGGCAATGTTGCTCTCGATACTGGAGGCTGGGGGCTTGATCACGGCACATGGTCAGTCGTTTGCCATGTTTTTCCTAACGCCGATGTTCCGATCGTTCAACTGTCGATAAATAAAACGGAACCTGCTGTTTTCCACTATGAGCTCGCCTCGAAACTGCGGCCATTGCGGGACGAAGGCATTCTTATCGTCGGCAGCGGCAATCTTGTTCACAATCTACACGCATATGCTTGGGGAGACCAAACGCGCGAACCCTTTGACTGGGCATTGCGATTTGAGCAGAAGGCGCGTGAGTTGATAACCGCCGGCGAGCATGCTCCTTTGGTCGAGTACGAAAGTCTGGGGAAGGACGCATTACTTTCTGCACCGACCCCCGATCACTACCTTCCGCTTTTGTACGTGCTCGGACAACAAGATGAAGGCGATCCGGTGAGCTTTCCTGTAGAGGGTTTTGATGGCGGATCGATCTCCATGACGGCGGTTGCTATAGGCTAGAGCTGCACAGTAGAGCTAATTTTGATTCCTTGCTTGACAAATATCGTTATCACGACTATCCTTATGAGTATGAGCGTTGCACTGCAAAAAGAGCTGCAGCAAACAAAGCCTTTCGCGAGCCTGCAGGAGGCAGCGCATCTTGCGGTGCTGGTTACGGCAGAGCGTTTTAAGACGAATGCATCGCATATTTTTAAGACGAAAGACCTGACTCCGGCGCAATATAACGTTCTCAGGATCCTGCGGGGTGCGGGCGAGGAGGGAATTTCCTGCACCGATATAAGCGGGCGAATGATAACGCGCGATTCGGATATTACAAGAATGTTGGATCGGCTTGAGGCAAGGGGGTTGATCACGCGGCGGCGTCAGGCGAACGATCGAAGGGTGGTAAAGGCTTTCATATCGGAAGCCGGCTTGGAGGTGCTGAATGATCTCGACGGCCCGCTCAGCACTTTCAACCAAGATCAGATGGCAGGCCTGTCCGAAAAGGAATTGAATAGCTTGATAAAGCTTCTTGAAAAAGCAAGAGGGAACATAACGAACATGGGAGATAATTTATGAGCGAAAAGATAAAACTATTGGGCATCGCAGGGAGCCTGCGAAAAACATCTACAAATCGCGGAGCTTTGAGGGCCGCAGCCGAACTGTTGCCCGAGGGTGCCGAGATGGAGATATTCGAATTGAACGACATACCGCCTTACAACGAAGATCATGAGGCAGACCCGCCGGCAATTGTCGCAGAATTCAAGAAAAAGATACGCGAGGCGGACGCCATCGTCTTTGCAACGCCTGAGTATAACTACTCTGTGTCGGGCGTGCTTAAAAACGCTATCGATTGGGCATCCCGGCCCTATGGAGACAGTGCCTGGGAAGGCAAGCCGGCTGCGATAATGGGTGTCTCGGGCGGTGCGATTGCGACCGCGCGTGCCCAATATGACCTGCGGAAGTCGATGGTCTTCCTAAATATGCATCCGCTAAACCGGCCGGAGGTAATGATCGGCAACAGCGGCAAGAAGTTTGACGCCGACGGGAATTTGACCGACGACGCGACCAAAGAGATCATCGCCAAACAAATGAAGGCACTGGTCCAGTTGACTCGCAGGTTCTCTGAAGCGGCAAAGACCGCCGCATCATAGTAACATCGTCATTTCTTGCCCACAGCATTCGAGAATCAACGCCTCCGAATGCCGATTTTGGCGTGATAAGTCCGATCGATGAGCGAATATTCGTCCAAAGCGAAACTGATCCCACTTGATTTCAAGGGGCTTCCGGTGGAGGAACAAAGGAGTCGGGCCGACACTTTTTTTGAATTGTTGAACCGCCGACGGACCGTACGCGATTTCTCCGATCGTGATGTCCCTCTAGAATTGATCGAAAGGGCGATCGCGACGGCCGGAACTGCCCCATCCGGTGCAAATATGCAGCCGTGGCGATTTGTCGTCATTCGCGATGCGGACCTGAAACGGAAGATACGCGAGGCCGCCGAAAAGGAGGAATACGAAAGCTATCACGGCCGGATGAGCGAGAAATGGCTTCGCCGGTTGGCGGTTTTGGGCACCGACGAACATAAGCCCTTTCTCGAGACCGCACCTTACCTGATCATTGTCTTCCGTATCACGCAGATCGAAGAGAACGGCGAGACGGAGCCGACATATTACTCGCAGGAATCGGTCGGCATCGCCGTCGGGATGCTGCTGGCCGCTCTGCACAACATGGGCCTGGCAACGCTTACGCATACGCCAAGCCCGATGCGGTTTCTGCAGCAAATATTAGACAGGCCGAAGAATGAGGTCCCCTTCGTACTGATCCCAGTCGGCTATCCTGCTGAGGACGCAAAGGTTCCTGATATCGAACGTAAGCCTCTGCCGGACATCATGCTTACGGTTTAGCCGTTCACACATTCACGGTGACCCTCAGATACGTTGCGGGTATTGATGTGGCTTCGTCCGAGCCTGACCGGTTCTGGTTGGCAAAAAGTTCGCGAAGCTCGTTCAATAGCTCGCTGTCCTTTCCGTTCGCACTCGCGGCATCGAACGCGTTCATCGTTGGGCCGTAATACGTTCTGAAAACATCGACGAAGTCGGAAGGACTGCCGGAATATTCGAACGTATAGGTCTCTCGGCTGAAAGAGATGCGGTCGGCCGGGACACCAGCCGCGCCGAATCGTTCCACAACGTTGTCTTTGACACCCCAAAGCATCGGGCTCACAAAGCCCTCGGGCGGCGGCGGCGAATACGCAGAACTGATCCTCAGTATCTGAGCTACCAGCGTAGGGTCGCCCGGTATCCAGTTTCCCATCACCACGCGGCCGCCGGGCTTGGTGACGCGGACCATTTCCTTTGCTACGTCAAAGGGCCTGGGTGCGAACATTGCCCCAAAAATGCTTATAGTAAGGTCGAAATTGTCGTTTTCGATGCCGTTCAGGTCGCTGGCATCACCTTCTTGAAAGCGGCAATTTGAAACGCCAAGATCCGCCGCCCGCTTTGTTGCCGCCTCGACCAGATTGCCTGCTATATCGACGCCAAGCACCTCGGCTCCTCGTTTCGCCGACGGAATTGCCGTGTTACCATCGCCGCAGCCCAGGTCGAGTACCTTCATCCCCGGTTCAACCCCGACGGCCTCGATCAGTTCATCGGCGCTTTGCCTCATTGTATCGGCGATCTGCGTAAAATCACCTTTTTCCCACAACGCTTTGTTCGGATTCATATCTTGCTCCACAAAAATAAATTCTCTATCACGAACCCATATAAGGTTCGTTTCCAATAGACGCAGGCACCAATGATTAGCGGACATTAACCTACGAGAAAATATGAGTCATCCGATAAAGTGTCAAATGGACAGCGGAAAAAATGGAACTGACAACATTCACGCGGCCAGGATCGCTGAGATCGATCCGCGAATAGGTGAAGCCGGACCGCCGTTATAAAAAGACAAAAGCTCCGTTTCAGGCGTGCCGGCACGGTACGCAGCGAGCAGTTCATCAGGATCATATTCGACCCCGACGGGATTATCGCCCCAGTTGTTCGTCATGAATTCCGCCGCTGCTTCGCTGGAACCACATCGGTCGACCTGAAACTCCATTTGGTTTCCGTCGGGGTCGGCGTAATACATCGATACTGTTATTCCATGATGGACGCACCAGTACGGCAAGATGCCCTTTTCTTTAAGCAGGGCATAATTCTCAAACAGGTCGCCCAAACTCCCGAGAGAATATGCGACATGGTCTACGCCGATCGCGTCGTGCTTATCAGCCTCGCTGTCGTTTGGTGCCAAAACGCTCATATCGGCAAACGCAAGGCGGTGGTGCTCGTCGTCGTATGTGAGAAATGCAAGTGCCGGGTTCTGATATTGTACGTTAGCGTCAAAAACAGCGGCGTACCAATCGAGCATCTCCTTGAGTCGGCGGGTGCGATAAACAACATGGGCGAATTTTGTAGGTCGTGCAATTTTCATTTTTTCCTCCATTATGTCTCACCGAAACCGAGGTATCAGCGGACAAGGGCATCAAGATTGCTTGGATCCAGTCCGGCATCGCGATAGTAGGCCCGGCTGAATTCGAGCGCAGTAAATGCGTCGTCATAAGCGGCAAAACCGCCGCCTTCCGGTTTATCGAGATATATCAATCCTCCGTGTATAACAAAGAAGATCAGTGCCGGCTCAGGAGAATCATCAGTGATCACGAGCGAGTGAGCTTCGCCCGCCGGCTCAAACACAAAGGTGCCGGGCTTGGCAACCCAGTCGTGTTCGAGATATCGCCAATTACCGGCGATCGTGTAGCCGTAAACTTGACCAACGTGGTAATGGATGCCAAGAGATGCTCCCGGCATTCCCTTAAGCACCAGACTATACGCCCCCGCCGAGAGGTCGAACGAACACGGTTAAAACCAGACGTTCTCAACATATGGCACCCATGCCTTTTCATTCTCGTGATCTACATTCGCGATGAAATTACCGCGACTCCGCTGTTCCGGCCGTAGGCCGTCGCTAAAAGAGCTGAATTCAGTTATAGGCATCTTTTCTCCTCGTTTCGATCAATCTGCGTCACTCTATCATTCAAACCGTCATCGTAAACCCGCCGTCAGGCGTCAGGGCGGTGCCGGTAATGTAACTTGCTTCGTCTGAACATAGGAACAAGATCGCGGCGGCTATCTCTTCCGGTTTGCCTACACGTCGGACGTGGACCTGCGGCACCATCGCATTGTCAAATGGTTCGTCGCCGATGATGCCGCGGATCCTGTGATGCATCGGTGTATCGACAAAGCCGGGACAAACGATGTTGACCCTAATGCCGTGCGGCGCAAGTTCAGCGGACGCGCTCGTCGTCAGGCCGACCTGTCCGTGCTTTGACGCGACATACGCGGCTCCTGACCCGAAACCCAAGAAAGAGTTCACAGACCCGACATTGACGATCGCTCCGCCGTGTCCGCCCTCGAGCATCGCCCGAGCCTCGAACCGCAGGCAAAGATAATTACCCTTCAGGTTAATGTCGAGAACCCTATCCCAATCAGCTTCTTCGAGATCGACTATGTTCGCGATCAGCCCTTCGATACCGGCGTTATTTACAGCGTAGTCAAGCCGCCCAAATGTCGCGATAGCGTGGGCGACCATCTGTTCGGCCTCGCGAGCATCGGACACATCCGTCCTGATCGCGGTCGCCTTTCCGCCTTTGGTTTTGATCTCGGCCACAAGCGAATCGAGCTCTTCCTGCCTCCTCGCCGCAAGCACGACACTCGCACCCTTTGCAGCAAAAGCCAGCGCCGTCGCCCTTCCGATACCGCTGCTCGCCCCTGTGATCAGGGCAACTTTTTCATTCATACTCATAAAGTCTCCATAAATTTCTAACGGCCGCCGCAGTCCGCCTTCATCTCAGCCAGAGCACTGCCCCGGACCAACATGGCTCCGCGTCCGGACAACATCGAAACGTATCGTCGTAGTAACCCCGCCTACATTCAGGGCATCGTTTCATAAGGCTTTAACCCAACTCCGTCGCTATCGCTTTGAGTGCGGCATCGATATCGGCCTCGGTGTTGAAAATGTGCGGCGAGATACGCATGCCGTTACCCCATCGTTTCTCGGTCTGCTTTAGGACAAGGTTGTATTTTTGCCGCATTGTGTTGCGAAACACGGAGCTGTCCACCGTGTCAGGAAGCCTAAATGCGACCAGAGCCGTCGAGAGCGGTCCCGGCGGGGCGCTCACAACCTGAACCCTGGCGATCTTTTTCAGGCCTTCGTATGCACGATTCCTGAGCCGGAGGTTCCGCGCTTCGGAAGCAGCGATCCCCCGTTTTTTTGCTGCCTCGATCGCAGCCCCGAGACCAACGATCAACGGCAGCGAACCCATCCCCGCTGACCCGGAAACGTAGGCTTTGCCGTCGGTCCACTCGACCGGCTGTATCTTCGTCTCCGCATCTTTGTTCATGTAAAGAAAGCCCGTGCCCTTTGGCGCCATCAGCCATTTGTGGCCCGGAGCAGCGTATGCGTCGCAGCCGATCGCTTTTACATCGATCTCTGTATTTCCAACCGCCTGTGCGCCGTCGATGATCGTTAAGATGTTTCGGCCCTTTGCCAAGGCAGCGATCTCGCGGACCGGCATTCTCAGACCTGTCGAAGTAATTACGTGACTGACACTTATCACCCTCGTTTCCTTTTTGATCGCAGCCTCGAAACGAAAGACGATGCCCTTGGCGTCATGATCTGTCGGCGGTATCGAAACGCGGTCGATAATTACACCACGCCGTTTCTCAAGATGTTTCCAAACGGCACTGCCACCTTCGTGCTCGACATCCGTTGTCAGAACGCGGTCGCCGCGAGACAGGTCGATGCCGAGACCGGCAATGGTCATCGCGTTAGTAGTGCTTCGTGTGAGCAATATCTCGTCGGCTGAGCAGCCGATCAAACGAGCGACCGCGTCGCGTGTTTTATCTGCAAGCGTGTGGGCCGCTCCTGCTCCGTACGACATTGCGACAGGATTAGCCTCAATCGCGGTCCACGCTTCTATAACTTGGTAAAGGATCGAACGCGGCGTCGGCCCGAGCGATCCCGTGTTGAGATAGATCAGCCCGGGCTGGAGCAGATAATCACCGCAATCGGCAAAAATTTGCCCGGCGCCCAAATTCACCTGAGGCAGGGCCGCCACGCCGAGTGTACCGGCGAGACCAGACAGCATCTCGCGTCTAGAGATCTCGCTCATCTTCTTGTCTCCTATTCTTCCGGGTGCAGATAGAAAACTTTGCTGACGATCTTCCATTCGCCGTCGATCTTGAGCAGCGTGAACATGTCCGTAAACCGATGTCCTGACCAGTTATAGCATTCAGCACGGACGGTCGCGATCGTCTCGCAAATATCCACCGCAGCGACCTCGCCTTTGAGCTCCGATGCAGGTTCGTTCGAATCGATCCAGTCGTAAAGTACTTGGATCGGCCCGGCGATCAGGTCCGGGCCCAAATAGCCGTGGATGGTCGCGTTGTCATGGAATGCCTGCTTCATATCGCCGCTCCTGCCCGAGACGCCGCCGCTAATATAAGTTTCGATCACGCGCTCGATCGCATTGCGGTCGCTCGCCAGTACCGGTGCATGTGTCATTTGTTTCCTCCTATTATCGTGTCAGGGTGAATCAATTCTATTTGAAAACGGCAATTTGGCAACCTTTCAGGCGGCTCGAAACCGGCCAAGAAAAATAAAAAAAGCGGGCAGCATGGGCTGCCCGCTAAGAGGAGGTCCGAAGACTCGGATCATGGCTCAATGACGTAATCCGGCCAGCATTTGGTCGGGTTCAAATACAATTCAAGGAACTGCATCGCAAAGGCGTCTGCTGCAGAGGCTCCCGGTCTTGCCGCATCTTTCGGATCAAGTATCTTTTGTATCTGATCCTTGGTTGCCTCAAGATGGATCCGGGTCGTGCGGTCCATCGTTTTCGGCAGGGCAGTATCGATCGACGCAGATAGATCGCGAAGTTCAGCACGATAAAATGCACGTTCGTCTCCGCTCGTAACGAACATAGCTGCAAACCCGGTCGGCAGGCCCGCAGGTGCGGTTTGAGGCGGGGCGTTCAGCTTATTGTTCGCAATATCGAGATATGACCTTTGCAGATTGCGGCGGTAAGCATCGATCACCGGTGCGTCCGACCGCAGCTCTGACCAAACCCCATTCCTGACGTCGGCAAGAAATTCGGCAGGGTGGTATGCCGCGTTGCCGTCGAGCGTTTGCTGCTCGATCATTCGAGCGAACCTCGTGCTGGACAGGAGATTGTTCAGAACGCTGTTCTGGGCGTTGCGAACCCTGTTCAAGGCTCCGATCGGCTCGATCCGCCGCAGTATGTCTTTGTTGATAGCCCAGGTCGGCGTAACAAAGGCATTGTCATTCAGGAAACTTACTGCTTGTGCCTGTCTTGCCTTTGGTATCAATTCGAACCGAACACCATTCTGTCCGATGTGCCTTTGCTGCGAATTGAATCCGCCTACGATCGCAGCGACATGGTTCAGCTCAAGCGTCCATTGCCCGAGCATCCGTCCATAAAGTTCGTTGAGATCGCTGTACGGCTCGCCGCGCTGGGTCGTGGTCGCGGGCACCAGCAGATTAGCTACGCGCTTTAGGTTCGCTATGCCCAGGGTTGTCGATGCTATCGCATCAGCATCGCCGACGGCCTCGGTCAATTCGCCGGGGTCGCTGCCGGCCGAACCCTGCGTCGAGAATCTATACCACGGTGTCGTATCCTGTTCCCTGGCCCATGCGTCAAGCGTCGTCCTCTCGTCGTCGGACGTCTTGGCGTTGGGGATCGGCTTGTAGCCCCACATCGTAGCCCAAACGTCGTACGGCCCGATGCCCGGCACCAGATCAGCCGGATCTATCTTGTCCTCCGGCTGGGCAACATAATTAAATCTCGAATAATCCATCAGTGTCGATACGTGCCCATTCTTTTTCACCCATTCGCGGTCGCGAACCTTTTCCTGCGGGTACATCGAGCTTGCCTTCATATTGTGCTGAAATCCGAGTGTGTGCCCGACCTCGTGTGCGACAACATATTCGACCAGTGTGCCCATCAGATCATCGGGCATCGGCAGTTTATGCACCCGGGGATCCAGGGGGCCGACCTGCAGGAAATACCACGAACGCTGCAGGTTCATGATGTTGTGGTGCATTTGAATATCGGACTCGAGGATCTCTCCCGTGCGCGGATCGTTTATATGCGGGCCGGAGGCATTCTCCACCGTTGACGGCAGCCACCGGATAACCGAATAGCGTGCATCTTCGGGGTGAAAATCCGGGTCTTCCGCCTTCGACGGGGCCATCTTTGCAATGATCGCGTTTTTGAAACCGGCCGCTTCGAAAGCTTTCTGCCACTTCTCGACGCCGCGTTTTGTGAAGGGGACCAGCCACGCCGGAGTAGCCCTGTCGATGTAATAGACTATCGGCTTTACGGGTTCGGAAACTGCAGCGTTCGGATCTTTCTTTTCAAGCCTCCATCGTGTGATGAACCGCCGCTGCTGTGCCCGGTGTTCGGGGCGGCTGTAGTCCATCGTCGTGACCGAGAAATATCCGACGCGTTCATCAAAAAGCCGGGGCATCATTGGGTTTTCCGGCAGTTTGACCATGCTGTGGTGAAGCACGACAGTCGCGCTTCCCGGCGGCATACCTTGCTGCTGCTGTCCCCCGCCTGGCCCCTGGCCGCCGCCGGCACCCGCCGGGGTCGCAAGCCTGTTATAGGTATGCGAGGCCTGAGCCTCGATATTTTCCGGGTACGCCGAGATCCTTTCAATGAAGGAACGTGATGCGTCCATCGTGTTGGCATTCAGGCGTTGCCGTGCGCTGAATTCAAAAATATCCGTCGTGAACAGCCTGGCAATGTCGATCACGGCCGATGCGTTGTCCGGCCCCCAAGCCGCGACCGGAAACGACATTAGGATCGTTTCGGTGTTTGCGTTTGCGACGGCTTCCGCTATCGGATGATTCCTGTCGGCAACAATGGCATAGTTCACGTTTCGCAGAAAAACTCGGTTCTCGTTCAGCTCCCAGCGGACCACACGCCTTCCCAGCGCTTGGCCTCCGTGGCCCACGCCAAACGTTGTCCGGGCGATCTGCGAGACCCATAGAAATTCTTTGCCGAACTCCGACTTGGGAATTTCGTAATAGTATTTGTCCTTTACCTGATGAACCGTGAAAATGCCTTTCTTCGACTTTGCGTCCTTTGTGATCACTCGATCATAAGGCTGCGGGTCCTGCGACCCTGCACTCGGAAGGCCTGGCCGCTGCGGGCCACCCGGCGAAGGGTCGGGTGTCGGGTCCTGGGCCGGCACGTGAACGGCTCCGGCAAAGATGATGATCGAGCACAGCAGAATACCTAACGTGGTCCTTCTCATTAAAAACTCCTGTAATTTTTGTCGTGAACGGTCTAAGCAAGCCGAACGAGCCTTTCAAAAGGCCGCGAGTTACAATTCAGGCTTAGACGAAAAAACTGGTGGAGAGAAAGTTATACCACCCTTCTGCACCTAGTTTCAATGCGGTTTTTGTCAAGATTTGTAAAGTTTAGGCAGGGTTTGAAGGCTGCGCAGGCAGAAATCCGCGATCGACCGTGACAGGATCGCCGACGCGGATCTCGCCGGCTTGAACGATCTTTACATTTATTCCACGAAGATTATGAAGCCGTCCAAACTCGGAATTCGCAAATTTCATCGCATCTATTCCGAAACGCTCTACAAACTTCTTGCAGCCAAGGTGCGGGATCGCCGTTACCTCAATAACAGCCGGACCGACCAAGATCCGTGTGCCCGGACGAAGGTTCTCCTTCCCCAAGTCCAGGTCCGCATATAGTTGGTCACCTGCCAGGGGGACTCTCTCGCGGCTTCCGGCTATCAGCAACGCAAAACGATAGTTCATCACGTTTACCTGCATTTCCGGATGCCCGCGCCCATCCCTCGTCCGCGAGCTGCCCCGGGTCAGCCAATTGTCGCCCACAAGCCCGTTCTCGATATCGAGTTGCCCCGTTTCAAGCACCTCTCTTTCATTGACAGCAGGCCGCCGGACGATCATCTCTAGGGTGCCGACATCTTTTGGTGATCCAAGCACATCAGCCATACCATCTTCAATCTCTGTAAATGTCCGATGAAGCGGAAACAACGTGTTTATCTGTGTTTGGCGTGAAAGGTTAAACATTGAATGCCGCGATCACCGGAGCGTGGTCGCTGGGTTTTTCAAGGTCCCGCGTCGATCGGTCGATAATGCAATCCGTGCATTTTTCGGCGAGAGCGGGTGAGGTCCAGATATAGTCGATACGGAGACCCCGGTTTCTTTGCCAGGCTCCCTCTCGATAGTTCCACCACGAAAATTCCTGCTTTCCGCCATTTATCTTTCGAAAAGTATCCACAAATCCCCACTGCTTCACGTTATACATTGCGGCCCTTTCGGTTTTTGTGAAATGCAGTTTGCCCTCCCAGTGCGGCACGCTCCAAACGTCGAGGTCCTCCATCGCGACGTTAAAATCGCCGCAGAGAAGCACGTTTTCCTGACGCTCGTATTGCGCATCGAAAAATCGACGCAGCCGCATGAGCCAGTCCAGCTTGAACGTGAACTTATCGGTCCCGAGCTCAGTGCCGTTCGGGATGTAAGTATTCACGATCCGAACGCCGTTGACCGTACCCGCGATCAGGCGTTTCGGTGATTCCTCGTCGTCATCGGGAAAGCCTTTGACCACATCCGAGATATCATGCTTTGAGACGATCGCGACGCCGTTGTATGACTTTTGCCCAAAAAACGCTGTCTCGTAGCCGGCTTCGTTCAAGGCTGCGAACGGAAAGTTCTCATCGACGCATTTCGTCTCCTGAAGGCAGATCACATCCGGATCCGCCCGCCCGATCCAGTCAAGCATCTGCGGCAGCCGCACGTTTATCGAATTGACGTTCCAAGTTGCTATCTTCATTCGGGCTATCTTAACCAACTTGAGTGCCTCGCGTGAAATGTTCCATTAGGCAAAGAACGGGACGCGCAGACCCCAATCTCCGGTCAATGGTCATTCCGGGTCATTTGTTCGAGTTCCTTTCCCAAAAAACTCCGTCCGCAAAGCCCTGTATCGTACTGTCGGCTTCTGCGATCTCCAGCCGTCTGGCGGCCAGCAGGCAATAGTCTTGGTCTGATTCAATGACGACGAACCGTCGCCCGAATTTCTTTGCCACGGCCGCTGTCGTGCCGCTGCCGGCAAACGGATCGAGTATCAGATCATCCTCGTTCGTAGAAGCAAGAATGATCTTCGCGAGCAATTTCTCAGGCTTTTGCGTCGGGTGGTCGGTATTTTCGGGCATCGACCAGAACGGCACCGTGATGTCGGTCCAAATATTCGACGGATGCGTGTCTCGAAACTTTCCTGTGTCGGTCTCGCTCCAGTCTTTCGGCCTGCCGTTATCGCGATAAGGCGCAATAACGCGGCGACGCTGTTTGACCGCATCCAGGTTGAACGTGTAACTGTCCGAGACGGTAAAGAACCAGATGTCCTCAGCGGCGTTCTTCCAGTTCGCCTTTGCCCCGCGGCCCTTCTCGCGTTCCCACGTGATCCTACTCCGCAGTTCAAAATAACTCGAACCAACACGCTGTATTGCCGACGAAGACCGCCAGTCACCGCAGATATAAATGCTCGCCGTCTTCTTAAGCAGCGGCACACAAAGCGTTATCCACGAATCAAGCCAAGTTTCATAGGCTTCGACAGATGTTTCGCGAAACTTCTCGATCCCAAACGCTTTGGTCAGATTGTATGGCGGATCGGCAAAGAGCAGGTCAAACCGGCCCTTTGGAAGCTGTGTAAGAGCCTCAAAAGCATCGCCGCAGACGATCTTGTCCTGTATATCGTCGTGCCCATCGCCTATCTTAAAGACCAACGATCGCCTGAGGCGCGACTCATCTTCCGGCGACAATTCGATAGTCCGGTTGCGGCCGGCCCGTGTTCGCGAAATTTTCTTTGTGTGCCGTTCGGCCATTTTGGTTAAAGAATACCGATAATTTTCGTGGATGCGGAACCGCGAGATCGATACAAGGATGACAAGATGCTTTCGCCCGCCCTCCTTGACCCTAAAAATGGGCGCGTGATAGTGTTATATGTTTTGAGCATAGGACGCGATCCGGTCCTGATTTTATAGTATTGTTTATCGCAAATTGTTGATAATTTGAGCCTCGGACATGGTTCGGGCTTATTACGTTCATATGGTGTTATTGGCCTTTGCCGAATCCATTCAACTTTTTCCAGACGGAACGCTTTTCATACACGTCGCCCTGATCTTGATCATGATCTGGGTGCTGAACCGCACTTTTTTCCGGCCAATAAACAATGTTATTGGCAAACGTGACAAACAGAAGGGCGGCAAGGGCGGCGAGGCTGAGTCGATCCTAAAGGACGTATCGCAGAAAGAGAGCTTTTATAACAAGTCATTGCTCGAGGCGCGAAGCCAAGGCTACGATCTGATCGAGAAACTGCGGTCAGAGGCTGTCGCGGAGCGTGCGGCCCGTACTTCTGCGGCAAAAGAGGAAACGGCTCGGCGGCTTGCCGAACAGAAGGCTGAACTGAAGGAAAGGTCTGAGTCGGCACGGGCTGACATCGCTGTTGAGGCAGAGAAGATGGCCGACAAGATCGCGGCAAATATATTGAAAGTTTGAGGGAACACTTTTCGCCGACTTTTTAGCTTGGTGAATTGTACCTCATCCTGACGCATCAGTATGTTCTTATTCTTTTTCGAAACGGCAATCTATCTGCTTGCCGCCGCGAGCAGCGGTGAGGGCGGGTTCAATGAGTTCTATAATAGGTGGCTCAACATTCCGGGCTTTGAACTCTGGAAGTTCCTTAACCTCGCGATTTTCCTCTCGATCCTGACCTATTTGGTCAAAAAGCCGTTGAGTGACGCGTTTAAGGCAAAGCGCAACGCGATCCGTGCCGAGCTGATCCGTGCCGAGGAAGAAAAGCAGGCCGCCCTAAAGAAGCTCACATCCGTCGAGGCACAACTCGCGGGACTTGAGAACGAAAAGGCGGCGATCCTGAAGAAAGCGAATGAAGAAGGATCTGCCGAGAGCAGACGGCTTAGGGAACAGGCCGAGGCCGATATCAGAAAGGTCCAGGAGCAGTCTGCCGGCGAGATCGATCGCCTTTACAAACAGACGATGGCGCTGCTCAAGCGTTTCTCGGCCGAAGAGAGCGTTCGCCGGGCCGAGCTGAAGCTTAAGGAGAAGATCGATACCGAAAACGATTCGCGACTGGTCAAGAGCAGCATCGCGTCGATCGGAGGAATGAAGCAGGCATGAGCGTCGAAACAGTTGCCCGTCGTTATGCCGCGGCATTGGCGGATGTAGTGATGAAAAGCGGCGAGGCCGCCGCGGTGCGCAGCGAACTCAGCGAGTGGGTGCGGCTGGTAAGCGAGAACGAATCGTTGCGGGCCGCGTTTTCAAACCCGTCCATCGCACATCTCGATAAGGAGAACATTCTCGAAAAGATAATTGCCAAAACGCGGCCGTCCCGCAGCACCGCCAACTTTCTCAGGGTACTTCTTCAAAACGGAAGGCTGACGGAGTTGGCTGAGATCACCGAAAGGTTCGACTCCGAGCTAGAGGAGCGCAGCGGCAACGTGGTGGCACGGGTTACATCGGCGCGAGAGCTTGGTGAGAACGAGAAAAGAGAATTGATGGCCAACCTGGCCGCCCTGACCGGTAAGAACATCAAGCCGGAATATGCTGTTGACAACTCGCTCATTGGCGGGGTCGTCACCCAGGTCGGTTCGATCGTTTACGACGGCTCGGTAAGAACGAAATTAGAGAACCTCAGAGAGGAATTAATAAATGGTTAGGGCTGAATGGTGAATTGATGAGATTCACCGTTCATCGCTTGCCATTCATCATTAATAGAAATGGAAGCAATCAAAGCTAACGAGATAAACGAGATCATTCGTGCTCAGATCGAGAATTTCGATGCGAGCATGACAGTTGACGAGGTCGGGACCGTGATCAAGGTAGGCGATGGTATCGCTGAGATCCACGGGCTCGAAAAGGTAATGGCGGGCGAGCTGCTCGAATTTCCCTATGCCGTTCGCGGCCTCGCGCTCAACCTCGAAGAGGACAAGGTCGGATCCGTGCTCTTCGGTGATTTTCAGAAGATCCGTGAAGGCGACGAGGTAAAGCGCACCCGCCGGATCATGAGCGTGCCGGTCGGCGACGCGATGATCGGCCGCGTTGTTGACGCTCTGGGCAATCCGATCGATGGAAAGGGCGAGGTGATCACCGATACATACAATCCCGTCGAGCGCATCGCTCCGGGCATTATCGACCGGCAGCCGGTGAAAGAGCCGCTTCAAACAGGCCTCAAGGCTATCGACGCCATGGTTCCGATCGGTCGAGGCCAGCGCGAATTGATCATCGGCGACCGCCAGACCGGCAAAACCTCCGTCGCCATCGACACCATTATCAATCAAAAAGGCAAAGACGTGATCTGCGTTTACGTCGCTATCGGCCAAAAGGCATCGACCGTGGCCCAGGTGGTGAAGAAGCTGGAAGATTACGGCGCAATGGATTATACGGTCGTGGTTTCCGCAACCGCTTCCGATCCGGCGGCCATGCAGTTCCTTGCCCCTTATTCGGGTTGCGCCATCGGTGAATACTTTCGCGACAACGGCCGCCACGCTCTGACGATCTATGACGATCTGTCAAAACAGGCCGCCGCCTATCGCGAGATCTCGCTGCTTCTCAGGCGTCCGCCGGGCCGCGAGGCATACCCCGGCGATGTTTTCTATCTTCACTCAAGGCTTCTCGAACGTGCGGCAAAAATGGCGGATGCTCGCGGCGGAGGCTCGCTGACGTCGCTTCCGATCATCGAAACGCAGGCCGGCGACATCTCGGCCTACATCCCGACGAATGTGATCTCGATCACCGATGGTCAGATATTCCTCGAATCCGACCTATTCAACTCGGGTGTGCGTCCCGCCATCAACGTGGGTAACTCTGTCTCGCGCGTTGGCGGTTCGGCACAGATCAAAGCGATGAAGCAGGTCGCGGGAACGCTCCGCATCGACCTCGCTCAGTTTCGCGAATTGGCGGCGTTCGCACAGTTTGGCTCTGATCTCGATAAGGCGACACAAGACCAGCTCGAACGCGGCAAGCGCCTCACTGAGATACTTAAGCAGGGCCAATATCAGCCGATGGAAGTGGAAAGCCAGGTGATGATCATCTGGGCGATCACAAACGGTTTCGGCGACGACATCTCAGTCGAGGACCTGCACCGCTTTGAGATCGAGCTTATCGAGTACATAAAGAACGCCCATCCCGGCGTTCGGACCACCCTGCGCGAGAAAAAGACCATCGACGACAAGCTGAAAGCCGAGATGACAGAGGCGGTCGAAGACTTTAAGGCGACGCGGTGGGGCAAAGAAGAGTCCGGAGCGGCGGCGTCCGCTTGAAAATTATGAATGATCAGATCTGAATGATGGATCTTTGGGAATTCACCGTTCGCTGTTTGTCATTCACCGTTCACGAATATGCCAAGTCTTTTAGACATGCGCCGGCGGATAAAGTCGGTCAAGAATACGCAGCAGATCACCAAGGCCATGAAGATGGTCGCGGCGGCAAAGCTTAAGCGCGCACAGGACCGCGTAACGGCCTCGCGTCCGTTTGCCGGAAAGATGAGCGAGGTGCTTACCGGGCTGAGCGCAAAGGTAGCGGACGAGTTTTCGCACCCGCTCTTGGATGCCCGAGGCGACGAAAAGTATCTGGTTGTCCTGATCAGCGCCGACAAGGGCCTGGCCGGTGCTTTCAATGCCAACGTGATCAAGGCGACCCAGGCTTTCTTGAAAGAAAACACAGGGAAAGGTTCATCGATGATACCGGTCGGCCGCAAAGGCCGCGACTTCTTCAAGCGTAGAAATGTGGAGTTTGTCGATGAGTATATCGGCCTAACCGGAACCGGTAAGGTCAACTATGCCGACGCGGCCGAGATAGCAGCCCGTGTCATCAAGGTGTTCACTGACGACGCTTCTATCGATAAGGTTTTCGTAGTATTTACCGAGTTCAAAACGGTCCTATCGCAAAAGCCGATAATCGAACAGCTTTTGCCCATACCCCGTTCAAACACATCAACCGAGGGCGATGCAGGCGCACAAGCCGAGTATATTTACGAACAGCCGGCCGCCGAGATATTCGCAAAGCTGCTTCCCAAACAGGTCGAGACCCAGATCTACAAGGGAATGCTCGAATCTGTGGCCTCAGAACAGGGCTCGCGTATGACCGCGATGGACTCGGCTTCGAAGAATGCCGGTGAGCTGATCGATACGCTAACCCTCAATATGAACCGCATTCGCCAGGCCGCGATCACAAAGGAGATCATCGAGGTCGTCAGCGGTGCTGCGGCCGCCTGATCATTTTTGTTGTTATTTCGCAAACCGCTATTCGACGCCGTCGGACAGCGGTTTTTTTCATTGCCACCCGATAGCCTGCGTATTTGTATTCGCGGCCGATTTAATTTATGCTTTGCCTGCTTTTTCCAATACGAGAACGATCTGATCGGAGGAAAGAATGAGCATTTTGGTGATCGTCGGCGGTATTCTTTTGTTGGTTGGTTGGATCTGGAACATTGTGGTCTCTTTCAAGATGGGAGGGACCCTGTGGGGCGTCTTGAACATTTTCTTTCAGCCGCTTATGGGTATAATCTCGGCCTTTATGCAAAAGACGCAATGGCCGCCCGTAGGCTTGATGATACTCGGCCTGGTGCTTTATCTGGTTGCTGGGTCGATGGGATAGCAAGGGTTTGAATTCGGATAAGGGAACTCGCGGAATTCGGCGGTGCGGACGGCTTCGGGCCTACGCGCCGCTTATTATTTGGATCGGCGTCATTCTCATCCTGGGTAGCGGCGCGGGATCGTCCGTCCACACTTCACGTTTCATTCGACCGATTCTCGAATTTTTCTTCCCCGATGCGTCGCTTGAAACGCTGACGTTTATCCACGGCATCATCAGAAAATCCGCACACTTCTTC
Organism: Pyrinomonadaceae bacterium; assembly: GCA_035327545.1. Lineage (GTDB taxonomy): Bacteria > Acidobacteriota > Blastocatellia > Pyrinomonadales > Pyrinomonadaceae > OLB17. Next base: position 46,475 of record DAOLDE010000016.1, on the reverse strand, counting down.
GAATACGCCTTGCTTGGCCTCCTGTCTGTCAGATGTTTGCGGCTTTTGAACGATGTGCCGCGCGTCGGCCTTGTGTTTCTTTTCGCGATCCTCTTATCAGGGCTGGTGGCCGCGGTGGACGAGGGAATGCAATCATTCGACCCTCGACGCACAGGTTCGGCCGCAGACTTGCTTATAGATCTGGTCGGTGCTGTATTCGGAGCGTTTATTGGCCTCCTTATTTACCGTTCACGGCCCGTCCCTGCTGATAACGACGGTTTAGGCGGCATTGACGGCCGCTGACCATCCTTCTGTAACAGTTCATCGTCTCTAATAAGAGAAACTTTGTGCTATATTTTATCGTTAGACATCCAAAAGGAGATCCGCGGAATGAGCATAATCGACAAGGTCAAAGAAGCGGCCATGAACCAGTTCATCGAGGTCATCGAATGGCTCGATGATTCGCAGGACACGCTGCTTTACAGGTTCCCCGTATATCAGCAGGAGATAAAGAACGGTGCGCAGCTTATCGTTCGCGAATCGCAGGCCGCCGTTTTTGTTTTTGAAGGCCAGGTGGCCGATGTTTTCACGCCGGGCCGTTACACGGTCGAGGGCGGCAACACGCCGATCTTGTCAAAGCTGGGAGCGTGGAAGTATGGCTTTAATTCGCCCATTAAATCCGAGGTCTATTTCGTCAATACCAAGCAGTTCACGGATATGAAGTGGGGCACGTCAAACCCGATAATGCTCCGCGACGCGGATTTCGGTATCGTCAGGCTACGCGCGTTCGGTGCTTATAGCCTTCGGGTTGCAGATCCGGGCGGGTTCATTAAAGAGATAGCCGGGACCAACGCACATTTTCAGACCGAGGACATTGACGGCCAGCTCAAGCGTGCGATCGTCACAGAGTTTTCGGACGCTCTCGGCGAGCTGAAGATCCCGGCTCTCGATCTTGCGGCCCAATACAAAGAACTCGGCGAGCAGATCCGCAGCAAGATCAACGAAGACTTCGGAAGCTGGGGCCTCGAGGTGACGAAGTTTTTTGTCGAGAACATCTCGCTTCCGCCTGAGGTCGAAGCCGCGATGGACAAGCGCGCTTCCATGGGTGCTCTCGGCGATGCCGAGCGATATATGCAGTTTCAGGCGGCCGACGCATTGCGCGACGCCGCACAGAATGAAGGCGGCGGCGCCGGTTTAGGTGCTGGGCTTGGTGCGGGTTTTGCGGTCGGCGGGCAGATGGCGAACGCTTTCGGAGCCGGCCCGCAGGCAAGCACTGCCGGTACTCAGACCGGAGCTTCACCCGCAACCGCATCATGTCCTAACTGCGGCAAGCAAAATGCCGTCGGTGCCAAATTCTGTGCCGAATGCGGCGGCAAGATGGAGATCGCTCAGGTTCCTTGCGTAAAGTGCGGTGCCAATCTGCGCGAAGGTGCAAAATTTTGCTCCGAGTGTGGTTCTTCACAGGAGAAAGCCAAATGTACCGGCTGCCAGGCAGAGCTTTCGCCCGGGGCCAAATTCTGCCAGGAATGCGGTACAAAGACCGAAGCCGCCACCGAATAGTGCGGTCTGATAGAAACAGGCCGAAGGACAGGAGCAGCGAGCTTCCTGTCCTTTTTGTTTCCAATAGCGTTCGTAATAAGATGACCGAACTGGAGATCGCTTATGCCAATTAGCCCGGAATTGCTTGAAATACTTCGCTGCCCAAAGTGCAGATCCAAGGTGAAGATCAACGACGAGCAAACCTCTCTTGCATGTGAGAACGCTGAATGTCGCCTGGTCTATCCGATCCGCGACGACATACCGGTGATGATCGTTGAAGAAGCTGCGGTTGAGAGCTGAACTGCGGACGATGGAAAATGGACAATTGGAAGCAATTGTCCTTAGCCCGAGATCCATTTTCCGTTATGGGGATCGACTGGAATAATGTTAAGCGCGTACTCGTGGTTCGGCTCCGCTCGATTGGAGACACCGTGCTTTCAACGCCCTCGCTCATTGCTCTCAGGCGTTTTCTTCCCGATGCGACGATCGACATATTGCTCGAGGATTGGGTCGCGCCCGTGCTCGACGGCTTCGATGCGGTCGATAGGGTAGTGATAGCCGGAACATCCACCGGCACCCGGATCGCGACCATGCGCGAGCTTCGAAGAAGCGGCTACGATGTCGTTTTCAACCTGCATGGAGGTACGACCGCCGCATTTCTCACCTATGCAAGCGGTGCACGGCATCGGGTTGGCTACGCAACATATCGGTATTCACGATTGCACAATGTTCGTCTCTCGGCCTCGTCAGATTTCTGGGGCCGTAGGAAAACACATTCGGCAGAACAGCAATTGGCCCTGCTCGGCCATGTCGGTGTTCCTGTTGCCGACAAACCTCGCAGCCGCCTTTGTATCACACCGGCCGCCGCCTCATCACTTTCCGATAAATTGGATCATCTAAATTTTGATCAGACCCGGTCCTACGCAGTCATCCATCCGCTGGCCGCATTCGCATCGAAGCAGTGGGCGCTGGAGAATTTTGCCGAAGTGATCCGTTTTCTTGACAGACGAGGTTTGCGGTGCATCGTTGTCGGTTCTGCAGCCGATCAGAGCGAACTCAATCGTTTACGGGATCTTTGCGGCGGCGTAATGATCTGGGCTACTGGCGACATTAATTTGCCCGAGACGACGGCCCTGCTCTCAGCCGCAGCGCTGTTCGTCGGGAACGACAGCGGCATTGCTCATATGGCCGCAGCGGTAAACACGCCGTCGGTAGTGATTTTCGGGTCCTCAAACCGCGACCATTGGTACCCCTGGACCGATTCGCCGGCCGAGATGGTCTTTCACGAACTACCCTGCCAGCCATGCGCCGGTTATCGATGCGAAGTCTTCGGCGAGCCTAAGTGCATTCTAAGCGTCCACGCAGGCCAAGTCGAGGCCGCCATCGTGAAAGTACTTGCGGCCCAAAGAAAAGGCGAGCACCACGTGCCCGCCCATGTCTGATCCCGGCAGCTCCTTTATCTCTGATTCGTGTTCGAAGTGTTGCCGTTAACCATCTGATTCGTCATCGAATCGCCGGGCCTGACCGTCAACTGATTTCGTACGTTCTTCTGGCCTTCGATCGACCGCGCGATGGTCTCAGCCTGTTTTCGCTGCGCGTCGTTTGCTACCGTACCGCGCAGTGTTATCACGTTGTTCTCGACGTCAACATTAATGGTCGATTCGCGAAGGTCGTTTGCGGTTGCCAGGGCAGCCCTCGTCTTGAACCAAATCCAACTGTCGTCCACGCCCTGCCCGATCGTACTCGTGCCCCTGTCTCGTTCATACTCGGCGCGGTTCCGGTCGTAATCTTCTCTGCTGATATTCGCGTTTCCCCGATCACTATTCGTATTTGCCGGCCTCGCGTTCACTAGTATCGCCGTATTGCTGTTATCGTTACTGATATTAGTGTTTGCATTGGTGTTCACGGCCGTCGTACTGCATCCAGTCATCGCCAGCAGAAACAGAACACACCCGCAAATATAAGTAAATAAAGCCATGTTTCGCATAATTCCCTCCGTGTTTTTTCAACGCTCGTGTAGGACTTTCCTACATTTTCCTTCCAACCAACCAATAGATACGCAAAAGTCGTTCCGTCGAGGGCTTTCGGATCCGTCCAACCAGTTTCCGCTTTATCCCGGCGGCATAAAACGTTGAACGGTGATAAAATATTTGTTCCGATGAAGCCTTCGTTTTCCAGGTGCATGGCTGGACGATTTTCTATCCTGGCCTTTTTACTTCTCTCTCTGTGCATTTCGCGGGGCGAGGGGCTGCACCTGCTGCCGTTTGCTGATGAGCCGACCGAACCGACGGTGGTCGAGCCCACGAGGCGTTCGGCAACTTACCAGTATTCCGTCGATCCGCAGAATGCCTCCGCTCTGAAGCATTCAAAGAAAAAGAACGCGGCAGACATTCAAGGTCTGTCAGATCTATCGTCCTTTCTTCCCGGATGGGCTGCTTCTATCAGTGTGCCATTTGCGGCGCCGTCGAAAGTTCGCTTTCTGGCTCGTACCAAGTTTGAACTTACGGCTTCATCCGACCGTTCTCCGCCTTTCCGCGTGATCCAGTAACCCTCACAGATACAACATTTACAATTCCACATGATGGGACCGCAGACGTGTCCCCTGGCAAGACGCCTCTCCATGGAGAGGAGAACGAAATGGACGAGAACATTGGACAGAATATTCACAACACTATCGACCCGAACCGGCTCGATCATCTGAACGATCCGGTCATCAGCTGGGTCCGCACTGACTTTCCGAAGCTGAGCGAGACGCTTACTGTCGAGCAGGCGCTCCGCGTGATCCGTGCCGAGGGCATCGGCGAGCGCATCGTGTATTTTTACGTGATCGATAATGACGAGCGTCTTATCGGCACCGTGCCCACGCGGCGACTGCTGACCTCGATGCCAAGCGTGCCGATCCGCCAATTGATGTCCAAAAACATCATCTCACTCCCGCACACGGCAAAGGTCATCGACGCCTGCGAGATGTTCGTCAGCCACAAGCTGCTCGCCTTTCCGGTGCTCGACGAAGAAGGCCGCATCCTCGGCGTGGTCGATGCGGGCCTGTTTACCGAAGAGACGCTCTCGTTTGCTGAGCGGCATCGATTTGACGATGTTTTTCAAATGATCGGTTTCGGCATTAATGAGATCAAGGGCAAATCGGCGTTCGGCATTTTCCGGTTTCGGTTTCCGTGGCTGATCGCGACCATGACCAGCGGCACGATCTGCGCCCTGCTGACCGGGCTTTACGAGGCCACGCTTGCCGAGGCGATCATCCTCGCATTTTTCATAACTTTGGTCCTCGCTCTCGGTGAAAGCGTCAGCATTCAGTCGATGACCGTCGCCCTGCAAAATCTTCACTTCGGCACGCCCTCGCTTGGCAAATTCTTCCGCCAGCTTCGCAAAGAGGCCGCGGCCACGCTTTTGTTGGGCGGGGCATGCGGTGTGGTCATCGGCACGCTCGCCTACGTTTGGCGCGGTGCGGCAGATGCGGCCCTCGTCATCGGCGGCAGCATCACGCTGTCCGTTTTTATGGCGGGGCTCATTGGCCTCAGCATCCCGACTTTGCTCCACGCCATCCACGAAGATTCAAAGATCGCCGCCGGCCCCGTCACGCTTGCCTTTGCCGACATTATTACGCTGGTCATTTATTTCAACATCGCAACGCTTCTATTGCGATAGAGATAGAGGGGAGATAGAAAACAATGGGCCCGCGGCCGATCGTCCCAGGTCTAACGCTCATGGCTTACGGCCAAAGCCTTAACGGGCTCCGCCAACGGCCAGCCGCCCGCTTCGCTCGTTCACCATTCCTTCGCCGCCTTGCGCCTTCGCGGCAGCGGTTCTTCGCCCGGGCCGCCGCGTGCCCTCCGCTCACCTGTATTCACTTGTCACCCGCCGCCAATCCCTGTATTATTTATAGTTTCGACTCTTGCGGCCGCAGTGCGCCTTGAGTAGTGTGTCGATATGTTCGAATCGTTATCCGATAAGCTGAAGAAAACGCTGAAGAATCTGCGTGGGCAGGGCAAGCTGACGCCCGAGCACGTGGACGCGGCGCTTCGCGAGATCCGGATGGCGCTTCTCGAAGCCGACGTTAACTATAAGGTAGCAAAGGATTTTGTCGAAGCGGTACGTGCAAAGGCCGAGGGCCAGGAAGTTTGGCAAGGCCTGAATCCGCACGAACAGGTCGTCAAGATCGTCTATGACGAACTCGTCGATCTGATGGGCGGAACCTCGTCTCGGCTCGTTTTTACCAAGCAAATTCCGAACGTCGTGATGATCGTCGGGCTGCAGGGTTCAGGTAAGACCACCTCAACCGGCAAGATCTCGCGCTGGCTTCGCGACAATCAGGAACGCAAGCCTCTACTCGTTTCGGTGGACGTTTATCGTCCCGCCGCACGTGAACAGCTTCGAGTTGTCGGGGGAGCCGTCGGCGTGCCGGTCTATCAGGACAAAGAGACCGACGACCCGATGACACTCGTCCAGGGAGCCGTAAGGCATGCCCAGGAAATGGGTTACGACACCCTGATGATCGACACGGCCGGCCGTCTGCACATCGACGACGAGCTGATGGCCGAGCTCGAACAGATCAAGGCCGAGACCCGCCCGATAGAGGTCCTTTTCGTTGCGGACGCGATGACCGGTCAGGACGCCGTCCGTTCCGCCGAAGTGTTCCATGAACGAGTCGGCATCACGGGTGTCGTGCTCACCAAGATGGATGGCGACGCACGAGGCGGAGCCGCCCTCTCGATCAAACAGGTCATCGGCCAACCCGTGAAATTCGTCGGCGTTGGCGAGAAATACGACGCCATCGAGCCTTTTTATCCAGACCGCATAACTCAGCGTATCCTCGGCATGGGCGACGTGCTTACGCTGATCGAAGAGGTCCAGGGCAAGATCAACGAAGACGAGGCCCAGGAACAACTGCGAAAGATGACGAGCAATCAGTTTACGCTCGAAGATTTTCGCAGCCAGCTCGGACAGTTCAAAAAGCTCGGGTCGATGTCAAAGCTGATGAAGATGCTGCCGGAACAATTGACAGGCGGCCTGGCACTTTCAGATGAGCAATCAGCCGAAGTTGATGTGCAGATGAAAAAGACCGAGGCGATCATCGATTCGATGACTCGCGGAGAACGCAACGACCACAAGGTCATCGACGCCAGCCGCAAGACCCGTATTGCAAAAGGTTCGGGCAGCACGATCGCCGAGGTAAATCAGCTCCTCCGCCAATACGAGCAAATGCGGAAGATGATGATCCAGTTCAATAAAGGGGGCCTGTTTTCAGGGCTCGGCAGAAAAATGATGGGCGGTCTAACAGGCGGCCTTGGCGGACTGCTTGGAGCGGGTGGGACCGCACCTGGCGGACTTTCCGGATTGCTTAGCAGTGGCCCTGCGGGCAGCTATGATGATGAACCAAACGGTTCCGCTTCAAAAAGTATAAAAAGGAAAAAAAGACACAAGAAACGACGTTAGTGGCCCAGACTGCGGGATCTAACCTCTCGATGGAAAATTATGTTAGCTATAAGTTTAATGAGAATGGGTGCGAAGGGGAAACCCTTTTATCGCCTGGTGGTAAAGGAAAAAAGGTCTAAGCGAGACGGCGCATATATCGAGAACGTCGGCACATACGACCCGATGGTCGATCCAGCCGAGGTGAATCTCAAACACGACCGGATCCAGTATTGGATCGGCGTCGGAGCACAGCCGACCGAAACGGTGAAGAGCCTGATCAAGAACAATCCGGTCCAGACGGATGAAGAAAAGGCTGCTGGTATACAGGCTCGAGCGGAAAAGAAGGAAGCGGATCGAAAGGCTCGTGAGGAAGCAAAGCGCGCCGAGGCGGACCGGCTCGAAGCAGAGCGGATAGCGGCCGAAAAAGCCAACGCTGAAAAAGCGGCGGCTGAGACCGCCTCCGCGGCCGAAGCGGAAACCGCCGAGGCGGCTCCGGCTGAAGACGGCGAACCGACGCCCGCGGCCGATGCCCCTGCCGAAGAAGCTCCGGCAGAAGAGGCGGTGAAGGCTGAGGAGTAAAATGGCAGCTCGCCACTGCAGTTAAATTTTTCTCGTTCCGTTTTAATGAAAGAAGCCATTGAAAAAGTCGTCAGGGCTTTGGTCGGCTCGCCCGATCTGGTCGAGGTGTACGAACACGGTGACGGGAAAAACATTCGTTTAAGTGTGAGGGTCGCTCCCGATGATTACGGCCGCTTGATAGGCCGTGAGGGGCGGACGATCAAGGCCATCCGGAGCCTGCTTTATGTCAGCGGGCAAAAGCACGGAAAGCGTTATCACCTCGAACTCGAAGAGGACTAAAGATTTGGAGCCGGAACTCGTTGCGATCGCGAAGATCGTCCGAACCCGGGGCTTGCGCGGCCAGGTGGTTGCGGAGGTCCTAACCGATTTTCCGGAACGTTTTGAAGGGCTAAGGGAAGTGACCGCTTTACTTCGGCAAGTGGAACGGCGGCGATTGAAGATCGAGGACTTCTGGTTTCAGAAGAACCGGATCGTTTTGAAATTCGAAGGCGTCGATTCGATCGAAGCTGCTGAAGATCTTCGAGGTGCGGAGGTCTGCGTCGATGAAGAAGCAGCGGTCGAGTTGGGAGAGAACGAATTCTTCGACTGGGAGCTGATAGGCTGCAGCGTCGAGACGGTCGCGGGGGAAGGGCTCGGCACCGTACGCGAGGTGATGCGGACCGGCGGGACCGAGGTTCTGCTTGTTGACGGTGCCGAAGGGGAATTTATGATCCCTTTCGCTGAAGCCATCTGCGTGGAAGTGGATGTTGAAGCTAAGCGGATCGTGGCCGATCCACCGGAAGGGCTGCTTGAATTTTAGATCTTGGATCTTAGATTTCAGAGCGAAGCATCGAAACTCGAAGATCGCAGATCCGACGTGAAAATAGACGTTCTTACAATTTTCCCCGAATTTTTCGGGCAGGTCTTTGATTTTGGAATAATCCGCCGGGCTCGGCTTGCAGGAATCGTGGAATTGAACGTTCACGATATTCGCGAATTTGCGACCGACAAGCACAAGATGACGGATGACCGTCCGTTCGGCGGCGGCGACGGGATGGTCATGAAGGCGGAACCGATCTTTCTCGCTGTCGAGCATCTACTCGGCACGAGCGAACGGGAGTCTTACCCGAATGGAACCAGGGTCGTTCTGCTGTCGCCGCAGGGGCAGCCGCTGAGGCAGCCTTTGGTGAGTAGGCTGGCGGACGACACGGAAAGAATGGTCGTCATCTGCGGACGATATGAAGGCGTGGATGAACGAGTCAATGAGGCTCTCGTCACGGATGAGATCTCGATCGGAGACTATGTTCTTTCCGGGGGCGAACCGGCGGCCGTCGTACTGGTTGACGCAATTGTGAGATTGCTTCCCGAAGCATTGGGGAGCGAGACTTCGGCCGAGAATGATTCGTTTTCTTGCGGGCTGCTCGACTGTCCGCATTATACAAGGCCCGCTGAATTCAGGGGAATGAAAGTCCCCGATGTGCTTTTGAACGGCAATCATGCCGAAATAGAGAAATGGCGCCGGGAAAAGGCGCTGGAGAAAACTAGGAAGTTTAGAAAGGACCTTTTAGAAGGAGAGAATGGTGAAATGTGAGCGGGATCAGTTCCGCTGACCTCTGGCCGAAATCGATATGAACAGATTAGATCTGGTAGAGAAAACCCAGTTGCGGGAGAATATCCCGGCATTTCAGGCCGGTGATACGGTCAAGGTGCACGTGCGCATCAAAGAAGGAAACAAAGAGCGCCTTCAGGTATTCGAAGGTATAGTGATAGCACGCAAGCACGGCGGCGCCCGTGAAACGATCACAGTCAGGAAAGTAAGTTTCGGAGTAGGTGTTGAGCGCATCTTCCCTCTGCACGCGACAGTTGTTGACCACATCGACGTCATCCGCCGCGGTAAAGTCCGCCGTGCAAAGCTTTATTATTTGCGTGACCTTCGCGGAAAAGCGGCCCGCATCAAGGAAAAAGATACTCGCAACAAAGCGCAAGCCGGCGGTAAGAAATAGTTCAGTTTGGCCAGTTAGATAGGGCGTCGTGAGTTCGTTGCAACATTTTCACCGAAGGCTCGCGAACGCCCTTCTTTAGTAAAGTTCGCTCTTTCTTGACACCGCGACAAAGGCGCAAAGATCGTTGAGTTTTTCTGTAGCCCGGGCAGGTTGTAGAATTGTCCCAGGTGCCCGAATTTCAATTACAGCCGGAAAAGTCTGCTTGGCAAATAGGATTCGATTTTGAAGACCAGGCCCGAAGCGAAGGCTATCTCTTCGTTGCCGGCGTTGATGAAGTTGGACGAGGCTGCCTCGCTGGCCCGGTCGTAGCCGCCGCCTGTATCCTCGATCGCGAAAAGCCAGTTCCAACTGGCCTGAACGATTCCAAAAAACTTTCAGAGAAACGGCGTGACGAGATAGCTGCCGAGCTTCGCGAAAACGCGGTCGCTTATTCAATAGGGATTGTAGAAGCGGACGAGATCGACCGGATCAATATCCTCGAAGCGACCAAACTAGCTATGCTCAAGGCGATCGATGCCCTGGAACCAGCGGCCGATCATCTTCTCATAGACGCACTCCACCTCAAACGTCTCAGCATTTCGCAAAAGGCGATCATCAAGGGCGATACGATCGCATACTCCATAGCGGCTGCATCGGTTATCGCTAAGACCTTTCGTGACGGCCTGATGAAAAAGTACGACATTGAGTATCCCGTTTATGGCTTTGCCGGTCACAAGGGGTACGGCTCAGCCGCCCACCTGAGGTCCATTAGGGAAAATGGTCCATGCCCGATCCATCGAATGACTTTTCGCGGCGTTGCGGATCCAGAAACGATCGAAGAGAGAAATTGGGGGTATGGAGCGGCAGGCGGCTAGTAAGAGAACCATTGGGACGGTTCAGAGTGACTCGAAAGAGTGATCCTTGTTTCGGCCGAAAACAGCGGCGGCCTACTTTTCAAAGCGGTCTCAGCGGTTATACGCGCAAGGTGAATATCGTTGGCCTTTTGCGAGAGATGGGCGAGGACGATATCTCGAGCCGCACCGTCGAAATCCTTCTGTAGCCACTCTGCGAGATCTTCGTTGGAAAAATGGCCGTGCCGACCTGCTATGCGCTGTTTAAGGCTCCAATTGTAATGCGGGCAGGCTCGCAGCATGTCGCGACTGTGATTTGATTCGATGATGATCGCATCACAATTTAAGAGCATTTCTTTCATCGAATCGGTAATATGTCCGAAATCGGTCAGCGTAGCAAAACGAACACCAGAGCTCTTTGCAACAAAACCGAAATTGTCGGCAGCATCATGCGGCACAGTAAAAGGTTCGAAATCAATGTCGCCGATACGGAATTCGCGATTTGATTCTATCTTTGCGGTCTTGCTTCTCAAGGCCTCCTTTCGCTTAATCCCTTCGTCGTTTCCCCTGCCGTTCGGTCTTGGCGTGCTGTAATAAGCCTCTTCAGTTTCGCCCGAGATAAAGACCGTGCACTTTATCTCGGCCACGAGGTTCCGCAATCCGCCGACGTGGTCGCTGTGTTCGTGGGTTATGATCACGCCGTCAAGCTCAGAGCTGTCAACGCCTACCAATTCAAGCCGTCTCAGCGTTTCCCGACGATTCAAACCCGCATCAACAAGAACCTTGGTTCGCTCCGTTGCGATCAGCATGGAATTACCGGTTGAGCCGCTGCCAAGCACCGTAAATTTCATAAATTCGTCCAGTTGGGCCGGAAACACAAAGTTGCTGAGGTACCGTCTCAAACCTCTCTTAACATCCTGCAACAGCAATTTGGCCCCCGCAAGCAGATCAAACAAATTCCGCAAGCATCAGCCCTGTTTCTCTTGAAAACGGTCTCGCAAGCTACCGGCCATGATCCGTGTTATCAAGGCATTTGGGATAAAATTAACACCTGATGACACCAGCCAATTCGTCCAGCCTGAAACTACCTTAGAACGGCCTGACGCAATGGCCTTCAGCGCGGTTTCAACTACTTGCTCAGCCGACTCCTGTCCTTTAAAACCGAGTGCTCGGTCCATGCCGGCGTTCTCATGGAAATTCGTCTCGGTTGACCCCGGGCACAAGGCGAGGATCTTGATGCCGTAAGGACGATTCTCCGCAGCTAACGCTTCGGAAAAGGAGGTTACAAAAGCTTTCGAAGCGGCATAAACAGCCATGAACGGTATCGGCTGGAAGCCTGCGGCCGACGATACGTTGATAATGGTGCCGCGCCTTCTCTTTCTCATACCTTGCAAATATCGATGCGTAAGTGCAACAAGGCAAGAGACATTAAGCCGGATCATCGAAAGCTCACGGTTCGGGTCGAGGGCTGCAAAATCACCCATCGATCCGAATCCTGCATTGTTGATAAGGCAGTCAACCTCTATCGCGTTCGCTTCGGTTTCCTCAAAAAGCTGCTTGTCGGCCTCGTGCCCGGTTAGATCGACCGAGACGAAATGGGCGGTTATATTGTGTTTCGATTCAAGTTCGCTGCAAAGAGCCTTTAATTTATCGGCTGATCTGGCAACAAGCACGAGATTGTGCCCATCGCTAGCGAGACGCCTAGCAAATGCTTCGCCGATCCCGCCGGACGCTCCTGTGATAAGCGTGGCCTTCATATCTCCTCAAACTCCTGTACTGGAGAATGCAGCGAATGGTAGATGGAGAAGATGGCTGCCGCAACTATCGTAAGTGTCCCCAAGGCACGTATTATTCCGGCAACGACCTTTGTCGATTCAAGCAAGCCTAACCTGGTCAGCATATAGTTCCAATCGTGAAAGCTGCCTTCGCTGCCGGTAAGTCCACTGGTCAGAACGAGCTGCATTACCACTGCATCCGCCGCATAAACATAAACGTTGATTATGCTCTGCCCCACCCAAAAAAGAACAATAGCCGCGGAATAAAACTTTTCATGCCACCAGAAATAGGCGACAAAAACGGCGGGCACGATCACCTGAAACAGCGAACCGCCCGCGATCATCATAAACTCCCCGAATAGCCGAAATATCAAATGGCCTGTTTCATGGATCGGCAGATCGACCAGATCGAGAAAGCTGCCCGCCATCGGATCGATCGCGATCCACAAAAAATAGATGGTGAGAAGGATCGCGAAAATGAGCTTTGGATAGCTGATGTTCATAATGGCGGGGAAGCATTCAGACAAGTTCCCAACTCAACGGAAGAGTTTACATCATCGTCAGCTCCGGGACGATTCGGAGAGGAATGACCAACGTGTCATGTCAAAGGATTACAGGAGTTTATTCCTTGATATGAAAAGTGCGACCTGCTGGTTAAACTCACGCGACCTTTCAATATGAAGAAAGTGACTGACGCCATCCTAAACCTGGTAATCAATTTTCGGAGCGATCGCCTTGTATTTCTCTTCCATCTCCACTGGCCACATGGGGTTCTGCGCCATCATCGCCAGCACGGGAACGTCAATCGTTCCATGAGGGGCATAGGAATCGATCAGCATCATCTTCATTGCGCCCGTTCCAACGTGATCCAGGTTGATCGATCCGACTGTTGAGCCGATGCATCAATGGTGAAAAGGAAGATCCTGACGATGAAAGCTGTTAATACTCTGGTCATAACGCGCTTGTCCCTCTCAAGAACTCGTCTTTCGAGATCGCGTAAAATTTGCAATCCATCTTATACGCTACTTCCATTTTCTCGAACGTCATCCCGCATTTTTCCATAATTCGCCAAGAGCCTATGTTGTCCTTATCACAAACTGCGACAATTCGTTCCAGACCCGCCACCTCGAATCCGTACTTAAGCCACGCTATCGCGCATTCATAGCCGATCCCGCGTCGCCAATACGCCTTTTTCAGGCTGTACCCAACCTCGATCTCTCCGGTGTCCTCAAGCGGCTGAAGGCCGCTCCCGCCAATTGTTTCACCATTTTCTTTCCAAATCATTGCGGACATACCGAAGCCGAATTTCTTGTAGCAATCGAGATAGAACTGAAAACGTTTGGTGATCTCGGCCCGGTTTTGCCGCTCGACCCCCCCGAGATAACGATAAACATCCGGATCGGAGCGCATCTCGATCAACTCCTCAAGATCATCGGGAGTGTACGGCCGGATGATCAATCTTTCTGTTTCGAGCATAAAAATGGAAGAAACCACTGCAGACATCCGTCTAATTATCGATAAATCCGAAATACAGGACAAACGGAATGACCGATTTTACCAGTTCCTTTTGGGGACAAATGAAAAATATGATTCTCAGAAAGTTCGAAACCAAACCCGAACTGGCTTGCCCTTGAATGACGCTGGACCGAAGGGAATAGCCACTCCCTTCACAAGCTTAGGATGATGACTTTCATTCATCCGAGCCGGCAACGTATTTTGGGACCGTATTGTGAATAACGTACTAGAGCACATCCTTTGGAGCCAGAATGATCCAATTTTCTCTTATCTTTTTAGTTTCACTCCTCTTCAGCGGAAATGACCAGTTCCGATATGAATGGAAAAATATAACGAGAGCGGCCGATTATCCTCCCGGCTACAACTACTCGGTTTATCCGTGGGGCAAAAAGATGGTCGCCTTGACCAATGGCGCGTGGGTTTCTGCCGACGGAAAGACTTGGAAGAAGACAGCGTTACCCAAGAGCGGAACAAACAACGCCTATCTTAGTCATGTTCAATTTAAAGGGGCAATCTATGCACTTGGCGAAATGACCGGAAACTACGACGTGTTTACTGTCTCGACCAAAATCAAACGGACGCGTGACCTTGAGAGTTGGGAGGTTGTTACCGAAACATCGAACCTACCCCAGCGAATCTTCTACGCGGCCGCAGTCCATGAGGGGAAAATTTGGATCTTTGGCGGTTACGACGGAAGGCGATACTTGAACGACGTTTGGAATTCAGATGACGCTGTTCACTGGCAGCGTGTGGCAGCCGCGGCACCGTGGTCCCCCAGGACCGGCGGGATCGCGACCGTCTTCAAGAATCAGATATGGCTACTCGGCGGCGGCGTCATCGACGGTCATGTCAAGATGAACGCTGGGTCTGAACGGGAGGTCTGGAAAACAAGAGACGGAAAGGCCTGGGAAAGAGTGGAGACCGACCTCGATCGCAATTGGGGCGGCACTGCCGTGGTTTTTGATAACAAACTTTGGCTGGTTGGAGCAAATCGCGGCGGAAGTTTTGAGAGTGCAGTGCTGATGAGCGAAAACGGCACCAACTGGACGCAGCTTTCCGCTCCTTGGTCACCGCGCGGCGCGGTCTCCGCTTGGGTCCATGAGGACAAGTTATATATGACCGGCGGTAAGTCATCACATCTTGAAAATGGCGAGACGCGATTTGTTTATAGCAATGATGTTTGGGCAATGGCCCGTGCGAAATAGGAGAAACGAATGGATTTCTTAAGTTTAATATTGATTACAACTACCTTTTTCTCGGCCGCGGATACTGCATGCATTACGCCAAAGGCCAGTCAGTTTGCAAATGCTTCGAGTGGAAAGATCCGCGAAGCGGGCGAAATGAGATCACCGCGGGCCGCACATACAGCAACGCTTTTAAAAGACGGCCGGGTGTTGGTGGTTGGAGGATTCGTCACTGGCGGCGGGGCGATCGCTGCTTCCGAAACATTCGCCAGTGCGTCGGGAAGATTTGAACCGGTCGGCAATTTGCTCAACCCACGTGCAAGCCATTCGGCAACACTACTTCCAAACGGGAAGGTACTGATCGCGGGCGGATTTAACGGGGAGTATCTGCGAAGCACGGAAATATTTGATCCGCAAACAGGAACTTTCGCAAAAGGGCCGGATATGACCATCGCGAGGAGCGAGCATACAGCCACTGTTCTTTCGGATGGACGCATTTTGTTGGCTGGCGGAGTGGGCACCGGATGGACGTTCCTCGCGGATGCGGAGATATTCGATCCAGAAACCGGAAGATTTATGCGGGTCGGCCGGATGTCCACGCCTAGGGAATCGCACACCGCGACTCTTTTGAAAGACGGCAAGGTACTGATCACAGGCGGACATAAGGACCGCCGGGACAACATTACGATCTTTGCGACGGCCGAGCTTTTCGATCCGAAGAAAGAGAGTTTTGAAACGATAAGCGACCTAAGAGTCAAAAGACACAAGCATGCTGCGGTTCTCCTCAAAAATGGACACGTGCTGATCGTTGGCGGCTCGGATGAAAATGATTCTCGGGGAGCCTATACGTCGCTCGAGATGTTTGATCCAAAAACCCGAACGTTCAGGTTGGCCGGCGAGATGCGAAAGTCGCGTTACAAGCTAAATGGCGCGGTGGTGCTTTTGGCGAATGGTAGGGTGCTGATCGCCGGCGGATCCGACGGGGCAGAGGTCTATGATCCCGAAACAAATGTGACATCTGAGGTCGCGGGTGGTTTTGGATCGCACCGTCTGTTTGCGACCTCAACGTTGCTCAACAACGGAGAGGTCTTGATCATCGGCGGTTATGACCGATCAACGAGCGTCAGTAAGGGTACGTGGCTTTTCGATGGAAACACTAGATAGAGAGTAAAATTGTCTTGACGCTCGAGATGGGGAACGCTGCCTTTGTGCTCGACAACGCACACCACCAAAACGACCTGATCGACGAATGCCGGCAAGGCAGCCGCGAGGCCATGCATTCGCTGTACCTGCAGCATCAGCGGAGGGTGTTCTCAGTAGCGGTCAATTTTTTCGGCGGCGACAAGGACAAGGCGGCAGACGTGACACAGCAGGTCTTTTTAAAATTGTTCACGGGCATTAACTTCCGCGGTGACTCGCGGTTCACTACGTGGCTTTACCGGTTGACGATCAATACATGTATCGATGAAGCGCGAAAAAACCGACGCTGGTTCGGTCTGGATGAATTGTTCGAACGGAAAGAGCGGGCTTCAGCCCCTGATCCGGATCGATCAATGAGGTCGGAGAAGATCGTCTCAGAGGTTCAAGCGGCATTACGGAGTTTCAAGCCGATATATCGTGCCCCGCTCGTTTTGAAGTACATCGAAGGCCTCTCCTATCAACAGATAGCCGAGGTTCTGGAATGCTCGGTCGGAACGGTGTCGTCACGGTTGAACCGCGGGCTGAAGATGCTGGCAGAGCGGCTAGGGCATCTGAGAAATGAGATCTGACGGGAAATGAATCAAGAGCATCACAAGAGAAAATTGCCGGAATTCGTGCATGGAGAACTCTCGCCCGAAGAACACAAGGCAATAGCGGCCCACTTGGGCGATTGCGATGAATGCCGTCGTGAATACGATCAGCTCGCGCTCGGTTCGGCTATGATGTCGCGGCTTCAGCCAGGCGACGCCCCTTTGTCTGTTTGGTCAAGCATCCAGGAGAAGCTCGACGGCCGAGATGCCCCGCAAATGGCATCGATCCCAGAAGCAGCTTGGTTCGATCTACGAAAAGTATTTGCGCTTGCTGCTTCGGTGGTCATGGTTTCCGTTATTGTTGTGGCGGTCTATTTGGGGCTCTTAGCCGACCAGACATCTCCCGTCGCGATTGGTCCCGCTTTGCCCGCCGCCAAAGACCCGACAAAGGGGCCGGATCGGGAAGTCAGAACATTGAACGGAAGGTCCGAAGTGGGGCAGAGCAGCGGTGCAGATCCAGGCCAGAGATCGCCTGAAGTGGCGGGATGGAAGGTCGAGACACTCGAAGGAAGTCCCTCAATTACAAATGGAGCACGCCCCGGCGAGATTGCAATCGGACAAATGCTTGAGACAGATTCAAGGTCGAAAGCCAGGATAACCGTCGCCGACATCGGAAGTGTCGAGGTTGCCCCAAATTCCAGGATAAAACTCGTTCGCACCGGCAAAGATGAGCACCGGCTGGCCCTGGACCGCGGGCAGCTCCATGCAAAGATCTTCGCCCCTCCAAGGCTTTTTGTAGTCGATACGCCATCTGGCACGGCCGTAGATCTCGGCTGCGAGTACACGCTGCAGGTGGATCGCGTAGGGAACAGCATACTCCACGTAACCGGAGGCTTCGTTGCTCTAGAAGATCGAGGCCGTGAGTCGATCGTGCCCGCGGGTATGATGTGTATGACGAAGAAGGGAAAGGGCATCGGGACACCATTCGCCGTCGAGGCCGATCTTCGATTCCGCAAGGCTTTGGAGGACTTTGACTTTGGCGCCGGCGGAAGCAGGTCGGTCCGAACCTTGCTTGAACACGCAGACTTTTACGACATGGTCACGCTTTGGCACCTGCTTTCGAGGGTTTCCAAAAACGACCGAGGGGCGATCTACGACCGGCTAGCCGAATATGTTAAGCCGCCAACAGGCGTTACCCGAGGAGGAATTTTGCGGCTTGACAAGAATATGCTCTCAGCCTGGAGAACCGAGGTAGAGTACCTATGGTTCAACTGATCTGTCTGTGGTTTGCTGATCTTGTCGAATAGAAAATGACAGAACGGGCGGGGAATGGGCGAAGTAGAATGCTTGAACCCGTTCAGGGCGCCAGACGCTGGATGTTCCAGCCGCCATTTTCGGGCGTGTAAATTATCCTGTCATGCAAACGGCTTGGCCGGCCCTGCCAAAACTCGAAAGCGGTCGGCGAAATACGGAAGCCTCCCCAAAAATCAGGCCTTGGGACGTCGCCCTCGGGAAACTGAGCTTTCAGCTCGTCAAAACGCTGTTCAAGCATCTTGCGAGAATCGAGGACGGAACTCTGTTTCGAAGCCCACGCAGCGATCTGGCTTTCGTAAGGCCTTTCGGCAAAATATTCGTCTGATTCGGAGCCCGACACCTTCTCAGCAGTTCCTGAAATAAATACTTGTCGCTCAAGTTCCTTCCAGAAGAAATGCAGATAACATCTCGGATTTGCAAGCAGGTCGAGCGCTTTGCGGCTTTCGTAATTTGTGAAAAAGACAAAACCGGAGCGGTCAAAGCCCTTCAGCAAAACGGTTCGGCCGGACGGCACATTGTCTGAAGAGCTCGTCCCGAGATGCATCGCGTTCGGCTCCGGGATCTGCGAAGCGGTGGCCTCATTAAACCATAAAGCGAACTGATCGAAAGGGTCTTTTCCCACGTCCGACTTTGAGAGCCGATGCCGTGAATAGTCCGCTCGCAATGCTGCCAGGTCCTTGATCATTATTCAGATCTGATGGACAAAAAGGCCGTCCTTGAGTTTCGGCTCGAACCAAGTGGACTTTGGGGGCATTATTTCGCCCCTGTCCGAAATCGCCAACAGGTCCTCCATAGTGGTTGGGAACATCGAGAAAGCTACCGCGTTCCCGCCCTGATCGACCAATTCCTCTAGTTCATCAAGCCCGCGTCCGCCGCCGACAAATGTGATCCGCTTATCGGTTCTCGGGTCGCCGATACCGAGGATGGGCCCCAACACGTTCGTCTGAAGGATCTGGACATCGAGGCGTTCGAGCGGGCCTGGATCCATGACGTTCTCGACGTTATATCGGAGGTCGTGCCATTTGCCCCCAAGATACATTGAAAAGCTGCCGCGTTGTTTAGGCTGTCTTTCCGCGGTTTCACGCACGATAAAAAGTTCGCTCAACCGAGCTAGGAATTCCTCTTCTGACCGCCCATTAAGATCTTTGACGACGCGGTTATATGCCATGATCGCGAGATCTTCGGATGGAAAGATGCCTGCCATGACAAAGTTGTAAT
This sequence comes from Pyrinomonadaceae bacterium, assembly GCA_035327545.1. Lineage (GTDB taxonomy): Bacteria > Acidobacteriota > Blastocatellia > Pyrinomonadales > Pyrinomonadaceae > OLB17. The sequence goes on along the minus strand of DAOLDE010000016.1, from coordinate 27,400 downwards.
CTTCCGTTCCGTTGTGGAAAGGGTTTGCCGAACGCTTTTCTCTTCGTGCGAGCGAAGCACTTTCGGCACGATGATGACCGTCGGCGACGTAGAGTTCGGGCACTTTTTTGAAACCTTCGACAAACGCGTCTGCCTTGTTCACTCGCCAAACGGTTTGCCTGACCCCGGCCGGGCAATCGAAATCATAGATCGGCTCGGCCTTCTTCGCATCGGACGTAAGCCGACGCAGCTCATCGGTATTACGGAATGCGAGAAAGATCAGTCCCGTCTGAGCGTTTACCGCAAGCATGTGGTCCGTTCGGTCGCGAACCTTATCCGGCCGCGTCTTTTCATGCTTCTTAATAAGCCCGTTGTCATAATCGTCGATGGCACAGCACCCGACAATACCGGTCTGCTGATGGTTGCCCGCTGTCAATCGATAGACGTAAAGGCAAGCCTCATCGTCATTTACGAGCAATCCGTCCCCAACGAATCGTTCCAAAAGCGATCTTGCTTCTGTAAATGCACGAGCAGGGTCACCAGTGCCGAACTCGGCCTCGGGCCGGGTCACGCGCAAAAAACTTCTTGGATTTGATGCGGTTATCTCACGCACTTCCGCGTCCGATACCACGTCGTACGGAACGCATGCGACGCGATCCGCCTCGCCCTCGGGCGGCCTAAGGGCCCTAAAACTATTCACTGTTACCACGTTCGATTCCCCTCTATTGCTGTGGCTGCTGTCGGCTTTGATCGATAAGATTATCTAATTCCTGACTGCTCTTATTGGCCTCTTCCATCAAACGTTGAGCAAATCCCTTTTTGTCGATCTTCCAGGCTCCGTTCTCCAAAACAAAGGGAACCGTTTCCCACATTCCCATCGCGTTTTCGACCTCTAGAGTGGCCAGATCTCCGTTGATCTTTTCGTTTTTCCAGCGGACCGTCTTTTGGGTTTCGGAAAACAGTGTCTCATTTCTGACAACCTCGTCTACCGAAACTCCTCTGGCCTGCGCTTCCAGCTCGTTCATCTTCATAGTTGCTTCCGATAGAAGGAGCTTCATAGTCTCGACATCCTTCTGTTTGATCGCCTTTGTGTAGGTCTTAAAGGTCTCGATCGGCGAGGCCGGTTCTCGCTGCGCGCCGGAGCACGATATCAGGATGGTAGTTAGCAAAGGTATGGCGAACCCGGTTAAAACGTTCTTCATTACATCTATGATTCAGGTATGATAAATATGACCAAACGACAATTATATCGTAACGAAACGGAAGCAAAAAGATGGAACGCAGGAAACTGGACCCAGAAGAAATTAGATCGAAACTCTCAGAATCGGAAGGCTGGAAGTTCGAAGACGACAAGATCGTGAAAAAGTTCAAGTTCTCAAATTTTGCCGAGGCACTCGTTTTTGTGAACAAAGTGGGCGAAATAGCAGAAGACGCCGACCACCATCCAGACATTCAGTTCGGCTGGGGTTATGCGGAAGTTGCCACTACAACCCACGATCGTGGAGGGGTTACTGATCACGATCTCGATCTGGCGGAGAGTATAGATCTGATCACCGTAGCACCTAATTGATTGAAGGGTTTGATTCAGTTAAACTTAAAAATTTAGTCATTTTCACAGATCTATTTCAAGGAAACTGAACATCATGACAAATGTACCTATCACAGTTGCGCATGGCGACGGCATCGGGCCTGAGATCATGGACGCGACGCTGCATATATTGAAAGAAGCCGGAGCGCGAATCGATATCGAAGAGATCGAGATCGGGGAAAAGGTCTATTTATCAGGTAATACGGCCGGCATCGCTCCCGAATCCTGGGATTCGCTTCGCCGCACAAAAGTATTTCTAAAAGCACCTATCACAACGCCGCAGGGCGGCGGTTTCAAATCGCTGAACGTAACCGTCCGCAAGACACTTGGAATGTATGCGAATATCCGCCCGTGCGTCTCGTACAATCCCTTCATCGAGACTAAGCATCCCGTGATGGACGTCGTTATTGTCCGTGAGAATGAGGAGGACACTTATGCCGGCATCGAATATCGCCAGTCGGACATGGTCGAGCAGTGCCTGAAGCTCATCACTCGGCCTGGATGTGAAAAGATCGTCCGCTATGCTTTTGAATACGCACGCAAGAACAATCGTAAGAATGTGACCGTCTTCGTTAAGGACAACATTATGAAACAGACCGACGGCCTGTTCCATAAGGTGTTCGATGAGATCGGGGCCGAATATCCCGACATCGAAAAAGGCGATTGGATCGTGGATATCGGCGCGGCAAAGCTGGCAACTTCGCCACAGGATTTCGACGTTGTCGTGATGCCTAACCTGTATGGAGATATTCTTTCCGACGTTACGGCTCAGATGACCGGTTCGGTCGGCCTGGCGGGTTCGGCGAACATTGGTGAGAACATCTCTATGTTTGAGGCCATCCACGGCTCAGCTCCGCGTCGTGCAGGGCAAAACGTCGCGAATCCGTCAGGGTTGTTCCTCGGGGCAGTGATGATGCTTGTCCACATCGATCAGCCCGACATCGCGGAACTTGCACATAACGCTTGGCTTAAGACGATCGAGGATGGCGTTCATACTTACGATATCGCGAGAGACGGCACGACAAAACAAAAGGTTGGGACAAAGGAATTCGGTGAAGAGGTGGTAAAGCGCCTTGGCCGGAAGCCTGAGACCCTAAAAGCCGTCGAATACAAAAAGGCGGACCCGGTCGAGGAAGCCGACAAAAAGCCGATCTACTCGATCCGCGAGCCGCAGAAAAAAGAGCTAGTCGGTGTCGATGTATTCTTAAACTGGTGGAACGGCAGCTTCTATGGTTCGGGCAATGACCTGGGCCCAGAGATCGAAAAACTCAACGGCGACGGCCTCAAACTCGTCATGATCTCGAACCGAGGGACGAAGGTCTATCCGGGTGGCCAGCCTGATACTTTCTGTGTCGATCATTGGCGTTGCCGGTTTATGGCCGAGGATCGGGGCGAGACGATCACGCATCAGCAAGTGATCGACCTGCTCGGCCGCGTTGCTGGTGCCGGCCTCGATTTTATTAAGACCGAACACCTTTACAACTTCGACGGCCAGCCCGGCTATTCACTTGGCCAGGGACAGTAGGCTTCAATAAACGACGATAAGAAAAGATGGGGCCGCGGCCTCATCTTTTTGTTATCTAACAAAAAAAGTGCGGATTCCTAATCGTTCGGAAAAAGCGGCTCGATGTTCACCGCCTGATCATCTACGGGCGGATATAGTCGTTCAAATTCGGGATTTCCGTGAAGTCTGGCAAGGTCAGGATCCTTTCTCGTCCATACCGGATTTCTGTATCCGGCCTCCCAAGCCTTCTTGAGAGCGATCATTGCGTCAGGCAATTCATCCATCTCGCAAAGTGTACATGCTACGTTGTAAAGCATCATCGTGTCGTTTGGCCGAAGGGCCATTGCGAGGTCGATCTCACGTTTCGCATCCTCTTTCCTGCCCAAATAAGCATAATTAGCCGCAAGCAAAACCCGCACACGTGCATCTTCAGGCGTTTTCTTTAGTTGTGCCTCAAGCATCGCATTCTCGCGAAAGGTATAGTTCCTAAGGGCGTCGGCTTTGCCAAGAGCTCCAAGAGCATTATGGATCGGGATCGTCGTGTTGTAATTCTCACCCGCGTGGGCCAGGGCGTCTTCCATTATGTCCACGACCTCTTGGTACCGGCCCGATTCGAACAGTGCTCGGCCAAGCAGATGATACCCGCCATCGATGTCAGGATCGCGATGCAACGCAGAACGGATCTTATCAACCGCCGAATCGTATCGGCCTTGGGCAAAATCCAGCCACGCCTCTGCACACCTTATCTCCGGCTCGTCGCGGCCTGTCGCGAGTGCTTTCTGAGTTGCCGCATTCACCCTGTCGATCCATTTCTGCTTCCGCTCGAAGTAGTAATAGTATTGAGCGCAAACATTCGCGATCGCTGCGTGCGCGACAGCAAATTTAGGGTCGAGAGCGACGGCATTCTCGTACATTTGCAGGGCGAACTCCATATCCTGCCGTCCAACCCTCCGTGCAAAATTTCGGCCTCTGAGGTAAAGGTCGTAGGCGTGCAGGTTCTCCGTGGGTTTTGCCTTCAGTGCCTCCTGTTCCTGCGGCGAGAGAGTGATCCGAAGAGCAGATGCGATCTCGGACGCTATTTCATCCTGTACGGCAAAGACGTCTTCCATCTCTCGGTCATAACGTTCGGACCAAACGGGAAAATCGGTAGCTGAGTCAAGAAGCTGAGCGTTAATGCGAATGCGGTTGCCGGCCCTACGCAGGCTGCCTGTCAGGACATAGGCTGCGCCGAGCTCCTGCCCGACCTGTCCGGCAGTAACCGTCTTGTCGCGGTACGGAAGCACCACCGCCCGCGAGAATGTCTTCAACCGCCGGATCTTCGAAAGTTCCGTCGTGATGTCCTCGGTTATGCCGTCTCGAAGGTATTCATCCTCTTTCATCCCGCTGAGGTTCTCAAAATAAAGCACCGCAATGGAATGTTCATATGTCGGAGCCGACGGCATTCGACTCGAGTGGATTGCCGAGTTTGATTCGCCGGAATGCCGACCAGAATCAAGGTCTCGCTTTAGCCGCTTTAACGCAGTTTTCAGGTCTGTGGCATTTTGATATCTAAGATCTCGGTCCTTTTCAAGGGCCTGGCCGATGATCCTACCCAGCTCGGCAGGCAGCGACGCGTTTATTTGATCGACCGATGAAGGCGCGCGGTTCAGGATCGCATCGAACACGACGGCAGTCGTATCTCCCTGAAACGGCAGTGTGCCCGTACACATTTGGAATAAAACTGTGCCCACCGAGAACAGATCCGTTCGGGCATCCGTGATCTCGCCGCGGGCCTGTTCGGGTGACATATATGCGACGGTTCCCATGGTGGCACCGGCAGATGTGAGGTGTTCCGCGATCGCCGTCGGGACATTTGACGCAGCATCGGGTTTTTTCTGGTCGATCTTTGCAAGGCCGAAATCCAGAATTTTTGCCTGGCCGCGAGAGGTGACAAAGATGTTAGCGGGTTTAAGATCCCGATGAACGATTCCCTTTGAATGCGCCGATTCGAGAGCATCTACGATCTGCACACCGAGTGTCAGCACCGACTCAACATCTAGAGGGCCGCGGCGAATGCGGTCGGCGAGCGACTCGCCGTCAAGCAATTCCATGACGATGAAATGCCCGGAATCAGATTCTTCTATGCCGTGTATCGTGCAAATATTCGGATGGTTCAGTGCAGACGCGGCCCTAGCCTCGCGTTGAAAACGCTGAAGTAAAGCCTCGTCGTTCGCCATTGAGGGAGAAAGGAACTTCAGGGCAACGTTACGCCCGAGATTGATATCTTCGGCCTCGTAAACGACACCCATGCCGCCTTCGCCTAGTTGCGAAGTTATCTTGTAATGCGAAATGGTCCGTCCGAGCATATACTGCATCCCTCTAGATCATCGAGAACAAATTGAATGGAACGACTGTAAGTATAGCCATAATTATCTCGAACGCAACCATTTACACACACAACGGAACTTGCTTTAAGGCCGGGTCTCTTTTATGTTTTAACCCGATGCGGAATTTGGGCTTTTCTTTATTTTCGTCGATCTTCCTGATTGCCTTGGCAGGGTGTGTCCTTGCCCAATCCAAGGAAGGCTCAAAGACCATTTTCCGCGATTCGGACGGGAATCTGATTTCGAATAATGAGTTTGTGGATATTCGGATGGCGAATTTTCATTACCCGGACGCTACTCTTGTAAAGAAGCTGGACGACGGGACCACAGAATTTCGGCTTCAGAAAATACCGCAGGAAGGTATGCTTGCCCCAGAGTTCGCGGTTCAGACACTGGACGGCAAAGTGTTGACATCAAAGGACATACGCGGCAAGGTGCTGGTCCTCAACTTTTGGTTCATTGGCTGTTCCGTCTGCCGAGCCCACAAGCCAATGCTTAATGAGCTAGCAGGAAAGTTCGCGGACCACGGCGATGTGGTGTTTCTTGCGATGACGGCCGATCCCGCCGGTGAGGTTCGAAAATACCTGACCCGCGAACGGTTTGATTACGTTCAGGCCGCGGATGCGAAATCGTCGATGGATGCTTTCGTATTCTCAGGTTATCCTAAGAACATCGTTATCAATAAGGCCGGCGAGATAGTATATTGGCGGAGCCCCATTAAGGCCTGGGAAAAGTTCGAGTCGGTGATCAGGGCAGAATTGGCAAAATGACGCTTGACTATGCGTGCCCGATCTGCGGAAAACTGGGCGAGCGTTCGCCCCGCTATCCGAACTACGTCTGCGTCGACTGCGGCCAGCGGGCCACCGACGCGGCAGGCAGGCCACTTGAATTCTCTAATGTATCGATCTCTGGAGGCTATGTTGCGTGGTATCGTGACGATAGCGAACCTTATCAGAGCCACCTTTGTTATGTTGACGGCAGGGCCTGCTGGGCTAACGAAGCGCATATGGGCGGAATTGTCGTAAGCATCTATGACCCGAAAGTCCACAAAGAATAAACCGCTTGTTTCGATCATCATGGGCAGTAAGAGCGACTGGCCAACTATGCAGCACACCTCGACCGTGCTCGACGAGTTCGGTGTTCCGCACGAATCGAAGATCGTCTCAGCCCATCGAACGCCGGACCTATTGTTTGAGTTTGCGAAGTCCGCAGAAGAACGCGGCATAGAAGTGATAATCGCAGGAGCGGGGGGGGCGGCACATCTGCCAGGCATGTGTGCCTCGCAAACGGTTTTACCGGTACTGGGAGTTCCTGTCGAGAGCCGAACGTTGAAGGGCCTTGACTCCCTCCTGTCGATCGCACAGATGCCTGCCGGCGTGCCGGTCGGAACGCTTGCGATCGGTGAGGCCGGAGCGAAGAATGCCGCACTGCTTGCCATAGCGATACTCGCAAATTCGAGGACCGAACTAAGAAAGAAGCTCCACGAGTTTCGTTCGAAACAGACCCGTGTTGTACTCCGGTCAGGTTTGGTAGCCGGACGATCTGGTGTTAAATTCTAGGTTTTCGAATTAGAAGAGCAACGCGCTTACTCGTGGTAAAGTCCCTTCTTCCAAATTCATCTATTGGAGTATTTGGCAGCGGCCAACTTGGGCGTATGTTCGCCATTGAGGCCCGGAAGATGGGTTTTCGCGTCCATACTTTCTCACCCGATGCAGATACCCCGACCGGGCATATTTCTGATGTGGAAACGACGGCCCCGTATGAGGATCTGGATGCCGTTCGCAAGTTTGCCCGCGAGGTGGATGTAGTAACGTTCGAGTTTGAGAATGTGCCATCTGCGACGGTCGCGGCGGCCGCTGAATTCGCAGCCGTCCATCCTCGCGGCGAGATCCTGCACACCACGCAAAACCGGCTGCGGGAAAAGATATTCCTTTCGACCAACGGATTTCCCGTGGTGCCGTTTCGCCGTGTCAAAGTGATCGACGATCTGTTCCGGGCCGTGGACGACATCGGGCTTCCAGCGGTGCTGAAAACGGCCGGGTTCGGATACGACGGCAAAGGCCAGGCTAAGTTGAACGAGCGCGCCGATATCGAAAAGGCCTACAATGCGATGCAGGGAAAGGATGCGGTGCTCGAGGCCTTTATCGATTTTGACAAAGAGGTCTCGGTGGTCTGTGCCCGCGATCAAACCGGGGCCTTTGCTCATTACGGCGTCATCGAGAACGAACATTCCAGTCACATTCTGGACGTCTCGTTCACCCCGGCCGAAATTTCACAACAGGCTTGGGGCGATGCTATCGAGATAGCGCGGAACATTGCCGAAACATTCGATTATGTCGGCACCCTTTGCATCGAATTTTTCCTGACAAAGGACACAAAGATGCTTGTGAACGAGATCGCCCCGAGGCCTCACAACTCCGGACACTTGACGTTTGATGCGAGTGTTACATCGCAGTTCGAACAGCAGGTCCGGGCCGTTTGCGGCCTGCCGCTCGGCTCAACGGAATTTTACCGGCCGGCTGCGATGGCAAACTTGCTTGGCGATCTATGGCGGAATGGCGAACCCGATTGGGCCTCGGCACTCTCGGATCCGGGCATCAAGCTTCACCTTTACGGAAAGGCTATCGCGAAACCCGGCCGGAAGATGGGCCATTTGACTTCAACCGCATCTTCAGCTCAAGAGGCGGCCGAGTCAGTCCGAAGGGCACGAAGACTACTCGTTCCTTAGAAAATCGGTAAAATTGCCTGATCAAAAGAACCTTCGAGCGGCCGCGATACCTCCAACGACGCCAAGGAATCCGACCACCAGGCTTAACAGCATGTAGGTCAAGCCCATTGCAAACTGGCGATCACGGAAGAGGCCAAATATCTCCATCTCAAACGTCGAGTAGGTTGTGAAAGCTCCGATAAATCCGACAATGGTCATCATCCGTAGATTGTCGCTCACTTCGATCTTGTCCGTAAGCAGAATCAGAAGAAATCCAACCAAAAAAGAGCCGGCTACGTTTATGACAAAGGTCGGTAGGGGAAACGGCCTGAGCATTTCGGCCAGAGGGGATATGTTGATCAGATATCGCGCGACAGCACCGAATGCACCGCCCGCAGCAATAAAAAGAATCCTTGTAAACATTTCCACTGTGAAATATGTTCGGCAAGCCTCCGGCAGGGTAAAGCTGTATTTGCCGGCCCATGCCGTAAGCCGATAAAATCCGATTATGGCAGAGAGTATCGTGTTTACGAAGCACGCTGAACGGTCGCAGATCTACAAAGAAATTCTGCCGCAGCTGGAGGCGCTGATCGCAGGTGAAACAGACCTTACAGCCAATCTCGCAAATATTGCGGCGGTGCTAAGAGAAGCTTTCGGGTTCTTGTGGGTCGGCTTTTACCTTGTACGGGAAGGCCAGCTCGTGCTCGGGCCGTTTCAAGGGCCGGTCGCATGCACCAGGATCGAATCGGGCCAGGGCGTCTGCGGCCATGCGTACGAATCACGAAAGACCGTTATTGTTCCAAATGTCCACGAATTTCCTGGGCATATTGCCTGCAGTTCGCGGTCGCTGTCAGAGATCGTAGTGCCGATGTTCAACGATGACGGCTCGGTTTTTGGTGTTCTTGATGTTGACAGCGAGCGTCTTGACGACTTCGCCGACGTCGATGCACGGTCACTTGAGGCCATCGTTCGGCTGATCGAAAAGCTTCCGCGCTAGCACTGTATTCGGCGCTTTTTACCCGTTCGCCGGGTCGGCTGGTCGGGAACCTGCAATTTTCGCGACCGTGACCCTTCCGAAGATAGTCTGATAACTCCACATCTTGTAGAATCAATTGTTCTCCACGCCAGCCTTTGCGGGGCGTGGAATGCTGTGTATGACACCGATCGAATATCCTATTTGGGTTTGGGTACTTTTCTTCTCAATCGTTCTTGTTGCGCTTTTTGTCGATATCGCCATCGTCAATCGCAAAGCCCACGCACCGACGCGAAAGGAAACTACTATTTGGGCTACCGTTTGGGTCTCTCTTGCGTTGGGCTTCGGTGTTTTCATCGCATCGCAGTTCGGCATCGACCACGCAAAACTGTTTCTTACGGGCTATTTGATCGAACTGTCACTTTCGGTCGATAACCTCTTCGTCTTCCTTCTGATCTTTACATATTTCAAGGTTCCGAAAGAGTATCAGCATCGTGTGCTTTTCTGGGGCATCATGGGCGCCATGGTAATGCGCATGATAATGATCTTTATCGGCGCAGAGTTGGTCGAACGCTTCCATTGGATCATCTATGTATTCGGGGCGTTTCTGATCTACACGGGATTAAAAATGTTCCAGGATTCGGACGAGACCTTCGAACCGCACGAGAGCGTGGTCGTCCGCTTCGTGACCAAATACATCAGGATCTCAAAGCACTACGAGGGCGAGAAGTTCTTTGTTGTCAAGGATGGGGTAAGGACCGGAACACTGCTATTGCTGGTTCTGATCGTGGTCGAGTTCACCGACCTCGTGTTTGCGGTGGACTCGATCCCGGCAATATTCGGCATAACGACCGATCGATTTATCGTTTATACATCGAACATATTTGCGATCCTCGGGCTTCGTACATTCTTCTTCCTGCTGGCCGATCTTGCGGATCGTTTTCACTTCCTAAAATACGGGCTGGCATTCATCCTGACCTTTGTCGGCGTCAAAATGCTCTTGCCTCTGATCGCGGATGGACTGATAATGTTGATTGGGGGCGATGGTTCAGCCCTCGCAGACTTTCTCGTCCGCTATCAGAACCATGAATTCAAGCAGGCCGTCATCAATATATCCCTTGGTGTTGTAGTCTTGTCGCTCATAGTTTCGGTGGTGCTTTCATTGGTCTTTCCTCGCGGCGCGGACGACGGCGATTCGCGGCACAGCACGGTCGAAAGCACATCGGATTGATCCCAAATGGAGAGTAAGTACAAGAAGATCTATGTCGAATGGTGGAAGATCCGCCGCAGCACTATCACCGGCATGGTCGTCTTCGTATGTGTGTCGTCTGCCGTTGTCTTTGGCGGCTGGTGGGCGATCAAGAACAATTGGTTCGTACCGGCCGACAACAGCGACGCGCCGAAAAATGCGGCTAGAATAATCTCCTTTGAGGGCGACGTACGGATCACGCGGGCAGCGACCCGAGAGACGATACTCGTGACCAAGGAAACGTGGGCTGCCGCGGGCGACACGATCCAAACGCAGGCAGACGGCCGGGCAATCGTACAGATGATCGACGGATCCGTGGTCACGGTGCGTCCGAACAGCAGCGTTGTCATTCGCGATAACTCGTCGTTGTTCGGCGGAAACAACGTCAGGATCCTTCTGGATGACGGGCAGATGAATGTTCGGACCGAAGATCAGCCGTCAAATACCGAAAACGTGGTCGAAATGCGGGATTCGGAGACGCAGATCCGCTCGCAAACAGACGTCAGCTTTAATGCCGACGACCGGGTAGCAGAGATCCGGGTTAGCCGCGGTGGGGTTGAAACCACTATCGGCGGTTCGAAGACTACGATAACCGAGAACGAGTTCGCCGCGGTCAAGGAGGGTAAAGTTGCATCGAAAGAGATACTGCTGCCGGCGCCGCGGCTGTTGACACCGGCAAATTTGTCGCAGGTCGTGGATGTTGCCGGAAGCGGAGCCGGCGTGTCGCTCAGCTGGCAGCCTGAGGGCCCATCACCGATAACAGGATACTACTTGCAGGTTTCGCGCTCGTCATATTTTGCGTCTGATTCGATCTTGGTCGATCGATCTGCGATGACCGCGCGTGAATACCGGGTCGGCGGCCTTTCGCCGGGGACTTATTATTGGCGGCTCCGGGCAAGTTCGCGATCGGGACAAACCAGCGACTGGAGCGAGCCTTTCAAGTTTAACGTGGTGAAACGCGAGGCCAGCAAGGCCATCGAGGTTGCCGGGTGGAGTGTCGAAAATGTGGGCGGAACCGTCTTTTACGTCAGCGGTCGGACCCAGCCCGGTATGGTGATCAAGTCGCAGGGCAACCAGGTGTTTGCCGGCCCTGACGGTTCTTTCAGGTTGCAGATCTCCACTCCGCTTTCGGAGACCGCCGTAGAGGTTGGCGACGATCGCGGCAATCGAGCTGGTTTTGTCCTATCGCTCCGATCGGCAAAGGTGCTTCGCAGGTTCTAGTTACATCGGAGGTGGATCGATCTGGCAGACTCGCACCGACATACAGCGATCGGGCGACCGCAGGAGGGCCTCACAAAGCTCAAGGTCGCGCTCGTTATTACGGCGGTGTACATGTTCGCCGAGGCGATCGGCGGCTGGCTCGCAAATTCGCTTGCTCTCCTCGCGGACGCCGGGCACATGCTTACCGACGTGGCCGCGATGTCGTTGACTCTCTTTGCCTTTTGGTTCGCGGCCCGGCCGGCCACTTCAGAGAAAACCTACGGATACTACCGCCTTGAGATCCTGGTCGCCTTCATAAACGGCGTCGTGCTTTGCCTTTTATCGCTGTGGGTGATCATCGAGGCCGTCTCACGCTGGCAGGATCCGCCCGAGGTAAAGGGTTTCGAAATGCTCCTGATCGCTTCGGGCGGGCTGGTCGTGAACATCATTGCCGCGGTCCTGCTGCACTCAGGCCATAACGAAAACCTGAACATGCGCAGCGCTTTCCTGCACGTTGTGGGCGATCTTTTGGGCTCGGTCGCCGCCATTTCTGCTGGCGTCCTGATCATTTTATTCGGATGGATGTGGGCCGATGCGTTAGGAAGTGTTTTTATCAGCCTCATAATCATCGTTGGTGCATGGCGGTTGATCCTGGATTCCGTAAATGTGCTGCTTGAGGGCACGCCCCCTCACATCCGACACTCGACCGTCGAAACTGCGATCCTCGACACGCCAGGCGTCAGGGGCATTCATGACCTGCATATATGGACGATCTCGTCGGGCATCCATGCACTGTCCGTCCATATCAATCACGATGAAAGCGTTGCACATTCCGACCTTCTGGCTGCTGTTCGCGACCGGCTTCACGACGGCTTCGGCATCGACCATCTCACGATCCAAATGGAGACAATGAACAGCGAAACGGAAGCCGTGTATATTTGTGAAACCGGAACAAAGTGCTTCGAGCCGTCCTCACGTTCAAAGTCGACGACAAGCTAGGCAGGCTTTACAGGGTCAATGGAGAGTATCGAGCTTAAATACGGCAAGAGCCATTTTTTCTTCAACTTCGATCACGCCCGGTTTACGGTCCTTCGCCCCCCGAATGAGCGGCCGCCCCTGAGCGATATCGAGATCGGGCAGAGGTTCGATTCACCTATCGGTTCCCCTGTCCTCGAAGATATCGTGAAAGCGGGGGAAAAAGTGCTGATCGTCGTTCCAGACGCGACACGCGAGGTGGGCTGCGGGCAGATCGTGAACTTACTTGTTCGCCGACTGATCGCAAACGGGACTGAACCCTATGATATAAGCGCCATCTTCGCCACCGGCATCCACCGGCCGGTGACCGACGACGAGAAGAAAGCGATCCTGACGCCTTTCATTTTTCAGCGTATAAGAACGATCGATCATCGGCCTCGAGAACTCACCGGTTTGGAGCGGGTTGGAGAGACCCGTTCTGGCATCAAGGTAGAGCTAAACCGAGCACTGTTCGAACACGACCACGTCATCCTTGTCGGAGGAATATCGTTCCATTATTTCGCCGGATTTACCGGGGGTCGAAAACTTGTATGTCCGGGCCTCGCCTCGTCGAGGACGATCTCCGCCACGCATAAACTCGCGTTCGATTGCACGATAAAAGCACGGCGTGCAGGTGTCGGGACCGCGATGCTCGACGGCAATGCTGTTCACGAGGCGTTTATGGAGGCGACACGGCTTGTGGATCCGTCGTTTGCGATCAATTCGATAGTTAATTCTTCGGGCGAGATAACGGATATTATTTGCGGCCATTGGATCGCGTCGCACCTTGAAGCATGCCGTGAGTTTGATGTTCGAAACTTGGCCGCCATTCAGTCAAAGCGTGATCTTGTGGTCGCTAGCTGCGGCGGCTCACCGCATGACATCAACCTGATCCAGGCACACAAGGCGATCGAGGCGGCTTCCATGGCATGTCGAGACGGCGGAACGATCATCGTTCTGGCAGAATGCGGCGACGGTCTCGGCAGAAACGACTTTCTAAATTGGTTCGACTCGCGAACGAGCCGGGAAATGGCCGATCGGCTCTGTGAGAGCTATCAGGTCAATGGTCAGACGGCTTGGAGCCTTAGGGAAAAGACGGAGAGATTCGATATACGCATCGTCACCGGTATTTCAAAGCAAATTATCGAACGCATGGGAATGAAATACTTCGAAAGCCTGGCCGCGGCTCTTGTCGATATCCCCGATACGGACAAAGGGTTTATATTTCCCGAAGGTGCTCGACTGCGAGTGGAGTGCGAAGATTAGAGGATCAAATGTGCCGAACGGGCCGGTCAGACAAGTAAATCGGCCTCTCAAGCCTTCCGCACATTAAAGGTACGCGCCATCACGTCCGTCTGGTTCCGAATGGATCTGAGACTGTCGCGAAACCCTGTAAAACGGAGAACATAAACGTGGTTTTCTCCCGAGCGAAGAAAATAGAAACGGCCCGCCATCGGCCTTCCAGCCCGCACAAATTCAAAATTAAAGATCGTCCCGTTCAGAAACCCGCCAAAAGGCTCTTCCTTGCCCGCAACGAACCCGTGCAGGAATTGCAGCTTCTGTTCTTCATCCTTGATCACTTCCGAAAGCGTTCCGCGAGCAGGCATGTTCAGCCGTCGGACCTCGAGGTGACCGTCCGTCCGGTCAACGAACACAAACTCAACATTTGGCGTTGTAGCTGAGGGCTTTACCGTCATCTTCCACTTTTTATCCGGGACCTCAAAACTATACTCGACATCCGGGCTGCTGAACGTCTCGGTTTGACCCCATACCGCGGTCGAAATTGCAAGTAATCCGGCAATAACTATCGACGATACAATTGTTTGACGTTTGATCATTTGAATAAAAAGTCGGCGCACCTAAGATTCTACCTGAAAACACCCGTTAGATGCCATTGTTAAGGTCGCTGTTGCATTGAACAACTTCAGAGCCGGATCAATTCGTTCGTCCATACGCCGGGTTAATTGTTCGCCTTTCGTTCGAACAAACGCGTCTAAGATGTCGGGCACGGGTTTCTCGTAAATCTCATGAAATTTATCGGCCTATCTGCAAACTGCCATGAATAAACTATTCATAAATAAAGTATTTGCCGGCGTCCTCATCTTGTTGTTTGTTGTTCCGGCCTTTCCTATCAAAGCGAAAGAAGCCACCCAAAAAATAAAGCTGACCGAACATCAGAAAGTGGTTCACGTGTTGAACAGGCTTGGCTTCGGGCCACGCGCCGGCGATGTCGAACGCGTAAAGGCTATGGGTATTCAGAAATACATCGAACAGCAGCTCGATCCGATGTCGATAGACGATCTTGTCGCTGAAAGTAAGGTCTCCGGGATTGAGATACATAAAATGACTACGGCCCAACTTTTCGCGAAGTATCCCAATCCGGCGGCGCTTCTCAATATGCTTGAGGGGGGGCGTGCAAACGCGAATGGGCCTCAACGCAATCCCGAAGAGATGGACGAAAAAGAGCGGCAAGAGAGGCAGCAGAAGATCCGCGAGCTTTACCAAAAGTACGACCTGAGGCCCGCGAACCAACTGCCGGCGCAGGTGATCTCAAATCGGGTCTTGCGGGCCGTTTATTCCGAGCGTCAGCTTCAAGAGGTGATGGTTGATTTCTGGCAGAACCATTTCAATGTTTTTTCCGGAAAGGCCGCGGTTCGGTGGTACATACCGAGCTACGAGAGAGATGTGCTCCGAAAGCACGCTCTCGGCAGTTTTCGCGATCTCGTCGTTGGCACTGCTCAGCATCCTGCGATGCTCTTTTACCTTGATAATTTTGAATCGGTGGCCCCGGTGACGCAGCCTGTTGCCCAACGCCTGGGCCCGCTGCAGGAAGCGTTGCGAAGCGGAGATGTTACTCCGCAAATGCGTGAACGCATCAAGCGCCAGCAAGGCTTGAGCGATGAAGAGCTGGATCGCCGAATTCGCCAGGCGCAGGCGGCCCAGCGAAACCTTCAGCAGTCGCAGAGAGGCATCAACGAAAATTACGCGCGAGAATTGATGGAACTGCACACGGTGGGCGTGGATTCGGGCTACACCCAGAAGGACATCGTCGAGGTCGCAAGGGCATTCACCGGTTGGACGATAGCCGATTCCCGCGGGTTTCGGCAACTTGCCGCCGCCACGATCCAGGGAAATGAAGAACAAAGGTTTGCTCGGCTTCAGCGGCAGGCCGGTTTTCCGGACGGGATCGAAAGCGGGGAATTCTACTTTAACGAACGCTGGCACGATAAACAGCCAAAGAAGGTCTTGGGCCAGTCCATCAATGAAGGCGGGATCAAAGATGGGCTGAAGGTCATAGACATCCTGGTCAAGCATCCTGCGACCGCAAAGCACATTGCCCGCAAGCTTGCGATCAGATTTGTAAGCGACAAACCTAGTGATGAATTGGTTAACCGCGTCGCAGCCTCCTTTACCAGATCGAGCGGTGATATTAAGGCAACGCTTCGCGGCCTTTTCAGCGATAAAGAATTTTTTGCCCCACAGAACTACCGTGCGAAGATCAAGACGCCGTTCGAACTGGCGATATCCTCAATTCGGACACTTGGCGGAGAAACAAATGTCAGCCCGGCCTTGATCGGACTATTAAACAAGCTCGGCGAGGTTCCGTACGGTTATCAGGCTCCGACCGGCTATCCAGACACTGCCGAAGACTGGGTAAACACAGGGGCCCTGCTTGAACGATTGAATTTTGCGATAGCTCTTTCGGCGAATCAGATCCCGGGGACCCGCGTCGATCTCGGCCGATTTAAGGAAAAGGACCAGACGAAAACGCTCGATAAGGCAATCACCTCCATCTTGAACAACGAGGTCACCCAGGAAACCAAGGCTTCCCTGACCAAACAGTTAGCAATGTCGCTGAAAGCGGCGGAGTCGGGAATTGATCGAAGCGATGTTCTAACCGGAAATCCGATGGGTCCGCCGGTCGGGGGCATACAGGGCGAGCGGCCTTTGCGACTGCTCCCTCAAAGAGGCGACCCGGAGGTGTTCAAAGTCGTGAGCCTTGTTCTTGGAACGCCCGAATTTCAAAGGCAATAAAGTCTCACATTTATGTGGCGAGGGTATGCGGAAGTGGATATTCCGCATATTGAGATCTTTTGAACGTCAACTTTTCTGAGGCATCAAGCTGCGGTAAAGACTTACGAGGTTTTTCATATGCGCGTCGATGCTGAAATTCTTAAGGGCATGTTCACGAGATGTGCGAGAGAGCTCCTCCCGTCTAGCTTTGTCGCCAAGCAGTTCTGTCAATTGTTTGGACAGAGCCACGTGGTCACCGACGGGAAAGGTTTCGGCAAACTGGCCGTTATTTGTTGCTTCGAGCAGCGGGTCGATCTCTGAAACGATCATTGGAACACCAGCCAGCATCGCCTCAGAAACTGCTACCGGAAGGCCTTCATATAACGACGAGAATACAAAAACATCCAATTCATCGAGTATGTCCGGAACATCTTTGCGTGAACCGAGGAAGTGGACGCGGTCTGCAATATCGTTGTCCAGACAGAAATTAAGGCAGTCTGCCATTTTGTCCTCGGCCCCGGTTTCGATCCCGCCGGCAAACAAACAGTGGGCATCCGGAATCTGTCGAAAAACAGCAGGGAGGGCTCGGCAAACGGTAAGCTGATCTTTTCGTGGGTCGCGATAAAAATTGGCGACCATCCCGATCAAAAGATCATTCTTCTTGAGGCCAAGCTCACCGCGGATAGATGTGCCCGTTCGGATCATTCTTGCAGGGTCAGCACCATTATAGAGCACGCTAAAATTGCGCGCGATGTTGAGGCCGTCTTTCTCCGCCAGCCAGGACGAAAGACCTTGGCTTACTGAGATATTTGCTTGCATTCGCGGGATGAGAAAGCGCGCGGCAAGCCGATTTCGCTTGTCCTGTATAAATCCTTGAAAGCTAAGCACACGCTTAACGCTCTTAAGGCCACGGCTGGCGAGGTAGAGGTGAACACCATCCACAGGCTGGTACCCATGTACGATCTCGACCTCGCGTTCTTTGATGATGCGGCGAAGCTGTGACGACAGATAAAGGTCAACCGGAAACTTCCGATGCAGCGGGATAAACTCCACTCCCGAGTTTGCAAAATCGTTCGTGAGTGCACCGTGTGCTCCGGAAACCGCCGTTATCTCTAGGCCAAATCTTCCGCCATTTCTGCAAACATCGAGGGCCTGCATTTCGGCTCCGCCCCTTTGAAGCGAGTCGATATAGTAAAGTATTTTCATCGTTAGCAGCTTCGGGCCTGCGGCCGTTGATCCGTCGCAGGTTTACTCAATTAAATGCCAAACAAAGGCCAGCCAGCAAATCCCGTCAAGCCGGAAATATTTGTCGTTGTTCCTTCGTACCAACATTCGGCTTTTGTTGGGCGAACCCTAAGGTCGATCTTCAGGCAAACGCTGGAGCCTCGCAAATTGCTGGTGATCGACGATGGTTCTAACGATGGCTCGCCCGCTTTGATCGAGAAAGAACTCGCCCATTGTCCATTCGACTGCGAGTTGATCGTTCGGGAGAATCGGGGGCTGTGCCGTACCCTGAATGAAGCCCTTGACCTTAGCTTCGGCGACTTTTTCGCCTATATCAGCTCTGACGACATATGGCTGCCCGAGTTTCTGGAAAGCCGTACCGGGACCCTGGAAGCGAGGCCTGAAGCAGTGCTTTCTTATGGTTATTCCTATCTGATCGACGATAGGGACGAGATCTTTGATGTTACTTCGAACTGGGCCGAATATGTCGATGGCAACGCCGCACAGATGCTTCTCACGCCCATAATTCCCGCGAGCGCAAGCGTTCTTTATCGAAGAGATGCGCTAAAAGAATCCCGTTGGTTCGAGGATGCCGTGCTGGAAGACTACGATCTTTATCTGCGACTGTCCGCCATGGGAGAATTTGCACTTGATCGAAAAACACTTTCTGCATGGCGGATACACGGCGCAAACACGAGCGCCGATTCAGCATTGATGATGGACGAATGGTTAAGGGCTCAAACGCGAGTACGCCAAGATTTGGGGCTCTCTGAAGATCAATTGACCGTGATCCAGCGAAAGGTGAAGTTCGGTGCCATTCCGACGTTGGCCCGAAACGGGCAAAGAAAGAGGGCTGCGGAACTTTTGCGTGAAACGGGCGGTTCATTTTCGGCGCTGGAACGAGCAAAAGCAGCCTTGCGTATCGCAATGCCAGTGCCTGTCTATCGGCTGATCCGATGGATAAGAAAATGGCAGGCAAAGGGGCGTTACCCTAGCTTGCAGGCCTAAAGGACAGTGACGGCCTGAGGTCTGATGTAAGCAGAGCATTATGGTAGGAAGGATAGCAAAGAAGGTATTGCCGCAACGGCTGGTCGAAGCCTTGAGAATACTCAAGAACGGCACGCCTGCGATGACGGGAATGACATATGATCAGGATGGGCTTTCGACGATCCATAACTGCGATTTTATGAATGATCCGGCTTTCATTCGCGCCTACGGTGAAGGAGAGAAATTGAATTCCTGGTTTGGACAGCGGGTGCATTGGCGAGTCCATACGCTTTTCTGGGCGGCCTCAAGGGCTCTTCAGCTGGAGGGCGACCTGGTCGAGTGCGGTGTGAATAACGGCGGATTTTCTAGGGCAATTGCCGAATATATCGATCTTGCTCGGCTGCCAGATCGGAGGTTCTACCTGCTCGATAATTTTGCAGGTATTTCCGAACAACTTCTTATGGAAGAAGAAAAGACGAAAGGAATACTCGATTATTCATACACTGGAAACTATGAGGCCGTGGTCGAGACATTCGGTCGATTTGAAAATGTTGTGATCATCAAGGGAGACATACCCGATACTTTGGTTCAGGTAAAGAGTTCGGCGGTCAGTTTTTTATCGATCGATCTGAATTGCGCGGCTCCTGAGATCGCCGCCGCAGAGTACTTTTGGGAAAAGCTTGTGAGCGGGGCAGCGATCGTTCTCGACGACTACGGATGGGCCAAGCATATCGTCCAAAAGCGGGCTTTTGACGAATTTGCTCAACGTAAAAATGTGCCGATCCTCTCGCTGCCGACAGGACAAGGCTTGATCATCAAGCCCTGAGGAGCAAAAATCCCTCTGGCAGCGCTTCATTGCCTTCGCTTTCTAAGGTAAAAGCATGCAGAGTCGCCCAAACCCTGTCGGTTCAGGCGTGCCGATTTGGCTTCCCATTCCTCAAGCTTCTCGCGGCTAAAAAGACTTCCTCCGTCTGAATTGAAATGGGAACGGCTGTCGTTTAGTGGAATATCTCTCAGAAACTGCTCGCTCCCCCAAAATTGAAACGCCGTTGAATCAAACATCACCTTTTCGATCGAGAATCCTGCCTGTTCCGCTAGGGTGCGAAAGGCCCTTTCCGTGAAAAGATACAAATGCCTGGGTGCATCAAGCTGGACCCAATCGACCCCGTAGGTTTCCCATGCGAAATTGACGACCGGCATCCGGATGAGCACCCATCCGTCGTCTGTCAGCAGCCGATGTATTTCGATCAGTGCATCCAGCGGCTTAGGCATGTGCTCGAACGAATGATGCATCATTACCATGTCAAAACGCTCGTCAAGCTGTTCGAGCGGACGCTTCAGGATCCTTACGCCGGTTGGATAGGTGATGTCTTCAGAAATGAAGGTGTCTGTACCCGTAAGGTCCCGAAATCCGAAATGGTGCAGCGCTTGCAAAAGCTGTCCGGTCCCGCATCCGACATCGAGGATCCTGGAGCTTGCGGTCAGGCCAAGCATTGGTTTGCGAAGAGATGCAGGATAGTGTCTTTCCAAACGAGGCTCGAGCTTGACGATCAATTTGCCGATAAGGCTTTGTCCGGTCCTCAGATACGTGCCCGAAAAACGTGCCGCCAGCCTTCGCAACCAATTCTTACCGACCGGAACCTCCCCGGCACTTCCAAAGGAGTAATATTCATCGGGGTAATGCTTGGAAAGGTCGGGTATTTCGGCGATCTGCAGCGTACCGCACACACCGCATTCCCAATAATCGAAACTATCCCGCGTTCCGAACATCATCTCGCGAGCCGAATACGGTCGATTGTCGTCGGCATTGCCGCAAATGCGGCATTCAAATGGCATTACGGTTAGTCAACAAAAAATGGGTAAGGCAGCATCTTGGTTAGCTTAACACTCCTCATCGGTTCATATTTCCCGACCGATCGCGAATAGCTTGATCAACGCTAATCCTGCGACGAAACCTCCGATGTGAGCCGCATACGCGACGCCTCCGGTTCCGGCAGGCGTCAAGAATCCAAGGATAAGCTGGTATGCGATCCAAATACCTATCGCCGCTATGGCCGGCACGGTCGTCAGGAAACTGAAGATGAGCGCCCGCACCCTTCTTTGCGGAAAAAGCAGAACGTAGCCGCCAAGTACGCCCGAGATCGCTCCCGAGGCCCCGAGCATCGGGATGACCGAGTTCGGATCCATCGCGACCTGGGCCAGTGCGGCAGCGATCCCACAGACAATATAAAAAGCGGCGAATCTAATGTGGCCAAGGAGATTTTCTAAATTGTCCCCAAAGATCCACAGAAACAGCATATTGCCGAAAATATGCATAACGCTTCCGTGCATGAACATCGAGCTAAGAAAATTGAAATAAACCGGAAGTGGGGTTGAGTAATGCTGGATCTGGGCGGTGTTTCCTAAGGAGTCGCGGACAACCTGGACCCCGGTCAGATCAACGCCCGAGGTGATCTCTTTCGGCACAAGCGAAAATGCATAGGAAAAAGCTTCGTTGCTCCCGATGCCCTGCAAAAGCACGAACACGAGAACGTTGATGCCTAGGAAAAGATAATTGACGTACGGGGTTATCGTTACGTCAGAATTGTCATCGCCTATCGGGAACATATGCAAACCTCCCCTAAAGGTTAACCTTTGAAGGTTTGCTGTGCCAACCTCTCACGCATCAACTGCTAACCCAAGCCCGCATCTCCCTCAGCCTTGAGCAGCTCATAGCCTTCGCTCCTCGCGACAAAGGTTGCTGCGGTTATGTCGCCGACTACGTTCAATGTAGTTCTACACATATCAAGGATCCGGTCCACGCCGAGGATGATCGCGATAAGGGCCGGATCGATGCCGATGTAGAACAATATCCCGATTATGAAAGGTATCGAGCCCGATGGAACGCCGGCCGTTCCGATGCCGCCGAGTATCGCAAGGTAAACGACCATCAGTTGCAGCGTAAGGGTCAATTCAAAACCTGCCAGTTGCGCCAGGAAAAGTACGGTAACACCTTCATAAAGAGCAGTTCCGTTTTGATTCGCCGTTGCGCCCACCGTTAGAACAAAGCTGTTGATTGCCTTGGGAACACCGAGATTCTCGTGGCTGACCCTGAGCGCCGTAGGGAGCGTGGCGTTTGACGAAGAGGTTGAGAAGGCCGTCAGGATAACGGTCCTTATCCGCTTGAAGAACTCCAGTGGGCTGATCCGGGACAGAAAGTAGACCGACAAAGAATAGACACCAAAAAAGTGGATCGATAACCCGAGAAGCACGGCCACGACGAACCACCCAAGCGATTGCAGCAGTTCAAGGCCGAATTGGGCTATATTGCTGAATAAAAGACACGCCACCGCAAACGGTGCAAATTTCATCACGATATCGATGATCTTAGCCGTAATGCTAAACAGCGAACCCATCACGTTCACAAATGGGTCAGAGACACCTGCCGGCAGCAGCGTGATCGCGATCCCGATCATCAACGCAAAGAACATTATGTGAAGCATGTTCGCGCTGGTGCCTGAGACCGAATTGAAGATATTGCTTGGGACGATGGTCTTGACCACCTGCATCAATGGCGTCTCTGCCTTGGCCGCGTCGGCCGCTCGTCGTTGGGCCTCGGTTGCCTCGGTCCCTTGCGACGAAAATTCCGCCTTGAGTTCGGCGGCGGTCTCTTCGCTTATTCGCTCGCCCGGCCGGATAGTGTTCGCAACGCCAAGCCCGATCGCGACCGAAATTGCGGATATGACCAGTGTGTAGGCGAACGACTTTAAACCGATGCGGCCGAGCTTCCTGATGTCGCCGATCCCCGACACTCCGACAACGAGCGAGGAAAACACCAGCGGCACCACGATCATCAAAAGCATGTTTAGAAATAGCTGACCTACGGGACGGGTAAAGTTGTCGATGAACCAGATAAGGTCTGGGTGCTTTCCGCCGAGGACCCAGTTTGCCGTGAGCCCGCCAGCCACGCCGACTATTAGTCCTATCAGGATCTTTGTATGCAGCGGCATGCCCGATGGCTTGTCCGGGGTCTTGTCGTCTAGATCTGTCGTCAATTCACTTTCGTATGGGTTTAGCGGATTTTCGTCGATTTCCTTGTTGGCCATCGGTCGTTCCTTCCTTTCGAGATCAGGCTTGATGCTCGCGTAAGTATGTCCTTCCAAACCCGTTACGCGAGAAAATTCGGTGCGAGTATGAACCTGTCACTTTCAATACGCAAGCCGCCGCGGCGGCGGCCGTTTCGTTTTTCAAGGGTCCTGCTCGAAAAGGCCAAAAGTTGCTTTGTCGCCGGAAAAAAGGGAAACTTCCGAACATGAAAAAACTGGCATTGCATTGGCGGATCTTGATGGGTATGGCCGCGGGCGTGTTGTTTGCGGTTGCGGTTACCCAGTTCGACTGGGGCAGGGACTTTATCGTTGACTGGATAAAGCCCTTCGGGACGATCTTTATCAATCTGCTCAAGTTGATCGCGATACCGCTGATCCTCGGTTCACTTATAACCGGTATCGCCGACCTGAACAATATCACCCAGTTATCGAAGATGGGCTTTCGGACCATTTTGTTCTACATCTGCACCACGGTCTTCGCTGTCAGCATCGGCCTTGCGATCGTAAACATTGTGCAGCCGGGAACTGCTGTCACAGAAGAGACGCGGACGCAGCTGCTCGCAAGCTACGAAAAGCAGGCGGGTGACCGCATCGTCGCCGCCGAAAGGCAGAAGCAGACCGGTCCGCTCAAACCGCTTGAAGACCTGGTGCCGGAGAATATCTTCTCGGCGGCCAGTTCGAACGCGAACATGCTTCAGGTAATAGTCTTTGCGATCTTTTTTGGAATCGGTTTGATTTTGATACCGCCCGAGACAGCCGCTCCCGTAAAAGGATTCTTCGCCGGCTTAAATGGTGTAGTGCTGAAGATGATCGACCTTATTATGCTCGCTGCGCCGTTCGGCGTCTTTGCCCTGCTTGCCGCTATAGTCGCGGAAGCGCCGGGCACCGACTTGTTTGTCGCACTGCTGTGGTATGCGGTGAGCGTTGTGGCGGGCCTCGCCATACTCTATTTCTTCTATGTTTTCCTTGTCTGGGTGTTCACCAAAAAAACACCCGCATTTTTTCTCAAGGGCATTGCCCCGGCCCAGTTGCTGGCATTTTCAACCAGTTCAAGCGCGGCGACCCTTCCTGTAACAATGGAACGCGTGACCGAGCATCTGGGCGTCGACGACGAGGTGGCGAGCTTTGTTTTGCCGATCGGCGCGACCGTGAACATGGACGGCACAAGCCTGTATCAGGCCGTTGCGGCGGTCTTTATCGCGCAGACGTTCGGAATGGAGCTTAGTTTCGGCGTACAGCTCGGGATCATCGTCACGGCGACCCTGGCTTCGATCGGCAGTGCTGCGGTGCCCGGTGCGGGAATGGTGATGCTCGTCATCGTTCTTGCCCAAGCCGGCATTCCAGAAGTCGGTCTCGCCCTCATTTTTGCGATCGATCGGCCGCTTGATATGTGCCGTACTACGATCAACGTCACCGGCGATGCGACCGTTTCTATGGTCATCGCGAAATGGCTTGGCAAGCTTGGCGAACCTGTGGAACAGAAATGGGACGATCGTCTTGAAGAAGTACTATGAGCGATTATCGTTCGATCCATTTCGAATCGCCTGGCCGAAAGACCACCAGCGCTTCGAGGCCGGAGGTGATCGCGGCGCTAAAGCAGATCGTCGGCGATGAGAATGTCGTGGTCGATCCCTCGCGGGTCGAGCCCTATGGCGCCGACGCCGTGAAAGAGAAGTTCCCTCCCGAGGCCGTAGTATTTCCCGAATCGACAGAGCAGATGGTCGCGATCTTGAAGCTCGCGAATGAGCATCTCTTTCCGGTCACGGCCCGCGGCGGCGGCGTCGGCTACACGGGCGGGGCAGTCCCGGTGGAAGGCGGCATCGTTATCGGCACTGACCGGATGAAAAAGATCGTCGAGATAAATGTCGACGATCTCTACATAACGTGCCAGCCGGGCCTGACCACTTTCGAGGTCCAGCAGGCCGTCGCGGAACACGGCCTTATGTTCGCTCCCGACCCGGCCAGCTATAAGGATTCGTTCATAGGCGGGAACATTGCCGAGAATGCGGGCGGAATGCGCACGCCCAAATACGGTGTGACAAAACATCACGTTCTCGGCCTCGAAGTGGTGACCGCCACGGGCGAGCTCGTCCGTACGGGAGGCAAGACGGTTAAGAACGTCGTCGGGTTCGACCTGACCGGCTTGATGTGCGGAAGCGAGGGAATGCTCGGCATCATAACCGAAGCGACGCTGAAACTGCTCCCGATGCCCGAGGCCACCTCGACCGTTCGCGCGAATTTTCTTTCTATGGAGGCCGCCTGCCGCGTTCTCACAAAATTCACGCCCGAAGGACTGCTGCCGATGGCGATGGAGGTTATCGACAAGTTCTGCGTAGCCGCCGTGGAAGAGAGCTTTGCCTTCGGCTTGTCGAAAGAAGCCGAGGCGATTCTGCTCGTTGCCGTTGACGGTTCGGCCGACGAGGTTGCCCGAAATGCGGCAACGATCGAGCGGATCATCGGCGAAAATGGCGGCTTTGACATTATCCGCGCTCGGACGCGGGAAGAAGAAAACAAGCTGTGGGACGTGCGGCGGGCTATCTCGCCCAGCTTGATGAAGTACGGCACGCTGAAGATCAATGAGGATGTCGTAGTGCCGCGGTCAAAGGTGCCCGAACTCGTCGCTCGCATCGAAGAGATCGGCCGCAGCCACGACACCTTTGTCGCCAATTTTGGCCACGCGGGCGATGGCAATATCCACGTCAATTTCGTCGTTGACCGCGAGGATACCGAGGCGATCGCTCGTGCCCGCCTTTGTGTTGCTGAGACATTTCGGCTATCGGTCGAGCTTGGCGGTACGATCTCCGGCGAGCACGGCATCGGCTATGTCAAGGCGCAGTATCTTAACTACGCCATTGACCGCCCGACGCTTGAAATAATGAAAGGGATCAAGAAGGTCTTTGATCCGAACGGGATCCTAAATCCGGGAAAGATGTTCGTCTGACCTGCAGCAAAACCGCCGCCTTATGATACTCAGATCCTTACAACCTCGACCGAGCAATGCGCCCGTGCGCCGACCGCTGCCGACGTGCTTCCGAGAAGAAAACGCTCCAGCCGGCTGCCGAACGCGTTTGCCCCGACAAATATACAGTCCGCTCCCCAGTTTTCCGCTTCTTCGACAAGAGTGTTTTTGGGGTTTCCGTCGTAGATGAACAGCCCTGCGGCTATGCCCTTCGTCTTCAGATCGTCGAGCGCCTTGTCCGCAAGCTTTTCGATCCACTCGCGTTCGGACACATTGACCTCTTCGACAAAATCGACCAACGGCGGGATAAATCGGCCGATGGTCGACGGCGTGACGGGTTCCGTAACCGCAAAAAGCCTCACCTCCGTGTCGGCTGGCCAACTGCGTGCGGCCACGGCATTGACCGAGGCTTGGGCTCCGGCCGAGCCGTCAAAGCCTACGACGATGCGAAGGGCCATCGGTTCGATCTCGACGCGGCCGCGAGCGATCCTGACCGAACATCGGGCCTCGGTCAGCACCTTTTGCGAGATGCTGCCCAGAAAAAAACGCCCGATTGCCGACCGCCCCTGAGAACCCACAACTATCAGGTCAGGTTTCAGGTCGTCGGCCCGAGAAAGTATCTCCCAAGCCGGCGAGCCATAGGTCGCCTCGGCATCAATTTCCCACTGCGGCAGCAGGTTACGCAAGCGGTCGCGTGCCGCGTTTGCCATCGATTCGGCCTCGGCCACTTTCTGCCTATTCGCTTCGTAATGACGCTTCAGCCGTTCTTCTGTGCCGCGATCGAGCCTGATGCCCGTGGCATCGCCGCCCGGTTCGCCGTTTGGCGGAGGCAGCCACACTTCTGCTACCGAGATGACAACCGCATTTCCGCGTTCCGGCAACCCGGCACGGGCAAGGTCGTCTATCGCGGCGTCTGCACACGCCGATCCGTCATACGCAAATAATAACTTCATATCTGTGGAAATAGGCTGGCAATGGCAGCCGATTGTTCACTGCGAGTATAACGGATAAACCCAATTTTTCTAATCTTCTGCGGGGTCATGAAAAATGGCCCGACGGCTACGATCTTTTTTGCTGACCACTCAGATCTTCGCCGGTGGAACAGACGTGCTGACGCTCTCAGTCTATCGCTTGTGAATGTCGCGGAACTAGGAGCTGGTGGTCAGCAGATCGACGGACGTGAATCTTCCGTGGATGGTGTTGTAATACCGTGCCTGGGCGAATTCGAGGCCGCTCTCGCCGTCTTTCTCGTAGCCCGTGTAGCCTTTGCGAACCTCGCCGCCACCGTACTCTTCGCTCTCGGAGCGGTGCTCGTCAGCGACCAGTTCCTCGCCGAACGCAGAGTAGTCCTTGCGGCTCAAGACCGCTCCGTCCCTGCCCGTCACCACCCTCGGGCTTCCGAGATGGTCCTGGGTCAAATAGCTCACCTGTGCGGTCTCGACCCCCTCGATCTCGGCCGAATACTCGGCCACAAGCATCCCACCGGCATTATAGACGAATATCGTCACCTGGGAACCGGCTATTTTCTTGACCCGCTGCCCGTCGCCGTCGTAA
>DAOLDE010000015.1:0-102631 GCA_035327545.1 Pyrinomonadaceae bacterium | reverse complement strand
GAGCAGTTGATTTGTAATCATCAGGTCGGGGGTTCAAGTCCCTTCACCGGCTCCAGTTATCTGCAATAAATAGAACAGTTTACAAACACGAAAGGCGAGCCGCCTTGCTCGCCTTTGACTTTTGGTGTGCCTATGGTGCGCCAACCTCGAAATCTAGGTCCCAAACATCAATTTTTCGATCTTAGAAGTAGCCTCTTTCTGCATCGTTGGCAGAACGTGAGAATAAGTATCGAGCGTTAAGACAATTGAAGCGTGTCCGAGCCGTTCCGAGACTACCTTCGGGTTTTCACCGGCTGAAAGCAATAAGGTCGCGGTTGTATGCCTCAGGTCATAGAGTCGAATTTCCGCCAATCCTGCCTTTTTCATTAACGGCTTGAAATGTCTGTCGCGAAGGTTCTTGGATGAGATCGGCGTTCCGAGTTCGGTCGCAAATACTAGATCGAGATTCGCGTAATCGCCACCGAGCCTCATCCTTTGCTCCAACTGCGTCCGACGATAGTTCTTTAAGGCTGTAACAACCGTGTCTGAAAGCGGTATGCTTCGGCGGCTCTTGCTGGTCTTTGGCTCTTCAAATCGGAAGCCGCCGCCGGTCCGATTCCAGATAAGAGCCCGTCGGACTGAGAGAATTCCCGTTTCAAGATCGATGTCTTTCCATTGAACCGCTAAATACTCTTCGGGCCTCATTCCCGTTTCAAGAGCCAAATGGAAAACGAGAAAATGCTTATCTTCCCTTGCCACCGCTAAGAACCTCGAAACTTCATCCGGCATGAAGTACTTCATTTCGCTCTTTTCGAGCCTGGGAAGCACGCACACGTCACACGGATTTCTGACAAGCATTTGCCATTTGATCGCTTGCTTAAACGCCGAAGATAGCACGTTATGCGCATATCGAACGGTTCGCGACGAAAGGCCGGACTTTCGCATCTCGTTATAAACCTTCTGGATTTCGTGGGCCTCCACATCTGAAAGCCTCTTCGTTCCGAGCCTTGGTTTGACGTAAAGCCTCAGCATCATTTCATAGCTCGCAAAGGTGCTTTTTCGAACTCGCGGTTTTGCAATCTCTTCCAGCCACCGATCCAGGAATTCGCTCAAAGGCATAGAGGCCGGTTCGACAAAAACCCCGAGATCCTTTTCCCTCAGCTTAGCGTTGAGGTAAGTTTCGGCGTTCTTCTTTGTCCCGTGAATGATCTTGCCGAAGTATTTTCGCTTTCCATTCGTGTCGCGTCCGAGAAATATCCTAACGAGCCACGTCTTGTCTTTCTTCTTGATTATTTGTCCGGCCATATAGATTTGATTCCTTCTGAATATTCAATTTCTCAACTGCATTATATTCTATCGTATGCGATAGAATCCATCAAGCCTAATCGTATCGTTTGCGATAGGATTCTCCGATGAACTATCATCGTTCTAATGAAGTTACTAAGCACAAGAGAAGCCGCTCAAGAACTTGGCATTTCTCCGATCCGAGTCCGCCAACTTATCCAGGAAGGAAAACTCAAGGCAAGCCGCGTTGGCCGTGATTACGTCATTGAAGAAAAGGACCTCGCAGCCGTTCAAACTTACGGCAAACCGGGTAGGCCGAAAAAGTCCGCTCAATAGCTGTCCAGGTCAAGAGCTTTTCGATACGCCTCGATCTCGGCCTCTAGGGTGCGAAATTCATCCGATCCCGTTTCTTTCTTTACAAACGCCTTTGCTTCGTCTTCGGAAAACGCGACTTTTCTCAACGAGTCATCTTTCGACTTAATCACATCGATAGCGAAAAGATGTCCAAACACTTCATAGTCAAAATTCGGTCTTAGTCCTAGCTCCTCGTTGACGGCCCTCCAGGAATCTGTTGCTCGAACATAAAGAAAGGCAGCGAGTTTCAAATCGTCGTCTATCCTTTTCATCTTAAGACTTGATTTATCAATCAGTTTTTCAAGTTGCCGGATCATCAGATAGTCGAAATTCATGATGTAGTTCAACCGTTCGATCAAGTTGAAAACTCGCACCCTAAGAATTTCATCGTAAAGAGGACAAAAATCAGGTTGGGTAAACGATATTCGCGGACTCGCGTCCTTAATCGCCAACGCCTCATTCTCGTCGTCGCGGCCGAGTGCATTGTCGGCAAGGGCTAGGCGTTGCAGAAGCGTTAAGTTGTCATAGTTCCGTCGCAATCTGTTTATGTTCATTGCTTAGCCTTCAAAGCCATTTCCAAAGCCTCCAGCCGCTTTTCGAGCTCTCCAACCTTCAAAGCCTCGATAAAACCGTGAGCTATGGAGACGAAAAGCCGTCCGCGAGCTATCGAGTTATCTAACACCAGTGTTTCAAGTAAGGCGTAGTTCAGGACCGCGAAAACCCCGTCCATTGTTCTAACGTCCGCAGGTATCATGGAAGCATCTGCGTAGTGCGGTTTCTTCGTCGCTAATCCGCCGTTTCGCCGTGCAAGAGCCCTTTCCCGGCCCCTTGCGGCATCGTGCATAAAGCAGTAGCCGCTGGAGCCTGCATAGGCCTTGCAGCGTTCGCCCTTCGAGTTTTTACCGGTGCACCTAGCCGTCGCCATATAAGCGTTAGTTACCAAGCCCTAAACTTACCTGAGTTGTAAAAACTAGTAGTCGTTCCAGCATTGTTATTCATGCAAATCCCCTGAGTTCCAAACTCCTGCCTTTCGGCATTCGCGGACCGCAAGATAGTAAGAATCCTTTGAGTAGCGATGCCTTGGATCTTTGTAAAACTGTTCGCCAAATTCTGAAACCATTCTCAGGAAACCCGCGAGTCTTATCGCCTTCCTGGTCGAATAGTGTTCCTTGAGTTTCTGAAGGTTCGATCTTCGGTCCGCTATCAAATTCGGAAAATCAATGTCATCGAAAAACTCTGTGAATAGAGCGTCAGAAACCGCTTTCGTTATCACGCTGCCGACCGTCGAATCCAACAAGCCAAGTTTCTTGACGTGCGACTCGATCCCGTAGTCATTCAATAGCGAGTATTCAAACCGCAGATTCCCCCGAGCAGCCTCCACCGCTTCCCGACTCCCCTTCTTTGCGTAGACCTCAGTAAGCTTTACGTAGATTTTGATCTCACGGGACTTGTTGCGAAAGTAGACAGTCGTGTCTCCGTTAGTTTGTCGGGGTAATCCCGCCACTTTCATTCTGGAAAGCCTTCTTATCGCTTCATACGCGGTCGGCTCCCCTACCGGAATATCAACCGCGAAATCTACCTTGCTGACCTTCGCTGACATCGGATCGAAATCTAGCCCGGTCCGTTCTTCAATATTTAGAGCTATCGCCCGAATCGCCGCGTCGTTCTCAGTAGGGTTTAATAGACGGGCATTGTGTCGATTCGCAAAACGAGGGACCGAGACCTCCGCGAGCAAATGCATAACTCCTGGAATAGGAAAAAAGAACGTGATTCTTGGTAAAGGTTCGCCTTTCTTCGGATTGAGAATCCAGACTTTACCATCAGAATTTCGTTTCCGTTTTGCACCGAGTGCCCGAAGTTCCTCGAAAGACAATAGCTCGCGGTAAGAGTGTTTCATTCTTAGCGAATCGACGATCATTAGCCTTCATTGGGTTCCGCATCTGATGTGTTGTTCGATCCGCCGTTTTCGAGCCAGGCCGAAAGTGCCGCTTCGCTGTACCTGTATTGGCGGTCGCCGAGTTGAATAAAAGGGATTCGCTTTTCTCTGGTGAGTTCATAGACACGCTGCGTTGACACATCGAGGATCTTTGCAACGGTGTCCGCTTTCAAAAGTCTGGTTGTCATATTTCTAACTAGCTCCAAAAATCAGAAATTCACGATTTCAGGTAACTTCGTCTGAAGCTTCTGCGGATCGTTCAAGTTGATCTTAGTTAGTTAGAATCGGTATTTTGAGTTTTGGGAATGGAAACTTTATCGGGCTTATTTCCGGTCAGAATTTTTCCGCTTCTTACCGAAAGGTCTAACGGGCAGGTTGAATCGTTCAAGCTTGGTGAACGATTTTCTTAAAGTATCTACGGCACTTCTTACTTGTCGATCATTACGCACATCGACTCTGCTAAATTCTGGGATATGTTCGATCACCTCCCATAGGTGTTCGAAGTCATGTTGATTCCAGATAACAAGCCGATGTATTTGGCTTGGGTCTTCGGCCTTATATCTTTTGATCCCATGGTTCGCGAGTTCTTCTTTTAGTTCCTTCAAATAGGCTCGTATATGATCCCTAAAAGCTCCTACCGCTTTTTCTTCGTACTCAGCAAAGCTGCCGAGTAAATTGTCGTATGGCGGGAAGAACTGAAAATTTTCCGCTGGTGGCAGATAGCGGGGAACGTGTTGTTCCCTTTTGTATTCTTCAAGGAGTTGCAGGTCGATTCCGCTCAGCTCCTCAGATTGCAGGACGTACTTTAGTTTCTTCTCAAATAGCCTTACCCACTCATCCTTGGGAAACTTACTCCAGAGCTTTTCCAATAGATCTTCCGGATAGCTGCTTTGGAGCATGCCACCTGCATTTATTACGTTAGGCTCGCCAATGAAAACCGCAAAATATATGACGTGTGCCAAAGCGTGGTTGCTCACTTCTGAAAACCCACTATTGTAAAGCCTATATTTCTCTAGGAAGCTGCGAAATGCCTCACAAAAGGCGACGCACTTTTTCTCTAACATCTCGCCGTCTTCCGCTTTCAAATCCTGTTTTACGTTGAAGTAAAACCAGTCATTCTCTTCTCTAACCAAATGGACCGCCTGATAAAAACAGTCTTTTGTATAGGCTTCGTATTCACCTGACCGATGACTGCCGTATATCTCAAGAAACAGTGGAAAAAGCGTCTCGCGTAGGTCTTTTGGATACGCGGGATTTAGCGTTATGAAATAGCGGAAGTATTCGAGATAGTATTTAGAAACTAGGAGACTGAAGTTAAACCATTCTGGGCTTTTACGTTTCTTCATTTTGGCTCCAGGGCTTCGCGGAGTGCGGTTTGGAGTAGGCTGTTGGTGCCAGAAGTTTCACCTGCACCGTTCTCGTAAATTGGATGCCTAACAATTGCTTACTAGGTAAAACCACACTTACTGAGCATTCGAGCACGATCCGGCTTCAAATTAATTCGGAGCGATTGTCCGTCTTGGGTAATAGGATTACCTTTGATTACCAATTGTGTCTCGTTCGCCGGCGTAAGCATCGACCAGAATTTCCCGTTCTTACTGCTCCACAGAGAACAACAGCCGATTTCGTTGTTCCAGCGGTCAACTATGAGGTTTCGCAGAGCTTTGCGACTTTCGCGAAGCCATCTTCCTTGATGGATCCAGATCTTGGTCCGCCTATGCATGATCGATTTCTCTATTAATGGCCGCTCCAATCTTCGCCTATGGTTCGGAGCAATCATCGTCAATAGTCGTTCACTTACTGCTGCTACGGCGAATGCATTTGCCCGCTCTCCCTCAATGGTGTTGATGTAATACTGTGCTCGGTATCCGGAAGCGGAATTATGAAACAAATCGACAGTTCTAGCCGCGACCTTGATCGTGATCTCTACTCGATAGTATTTCGTTTCAGGATGTGCTCTTAGAACTCTGCAGTCCGTAATTTTTGGAACTCTTACCGAAGCTAGTTTCATTTCGCTAACAATGCGTTCGACGATCTCTTCGTATGGGGGACCGCTAAGTAGTTCCAGTTGTCGGTTGCCTTGTATTTTGGATTCGAGCTTCCATTCGGCTGGCTCTACTCGACCAAATCTATTCGATGCATTGCTCATTTTTCGCAAGATGTTTGTCCCGGCGGTTTCGGTTCGAGAGCTTCGCGGAGTGCGGTTTGGAGTAGGCGGTCGGCGTTGGTGATGCCTTGTTTGATGTTTGCTTCCAGTTCGTCGCAAAACTTCATTAGCCTCTCCAGCTTGGTGACAATCCTTTCTTGTTCGGTAACTGCGGAACCAGAAACAATATGGGATAAATCCTCATATCTGAAATTAAAGACGACCGTAAAGGGACATTATATTCACACTTGGTCTTCATCGAAGCTCAACCCCAACTGCTTAGCCGCTTCTTTAGCACTTTTATACTGAGGCTTTGACTCGTTTAATACGTTGGCTTCGTTAGAGGTGATATTGAAGTTCACGTTAATGTCCACTTTGTTCCCGCTCAGCGAAAAGGGAGCAATAAAACAAGCGAAAAGCTCGTGGAACTGCTCGATTGCGACCTTCCCTGATACGGTGATGGATTTGAGGTCTTTAGCTGTCGATTCGGCAGCCGTGGCCGGTTCGGGCGGCTTCTGGTCAACTCCCGGCTCCTGCGTCTTCGGCTCCGTACCGGCTTGCTCCTCCGCCGGTTTTGGCTTCTTACTGGGATCTAACAGCCAGTAGGTCGCATCGCTCACGTCCACGAACGGCGCGTTCTCGCTAAGGTAGTATTTCGTGAAGTCTTTGCCGTCGCCGGAAGCGATGCAGAACTTGCCCTCGTAGCAGTATTTAATGATGCTCTGCCGAACCGCTTCCGAGTCCTTTATCATCGGCTTGTCGTCAAACCGGAGGAAGGCTTCGTACACATCCTTGACCCGGATATTGTGGTCGAGCGCGGGCAAAAGATTATTGGTCTCTAGGGTTTTGAGTCCGACCTTTTCAAGAAGCCATTCGGTGCCGCCGTCCATCAATGCAGCCGGGACGTTGTAGTTGATTTGACCGTCGAGGGCGTCGCGAAACTGCTTGAGCGATACCGTCTGAAGACCGTTCTTGACCGAATGTTTCAGTACGGTCGAGTAAGCATTTACCAAGGCACTCTCGACCTGCTTGCTCGATGCCTCGATTTTCTTCTTCAGTTCCTCACGCGGCTCCGGTTTAAGTTGGGTAGCGTAGTCATCGCTGATTTTTCGACATGCCAGATAATCCTTGATTGCGGCAACGAGATGGCTCAGCCCGTTAGCGGTCGCACCCAAGAACAGAATCGTGTTCCGGTATATGCGCTCGCTGTTGCCCTTCTTGGTCGCAATCTGCTCGATATATTTTTGGGTGTTGTCGGCAACTTTCGCCTCGTCCGCTTGGTACTGCGGATGCAAAAGGATGAGCGTGAGCTTGGTCTGCTCCGGCACGTCCCCGGTCGGATTCACGAGCGTGTTGAATGCCTGAACCAACCGGCTCTTGTCGTTCAGACGCTTCAGAATCTCCGCCTCGATTTCCGGGGTCTGAACGTCCGCCTTCGCTTGGTTGATGAGAATGTTGATGTTCGGCTCAGTGTGGAACCAGTAACGCTTTGTAGAGCCTGTCTGGGCGTAATAGAGGTAGTGTGCGGCTCCCTCCAGTTCGTCGAGAGCACCGTTGATGCTGTTGTGATTGAACCCGCCCGGCTCCAGCAGATTGAGTTTGATGTCGGCAACCGACACGCCCCGGTTGGCGCCGTCCGTCCCGAAAGAATTTAGCAACACGACCGAAGCAATACCCTTCGCGATTGACGCGGCACCGAACGCGGGCTTCGAATCATCAATCTTATAAGCGTTTGAAATCGAACCCGCAACGTCGGCGGTGATGACCGCCCCGAAGTTCTCGCCATACAGCCGCTTTAGCTGACCAGATAGTGCGTCCACGTTGGCGAAGTTCACGTCCCCGGCGTCGATTAGCAGGTTCGAGCCGACCAGACTTTCCTTACGACTCCACAGGTCTGAGACGATAGCCGCCAGCAGCCGAAGGACGCCACGAGTCCGTTGGAAGTCGGGGCTGCTCGCCCAGCGGATGCGGAAGACGTCGATGAGTTCCGGATGGAAAGGATAGGACTTCTTCAGCCGGGCTTTGTAATCGAGCTTGTTGAGGTTTCCCGGCATCTCCATCCAGTTCTCATCAATCATGTGCATGTAACTGGATGCGACCGCCTCGATTTGCGCGGGGTCGCCGATGTTCTCAAACAATCGGCGCCGAATGACCTCATAAATCTCTTCGTCGGCGACCGGCTTGGTGTCGGCACCGACGCGGCGAACGCGTTTTTCGAGCGACGACAGGATTTCCTGTGCCTGCATCGAATTGCCGACTTCAGCAGCACTCGCGGGGAGCGTGACGATAGCGACGCAGTTGCTTACGCCCGCTACCGCCTCTGTAAGCTCCTGCATGAAGCTGATGGTCTGGTCGGCGAGCGTCGTCGCCCCGACGGTTCGAGCCGCTGCCTTAACGCAGTAGTCGGCAAGCTCGTCAATCAAAATCAGACCGGGCTTACACCGCTCAAGAACCTTTTTGAACAGCCCAGCCGGAGCGATAAGCTGCTCGTCGTTCTTGCGGACGATTTCATAGGCGTCCTTGCCGCCAAGCTGATAGGCAAGCTCGCCCCAAATCGTCTGGATGTGAATACCTTCCTCGGCGTCTCGACCGTTCGCGGGGTCGTTGGTCGTGTTGGTGAAGACCGCTATGCTCGCGGTGTCGAACTCCGGTTCGCCGGTGTAGGCAATCAGGTCGTGAACTGTGAGCGATGCCGCTGCCTGCTTGCCGCCTTTCGCGACGTGATACAGCGAGATGAGGGTGTGGGTCTTACCCCCGCCAAAGCCCGTCTGAAGCGATATGACGCGGTTTTCGGCGTCCTCCTTACCGTTGAGACCCTTGATAACGGTACGGGCGATAGATTTGAGACCGGCGGTGAAGAACGTCTTCTCAAAGAACATGACCGGGTTCGAGTAAATCTCACGCCCGGAGCCGAGAGCGACCTCGGCGAGGTTCGCAGCGAAGATGCTCTCATCCAACCGACCTTGTCGGATGTCGAGATGAGGCGTGACCGTGCGGAACCATGCCTGCGTCGTCCCGGTCGCAGGTGTCGGTGCCGCCTTCGCTTCCTCTTCCTTTGCTTCCTGAGCGGTCTTGTTCTTTTGCAGCCGGGCGAGTTCCGATTCAAGCTCGGTCGCCTTGATTGCCTTGGCGATGGTCTTCATGTGAATCCATGCCTTCGCCGCTTCGTCGGACTCGACGGGGTCGAAGTGAGCTATCTTGTTCCTGACATCTACAATCTCGGCGAGCCACGTAGGCAGGCTCTGAGCCTTTTTGCCGAAGTCGTTCTTGAGCACTTCCTTATTGCCCAGAGCGAACGACTGCAAGTGCTGGTAGTCGAGAGCCGCTTCGGGTGGGGTGCCGTTGGCGATTGAGTTGACGAGCGCAATCCGCTTCTGATGCGTGAGCGAGTCGGAGAATTTCTCGAACCAGTCGTCGCCATCCTCTCGCATGAGCACCTCGACCACGAACGGTCGGAAGCCTTCGAGGAATAATCCGAGACCCTTAAAGAGGTTGTCTTTTTCTATTTGGTTGATGCTCATTGTCTACACCTATTCAAATCTCAGACCCTGCTGGTCAGCGGGCGCGGAACCGGCGTTCTGGCTCTCACGTATCAGGTTGTCCTTGTTCTCTATCAGTCCAGCCACCTGTTTTTCGTCATCCATGCCCTTTGGTAGAAGCTCTTGGAGTGAGGTTAGTACCCGCCAGAAGCTCGCATCTGGTGACGCAGCCACGGTTCCGATATATTTGAGAAGTGCTCCGCGATTGCCGCTCTTGTAGAGCCACATAGCTCGATGAACTTGGTCGATTAACGACGAACTCGCGGTCTCTCCAAGGTTCTTTTTCGCCCCGATTCGTTCGTCATATCGAGCGAGAGTCTGCTTGCTACCGTTCTTGACGAAGATATTGTGGTCGAACAAGTCCTTCACGTTCACCGACAAGCTCACTCTGGTAAACTGTGCCGCGTCGTCGAAGTCGGTCTCGACGAAGCCGTTCAACTCTAGCCAGCCAATATAGAACTTCGTAAAGTCATCGCCCTTAAAGCCTTTCAGTAGAGCATTGAACGCGCTCTCCCTTGTCATTTCCAGAAGTTCGGCGACATTCACTTCGTCGCCCGATGCCTTCTCAACCCGTTCGTATTTTCCGAACTCCCCAACGGCCTTTCCGAAGCAAGCCGTTAAAAGGTCGGCTCCTCGAAAACCAAGAGAATAAAGCTCCGCGACTTCCTGCTCCACTCGCTTTTCGATTGCTAACCGGACTTCTTTATAGTCGCCTAGACCGGCCCGGTTGGCCGGTTTGCATGAGACCGTCACCGACGACGCTAGGACGGCTCCGGCGAGACCTAGACTTCGATTCGCACGCTCGGTATCGATAGCCCAACTCCCGGTGATGTTCAATCTGGCACCTATGATTGAATTGCATAGCGTCGTCCACGCCTCGGTGCTCTGGTGAGCAAACATAATGCTCACAATATCGGCGGTCTGGTGCTCAATCGCATCAAATATCTCCAGAAGTTTCTTCTCGAAATGCTGCTTCGCCGCCTCCTTGCTGTTCTCGTGGTGATGCTTTAATGCGGTGCACTCTTCAGACTTCGGAGTCTGAGGTGTACCGAAGTTTATTGGGAGAACGTCGTTTAGGGTACGTTTAAGCCAAACGTAAAAGAAATCCGATAGGTCGGCGTAAGGAATGGCGTCGTAGTAGGGCGGATCACTTACGACGGCATCCAAATATTTTGCCGAGAATTGTTCTTTGTCGCCGCTTGAAGCGTTCTTCAATTCCGTAGCGAAAGGATTCGGACTTTCCGATTCTATGTACCGTGTGGTCCACCCAATCATGTTGTTGGGACTGCCAGTAGACGTTGAAAATGGATTGGTTTCAGGGTAATCGAAAATCATTGGAATGCCCTGCTTGGCGAATACGTGAGCGATTGCCTCGATTGAGGGCAGCCAAGTAACAAAGCCAGTGGAATAATCCGCGCACTTGCTAATCCAAAGGGCGGCATAGGTAACTAGCGCTTTGGCGTAATCGGATTCGAGACCTTGCTCGGTCATCAACTCGGACTTCATCTCGCTGAGAGTATCGACCAAAGTTTGCATTGCCAGCATCTGCCGCGGAGCAAACAAATCTCCCCATGTTTTGAACCCCCATAGGGTTATCCACAGGCTTCTCGAATCCCCCTTTACGATTTCCTCGTTCACCGGCGATGGGGTCGGAACGTCCTCCATTACTCGTAGTTCTTCAGCGGTCGGCTTACGATACGCTTTGCCATTCGCAGACTCTTCAATTACCGCAAGCATCTTCAACTTGTACTCACGGTTAATGGACTGACGCTTCAGTTCGTTCGTGTCCGTCGTCGCGCCGCAACATGGACAATTCAAGCTGCGTGAGCGCACCCAGCCTTCGTCATCGAATTTTCCTCTAGCTATCTCAAACTCGACCTTGTTCCCAACGATGATTGGCTTTAGGTGAAATCGCTTATCAGGCTTGTTGACCAAGTAGAACCCTTTCAGTAGCGGCACTTCGGCTCGGCAGCTTGGATTGCTGCACGTCGCTACTCGCGCCCAATAATAGGCAATCGGTCGCGTACCTTTTTTGCTGTCTCGCGGATACAAGTGTCCAATCTTTGCCTCGGTACGCTTCAGAATCTCTCGCGCGTAGAACTCAAAATCAAATGCGAGACGGTTCTCAATTTTCACTTTCCCTTTTTCTTTGAAAAGTGGGTTATCGGCCGTCATCCTCCTGTATTCTTCGTGACCATAGCGTCTCTTGAATTCCTCACTCGAATAAGTTATTGGCTTCCCATATTTTTGTGGATATTCGAGGCTGCCTTTTTGGATGATGTGAGCCACCGGGTTGATGTCATTACCGAAGCTCCGGCAACCAAGCCGCGATGCTTCGAGAGGTATAGCGCCCCCACCCGCAAAGGGGTCAAACACGCGGGGCATCCGGTCGAGAAAGGCTTCGATGGCGTCGTGGAGATTCTTCTCTTTTTGCTGCACGTCGTCAGATTGGATGTGCCGGTCAACGGTCGAGTAGAGGTCGCGTTCGGCGTCCTTAATACCTTTGTAGGTCTTGTCGAACTCGGCAAGAAGGTCTTTCGCGGTGGAGCCGTTCTTGGAGTTATGAGCAACCCAGATGAGCTTTCTCGCCTTGCCGATGGTGTCATCATTGTTCTTGTTGTCCCATTTGATTAGGCTCCCATCACTCAACTGGTCTTTAGACGCAGTCGTCTTCCCGACCTTATCGTTAGCGATGTATTCATCCGAAAACTTCCCAATGAACATGAGCAGCCGGTTTCGCAGCGTGTCGTCCATCGGGTCAACAATCTTGGTGTAAGGGATGTTGTCGTATGGTTTGTACGGGTCGCCGGTGTTCGCCTTCGCGCCCAGCAGTTCCTCGACCGCGTCGCAAAAAGCCTTCGGGCAAGCAGCATCTTCAGGGTCAGGCACAAGCGAAGCGAACACGACCGCCCGACACACCGGCAGGGGTCTCCGCGCCCACCAGAGATGTAGAGTAGAGATATGACCATGCCGTATCGACTTGTCCCGCACACTCTCGGCGGAAATCTCCCGTATCGGCATCGCCACTTCAATAAGTTTCTTCGCTTGTGTCATAGACCTCGCTTCACGGAGCGCAACGTTCCCGCCATTCGGACATAGGCACGAAGAATTGCACCCCTTTGGATTTTTCCTCGAACTTTAGATTGACTGCCGGGTTCTGAACCCGGAAAAGCTCTGGCGTGCTTTTGCAGTTGATGACTATGTAGAGCCATGCCGAATTGCCAAGCTGCGCGAGCCGGTTCATCTCGTTCTCCGAAAGCATCACGCCTCCGTCCACGCTGCGACCTTTGACTTCGATATAACGCTTTATAAGCTCTGCGTTGATGCTTCGAATGTCGTAGCCTTCGTTGTTCGCCGAAACGTCCTCTGGCGTCCATCCATTGTCGGTCTCGTATTGCATTGCGGTTTGCATCGCGATAGCCTCCGCTTCGTCATCCCGGCTCATTCCGAAATGCCCCTGATATTCGACCTGACTGAGCGGAACGACGTATGCGCAGCCAAGCACCTCCGGGAGCTTCGGCGCGACCTCGGTCATCCGGTCGAGTTCGAAGAGGCGGGTCTTCTTTTTTTGCATCAATTCGGTAATGCGGGTCTGCTGCTTTAGAAGCTTGTCCTGCACATTAGAATCGCCCAGCAACACCTTCCCTTGAAGCTCTGCCATCTGTGTCTGCAAATCGACTATGACATGCGTGAAAGCGGTCTCAAGATACTCGCGCCGCTTCGCCGCGTCTTTCGCGACACGCTCTTGAGTGTCCTGCAACTGGTTAAGGGTGATTTCGTTGAAACTCCACTTCACGACCGCCTCATTGTTTACGACCTCCGGCGAGTCGAGCAGCTTCGCAAACTCGGTCGGCGCATGTAGGTCAATGAACTTCGCGGGTGATGTCTTTTGGAAAGCGTCGGTCTTGTCCTGCATGACCAAAACCAGTTGCTCGTCCGCCACGCTCTCGTTCTGCTTGCTAGGTCGGTTGTCCGTTATTTGGCTCTTAACGAAGAAAGCGAGGTAGTCGTCCTTGTCATCCGGCGATACGAGAACAGTGCCTTTGAGCATGTCCTCTCGGCAGGTCTTTCGGATGACCTTGATGACGCTATCGAATAGCGGATTGCCGGGGTTAATGTAATGAACGCTGCCAAGGTCGCCAACAAGCTGATAGTCGAGAAACACCTGCTTGTCGAAGCAGAACTGGAGCGCCCGGATGTTGTCGACGTAAATGTTGTAGTCCTTCTTGAGAGCCTCCGCGACGGTCTCCGGAAGTTTTTCGATTCGAAACATGGCATCCCGAACCTCGGTGAATTCGCCACCAAGATGCGAGAAGGCTTTCTCGAAAAACAGTCGGACGTAAATCGGCTGCAAGCGTTTCTCGTCGGAGTTTTCCTTTAGCGTTCGGGCGTCACGGTAATCGACCGTGCTGTGCGAGAGTTTCTCCCGCTGAGCGTTAATCTTCTCGTTGAACTTTATCTTTAGTTGTTCGTCCGACTGGTCAAGAAACTTGTCGAGCGATGTGTCCCCGGCGCCGTTAAAGATGGAGTTGATGATGTCGGTCAATGAGACATCTTCAAGCACGTCCTGAATAACGTCATAGACCCGGTCGTCGCCCATGCTCTCCCTAATAATGTCGAGCTTGTGAAGCAGTCGTTCGAGAACCTGTCCTTCGCGTGTGTTGCTCGCTACCATGTTAAAGACCAGCACGTCCTGCTTCTGACCGTACCGGTGAATTCGACCCATGCGCTGCTCTAGGCGATTTGGATTCCAAGGGATATCCCAGTTCGCCAGCAATCGGCAAAACTGCAAATTGATGCCTTCTCCCGCCGCGTCGGTCGCAATTAGAATTTGGGTTTCCGGTTTAGCGAAATCCCACTGGGCTTGCCGGCGCTCATCGACCGTTTTTCCGCCGTGAATCGTTGCTACCGTGTACCCATTATTCTTGAGACGCTCTTCGAGGTAGAGCAGCGTGTCCTTGTGCTCTGTGAAGAGAACTAGCTTCTCGCCGTCGATGACGTTCTGCGAGGTCAGAAGCTCCCGGAGCTTGATGAACTTCTGCTCTTCCTGCTGACTCTTGTAGAGCGTGTCGGCTTTCTGAAAGAGCTTCCTGACCTCTTGCGCCTCTGACTGAATTTCCGCAATGCTCTTAGCGGTTGTGAAGAGCTTGAACTTCTTCGGGTCGGACATAATGCCATCGAGAGCATCTCGTTCGTCGTCTTCAAGTTCGTCGTAATCCTCGATGTTATCGACATCGACGATGTCGAGCTTGTGCCGCTGGTTCCAGATGTTCGGGTTCTTGTTGATTTCATCAACGATGCCCTGAAGGGCGTTGAAACGACGCTCAAGCGTGTTCTTGATAGCAAAGATGGAGCTTACGAGCCTCCGCTGCATGACCGACAGGGCGAGAGATACATGTATGTTCTTTGACTGCGACGCCTCCGCCTTTTTGGTCATGAGGTAATCGGTCACCGACTCGTACAAGTCCTTTTCCTCGGCGGTCAGTTCGTAGGACGTGGTTCTCGTGTACCGGTCTTTGAAAAGTGGCATACCCTGCCAGTCCTTCATGTCCTCTTTGAGTCGGCGAATGAAGAACTTGTTGATGCCGCCGGTCTCAAGCTCCTGAATTCGGGTGTTGGCGATGTCTTCGGTCGCGAAGATGTCTTCGTCGAGGATTTGGAGCAGGTTCTTGAACGTGTCCATCCGACCCCGGTGAGGCGTCGCGGTCAAAAGAAGGATGTGCTCGCACTGTTTGGACAGCCGGTGAGCAGCCTCGTAACGCTGCGACCGGTAAACCTTGCTTCCGTATTCGTAGGCGGAGAGCTTGTGGGCTTCATCGAAGACAATCAAGTCCCAGTTCGCGTTCCCCGCGACGTTCAGCACGTCCTCTCGACTGATGAAGTCTATTGAGGTCACGATGCGCGGCGCCGTTTGAAAAACGTTCGGGTCGGCGTTGAAGATGCTCCTATTGACCAGCGTGAAGGGAAGGTTGAACTTCACACCAAGCTCATCCTCTTGCCATTGCTTCGTGAGACCGCCGGGAGTGATGATCAGGATTCGCTCGATGAGACCGCGCATCATCAGTTCTTTGAGAAGCAGTCCGGTCATGATGGTCTTACCAGCACCGGTGTCGTCCGCAAGCAGGAAGCGAATCTTTGGCAAAGGCAATAGAAATTTGTAGACCGCTTCAACCTGGTGCGGTAGGGGGTCAACAATGCTGCAATTAACCGCAAAAAGCGGGTCGAACTGGTAGGCGGAATTTATGCGTTCTGCCTCGGCGAAGAGCGCGAACCTTTTCGGGTCGCCAGTGAAGTTGAAGACGCCTTGCTCGGTCAGAACTTCGAGCTTTGCGAAGTCATCATGCGTGATGACCTTGTTGCTGGAAACGTTGCTGTTGACGCCGGTGAAGCTGACCGACACCATGCTCCCGAAGTCTTGGAT
This sequence comes from Pyrinomonadaceae bacterium, assembly GCA_035327545.1. Lineage (GTDB taxonomy): Bacteria > Acidobacteriota > Blastocatellia > Pyrinomonadales > Pyrinomonadaceae > OLB17. Next base: position 86,972 of record DAOLDE010000015.1, on the reverse strand, counting down.
GCTGGTGACCGTGACCGGCTCCGATGGAATTAGGTTCTTGACTATCTGACCTAGGGATATTGGCATAATGGGAAAAAGGTGCGGCCTTTGCGATTCCGGAAGTAACCGTGATTATAAGATCAAGCAAAGTGATTCCAATCGCATCTCCGATCAGGATTCCTTCTCTTCCCAAGGTGATAGGTTCGATCCTACGAATGATAGCGATTCGCTGATAATAGCGCGACTTCCGGCCCGATGCGTAATCCTAATAATCCTGTTCGCCAATCTAGCGTCACGAGACCATCAAACGCATTCTACTTTACTCAAAGCGGCTTCCGGCGAAAGAAAACGATCGCGATCAGGATCAATCTTGATATTGCCGTCGATTGTGGTCTTAAGGTGGAACCTAATACCGTCACAGTTACTGCTGAAGACGATACGAATATTAAGGATGTGCTAATAATCTGAGGCTTGCCGCAGACCCGCTCCGACTGTGTGCTTGTTGCCCATCGCCTCGATGATCGCGATTAGGATATTCGGTTTGCAATAGAGAGTGTAGTCGGCCCGTTTAGCTTGACCGCGAGTATGAAGCTATCCGCGAATGTAGAACGTGCCGTCTGTAATCGAAACCTCTTCGAGAAATTGCGTAACCGAATCCCATCCGGCTTTCCCAATCGCCGGTGTAATGAACTTCGTGCAAATGTCCCGTTCTGAAAGAGATTTCTTTTCCATCTTTGAGACTTGCCGATTGAATTACGTGGCAGCAAAGTAGAGCGAGTCTGGTCAATTTTAGGCTTTAAGAAATCAGTCCTTTCATCGCATCCATCGTTAGATTGAAAGTCTAGTATTCACTTAAGCTAGCGAATGCATTTTCGCGTCGTCCTAGCATTTCCCTGGCATCGAGAGGCTATACAGTATATCGCTCCCGTCGCGTTATTGTTGATAGTTCCTTGCGGCCAGATAGCTCATTGGAATCTTTACACACGATCTAACTTAGAGTATGATCTCGGACACTTAAAATAATGGAGATAGCCATCAGCACAAAGAGTGCGAGACCTTCGCGGAATCACCCTTCTCCAGGGCTTTCCGGGAGATACCCCGTTTTGTGGAGCTTCATCGTGTTGTCTGTAAGCCTCTCTCTTAGTTCGCTCGCATTCCCGGGATTTGCCTATCCATTCGTTCCGGCTGAAGATAGATTTGAATCAGGTAATAACTTTGGAGAATCCTCTCCTTTTGTCGGCAACGGAATTTGGGTTCGAAAAGGAGATTTGGGTGCAAATGCCTCTCCAAGCAGCGAGGTATTTATTTTTGGAACCGCGCTCTGGGTGATTTCAAATGGAAGGGTATGGCACAGCCCTAATGAAGGATCGGTTTGGATTGATGTGAGCCCCCCGAATCTGCCTGGTCCTGTCGTCGAAATTACGTCCTACGGAGGTGTTAACGACCCACTGGTCCTATTCGTCCGATCGAGCAGTCTCTTCGAGAGTAAAATCTACGCCTCGTCTAACGGTGGTGGTTCGTGGACAATTGTCCCGGCTCCACCCGTAGGATCATACAAGATTTTTGGAATGACAGTTGGCGGTAACAAGGCCCTGGTCTCATCCCCGCTAAATTGGTTCGAACACCCTCTTTACTACACGATAGATGGTGGGAATACTTGGACCGTTTTGGCAAACAACCCGGCGGCATGTCAGTATGTGGGCGAACTTTGGGTAACATCTATGACTTCAACTTCTTCGCAGTATCTCTTCACCACTTGCGAAGGAAGCATCTACCGCCTTGCTGGAGTCGGTGGCAGTTGGACTCGGACAATGAACGGCATTAGTGGAAACAATATTGATACAATCGCTCCTGCACGAGATGGGTCGGGAAGGATCTACGCAACATGTTATCCTCAGGACCACGTACTGGTCCCTCCTCCGCGTTGTGGCTATAGGAGTAGTGATGCTGGTGAATCGTGGCAACCAATTGGGGGGAACGGGTTTGACAGTAGTCCAAGGCTGATACTATCAGATGCGGGAGATGCAAATCGCGCCTACCTATTTACTAATCTTTCCGTCTTCAAGACTGAAGATGGTGGTAATTCCTGGCGACCTTTCGGCATGGGGCTTCCGAACGGAGCCACATATTTTCGCGGAGCTGCGATAACAAATAACGGCTCGCAAGGGAATCGACCGACGATACATCGATTTGATCAATCGGGAGTTTGGTCAATCTATGATTCAATAGGTTCCGGTTGCAGCTACACGGTTTCTCCGACCTCTCCGAATAATATTGGTAGCGGCCCCGGCAGTCATACTGTCTCCGTTGCGACCCAGTCAGGATGTTATTGGTATGAAGACTCCTACCTTCTCTCCGACCATTATGACTGGATTTCCCACGGTGGCGGGACCGTGTTCCATCGCCGGGGTCCGGGGACAGTTACGTTTGTAGTTTCTTACAATCCGCTCTTTAAGCAACGAACGGCAACCTTTCGACTGTTAGGTTCAGATTACATAATTAATCAATCGCCAGCTGAACGAATCTGTTCTATTCCGCCCACGACGATTTCATTCGGCCAGACCTTACAGGGAAACATTACAAATTCCGATTGCTTTTACGATGGGTATTACTTTGATCTATATAGTTTCAACGCGGTTCAGGGCCAAAAGATTCGCATAAGCATGAATTCGACGTCGGTAAATGGCCTTCTTATTCTCGCCGACAATAGCGAAAAGATTATCGTATTGAGTGACCCGTTTGATTCGACACCGCTAGAAGCGAAGATCCCGGAAGAAACAGGTTACTTTACCATTGGCCAAACAGGTACCTATCTCGTGGCTGCCGCAAGCTTCAACGGGGTGTTCGGAACGTACTCGGTTACCCTCATGGAGGACCCTGCAACGGGATGTTCATTCGCAATCTCGCCCGAATCCGCCCAGGCCGGGCCGACCGGAGGTAGCAGTAGTTTTACGGTTAACACCCAACCCGGTTGCTCATGGACCGCATCGAGCAATAATCCTTCCTGGCTGACGGCCACGAGCTTTGGTCAAGGTAGTGGGACCGTTAATTACACCATCACATCAAATACTGGACCAGCCCGTGAGGCGACGATCACTGTTCGAAATCAGACATTTATAGTTAACCAGTCTTCCGGCTGTAGCTTCTCAGTTGAGCCATTCAGCCTGTCGACCGCCGCAGGGGGCGGTACATCTTCGTTTCAGGTTATGACGAGTGATATGTGTAATTGGCAGTCCGGATCGTCCGCGAACTGGGTTGTTCCAATCGGCTCAGCCAGCGGCTCGGGTCCGGGGAGCCTTACATTGCGCATTGAGCCAAACCCCCCCGGCAACGTGGCAAGGCAAACCGTCATTAATATTGCGGGTGTTCAGGTTGGTATTTCGCAATTTGCGTCTCAATTAGTTACCCTCACTGGCCGAGTCACAACTGCGAGCGGACGTCCAATATCTGTTGCCCGGGTAACACTTGCGGATGGATCTGGAAACCAACGGTTTGTGTTCTCAAACCCTTCTGGTTACTTTCGTTTCAGAGAGGTTGCAGAAGGGGCGACCTACTCACTTTCGGCTACGCACAAACGTCATTCTTTTGATACCCTGAACATCGTTGCGGGATACAACGGCTACTTCTTGTCGATAACGAGCAAATAATTATCAGCAGAAGCTGTTCTTTAGGAATAAAATCGACGGGGCGATTCGAAACGCTGTTAGGGTCTTTGGTGCGCCTCAGGTGTGCCAACAGAGCGAGACTCAGATAAACACGCCTCGACGAAAATCAAGAGAATCTCAAATTAAATCACTGTGAAAGCAATTGAAGGAAACTCCAAGAATATCCCGTTGAACTTTTGTAATCATCAGGTCGGGGGTTCAAGTCCCTTCACCGGCTCCAGTAGATCCTGAATCACGATGATCTTACCCAGGTTAGAGGTTTGGATTAATGACCCGCTCGAGCCCTTGGATAGATGGTGTATTACCTGGCAAACGGTTTGTTGGTCGATGAAGAACGTTATATGAAGACGAGAGAGGTCGCAATCTCGGAATTTAGCGCCGTTTCCGACTCTGGTCGGTGGCGACAGATCTAGAGATCATTGATCCGGCGGTGCCATTTCTCTCAAGGCCTAATATGTCGAGCGCAGCATGAAGAGATTGGCGGCATAGCCAAACCAGAGGAATCCGAAGCAAGCGAGAACGAAGGCCGCCGACACTATTTTCCTCCAGATGCCGGTTCCGCGTTTCCATGCGAGAAATGCATTGTAAAGTACCAGTAATGTACCCAGCCCGCCGAAGATACCGGCTATCTGAGCTGCCCAGAACCAATGTTTGCCTTTTTCACCAAAGAAATCGATGTTTGAGAGGGCATAGGTGATCAGCCCGGCCATCGCGATCACAGAAATGAGGTTTAAGGCGAATACTGCCCAAACTGCACGACGGACCCACAATTCTCTCGAGGACCAATCCAACCTGAAGCCATAACGCCGCCTGACGATCCAAGCGATCGGAGCAAGCAGCAAGGTCAAAGCCATTATCGACAGCGAAACTATCAGCACCTGCGTCAGCACCTTACCGTTGTCGGCAAGCCCGACCCGGGTAAAGGTCATAAAAGGATAAGGCAGGACTATCTGCATATCTCCGTTCACGTCCGGCTTAAAGATCAGGAGGTCCTGGCCCTTAACGTCTCGGAAGGTCATTGGGCTTATCCGCTCCCATTTCTTCGGAAGCCCGTTCGCCCCTGTAAGCACCGGTATCGAGATAGTGCCGTCGGTGTTTGGCACCACGGTTGCCTGTCCGGTCACGGCGGCAAGGCGGAAAAATGACTTTTCGCTTCTGCGGCTTATGACGTAATTGCCGGCGATCTCCCGGATCTCGTCCTCTGCTCCGGTAGCATCGCCTGGGGGCGGAGTGTAAGGAAAATATCTATCCAGTATTGCCGTCCAGACCATCTCGCGGGACGGAGCTTCGCCCTTGCCTAGACTGTTATATGAAATAAAAAAACCTATCCCCTTATCCAGAACGAGGTGAAGGTCGCTATGAAACGCGACGGTGTCGCCGCCGTGTCCAATGATCCTCAGCCCGTTTTGCGGCTCTTCATAGAAACCGTGAGCCATGCCCGGTGCGGCGGCGTCAAGTCCAAACAGACGCTCGTGCATCAGTACAACCGTTTCTGGTCTTAGAATGGCCGATTCGCCTAGTTTTCCCTGCTGAAGGTGAGCGAGCATAAAATTTGCCATATCTGTGGCTGAACTGCTCATACTACCGGCGGGAAAGGCAGAGACCATCTCAAAATCAAGAGGGTCGTCAGAAGCAAGCCGATAGCCCTTTGACATATTGGGCGCGAGGTGGTCGGGCAGCGGCTGCGCAAACGTTGAGTTCGTCATGCCGAGCGGCTTGAATATGTTCTCATCAACATAATCGTTGAACGGTTTTCCTGAAATGCGTTCAACGACATAGCCCGCAAGTGCGGTCCCGTAATTTGAATATGCCGGTGTTGTCCCAGGCGGAAAGATCCGCGTCGGGATGTGAGTCTTCAAATAGCCGCCAAGATCGGTGGTCGGCTGTGTGGAGAAAAGGTCCTTTATCTGTTCTTCGAAACCGGGCGTGTGCGAAAGCAGATGTCGGGTCGTGATCGGTCTGCCAAACGCCTCGGGGATCTTGAAATCGATGTATTCATTCACGTCTCGATCGAGATCAAGCTTCCCCTGTTCGTGCAGCTGCATTACGGCGGTCCATGTGAAGAGCTTCGAAACAGAGCCGGGCCGGAACAAGGTCTTCTCCGGTGAAACGGCCGCTTTCGCCGCTACATCGGAATAACCGTATCCTTTTGCGAAAAAGATCTTTCCATCTTTGACCACCGAGATGGTAGCCCCAGCTATGTTCTCTCGTTCGAGTTGTTGAGGAATAATGCCGTCGAGAAAAGCTGACAGATCTTCGGCCGTCATTTGCGGCGGAGAAACTGGAAGCGCGGCCGTCACGGGTCTGGCAAGATTCTCCGAGGGCAACGGGGCAGTCTCAGGTGCTTGTCCGAGGACCAAAACCGAAACCAGGATCGCCAGGGATAACGTTAGTGTCGTTCTCTTCACAGCATTTTCTCCTCTTCGAAAAACTACCAGAACCTCAAGTCCTCGTTCTTCGTCAGCACGTAGCAGCCGAACTTCTCACCCCCGCGATCGTTGACACGGAAATCCTCGACCAGAAACCGAGCATTGAGGGCCATCGAAAAAGCCGCGCGTGTTTCCAGTCTCCAGTGGCGAGCCAATGACGGGTCAGCGAGCTCGATCGCACTTATGTCACCCGGTATCTCAATGTTCAGCCTGTCAGTTTCGCCAAGCGATACGCGATCGTTCCTTAAGGGCTTCCCCGATGCGTCGATCGAAACCAGCGATATTGCCTTCCCTTCAGGCTCGAATCGTTCCTCACCCGATAGCCGCCTAGAAACGCGTTCCCCGGCTACATGCCAACTGACCCACAAGCGATCTGTCCCGTTCCGATGCAGAAAACTGGCGGCATCAGACCCATATAGATCGGTGTAGTAACGGTCGGCGACCACGCCGAGTTTCCGAAAATTGAAGAATGCGTTGCGGCTTTGCAGCGGATCGAATGTCCAGGTCATTATCTCGATGCCCTGATCGAGTATTGAATTCCGCTGCTCGCACTTTAGTTGATAGCCGAGCCCCTGTGAGCGATACGCTTCACGCACGGCAAGCATATGAGAATGATGCACCGTCCGGCCTCGCTCAAAACCGACGAAACCATAGACGAAGCCGACCATCTCTTCCCGATCGAATGCACCCAAAATGACGCCGCCGGACTCTTTTGCAGCGACAAGGTGATACATCGGAACAACGTCCATATCCGGAATGCCCCAAACCTCTTTCTGGAGCAGTTCGGCCTCGCGGAACTCATCGATGGTCGAGACCGGACGGATCTGAAGTGTTAGATCGGCCGCCTTCTTCATTGTTCGCGGCCGGGGCCATAAAGCACCTTGCCCGGTTTTATACCGGTGTGCTTTCCCCGGTCTATAACGACACCACCATTGACCAGCACATACTCAATGCCGACCGGGTACAAAAGCGGCCTTTCATAGGTAGCCCGGTCCTGAATCTTTTCATAGTCGAAAATAACGACATCTGCCCAATTTCCTACAGATATCGTCCCGCGTTGAGGCAGCCGCATCCTTGTAGCAGGCCACGAGGTCATTTTGCGGATCGCCTCTTCAAGAGACAGCACTTTCTTTTCTCGAACGTACCGTGCGATCAGCCGCGGATGATTGCCGTAGCTTCGCGGATGTGCGAGGCCCAGGCCATCAGGCGCTGACGGCTTCAAGGCGGCACCGGCATCGCTTCCAATGCTCGTCCACGGGAACTTGAGGGCGGTTATGATATCGTCCTCGCTCATCATGTGGTAGAGGGCGGTGACCCGGCCGGTCCCCTGCAGCACGAGGTCGAACGCGGTGTCCGCAGGATCTTTGTCCAGCTCTTTTGCTATCTGCGAAAGGCTCTTTCCTTGAAAGCGCTCGTTCTCTTTGTTTTGGGCGTTCACAAGAATAATGTTGTCCCATCCGCCGGCAGCCTCGACAATGTTCCACCAGCCCGGTGAACCGGTCTTTATTTCCTCTTTCAGCCGCTGGCGCGTTTTCGCATCTTTCAAATGTTCGAGCAACTTTTCGCGCCCACCCTCAAAGGCCCAGGATGGGATCGTCGCTTCAAGCCCCGTACCGCCTGCCGTGTAAAGGTAAATGTCCGCTGCCACATCAACACCGCGAGAGCGCGCGGCCTCGATCTTCTCACCCGCCTCGCGCATTAGCTTTCCCCATCCGGGTTGGTACGCGGCCTTAAGGTGAAAGATCTCGACCGGGAGGCCCCCTTTTTCGCCGATCGCGATCGCCTCTTCGACGGACTGGACCAATTCCTTTCCTTCGCCCCGAATATGGCTTGCATAGATGCCGCCATACTTCGCGGCGACCTTTGCAACCTCGATCAATTCTTCTGTTGTCGTGTAGCTCGATGGCGGATAGATCAACGCGGTGGTCATACCCATAGCGCCGGCCTTCATCGCCGTTTCCATGATGGCCTTCATTTTCTCAAGCTCTTCCGCCGTGGGCGCACGCGATGAAGTACCCAGAACAGCAACCCGCGTTTGAGTTTGGCTGAAATATGTTCCGAAGTTAATGCTTATGCCCTGGCGTTCCAGTTCGGCAAAATACTCGCTGACCTGCTCTGCCGGGACCGGTGTCCCGCCCTCGCCGCCGATGGCCGTAGTGACGCCCATCAGCAGTTTGTTATCGGCCAAACCGTTCTGACGCAGAACGGAGCCTGACTGGTCCATCATGTCTATCCATCCCGGCGACACGTACAGCCCCTTTGCGTCGATCTCGCGCTGTCCCTTCCCGACTACCCGGCCTATTCGGGCGAAGCGGCCATCTTTTATCGCAACGTCCGCCGCGATCCATGGATTGCCGGAGCCGTCCAGCACTCGGCCATTCCTTATCACCACATCGTATTGCGGCGTTTGGGCCGCGACGGCCCCGGCCAAAGGCCCGAATGTGAGGAAGACAAGAACAAAGAGAGAAAGTGAACGTTGGAAAAGGCGCATATAGTTCCCTGATACTGTCCATCAGCGGAAGCCGCTATTTGATCTTAGGTGCCGGTATGCCGGAGCCGCTGCCTTGCCTAAACTGCATCCGTACTACTTTTCCGGCGGCATCCTTAACAAAGGTCACCTGAGCATCGACCGACTTCATAAAGAAATCGGTCTCGGTTTCGGCAAAAAGTTCGACGGTTGGCTGTCCGTCGATCTTGAAGAAAAGCTTGCCGCCTTCGTTAGTTATCACGGCGACAGTTGTCGGCAACAGTTGATACTCGCCTGTATAGTTGTCCAAAATGGACGACGGCACCGCAATGGCCTTTCGCTCCCTCGGCAGATCATATTTTGCACCGAACATAATTGCCGCGAGTGAGTTTGCGACCTTATCGACGCCTGACCCTTGCACATTGCTTAATACGACGATCGTCACATTATCGTCAGGAAAACGCATGAACTGACTGGCAAAGCCGTTGATAGCACCGCCGTGGGACGTCGCCCCACGGTCGAAACGCTTGCCGACGCCCCACCCGAGCGCATAGTTGTTCTTAAACGGAGTGAACATCTCGTCACGCGACTTTTGCGTCAACAACCTATCGGCCAACAAAGCCTGGTCGAAGATCAGCAGGTCACCCGTGGTTGCATACAGCGCGCCCGCTGAGAAGGGGATAAGCATATCCATGAAAGGGGCATTGACATAACCCTCTCCGTCGCGGCGATATCCGGCAGCCCGCCACTTTACCAGGTCGCGATGGCTGTCGTAGCCGGACTGCTTCATGCCGAGCGGAACAAAAATGTTCTCTTGAAGGAAGTCTGCATAAGACTTTCCCGACGCTTTCTCGATGACCAGCCCAAGCAGGTGATACCCGGAATTGCTGTAACTGTTCCTATCGCCCGGTGTAAAATCAAGCGGCTTGGCCTTGTACTCCGCTAACAAATCGCTCGTTGAAATGGGCATCATCCCGCGTTTCTCGATAAAGCCCGGAAACGCCGTGTAGTTCGGAATGCCGGACGTATGCGTGAGCAAATGGCGGATCGTGATGGCTTCCCAGGCAGGCGGGCAATCAGCGACGTACTTGCACACTGGGTCAGAAACATTGAGTTTCCCGCGTTCCTGCAGAAGCATGATCGCCACGGCAGTGAACGGCTTTGTGATCGAGCCGAGCCGAAAGGCGGTCTTAGGCGAATTTGGGATCTCCCATTCGAAATTTGCCATTCCGTAACCGCGGCTTACGATGGGCTTACCGTCCCTGGCGACGAGGATCGCACCGTTAAACCGGTCGATCCGCTCGGCCGCCGTCATGTACTCTTCGATCTTTGCCACGGCCTCGCTGGCCGACGGCACCGACGGTCCTTGGGCAACACCGGTCAAAAAAAGTGAAAAGATCAGCCCGGCATTTAGGCCGATCTGGCTGATCTTGAGTTTAAATGCTGCCGAGATCTTCCTGGTCTGCATATCAATTCGATGGTCTTTGAGCAGTAGCGGCCGGCGGCGTCGCTTGTTTCTTGAACGGATAGCTTGCCATCCCGGCAAGGCCGAGTGATAGGCTATCAACCTTGCCCTGTGCATTCAGGGCAAAAGTGGCTGCCGTTCTCGATATCCCAGATGTAACGAAAGTGGCCCGAAACGTATTAAAGTGCCAATGTTCCAGTGCGCTGACGTATGGGCCGTAATTTATCTTCAACTGTCCATTTTCCTTTTCGATCTTCACATCACCGTAAAGCTCGTTCTGATAGATCCCGACATAATCGTCAAGCGGATGAGATGGACTAGTTCCCGTAATGCGTTCGGCTTCTGCCCTCTTTTCCGCAGCCTGGCCTTGTGCGAGCAGCGGCTGATATCCCTTCAATAGATCCGCGTTGTAGTCGGTCTGCGGTTCGCCGATGTAGGCATCAATTATCCTGTAAACCAGCGGCATCGAAATGATCGATCCGTTCATATTCGTCAGGATGATAATGCCCAGTTTCTCGGATGGGACCATCGCGACCTCGGCACGCATTCCATCTATGGCCCCGCCGTGTTCGACAAGCTTTCTGCCCTTGAAATCCGACAAGAACCAGCCAAGCCCGTAACTAAAGAAATTGGCTTTTGGGTAAAGCAAGGGGTACGGCCCGTCAAGGCGAATTATCGTTTGGGGCACATGCATTTCGGCGGCGACGGCAGGGCTGAAGATCTTTTTCCCTTCGTAGGTTCCGTTGTTCAGTTGAAGCCGGACCCATTTAGCAACATCGATAACATTCGAATTTATCGAACCCGCAGGGCCGATGTTGTCTATATCGCGCCATGCGATCGGCTCGACCTTGTCGCCCATTTTTCCATGAGGCGTGGAAATATTGTCGCCCGGCTTAAAGCTCTTGATGCTAGTGCTGCTCGACGACATACCCAAGGGATCGAAGATTCTTTTCTTTGTGAACTCATCCCACGACATCCCTGAGACCTTGTGAACCACTTCGCCAGCCGCAAGATACATCAGGTTTTGGTACCCGAACTGGCTTCGCAGACTCCACGTAGGACGCAGATATCGAACGCGCCTAAGTATCTCCTCCCGGCTTAGCGAGGTTCCGTACCAAAGGAGATCACCTCGTTCGAGGCCGCTCCGGTGGGTCAGCAGATCACGTATCCGCAATTCGCGTGAAGCATAAGGGTCGTACAACTGCAGATCAGGAAGGTAGAGCGAAACCGGATCGTCCCATTTGATCTTTCCTTCATCTACGAGGATCGCCAGTGCGGCAGCAGTAAACGCCTTCGAAGATGAACCAATGGCAAATATCGTCCGCTCATCTACCGGCGCCGTGTCGCCGATCCTTTTGACGCCGTAACCGCGTGCAAAAACGATCTTGTCGTCCTTGACAACCGCAATGGCCATTCCGGGCACTTCCCAGTCCCGCATCGCTTTTTCGGCATAGGCATCAAATCCCGCGAGAGGCGCAGGTTGGGCAAAGCCTACGACAGCAAATATCAGACAAAATATGAACGGGAAGAACGGGGAAAATCGTCGTCCAGGAATCATTCTGTTCTCCTAATTATTATTATTCCGGTTTGGGGGCAGCCTGTTCTACGGTCCAGATCTCTGCAAGCACTCGCTTGAAATTGCCGCCTAGGATGCCGATGATCTCGGCGTCAGAGTATTTTCGGCGGATCAGGCCCTCCGTCAGATCGAACATACGTTTCGGATGGTCCAAGCCCTCGATATCGACCTTTTCGCGAAAAGCGTAGCTGCCCTTATAACCTGCCCGAAGCTGCTTGTTCAGCTCGGGCGGCATCGAATCGTAGCCGTATAGATCGATATCGCTTCCAACACCGAGATGCTCAGGCCCGATGAGTTTTCGCACATGGTCGAAGTGGTCGAGCACGTGCTCGATCGTCGTCGGCTCGTCGGCTTTCACGAACATCCTGACACCCGTGATCCCAAAGACGCTGCCCGCGGCTCCTACCTTTTTGATCGCTTCATCGGTCTTTAATCGCGGGTGGCCCGCCACGAGGGCACGAACATTCGAGTGCGTGATCAGAACAGGCTTTTTCGAGATCTCGAATGCATCGAGCGTTGTCTTATCGCCGCAATGGGAAACATCCACAGCCATCCCGACCTTGTTCATTCTTTCGATGATCGCGGCACCGAAGTCCGAGATACCGTCGTCACGCCTTTCGGTGGCACCGTTACCGATAAAGTTTCGTGAGTTATAAGTAAGCTGAGACACTCGTTGGCCAAGTGAATGAAAGAAATCAACATCGTTGGGGTTCCGAAATTGATCGGAATTCTGCAAACCGAGCAGAACACCCAATTTTCCGCTCTTCTTCACACGCTCGAGATCTCTGGCGCTATCCACACGCATTAGGAGATCGTCGTGATTCGCGATAAACCCGTTCCAGAAGGCAAAAAATCTCAATACGCTGTCATAAGAATTAAAGCCGCCCATCCCTATCGCCGGATGTATTACATTGATCCCGGAGTCCTTGAAAGGTTGGATATCAGCTTCAGTGAACAGTTCGGGATTCTTCATCCAGCGATCCTGCTTTGCGAAATCGAGGGTCAGCACGCAAAGCATATCGATGACCGTCGATCGCTTTACCAGGTCGATAGCTCGGGTGGAATATTCCTTTTTCGAATGCGCAAAAATGCGAGATCTTCCCAGATTGATCATCGGGGCGGTTACGACGCAGGCCCCGGCTGCGGCAAAGGAGCGCAGCATCTGGCGACGTGTAAGGCTTTCTTTACTATTCATAAATGTTCATCGGCATCAAAAGGATGACTAATCCCTAAAACTCGAAACGAAAACCGATCTGGCCTTCTCGGCCCGGCAGGACCTGTGTTGGCCTGCCGAACGGCGTAACTATAGAATTCGGATTCGTCTCCACGGCTGCCGGATTCTGCCGATTGAATACGTTGAAGAATTCAAGGATCAGGTCCAGCTTGAACCGTTCAGAGAATGTAAATCGCTTTCCAAGCCGCAGGTCGAGGTTGACGTATGCGGGAGCGGTGAACTGATTCCGCTTTGCATTTCGAACGTCGATGCCGTTGGTGTTGCCGTCGCCGTCAGGGTCGATCAGGCCGGGGCCGCCCCACTGCCGGCTATGGTTGAATCCGCTCTGGGCTCGGAATATCCCGCTCACCTGAAAATCCCATGGCAGTGATATCAAACCATTCGTTTGAAAGATATGGTCAAGGGCGAGATCTGAATTCCCCTTGTCGACGTCCGGGCCGTTCCAGAATGTGCCTGCTTGGGCGACAAAGTTCCCATTGCACGCAGTGAATGGGCCTGCTGAATTGTTCTGGCTGGCGCAATTTGCATTGCCCGGGTCCGTTACGGTGGGAACGATCCCGACAAAATGATCCGAAGGAGATGCGTTCACGCCGCGGTTATTGTCGGTTGCCTTTGAATAAGTATAGCTGGCTCCCACCTGAAAACGTCGTGAGAATCTCTTGTTGAGTGCAAGCACGAGAGCATCGTAACGGCCTTTGTAATAGGGGCCGAATCCGATGACCTGCTGTGCTCCGGGCGGATCGAACGATCGTCCGGTAACCCTCGACCTGAAAGCGAGGTTCGTTATCCTTAGGCCTAGCATGTTTCGGATGTCGCGATAGTGATAATCGGCCTCGAAGACGGTATCCGAAAAGATCTCATGCTGAATACCTACACTGAAGCCCATGGTATTCGGGGTCTTGTCCATGTCCTGCAGGATGTTTGGCGCTCCGAATGGCGGGATGATCCTGTTCGTCAAAAAACCTGTCGAACCCCAGACAAAAAAGCCCGGCCGGCCGATCGCCGTGTTTGCAGCGGCAAGGTAAGCATCGGGTGAAAGCCCAGAAAGCGATTGAACGTTGTTGATCGTGATCACGGCATTCGCCGGTATCTGCGGATTGCCGGCTGCAACTACCCTGTTGAGGCGATCGACACCGATCATCGGAAGCGAGGGGGCAAGCGTACACGAAAGGCCCTGCTGAGTGATCTGCGCATCGGTAAGGTTGTTGTTCCAGGTGTTCGCAAAGCAAGGCCCGCTGCCCAGAAGAAGCAGGGCAACGCTGCTGATAAAGTTCGGAGAACCATAAAGGCCGCGTGGAAAGATCAGGTCTTGCGCCGCTACTTGGTTAGCCCCACCAAATTGTGGAACATTCCTCGCGATCCCGAGCCTGAATTGGTCGTAATAGATGCCGAATTGTCCTCGCACCACCGTTTTTGGCGTGATCCCCCATGTCGCTCCCAGGCGAGGCGCAAAATTCTTCTTTGCCTCAAACTCGGAATCATTGTCCCACCTGACGCCAAGGCTTACCGTTAGGTTTCGCCTGATCCGCCAGTCGTCCTGCACAAAAAGTGCGTTGTAGTTATTGCGCAAGTGGATCTCGTCGTCCCTGGGTGTTACACCGCCAGTGTCCAGCAGCAGACGGATACCCGCGGCAGCAGGAGCGAACGCAATGAAATCAGGGATCGTGGTGTATAGCTGATTTGCGAGTGTCCGAGGCGCGAGTCCATCCACTTTAGTCCGCAAGAAGCTCCAGCCGAATTTGACGTTGTGATCGCTCACACGCTTTGCCACGTTTGCGGAAAGAGATGTGTACTGTTGATCTAGAAACGATCCGGTCTGGCTGTTGCCGAAACTGACCGTCGGCAAAGGTCCGGGGACCTGAAACGGGCTGGCGACCGGAACCGGATAAGCGACCAGAACTGTGCTTCCGCCTGTTTCCGGATGTGCAGGCAGCACGTCAGAGGGCTCGCCTCGATATGCTCCTCGAAGAGTCAGGATCCAGGGGTCAGAAGAATCTCCTAAGAGCACCGTATCGCCGAACGCCACGAGAAGATTCCTAAAACCACGGTCTGTACGTGTGGACGGCAGGCTGTTTCCGGCCGAAAGATTCGCAAAATTTCGCACATTGCCATTCGTGTAGTTCACTTCCTGGCTCAGCGAATGGCGGCCGAACTGTTGATTAAGCTTCAAAAACCCCCTCCATTCGCGATTCGGGCTCGGATAATCGAATGACGACTCGAGGTTTCGAATAAGCTGATTGACCGTAGCGTTTTGAACGTTCGGATAAACGAAATCGATCTGACGGTCCTCGGCTATTTGTTCAGCCGACGCGAAGAAAAAGATCTTGTCTTTCCAAATAGGGCCACCCAGGCCCGCGCTGAAATTGTAGCGGCGAAGATACGGAGATTCGGTCCTGCTCGGATCAAGCGAGTTTGACGTATCGAGTCCGTCATTTCGATGAAAGAGAGAAACGAAACCCCGAAAGCTGTTGGTGCCGCTCTTTGTAATGACATTGACGATCGCACCGGATGCTTGTCCGAATTCCGCCTTGTAGCCGGTAGTAAGGACCTGAAATTCTTCGATAGTTTCCTGGTTGAACTGAGCGGCCGGCCCACCGCTTACCGTATCTTTGTTCGGGTGCCCGTCTATAAAGAAATTGTTGTTGCCGCTGCGTTCGCCAAGTACGGGATTCGCATTGTCGCCCTCCGGATCGGACTGTCTGTTAACTGCCGTGCCGGGAACGAGCTGCAGAAGATCGACATAGTTTCGCCCGTTTACCGGAAGTTCTCGGATCTGTCGGGGCGTTATCGTTGACCCTGTTGCCGGAGTGTCGGTTGAAAGCAATGGTGTTTCGCTGGTCACGTCAACCACCGTCCCGGTGACCTCGCCCACCTGGAGCTGGACGTTTACCGTTGCGGTTCGGTTGAGCGGCAACTCAAGCCGCGAAGTACTGACTGCAAATCCCGACTGCGTAACCGTGATCGTGTAGGTTCCTGCAGGCAGCGAGACTATCCGATAGAAGCCGTCGGAATCAGTTACAACAGTCCGTTCGGTTGCGAGAGTGCTGCTTGCCGCTTTGACCTGTGCTCCGGCGACAAGCGCGCCATTCGCATCTCGAACCGTTCCCTCGATCGTAGACGTGATCGTTTGCGCTTCGACGCCGCTCGCCACGAACGCCGCACCGATCATTATAAGAGTCGCAACGACCTTACTGATATATCTACGGTTCGAGAGCTTGGTGTCTAGCTCATTGCTCGCTAAGGGCCTATGGACAAGGACATTCGTTTTCATGGCTGTCGTCTCCTGCGGTAGTCTAAAATCTCGGAACCCACGGGGTAAACCGTGTATTGTTCATCGGTCAAATTTTCTTGTTCGTCGTCGGTTGGAGGATCACGCGGACAGGCCGCATCTTCGAACCCGGAACATCTTCAGCTTTGGGAAAGCAGATAATATCTACACCAATTGATGCACATTGTCAATAGATTGCATCATCTTGCTCGGAAGATCGAGCATGTTTGTCGTCTTTTCGATCATTTTTATACCACATCCACGCATTTTGCAACATTTTTGCACCACATGT
Source organism: Pyrinomonadaceae bacterium (assembly GCA_035327545.1). Classification (GTDB taxonomy): domain Bacteria; phylum Acidobacteriota; class Blastocatellia; order Pyrinomonadales; family Pyrinomonadaceae; genus OLB17. The sequence goes on along the minus strand of DAOLDE010000015.1, from coordinate 70,597 downwards.
TGCTTTTTCTACGAACCTGCTCTAATATATGCGGGCGACCAGCGGGTCGAATGGGCTGAAGGAAACGGCCCGATCGACACGAATCGAATGTGAACGGCGTTTACGGATGAAAAGGATCCTGAAAGAAAGTGGCATTGGAGCCGAGCAAGGCGGTACGCTCTCTCGTGGCCGGGAGCGAAAGGCACAGCCATCGCCTCTCGGCTCCACCCGACGGATCGATTCGCCCACAAATGGGACGCCGCTCGATGTTCGTTTAGCAGAAGCAAAGTCTAATCTCTCTTCAAGTCGAAAAAAACTTCTGCAGAGAATTCTTGACGAATCCGATGAGACCTACTTTCTCTCATCGCGGGATATGGGGCGTCGATACGACGTGAACTCAGCGACGATAATCCGGACCATCCAGGCGCTCGGCTACGAGAAATTCGCCGAATTTGCTCACGACCTTCGTGAGCACTTCGTGACCAAGATCACTCCGTACACCGCGATGAAATCCGCGAACCGAACAGATCTTGCTGTGACAGATCGTGTGCGGCAGAGTCTCGATAAAGATCTCGAGAATCTGAATGCCCTTCGCGCGAGCATCGATCCCGAGAAGGTCGCGGAACTGGCAAATCGGATAAATCTTTCACAGCGAATCATAGTTGTGGGAATAGATTTTGCCGCCTCGCTGGCAAATTCTTTGGCTTACGCGCTTGTCAGGCTTGGCTTCGATGTAGATGCCCCCGTCGGCAGCAGCGGCGTCATACAAAATCGAATTCGCATATTGACTTCGCGAGACCTTCTGATAGCGATCAGCTTTGGACGGGGCTTACGCGAAACGATCGAGGCTGCAAAGAGCGCCCGACGACGCAATGTACCCAGTTTCGGTATCACGAACGGCGACGCAACCCCGATCGCAAAATATTGTGACTCGTACCTGATCGCCTCGATCGCGAGAACATCCTTCATCGATTCGTATGTTGCACCGGTGGCGGCGATCAACGCCATCCTTGTTGCGTGCGCACATATTCAGTCAGACCGTTCGCTCGAACATTTGCGCCAATTTGAAGAGGAGTATGCTTCGAGTACCAGATGGTATTCAGACGACAACAATGAAGACGGGTAGCGGAGTTCAACCAATAACAAGATCTGGCATACATGCAGGCATCCAGCTTGCGGGCATCGAGTTGCGGGAAATTGCAATGTCGCTGAAAAATCCGTTCGAGACCAGCTTTGGGCTGACGACTGAACGCCGGATCTTATTGATCAGAGCTATCGACAGAACTGACCACGTGGGTTACGGCGAATGCACGGCAATGGAATCGCCACTGTTCAACCATGAATCGATCGATACCGCGTGGATAATGATCTCTCGGTATATCCCAGCAATGCTTTCGCGGCAATTGTTTCTCAGAGCAAACGACATCGGCGAGCTGCTTTCGCCGATCCGTGGGAACCGGATGGCAATAGCTGCAGTCGAAACCGCCGTATGGGATCTCGAGGCGAGAATGCTCGGAAAGCCTTTATGGCAGCATTTTGGCGGGACACGTGAAACCATAAATTGCGGAGTTTCGATCGGGCTTCAAACGACGCCCGACGCCTTGGTTGAGAAGGTCGCCGCCGAGGTTGCGGCCGGATATCAAAGGATAAAGCTGAAGATCAAGCCCGGAAAGGACGTTGAATACGTCGCGGCGGTTCGTACGGCTTTCCCGAATATCGCTTTGTCGGTCGATGCAAACTCGGCCTATGAGTTCGAAGGTGACCTTCAGATATTTGAGGCTCTTGATGAATTCGGGCTGCTAATGATCGAACAACCGCTATCGGCCGGAGACCTCCTCGATCATTCCAGACTTCAGCAGCGGCTGGAAACGCCTATCTGTCTTGACGAATCGATAACGTCGCTGCGGGATGCCCGGCAAGCGATCGAGATCGACGCATGCCGCATTATCAATATTAAACTCGGCCGGGTCGGCGGCCATTCTGAGGCGAGAGCGATTCAGGAATTGGCTCTGGTACGCGGCATTCCCGTGTGGTGCGGTGGAATGCTCGAGAGCGGCATCGGTCGGGCACACAATATTGCGATGTCCACACTTGGCGGCTTTACGCTCCCCGGAGACGTGTCTGCTTCCAAACGATACTGGGAAGAAGATATTGTTGACCCGCCAATAAGCGTCTCGCCCGCGGGAACGATCGCGGTTCCTCAATCTGAAGGCATCGGTTTTCGGGTTCGCGAGGAACTGGTTCGAGAGCTTACCGTCAGATCGGAACTCATCCGGCTTGATTGAAAGATGCGAACCGGACAGGATTTTTTGTTCCGTCCCAAGACTTAGCAAACAGACGACCGCTTCCGAACTCCGAGGCCGCTGAGACCCTCCTTATAATGTCGCGCCTTTAATGTAGTCGTTACTTGGGCCGTTATCGAGCCACGGCCTGCAACTCTTTCACTGCGAACGAAACTTCTTGGAGATACAGAGCTCCCGATAAGTCGTTGTTTGCGCGTCGCGCTCGACTTGGTTTTTTCCATCAACTAGTGGGACAAGATGGGTGTCGTCGGCATGCCGATGCCCTGACCACTGCTCGTCGACTTTCCAACCTTAGACGCGTCCGATACATCTGAAATAAACGTCGCCGACACTAGGCGTTCGCCAAAACGGGCACCGGCAATTAGATTCAAATTGAATACTCTGTCAGGTTAGGACGTTGAGCGCGGCGGGAATGAATTATACACTTGAGAGTGGGTCCGTTTGCGGGATCAGAGCGAACGTGTGATTTTAGAAGTTTTAATGAATGGTCCAAACGGATCCGCATCCAATCCATTGAAAAAAGCAATTTTGATCATTTCCGTCATTCTTGCAGCCGTTCTTGGCGCTTCGGCTCAGAATCCGGTGTCACTCTCAATGAGCGTCACCCCGACTTCAATTCCGTCTGGCGGATCAGGGACCGCAAGAGTTACGGCAAGTATCGAAGGGGGCTGGTATCTTTATTCGATCACCCAGCCTCCCGGCGGGCCGATCCAGACCCGGGTCGCACTTGGTGAAGGCCCATTCAAGGCCGGAAGGGTCACAGGTCCGCGGCCGAAGGTCAAGATGGACCCGAATTTCGGTATGAATACCGAATCTTATTCGGGCACCGCTGTTTTTACCATCCCATTCACGGTAGAGGCCGGCACTCCAGAAGGCCCGCAAACTGTGAATGCGAGCGTTCGTTTCCAGGCATGTAACGACTCGGTTTGCCTTCCGCCCAGAACTGTGCGGCTTTCGTCGGCAGTCACGATCATTGCTCCGAGATCTGCTCAACCTAGCCCGAGCCCAACCGCTGCTGCGACGCCTTCACCAACTCGAACACCTGCGAGCAATTCGGCAAACACCGACTCTAACACCGCCCTTGCCGAACTAAGCGACGGGTCGGCCAACGATAATGGCGGAGCAAATACAGATCAGGCGGCACCAGTTGAAAACTTCTATGAGCCTGAACCCGGAGCCGGCAACGCAGATGGACAGTATGTAATGCGCCCGGCGGAAACGCGGGTTACCGAGATGCCGCTTTGGGCATTCATCTGGCTTGCGATGACGTTTGGCGCACTTTCGCTTTTAACACCGTGCGTCTTTCCTATGATCCCGATCACGGTTTCCTACTTTACGAAACACGGGGCGGAATCAACCGCCGGCTCAATAAGGGACGCATTTATCTACGCCCTCGGAATAATCTTTACATTCACAGGTCTGGGTGTCCTGCTAGCGATAATTTTCGGCGCGGCCGGAATTAATCGCTTTGCTTCGAATCCGTACATCAACCTTTTGATCGCGGGAATTTTTCTTGCATTCGCTTTTAGTCTTCTCGGTGCTTACAACCTGAGCGTTCCGTCAGGGGTTCTCACTAAGCTCGACAACCTTACACGTTCGAAAGAGTCTGGACGGATGATCGGGCTGCTTTTGATGGGCTTGACGTTTTCGCTGACTTCATTTACCTGTACGGCACCCCTTGTTGGAACAATACTTGTTGCGGCGGCACAGGGCGACCTGCTTTACCCGATGATCGGGATGCTTGCTTTCTCGGCCGTCTTTGCCCTGCCCTTCTTTGTGCTGGCTGTTGCGCCTCAATGGATGCAGTCGCTGCCTCGTTCGGGAAGCTGGATGAATGCTGTAAAGGTGGTGATGGGTTTCTTAGAGATCGGGGCCGCGCTCAAGTTCATCTCGAACGTCGATCTTGTCTGGGGCTGGGACATATTCACGCGTGAGGTTGTCATTGCCGGTTGGATCGCGTTGGCAGTAATGATCTTCCTTTATCTGCTTGGAGTGTTCCGGTTCTCGCATGATTCCGATGATCGGACTATAGGATTGGTGCGAGTACTCAACGCATTTTTGTTCGGAACGCTCGCTTTTTACCTGCTGACCGGCTTGTTCGGTGCGCGCCTCGGCGAGCTCGAATCGTTCCTGCCCTATTCGAAGCCGGGGTCCAGCTCAGCAACGGTCGGCGGACCGATGAGCAACGAATTGTCGTGGATCAACAATGATTACCAGGCTGCTCTGCAGCAGGCAAAGGCGGAGAATAAGAATATATTCATCGATTTTACCGGCTATACGTGTACCAATTGTCGATGGATGGAAGCGAATATGTTCCCTAAACCGGCGATCAAAGCAGAGCTCGAAAAGTTTGTTCGGGTCAAGCTTTTCACAGATGGTGAAGGCGAGCCGTACGAGGGATTCCAAAAGATGCAGGAACAGCGTTTCGGGACGGTGGCATTGCCGCTCTACGCTCTGATCACTCCTGAAGATAGTGTGAAGGCCACGTTTGAGGGGCTTACCCGAGACGAAAACGAGTTCGTGACATTTCTTCGGAAATAGGCCCAAACCCCACGCTTCTTTTTTAGGATCTTAATTTCGCGAACGCGGAGATTCTTTCAAAACCGGTATCGTTTCGTTAGGAATGCGTGCAAATACACCTAGCACGATAAACCACTTCTTGTTTCGAAGTTTCCAAACATGGAGACAATTGCCCCTTTCCATTCCTTCATTGCTGTCAGAATAAGAGCAAGGATTCCAGGTATACGCCATATCTGAGGTCTCAAACTGAGATACGCGACCCGGAAACTCGACCGCCGTGTAGCGCTTAAGAATATTCTTGGCGTCTTTCCGGCCCTCGATCGGGGGTAGCCCGTCACGCAAAAGCCGGACATCGTTGCCGGCAAATCTGTCGTATGCTTCGCCAAGTCCGGCCTCGGTCATGCCTATCCTGAGAAAGTTCATCGTTGAATCTGCAGCAGACCAGCGCCTATTATTCGTGTCGCGCAGGCGGCCGGGCGGAAGGGTTGGCGGCTTAACGACCTTTTCGTAGGGCTCGTGGGAAATTTCAATGTCCAGGATCGCTTTATAGCTTCCATCCTGTTTTCGCTGCCAAACTGTCGCGTACTGCCCCATCCGTTGCTCGGGACCGGATCGCGTGTTTTGGGTCATTCTCCACTGGCCTGTGGTGTAACCTAGCAAGCCGTTTGAAGCTATGTCCGCGAACGAAACAGTCCTGCGCAATGTTCCTGATCGACTTTCACGATGACCGTTCAAATATTCTCGAGCGCTGATCGGCTCGGGCCGAAAAAGGACCGCGTCCTCGGCAAGAAACTCAAGGAACGCAGGTTTCAGGCCCCTCTCGGCAACAGCGCGCTCAAGCGCGGTCTGGGCCTCGAAGATGCCCTCGAGCGGCGACTGCGAAGCTACCGAGAAAGTAAGGAAGAAGAACGCGAACGAAAGCGAGGCAATTCGCATACTTGACCATCTTACCTTAAGTGATATGAAGTTTGGAAGATATTTATTTTCCATTAAATTTCCAGGGCGAACGTCGGTTCATTCCGAGAAATGAACAGAAGCGCCCCCTTTCTAGCACATCGATCAATAGAAAATCAGCAAACCTCGCTTCGCACTCTGCCAGAAAAATGAGATAGTTCAGCATCGAAAGCTCTATCGCCAACACCCGACACAACCCATTTGAACAAGATATGAAATTTCTAATTGGTGACACTTTCTCGAAAGAGCGAACTGTAACCGACGAATTGGTCCGCGCCTTTGCGGAAGTGTCGGGCGACTACAATCCCATTCATCTAGATGATGAATTTGCGGCATCGACGCGTTTCGGCCGGCGCATCTCACATGGAATGCTAACGGCAGCGTTCATTTCTGGTGTCCTTGGCAACCAGTCAACTGAAAGAAAACTGGTTTACCTTGGTCAAACAATTAAATTCACATTGCCCGTCTATATTGGCGACACTATCACGACAACCTCAACAGTGAAGGCCATTCGGGATGATCGAAATATCGTGACTTTTGAAACGGTTTGTACCAATCAAAACGGCGAGACTGTTCTTTCGGGCGAGGGGGCTCTAATGGTACTCGACTGAGGCCTCGAGGATGGTTTGCCTTCAAATGATCCGAAGCCGATACTTCCCGAAACGCAAATGTCCCCGCCCCCCTAACCGTTGACGATCAGTTTCCAAAGACGTACTAGATCATCGCGCAGATGTCCCATCGCACGCGACGCCGCGTATTTTCTTTCGGATCGCCGCAGCCGGTGCCAAACTTCCCACCTCCACTTGAGGTCCACAGGACCGTGCGTCGGGTGTGTGCCGAGATAGGCCCCGATCCGAAGTTTCGCGTAATAGATCGTGAATAGAAAAACGCGCATAGCTTACGGCTCCCTGCGAAAAGAAAATGCCAGCATCTGCCCTTAGGGCATGGCTGGCAATCCTGCTGCTGATCGAACACCTAGGTTAGCCTTTCCCGACGGGCTTGTCTGTAACATTCAGTACCGTCGGGAAAAAATTTCTAATACGCGGCAATTTCAGGCATTTTCTTTTGGTTGTGGCAGAAAAGTGTCAAGAGAAGGAAATGAGGATAAGATATCAGCAACGGCGCGGGTGCCTCGCTATTTAGCAGGCACCCGGTCTAGTAAGGTCCTCGGATCAGTTCTTCCGGTAGGGGCCGATAACCGGCCCAACGTCGGAGTATAGATCATCGGAATGTAAGAAGCAGTTCTGTACCTTTGAAAAGCAGCAGTTTGTCATCACGGATCTCAAATCGGTCCGCTGAACGCAATCCATCGTAAAGTTCCCTCTCTATAGACATTCTGTCGTCTTCGATACACGCTCGCATCGTAGAGATGACATCCCCGATCTCGATCTTGTTTCCTTCTCGCGAGTATTCGCCGCCGAAAACATTGCAGCCGGAGTCACCGCCGAGCGAACCCTTCTCGCCGTCGAATCTGATAAAGGCCCCTTTGCCGATTGGCTTCAAACTTCTTGTTGCTTCGAGCTCCCATTTACGTCCTTCAAGCGAGACAGCCGGTTCGTCTGCTGTTACCGGTGGAAGTTTGACCAGTCGTTTGAATCGAAGCGTCGTACGCCCTGATCTGTCACGGATGTGGAGATCATTTCCCATCAGGCGGAAGGTTGACGCATCCTTTAGCGCCGAAAGAAATTTTGTTTCTGTCACATCACCTTTTTCGATCACGCACTTCATTTTCGTAGTGGCCACGTTCGAAAACTTTATCTTCGTGCCCTTGACCTCGGCATTGCCCGACATCCGGTTGCAGCCCGTGCTTCCTGAGAATCGCTTACCATCGGCGTCTATCTGAATAAATGCCAATGCTGCGGTAACCTCCTCCGCACCTGCCCGAGTGAGCGTCCATTGGATGCCGATGATATCAGCCTGTCTGGCCTCACCGCCCCAAAAGCCCAACCATGCCGCCGCAAAAATAAAAATGAAATTCAGCATAGAAAATTCTAAACCTCCCCTTTTCGTTCATTGACAACTCATTCGGCCAGCAAAGCAAATGGCTGGCACACTTACCTGCCTTTAGAACGTAAAGCTCTCTCTTAACTTGCAGCAAAACGACAAAGCAAGAGCTGACCGGCCCTGTATCGTGGATCGACTATCAGAATATATTTCCACGAGCCCGCAAAATCGTTTATGATTTAGCGGAACGGTCCTGGGTGGATTTATATGCAGCCTGTTTGTTGATTTTAGCATCCTTGATGCGGTTCTTTTTTGGTTTGTCTCCCCGACCTGCCTGGAGGAAAAATGTACCTATCTGTTCGAGCTGCTCGCATTGTTCCGTTAGTTTTAGCGATAGCCCTATTTGCCACAGGAGCCTTTGCCGATACGCTTCGGCTAAAGGACGGCAGTATCATAAAAGGGCGGATAGTGACCTTTTCAGGTGGAAAGTTCACGATAGTGGTCGGTGAAGGAAGCCGCCAACGCGAACTCACTTATTACGCCGACGAGGTAGAGTCGATCCAGTTCGAGGCAACTGTTGGGAAAACAACGGCCGCATCGATACCGCCTGCTTCCGCCCGGCCCGCCGAACCCGAGTTTGTGGAGACCTCCTCACCGCCAAGAGAGACTCCCAGAGTTGTGGTCACGGATACGGTAGGGCGATCGGCAACCAAAGAGCCAGCCAAGGTCGAAGCTCCCCCGGCGAAGGTCGCAAGCCCATCCATTTCCCCTTCTATGAAGCCGATCGAAGTTGCGGTCAAGGTCCTTGCAGATAACACCGCGAACGGCTGGACAAACTCCGGATGGGTCGTCAGGAAAGGACAGCGCATAAGGATCAGTGGAAGCGGTACCATATCGCTTGGCCGTGGCCGCACGACCGGCCCGTCCGGCCTGTTCGATGTTGAGGATCCCGGAAAATTGTTAAAGAGCGTCCCTACCGGAGCCCTGATAGCCGTGATCGGTGACGATAATAACCAGTTCATCTATGTAGGTTCAGAAAGGACATTCGTCGCTGAGCGCGACGGGATCTTGTTTCTAGGCGTTAACGAGGGGAACCTCGACGACAACTCCGGTGAATTTGACGTTCGGGTCGAGATCGACCCGGTATAATTGAATAAATCCAACCAAAGCCTCACAATTGGAATCAAACCCTTTATTCCAATTTGGCCCGGTGAATATTATGCAGAATAAGGTCCTCCGCCTCTTTTCGTCGGCATTCATTTTTACACTCGTGCTTGGTTCGCTGGTAATTCCCGGTGAGGCTCAGTCGCGGCCTCAAAGGCCAGACCCGAAAGGCAACGAAAAAAGGAACCAGCGCCCAAAGCCGAAAACCCCCGAAGAGTTAAGGGCGGAAGAGGAAGAGCGTAAACGGCTTGAAGAGGAAAAGAATGCGACGCCCGAAGAAGGCGTGATCGCGATAGACACTAACATCGTTACCGTCGATGCAGTTGTTTATAACAAAAGGACAGGCCAGATAATCACCGGGCTGAAGAAAGAAAACTTTGGGATATTTGAGAACGGTGTCAAGCAGGATATATCGAGCTTTACCACCCCCGAGTCTCCGATCACCGTTACGCTTGTACTTGAATACAGCAAGTGGACGGAAGTGTTCGGACGTGCGGCCGGCGGATATTTTGAGCCGGGCATATATGAAGCTATCAGGCCGGTCGCCCAGTTCCTCACGGGGTTTATTAAGCCGCCCGACGATTATGCATCGGTCATCGCTTTTGACCTGAGGCCGACGCCTATCACCGACTTTACCAACGATCCGGGCCGCATTCGGCAAACGATAGATCTACTTCTGCGAAACCGCCCCGCCTTTCGCGAGAATAATTTGTTCGATGCTCTGAAATTCTCGCTGGTCGGCGGACGGGGCGACTCGGTGGTACTTGAAAACAGCGAAGCGCGATATGCCGACTATGGCGGAATGGTAAATGTACGTGCTAAGCGTCGGGCAATAATTCTTGTGGCTTCGGGAATCGATACTTTCAGCCGCATCAATTACAGCGAGATCCGCCGTGTAATACAAGAGGCTGGGATACCGATCTACATAATCAGCACGGGAAATCTATTTTATAAGAAGTACGAACCTTATCTCGGTCCGACCGACAGCCTGACCGGGATGCCCGGGCGACTTACATTCCTTCAGGCAAAGAACGCGATGAACACCTTCGCTAAGGAATCGGGCGGGATGCATTTTGAAATGACGTTCGAGAGCGAGATCCCTGGCTATCTGAGCTCGATAAATGGCCTGCTTCGCAGTCAATATAACTTGTCGTACGATCTGCCGGAGGGCCGGGAACGGGGCAAACGCTATAAGCTGGAAGTGAAGGTTGATGTCGATGGCGACGGCACCTATGACGACAAACAATTTACCGTACAGCACCGACCGTTCGTATCGACCCCGAAAGAAGAGGAGAAAAAGGCAAAGGGTAATTAGAAACTTCATTTACTGACATGGCAGTGTCGGGCACTCGCGTTCGCTCCAGAGCTTGGGAGAGTTCGATCGCCCGGCACTTGTCATTTGCAGTATGGCTGAGATCGCCGACACAGCTGATGAAGACGCGGCTCGTGTCATGGCAGTGGGATCTTCCCTCACGATCTCGGTCAACTGGGAGCCGGCGATCGTGAATGGCATCTGAATTTGTGTGAGGTGAAGAGGGAATCACCTCAACTTCATAAGGCTGAACAGCTCGATCAGATAAAAGGAGCAGTGAGAAAAGTCAGGCCCCAGATGAATTTTTTTGATATTCTATAAGTTTAGTGCTTATGAATCGCGAACTAGTTCGGAAATTGCAAGCAAAGTTATCTGGTGAAGAAGGGTATCAGATCAAGAATGGTGCCTCGCTTCGGATCGCCCTGTGCTATCCGAATACATATTCGATCGGAATGGCGAACCTCGGCTTGCACACCATGTACGAGCTTTTCAATCGCATTCCCGATGTCTCATGCGAACGGGTGTTCTTGCCGAGCACGCAAGAGATCACGCTGCATGAGCGATCCCGCACACCGCTGTTGACGCTCGAAACCCAAACCCCGGTCAGGGACTTCGATATCGTGGCCTTCTCTATCTCGTTTGAAACCGATTACCTCAATATGGCCCGGATGCTCCATTTATCTGGCATACCTGCCTGGTCGTCGGAAAGGGGAGACCGTGACCCGCTGGTATTGATGGGCGGTGCGGCATCGTTTCTTAATCCTGAACCGATTGCCGATATGACCGATGTGATCGCCGTCGGCGAAGGCGAGATCCTCGCCTACCAATTGATCGACGCCGTTTTTGAAAATCACGAACGAGCTGATCTCCTGCTTTCGCTGGCACGGATCGGACGCGGGTTTTATGTGCCGTCTTTATACGATGTTGTCTATAACGACGACGGTACAGTTTTCGACTATATCCCAAGGTTCGATGGCGTTCCGAGGCGCGTCGGACGTGCGCTCGCCGCCGTCAACCCCAAGGAAGGAACCCTGCGCAGGGCGTTGAAACGCGGAGAGCATGAACTTGCCGATTTTCTTACGAATCAGGATGTTTTTTGCCCTTCGACATCTGTCTGGGCACCGGCGGCAGAAATGGGCGATCGTCTGCTCGTCGAGATATCCCGAGGCTGTTCGCAGGGCTGCCGTTTCTGCTGGGCCGGGTATAACTATTACCCGCCGAGGGTCGTACCGGCAAAGGACATTCTGGCAAAGGCATCCGAATGGCGTTCGAAAACCGACAAGATAGGCCTCGTCTCTACCGCGGTTTGCGACCACCCGGAGATCTCGATTATCCTCCGCGAGTTAAGGGCGATGGAATACCGCATTTCAGTTTCGTCATTGCGGCTCGATCAGATCTCGGACGAACTCCTTGACGCTTTGGTCGAATCGCGTGATCAGCAGATAGCCGTCGCACCTGAGACGGGTTCCGACCGACTCCGTCGTGTCATCAACAAGAACCTTACCAACGATGAGATAGTTGACATCTGCGGCGCCGTTTTCGACCGGGGTATGCTTACCATTAAGTTATATATGATGGTCGGCTTGCCGACGGAAACCGAAGAAGATCTGGATGAGATGTTCGTCCTGGTCGAACGGATAAAGGACCGAATGCTCGAGGCGGGCAAGAAATTCGGTCGAGCGGGGCGAATTATCCCGTCGTTAAATGGATTCGTGCCCAAACCCAACACGCCGCTGCAGTGGGACGCGATCTGCCCGGAAAAGGAACTGAAAAAGCGTATCAAGTACGTTTGCCGCGGGCTGAGTCGAATTCCGAACGTCGATGTGAGATTTATGTCGGCACGGATCGCCCATGAACAGGCCCTGTTCTCGTCCGGCGACAGGAGCATTGCAAAAGTGATAGATCGTGCGGCAAAGCTCGGTGGCGACGTCGGCCGCGCATTGCGCGAGACGGGCGTCGATGCGGCCTTTCACACTTCTCGCGACCGGAGCTACGACGAATTTCTGCCGTGGTCGGTGATCGATACCGGACTGTCGTTCGATTTCTTAAAAGCAGAGCACGAAAAGTCGCAAAGATCCTTGTCGAGCTTGCCGTGTCCTGCGGTCGAAAAATGCACGGTTTGCGGCGTTTGCCCGACCACCTGGCTTGCGGATGCTCCAGAGTCTCTCGTTTCTATACAACCGCTTCAGGTTCGGCGCGGCCTCGCAGCCGCCGTATGAATAAAGGCCGCCAGCCTTCATCGCTTGAATATTGCGAATAGAAGGTTGGCGGCCGCCGATAGCTTCCTGATACCTTTTCTAACCAGCCAGGCCTAATTGGCCTTCCCGTCCTTGAGCAAATAACCCGTTGGTGTTGCGAGGTAATTAAAATTGTAGCGGTACTTATACATTCCGAATGGAAGCATAGCCACGTCCTTTGTATAGATCACATGAGCCTGAACCACCGTTCCCGCAGGCTTGATCTCAACGAATGCATCGTGAGGCACGTTGTTGTCGCGAACAGCTCGTTCAACCGAGGCACGGACCACCTCAAGAGGCTTCATCTGTCCTGACGCTGCCAGGCCCTTTACGACTGCGGTGTCCATTTCCTGACGCAGGTTGGCCCCCTCGTAGGCAACGGGAATGTAATTGTATCCCGCATTGGCCAGCAGCATTAGGGCAAGAGCCGTCGCGAGAAATTTAACCGCAGCACTTCCCCGTTCAGAACTTCTTTCTCTGAATGATTCTTGGACCATACTATTTTCTTTGCCCGGATTACGGCGGGTTGCCGATCAAGGACGGACGATCTCACGAAAAGCGGAAAGTTGAGCTGCCTGGCTCAATTCCGAATCAGGAATTATTACCGGCTGCCCGATCTTCCTAAGGAGGACCCAGTTTAGCGATCCGTCCAGGTTTTTCTTGTCGAACTTAAAAGATGAAAATATCTGTTTCGGATCGATCTTGGCTATCGGCGGAAGAGGACCCGCACGATGTACAACATCGTACAACAATTCTACGTCATCTTTTGACAAAAGTCCAAGATTTTTTGACAATGCCGCAGCAAATCGAATACCGTGGCCGACGGCCTCGCCGTGCAGAAAATACCGAAATTTGGTAACACGCTCGAGTGCGTGGCCAAAGGTATGGCCAAAATTCAGGATCTTTCTTGACCTCGCGTCGGTCCGGTCCGGGCTTTCCGTCTCGTCTCCCGATACGATCATCGCCTTGAATCGCACTTGAGACACAAGAAATGCCGCCAGTCTTTCTTCTTGTTCGTCGATCCTTGAGTTGCGACCTGGAGAGGTTAGGTTCAGCCCGTCCAGCAGTTCGGCCGTGCTGTTGAACAATTCCCTTTCGCCAACGGCACCATGTTTGATCGCTTCGCAAAGACCGGCGGTCAACTGGCGGCGCGGTAGCGTCTTGAGTGTGAGAGGGTCGATCACCACACCGGAAGGCTGATGGAACGCACCGATCAAATTCTTTCCAAAAACCGAATTGACGCCCGTCTTGCCGCCTACCGATGAGTCGATCATCGCTAGTAATGTGGTTGGGATCTGAAAGAACTTCACACCGCGAAGATAGACGGCCGCGGCAAATCCTGCCAGATCGCCGACAACTCCCCCGCCCAGAGCGATCACTGCGTCAGTACGGCCAATTCCCGAACTGTTTAGGAACAACAGGGAGCGCTCCAGGGTTCGCAGATTCTTAAACCTTTCGCCGTCGCCGATCAAGTGAACGAAGACCTTGAAGCCAGATCCGGTCAAGGAGGATTCTACCGCCTTTCCGTAATGCCCATAGACCTTAGAGTTCGAGATGATCGCGATGCGGCCGCCAGTTGACCGAAGCACCTTTGTTGCCAAGTCACCCGTCCTTTGAAGCAAACCTGCTTCAATCGAGACCTTATATGCGGAAGAGGCTCGGTGGGTCCGTACATTTACTGACTTAATCATTCGGCAGGTATCACGGATTCCGGCAAGTGGTCGGCAACCACCTGAAGGTGAATTTCTGGAAACGTTTCTGTCACGGCATCTTTAAGGTGGAGCCGGGCAAGTTCCATGCGAACATCAAGAAACGCCCTTTCGCGGGTTTGCAGGTCCGGCCATTTTGCGTAGGCATAGTACAGACCGTCGCTGCCTTTATGAAGACGCGAACCGAGGCTTCCGCAATGCTCGACGTAATGGGTCGTAATAGTTGACCAATTCTCGACAAAAAGATCTTCCTTTTCTGGATTCACTCGCCATCGATAAAGTATTACGAACATTTAATTTAGCTCGATCTTGATCGTCTCGGCCAAGCCATTGGCCAAATCTTCTATACGACTCTGGTCCGGGCCTTCGATCATTACACGGGCCAAGTTCTCCGTGCCTGAATATCTTAACAGGAGCCGGCCTCCTCCGTTAAGCGAGGCCTCGACCCCGGAAACGGCCGTTCTGATCGCTTCGACCTCTTCAAATGGCGGCTTTCGTGCGACCTTGACGTTAACCAGCACCTGTGGATATCGACGAAAACCGTCAGTCAGTCTGGAAAGAGGCTGTCCGGTTTCGACAACAGCCCGAACAACTCTGATCGCGGTCATCATACCATCGCCGACCAAGCTTTGATGTGGAAAAATGATGTGCCCAGACTGTTCGCCGCCAAGCTCGATCCCGGCACGCAGTAATTCCTCGAGAACGTACTTGTCGCCAACGGCGGTTCGAACCATCTCAATATCTCTTGTCTCAAGTGCAAGCTCCAGGCCGATATTACTCATCACAGTAGCGACAACCTTCCCAGAAGCAAGCTCGCCGGACCGCTGCATTGCACCGGCCATGATCCAAAGCGTTGCGTCGCCGTCCACAAGTTCGCCTCGTTCGTCAACGAACAATGCACGGTCGGCGTCGCCATCAAAAGCAATGCCGATATCTGCGTTCACCGCAACAACTTTTGAGCGAAATTGTTCAATGAAGAGCGAACCGCATCGATCGTTGATATTCTTTCCATCGGGCCGATCGTGAAATGCCGCGACCTCCGCTCCGAGGTCCTGAAAAAGTAGGGTTGCCAGATTGGAAGCCGCCCCGTTCGCGCAATCTATCGCGATCCGAAATCCATCCAATCGCAAGCCATGTGCTTGCTCCAAAAGATGTTCGAGATAAGCTGCCCGCATTTCGCCTTGATCCGATTCGTCGATCGTCGAGCCGGCGGAGACCTCATCGCATAGATCGTTATCAGAAATATCGGCCTCAATCTGCCTCTCCATTTCTTCATCGAGCTTCTGACCGGACGGCAGGAACGCCTTTATCCCGTTATCGTAATATGGGTTATGCGACGCACTGATCACGACACCTAGATCAAAACCCATCGATCTGGTCAGGAATGCCACGCCGGGCGTTGTGATCACGGCGGCCGACCGGCAACGGCCCCCGCCAGTTGCGGCACCGCTTGTAAACGCCCGTTCTATGGAAGGTCCCGATTCGCGTGTGTCTCGCCCGGTTAGAATGAGCGGAGGCCTGCCCAAACGTTCTGATAACCGCGCGGCCATAGACCGACCGATCTTAGAAACCGTTGCCTCATCCAGAGGATAAACGCCTGCCTCACCCCGAACACCGTCTGTGCCAAATAGTCGAACCATATAAAGCCATTGATTCTAAACGAAATAGATTAACAAAAATGTCGAATTGTTTTTCAATTTCAGTATTGTGAAGACCACCCCTAAGTATAAATGTTTTTTGTGATACTTATAATTTTTCTGATTGGTCTTGACAACCTTTGGCAAATTGGGGGAATCTTTATTAGCGCGGGAAGAAGCGCTGCACCGCGTCACCCGAGAGCACCCGATACCTCTCTCCACCAGATCAGAACTATGAAATATACCCCAGGTTTGGCTGCGATAATTTTGGCTTTTGGTGCCGTTTCGTCGTTAACGCAAGTAAATACCAACGATACTTCGAAGATCAGAGATCGAGTGGTTGTGACCGATATGCTGCCGCCTGCGAAACCCGCGGCCGATCGTACTCCGGTCCCACAGCCGACGCCGATCGTTGTACAGTCAACACAGCATGGCCGTGTTTCTGAAGGGCCGGCAGACGTGAGCAGCGACCGTCCTGATAGCGGCACGCGACGCGATAGCTTTCCTAGATCTTTCGGTTTTACGGCCGTGAAAAGTAAGATCGCGGAAGCGAAACGAATGCTGCAAACACGTCCGCTTCCCACAGCATCTGTTGAAAGCACAACCCCGCTTGATTTCGTACGAGTTGCTTTTCACGACTGGACAACAGGCGAGATCGACTTCGTTGTAATGTCTAAGGAATCGTTTCTTTCCACTGCCGGTACCAAGCAGCTCGTCTCGCAGGAAGGGAAAGCCCTGTCCGCAAGGACGATCCGCGGAAATGGTGTGAACACACCGATAACGTTGACGGATGGTGACGGGATCAACCATCTTCCCTTACTGGTACAATACCCGGTGATCCGCGAAGGCAAGTACATCGAGACTGCCTATTATATGTCCACCCACCCGGGCCTCGTAACGCCAGAAGTGGTCAACGCAGGACGCCTTTATGTCCGCAACGTCCTGGATGCTGCACGAGAACAATTACGTCAGCACGGAATAACTATCCAGCCGAAGATCGTCGATATCGCGGAACGCCTTGCGGCCGTAGAGCACGTCGATCACCTGAGATTTCGTACTGAATTTCATCCGAATATTTATAACGACATCTATACGCTTTTCGCGCTGAACGAAGGACAGACATATCGTTACGCTGTAAGCACCGCTGGTGCCGGCGGAATGGTTCAAATGATACCTTCGACCTATCGCATGGTCCGCTCGTGGCATCCTAATATTCCCTTAATGCCCGATTTTGTTGAAGGAATGAGAAACCACCTGAATGCCTCCAAGGCAATGCTGCTTTATATGCAGCGAACGTGGAATGACTTAAACTCAAGCCCTGCCGTTAACCGGGCCATCGCATCCGGCTTCGCCACGCAAGAACACTTAATGGCCGCGGGGTACAATTCTAATCCGGCACGCTTACCCGGTTATATAAATCGTGGCGGTGAGAATTGGGCAAACTTGATACCTCGAGAAACGAAGATATATTTACAGATCTACGATTCGATCGAGAGACACGTACCGATGACCCCGCGAAGCAGATAATACCTGCTGAACGTGACGCAGAAGACAGCAGTTTGAATAGATGATCAAAAGGCGGCGATGAGCCGTCTTTTTTCATTCTGAGGTATCGACCTTGATCAATGCCCTGTCCGAGATCCTCGCCACCTCGTTCCGCACGTCCTGAAATTTTTTGTGGACCAATTGCTCACCGAGGAAAAAGTGGTCGTTCGTTATATCGAAAACAGCAAATGGCGGCGGCTCATAGTCGATGAACGACGCTTCGTCCGGAAATTCAACATTCGCGATGTTTACGCCCCACAACTCCCCTAGGTACATATCGATCAGAAATGGTCGCCGATCAAACTCATGAAAGTACCGGTTTTTTCTGATCTCGGTTCCCTCAAAAACAGAAAATACCTCGTGTTCGGATTCCGTAAGGTGCAGTTCGTCTACTTTTAGGGTCAACCAGCCATCGGTCTCTATCGGGACCCTTTGCTGCAAAAGCCGCGACCATTCTTTGCTTTCAGGGTCGCGGACCGAACGCATTCTCATCCGCGTTCCCTCGATATAGTTGTCGAAGATCTGAAGGTGACGGCTCGCCCGCGTAAGGGGTTCCGGAAGCGCATCGATGAGGAATTTACGTCGCAATTCTTTTCGATAAATTTTGTCCATCGTGTTCGATTTATTATACTTGGAAATTCGATCCCGGAGAGAATTATGCATAAGCAAATCATCGTATTCAGTTTGTTTCTTGTTAGCTCAGCGTTACTTCTGGCTTGTGGAGAAGGCCCGGCGGAAAACGTCAACCGGTCAAACACCGCGAATTTGGCTAACGCGAATCAAACAAACCAGCCAGCGAATGACCCGACCTTGGTCACAACACCAACGCCAGGCTCTGTTACAAACAATGCCCCGACGCTTTCTCCTGTATATAAAGCCTATTGCGCCGCGGTGGTCAGAAAGGACGAAGCTGCGATAAGAAAATTCTTCACATCAGATACGCTTGCAAGCTTTGAAGAAGACATGAAAGCCGAGAAGATGACCAAACTTAGCGAGTATGTGGATAAGGTGACAAATGAGGTTTGCGAAGTTTCCAACGAGCAATTCAAGGGCGACAAAGCGGTCGCAAGGGTCCGAACGGTCAGCTATCCCAGCGGCTATGAAGTGCTCTTTGTTAAAGAAGGCGGCGAATGGAAGATGTCGAATATAGATCCGAAGCGCGAAGGGTTCTGAGGGCCTGGTTGAAAGATCAGACGTCATAACACTTCGGATGGCCGTTAAGAAAAGCCGGGATCTATTGCAGATCTCCGGCTTATTTAATTGCTCAACTCCGCTTTACAAAACTTAAACAGCGGTCTTACTTTCAGCTTGCTGTGCCCTTGGCCTCTGATGCCTGATACGGCGGCAGAGTCTTCCTCGCCAGTTTTTCTTTCTTCAGCCCCAAAGCCCAATCGGCCTGCATCAGAGTGTGAATATCGCGCGTGCCTTCGTATATAACGGCTGCCTTGCAGTTTCTGAGATACCGCTCTACCGGATAGTCGTTAGTGTACCCGTTGGCCCCGTGAATCTCTATTGCCATCGAAGCAGCTTTTTCCGAACGCGTTGTTGCCTGCCATTTCGCCATTGAGGCTGCTTTTGCCGAAGGTTTCCCAATGTTCTTGAGATATCCGCATTTCAGCCACAGCAGGTGCGACATTTCATAGTCGGCTTCCATCGTCGCGATCTTTTGTTTGACCAACTGAAAATTCGCGATCGTCTGGCCCTGGACCTCACGAGTATTTGCATAAGCTACCGACGCATCGCGGGCCGCACGGATAACGCCGGTCGCTCCGGCGGCCACAGTGTAGCGGCCGTTCTCAAGCGAAAACATCGCGATCTTGAAACCTTCGCCTTCTTCACCTAGCATATTCGCCGCCGGGACGCGGACATCCTGAAGCGAGAAATAGCCTGTGTTACCGGCCTTGATGCCAAGCTTTCCATGTAATGTACCGCTAGAGAAACCGGGCATCGAACGCTCGACGATAAAACACGAAATACCGCTGTGGTCGCGGACTTTCTGTTTTTCCTGATCGGTCCAGCAGAAGAAAAGGAAATGATCGGCAACATCGCCAAGCGAGATCCACATCTTTTCTCCGTTCAGTATCCAGTCTTCGCCGTCGCGCTTTGCGTAACTTCGCATTCCTACCACATCCGATCCTGCATTCGGCTCGGTCAATCCAAACGTGGCCAGCTTTTCACCCTTTGCCTGCGGCACAAGATATTTTTGCTTTTGTTCTTCAGTGCCCCACGTCAGCAGGCTCATACTGTTCAGCCCGACGTGGACCGACATCGCAACACGCAAAAACGTATCGCACGCCTCAAGCTCCTCGCAGACAAGCCCGAGCGAGATGTAATCAAACCCTGCCCCGCCATACTGCTCTGGGATACACACGCCCATAAGCCCAAGCTCGGCCATTTTGTGGAACACGCTGGGTTCAAAATGGGCTTTTTCATCCCATTCCTTAATATGCGGCGCAACCTCGCCGTCGCAAAATTCCTTAACGGTTTTGCGCAAAGCCAAATGTTCTTCAGTTAGTTCAAGATCGATCACGACTGCTCCTTTTCGGAATTTCCTAATGTGTTAATATCAGATTCAAAACAACATAAGAGAATATCACCGATCTGTGATCCGTGCGAAATATGCCAAACCTGAAACGCTTATTCATTCACTCTACGCTTCTTATTACGATCTCGGTCTTCTTTCCGTTCGATTCGTTGGCCCAAAGCGTAAATGCTGAATCGCTGCCGCGGCTGCTGACTCAGCGTGAGCAGATGGAAGTCAGGGAGCGTTGGTTAACGGTGCGTTTCGGTACAAGGCTGCTGCCCATGATGAAACGCCACGGCATCGATATGTGGATAGTGGTAAATGAGGAATTTAACAGCGACCCGGTCACGCCCCACATTACCCCCCCGATCCCAATAGTCGGCCGTCGCGATATCTTTATTTTTGTCGATAAAGGTGGACGCATCGAGCGGATCGCTATGGTTCGTTATGACGAAGAGCGCTTGAGAAAGCACTACCGTTTCGTAATGCCCGCTCGCGACAAATTCGGAGAGGAGCTAAGAAAGATCGTCGATGAAAACAAACCGAAGACCATTGGATTGAATATCGGCGGCACACGCGGCCAGCAGAGTGGACTCTCTTACGATTCGTATAGATTTTTGGTTGAATCGTTAGGTGCGGAAAATGAGAAGAGGTTCGTTTCTGCGGCAGACCTGTTGACCGAGTTTTTCGACACCCGCATCCCGGATGAATTTGAACATTACCGCAATGCCGTCGCAGTGACCGATATCTTGACCCGTCGAGCATTTTCAAACGAGGTTATAACACCCGGCAAAACGACGGTCGGCGATGTGCGCTTCTGGCTGATGGAACAAGTGAACAAACTCGGCCTGACCATCTGGTTCCAGCCCGACCTTCGAATTCAGCGCCAGCGGGCGACCACCGAAACAACCGGGCCCTTTCTTTCTACCGCGAAAGAATCAGAGATCATTCAACGCGGCGATCTTATCCACGTGGATTTTGGGCTTGATTACATGGGACTTTCTACCGATTGGCAGAAGCATGCTTACGTTCTGAAGGAAGGCGAAAGAGATGCCCCCGATGGATTAAAAACTGCCTTGAAAAATACGAACCGACTGCAGGACATTTTGTTTTCTGTTGCCCGGGCCGGAATGACCGGCACACAGGTCTATGAACAAACGATGGCTGAGGCAAAGAAGCAGGGTATTGAAGCGATGATCTATTCCCACCCGATCGGCACCCACGGCCATGGCCTTGGTCCTTCGATCGATTTTCGGGGCAATATCGGCGGCGGCGGGAACAAGATACTGCCTGGTTCTTATATGTCGATCGAACTAAACACATCAACTGCGGTGCCTGAATGGAACAACCAGAAGGTGACCATCATGGCCGAAGATGACGCATATATGACCGAAAGCGGCTACAAATGGTTCCGCCCGCGCCAGACGGAGTTTTACTTGGTCAGATAGGACGCGGACCGGCAATTCTTAGGATCTTCTGAACGATCGATCTCAGCAGACCAGGCAAGAGCCCAATGTGGTTCGTTCATTATTGTTCCGGAGCAAGATTTATATGATCTCGATCGAGAAAGCATTAGCGATCATCTCGAGGCAAACGAAACCTCTCAGCAGCTCTTCGGTTTCATTGAACGAATCTCTTGGTCGCGTCCTCGTCGAAGACATTATTGCAGATTCCGATCTTCCGCCCTTCGACCGCTCGCAAATGGACGGCTATGCTCTCAAAGCAGCCGACACAACAAACGCCCCGGTTGAGCTCAGGATCGTCGGCGAGGCAGCCGCCGGTAAAGGTTGGCATAACACCTTAAAACGAGGCGAGGCGGTCCGAATTATGACTGGCGGGCCTGTTCCAAAAGGGGCAAATTCCGTTCAGAAGGTCGAGCTTGCAAAAGAGTCTAATGGAACGGTCCACATTCTTGAACCCACAGAAACTGGCCGCTTCATCGTGAAAAAAGGGGCTGAGGTCAAAAAAGGCAAGAAAGTGCTGAAAAAGGGAGAGGCACTCACCGTATTGAACATCTCGCTCGCGGCGGCGTTCGGCTGCGCCAGGGTGAAAGTCTCAAAACGACCGCGTGTTGCAATTTTCACCACCGGCACCGAGATCGTAGATATCCACAAGAAGCCGAAAGCCGACCAAATAAGGAATACGAACTCCGTGATGCTCGCAAGCCTATGCGAGGCTGCCGGGGCTGAAGTCACGGTTTATCCCACCGTTGGTGATGACATCTCAGGTCTGAGGACCCAAATTAGGGAAGCCGCTGCAAAGGCAGATATTCTCGTAACCACGGGCGGGGTTTCGGTTGGAAAATACGATCTTACAAAGATCGCCTTCAAGGAGCTCGGTGCTGACATCTTCTTTGAACGGGTCGCCCTGAAGCCTGGAAAGCCAACGGTGTTCGGGCGTTTCGGACAAACGCTGATCTTTGGCCTGCCGGGCAATCCCGTTTCTGCGGCGGTCACGTTCTTTTTGTTTGTGCGAAAGGCGATCCTCTTAATGCAGTCGGCATTGGACACCGACCTTCGCGAGGGGCGTGCAAGATCGATTGGTGCCATGAAGGGCACCAAAGAACGTGACTCGTATCTTCCGGCGATACTCACTGAATCGAATGACGGTTCAAGGATGGTAAAGCCGGTCGAGTGGAAAGGGTCGTCAGACATTGTTGGTTTTTCCAAAGCCGGTGCGCTTGTTTATGTGCCCAGAGGAACACGCATTGACATTGATGACGTTGCGAAAATCTTGTACCTTTAGCTACGTCCTCGCTTTCTAATAGGCTCAATCCTATGGCGACCGCCTCAGCCCTGGCCCATGTCGAGATCCACGATACGGTCATCGACATCTTTCGCACCTTGCCAAAAGGCACGATCCTTGACGTACCTGCCGGCGAAGGGGCCCTCGCAGAACGTCTCGCAGAACTCGGCTTCGATGTTTGCTGCTGCGATCTCTATCCTAAGATCTTTAAGCTCAGCGATCTGGATATCCGTGAAGGCGATCTTGACGCATTGCTTCCATACGACGACGGCACGTTTGGCTCGATCGTCTGTATTGAAGGCCTGGAACATATCGAAAACCCGGCAAATGCGATCCGGGAGTTCTCGCGGCTTCTCAAGCCCGGTGGAATGCTTGTTATCTCGATCCCGAACATCCTAAATGTAGAGGAAAGGCTAAAATGGCTGTTCTCAGGTTATACGTCGCATTTTAAGCCGCTGTCGGAAAGTGTACGGGCCGAGATCTCTGAGCGATACGGCGGAATGGAAGAGATCGCAGTTCATGCAAATCCGATCGGTTATTCCGAACTTCGGTATTTACTGGAAATGAATGGCTTTCGGCTGGAGAGGCTTTTCATTGACAAGCCAAAGAGAAAGAGCTTTCGACTCTTTCCGATGGCTTTATTGATACGCCTTATCTCCAGCACGAGATCGGTTGAAAAGAGAAAGGAACGCTGGGCCGACGAACTAAACAGCCGAGAAGTGCTTATGGGCGGGAATACGCTGATATTTCAGGCGCAGAAACTATGAACGAACTTTCACATCTCGATGAGGACGGTAAGATCCGAATGGTCGATATATCGGAAAAGCCTGCCTCGGTGAGGGTCGCAGTAGCTTCCGGACGGGTGACCCTCTCAGAAGCAACGATCGAAGCCATTCGGGAGCGGCGCGGTCCCAAGGGTGACCCGCTTGAGACCGCCCGGCTTGCCGGCATTATGGCCGCAAAACGAACTTCGGAACTTATCCCCCTTTGCCACCAGATCAACCTCTCGAAAGTAGAAGTTACTGCCGAGTTGACCGAAACCGGTGTCTTGCTGTCGGCAACCGCCAAGACGATTTCGCAGACCGGCGTCGAGATGGAAGCTCTCACGGCCGTAACCGTTGCCGCTCTTACTCTTTACGATATGTGCAAGGCCGTTCAAAAGGACATCGAGATCACGGATATCAGGCTTGAATCAAAGACCGGCGGCAGATCCGAATACGTGCGATAGCTCTCTTTTTCTTACGCTTTAGCCGAACTTTCGGGTAAACTAAACGTAAATCTTTACCGTGAAGTCGGGAGGAGTACTAATTCTATGAGATATAAAGTCGCCGAAGACGCCCGTCCACAGATCTATCTTTTGTTGGTCGCAACTATAGTTAGCATCGGACTCTGGTTCCTGTCCGCCTATCTTCCGCTGGTGGGACTGGTGACATATCCGATCAGAATATTTACCACCTTTCTTCACGAGGGCTCGCATGTTCTAGCGGCGGTTCTCACCGGCAGCAGCGTCCAAAGCCTGTCAGTCGCCTATGACGGCAGCGGTGTAGTTTGGTCCGAAGCATCCGGCTGGTTCTCGCAGTTATTCATCTCGAGCGCGGGTTACTTGGGCACGACCGCATTCTGCGCGGCGCTCCTTGTCTGGATGCGGTATGGAATGTCCTCGCGGATCGCCCTGTATGTTTCTGCAGGCTTCGTCGCGCTTATGACCGTGATCTTCGGCATACTGTCGCCAATGTGGAATTTTCTCGCAAATGTCACATTGGGCAGCGTAGCGTTTACCGTGATCGCCGGGGCGATCCTCAGCGTCGCTTTATTGGCGATCGGCAAATTCGCGACCATCAAATGGGCCAATTTCGCGGTTGCGTTCCTGGCGGTCCAGTGTCTTGCGAACGCCGTTTTCGATCTCGTCAACCTTTTCTTCATTTCTGCATCGACAAATGCTCATTCAGACGCGGCAAATATGGCTGCTGCGACCGGAATTCCTTCTATCGTCTGGGTATTTATCTGGATGGGCATCTCGATAGCAATGATCTCTATCGGGCTGCGCGTATATGCGGTCAGCCGCGCCAGGGCTGCAAATTCGACCGACAGCGTTTTCGAAGATTAGCGGAAGTCTCAAGCCACGTGAGATAGCTAATGGCTGACAGTTGACCGCCATTAGCTATATTTTTCTAAGGACAATGTGGAAATTCCTTGTTCCGGTTATGGTGAGCGTTCTGGCATTTCCTTCAATATGCCAGGTCAAGACCCCACAGCCGACGCCGGTAAAAAAGCCGTTCGCGGAATCCTTGCAGGCGGTCGTCGTAACGACTGAAGCCCCTGGATCATCGCAGGGTAAGGCACGATTATTCGAGCGAAAGTCTGCAACGTCAGGCTGGAAACAGACTGGCGCCGAGTTCCCGGTCGTGCTCGGCCGAAACGGGCTGGGCTGGAGCGCGGATTCTGCACCAGCAGGCATAGCAGACATTAAAAAAGAGGGCGACGGGCGGTCGCCGGCCGGGCTTATGCCGTTGACGTTCGCCTTCGGAAGGCCCGACAGCCCAAGCGAGGTCAAATTGTCTTATGTAAAGCTGGAAGAATATTCTGAGTGCGTTGACGATATGTCATCGTCCCACTACAACCGGCTTGTCGATCGATTGAAAGTTGGCAGCTTCGACTGGAAAACGTCGGAGAAAATGCTCGAAGTTGGCCAGGAATACGATCTTGGCATTTTTGTCGCCCACAATTCATATCCGGTCCGAACCGGCAACGGTTCTTGTATATTCCTGCATATCTGGCAGGATCCGATGACCGGAACATCAGGATGTACTGCAATGGCACGTGAGAATTTGCAGCGGATATTGGCTTGGGCCGATCCGGCGAAGAGTCCTTATCTCATCCAGTTGACCAAAGCCGATCGGAAAAGGTACCGAAAAGCGTGGAACTTGCCGTGATCAAAAGTAAGCTGGGCCAATTCCCTACCGGCTCGCGCCTCGTCTTTCGCTCTAAGAAGGACTGGAGGATAGCGGTCATTTGCCGAAAAGCCGACGACTCTGTTTCGATTTCTGTCGCGTCGCCAACAGGTTACAGCTATCGGCTGAAACGGCCCGCAGATCTTGAGATCGAATTTGACGGGCACATTCCCTATCTCGCAAGCGAGGAACCTGACGACTGGCGTTCTAATTTCACCAACTACGACAGGCGTTGGTAACTATCGTAAGTTCAGAGATATATCAAGGAATTGGCACGCGGCCGGCTGCAAGAATTGTCCCGCTTTGATCTTCCTGAACGAAAACCACGTACCTTACATTTTCGGCTTTCCAGGCAGGATCAGACGGAAGTTCGACGGTGCCTGAAAACTCTGTCGCCTTCTCGGGCAACTTCCCAAACGGCTTGAGCTGACGGACGACTGATATGTGCGAGAGCTGCTTTCCTCGGTTATTGCCGGCTTTGACGTCGCTAACAAGCCCGTCCTCAGCGGTAGCAAGCACGACCGTAGCCACATTGTGGCGTCCAAATCCGGTCAACTTAACTTCCGCTGTTTTTCCGATCACGCTGATCGACACGTCCGGTTTTGGTGCGCGTGTGGCGTCCTGGATCGTTTTGGTCGCCGTATTCGCGTCGTTGCCGACAAACTGCATGACTCCGTCAACGATCATCTGGGGTGTGAAAACCGATTGCTGGCCCATTCGCAGGGCATAGAGGTTTTGGCGGCGCGTATATTCCTCAGACGAGTAAGGATCTTTCCACCCGCGATCGTTAAAGTAATCGACGTGGTAACCGAGTGTTATAACCTCTGCGCCCTGGATCGGCTGCTTTGTCTCAAGAAATGCCAGGTATCGGTCTGCCGGCGGACAATTTCCGCAGCCTTCTGATGTGAAAAGCTCTACAAGGACTGGTTTTCGGCCTGGCGGATCTTGTGACGGCGACATGGCAGGATCGGCGTTGGAAGTAGATTCGTTCGCACCGCCGCAACCAGAAATGACGAACGAAACAGCCAACACCAGTAGGATAGATAGAAACCTCATATCTGACAGGATAGCAGAAAGCAAGTTTGTGAACATCCGCATCCTTTTTCTGATCTGACAGGAGGCCGATACGTCACACAAGGACGGGATGCAAGATGTTCAGCGTAATACGGCACCTCTTATTTCACCGCCCGTACGCCGCTTTTGCACTGCGACCCTATTTGATAAACTTAAATTTTGGCTTTCCGGCCGGAAACTTCGCCTATGCGTGCTGTTCAATCAAAGGAAGAAGGGATCGAGGTCCGAGGCGCGCGTGTACACAATCTCAAGAACATCTCCGTTTCCATACCGCACAACAAATTGACCGTTGTTACCGGTGTTTCCGGTTCTGGAAAATCGAGCCTTGCCTTTGACACTATCTACGCCGAAGGCCAGCGGCGATATGTCGAATCGTTATCTGCCTACGCACGTCAATTCCTCGAACGAATGGACAAGCCCGACGTGGACGAGATCACCGGCCTTGCTCCAGCCATAGCGATCCGTCAAAAGAATTCGTCCAAGAATCCTCGTTCGACAGTCGCAACCCAAACCGAGATCTACGATTATCTCCGGCTGCTGTTCGCCAGGGCCGGATCGACGTTTTGCCATGTTTGCGGGCGAGAAGTAAAAAAAGATTCACCACAATCCGCTGCTGAACAGGTGCTTAAGACGTTGGACGAGGGGTCACGATTTTTCGTCATGTTCCCCGTTCAGGAGAACGTGAAGCAGGCCGGGGCAAAGCCAAGATCCGGTGCCAAGAAGAAAGGCGACGCAGGCACAGACATGAGCACCGGAGCCTTTTTGATGATGCTCTTGCAGCAGGGTTTTTCGAGGTTATATCGTGATGGCGAGGTTATAGAACTGACCCGTCCCGAGGATTATAGTTTTGGCGACTTTGACGAGACCTATGTCCTGATCGATCGTCTCACGGCGAGCGTAAACACACGGCATCGGCTTGTCGACTCGCTTGAGGTCTGCTTTCGCGAGGCCCATGCCGCTGTCGTCAAACAGGTCATTCATGCTGCAAATGATGATGCGGCAGGCGAGCCTATCACACTTCGTTTTTCCGATTCATACATCTGCAAGTACGACGGGACCAGTTACGATGAACCCGAACCATCTTTATTCAGCTTTAATTCGCCGTATGGAGCCTGCCCTACATGCCAGGGATTTGGGAACACGATCGGTGTCGATTATGATCTGGTCCTTCCAGATCCTCTAAGGTCGATCAAGAACGGAGTTGTCGAGCCTTTCTCCCGCCCTCAACACGACTGGGCGCAGAAAGAGTTGATGAAATATGCGTCGCGGGCCGGAATTGACGTGAACATGCCGTTCGCGGATCTCTCGGAGGCCCAAAGGAACGAGATCATTTTTGGAAGCGACGGCTGGCGAGGTGTTCAAGGCTTTTTCAAATGGCTGGAGACAAAAAAATATAAGCTCCATGTCAGAGTTTTTCTTGCTAAGTATCGGGGTTATACGACTTGTCCGGATTGCGGCGGCGGCAGGCTGAGACAAGCGGCGCGGGACGTAAGGATCTCGGGACGCTCGCTGCCAGAGATAGTCTCGATGTCGATCATTGACGCGTGTTCTTTTTTCGGCGAGCTTGAGTTGAGCGCCGAGAAAAGAGCGATCGCAGAGAAACTTTTGGTCGAAATAGAACGGCGATTAAAATTTCTCGTGGACGTCGGGCTGGATTACCTGACGCTTGACCGCCTTGCATCGACTTTGTCGGGCGGTGAAGCACAGCGGATACAGCTTGCAACGAATCTTGGGTCACTTTTGGTGGGAACGCTTTACGTACTGGATGAGCCAAGTATCGGACTTCACCCACGCGATAATGCGCGGCTGGTCAGAATACTTGAAGGGCTTCGCGACATTGGAAACACTCTTGTGGTTGTTGAACACGACGAAGAGACGATTCGCGCCGCCGACCATATTGTGGACATCGGTCTTCAGGCAGGCGAGTTGGGCGGCGAGCTCGTTTTTCAAGGCGTTCTCACTGATCTATTGAGAAACGAGGCCTCCCTCACGGCCCGATATCTGAGAAATGAGAGTGAGATCAAAGTCCCGATTAAGCGAAGACGAGGCAAGGAAAAGATCACAATTGTCGGAGGCCGTGAACACAATCTCCAAAATATCACTGTGGAAGTTCCTCTCAATATTCTCGTCTGCATCACAGGCGTATCCGGATCGGGCAAGTCTACGCTTGTTCACGATGTTCTCTACGCCGGGATAAAGAAGCAAAAGGGCGAATGGCAGGCAGCGGTCGGGCTTTGCCAGGACATACAAGGTTCCGAAAAAATTGACGATATTGTTCTTGTCGACCAATCGCCGATCGGGAGAACACCCCGGTCAAATCCGGTAACCTACGTAAAGACATACGATGCGATCCGCGACCTCTTTGCTTCGACAAACGGTGCAAAATCTAAGGGCTTTAACTCGTCCCACTTCTCATTCAACGTGCCCGGTGGGCGTTGTGAGACTTGTCAGGGAAGCGGAACGGTCACGGTTGAAATGCAATTCCTGGCTGACGTAGAACTTTCTTGCGAAGATTGCAGGGGGACTCGCTTTCGCGACGACATCCTCAAAGTGAAG
This sequence comes from Pyrinomonadaceae bacterium, assembly GCA_035327545.1. Lineage (GTDB taxonomy): Bacteria > Acidobacteriota > Blastocatellia > Pyrinomonadales > Pyrinomonadaceae > OLB17. The sequence goes on along the minus strand of DAOLDE010000015.1, from coordinate 41,443 downwards.
TACAAGGGAAAAAATATTCACGAAGTTCTTCAGCTTACCGTACATGAGGCGATCATTTTCTTTAAGGACACGAAAAAGATCGTGAATCGTCTAAAAGCGCTTGAGGATGTAGGCCTGGGATATCTTCGTCTTGGCCAATCTGCGACCACATTAAGTGGTGGCGAGGCACAGCGTGTAAAACTGGCATCTCACCTTTCGCAAAGGACGCAGTCGAAAACGCTGTTCATTTTTGACGAGCCGACAACAGGCCTGCATTTTGACGATGTTAACAAGCTGATGGCGTCTTTTCGGGCCTTGATCGACAGCGGTGCAAGCCTTGTCGTGATCGAACATAACCTTGACGTTATAAAATCCGCCGACCATGTGATCGACCTTGGCCCTGACGGAGGCGTCGGAGGCGGTAAGGTGGTCGCGACAGGAACACCGGAACAGGTTGCAAAACACGAAAGTTCTTACACTGGACAGTACCTGAGAGACGTTTTAGGCCCACGTCATTAGTTCATCGAAAGTTGCTGCGAGAACAATGCTTCTTGCCATACGGGCACTCTCCTACTTGGACCCATTCGTAAAAATCGTTAGTGCTGCCTTCTATGGCATAAACGACCTTCTTTATGGTCGGAAACTGCTTTAGCGTGGCGTCGGTCATTGAGAAAAAACCGCTTCCGCAGCTAGTTGTCGCGACTCCCATTTGTTCGTAAACCCGGTCAGTGAAATTAACATATGCCGTCCCATTTTTCACATTGACGCTTTTCAGTATCCCGATGGTTTCAGGTGGGCCGAACCCTGAATAATCCTTCGCTTCCTCGCTAGTTGGGCCTTTCAACAATTCCTCGAGAGCGGCCGTTGCCACACCGGCAGTCTTGGGAATGGTCCTTGAAACCGGGTGTACCTTATTACACTCCAAGACCTCCGGGTCGAGCTTGTCAGGATGAAAAAACACGTTAACTTTCATCATCTCGCCCTTTTGGCCATTTGCTGCTCCAACCAGAAAGATAAATAATAGGGTGAACTTGAAATAGTTCATAAAAACTAGTCGTCTCCGAATTTTGCTCGCCACTTTGGCGCGATCTGTTCCATTACCTTGCAATCGCAGTAACCGCCGTTCTCGTTCAACCAACCGGTGATCTTGCCAAAATCTAGTCGGTTCTCCATCATAAAGCGCATTGCGATCTGCAGGCTGTGGTTGCATTCGCTGTCGTACAATTCGTCCTCGATAAAATCTAGAAGCCCGCTGATAGTCGCCGGGCCCGCGGGCAAGGTGTCGATGAACGCTCGCAATTCCTCGCCGCTCATTTGTTCCAAGTTCTCGATCTCCCGTTTTTTAACAATTGGCATAATCCGTTGGATATTACCCAGGGCGCGGTAACCGCTCGCGAACAACCTCCATTGTGCGTTTCAAGATCCCAGCCCCGGCATTCGTAATAGTTCTAGCCGCTCAACCATCGCTGATCGCGAGACATGGTCTATCATACCAAATTTGCTGTCAACGCATCGGGACTCAAGCCTTTACGCCACGGATCAAAGGCCGCAGATCTCTGCGGATATTGTTGTCCACGACGACACCGGGCGGCCATCACAGGACTACTGCCGCGGACCTCGCGGCTTAGCAATCGCCTTTCCGCTCCCGCTCTCGTCTTTTTTCCGGCATTTGTGGTTAAATCATCGGAATGGAATCTCCGGGCAGCCGTCAAGGACCAGAAAATGTCGGTTCTGCGGGCAAGATAATAGCAAGCTTTCAACGAAATCGCGCCGCTGCATTCTACACGATCGCAGCGGTAGTGTTGTACGTGTTCTACATTTACGGACTCTCCTCGAACCCGCCCGGTTTTTATATTGATGAAACACTCGCCGCATACAATGCCTACCAAATATATCTCACCGGGCAAGGCGAGTTTGGCCATTTCCTGCCTCTTTATTTCCCTGTCCTTAAACTTCCGCCGCCTCACGATTACCTAGGCTGGATGGATCCCGTCCAGATCTATTCCCTGGCCGCTCTTTTTTTCGTATTTCCGCCGAGCAATTTGCTTCCGCGCCTCCTTAGCGCAACTGCGATGTTTCTCGCCTGCGTGCTTTTGGGGCGGTTGGCAGTCCGCATTTCCGGCAAAACTTATATTGGCATCGCCGTTTTTCTTACTGCCCTGGTGACTCCCTGGCTTTTCGAGACCGGCAGGCTTGCTTTCGGAGCGTCGCTTTATCCGCTTGCGGTAGCTCTGTTTCTGACCGCTTTGTATTCGGCACATAAGCACGATCGCTGGCCGTGGCTTAACGTCGCTGCCGTGGCCGCGTGCTTGGGTTTGCTGACCTACACTTATTCGATCGGACGCCTGTTAGGACCATTGCTTGCGTTTGGCTTGATCGTGTTTGTCACGGATAGAAGCAAGGTATTGAATGTCATCAAGACTTGGGCCGCTTATGGCATTGCCCTAATTCCTATCGTGATCTTCCATTTCCGAAATCCGGGCGCACTTGCCGGCCGTTTCAATATGACGGTTGGAGTGATCACTCCTGAAAAGACGCTTACGGAGATCATTTTCGACTTCGTCAGGAACTTTGCGGCAAATGTGAGCCCGTATCGAATGCTGTTCACCGGTGATCCGAACATGCGTCACCACATAATGGACACGGGCCCTATTCTTGCCGCGACCCTGGTTCTGGCACTGCTCGGGATCGTTGTGATCTTGATCTTCCATCGAAATTCTCCATGGTGGCGGTACGTACTGTTCGGCCTCGGTGCGTCCGTTGTCCCCGCATCGCTGACCTTAGACCAGTTCCACATGCTGCGGCTGATCGCTTTTCCGGTGTTCTTGTTGATGCTTTTGGTTCCGGCCGCAATGTGGTTGGTCGAGTGGGGTGAAATGGACAGTACACTGTCCGGACCAGCTAAACGGGCCATGCCCATCGGGCATCTCGTGCTTGCGGCAGCCGTCGCTTTTACATTAATTCAGGCAGCGTTCTTCTATCGGACGTTCGCGGAAGAGGGGCCAAAGCGCGGACTTTGGTTCGACGAAAGCTATCCGGCTGTGCTGCAGGCCGCCCTTGCGATGGCTCAACGACCTATCTATTTGTTCGACGGCTACTGGGGCCAGATGTATCTGCATTCGTATTGGTATGCGACAGTTCACGGAATCGACAAAAATAATTTTGTCCACGTCGATTTTGGCAAGCGGCCGCCGCCGGGATCTCTTGTGCTGAGTTCGGAGGAAAAATGTACGAATTGCGAGATGATAATGAAAGATGGGAATTTTCTGCTTTACCGTGAACGGCCAGCGACTTCGCCTAAATAAACCCGATCACTGCGGAGACTTCGGGACAAATCCCTCACATCGGACAAGATGGGGGTTTCGGCAGATAAAGACCTGATAAATAGAGAATGCCTTTATAAGCCCGAACACGCTTGTCGATATTTCAGAAAAAAAATAACTTAATACTTCTTCAATTTCGCGCGCAGTATTGACGTGCTCGTGTCTCATTAGCACTTCGTAATCCAGTCCATACTTCCGCTTGAATTCAAATCCTGTCGACACCGTATAGCCCAGTTTCCAAAGGAACGTGCCCTCGCTCGGGATCGCGACACGCAGGACGCCGCCTTCGTTCAACATCAGGCCGGCCCTCGCCACCACCTCGGGAAGTTCGCAAATATGTTCGAACGCTGCGATCGAAGTGATCCTGTCATATCGTTCCCCTTCAGGAACATCGGAAATATCGGAATATATCCTTCTCACCCTTTCCAGCTGCGGAGAATTCTCGTACAGGTACGCAAAAGGTTCGACGATATCGTATGGCCTGGAAGCTTTTTCATACTCCAATTGATTAAGAGTGCCGGCCCCAATTTCTAAGGTCTTTTGATCAGCCCCGGAAAGCACATCGGCCGCGATCTTACGGTGCATCCAGCTTTCAAGTTTCTGAGCGAGGTTTGAACCGGTCGATCTTCCTTCGCGGTTTTCTTTGTACTGGGCCGCGTAGATCGCCTTGAATTCGGGTGGGAGTTCCGGCCGCACCTTCGGAAAATTCTCAAACATTGGAGTTCCTTCCCTTCTCAATATCTGCCGGTTCGATCGAATTAGAGATCACGTAGCGGGGCCGGTGTTTGATCTCGTCGTAAATACGTGCGAGATAAATGCCGATAATACCCAGGCTGATCATAAGCAAGCTGCCAATGAACAAAAGCAAGAGGATGACCGTCGCAAATCCGGTAACTGAGTGTCCCGACAGCTGCATTACCAGCGTATAGATACCAAAAAGAACAGAGAAAACGAAAAAAACGATCCCCGCGAGCGTTACCAGTTGAAGAGGCAGCGATGAAAACCCCGAAATACCGTCAACCGCAAGTCTGACCCTTCTGAACAGTGACCAACTCGATCGGCCGGAAGCACGCTCGGCTACTTCGAAAGGCACCTGGGCTCGCTCGAATCCCAGCCAGGCGGTCATCCCACGAAAGAACACGTTCCGCTCGTCCATCTTGAGGTAAGCGTCAACGGCGCGGCGGGTCAGGAGTTTGTAGTCGCAAGCCCCCCGCATTTCAAAGCCGGAAAGCTTGTTCCATAGGAAATAGAACAATCCCGCACTTGTCCTGCTGAAAACCGATTCCTTTCCACGGTCGATCTTGGTCGCTTCGACGATCTCGGCTCCGGTTCCGCGCCAGGTTTCGATCATCTTGGGCAGCAGAGACGGCGGATGCTGGCCGTCAGCGTCCATTACGATCACGGCGTCACCTCCCGACAACTCAAGACCGGCGCAAAGCGCAAGCTCCTTTCCGAAATTACGGCTTAGACGGAAAGCACGCACGCTTGGAATTTCTTCCGAGATCTCTTTGATGATCGACCAGGTATCATCGGGCGAGCCATCATCGATCAGTAACAATTCATATCGGACTCCTGCGGCTCCCAAAACCTGCGATACATTGTTCACGACTGTCTTGAGGCTCCGCCCCTCGCGGTATATGGGCATCACCACCGAAAAAAGCTGATTGTCGATCACAGCCATAATTAGGGCTTTCGGGCTAAGGCTTCCGAACTTCGTCGTTATCTTACGCGAAAATGTGGTTTAGACGAACTAAGCGCCATATATCTTCAGCCTGAACTCGTCGTTGGCAGTGAAGATCTCAGCTCGTCGCCCCGAAAACAGAAGGGATTGTTTTAGAACCATCGGAAGGCCGCCACGGGGCACATCCGTTCCATATTCACGTCTGCTGAAGATCGCGGATATCTGAGGATTCAGCCGTTGTGTAATGCCATAGCGAATTGCCTTGGAAGCCGGTGGAACAAACCCGTTGGTTCGCCGGGCGTTCATAAACTCGATCGCATTGTCGTAAATATGGATCCGTGTTGGGATGTCTCTGATAGCAAGGTCCCGGTGAACCAGTGCATTAGCGGTCGCCTCCTTGACCGCGTAAAGGTTGTGCAGGCTTCGGGGCTTTACTGGAAGCGAACCCTCTTCCGTACGTTTCTTCGGCTTGGTTTTGAGAAGGTCGACATATCGAAGGATAAACTGAAGAGCAGATTCGTAAACCGTATGGTAATTTCCAAACAATTCCAATGATTCAACTAACTGAACATTCCCGTTCTCGCCGGAATACCTGGCCACCGTGACGCCGGCTCTAGGAAACAAACGCTCGACACTTTCGTTCTTTCCGAACAAAACGAGTCCCGCAACGGTCGGAAAGAATTCTCCTGCATTTCCGACCGCTAATAGCAATTCCTTCTTGAGAAAATCGGCCGTTTGGTACATATTCGGGCTTTTCTCCTCAAATCCTTGCGCGAAGCTCCAAAGCAGGCCGTCGTCGAAATCATTCTCACTGCAAGTGGCTAAGGGAACATTTTCATAACCGAGCGGACGCAGCTCGTCCAGCCATAATGAAAGCTGTTCGCGTGCGACCTCTCGCTTTTCAGCACCGAACCGCATATAAAACCGGCCGTCGCGAGTCCGGTATGGCCGATTTCGAGCGACGACGTCGATCGCGACCACTCGCTTGCCGCTGTCAAACGCGATCATGTCTATGTTCGGTACCACGGGCGGGACTATCTCTTCCCGGCAAATTCTAACCAGTTCATCGCGAACCGCTTCGGGATCTGACACGCCCTCGATCCTGAGTTGGTCGGTCACACCGAAAACGATCGTCCCGCCGCTCGTATTGGCAAGCGCGACTATTCCCTGAGTTATCCGTTCGGTGTTGGAAAGCTTGACCTTTAGTTCAAGGTAGGTGTCTTCGCCGCCCTTTATCAGACGAAGCAATTCAGACCTGGTTGTCATCTGCGCAGGCTGATTTACGATGTATTCCTGATGAGAACGGTCGCCTGGAGTCTCGTATCGATGCGTGTGGCGGAACTTTCTGCGCGGCATAGAAATGGCGTGTTTATTTTTGTCAAGACGGATCACACCCGGCATCCGCCCGAACGGCTACTCTGCGAACCGCTGCTGGAATAATGCTGTTTCCATTGAAACACTTGGACAATAAAAAGTAAAAAGCCCGGGACTTAAGCGGTACCCGGGCCAGATAAGGATCGACGATCCGAACGTCACTTCAGATCGCTTAAAGCCGCCCCAAAATTGATGTGGAAAGTGTTTCCGTCCAGCGCAAGCGCCGGCACCGATCTTACACCTGAACTTTCCGCCTCAGATATACGGCTCTTATCCTCGCCAAGGTGTACTATCTCAACCTCGAACCGGTCTCGGTCAACCGTGTCGAGGACCATTTGTTCTGCATTTACGCAAACTGGGCAGCCGGCATGGTAAAATACCGCTTTCTTTTTCATTTGTTTTTCTCCTCCATCTTACGCTAATGTTTGACTGTCAAGCCCGTTATTTCTACAAAACGTATCACATCGGGCGGGGCGAAGTAAGCAGTTACTTTTCGGTCACCCGCTTACTTTTCGGTCTAAATTGATGCGACCAAAAGCGAAGAAAGTTTCCGATTTCCCTGATGTAAAGCGAATGGTCGAGACCATTGTCAGGTGCAAATGGTCGCTGACCGTCATCAATCTGGTGCGGGCTGGCGTGAACCGTCCGGGGGCGATGGAGCGTGAAGTACAGGGCCTGACCACAAAGGTACTGAATGAACGGCTTCGAAAACTCGTACACTTTGGAATTTTCATCAAGACTTCTTTTCCCGAAGTTCCGCCTCGTGTTGAGTATAGTTTGACGTCGTTTGGCGACAAGTTCGTAAAGCTGCTGGACGCGATCGACGAACTCGAAAAAGAGATCGCTGATCAGTCGTAGAACAGATGGAGAATGAATTTGTAACTGCTTACGTCAGTATCGGCTCGAATTTGGGAGACCGGGCAGGAAACCTCTTGCTTTCTGTTCGCGGATTGATCGAGGCGAGCTTTCAGGTAACAAAACTCTCGGCGGTTTACGAGACCGCTCCCGTTGACATCGCAAATTCATCGCCGTTTCTCAATATGGCGGCGGAAATTAGGGTGAATGGCATCACGCCGACGCAAATGCTGGCAAGGATGCTTCGCGTCGAATATCTGCTCGGCCGCACGGACAAATCACTTAAGAAGCCCCGAACGATCGATCTTGACCTTCTTTTTTTCGGCCAGGAACATGTCGATACGACCTTTTTGACCGTGCCTCATCCGCGCGCCCATCTTCGTCGTTTTGTGCTAGTTCCGATGAACGAGATCTCTCCTACCTATCAACACCCTCTGCTTCACAAAGATATAGGCACGCTGTTGGCCGAATGCGACGACACATCGGCCGTTGTCCGCTGGTATCCGCAGGCCCGCGACCCGCTCCTCGTTTCGCAAAGTGGCTAGACTTGAAAGCCTGAAACGGCTAGACTTATGTCAATTTTATGGCCTATCTGAAACCGGACCAGCCGGAGAAAGTTTACGTTCCAGCGCTTCGTGCGGCTAAGGAATCGGGCGAAAAGCTCGTTTGCCTGACAGCCTACGACTACCCAACGGCACGGATAGTGGACGAAGCAGGCGTCGATATCATTCTTGTGGGCGACAGCATGGGCAATGTGATCCACGGTTACGGCAACACGATCCCAGTATCGCTGGATGAGGTGCTTTCTGCCACTAAAGCGGTAAAGCGAGGTTCCAGCAGGGCGTTGATAGTCGCCGATATGCCTTATGGCAGCTACCACACAGGGGATAACAAGGCGGTGCGCAATGCGATGAAGCTGCTTAAATATGGCGGCGCCGAGGCGGTCAAACTCGAAGGCGGCCGCAACCGCGTCGGCCTTGTTAAACGTCTCGTCGAAGAAGAGATACCGGTGATGGCACACATTGGCCTTACACCCCAATCCGTACATAAGCTTGGTGGCTATCGCGTTCAAGGGAAAACGGCGAGCGACGCTCGCAAACTGATGGAAGATGCACAGATGCTGGAAGAAGCGGGCGCATTTGCGATCGTACTTGAGCTTGTACCGCGAGAGATCGCCGAAAAGATAACAAATTCGCTAACGATCAGCACGGTCGGTATCGGGGCAGGGGCGAGCTGCGATATTCAGGTTCTGGTCCTCCACGATCTTATAGGCTTCACCTTTGGCCGCCTGCCTAGGTTCGTTCGCCAGTATGCCAACGTCAGCCAGGTGATAACCGATGCAATAACGCAATGGATGGATGATGTCCGGTCAGGCGATTATCCCAGTAAGGCTGAGTCATATGGCTTTCCAAAGGAGTCTAAAGCGGCCTCTGAACCGAGCTAATGGATCGATCGCCGCCTTCCCGTTCCTGCATTTTGCAATGGATTACTAATGGAGATCATCAACCGCAAACAAAGAATGGCCTCGATCGCGCGTAAGATCCGGCGTGAGAACAAGTCGGTTGGTTTCGTTCCCACGATGGGAGCCTTGCACGCCGGACATCTAGCCCTTGTTAAAGAGGCCCGGCAGATGTCTGAAGTGGTTATAGTTTCGATCTTTGTGAATCCGAGCCAGTTTGGCCCGAATGAAGATTTTGATCTATATCCGCGGGACCTCACCGCTGACGCTGCAAAGCTGGCCGAATACGAAGTGGACTATGTTTTTGCCCCTGACATCGACGAGATCTATGTTCCGGGGTTTTCTACTTATGTCTATGTCGAGGGCCTGACGGAAACGCTCGAGGGGGCCTCTCGTCCCGGCCATTTTCGAGGGGTTGCAACCGTTGTCACGATACTCCTGAATACCATCCGGCCCGATCGTGCGTTTTTTGGGAGCAAAGATGCTCAGCAGGTCGGGGTTGTCAAGCGGTTGACCCGGGATCTCGGCTTCGAGACCGAGATCGTTGTCGTACCAACGGTGCGCGAAGCATCCGGGCTGGCGCTCTCGTCCCGTAATGCTTACCTTTCCGAAGAAAAGCGAGAAAAGGCCTCAGTCGTTTTCAAGGCTTTAAGCGAAGCAAAGAGTTCTTTTGAGAACGGTGAACGAAATGCGGCGACAATTGCCCAGATCGTCGAGGAACGTATCGCGGCGGAGCCTCTCGCTCGCATCGATTACATTGCCGTTGTCAGCAACAACGACTTGGAACCTATTGAAAAGATTGAAGATGGCGAGGTTTTGGTAGCTGTTGCCGTTAGATTTGGCAAGGTTCGGCTTATCGACAATGTCATACTGAACCGTAAGCAGTAATTTGGCACTACAGTTGCATCTAAATGGGCGGAAGAGACGTGTATCTTCCTAAGGCTATGAAGAACCTAAAAACATTTGCGATCGCTTGTGCTTTTGCGTTGGTCTTTGTTTCTGCATCTTTTGCCCAGACTGTGGTGCCAAAGCTCGATGGCGGAACCGTGGACGTGCAGGCTCAGAATGGCAAGGTCGTGGTTCTCGCCATAGGAGCAAGCTGGCTTCCCTTATCGACCAAGCATGCAGAATATGCTAACGCCTTGGCGAAAAAATACGCGGGCAGGAATGTGGCATTTTATTATGTCGTAACTGATTCGACGAATGCCCGATCCAAGAACTTTGCATCAGACGAATCCGTGCAAAAGTTCGTAGCGGCCAACCGTCTTGGTATGCCGGTACTTCGTGATTCTGACGGAGCAACCGTTCTGAAGAAATTCAAGATCGACCAGGTTCCGTCTTTTCTGATCCTGGACAAAACAGGTGCAGCTGCCGGTGAGGCATTTGGCGGGATCGACCCGAAGTTTGATATAACAGTCCCCATTTCGCGAAAGATCGACAGCCTGCTCTAAGAATTCTTGAACTTGATGTGTTAGGCCGCCCGAGAAATCGAGCGGCCTTTATTCATTCCAGGTCAATGTTGGCGGCAGGCGGGATGAATCAATCAAAAATTTAGGATAATTAACTAGTTTTCCAGGTTTATATGCAGAAAATCAAGAGAGATCTATTAGTTTTGGCCGATCATTGAACGACAGACGACAAAAACTAACAGGAAAGGCCCGATTTCCTGTAGAAAGTTGTAGATAGACAAACAGATCTTTCCAGTTATCGAGTGTCTTTTAGAGGCCGCCAAATGGTCCGCCCGCGGGAGACTGCCAGGTAAAGGATCTGAGGGTTCACGCTCGAACGTTATTCCCTTCGAGGTCTGCTGCCTCCAGCACGGCATTGACGAGCCGATAAACTAAGGCCACAGGCAGGCCTACGACGTTCCAATAATCGCCTTCGATCCCCTCTATGAACAGAGCCGCCTGTGCCTGTACCGCATAGGCCCCTGCTTTATCGAGAGGATCTCCCTTTTCTGCAAGAAATCCGATCTCGTCCTCCGACATTTCGGCAAATTTCACCCTCGTCCGCTGGAGATCATCAAGTTCATGTCCACTCATTACCACGGCAACACCGGTCAGCACTTCGTGCCATCGCCCGGAAAGCAGCTTGAGCATCCGCTTTGCATCGTCTAGGTCTTCAGGTTTTCCGATTATCTGAGAATCGACCACAACTGTCGTGTCCGCACCCAGAACCATCGTTTCCGGGAAAAGCTCGGCGATCGCTCTCGCCTTAGAAACGGCGAGCCTGCGCACGTATTCGTCCGGAGCCTCCGAAGGCAATAGGCTCTCGTCTATATCGGGTATCGATCTCGTAAACTCCCATCCGACCGATCGCAGAATTTCTGCCCGACGAGGGCTGCCCGAAGCAAGCACCAGATCCGGCAAGGTGATCTTGGAAATCGTTTGGTTTAGCATTTAAGTTATTCTAGTTTAAGATAATAATTGCTATGGAGAATGACAAATGGAAGAGCTGATCAAGTCATTTCCAGCAGTCATGAAGGAAGTTGCAGACGACGATCGGGCCTATGAACCGCTCGTGTTTGCGGCTTGGCGCAGGTGCATCGAAGGCCCAATGGCCGAACATGTCGTGCCTATTCGGTTCGACGAGGGCCGGGTGATCGCTGCTGTTTCGAATATTACATGGCAGCGTCATCTGCTCGATCTTGCCCCCGCTCTCGTAGCTAAGCTTAACGGCAGCATCGGGCAGCCGATCGTGCGGTTCATCGAATTCAGGATCGATGACGCAGCCGTAAGCCTTCATCGAGCAAAAGCAAAGGAAACGAAGCGAGAGCGAACGGACGAAATATCCCGAGAAGATCATCTGTGGCCGGAACTTGACGCAGCGGCAGAAGAGATCGCAGACCCAGATCTGCGTGAACTCTTTCGTTCGGCCGCAGCCGGCACCATGGCCAGACGACGGCGTATGGGAATCTAGTCTGCTTTCCACACAGCGCTGATCTTGAATGACGATGCGTTGATTCGATCTGTTATGGACGTACGAAAAGTTGCTAAATTGGCACATCTTGAGATCACGGAAGATGAGATCGCAATTTATACCCCGCAGATGGCCGACATCGTAAAATATGTCGAACAGCTAAATGAACTCGACACGGAGTACATCGAACCGATGACCGGCGGCTTAACGGATGAAGGGGCTGCTACCTCGACCGCGCGTGACGATGTACCAGCAGGTTCGTTCTCCCAGCACGACGCACTCGACGGTGCGCCTTCTGCCGTAGCCGGACACTTCCAGGTACCCAAGGTTCTATGAGCACAACTCGTGACTCAATAAGAGAGAGTGTTGGGCCCAGCAATTGTTCGATCTTCTTGCTCTTTGCGGTGATCGTTTGCAGTATTAGCTGTGGAGTGCCGAATCTTGACCCGCCCGAATGTACGGTATCGCGTTCCGCCGTCAGGGAATTTTACTCGTTTCACTTCGGGAACGATATGAGCTTCTCGGCAGAAAACCTGCAGGCCCGGCAGAAGTTCATTACGCAGCAGCTTTATGCTTCGCTTGCCTCTTCGGTTCCAGGGACCGACCCGTTCACAACTGGCACTGCAGACATTCCTAAAGCGTTCCGGGTGGCAGCGTGTCGGGCTCTTTCCTCCGAACGTGCGGAATTTGAGATCCTGATCTTTTGGAAGGACGATGAGCGTAGCGAACAGCGAACTATTCGTGTTGAGGCCGAAAAGATCGGAGAACAGTGGCTTGTGTCGCGGGTCGTCCAGGGCTGAAAGTTCGATTCCCCACGTTTATGTGATCATATGATCAGAAAGAATATTGAAAGATCGCTTGAAAGCGCAGACCGCCTAAACGCCGAACTGAACTCGTTCATTTCGATCGAGCGCGCCCACGCGTTGACGAGAGCCGATGAACTTGAATCCTCAGACGAAAACCCTCCACTGAAAGGGTATGCTGTCGCGATAAAGGACAACATCTGCACCAAAGGATTGCCTACCACCTGCGGCTCACGCATTCTTCGAAATTACGTGGCACATTATGATGCCACCGCAGTCGAACGACTAAATGATGCAGGGGCGATCGTTATCGGCAAAACGAACATGGACGAATTTGCGATGGGCTCGTCAAACGAGAGTTCGGCGTTCGGCCCCGTGCGAAATCCATGGGACCTGAGCCGTGTTCCCGGTGGCAGCTCGGGCGGCTCCGCTGTTGCCGTAGCATCAGGCGTCGTCCGGGCCGCACTGGGCTCGGAGACGGGTGGATCGGTTCGTCAGCCCGCATCGTTGTGTGGGATCTATGGACTAAAACCCACTTATGGCCGCATATCGCGTTACGGCCTGGTCGCGTTCGCCTCTTCCCTCGATAACATAGCGATATTTGGACGAGAAGCTGAGGATATTGCGAAAGTGCTCGGCACTATTGCCGGGCGTGACCCGCGCGATTCTACGTCCGCAGACGTTGCGGTACCGAATTATCTTTCACACCTTAGTAAAGGAATCGAAGGAACGCGGATCGGCGTACCAAGGGCTCTGTTCGGCAAAGGTTTGGATGACGAGGTTCGCGAGGCGGTAGAGAACGCTGTCGGAAACTATCGCGGACTCGGCGCCAAATTAGTGGACGTTGAACTGCCCTACGCGAAGTATGGGATCGCAGTTTATTACATAATCGCTACTGCAGAGGCCTCTTCAAACCTCGCTCGATACGACGGCGTGCGTTACGGATTTCGTGCCGAAGATGTGGCCGCACTTCGGGAAATGTACTTTAAAACCCGCGAAGAAGGTTTCGGGGCGGAAGTTAAGCGGCGAATAATGCTCGGAACCTACGTGCTCTCGAGCGGCTATTACGATGCTTATTATGCAAAAGCGCAAAAGGTCAGGGCGCTCGTCAAACGCGATTACGTGAACGCGTTTGCTCATTGCGACGTGATCATTACGCCGACCTCGCCAAGCGTCGCATTCAAGATCGGCGAACGGTCCAATGACCCTTTGGCAATGTATTTGAGCGATGTTTATACCGTTTCAGCCAATTTAGCCGGAGTGCCGGCCATAAACGTGCCCTGCGCCCTCTCAGGTGATGGGCTGCCGATAGGACTGCAGCTGGTCGGGAATTTTTGGTCGGAGGCCCAATTGCTGAATATGGCCGCTGTTTACGGTGATCAGTTTCCTTTACCGTCAAAACCGGGCCGATTTGCCGAGTGACGTTTTCTTCTCTTATAGCGGCGGCGGGTTTCGGTCAGGCGGCCGGCACTTGCCGCAGCATTCTCATCATGCATTGCACATTCCCTATTGTATGCGAAGGTGTGTGTATTCCAGGTTTCTCGCGATAACCCCGACAACGGTGTTGGGAAGAATATTTGACCAGCGTCCCGGGTCTTCCAAAAGTTTCGTTGCCTCTGATACCGGGATCGGACGGGAGAAGAGATATCCCTGACCAAATTCGCAGCCCAGGATCCTAAGCTGATGAAACTGGTGAATGCTCTCAATTCCTTCCGCGATGACGCTCAGGCGAAGAGCCTTCGCAAGAGCAATGACCGTTCGGACGATCTCACCGTTCTCGGTTCCTTCTTCCATTGTGCTGACAAACGAGCGATCGACTTTCAACGTATCGATCGGGAAACGATGAAGATAGCTAAGATTCGAGTATCCGGTGCCAAAGTCGTCTATGCTGATCTGAACGCCCAGCCTTTGGATATTCCTTAGAACATCGATCGCGGCCTCGGCATTGCCCATCACGGCACTTTCCGTGATCTCAAGCTTTAGGCAGCTCGGATCGACGCCAGTCTCTTCGATGATCTCGTTAAGTTTTTGAACAACATCCGGCTGGCAAAGATGACTAGCGGAAAAATTCACGCTCATGGACAATGAACGCGGTGCCAGTCTGGCCCGCTTCCACCGTGTCATCTGCTGACAAGCGGTCCGCATAACGGTCAAGGTCATCGGGATCATTAAGCCGGTGGATTCGGCCGTATCGATGAATTCACCCGGAGTTATCAATCCGCGGCTAGGGTGGTTCCATCGGATCAACGCCTCGAATCCGACAAGCGTCGCATCGCCCAGATTGACGATGGGCTGGTAGAACAGCTCGAATTCGTTTCGTTCGACAGCCAGTCGCAGGTCCGTTTCGAGTTCGAGCAACGAAACTGCCCTCGCGTGCATTATCTGGTCGAAGATCACATAGCTTTTGCTTGTTTCCTTCGCGTTGTACATTGCGATATCAGCATCGCGCAGAAGCTCTTCGGCATTGTTGTATCGGTCGTCGCTGATAGCGATACCGAGACTGGCGCTAGCAAATACGTGCCTGCCGAGCAGGTCGTACGGCAGTGCGACCTGAACCGCGATCCAGTTGGCCAGCTCGACAGCGTCGCTGACCGTTCGGATGTTTGGCAGGATCAGAGCAAACTCGTCTCCGCCGAACCGGCCGACATCGCATCCTTCGATGCCCGAGCCGGACAGCCGGGCCGAGACTGTCCTGATCAACTCGTCGCCTATCGTGTACCCAAGGCTGTCGTTGATTGTCTTGAAGCGGTTGAGGTCGAGAAAGATTACGGCAAAATTGTGGCGTGTCTCAACTCGCTCTGCAAGCAAAGAATTTATCTTCTCGACAAAGAAGTTTCGATTCGGAAGACCCGTGAGTGTATCGTGAAACACCGTATGATGAAGCTTCTCGTGGCTTTCACGAAGGGCGTTCGCGCTTACCTCAAGCTGTTGAATATAGTGTTTAAGCTCCGAAATGTGCTGCTCGGCCTGCTCCGCTCGCTCGCGTTCGGCCTTTTCAGCTTTTGCGGAGGATCTGCGAACGGCATCCGCATAGCGAACATATGTGAAATAGACGACGATAAAGAAGATCGCCATCGAAGCAAAAAGGTAAATATCTACGTGATAGAGGGCCTTCGTTAGCAACCCGCCGAGCAGTGCACCTGTCAAATAGATCACCAGGGCACTAAAGCAGTATTCGTTCCATACGCTCCAGATAGGTTCCCGATTTCTTAAGGAAACGTACGTCGAAACAAGCAATGAATTGGCAACGAACTGAGACAAGCCCATTACAACCATTATCAGGCTGAGCTGCGTGATCCCGATCGAGTCCACCACACTTTCAGGCCGACCGAAGAAAGCATTGACCGCGATCGCGGATGAGAATACTGAAAGCACGGCGATTGACATGTTCGCCATGATGGTCTGTATCCGCATCCTAATGCCTTTCCTGCGGATCAGGAGTGACGAAGTGAGCGCTTCAAGCGCTCCAAGTAAGACTGCCAGTTCTCCACCGAAAGTCAGAATGACGAGAAAGATCATCGCGTCCGATGCCGTTAGGTGGATGTTGGTTCCGGGCAGATTCACACGCAATGATGACCCGAAGAAAATGGTCATCACGGAAACGATGATCATTCCCACGCTGAGGTACTCGACCGGAAATCCATAAACTGCCCATACTAGCGCAGCAAGGCCCAGCGGTACCAGGAGCGCAATATACAGAGTGATATAGGAGTTGGTCGATTCGGACTCTTTCATTCAGGTCAAATGAAATGCAGGTGAGGAAGCAAGGAAGGAGGAATGATAGCAGTAAAGAGCAATCTGATTGCTCACGAAGTAGTATACCCTAATTGACAAGGATTATTCCACAATTTTTTTCCTCAAAACTCACAGTCAACGCGGCGGCAGGAACACCATCCGCGTTGACCTTACTATTTAACTTTCAATGATTTGCATCATCCCGATGTCAGAAGGCAAGCAGCGAGTCGCCGTTTATCAGTGTCTGGACTCCTAAAGTGATACGGCCGTCTCCGAGGATCACGCCATCGGCAATCAACAGGCCGTCGCTGATCAGCAGACCGTCAGCTATAAGTAGGCCGTCCGAGATCAACAGGCCGTTCCCAAAGGTATTGGAATGATTCATCAAGGGCGTCCCGTCTCCGATCGTGGTTCCATCGGCGATAAGAAGGCCGTCTGATATCAGTAATCCATCCGCAATAAGAAGACCGTCGGCGATCAACAGCCCATCAGCAATGAGCAGACCGTCGCTCAGAGTGTGGCCCAAGCCATAAACACGCTGGTATTCGCTGATCAGCCGGGGTCCCATTACCCAGCCATTGTTAACGATCATTCCGAGCGACCACGGTATTCGTTCATAGGCGATGACCGACCCCTGCTTCGGCATTTCATTGTTTCGGAGCATCGAGGCGCCGAGCGGAGTGTCGCCCGTTAAGTTGTGTCTCACAAGTTTTGCGACACGCACCGCTCCTTCGACATTTAATTGGCCCGCACCCTGTTCTAGATGATTGAAGCCTGCCAGCGGCTGGGCAGTGTACATCAGGAGCATCTTGACCATATTTGGCGTAAGCGTCGGATTTGCCTGAAGCATAAGAGCCGCCGTTCCCGCAACGATAGGAGTCGCCATCGAGGTTCCCGACATTCGGATCAATTGGGTGTTCTGGCTTAACCCATCACTCAGGAGCACTTCGTTGGTAGGATTCAGCGCCGCCAAAACGCTAAGTCTGGACCGTGCGGATATTAGCTTGTTTCCTGGAGCAACGAGGTCAGGTTTAACCAGATGGTCAAAGTGCTTGAGGCCGGTTTCGTCAAGGAAATAAGATCTGGTCGGCCCTCGTGAACTATAGGTAGCTACGCCGTCGTCACTGCGACGATCGGTCTGAAATGAGTTGGTCGCCCCAACTGTGATCACGGTCGGGTCGTTGCCGGGCGAATGAATCGTGCCATAGGTCTTTCGTCCAAGCAGATCCTTTCCATCGTTGCCAGCAGCCGCTACCACTACGATCCCGGCGGCCGTCAGGCGACGGGCAGCCCGGCAAAGCGGATCATTCCTCCAAGTCTCGATCGATGCGGTACCAAGGCTAATATTTACTACACGAATGTTATGTCGTTGACGATTCGCCAAGATCCAGTCCAGGGCGCGGATCAGGTTGGCACTCGAACCCTGGCCCGTGTTTGTGAGAACCCGAAGCGAAATGATGTTTGCCCCTGGTGCAACACCTTGGTATGTGCGCAGGATATTCTGGGATGACGCATCTCCCGGCCGCCCTCCGCGTCCGGCCGCAAGACCGGCAACGTGCGTCCCGTGGCCATAAAGATCGTCGGCACCCCCAAGTTCGAACTGAACTTCTTCCACGATACGATTCCCGCTCGGCCCCGAAAACATGTCATGACGCTTGAAGATCCCGGAATCGAGGATCGCTATCCCAACGCCTTGGCCATCCATGAATTCATTGCCTTTCATCGCCCTCATCGCCTCGATCCCGACGGTCGTCTCAATGTGCCCCAGCGACGCCGTTTTCAAGTTCAGCGAAACGTGAAATGTGTTGGGATGATCGGAAACGGCCTGAACAGCACCAAGGGGCATCTCCACCTCAAGCATATTAAGCTGCTTAGCAGTTGACTTGATCTCTGCTCCGGTTCCGGCCAAGAATTGCCGATACGAGAGGTCGTCCGCTTTCGATACCTGGAGGATGGTCGAAACCCTTTTAGTGGTCAGCTGCTCCGAGATCATCTCCCTAAGATCGGGTGATATATTTTCGCCGACGAAAGGGTCATCACCGGGCGCGGCGTTCTCAGCCTGACCGCTTCCGGAACGATGGCCTGGCAAAGAGGGATTGTTAGGTCTTACCGGCCCTAAAGCAGCATTAACCGCCCCAAACATGAGGGATATCAGGAGTACGAAGTTCAAGACCTGTCGTCCAGTTTTGTTCAGCATATGCACGATCGTGACCTGAAAATATTGCGGTGGTCGTCGGCGAAGTGTTCGCAACTACGGTGCCAAAAGAGTTTATGGACAAAACAGGGCGTTTCCCAATAAAAAGGGCCGGCTGAGAACCGGCCCTCTTGGCAGTTGTGGTCAAATTGATCGTGCAGTTTCGGTCAAATTGACCGAAGGGCCATGCCTGCTTACTTTGTGATCCCTACTTGGCTAAGAGCATAAGCATAATCGAACGCGATCTCTCTTAGACGGTCATATCGGCCTGAAGCGCCGCCGTGACCGGCTCCCATGTTCGTATGTAGCAGGATCGTGTTGTTATCAGTCTTCAATTCGCGAAGCCGGGCAACAAACTTCGCTCCTTCCCAATAAGGGACCTGACTATCGTTAAGCGATATCTTGACCAACATGTTCGGATAATCTTGAGCCCTGATGTTTTCATAGGGCGAATATTTGATCATGTAGTCCCACGCCTCTTTTTCATTCGGGTTTCCCCATTCGATCCACTCTTCAGTAGTGAGCGGCAGGGTATCATCGAGCATCGTATTCATCACATCAACGAAAGGCACCTGAATTATCGAAGCCTTGAAAAGCTCCGGTGCCTGGTTTACGACAACGCCCATCAACAACCCGCCGGCAGACCCTCCCTCGATCACAAGACGGTCACTGGACGTGTACTTGTTGGCGATCAGCCATTTCGCCGAATCGATGAAGTCGTGAAAGGTGTTCATCTTTTTGAACATTCGGCCGTCCTGCCGCCATTTTTCACCGAGTTCCGAACCCCCACGTATATGAGCTATCGCGTAGATCATACCGCGATCAACCGCACTGAAACGGTTTGTTGAGAAACTAGGCGTCATCGACGCCCCATACGAGCCATATGCATAAAGATAGAGCGGGGCCTTGCCATCAAGTTTTGTTCCCTTCTTCATCACCAGCGAGATCGGAACTTTAACGCCGTCACGAGCGGTCGCCCATACCCTGGTTGTTTCGTACTTGTTCTTGTCGTAGCCGCTCGGGATCTCTTGCTGTTTGATCAACTCGCTCTTTCGGGTTCGAAGATCGAACTCATATGTCGAATTTGGGGTGATCATCGACGCATAACCATACCGCACCACGCTCGTTTCATACTCCGGGTTGAATCCAAGGCCCATGGTATAAACGCTCTCAGGAGTTTCAATCCGAGCAGAAGCGCGGCGCGTTTTCATGTCCATCACTCTAAGGTATTCAAGACCGTTCTCAAGTTCGGAAACGACGGCGTGGTCCTTAAAAAAGTCGATGCCTTCGATCTTGACCGCAGGGTTGTGTGGAATGAAGTCTTTCCAGTTCGCTTCCGCCGGATCGTTAGCAGGCGCCCGAACTACCTTAAAGTTCTCCGCATTCTTGTTGGTCGTGATGAAAAATTCGCCACTGTCGAAGTCTGCCGAATACTCGTGGCCTTCGCGACGCTTGCTGACGACCTTGAATTCTCCAGTCGGGTCATCGCTGTTCAGGTACCAGTATTCACGGCTTGTCTTGGCAAAAGATCCGATAAAAAACATCTTCTTATCGCGCGATCGGCCGACGCCAACATTAAAATAAACATCCTTTTCGTCGAAGACCAGCTTGTCGGGCCCCTGGCTGCCAAGGGTATGCCGATAGATCTTGTCGTTTCGTTTTGAAACAGGATCCTCTTGTCCGTAAAACAAATGTTTCCCATCGTTCGACCACTCGATGCTGGTAACCCTTTCGATCTTTACAGGGAGCATCTTTCCGGAACGAAGGTCCTTGATCTGAAGCGTGTACTGACGATACCCGGTTGTATCTGTCGCAAAAGCAAGCAGATTGCCGTCGTCACTGGGTTCAAAGTTTGAGATGGCAAAATACGTGAACCCGGCCGCCATTTCGTTTTGATCCAGAAGCGTTTCGGCATCCTTGCCATCCATGTTCCGGCTTCGCAGGTAGATCGGATACTGCTTTCCTTCTTCGGTCCTGGTGAAATACCAGAAATCGCCACGTTTAACAGGAACACTAAGGTCTGATTGTTTGATCCGGCCCAGCATTTCGGCATACAGCGCATCGATAAATGCTTTGTGTCGTCCCATATGGGATTCGGTATAAGCATTTTCTGCTTCGAGATATTTGATTATTTCCGGATCTTTATCTTTTTCCCGGTCTCGGAGCCATGCATAGTTATCCACGATCTCATAACCGTGTATCTTTAGTATTTTAGGTTCTTTCTTTGCAACGGGTGGTTTCATATTTGACTGTCCAAACAGTATCCCGGAAAAAATAAAGAGCAGGATAAAGGCCGAAAAGGTTCTCATTGCGAATTGCTCCTTCAAGATATTTCTATGAATGCGACGGAATATAGCGAAAATTTTAGCTATTTACACCTATTTGTTCAAAGCGGAGTTTGTTACGGATTTCGTTATCGTGAGGTTTCAAGAATGTCTGGCCAGTGGTCGGATCACTCTTGTTCAACAGAGTTCTGCAGATGAGAAGCAAGGTCCTTCAGCTAATCGGCAGCTTTCATTCCGGCGGCTCAGAACGCCAGGCGCTTCAGCTTGCAAGTTCTCTTGCCGTGGAGGGCAGCTTCGATATCCGCCTGGCAACCTTGAATCAGGAAGGACCGCTTCGAGCACAAGCTGGGTCAATGGGGTTCGACGCCATACCCGAGTTTCCGTTGACATCATTCTACGATCGGAATTTCATAGCTCAAGTCAGAAAATTCACCCGGTTTCTGCAAGATGAAGATATTGCGATCGTGCAGACCCATGATTTCTACACGAACGTGTTCGGGCTCGCCGCAATGAAGTTAGCTGGTGTCCAGGTCAAGATCGCATCCAAAAGGGAGACACTTGGCGTTAGAACGCCCCTGCAGCGTTGTGTAGAGCGGCAGATGTTTCGATTCGCGGACGTTGTGATCGCAAACTCCGGCAGGGTAAAAGACTTTGTTGCAGGCGAGGGCGTTTCGGCACATAAGATCGAAGTAATTCATAACGGGCTCGACCTTTCCCGGTTCAAAAAACAAACACGCGAGAGGCAAGCCGATCTACGCCGACATGGTATCAACCTGGATGAGCGGAAAAAGCTGATAACGATGGTCGCTAACCTTCGACACGACGTCAAGGATCATCCGATGCTGATCCGTGCAGCCAAACTGGTCTGCAATGAAGATGAAGATGTGCATTTCTTGCTTGTGGGCGATGGGGAGTTGCGTTCAGGCCTGCAACAAATGGCACAGGAACTGAACGTGGCGGATCGTGTTCATTTCGTTGGTGAATCTGACTCTATCCCCGAGTTGTTATCGTCGTCTTTTGCGGGCGTTTTGACCTCTCGCCACGAAGGCTTTTCGAACTCGATCCTGGAGTATATGGCTGCGGGATTGCCAGTCGTTGCGACCGACGTCGGCGGAGCTTCCGAAGCGATATCTCATGGCGAGACGGGCTTTCTTGTGGCGTCCGAAGACCACGAAGCCTTGGCGGAAAGATTGATGGAATTGCTCGCGTCGCCAGATCGATCACGGGAAATGGGTGAAAAGGGACGCGACAGGGCCGGGGAACACTTTTCGATCGAAGCCCAGCGAGACAAAACTCTCGCCTTGTATAATAAGAAGCTCGGCGAGAGACGCTGACCGAAGAGAATGTGCGGAATAGCGGGTATAGCAGGATCCAAAGATGCCGTCGATGCGCGTGGCAGGCTCGGCTCTATGCTTCGCGCTCTCGAGCATCGCGGGCCGGATGACCAAGGCATCGAAACCTGGGGGGCGGCGATGCTTGGGCACCGCCGTCTGGCTATCCTTGACCTCAGCCCGGCAGGCCACCAGCCCATGCTTACTCCAGATCGCAAGATCGGTGTCGCTTTCAACGGTGCCATTTACAACTTTGTCCCGCTCCGCAGCGAGCTTGAACAGAAAGGATATCGATTCAACAGCACATCCGATACCGAAGTGCTTGTGCACGGGTATATCGAGTGGGGTATAGACGGGCTCGTTTCAAAGATCGACGGAATGTTCTCCATTGCGATCTGGGACGATGACCTCAACAAGCTCTTTCTAGTACGCGACAGGCTTGGCGTCAAACCTCTCGTCTATGTTGAGAAAGACGGAATGCTCGCTTTTGCTTCGAGCGTTCGTGCTCTGAGGCAGGCCGGGTTTTGCGGTGAACTTGATGAAAAAGGCATTACGGAATATCTGGAGTTCGGATTTCTGACAGATGACCGTTCTATATACCGCGGTGTCCAGAAGCTTCCGGCTGCAAGCCTGCTCGAATGGCACTGCGGATCGACAACAGTACGCAGCTACTGGAGCCTTCCGGACACGGAAGACAACCATATCACTTTTGAAGATGCCGTCGAAGAAACCGAGCGGTTGTTCATTCAGGCTGTCGAAAAACGATTGCAGGCCGATGTCCCAGTTGGTGCGCTTCTGAGCGGCGGGATCGATTCAAGCCTCGTCTGTTGGGCGATCGCAAGGCTTGGTGCCGATGTCACTGCATTCACCATCGGCGTCCAGAGTGATGAATGGGACGAAAGCCCGATAGCTGTTGAGACTGCCCGAAAGATCGGCATAAAGCACAAAGTATTGAACATGTCGCCGGATGCTCCGATGGACTTATCTTCGTTAACTCGGGCATTCGGAGAACCGTTTGCGTGTGCGTCTGCCCTCGGGCTGCTCGCTATCTCGCGAGAGGTTCGTCGCGAAGCAACCGTTCTGCTGACAGGGGACGGAGGCGACGATATTTTTCTGGGCTATCCCGAGCATCTGCATTTTCGTGCGGCAGAAAGGGTTGCCGCAACTGTTCCGAGGTTGGTTTCGGGGCCGGTCCACGCGGTCGTGTCAGCTATGCCCAGCGTAGGGATATTTAAACGAGCCGATTCGTTCCTCAGCTATGCCCGCGGCGGCCTCGGTGCGGTCACGCGCGTGAGGGACGGTTTGCCGGTCTATCAACGCCATCAACTTTTGGGCGACCGCCTAGCTGCGGCTACGCACGATCACAGAACGATACCGATGACCTCGGGAAGATCTCTGTTGAAAGATTTCCTTGGATATGACCGCCGAACGAGGTTTGTAGGCGAGTACTTGCCGAAAGTAGATGGGGCGACGATGTTCCATGCTCTCGAAGCTAGATCGCCCTTTCTCGATGCAGGCCTATGGGAATTTGCGTCTCAGCTCCCCGTTGCGGTCCGGCTCCGCCGCAACACGCTGAAAGCGGTCCTTCGCGAGATCGTTCGCAAACGCCTCGATCCGGAACTTGCGAGAGGCGGAAAGAAAGGCTTTGGCGTCCCGGTCCAGCGTTGGCTGACCGGAAACTGGCGGCCTGCGTTTGAGGAGATGATGAATGGTTCGGTGCTCGAGAAGGGTGGTTGGATCAATTCGAAGAGTATTTTAAGGCTTTTAGACCGTTCAAGTGATTCAAATTGGGCGCCTCGGCAGCTGTGGTTCATATTGGTGCTCGAATCTTGGCTCCGCTTTGAAAATGAATGGACGGGTTAAAGCCAATTAAGGTATTGATCGTGGCACCTGCACCGCCGCTTATCGGCGGCCAGACAGTGCAGGCACGGAAACTGATCGAGAAGTTCAGATCGGAACCCGGGATCGAAGCTGCTCTTCTGCCGATCAATCCTTCTTTTCTCCCCCTGCTCCAACGTATCAAGTATCTTCGGACGATATTGACAAGCTTTAGATTCGTGATCGGCCTGCTGGCGACGATCCCGAGATACGATGTGGTTCATATATTTTCGGCCTCTTATTTTTCGTTCTTGCTGGCACCGTTTCCCTCGTTGCTCGTTGCCAAATTATTTGGGAAAAAGACCATCTTGAATTATCGAAGCGGCGAAGCCGAGGACCACTTGTCGCGATGGAGGTCCGCTCTGCCGATCATAAAGCGTTTTGACCGCGTAGTTGTCCCTTCAGGCTATCTGGTCGAAGTTTTTGCGAAATTCGGGATCGTCGCCGAATCTGTCTTTAATTTTGTCGACAAAGATAAGTATCAGTTTCGCGAACGCCATCCTCTGAGGCCTATCTTCTTGTCGAACCGAAACTTTGAAAAGCTCTATAATGTCGGACTTGTTCTCGAAGCCTTTGCGAAGATCCGCGAAAAGCACCTAGACGCAAAGTTGATCCTCGCAGGTGATGGGGAGGAAAAGGGTTCGCTCAGATCGCGAGCTGAAGAGCTCGGCCTCGAGAACGTCGAATTCGTTGGCCGTATCTCGCCTGAAGCGATGCCGCGGCTTCTCAACCGCGCTGATATTTATTTGAATAGCCCGAACATTGACAATATGCCCAACTCTATTATTGAGGCTTTCGCAGCTGGCCTTCCCGTCGTTTCGACCAACGCAGGCGGAATACCGTATATTTGCGATGACGGGCGAACCGCACTTCTTGTTGAAACCGGGGACGCCGAAGGTATTGCTGCAAAAGCACTTAGGCTCCTTGAGGACGGTGAGCTTGCCCGGAAAATGATCGCCGAGGCACACCGCGAATGTCAGAAGTATTCTTGGGAGAACGTGCGGGAAGATTGGCTCCGGATTTACAAAGAACTTGCAAGATGATGTCTGATCGCCTGAAAGTGATCGTGCTTACGCATGGGGGGGCCGAAAGGGTATTGGAACTCTTGGCCGGAGACAGCTCGGTCGAGATCGTGGGCGTTCTTGTCGAAACCGAGGTCGATAAACATCGCGGCTCTCTTGAAAAGTTGACAAGGTCGATCCGATACGATGGCCTTGGCAAAACTCTCAGGAAATCACTCTCAAAGTTTTCCGGTCGGGTGAACAAAGCTGAGGTCGATCGGGCGGCAAGATCGACTGCGAGAGATACCGTAAGAACGACTTGTGACGAGCTTCAGATCCCGCATCACGAGGTCCGAAATTACCACGATCCGATTTCGATCGGCCTGATAGAAAACGCAAAAGCAGATCTTGGAATCGTTTACGGGACGAACATCTTAAAAGAATCTGTATTTTCCTTACCACGCCTCGGCTGTCTGAACATACATCAGGGCCTTGCTCCGAAGTATCGCGGCGGGCCCACTGTTTTCTGGGAGCTATTCAATGGCGAACGGGAGATCGGTATCACCGTCCATTTCGTGGCGCCAAAGGTCGATACAGGAGATATCGTACTCCAGCAAACAATTCCCCTCGCCTACGATTTTGCTCAATACGGGACAAAGGTCGAGGATTTCCTCAACGATCTACGTCAAACCCTTAAGGAACCTTCGGCACGCCTAATGGCCGAAGCTGTGCGCCTTATCGCCGCCGGTAAGGCCCAGCCAGTCAAACAAGACCCCAGCCTTGGAAAGCGTTACCGACTGCCTGTAAAGGCAGAAAAAGACGAGCTTGTTCGCCGTCTGATCCGCCGCCACAAAAAACAGTGAAGCTAGACCGGTCTATTACTCGAGCTGCATCAATATTCGATCTCATCGGCTTCGGGTGCGCGACCCGATGGTGGAGTGCTCCGCCCCACCCCGAGATTGTCATAATGCAGGATCGCATTGAACAGAAGCGAAAAGCTTCCGTGCGTTTGATGCCGCCACATAGGATTGTTCGCGAACATCACAACATGGCCCTTACCCACGGGCACGTCAACTACCGCAGGCCGTCCGGCTAATTCCGAACCCCCTGCCAGCATTCCGCTGATCAGCAGTTCTCTTTCGTTTGTCGCAAACCGCAGAACGATCCTCGGCCGCATTGCCAGCGGCGGGACCTGGGCCGGATCGGGCGTCGGTGCCGGCTGTGCTCCGGGCTGCATCGGTTTTCGGCCCTGGATCACGTCCGGATCGGTCTCTGAACCGCGTCCCGTGGCTCTGCCGCCGGGTTGGCCACCCTGTCCACCGCCTCCTCCTCCGCCTCCGCCGCCCTGGCCGAGAGCAGCAACCTGGAACAGCGGCGTCTGGCTGAAGTAAACAGCCAGCTTTTCGTCGTAACCATACGAGATCGGGCTTCGTCGGTCAACAAAGCTCGTACTCATTACTGATCCCCGCGTCTGAAGATTTCGAGGTTCTTGTATCGAAACGCCCGAAACCATACCGAAATCGATCGGGATCGAGGCGTTGTTGCCAACGGTCACGAAAAGCCCGCCATTCTCGATAAACCTTTGAATATTAGCGACGCCCTGAATCCCCATGCCGCCCCGGATATCATCAGTCTGATCGGGCGTGAGGCCAATATTCGGCGTGAGGGCCGATGCCCTCCAAGGAATAGGCGCCTCCGAGTCGCTGAATTTCTGGATCCCGCGAACGATGCTCTGAGCACTTCCGCCTACCGGGCCCCAAATGATCACGTCATACTTTTCGCGCAGGTTCGGTGTTCTGCCGACGACCTGATCCGAAATATAGTCGTACGGGATACCAAGCCGATCCAGCTCGATGCGGTACCAGCCTTCGTTCTGAGTATTTATCCACGTGTGGACCAATGCGATCCTCGGCGCGCTGACCGAATGCTGTGCGACTTCCGGGAGTTTGTCCACAGCCGTCGCCGTTAGGCCAAGAGCCCCGATCTCTCGTTGGAAAGCCTGCCGTGAGGCCGGGGAAAGATCTTCACTCTTTACTATGAACGAACCAGCATTGAAGCCCTTTTCTCCCACTTTGAAAGGAGCCTGTGCTGCCGACATTCGGACGTCCTTCATCCGGTATCTCAACTGCGTTACCGCAGCTTCGCCAGTGTGGTTAACGACAAATCCGGCATTTCCGGTTCCCTCGATCTTGCCAGCCACTCTTGCCGGACCCTCGACCATCGACATCGCACCGTCAAGTATCTTTTCGTCTTTCACCCGGACGGTCTTCACGTTTCTTAGCGGCCCCAAGGTCCAGCCGGTATCGTCGTAAGGACGTGGATCGTTGGCGTTATAGTATTGGGTATCGAGCAGCATATCCGCCATTCTCGAGTAAGGCTGGTCCATTCGAACAACATAACTGCCCGCGTCGAATTTGCCCTCTTTCGTCTCTATCGGCGCCGTCAACCGATGCACCTCGCAGCCCTGCAGTTTAAGCAAATTGACGAGTCCGGCGGCTTCCACAGGCCGCGTGTCGTCCGACGGCAGAACATATGCAGCCGGCCCCTCGGTGCGGGCCTTGGCAACAGAACGCTTGCTTTTCAGATAGAAATTGTTGAGAAACCTGTCCTTGTTGTTCGCAACGTAATTCATCGCGATAAGGATGGCGCTCTGCGACAAGTTGATGTTGTTGCGAATTGACCACTTCACCCGGGGGAGCGGCGGATTCGGACGGAACCAATCGCGGTTCGATTGCGGCCCGACCACGCGGTCCATCGTATCCGCACCTCCGTTTCCGAATGTCTCGTAAAATCGGCCGATCGAATTATGTCCATTCGCCACATAGAACATATAGTTTGGCGCCCAGCCATCGTAAAAGCCGTGCGTCCAAACACCCGGCACGCCACGCTTGGTCATCTCGTTAACCTCGTGATAGGCGAGGTCCTGCCATTCGTTGATAACTATAGGGTCGAGCCAGGCGTTGTACGGCCCGGTCCCGGTGGAGGTGTAGAGGAACGGTACAGATTCGTGCAGGTCGTGAAGGACGGTCGGCTTATATTCAAGGAACGTTGCCATTTGGTTTCTTGTCAAAGCAAGGGCTAGTCCCATGGCGTCGCGGTTGTTGTCATGGGCGACGTATTTGCCCCAATATATAAGGCCGGGGCTCCGCTTGCCTTCATTCGCTTTCCTGTAATTGTAAAGATCTACCATCACATCACGGCCATCCACCTCAAGCGTTGGAGTGATGAGAACGATCACATTCTTCCGTATCGCCTGAATGAATGGCGACTCTTCTACCGCCAGCCGATAAGCCATTTCCATCAACATTTCAGGTGAGCCGGTTTCGGTTGAATGGATCGCGCCCGACGCCCAGTAGATGGCCTTGCCCTCAGCGATAAGCTGTTTGGCAAGTTCGTCATTTATGGTCCTAGGGTCGCCCAGCTTCGAGGTGATCTCTTTGTATCGACCAAGCTTTGCCATATTCGCTTCGTCCGAAACAACAACCAAAAGCTGTTCCTTGCCGCCCTCGCTTTTTTCCGGTGCGACGAATGTCTTTATTCTCGGCGTTGCCTTCTCAAGCTCGCGGTAATAACGAAACTGATCCTTTGTGTAAGTCAACTTGTTCGGCGTGCCGACCGGATAGCCGAGTATCTTTTCAGGCGAAGGCACCGTCGCGGATGCCGGCAAATGATCGACTAACTCCGTGAGGAACATCGGATCGGTCGTGTTCTTCAGGATCGATTCGGTGTATTCGACGTTGATCGGCTGTGCCGGATTCCCGTCATTTCGTGCGGACGCAGGCGTTTCTGCGTTCTTCGTAACGCCGGTCCTGGTCGTGGATCCGGGCCCGTTCGACCGCCCATTCACCGTCGTTTGGGCAAACATGGGCGCGCAAAGCGCCAACATTAACATCGCTGAAGTAAAGCGTTTCATAAGAAGCTCTCCCGGTTCAATTATCTGGAAAATGTGTGCTGATCGGTGCGATTGTATCAGAAATCTCTTCCCCAGGTGTACAAGTGAGGGGGATCACCGGATCGCACGCTCGTACCAGTCTTTCCACAGCGAACGAATGCGCCAGCCCAGAAATATCGTCACCGGATGAGTAAAGAAGAGCATGCGGACGAGACCCATTCGGTCCCAGCGGCGGGATGACGTAAGGACCTTCGGTTCTTCGATAAATGCCGTGCGGCCGGCGCGGCTTTTTGCGAGTTTATCCAGCCGCCAGTGAAATTCAATGTCCTCGCCCACGAAAATGGTCGTGTCGTAGCCGCCCAGTTCACGAAAAATGTCGGCCCGGCAGAATTGAAGAGCGCCGCCTCGCATTCGCATAAACTTGCCGAGGATCGGCCAAAGTTTCATGAACCAGCGGACCCAGGCACGCCGAAACTCCGATTCATATTCGACGGCCACCGCGCCGCCGACGCATTGCGGATCCGCCATCGCTTCACCGATCTTTTCGAATGTGCCCGACCTAACGATACTGTCCGCATCTATAAAGACTAGGACCTGTGCCTGTGTCGCGGCAGCCCCCGCGTTCCGCACCTTTCCGATATTGTGCTTGGTTTCCATGACGATCGTTGCACCACCGGCTTTGGCCATCTTCACCGTATCGTCCGTGCTTTCGTTGTCGACGACGATGAGCTCGATCTCGCCGAATGAGCCCGCCGCCTTCCTGATCGAGGCAAGCGTACGAGGAAGATAAGCCTCCTCGTTATATGCAGGGATGACAACCGAAATTTCCACGCCAACAGACCTTACCATAAAAACGACCCCATCACAGGAACGTTTTTGCTTAGTTCGATCTAAGCGCGGTCCGACATTCTTTGAGCTCATGAAATTGAATCCCAAGCCGATTGACCATAAGATTGTTTCGATTGAAACAATTCAACCCATAAACTTATGAAAAGACTTTCAGCCCTCGTTTGCATGGCCGCCCTTTTTTCGGCCGTGTCGATCGGCCAGGTTCCCGTGAAGGAATTTGACCTCGCCATCATCAACGGCCTTGTTTACGACGGTTCGGGCAAAAGGCCCGTCCGCGCAGACATTGGCATCAAAGGTGACCGGATCATTCGCGTCGGCAAGATCGCCCCTGGCCGGGCCGCTGAGGTGATCAACGCAAAAGGATTGGCCGTTGCTCCAGGGTTCATCAACATGCTTTCTTGGGCGACGGAATCAATGATCGTTGATGGCCGCAGTCTCGGCGACCTCAAACAAGGTGTAACGACGCAGATATTTGGCGAGGGCTGGTCGATGGGGCCGCTGAACGAAAGGCTGAAAAAGCAGATGAAGGACGACCAGGCCGATCTGAAATTCGACATCGCTTGGACGACTCTTTCCGAATACCTGCTTCATCTCGAAAGACGCGGCGTGTCGCAGAATGTTGCTTCGTATGTGGGTGCAACAACGATACGCATGTACGTTCTCGGAGAAGCGGACGTCCAGCCAACGCCAGAGCAGATGCAGCAAATGCGCGATCTCGTTGAAAAGGAAATGCGTGCCGGTGCTCTCGGCATCGGTTCGTCGCTGATCTATGCTCCGGCGTTCTATGCAAAGACCGAAGAACTTATCGAGCTTTGCAAGGTCGCGGCAAGATATAAAGGAAAATACATCTCCCACATGCGCAGCGAGGGCAATCAATTCGAAGAAGCTGTTGACGAATTGATCCGGATCGCTCGCGAAGCCAATATTCCGGCCGAGATCTACCACCTCAAAGCTGCGGGCAAAGACAATTGGCACAAAATGGACAAGGTGATCGCAAAGGTCGAGGCGGCCCGCAAGAGCGGCCTAAAGATCACCGCAAATATGTACACCTATACGGCCGGAGCGACGGGCCTCGAAGCATCGCTGCCGCCCTGGGCACTTGACGGCGGCTACTCGGAATTGTTCAAACGCATCAACGATGCCGAGACCCGCAAGAAGTTGCTTGCCGAAATGCGGACGCCCACTGACAAATGGGAAAGCCTCTACCAGGCTGCCGGGTCGCCCGACAAGTTGATACTGGTCGGCTTTAAGAACGAGAAATTAAAGCCATTGACCGGAAAAACTCTCGGCGAGGTTGCAAAGATGCGTGGCACCGATCCCGAGAACACGATCCTCGATCTTATGGTCGAAGACCAATCGCGGGTAGGCACGGTTTACTTCCTGATGGACGAGGAGAATATCAAAAAGCAGATAAGGCTCCCGTGGGTCTCGTTCGGGTCGGACGGCGAGTCGGCCGCTCCCGAAGGCGTTTTTCTAAAATCGAATCCGCATCCACGTGCATACGGTAACTTTGCCCGTCTGCTCGGCAAATATGTGCGTGAGGAGAAAGTTATAACGCTCGAAGAAGCTATCCGGCGTTTAACAAGCCTGCCCGCGGGTAATCTTGGCCTCGACCGCCGCGGCCTGCTCAAATCGGGTTATTTCGCGGATGTTGTTATCTTCGATCAAAACACGATAGCGGACAAAGCAACCTTCGAAAAACCGCACCAATTCGCCGTCGGCGTCCGTGACGTTTTCGTGAATGGAATGCAAATGCTGAAAGAAGGCGAACACACCGGCAAGTTCTCCGGCAGGGCCCTATGGGGCCCCGGGAAGGTCAATTAAATGAAACGATGCCCTGAATGCAGACGGGATTATTACGACGATACGCTGCTGTATTGTCTCGAAGATGGAAATGAGCTTGTTCAAGGCTCGGTTCCCGCTCCTGATGAACCGCAGACGGCGATCTTGTCGGTACCACCGGCGGTCGCAGATAGTCTTACGCTGCCTACAGACGAGACGGACGTGAAGACCGCTATTCTTCAACCGCCCAATACCGTAGGTAGTCCCGACTCGACGCGACGGTTAGTGAAACCGCTGATCGCCGCTGGGGTTGCGGTTGTCGTGTTAGTCGGCGGGTTCTTTGGTTACCGCTATTTCCAACCCGCGAGCGGCGGGCAGATTAATTCAATTGCCGTGATGCCGTTTGAGAATCGCAGCGGCAGCGGCGATACGGAGTATCTATCGGATGGATTGGCTGATTCGCTTATATATCGTCTTTCGCAATTGCCGAACCTGAAGGTAAGCCCGACGAGCTCGGTATTGCGATATAAGGGTACGACGAGCGACGCAGCAAAGGTAGCAAGCGAGCTCGGCGTCGATGCGGTTATGACTGGAAGACTGTCTCAGATCGGTGACAATCTGAACATCAGCGTTCAGCTGGTCGACGTAAAGGCCGGCAAAGTTCTTTGGGCCGAGCAGTACGACCGCAAGTTGGCCGATCTGCTCGCCACTCAGAGAGAGATCGCAGCGACGATCACTCAAAAGCTGGAACTGAAACTCGCAGGCAGCGACACAAAGGGCATCACCAAGAAATACACAGAAAATAACGAAGCCTATCAAGCGTACTTAAAAGGGCGGACCTTTTGGAATCGGCGGACGGCCGAGAACATTAAGAAAGCGATCGCAGAGTTCAAATCAGCGACTGACCTGGACCCGAATTTTGCGCTTGCTTACGCCGGTCTAGCCGACTGCTACGCCATACTTCCTGAATACGCAGGCACTCCGGCGAGCGAGTCGCTGCCGCAGGCAAAGGCTTTCGCCGAACGAGCGATCGCCATCGATGACCAATTAGGAGAACCGCACGCCACGCTTGGGATCATCTACGTCCAAACCTGGCAATGGGCAGAAGCGGAGAAGGAATACAAAAGAGCCATCGAGATCAATCCAAAATACGCGACGGCCTATCATTGGTATTCGATCCTCCTAAAGAACCAAGGAAGATACGACGAGGCGGCAAAGATAATTATGCGGGCTGGGGAACTTGATCCACTTTCGCCATCGATCGGCGTCAACATTTCGATGATCTACCAAGTTCAGGGGGATCACGACGCAAGTATCCGGAAGTCCCTAACGGTCTTAGAACTGGATCCAAATTACGGTAGGGGATACGAGTATCTTGGACTCTCGTACTTAAAAGTCGGGCGAAAAGATGAGGCCGTCAGAGCCTTGGAAAAGGCGGTCGAACTAACCAATCGGCAGAATGTTGTCCTTAGCGAACTCGGCTTTGTTTACGGTGCTGTCGGAAAGCGGGCCGAGGCGATGGCAGTTGCGAAAGAACTCGAAGACAAATACGCCCGAAAAATAGCGGCTGGCCACGAAGTGGCGGCTGTCTATTCCGGGCTTGGCGAAAAGGACAAGGCTTTTGAATGGCTGGAGAAAGACTTCCAAAACCGCGACAGTCGACTGAACACGTTCCGATGGGAACTGCAATTCGAATCGCTCCGCGATGACCCGCGATTCAAGGACCTGCTGAAACGAATGGGTTTGCCGGAATAGAAGTGAGGCAACAACTGTAAATAACTGGTCATCTGACTGGTCATCTGTTAGAATCGAGATGCCATGAAACAGAAAACAAAAACCATAAGCGCGAGCGAATTCAAGGCTAAGTGTTTACAGATATTCGATACGCTCGGCGCCGAAGGCATCGTTGTCGAAAAGCGGGGCAAGCCGGTGGCGAAGGTAATACCGATCCGTGAGGTCGACAACTCCGGTCTCATTGGCTCGATGAAAGGGCAGATCAAGATACACGGCGATATTTTCTCAACCGGGATCAAATGGGATGCTGAATCTTGATACGCACATTCTTGTCGCCGCCATCAACGACGAACTGAGATCCGCCGAGGCGATCCTCATCGAAAGGGAGAGGTTGTTTATCTCTGACATCGTTTTGTGGGAACTCGCGAAACTCATTCAACATGGGCGACTCGAACTCGATATGGACGGCGCTGCATTTCGTCGTGCATTACGATATCTGACGGTCTTGCCGATATCAGTCCAGATTGCACGGCAGAGCGTTGCATTGGATTTTCGTTCTGATCCGGTTGACGAGATCATCGCGGCGACCAGCATCGTTGAAAAGATGCCGCTGCTGACGAGAGATAAGAAGATCCTTAGCTCTCGGATCGTGCCATTCGCCAAGTAACTTTATGAAACGCTGCCCGGAATGCAGGCGAGATTATTACGACGATACGCTGCTGTATTGTCTCGACGATGGGTCGCGGCTTCTCGATGGCCCGGCGTCGGCAACGGAACTGGCCCCCTCACGGGCCAAAACTAAGCTTAATGCCGAGTTGGATCATGTGAACGTACCAGCGGGTTCGTCCGATCTCGACGAAGGATCCCCAACGGAGATATTGCCTGGATCGAAACTTTCTGAAGCTCTTACTCAAGAAATGCTGCCTGCAGCCAAGTTAGGCGATTCTGGTCAGATTGGTCAACTCCGTCGTTCACCGAAACCGCAGCGGATTCTGGCCGTTGTTTTGGCCGCTGCCATTATTTCCGCAGCCGGCTTTCTTGGATACAGATATCTGACCTCTTCTCAGCAAATACGATCTGTTGCGGTCATGCCGATCTCCTTCGAGAACGGGAATCAGGAGATGGAGTACCTCTCGGACGGAATGACCGAGTCGCTTATCGGAAGCCTCTCACAGATCGACGGGCTGAATGTTAAGGCAAGGGCAACCGTTTTTCGTTTCAAGGGCCGTGAAGGGGACATAACGCAAATCGGAAAAGAGCTGGATGTTCAGGCCGTTTTGACGGGCCGAATGGTCCAACGGGGAGAAGAAATCACGCTGTTCCTTTCTTTGGTCAACCCGAGCAGTGGGGATAATATCTGGAGCAAGAGCTACAGCCGAAGATTGACCAACCTGATCGCGCTGCAGTCAGAGATCGCGAAGGACATAGCGGATCAACTGCGGAAGAACATTGCAAGAGAAACGAACGAGAAGATTACGAAGAACTACACTGCAAACGCCGAAGCTTTTCAGGCCTATCTTCGGGGCAAATTTCATTGGAACAGATACTCGGAAGCAGGCTTCAGCAAAGCAATTGAGCACTTTAACGAAGCGATAAGAATAGATCCGAACTACGCACTTGCCTACTCCGGGCTTGCTGATTCGCACACTCTCCTGGCGGTCGAGGCGCAACGAAATCCGCATGAAGTAATGCCGCAAGCAAAGATATTTGCTGATCGAGCGGTCACGCTCGATGCGGAGCTATCTGAGGGATATGCTTCGCTGGGTATGTATCACATTTTTTACTCGTTCGACTGGGCGGCTGCTGAGGCGGCATTCAACCGCGCGATCGAGATCAACCCTAAGAACCAAGATGCCAGACATTTTCGAAGCCATTTCTTGCAAGGCATGGGCCGTAACGACGAAGCCTTGCAGGAGATCAAGGCAGCCCTTGAATCAGACCCGCTTTCACTGATCGTAAACACTGAACTTGGATGGGCACATTACTATGCAAGGGACTACGAACAGGCGATCTCGATACTGCATAGAACCCGTGATCTTGACCCAAGCTTCTTCGTTCTCTATCTGCCGCTCGCCCAGGCACACATGCAGCGAAAGGAGTACGACGAAGCCATCTCTGAATTAAAGAAAGCTGAAGAGCTTTCTGAAGGCCATCCGTGGATCGTTGCAGAGCTCGCCTGCGCGTACGCCCTATCGGGAAAAAAGGCTGAAGCAAAACAAATACTAGAAAAGCTCGCCGCACCGGGCGACAGATTCGTTGAGCCCTATTTGATCGCAAACGTTCATATTGCTTTGGGTGACAGGGATAAGGGGATCGAGTGGTTGGACAAAGCTTATACTGCTCGATCAAACTGGCTGCTATGGGCAAAGACTGAACCGAAACTCGATCCAGTACGAGGCGATGCGCGGTTTGCGAACATTTTGAAGAAGATGGGTCTTCCGGAGTAGAGATCGCCAGCGGATATGAAACGATGCCCTGAGTGTCGTAGATACGAGAATCAAAATTCACTGAGCTCCGCTCTCGACGGCGGCAATGTGTTTGTGTTGGTTTCGGCAGTTACGCGTGCCGGAGCGGATGCCCAAGCGGTATGTGGTTCAGGTAGGAGATCGGACATGCGTAAAAGGTTGCTGCCGGGCATTGCGGCCCACGGAAAAGGTTGAATTAAAAATATGAATAAGACATTCACTTCCCTTTTGCTAATATCGACAGCCCTTGCGTTCGTGTTTACGGCGAACGCTCAGACTGCTCAAACACGGGTTGACGAACTCGACCGATATATCGAGGATGCTCGCAGGACCTGGGACATTCCGGGCATTTCGGTCGCTGTCGTACAGGACGGTAAGGTCCTGCTCTCAAAAGGATACGGGGTTCGCGAACTCGGGAAACCGGACAAAGCCGACAACCAAACGCTATTCGGCGCGATGTCCACGACCAAGGCGATGACCGCCGTCGCAATGGGCCTGCTCGTCGATGAAGGCAAGATCAAATGGGATGATAACGTGGTGGATCATCTTCCCTGGTTCAGGGTCAACGATCCTTACATCACGAGTCAGCTAAAGGTACGCGACCTTTTCACCCACAACGCCGGTATGCCGAATACCGATATTCTCTGGGCCTGGGCATTTGATTATTCAGCCGACGAGATACTGAGAAGAATGCAGTATGTTTCGCCAGCCTACTCGTTCCGGAGTGGGTTTGTTTACCAGAACGTGATGTACGTGGTCGCGGGAAAGATCATCGAAAAGGCCTCGGGAATGACCTGGGAGCGGTTCATGATGGAGCGCGTATTCGGGCCGCTGGGGATGAAGAATACATTTGCGACCATCCGCGGAGGCCTGAATTACCAGAATCGCTCATCGGCTCATTACAAGATCGACGGGAAGATCGAGGTGATCACTGATACTTATGCCGACGAGATCGGCCCAGCGGGTTCGGCGTGGTCAACTTCCGACGATATGGCCATCTGGATGAACTTCCTGATGAACAACCACCGTGTGAACGGCCTGCCTTTCATAAGCCAGCCAATTTTGAATGAGATATTTCGTCCGCAGGTGATGACAACTCCCGCCGCTTATCCAACTTACAGCATTCTAAAACCAAACTGGACGACATACGGCCTGGGCTGGTTTCAGCATGATTATCGCGGGCTAAAGGCGGACATTCACACCGGCAGCCTTGCGGGGCGTACCGCGATCGTCGGATTGCTCAGGGACAAGAAGGTTGGCGTATATGTCTTTGGAAATATCAATCAGACACAGTTGAGGCACGCTCTGGTTTATAAGGTCTTTGACGTCTTCGGCTTTGACGATCCGAAAGGACGCGATTGGAGCGTGGAATTCAAGAAGATGTACGACGAACTCGAGGCAAATGCTGAAAAGCAGGCAAATACTCAGCTCTCCGCCAACCTGAAAGATACGAAGCCGAGCCGTCCGCTATCGGCTTACGCCGGACGTTACCGTGACGATCTCGTTGGCGAGATCGAGATTAGATTTGCAAACGAAAAGCTTCGAATGATGATAAACGGCAAGCCTGTGGGAGACCTTGAACACCGGCAGGTCGATTCTTTCAATGTTAGATGGGACCAGCGATGGCGTGGGATTTCGATCATCACCTTTAATCTCAGCCCCGCGAATGGAAACGTCACCGGCGTGCAGGTAGCAGGACGAACGATGAGCCGAGTTTCATAGTCGGTTATCCAGGGAGGACGGAACCGTCTTGATTTTCGCCTGGATTTCGCAGTAACTTGTAGTCCTTAACAAATAATTTATCTGCGGGAGGTATGCGAAATGAAGATCGCTGCTTTAGCGTGGGTTATTTTGATAGGGCTTTCACTATCGGTTTCGAACAGAAGCGAGGCTGTGCCAGCTTTTGATCCTCGTTATATGGCGTTCTGCCTGGACGGAGACGGCCCCCTTACCGACTGGCTACCGCAAAGGGACGACGCCTACTCCGCCGGCCGTGACCATGAAAGGCAGTTTCGCGATCATCGCTGGGAGGTCTGGGCACGATCTGGCTCCAAAGCCACGAGAGTTCCCGTTTGCGGACGAATTTCTGAGGGCGACCGGCCCGATTCAACGAAGCTAGAAAATACCTGCTCAAAATGTGTCCGGTTCCGAGTTACGCGAATGCACAAAGACGGGGCTGAAAACTCCAGGGAATTTAATATCAATGGCAATGCGCGTCGGCATTTCCGTAAGATAGCCGATTCACAGATCTTCGTAATGGCTGAAGGCGATTGCTCATAAGCCTTTTCACCCACGGCCAAACAAGTCGAAAATGAAAAAGGCCCATAACGTCGGGCCTTTGACATAAAATTCGATAGCGTGACTCGTTTTCTATACGCGTTCCGCGATCGGTACATATTTCTGATCTCGCGCTCCGATATATTCGGCACGCGGGCGGATCAACTTGTTGTTGCCGTATTGTTCGAGTATGTGTCCCGTCCAGCCTGAGATACGGCTCACCGCGAAGATCGGCGTGTAGAGATCAAGTGGAATTCCCATCAGGTAGTACGTCGAAGCGGAATAGAAATCGACATTCGGATACATACCTTTTTTCTCCAGCATCAATTGCTCGATACGCTGCGACATCTCGAACCACTTCGTTTCGCCCTTCTTCTCGGCCATCTGCTTCGAAAACTTGCGCAGCCAAGTGGCACGCGGGTCTTCTGTTTTGTAAACGGCGTGGCCGATACCCATGATCTTGCGTTTCTCGGCGAGAGCGTTATCCACCCATTCGTCGATCTTGGCGGGATCATCGATCTCGATGAGCATCTTCATCACATTGGTGTTCGCGCCGCCGTGGAGCGGCCCGGCAAGCGCCGCGATCCCCGCCGTCACACAGCCATACATATCCGCGAGGGTTCCGGCCACAACACGCGTCGTGAATGTGGATGCGTTCAACTCATGATCGGCATGGAGTATCAGAGCGATGTCGAACATTCGTGCTTCCTCTGCATCGGGCTTTTCGCCACGCAGCATATAGAGGAAGTTTTCCGCTATCGACAAAGTCCTGTCCGGTGCAACAACCTCTTTTCCATTCCTGATCCGGTCCCAGGCGGCAGCGATGGTTCCTATCTGACCGGTGATCCGCACCGCCGCCCCAACCGCGGATGCACGGTCGGTTCCCTGCCCGGCCGGATCGTAAAGGTCGAGCGAAGACACAGCCGTCCGAAGCACATCCATCGGATCGGAATCTTTCGGATACTGCCTCATCAGGGCGATCACTTCAGCCGGGACCTCGTAATTAGCCCTCAATTGGGCAACATGCTCGTCAAGCTCCGCCTGTGTCGGCAGCTTGCCGTTCCACAATAAATAAACGACCTCTTCGAACGTCGAATGTTCGGCCAGGTCGTGAATGTCATAACCCTGATAAATAAGTTTTCCCTGGATGCCATCGACATCGCCGATCGCACTCTGCGCGGCAACGACGCCTCTCAGGCCCTCGCTCGCCGCCGTTGTTTCTGTTCCTGTACTCATTAAATGAATTCCTATAATTGTCCTGTTTTATTGGCTAAACCAATTTTATCCGACCACGATGCAGGAAACAAGTTCGACACCCGATCACCGATAGATTTCCCACCCCTCCTCGCAACAAACACCCCTCCTCGCAACAAACACCCCTCCCCGCAACGACTGGAGCGCAAGCTCCCCTCCTTTCGAAGGAGGGGTGGATGCCGCGTTTCGCGGCTGGACTAGGAGTTCGAGTACGACAAGACCGGCAGGATCAGGAAGTATTTCGACACGGCGGACCGGCTGACCGAATATACCTACAACGACACGACCCGCTCCAACACGGTCAAAAACGCCGAGAACGAGATTACCACCATCAAATATAACCAGCGGTTCCAGACGACCGAGGTGAAGGACGCGATCAATCAGGTCTATACTTTCAATTACGATCCGCTTGGACGCTTGCTCAGCCAGACCCGCGCGGGCGGAACTATGTCGTTCGAATACGACAACGTCGGGAACCGCAAGAAACGAACCGACTATGCCGGCCGAGTTACGAATTACTTTTACGACAACCTTAACCGCCTGACAAAGATCGAATACGAACTCGGCGGCACCGGCAACGATGTTGACAAGCCCAAATCGACATATGCCTACGATGATATCTCGCGGCTCACGTCTGCGGTAAACAATGTGGG
This sequence comes from Pyrinomonadaceae bacterium, assembly GCA_035327545.1. Classification (GTDB taxonomy): domain Bacteria; phylum Acidobacteriota; class Blastocatellia; order Pyrinomonadales; family Pyrinomonadaceae; genus OLB17. The sequence goes on along the minus strand of DAOLDE010000015.1, from coordinate 1,720 downwards.
CACCGTGGCGTTTACCTATGACAACCGCGATCGGCTAAAAACTGAAACAGATGTGTTCGGACAGGTTCTGGAATTCGGCTATGACGCTGCGTCGAACCGGACGCAATTGAAGCTGAACGGTTCGGTCCACACAAGTTATGCTTACGACGATGCGAATCGGCTGACGACGCTGACGGACGAGGCGAGCCAGAATTTCACATTCGGATACGATAACGCCGACCGGTTAACCTCGCGGACGATGCCGAACGGGATCACTTCGACGTTTGAGTATGATAATATGTCGCGGCTGAAGCGATTGAAGCATCAGTCTTCGGCGGCGACGCTCTTTGACAATCAGTATGTTTATAACGCAGCGAGTCAGATTAACCAGATAACCGATCTGGCGAATACCCGCGTGTTTGGCTACGATCTGGTTGACCGGCTTACGAGCGTCCACACGAACGGGATGCAGACCGAAAGCTATACGTTCGATGATGTCGGCAACCGCACGGCCTCGCATTTGAGCGCAACGTACGGTTATCAGTCGGGCAAGTTCAACCAGTTGACATCGACGGCGACTGCGAGTTTCCAATTTGATTCGAACGGCAACACTGTTCAAAAGAGCGAAGGTTCTAACTTTTGGCGGTACGTTTGGGATTACGAAAATCGACTTGTCGAGGCTTCCACCCGCAAGGAAAAGGCTCGGTACAAATACGACGCTTTGGGCCGTAGAGTCGAACGCAATCTGAGATCTTCGAAAGAACGAACCCGCTTCACCCACGACGGCCTCGATGTCGTCATGGACGACGACGCCGAATCAGGAATCACAAAATACCAGAACGGACTTGGGATTGATGACAAACTAAAGCTAACGAATTCTGGAAACCCCTCGTATTTTCTGGGCGACCACCTCGGTTCGACTGTCGGCTTTGCCAATTCAGCCGCCGCGGTTACTTCGTCAAATGCTTACGATTCGTTTGGAAACGCAACCGGGAACCTAGCGTCAAAATATCAATTCACCGGCCGAGAATTTGACTCATTCTCGGGCCTCCAATTCTCACGGGCGCGATTCTACGACCCGAAACTCGGCCGTTTCACCTCCGAAGACCCAATCGGTTTTGGCGGCGGCGACGTAAATCTATACGGGTACGTTAGAAACTCTCCGTTTGCCTTTCGAGATCCAACGGGAAGAATCCCAATAGTGATCCCAGTAGTAATCGGAGTTGGGATTATAATAGTATCGTCGCCGAGTTATGTGAATGCACCCGGACCTCGCGATCCGGTTTACTATCCCGATAATCCACTTATTGCAAACGCGGCAGGCGGTGCCGTCTGTAGTTACGTGGTTGGGAGATTTGTCGGACCCGCTCTAGGTCGACTATTCGGTCGAGGTGGAACGCAAGTGACATCACCTCGAGGCGGCTATGCCCCGCCAGAGCCATTACCGCAGCAAAATGTTGGCGGGGTTGATATCCCCCTTCCTCACCCGAATGCTCAAGGACCGCATACGACGCTAGGAACACGAATAGGTTCGGACGGCATTCCCTATCGCCAATCGGCGTCTTTTCCCGGAAATACCTGGCCTACTGCGAATGGACAACAGGTTCCTTGGGGGCGAACAGATTGGACAAACCACGGTACACCAAAGTTACATCCCTACAATCCACATACCCGGACGTATCAGTATGAGCCCGTCAAGTTTTTGCAGACAAAAAAGTCTCTCTTTTCTCCTGTGAAATGT
>DAOLDE010000014.1:0-103766 GCA_035327545.1 Pyrinomonadaceae bacterium | reverse complement strand
GGCTGTTCGGGTTCACCTCGGTGATCGTCAGCGTCGGCGTACACGGCGGGATCGGCGTCGGAGTAGGGGTAGGTGCTCCTCCAGGAGCCTGAACTTGCACGTTTATTGGTGCCCCAGTCTTAAAGAAACCGAGCGTTGCATTGACGGTTTGAGGCGGACGATTGGATTCAAACCGGAAATTGTACATCGTTGCCCAGCGGATAGCGTTAGCATTCGGGTTTTGGGCTAAGGTATCAGTGCTCCAGGTCATTGCGTTTCCAGCCTGCGACTGTGCCCAAGGAGTGCTGCTGTAACCCGCGTTACCGACTGTTCCATCGGCCGACCAGCCTGGGTGCTGAGGCGGAGCGTGAAAACCAATGGAGGACAACGTGGCCCCCGGCGCCACTGGGACACTGAACATGCGAATCGCCCTATCGAGACTCTCGTTGTAGACAGCGTACTCATAACGCCAGACTCCCGGTGACGGATTCGTAACCTTATATGCGACGATGCCAGTACCATCGTTGCCCGGATCAGGGTGAATTGTTACCCGAGTGGCACCCGGCCAGGCATTTATCGCAGGTTGTGTCCTTACAGTCGAACCCACCGCCGAAAACGTAAACGGACTGCCGGTTCCGCTGACGTTGAAACGCCTGTAGGACGTGTTGTTGTACATGTTGCACTGTCCCGGATTTGCCTGGCACCACGAATACTCGTGCGGTGTCACGTAACTCGATTCCGCATAATAAGTTGCGCCGGGATTAAGACTCGTGTTCAAGTCGGCGATCTCTGTCAGTATTCTGTGAGAAGTACCAGTATGGGCGTGACCCGTGTGATTATTCGGCGGCGTAGCAGAATCGCCTCTTGGGAATGCTCCCGTAAATGGGTTGATCCATGCCCGCGAGCCGAGATTCGGGCCCGCGTTCAAGCTTGCAGAATAGGGATCTGAACAACCCGAACCCAGACGGGTACCATTCGGATGTGCGGCACAACCAAGGTTGCAGAGGTTCTGTTGAAGTGCCGTAAATCCGTGCTTAACATTCGATTGTCCGATCTGTTCGAAGCGCTCGTCGTTGTTAGGGCCGCCGCTCATCCGATAGAGATTCTGCGGGATCACAGGATGATCGTTGCTTGGAAGTTGAAACCAATTTAGCGGTTCGACCCCGAGGTTGCACGAGTCGGTGGCGACAGCAAGCCCGACCTGAGTTCCACTGCTGCTGCCGAACTGGGCAAGTCCTGAAAGATCGCCTACGATCACGTCTGGCCCGGGAACCGTACCTGCAAGTGGGCCGTCCGCCGGGGGAAGCACGGCCGATTCGACCTCGCCGTTAACTACGTGCGTTGCCTCAAGAGTCCGCATCTTCAGGTCGAACGACAAACTTCCCACGATCGAGCGTGCGTCGTCCGGCCGTCCAAGATACTCTGCGAGGTCCTCAGAAATGAGTAAGCGAGCGGATCTGAGTACAAGCCGATCGTGCACCGCATCAAACTCATACTCATGGCCTTCAACCGTAAAGAACACGAAGCCCGTTTCCCCATCTCGTACGACCATTTCGACCTCGCTGCCAAATGGTAGATTTTCAACTACGAGGCGACGATACGAAGCGTTCAATTTAGCAGGCAATTGTGCCGATGTTTCAGGAACAAGCGTTATCGTGCTCGGAAGAGGCCCTCTAAGTTCATTTTCGAAAACGACGGCAGTAAAAAATGAAGAGTCGTTGATCCCAAATTCAAGGGTCGAGTGTTTTCCTCGTTTGGGTCGTGATTTATCAAGACGGCCGCTCTCGATCTGCATTGTAACGCGACCTTCGGAGGCCGCAATTTTTCTGAGGGTGCCGGTGTCGGCAGCCTTTGTACCGGGTTTGTGATCATCGAAGAAATGATCGGCCCCGCTTAGGGCTCCGATCAAAGAAAGTATCGAAACGAGGAATATTTTGAACATAGCTATAGTTTGTCCGCAGCTTTGGGCTTTTCGGAACTGTAGGTCCCGACACTTTTATTGCCGGCCGTCTTTGGTTCTAAATGAAAACTATTAGAATCAGTGTAATAGTTTTACATTCTTCTGGGTGTTTTGTTCAAGTTTGTAGTGTCGTGATAAACGCGAAACTGCCAAAATAGATTCGGGTAAAATACCATTTTATGAAAAACGGTTGTGTAAGCCACCAGACAAAACCGAAAAAGTCGATCGAACTACCGGTGCTCGCTAATGGGTCACAAGAGGCCAACGGCATTCGCAGTTCGAAAAATGCCCGCTGGCGGGCAGCAGCTCTCATCACGTTAAATCTATTGATGATCGGTCACATTATCCAATGGAACTTGATGGGAACTACCGTTTCGCCTATCGAACCTTCTGAAGCGATGTACACACTGCAGAACGGCGCGATAAACGCGGGTTTCATCTTTTTTGTTCTGGCTATTCTTGCGACCCTTATCTTTGGGCGATTCGTCTGCGGCTGGGGATGTCATATCGTCGCGCTTCAGGATCTGTGCGCGTGGCTTTTGAAGAAGGTCGGGCTGACACCACGCCCTTTTCGTTCACGGCTGCTCATATATGTGCCACTCATCGCCGCTCTCTATATGTTCGTTTGGCCTACAGCTTACCGATTCTTTTCAAAGCCGGCCAATGAACCCTTGATACCCGAATTCACAAACCACCTGGTGACTACTGAGTTTTGGTCCACGTTTCCTCCGGTCGCAGTCGCTATTCCCTTCCTTTTCATCTGCGGTTTTGTCGTAGTCTATTTCCTCGGTTCAAAGGGCTTTTGTACTTACGGTTGCCCCTACGGGGGATTCTTTTCCATCGCGGAGAAGGCTGCCCCGGGCAGGATCCGGGTTACCGACGCATGTAATCAATGTGGCCATTGCACTGCGACCTGTACATCTAATGTGCTTGTTCATGCCGAAGTAAAGCAATTTGGAATGGTCGTGGATCCGGGATGTATGAAATGCATGGACTGCGTGAGCGTTTGTCCGAACGATGCATTGTATTTTGGATTCGGAAAGCCGTCAGCAGCTGTAAAAAAGGCGGTCTCGCGAAATTACTCGATCACTTGGCCAGAAGAGGTTTTCGGCGCGGCCGTTTTCATTGCCAGTTATTTTGCGGTTTGGAATGTTTACCAGTTGGTACCGATGCTGATGGCAATAGGCATAGCAATCGTTACCACCTTCCTGGCGTTAAAGGTGCACAGGCTTTTCCGCTCACAGAACATGACGTTCTACGGATCAAGCCTTAAGTCGGGCGGCAAGATCAGTGCCGCCGGATGGACTTTTGCAGCCGTTTCTCTTTTGTGGGTTGGGATAAACATCCACAGTGGCATAGTCCGCTTTCATGAATCCGCCGGAAACTCTTCATTTGAAAACCTGAGGATACCTGACGAATTGGCCTTGGCTCGCGGTAACGCCAGTGAATGGCTGAACGTCGCCGATAAAGAGAACATCGCAACTGGGAGACGCCATTTCGAAAGGGCATCGGCACTTGGACTATTTCGGAATTCCGACGCGATGCCAAAGCAAGCGTGGCTTGAATTTCTGTCCGGAAACGCTGATGAGGCTCTTGAATTGTTGGGCCGCTCAGCTGATAGTCAGAGTGGCCAGGCAAAAGCTCTGAGCCTGTATTACAGAGGTGCGATCCTTAACCGTTACGGAAGGCACGAGGAAGCCTTGGCCGATCTAGAGAATGCCATTTCCGAAAGACCCGACCTAACCGCCGCTCGCGAAGAACTTGGTGAGGCATATTGGCGGGCGGGCCGCCGTGAAAGGGCGGTGTCTGTCTGGACGGAAACTCTCCGTTCAAACCCTCGGCTGCCGTTGACCGCGGTTTTTTTGGCAGGAGCGGCAGACGCGGCGGGTCAATCAAAGACCGCGTTGGAGTACGAGGCACTCGCTGCCCGGTTCACCCCGGCAGACCCGTATTTCCACTGGATGCTGGCACAGCGGGCCCAAAATCTGGGGATGACCGGGACTGCCCGTAAGCATTTCGAAAAAGCTATCCTGTTGAACCCAGCATTTCGATCGCGAGTCGATGGCGTAGGGATAGAATCGCCTTGAAGCACCCGACCATCAATTAAGGTATGCCCAGTGTTAGTCGTTTTGCGGAACGGCAACAAATGGGTTTAAGATTTATGTTGGTATCTGCTCGATTTGCCCACGGCCGCGAACCATTGCCTGAAAGGATCAAATGAAATATTACAACGACATTCTGGCGTTGATCGGAAAGACGCCACTGGTACGGATCAATAACATTACGAAGCAGCACAAGATCAAAGCCCAGGTGTTTGCGAAAATGGAAAGCCTGAACCCAGGCTATTCGGTAAAAGACAGGATCGGCATCTCGATGATCGATTGGGCCGAAAAGGAAGGCGTTCTTAAGAAGGGCGGAACTATCGTCGAAGCGACAAGCGGAAATACGGGCATCGGCCTCGCCCTGGTTGCGGCTGTGCGAGGCTATAAGTGTATTTTTGTTCTGACGGACAAGGTCTCGGTCGAAAAGAACCGATATCTCAAAGCACTCGGCGCCGATATTGTAGTTTGCCCGGCGGCGGCAAAACCGGGCACGCCGGACCACTATGTAGCTACTGCAAAACGCATCTCGGAAGAAACGCCCAATTGTTTTTACCCGGATCAATACAATCATCCGGCAAACCCTGCAGCACACTATCGCACCACTGGACCGGAGATCTGGGAAGATACTGAAGGAAAGATCACTCACTTCGTTTCGAGCATCGGCACAGGCGGGACGATCAGCGGAACGGGCCGCTATTTGAAAGAAATGAACCCCGCGATAAGGGTGATAGGAGCTGATCCCTATGGTTCGATCTTTAAGACCTATAAAGAATCGGGACACGTGCCGGAGGCGACGCCTTATCTGGTTGAAGGCATCGGCCAGGCTCTCCCGACCGGCAATGCCGACCTCACCATCATCGATGAGATCCTGAATATCACCGACCGCGAATCGTTCGAATTAGCTCGCCAGCTCTCGCGGAGAGAGGGGATCTTTTGCGGAGGCTCTACCGGGACGATCTTCGCGGGAGCATTGAAAGTTGCTAAGGACCTGGATGAAAATGCGGTCGTAGTATTCATAGTCTGCGATACGGGCGAGCATTATCTGACCAAATTCCATTCCGACGAGTGGATGAAAGAAAAACTTTTACTCGAGCCGCAGCGGATCTTCGCAAGCCTGATCCTCGAGACAAAGAATTCCGGTGCTCCGGGCGAGCTGATATTTGTATCGCCGGACGAAACCGTCGCCGCCGCTCTCGAAAAGATGACCGAAAGCGGCGTTACTCAACTTCCGGTGATCGAGGAACATCGATCGGTCGGATCTATACGCGAGAGCCGGGTCTTGACCAAACTCTTGCAGAACCGAGATCTGCTTGAATCTCCGGTGGCGGACGTGATGGACGAGAGTTTTCCTGTCCTAGAGGCCGAAACGAATCTTGCTGAAATAAAGAAAAGACTTCAGAAAGCTCCGGCCGTTTTGATCGAAGACTTTAAGCGGATCACAGGCATCATAACGAGGTCTGACGTTCTCGAGCTTCAGAAATAGCCACCTCGAACGAGAATCCCGCGGCGGGGTGCTCCGTAGAGAATCAGTGGGGCAGGACTAAATTTTGCGAGCTTGTGCCTCGCCGATCGAAACATCGTCGATCTGCGTTTGAGTACACGGCCCATGGTGTTTCATCGCTTTAGCCCTACAAAAGGTCCTTCAATTCCGCAGGACTCATTTTTTTGTTGATTTTTTTGACAAATCGCAATAGGCTTTTCAAAATCCCGGTTATTGAAATATCCGACGCGAATTTTGCGGCGTTATCGACACAGGGTCATAGCCTCAACGGAGTGAAGATTCTATGAGCGACAAAGATAGAAACGCTGTCGAAACAGGTGGAGGGGCTGCGGCCGGCATGTCGCCTGGAGGCCTTGACGTGGACGAACATACGACCGCCCCGAACGCCACAACGGAAGGCGATGTTTCGGATCGGGTGGCCGACCCGGGAAAGTGGCAGATGCCTAAGCCAAAGTTCCAGCAAACCAGCGGCTATCTGCCCCAGGGCTATTTAAAGGACATGCAGGCCGCTGCAGAGGCAGCGAAGGCGAGCCCGGGTTCAGAGGATACGACCCGCGAACACGCAATGCCCCAGCAAGAGTTGGACGCGGACCCCATCGGTGCCTCGACCCCTCTTATCGAGCCTCAACCGGATCTCTCGGAGCAGCTTATCGAAGAAGAACCCCTCGAGGCCGCTGTGATCGTTCCGCCTGAGACTAAACGCGGGGCTGGAGCCCTATTCCTCGGATTTGGTGTTCTGGCAATTGTTGCTTTCCTCGCCATCTTTTTGGCACTCGTTTATTTCTTGTTTCTGGCTCCACCTTCGAGCAACACAAATTTCTAACGCCCCGCGTGCCCGCTGCATATGTCAGCTTACGGGCTTTGCTTATCTATATCGAAAGGCGACGCGACCCTTCAAAAGCCATAAATTCTGCGCTTTCCGCTTAATTCGCGACGGTCTTGAAGCTGCTCATCCTGACGGGCAAGCTGGGCAAAACAAATGGGGTTTGACCGTCAAGCTATGGCTGATGTTCGCGTGTTTGCAATTGAAAAGTTAGCAACAGGGTCGATTTCGGCGGTAAAATGGCAGGAGGTTTCGGATTTCCCGGAACATCGGTTTTTATGGCGGAATATCGGCTAATATCGGAAACGCGTGAGCACGTGATCAATCAGACCGTCGTTACGATTGGCCGCACACCCGAAAATGATATTTCGTTCCCTGACGATCCGAATGTTTCCAGGTTTCATGCTGAGGTCGAGCCTCGAGGCGACGAATTTTGCCTGATCGATCTGAATAGCAGTAATGGGACAAAGGTGAATGGGGCGCCCGTGACGGGAGAAGTTTATCTAACCCCCGGCGACCGCATCCTTCTCGGCGGATCGACCGAGATCATCTTTTCAAGTGGCACAGATGTTGAAGCTGAATCTGCTCAGGGATCTTCGGAACCCGAGAGCACAGCAGCGACCCCGCCGGTCAGTGCTGCCGTTGGGCCGGCGCCTGCCCTTTCAACGCCGACAGCAAGTTCAGGGTCTCGTTCTTTGCTGCTTATCGCTGCTGGGACGGTAATGCTGGCGTTGGTCGTGGTAGGAGTTGCTGGTGTGATCTATTATCGAAGCACCACTTCTTCCTGCAATGCGACGGCATTAATACTCAGTCCCGAGCCGGGCTCTACGATCTACGAACCCACTGAGATAGAGATCGAGGTCGAGAATTCAGCCTGCGTGGCCAGGGTGATCTTTACGCTGAACGGTGAAGAATTTGCTAGTTCCGACACGCCGCCCTTTAGCGTCACGATCGACCCTAAAGACCATCCGGAACTTGCAGACGGCCACGACCACGATCTGGGTATTGCGATCATCGACGAAGACGGGCGTCGGTTGCAGCAGCGGGACAGCATTCCGCTGGCAATGGAAACTCGTACGATCAAGAAGCCTGAACCGGAACCCGGCACCACGGTACCGGTCGGCGGGCCAAAGCCGGAACAGCCTGGCAAGAAAGAAGTTACGCTGATGCAGGTTCAAGAAATGACAAATGTTCTAGTCAAGCAATTCTCGGGCGGGCACCGATACAATGTTTCAAATCGAGAATTTCTGGCAGAGGTGCAGAAAAGGACGGCAGAATACGCACAGGACGGCTTCTATGAACGGGCAGCCCGTTTTCGCGACCCGATAAACGTGGCTTTTGTCCGTGAGTCTAATCTCGATGCCCCAGTAGGATATATACTAGCGATGAGTCGCTCGCGTTTTGACCCGCAAAAGCAAGGTTCCGAAGAAGGGCTTTATAGAATGAAAGGAGATTTCGTAAAAGCCAATAATTATGACGGCGTCTGCGCCGGGCAGACCATATCAGAGCCCTCGCAGGCATGTTCGGCACGCGCGGCCGCGATGTATATGAAGGCCTTGATCCACAGTGTTTTTGACGGCGACGCTGTGTATGCCATTGCCGCCTTTGGCAAGACCACGGCAGAGGCGACCGAATGGAAGGCCAAACTCCCGGCTGATCGATCTGACGTTTGGAACTCGATAAAGGCGGGCCCTGAACGCGAGCAGTTAGTACGTTTCTTCGCCGCCGCCTTGGTTGCCGAGAACCCGCAGCGGTTCGGCCTGATGCGTGACAAACCGATCTCGACACTGTATCCGTGATGTTGACTATCTTACTCACCTACCCGACACCCGAAGGCTCGCAGGAGATCGTGATCGACAGCGAGCGGACGACTTTTGGTCGGGGCAGCGAGGCAACACACCGTTTTTCGGACGACGGTCTTTCGCGGCTGCATGCAACAGTGTACCGTGATGGCGACCGAGTTTGGATAGTTGATGAAAATTCCTCGAACGGAACGTTCGTAAATGGCGTTCGCACGGCACCTGCTGGAACTCCTCTCCGAAACGGCGATTCGATCCGAATTGGCCATCGAACCGAACTTAACGTGCGGATTTCCGAAATGCCAGCCCCCGAACCCACAGCCTACTTGCAGCATCAACTGCCCTCTCACTTGGCAGAACAACCTGCCGGCATCAGCATTGTCCCGGTCGCCCTGATCGCATTTGCGATAACGATCGTCAGCCTTTCGGCAGTTTTTATCGGATATACCGTTCTTGGCAGCGGCAAGCCTCAGGTCGCTCAGGATAATTTCGACAATGATGATCCTTATCCGGATCCGCCGTCGAAGAAGCCTTCTTCGAGCCCTTCACCAAAGACGCAAGAACCAACGGGAACCGTGATCGACCTGCCAGAGCCGCCGGCAAAGGTTCCGATCAATATCGAACCTAATATCCAGGACTTGCTGAAGAACAGGAAGTATTTAGAGTTGAACGAGGCTGAAAAACGGAAATATGTTGGCGAGCGGGCAATGAAGATCGCGCAGATCATTGGGAATAATAGCAGCGAACCTATTCCGCCTGCGGCCCTGGACAAGATCAAGGCATTCGTAGATGCCTATGCTAAACGAGCAAATGTTAAGCCGCTCATCGGTTGCCGGTTCGGTGATAATCTACAGGTCACATACGAAAGGGCCAGCCGGAATGCTCCTTTCATAATCAAGGCCTTCAACGAGAAAGGCACCGACCCTCGGATCGGACTCTATCTGGCTATGATCGAATCGGAGCATTGTGTCTGCCTGCAAAGCCCGACAGGCCCGCTGGGAATGTTCCAATTCACTAAAGCGACGGGAGAACTACATGGCCTTAAGACCGTTCGCGGGGCATCGCCCTCAAATCCGGACGAGAGATGCGAGCCCGAGCCTTCCGCCAGAGCGGCCGCTTCATATATGAAAGCCCTCACCGGTCGATACGGGACCGGCCCGGCAAGTGTACCCCTTGCGATCGGCAGCTATAACAGCGGCGAGGGCGGCCTCAGCTCTAATCTTGTAAAGGCCCTTGAATCAAATGCCGGCCTTCCGCGAGATTTTTGGACGCTTATTGCTAACGGCGATAAGCTCTCGAAACAGTTCCAGGCAGAGAATTTCAAGTATGTCCCGAAGTTCTTTGCGGCAGCTATCATAGGAGAGTATCCGCAGGATTTCGGCCTTCGGCTGCAGCCGCTGTCAACGTACTCCGGTTAATCCAAGGCCTTTGTCGTGACTGCGTTCAACCGCTCGTTGGCAGGCTGAGTATCGGTTGATTTGTGATGGATAAGCTCACCCTGAAATATACCGACGAGAATGGTGTCGAACATCGCTTAAGTGTTGATCGCACCCCTTTCACAATCGGACGACATTCGGCCTGCGACCTGACGATACCTGACAGCCGGCTCTCACGTGAACATGCGAGCCTCGCCTTTGAAAGCGGACACTTTATGCTGGCGGACCTTGGTTCCAGCAACGGCACCACACTAAACGGCACCCCCATTGATCGACCGTCAAAGTTGAACGACGGTGACCGTTTCGATCTCGGAGGCGGGATCGTGATCGAAGCATTGATCGTTTCAGCAGCTGAAACCGGGCCAGTCAGCACCGTCGGAAACGATGTTCCTGCATCGGATCCGGCTGGAACCGCAGTGTTGGCGCCGCCGCCCACATTCGTTTCGCCGCCCTCGGCCGCACATGGGGCAGACGATAGGGGAATACCCACGATCTTTTTCTTTCTTGCACCATTAATGGCAATTCTTGTGCTGGCAGTGGTTATAGGCGGCATCGCTATATTCGGCGGTGGCGGGAAAGACGTTGCCGATAGTCGGAATGAAGACATTCCGGAGTATTACGACGAATATGCTTCTGACGAACCCGGAACGGATACTAAGCCATCGGAGCCAAAGAACACGGCGGGCATTGTTCCTTCGGGACCTGCAAACCTAACGCCGACCGGCCCTTCACCGGGCCTTCCGCCTTCGTCGCCAACACCGATTGAGAATACCGAAAAAGCAAAGGTAGAACGAAATTCCACTAATTTCGTCAGGGAAATGGCCAAGAATGACCCCCGTGCATTTCTGACAGGCGAACAAGCTGGCGTGGTGCAGGCAAAGATCGCACAGATGGTTCGCTCGCCAGCACTTGCGGACAATATTAACTCTGCTCGCCGCAATGCATCAGCCCTCAGGACACTCGCTTCGCAAAAGAATCTGCGACCTCATTTCCTTGCTGCGGCAGCGATAACGAAGCTCGGTTCATCGCGGGGTGACATTCAGCAGGCAGCACAGAACGTCGCCGATGTTTATGAGAAGCTTGTCATTCAGATCGGAAATGAAAATTTCGACGATGCCCTCTTGATGGTGGCGGCATACGACCAAGGCGCCGCCGGCGACACCATGAAAATGCGCAATATGCTTCAGTCGATAGCGGAAACGCCCGGCTCTCCGGGCACGCGAGAGATCAGGTCTATCTGGTACCTCCATCGAGCGGGCCGGATCTCACAAGCGGAATACGATCGGGCGATAACTTTTCTCGCCATTGGCACGATCGCGCAAAATCCCAAGGATTTCGGCGTCAATGCCGAGGGACTTAGATTTTGAGCCGGTGAAACGCGAGGAGCGATTGGAATATGAATGACGAAGAAATGCTGTCCGGCGAGCTGCAGCTTGAGATCGGCGGTGAAAGATTTGATCTTGAACTGACCATCCCTGCAACCCCTGTGAAGCCTCAGCGAATGCTTCCTGTTCTGCAGCAACTGACGGGCGAGATCGTTGCCCGCGGGGTCGAACGCGTTAATGAAAGCGGGAAGGCCATTTCCTGCAAGGCGGCTTGCGGGGCCTGCTGCCGTCAACCGCTGCTGATCTCTGAAGCCGAAGCGTTTGATCTTGCTGAACTGGTCGAATCTATGCCGCTAGATCGCAGGCGCATTATAAAAGACCGCTTTCGGGCAGGACGCGAACATTTTGCGAGCATCGGCTGGTATGATCGTTTCGACGGTCTTAGTGAAAGGGCCAAAGACGGCAAAACCGACGAACTTGGCCGCGAATTTGTGGCCGTGCTGCAAGACTATATTAAAGAGCGGGTGGCGTGCCCCTTTCTTGAGAACGAGTCGTGTTCTATCTACGAGGACCGGCCACTGGTTTGCCGTGAATATCTCGTCACCTCTCCGGCCGAAAATTGCGCAAATCCCCGGCCGGATAACACCGAGAAGATCCAGTTGAGCGGAAGTCCTTCGAAAGCCTTTGCTTCGCTGGTCAAGACCCCTGATTCTGCAAAGCCGTCCGAACTACTGTTGATCCGCCTGCTTGAATTTGCCGAATTGCATACGGACAAATATATCGAACGTTCAGGTCCGGAATGGATGGACGGATTCTTTCAAAGGCTTACGAATCGGGACAAACCGGGCCTTCCCGACAGATCGGCCGAAACGCCGGGTTGAATGGAAGCAGAATCGATTGCCGGCGATCGGGTCGCTGGCGGGTCGAAATATCCGTTCGCCCCGTGGAGAGAAACAGACAAGCCGTCGCGTTCGGCGTTAGTTGGTGAGAAAGTCTCGGTCAATGTTCGCCAGATAACATTCGATTTTCTGAGAACATCGATCGTTTTCGAGGTGAAAGATGAAACTTTTTTGGCAGAAAAGATCGGAGATCCACGTCTTTCTTTAGGAAAACTAGTCTTTCTTTTAGGAAAATGGCATTTATTGATAGGTTTTCGTCGTTTTCCGATCAATTTCAAGGATGATCCGTTGCAGATCTTGCGGCCGGGCTTACGGTCAGATGATCTTGCTCATTGGCTTTGCTTATTTCATCGGATCAAGATCGGCCGGGCTATCGAAGGCTGAGAAAAGGCTTTACCTGTCGGCTGTTTACTATTTAAGGCACTTCGTTTTACTATCTTAGGTCTAGCCCTTTTGTTTATGAGCAAATACCGCCGCATAGTTTGGAACGAAGGGATGCTGCTGACCCCGCATCATTTTCAGCAATCCGACAATTACCACGAGGAATTGTTGAACTCACGGCTTCGGTCGATCATGCAGCACGAATACGGCATCATCGACCTTCAAGTGAATAACGAAGCCATCGCGAACGGCAATTTCCAGATCACGAATTGCCGGGCTGTACTCCCGGACGGGCTTTTGATCAATGTCCCGGATGCCGAATCTGTTCCAGATCTGCGTCCGGTCGGCAACCATTTCGGCGTTGAGGCGGAAAAACTGGGCGTGCATTTGGCAATTCCTGCCCGAAAGATGGGTGAAGCGAATTTTCAGGCGAGCGGGGCCGAGATCAACGGGAACCTTCGTTTTTCTCAGGAAGGCTCGCTCGTCAAAGACGAAACAAGCGGAACCAATGAACAGCCGATTGCCTACGCAAAAAGCAACCTGAAGATAATTTTTGACGATCAGCTAAGAGATGGTTTCACGTCGATAAAGATCGCGGAACTCGAACGCACCCCCACCGGACAGTTAAAGATCGTCGAGGAGTATATTCCGCCGATACTTAAGATCTCGGCGTCGGTTTGGCTGGTCAACATGCTCAGGCAGTTGGTTGAGATCTTGATAACAAAGAGCGGGAGTTTGGGCGAACAGCGGCGTTCGAGCAACGCTTCTCTGGCGGATTTTACAACCTCTGAGGTCGCCGTTTTTTGGCTTTTGAACACGATCAATGCGTCGATCCCCCCGATGGCCCATTTTTTCAATTCGCCTGTCATCCATCCGGAAAGGCTTTATCTCGAAATGGCCACCCTGGTCGGTAAATTGATGACATTTTCGACCGAGAGCCATCCGAAAGACATTGTTAAATACGATCACGACGATCTCTATTTTACGTTCTTCAGCCTTTCGACCCAGTTAAAGGACCTGCTCGAGACAGTCATCCCAAGCCGCTGTGTTCCTATCCCGCTGGAGAAAACGCGCGACACGCTCTATGTCGGGCGGATCGAGGACGAACGGCTGCTTAAGGAAGCGGAATTTTATCTCGCTGTAAAGGCGGAGATGCCGGAAGCAAAGCTGATGGAAGGAGTTCCGCGCGTGGTAAAGATCGCGTCGAGGGATGTTATCGATTCGGTTATCGGATCTGCTTTGCCCGGCGTTGTTTTGACTCTCGCGAGCCCGCCGCCGGCCCCGATACCAACACGCGTTGGATTCAAATATTTCAGGCTGGATACCATCGGCCCCTATTGGAATGGGATCAACGGGTCAAAGGTAGTATCGGTTTATGTCCCAAATGACATTCCCGATGAAAAGCTGGAAATGTATGCGGTCAAGCCTTGAGCGCGCGGGAAAGTGTGAACGAAAATGACAGAATCGGCTTCAAAAAATGATCTCGTAACGTTTGCCGGGCCGGTCTTTGACCTGATCTTAAGGCTAAAGGCGGGGATCGTCGCGCCTTCGAACGATCTTCGCCCCAAAATTGCGGGAATGCTGGAGGATTTTGAGAAACGTGCAGAACGATACCGCTTCAATCACAAGATCGTTCAGGTCTCGAAGTTTGCACTGGCCGCGTTTGTGGACGAAACCGTCCTAACAAACAACTTTCCGCTCAAGAATGAATGGGAAAAAAATCCGCTTCAGCTTGAATATTTCGGCGAACAACTCGCCGGCAATAAGTTCTTCGAAAAGCTGAACGCGATGCTTAATCAGATCGACGTCACGGCAGATGCCGTCGAGATCTATTATTTTTGCATGCTCCTTGGCTTTAAGGGTCGATATGCGATCTACGAGCAGGATAAGCTTCTTGCGATTATGCAGGCTACGGCTAATGCCCTCGTCAAAGCGGGAAAGATCAAGCCGGTCGAGCTGTCGCCGCATTGGCTTGCAAACGATCAGCCGCCGCCGCCCGAACGTCGCGGAATGCCTGCGTGGGCCAAGATCGGGGCTGCGGCTATGCTTGGGCTCGCCTTGATCATTTACTTGGGAATGTTCGTTCTGTCATTCAAGTTCATTCAGGACGCGGTGGACAAGCTAACGGTTTAACGGGGACAGCGGTTATATGAACTGGCACCTTAACCAAATGAAATATGCCTTCGGGCTTGGCGGGATGATGTCCTTTTACGGCATTGTCGCGCTCATCGTTTGGCTGCTGCCGGCCAACATGGTGAGCAATCAGTATAAGATCGTCATTATCGCTCTTGTACTGCTGACCCTGCCATTCTCGTTGATGATAATGTTCGTCTCTTCGCGGCGTGCTAAGAAGAAGGCGAAACTTGAAGCTGAAGCCGCCGCGCAAGCTGCCGAGGGAGGTCAGGCCGCTCCAGGCGCCGTGGCCGGAACCGCTGCGCCGCCGTCGGCCCCAGTTGGCAATTTTGCAAGTTTAACAAGTGGTACCGAAGAAACGGTCCAATTCCTTAAAACATCAAATCTCGGCAATGGCGGCCGAGAAGCCGTTTACTCCCTGCCCTGGTTCCTTGTGGCCGGAGCTCCGCGTGCTGGCAAAAGCTCCCTGGTCCTTAGTTCGAATCTTAACTTTCAAACATTGCCAAGCCAGCGTCAGTCGGAACTGAAGTTCGTTCGCCCGACTGGAGCGGTAGACTGGCGAGTAACGAGCGACGCGGTATTTGTCGATACTGCCGGCCGTTACCAGACCGAAGGTATAGATTCTGAAGAATGGGCGTCTTTGTTGGAAACGATCAAGAAATATCGGGGCAATCGACCGATCGACGGTTTCCTCCTGGTGGTGGACGCAGAATCGGTGCTAAAGGCCGACGAACGGCAGACCGAAGAACTCGCAAAGGTGCTTCGTGCCCGCCTAGACGAGTCGATGCAGCGGTTGAAAGTGCGATTTCCTGTCTATGTCGTGTTCACTCACGCCGATGCGATCGAGGGATTTCGTGATTCGTTTTCGAGCTCGAAGAATGAGGACAAGACCCTGGTTTGGGGGGCGACCATTCCTATCGAAAAGAGCGAAAATGCCCAGGCACTCTTCGATGGCGAGTACGAAATTCTTCATAATTCTCTAATGAAGCGGCGGATCGTACGGCTTTCGGCTCCGTTCCCGCCGGTTCGCCAGTTGAGGATCTTCAATTTTCCGCTTCATTTTGGCTCGGCCAGGCGAAAGTTTGGTGCATTCATAAACGCTCTTTTCCGACCGAATCCGTTCAGTCAAAATCCCTTTCTCCGAGGCTTTTATTTCACAGCTTCGCCGGTCGCAAAATCTACGGGGAATTCACCGCCTGCGGTCACTTCCGGGTATTTTACCGAGCGGTTCTTTCGGGATGTTGTCCTGCGGGACAAAGACCTTGTGAAGACCGCGATCGAATCACGACAGCGCCCCCCGCTCCTGGGCTGGCTGCTGACAATCCTTGGGGCCATCCTGGTCTTTGCCCTGCTCGTGATGTCAGGGGTTTCGCTTGCCAACAACCGAAAACTACTCGGTGCTGCTGAGGGACGCGGCCAGGAGTTGATAAGGATGGTCAAGGCGGACTCCGGCAAGAATCCGCTTGAAAAGCGCGAAGATGCTGTTCGTGCCGAACTGAACCAGACCGAGGAAATGCGGCAGTTATTGGCTGAATTGGACGACTACGATCGAAACTCGCCGCCGATCTATATGAGATTCGGCCTCTATTCAGGAACGAGGATCTTTAAGAAGAACCTGCTTCCTGTGTATATCAGCGTTATTGAGCAGCGATTCAAAGATCCGGCCGTAAAGAAGCTCGAAGCCGATCTTTCCAAGTTTGCCGCCGGCCGTGCGGTGGCAAATCCTTCCAAGCTAACTGAAGACGAGGAAAAAACACTTGAAAAGCACTTGAACATGCTCAAGGGCTATCTGATGCTGTCCGGTACGTATAAAGAACAGGCACAGGCAGGGCACGTCGCTAATGTGCTGCGTGAGTACTGGTTGTCGGAGTCGAAGACGCCAAATGACATGAGAGGCATTGCGGAACTGCAGCTCGATTTCTGGGCACGCCAGATCGACCGGGACGATGTAGGTTTTCCGAGAATACCGCTTGATCAGAAACTTGTCTCGGATGTCCGCAACAGACTTAAAGACTTTCCTGCCGAATATCGTTATTTGAGCCGTAAAGTGACGGAGATCTCGAAACAGGTTGACGATTCCTTTGGCCAGACCACGGTCAGTCGCGTTCTCAGCGACGGAGGTGCGGACCCAAGCGTAATGACCGGAGCTTATACGGTTCCGGGGGCATATACCCGTCCTGGCCTCGAGCTGATGAAGGACGCAATCAAGAATGCGGACGAGGAGATGAAGAAGGACGACTGGGTGATGGGCGACGCCGGGCGCGAAGTCGCGGCGTCCCCGTCGTCAAAGATCTCACAGATCGAAGACCGGTATTACCGGGACTATGCGATCCACTGGGGCCAATTCGTCCGTTCTGCAGATGTCCGTGCCTATCGAAACCGCAATGAAGCGGTTGGGGCGATACAAGCATTCTCTCAGCCTAATTCGCCGATGCGGATACTGCTTAGGGAAGTGGCAAAGCACACCAACCTGTCTGAAGAGCCCGCATCAGATGATTGGTGGCCATGGATCAAAAGTTGGTTCGTAAAGCCAAAGACCACGGTCGGCGACAGCGAACCTGAAAAGGCGTTCAGGCCGTTGTTCGATTTCGTTGGTGGAAAAGAGGCGAAGGATAAGGTTGGTATCGACACGTACGCCGCCGAGATGAATCGTCTATTGACCGCCCTTAACACCAAGGCAGCAAATGATTCCGCGCTCAAGAAAGTCGCCGAAGATTTTACCGCTAATGACGTTGACACGCTTGAGATCAAACGAAGAGAAGGTGCGATCTCCAGTCTGACTGCACCGTTCAGCGTTTCGCCTGCAAGTCAAGATGTAGCGGCATTGCTGATGAAGCCGATCGGACGGCTTCGTTCGCTGCTAGGGGCAGGTGGCAAGGAACTTTTGATCAAGACCTGGAATGACCAGATCCTTCCGGGATCGAAAGAGATCGAAAAGGGCTATCCTTTCGAAGACAGCTCGGCTGAGGCCGATCTGAAGAACGTGACCCTCTTCCTTGCACCGGGTGAGGGCAAGCTGTCGAAATTCTTTGACGAGCGGTTGAAGAATTACTTTGAGGAGACTGGCGGCCAATATCGCGTCAAGGAAGGCAGCGAGATCCAATTCTCTGACGCTTTTGTTGCATATCTGAACAATGCCTTCGCCTTGCAGAAGGCCCTATATGGTACGAGCACTACACCAAAGTTCGAATATCAATTCGCATTTCGACCCGTTCGCGATGCCTTGGTCGAGATAACGATCGACGGCAAGAAGACGACTTCAGAAGGGACGGGATCGCTCGCCGGCACCTTCCCTGCCGAAAATGCCTCGGAGACCGGGGTGAGCTTGAAACTTGCCTCCACTGCCGTAACAACAGGTTCCGCCGACCCTGGGGGCGCACCATCCGGAGGGACATCAGGTGACCGCGTATTTCAAGGACAATGGGGTCTTTTCAGGTTTGTTGATGCCGGCAATCCGGTAAAGCAGCCGGGCGGTGAGTATCTACTGAATTACTCGGTGAGCGGCAAGACGGTCACGGCCACGATTAAAGCAAGCGGAGGCGACTTGTTCGATAAGAATCTGTTCCGACGTTTTCGGGCACCGGACAGTTTTGTAAAGTAGCCGAAAAATGGCTCGTTTGAGGGCTTGGGTTGGACTATTCCGCCTCGAATACGATTGAAATGGTCTGAGGTTATCGGTTCAAAAGGCGAGCGGCTGCCATAAACCGCCAAAATGCAACCATGAACGACGCTAAATTATTTCTTGATCGGGGAGATCTGACGGCAGCAGTCGAAGCCGCACTGAAGCTGGTCAAGGCAAATCCGACCGTCTTCACCGCAAGATCCTTCCTTTTCGAGCTTTCTCTCTTTTCAGGCGATTGGGACCGGGCCGACCGACAACTTGATACCATTGGCCACCAGGACGTCAACGCGGCGATGGGCACGCTGATATATCGGCAGAATCTCTCGGCCGAACGAGATCGGATCAAGTTTTTTTCGGAAGGCTTGAGGCCGGAAACACCGGATGCTCCGACCGACTATATAAACGATCTGTTTAGTGCCAATGACCTTTTGCGCGAAGGCAAGACCGCCGAGGCCCGCGAGCTTTTGGATAAGGTCGAGGAAGACAGGCCGGCGTCGCCCTGCATTGTAAACGGCGAAATGTATAGTGATTTTAGGGACTACAACGAATCCACAATGTGTGTTTTCGAGGCCATCGTTAAGGATTCGTATGTCTGGCTGCCATTTGAGAGCGTTAAGAAGATCGAATTCCTAGAGCGGAAATCGCTTCGCGACGTTTACTGGCCTCAAGCCAGTTTTGAACTTACGAATGGCTCAGAAGGCGAACTGTTCATACCATCGTTATATGTGAATACGTGGAAAAGCAGTGACGACCTTGTAAGGCTCGGGCGAAGTGTTGATTGGCGAGATGTCGGTGATGATATATACGTCGGCGAAGGCGGCCGAGTGTTCACGATGGACGGAAAGGACAAGCCGATACTTGATATCCGTTCTATCGAATTTATTTACGAGTAGTGTCGGTGTTTACGGATGATTTCGTTGCCCTTTTCGTTTAGAATACCTCCGTTCCCCAAGAACTCCGGGTTCGGAATGGGTCTGCCCCATATCAATAGGAGTGTTTTTGATGACTGATGATCTGCGATCCCCTTCTGTGATCGACCTCGATACCCTGTTTCAGCCCATATCGGATGAAAATCCATCGGGCGAGAGCCTCCGTTATTCAGGAATTTACGACGAGATCGTCGAAGCGCGACGTGCAGACGACAATCTCAACCAGGGCGAATGGGTTACTGACCTCAAAGTTGCCGATTATCGAAAAGTCCTCGATCTTGGACTTAATGCTCTGACCACGCAGACGAAAGACCTTCAGATCGCCGTTTGGGTGGCGGATGCTCTGATCCGAACCAGTGGCTTCGCCGGTCTGCGTGACGGGCTTCTTTTGCTAAACGGCTTTCATGAAAGGTTCTGGGAGACGGTACATCCCGAGATAGAAGATGGAGACATGGAGGGTCGGGCCAATGCGATGTCATGGTTCGACGCTCAGGGGGCATTCGCCATACGCACGGCTCCGTTCACGGGCAGCAAAGGATACAATTTCAACGATTTTGAGGATTCCAAGAAATACGATTTTCCTGAATCCATTGATTCGCTGCCGATGGAGGAACAAACGCGGATCAATAACCTTAAAGCCGAGGCCGAGCGGAATAGAAGCGTAACGGCCAACCTGTGGAATGCGGAACGCCAGGAAACGCGGCGGGCACCGATGGAGACGATCAATCTTACCATCGAAGAATGTTGGACCGCCTTAAATGATCTGAACCGGCTTTGTGAAGAAAAGTACGAACGCAACCAGACCCCTGGGTTCCTGACCATAAAGCAGGCACTTGATAATGTTCATGAACAGGTCAAAAAGATCCTGGAACAGAAGCGACTCGAAGAACCCGATGAGATCGAGGAGGAAGCGGCGATTTCAGCCGACGGACAGGTCGGCGACGGCACGCAGGGTGAAGGCTCTGTCTCCGGTGCGATCTCGAATCGCCGAGATGCCCTCAGAAGGCTCGCGGAGATCGCCGCATTCTTTCATAAAACAGAACCGCACAGCCCAGTGTCTTACCTTGTACAGCGTGCGGTAAAATGGGGTAATATGGGGCTCGAATCCTGGCTTCAAGAGGTCATCAAGGACCAGTCGGTCCTGTTTCAGCTACGCGAGACCTTGGGAGTTGACGCTAGCGGCGGGGGAGAGTCGTCCGCCGCATCTGACGATCCCTGGGCCTGACGACCGCGCGGACGAGGAAAATATTTCAAGGCGGGACGGATGAATTTTCGGAAACAATTTCAAGCAAAAGGAGACAAGGAACATGCCTAAGAAGGAAAGTATTCAACATAAGATCGACCGAATCCGCCCGCCGCGGGTGCAAATCACATACGACGTCGAGGTCGGCGGGGCACTCGAGCTAAAGGAACTGCCGTTTGTGGTCGGCGTACTTGGGGATTTTGTCGGCAAGCCGGAAGAACCGCTTCCCGGCGTTAAGCAGAGAAAGTTCGTTGAGGTTGATCGCGACAATTTTGACCAGGTACTGGCCGGAATGAAGCCGCGCCTCGCGTTCACCACCGAGAACAAGCTGCAGGACGACGGCAGCAAGATGGGTGTCGAGCTCAAGTTCAACAGCATCGAGGACTTTGAGCCTGATCAGCTCGTACAGCAGATCGAACCCCTTAGGCAGCTGGTAGAGGCAAGACAGAAGCTTTCGGACCTTCTCTCGAAGATGGACGGCAATGACAAGCTCGAATCGCTCCTAAATGACGTGATCGGCAGCGCCGATAAGCAAAAGGAACTAAGCGACGCTCTCGGATTAGAAGGAAAGGAGAACTAATTTTATGGCTACTCAAAAAGACAAAGGCGCCGTTGTACAAACCGAAGAAGCGGCCGGCGAAGCCAGTTTGCTGGATAAGATCTTGTCCGACGGCCGCATGGCCCGCGACGATTTTCAGAAAGAAAGGGCTAAAGACATGATCGGAGAATTTGTCAACCAGATCATGTCGGGCCAGCTCACCATGTCGAAGAACATGGATCTGACGATCAACTCTCGAATTGCAGAGATAGACCGGCTTATCAGCTCGCAGCTGAATGAGGTAATGCACCACGAGGACTTTCAGAAACTGGAAGGATCATGGCGCGGCCTTCATCAGATGGTCATGAACAGTGAAACGAGCACTCAGCTTAAGATCCGCGTCATGAGCATCAATAAAAAGGAACTTCTAAAGGATTTTGAAAGGGCATTGGAATTCGACCAGTCTGCCCTTTTCAAGAAGATCTACGAAGAAGAATACGGAACATTCGGCGGTGCCCCCTACGGAGCACTGATCGGCGATTACGAATTCGGCAACCATCCGCAAGACATGGCATTGCTTGAAAAGATGTCGCAGGTGGCCGCCGCCGCCCATGCTCCTTTCCTTAGTGCAGCATCGCCCGACCTGTTCGGCTGGGAATCTTACACTGAAATGACCGAGGTCCGAGACGTTTCGAAGATCTTCGACCGTCTTGAGTATGCTAAGTGGCGCAGCTTCCGTGAATCGGAAGATTCGCGCTATGTAGGCCTCACGCTGCCGAGGACACTTGGGAGGGTCCCGTATGGCGCCGCGACCAAACCGACCGAGTCATTCCGCTTCGAGGAAGATGTTGACGGTAAGGACCATTCGAAGTATCTGTGGAGCAATGCCGCATATGCTTTGGGAACCCGCCTGACCGAAGCTTTTGCTATGCATGGCTGGTGTGTTGCGATCCGCGGCGTCGAGGGCGGAGGACTGGTAGACGGCCTTCCTACTCATACTTTTGCCACAGATGAGGGCGAAGTAGCCGAGAAATGCCCGACAGAGGTCGCGATCACCGACCGCCGTGAAAAGGAATTTTCCGACAATGGATTTATTCCTTTGGTCCATTGTAAAGGCACCGATTATGCCGCTTTCTTTGCGACCCAGTCGTGCAATAAGGCTAAGAAATACGATACAGATGCGGCGAATGCCAACGCTCGCCTGTCTTCGCAGCTTCAATATATCTTTGCGGTCTCGAGGTTTGCACACTACCTCAAGGCGATGTGCCGCGACAAGATAGGCAGCTTTATGTCGCGTGCCAACGCCGAGACGTTCCTGAACCGCTGGATCATGAACTATGTCACTCCAGACGATTCGGCTTCGCAGGCAGTAAAGGCTAAATTCCCCCTGCGAGAGGCTCGAGTGGACGTCGCGGAGATACCCGGCAAGCCCGGCTGCTATCGCGCCGTTGCTTTTCTCCGGCCGCATTTCCAGCTCGACGAGCTTTCCGTCTCGCTCAGGCTCGTGGCCGACCTTCCGGCCCCCGCAAAGGGCTGATCGGGCGTTTTGACAAGGACTTGGGCGGTTCGGACCTTTTTCCTGGCCGCCCTCGCCCAAAAACTTTCCCACCCTGTTTCTGCAAAAAAGTTCAAGGGGCACGTCGTATAAATGTTGCGGGCAATGACCGCTAACCAGAATGAAGTGGCCCGATCACCACGACCCAAAGTCCGGGAAAGGTCCACAGGAATTATGAATATGATTTTGATGACTGAAAGGAGATAAAAAATATGGCTTCGATGATTGATGCTTTTTTGAAGATTCCTGAGATCCCGGGCGAGAGCCAGGACTCGACCCACGCAGGGGAGTTTGACCTTCAGGGTTTTGCGTTCAGCCTTTCGCAGAGCGGCTCGATGTCGCTAGGTGGCGGCGGTGGTGTCGGCCAGGCGAATTTTTCGGACATTCCGATCACGACGTATGTCGGCAAATCCTCGCCCGAGCTCTTTCTGAGGTGTGCCTCTGGTAAGCACTTTGGCAAAGCCGAGATCGTTGTTCGTAAGGCTGGCGACGACCCGTTCGAATATCTGAAGATCGAGCTTGAGGACGTTATGGTGTCGAGCTACAGCATATCCCCGGGCGGCGGCGGCGATCTGGCAATGGAAAACTGGTCGCTAAACTTCGCAAAGATCAGTTATTCGTATAACCCGCAGAAGGCAGACGGAACGGGAGAAGGCTGGATCACCAAGTGGTATAACGTCAAGACCAACGAAAAAGGTTAATTGACGCACGGCTTTGAAGCTGCGTCGATCTCGAAGCGATGACGCATCTCGATTGTAGAGCAGCAGGAGCGGTTTCGGTTTATATGGCCGAAACCGCTTCGGCGCTATGTTCGTTTTGAATTTATGGCTCGGACCGATCATGAGATCAAATTAACTCCCTCGATCTTGGATCGGCTGTTGGACTACGAGCCGGACATGTCACGGGAAGCACCGCGATCGCAGGCCCAGTCGCTAGCGGACCTGAAAAGATCTGTAAAACGAGACCTGGAATGGCTGCTTAATACAAGGCATAACGGAATCGATATAGATGAAACCCTTGAGGAACTTAACGAATCACTTGCTATTTACGGGCTGCCAGACCTCACGAGCCTTAGTGTTAAGAACCCGAACGAGCAAAATCGCATTGCGAAGGCGATCGAAACCGCTCTTCGTGTTTTTGAGCCGCGGTTCATTAATGTAAAGGTACAGCTTGAGCCTATCAACAACACGGACCGCCAACTTAGGTTTCGAATTGAGGCCCACCTCGATATAGAACCCGTACCAGAACCGGTAAGTTTCGATACGGTGCTGCAGGTTGGCAGCGGCGAGTTTGAAATTGTCGAAAAATAGTTCGCTTCTGCAAGGCTTTTGTTTAACGCGGAGGTGACGTCTGATCTATGCGCGACGAACTCTTAGGATATTACGAACGTGAGCTTATTTTCCTTCGCCGGATGGGAGCGGAGTTTGCGGCGAAATATCCCAAGATAGCAGCACGGCTGCACCTTGACGACGAAAAGATCGAAGACCCGCACGTAGAGCGGATGATCGAGGCGTTCGCATTTCTCGCGGGAAGGATTGGGCTAAAGCTGGACGACGAGCTGCCTGAGATCACCGAATCATTTCTCAATCTGCTGTACCCTCATTACCTTGCACCGATCCCTTCGATGGCTATTGCCCAGTTCTCGTTTGGCTCGGTTACCGATAAGTTGACCGCAGTGCAGCGATTAGAGAGAGGCGCAAGGCTGAATTCTCGACCGGTTGACGGCACGCCGTGTCGTTTTCGGACCGCTTATGATGTTGACCTGGCCCCGCTCGATATAGAAACGGCAGCATTGGAATCGGCCGCACCCAAAGACGGAAGGGGGATGTATGCCGACTGCCAGATCCGACTGGCGATGAGGTGTTTCGGCGACGCGAACCTTTCAGAACTTGTGGTAGGGTCAACGGGCGAAAAGCCAAGATCTTTAAGGTTTTATATAAATGGCGACCCTCAGCTTGTATTTCCCCTCTACGAAATAATTTTTAATCACGCTACAAAGGTCGAATTTCGGCCAAAAGAAGCCCCGTTCGGACAAAAGACGTTGAAGACGCTGATGAACCTGAGCCTCAAACTGCCAGAGCCTGTGTTCATTCCAGCCGAAGATGCCATCAAGCAGGTCGGATTTGCAGAAGAGCAAGCTGTATTGCCCTACACAAAAAGGTCATTCGCCGGTTACCGGTTGCTTTCGGAATATTTTGCATTCCCGTATAAGTTTTTATTTTTTGACATCCATGGGCTGGACCGGGCTATTGCTGAGAACTTCGGCAGCCATTTCGACATAGTTATCCATCTGAAAGACGTAACGCCGCCGATCGCTCCGATAGCAGCCGACACCTTTAAGATGGGGTGCACTCCGATCGTAAACCTCTTTTCGCGATTGGCCGACCCTATTTATCTTTCGCAGCAGCGGTACGAGTATCAGATAATTCCCGACGTCCACCGACAGTCAACGACGGAGATCTATGCCGTGGAAAGCGTAGTTTCCAATGATCCGCGTTCAAACACTGTCCGTGAGTTTTCGCCGTTCTACTCGCTCCGCCACGCATACGGCGATCAAATGGAAAAGGCGTTTTGGTATGCGGTCCGGAGGCAGTCGCAAAGGCCGAACGACGAAGGGACTGAAATGTTCATGTCTCTCGTGGATTCAAACTTTAACCCGCGTGTCCCGTCGGTGGATGTTTTGAACGTCAGAACCACCTGTACCAACCGCGACCTTCCGGCGAAGCTTCCGTTTGGTGGAAAAGAGGGGGATTTTGAGATCGAGGGTACCGCATTGCTCTCGCGCGTGCGATGTCTGACCAAGCCTACGGAAACGATCAGACCCCAAAGGCGCAAAGCAGCCCAGTGGCGGCTGATCTCGCACCTTAACCTGAATTATCTTTCGCTGGTCAAGGGCGGCGGGACGACGCCTGATGCACTGCAAGAGATCCTCCATCTTTACAATTTTGACGACTCTTCCGTGACGAGGAAACAGATATTGGGTATTACCGGGATCGAGTCGCGAACTGTCGTGAGGAAGATCGGCGGACGCGTGGGGGCGGGATTTGTTCGAGGATTCGAAACAACGCTGACATTCGATGAAGAGCAGTTTGTCGGAAGCGGCATGTTCTTATTCGCCTGCGTGATCGAACGCTTCCTTGGGCTTTATGCCTCATTGAATTCCTTTAATCAGATGGTCCTGAAAACACAACAACGCGAAGAGATCGTCAAGCGTTTTCCACCACGGGCTGGAGAGCAGGAACTTCTATAAGCAGGAAATTTTGGGGTTGATCAGCAGGAGATCAAGCGGTCCTTGACGGCGTCAGAGAACATTACATTGCTCGGGACGTTGAGAGATCAGATATTTAAGGGAGCCTAAGCTCTCCAGCAAGACCGCGAACCATTATGGGCGAAAAGACGCTAGATCAGATCTTGATCGACGAACCCTATCGGTTCGAGTTCTTTCAGGCTGTCCGATTGCTCGAAAAGGTCTTTCCTGAAAAGAAGTCGGTCGGCGGGAGCGCGATGCCGGCGGCGGAGGTGGTTCGTTTTCGATCGCGTGTCGCACTCGATTTTCCGGCAAGTGAGATACATGAGTTCCGGGAGATCGAGAACAATCAGCATGGTGGACGACATCTTGAAATGTTGGTCAACTTTATGGGAATGGTTGGCGTTAGCGGTGTCTTGCCGCAGCCCTATACCGATCTCGCCCTCGACCGAATTCGTCACCGCGACACTGCCCTTTGGTCTTTTCTCGACATTTTTACCCATCGTTCGGTTTCAATGTTCTACCGAGCATGGCGAAAGTACCGTTTCCCGGTCGGATACGAAGCGGGGGACGACGAATTTACGGGATATTTGTTCGACCTTGCTGGGCTCGGCACAGACGGTTTGCGCGGCAAAATGTCCCTTCCCGACGAATCGCTCTTGCCTTACGTCGGGTTGATCGCCCAGAAGCCACATTCGTGCAACGCGATCGAAAACGTAATTTCAGACTACTTCAGTATTCCGGCCAGGATCGGACAGTTCTACGGCCAATGGCTAGACCTTGACGTTTCGGACTATACTAGGTTGGGCAAATCGAACAGTAAGCTCGCCGAAAGCGCGATCGCCGGCACACGGGTCTGGGAACAGCAGTCTAAATTTCGAGTAAGGCTCGGACCGCTCGATTTTAAGAAATTCCAGGCCTTTCTTCCGAATGGTTCAGCTTTCGGACCGCTCGGGTCTATCGTCAAGTTTATGGTCGGCCTTGAGTTTGACTACGATCTCCAGCTTGTCTTAAGCAAGCAGGACGTGCCGAGTACGATACTTACGACGCGGGCCATGCGGAAACCCCTGTTGGGCTGGACGACATTTTTGAAAACGGAGCCTTTTAAAGTGGACGACGAACAGGTGGTGCTGCGGCCATGATCTAAGGCAGAGAGATCAAACTCCGATTCTAGTGAACGTGCCAACCAGATCGGAGCTGAGATCTGCAGAGCCCCGGAGACATTAATTTTCCCGGATTTGCTAAAGCTTAAAGCTGACAATTTCAAGGAGCAAGAAGATGAACGTAAACCTAAAAAGTCTGGTAGGCCGGTTGAACGATGTGACGCGAGGAGCTCTTGAGAGTGCAGCGGGTCTCTGTCTGTCGAGGACGAACTATGATGTGGAGATCGAGCACATACTGGCAAAGTTGCTTGAACAGGACGACACTGACCTTCATAAGATCGCACACCACTTTGAGGTAAACATTGACCGGCTGTCGAAAGACGTCAGCGTCGCGCTTGACCGGCTCAAGTCTGGCAATTCACGCACACCCGGGTTGAGCGACCGCATACCGCAATGGATACAAGATGCGTGGCTGCTGGCGTCGGTCGATTTCGGGGCCGCACGGGTCCGCTCCGGCCATCTTGTTCTTGCCCTTCTCGCGAATGACCGGTTCGCACGGATCGCTCGTGAGATCTCGAAAGAATTCGATCATGTCTCACTCGAAAAGCTCCAGACCGACCTGCCGACGATCACCGCAGATTCATCCGAGGCGCGTGATGCTGTCGCGTTAGGTGAAGCCGCTGGCGTTTCTGATGGCTCACCAGTCGCGTCGGGCGTACCGGGCAAGACCAAGGCGCTCGATCAATATACAGAGGACCTCACGGCAAAGGCCGCTGCGGGAAAGATCGATCCTGTACTAGGGCGCGACTTTGAAGTGCGGCAGATCGTCGATATTTTGACCCGCCGCCGCCAAAACAATCCGATATTGACCGGCGAGGCTGGAGTTGGGAAAACCGCCGTTGTTGAGGGATTTGCTTTGCGTATTGCTGAGGGTGACGTTCCTGATCCGTTAAAGAATGTTGCGGTCAGGTCGCTCGACCTTGGGCTTCTCCAGGCCGGTGCCGGCATCAAGGGCGAGTTTGAGAACCGGTTAAAGTCTGTCATTGATGAGGTTAAATCATCACCCCAGCCGATAATCATGTTCATTGACGAGGCCCATACGATGATCGGTGCAGGCGGAACTGCCGGACAGAACGATGCGGCAAATCTTCTGAAACCCGCCCTCGCTCGGGGTGAACTTAGAACTATCGCGGCAACGACATGGGCTGAATATAAGAAGTATTTCGAAAAGGATGCGGCACTTGCTAGGCGATTTCAGGTTGTAAAGATAGACGAGCCGGACGAAGCGAAAGCGATATCGATGATGCGTGGAATAGCAGATAAGATGGAGGCTCACCACAACGTTCGAATCCTCGATGAAGCTATCGTCGAATGTGTAAAACTCTCGAATCGTTACATCACCGGCCGTCAACTTCCCGACAAATCGGTCTCGGTACTGGACACGGCTTGCGCAAAGGTGGCGATCGGGCAAGGGGCGACGCCTGCCTCTGTCGAAGACGCGACACGGCGCATCCAGAATCTGACGTCAGAGATCGATGCACTTGAGCGCGAGCAGGTGACCGGAGCCGGCCATGATGAACGATTGAGCGAACTAAAGGCTCGGCGCGGCGAGACCGAAGAAGAATTGGCAAAACTGAAAGAGCAATGGGAAAAAGAGAAGGAGATGGTCGATCAGATCCGGAACATCAGGATCAAGCTCGAAATGTCGAGGTTAGACGGCAAGATCACCGGGAACGGTTCTGCTGACGCCGTTTCCGCATCGGACGTCCAACCCACTGAGACGGCAGCGGCAGCAAAGGCAGAAACGGATGCGGCCACAGGCGATGATGCTTCGGCGGCGGCGGCGGCCCCGGCTCCTGAATCGGCTTCGCCGGCCGACACTGAATTCCTGAAATCGGAGTTGAAGCGGCTCACGGCTGAATTGAAAGAGATCCAAGGCGAAGACCCACTTATGCAGCCCGTAGTAAACGGCCAATCCGTTGCCGAGGTCATCTCGGGCTGGACGGGTATTCCGATCGGCAAAATGGTCGCCGACGAGATCAACTCTGTTTTGAATCTGCATGAAACCCTGCGCGAGCGCGTACTCGGCCAGGACCATGCTCTCGAAGCCATCGCCCAGCGAATTCGAACGTCCCGTGCAGGCCTGACGGATCCAAAGCGCCCCATCGGAGTATTTCTTCTTGTCGGCACGTCCGGAGTTGGTAAAACCGAAACGGCCCTCGCGCTTGCGGAGTCTCTTTACGGCGGAGAGCGAAATCTCATCTCGATCAACATGAGCGAGTATCAGGAGGCGCACACGGTATCGAGTCTCAAGGGCTCGCCTCCAGGATATGTGGGTTATGGCGAAGGCGGTGTGTTGACCGAGGCCGTCAGGCGGAAGCCCTATTCCGTCGTGCTCCTTGATGAGGTCGAAAAAGCCCATCCTGATGTGATGGAACTCTTCTTCCAGGTGTTTGACAAAGGTGTCCTCGAAGACGGCGAGGGCCGAGAGATCGACTTCAAGAATTGCATCATCCTGCTCACGTCGAATGTCGGTACGGATACGATAATGAAGCTTTGCTCCGACCCGGACACGAAGCCCGAACCAGACGGCCTTGTTGAAGCCGTACGGCCTGAGCTCGTCAAGGCATTCAAGCCTGCCCTGCTTGGCCGGATGGTCACCGTTCCCTATTATCCGATCTCCGACGATATTCTCCGCCTGATCATCAAACTACAGCTCGGCAAGATCCGACAACGCATCGAGGACAACCATGGCGCGAAGTTCTCTTATGACGATGCCGTAATTGAAACGGTCGCGAAGCGTTGCACGGACGTGGATAGCGGCGCCCGAAACGTCTATAACATCCTGACCGGCACGCTGCTGCCGGAGATGAGCGGCGAAGTACTTTCCCGAATGGCTAGCGGTGAAGGCATAAAGAACGTTCATGTCTCTGTGGATAGTGATGAGAAGTTTTCTTATCAGATAGGCTGATCTGCGTTTCTTTGAACGGATATCTGAAGGCCGTTCTCTTTGAAAACCGGCCGGTTTAGAGTGATCTGCCAGCTCGTCATCTAAAGAAGTTATAGCGAAAACAGGGCGGGCGGGCGGCCCGATTGTTTGGCCATCGCCCGCTTCCACAGTTTTGTCCCGCAAAAACCCCCGTGTATTTCCGTCAAGAATTGCGCCGAAAGTGTGACGGCAACCGAAGACTATGGCCATTAAGACGACACAAAATGAACGGCTTATTCAGCTTTCGACGCCGCTTGAGAAGGATTTCTTGATGATCGAGCGTTTGCGGTGCAGTGAGGGCATGAACCAATTGTTTCGGATAGAGGTCGATATCCTCCATGAGGAACAGTTTGACGGACATGAGCCGACCGCGGTCGATCCACAGAAGCTCTTGGGTAATCCGATGATCGTCTCTGCCCACAGGCCAGGGCCTACAACCCGTTACTTCAACGGGATCTGCATTAGTTTTCAGCAGGGCTCGCGAAATCAGAGGTTCTCAAGCTATCGCGCCGTGCTTGCACCAAAAGTCTGGACGCTCACCCAAGTCTCAAGAAGCCGCATCTTTCAGAACAAGACCGTGCCGCAGATCCTCGATGAGGTCCTCGAGAGTTTCGACGTCGATAACGAGATACAGACGGATGGATTTGAGCCGAGAAACTATTGCGTTCAGTATCGCGAAAGCGATTGGGATTTCATTTCGCGGCTGATGGAAGAAGAAGGGATCTACTATTATTTTGAACACACAAAAGACAACCATCGGTTGATCTTAGGAAATACACCAAGCTCGCACCGTGTTACGCCGACGGCCGAAAAGATCACCTACGCTATCGAACGTTCCGAACTTAAAGACGACTGGATCCCGTCGATCTACGAGTGGAATTTCGTGGACAACATGTTCACCGGAAAGCGCGAGCTTCGCGACTACCATTTCCAGCTCCCGACCAACAACCTGCAGGCAGTGCAGACGAGCGTTTTCGATATCGGGAAAAACAAGGATCTCGAGGTTTACGATTTTCCAGGTGAATACGCGAAGCGGTTTGACGGCATAGATCCAGGTGGCGACGAAAATTCATCGAGACTCGACCCGATCTTTCAGGACCGAGAGCGGACCGTACGCATCAGGCAGGAAGGGATCGACGTTTCATACAAGCGGGGAAACGGCATCAGCGATTCGCCGGCGATAACTCCCGGATATCGATTTTCGTTCATCGATCACCCGAACAAGAAGTACAACATGGATTTTGTTGCCGTGACCGCAACCCACGAAGCTGTTCAGACCCCGACTTATATTTCGGGAGATCCGGTGGACGATCCATACGTCGTGATGTTCACATGCATTCCTCACGGAAGTGGACAGGCCCCGTTTCGGCCTGAGAGAAGAACGAGGAAACCGATCGTTCATGGCAGCCAGACAGCGGTCGTAGTTGGGAATCCCGGCGACGAGATCTTTACCGATAAGTACGGTCGCGTTAAGGTCCACTTTCACTGGGACCGTTCCGACCACAACGATCAGCGTGCGTCAGCCTGGATCCGCGTCGGGACTATGATCGCAGGCAATAAATGGGGCACGATGTTCATCCCTCGCGTCGGGCAGGAGGTTTTGGTTGATTTTCTCGAGGGCGACCCGGACCAGCCCATCATCGTCGGCTCGGTCTATAACGAAAAGAACCTGCCGCATTACGAACTGGACAAGTACAAAACGCTGTCGTACATAAAAACGCACAGCACGCCAAAGGCCAAGGGCTTCAATGAGCTGCGCTTTGAGGACAAAGCCAAAAAAGAACAGGTCTTTATTCATTCACAGAAGCGCTACGACCTGCGTGCCCGCGGATCGATGTACGAAACTTGCGGCGGTAACCGACACGAAGTGATCGGTTGGAACGTGACCGACGGCGATGAGCAGGACCATGGCGGAAATCTGGCCGTCACGGTCGGAGGGAATCATGACCTTCATGTCGTAGGGGAACAATTCATCGGTATCGATAAAGCGCTTTACGAAACGGTAAAGAGTGATGTAGGTGAGGAATACAAAGGACAGCTCTCGACGAAAGTGACGGCAAAAGGGGAACTGAATGCACGCTCGATCACCCTGGAGGCGCTCTCGAGTATAACTCTTAAGGTCGGTGCGAGCTTTATCGTTGTGGACCTTACTGGGATCACTATACAGGGCCCGATGGTGAAGATAAATTCGGGCGGAGCGGCAACCGGCACCTCGCCATTCTTGATGGCAGACCCAATGGATGCGACCAGTGCAGACACTGGCGAGCCCGGATATCTCGATAGACCGCGCACCGGCGGTGGTGGCGGAGGCCGAAGATGGAGAGTCGTGGACGGATATCACGCTCCGGTCGTCAGAAGAAACGATGATGGCAGTTATCAGGTTCAAAGTGTGGTCGTCAGAGGCACGCCGGAATATCAGCAGGCTGTATTGACCGATCTCGCCCAAATGAGCAACACGAACGAAGGCCAGGCGTTACTCGACAGGCTAGAAGCCACGGGCCAGACAACGACGATAAACCAAATGAACCCTGCACCGAATCCGCCTAACGCGTTTGCAGCACCGGGAAATAGTACTGACGCTGACTTTCAGGCTGCCACGGCTGCAGGCCAACCGGTTTTTGATGGCGCCGGCAACCCGATAAATGATGCCTCGGGAAATCAGCTGCTTGGGACCGGCACCGGCGGCCCGAGCAATGTTTCCTACAATCCGGATCAGTGGCCCGATCCTACTAGCGATCATAATGCGCCCGGCGACGTCATCCTGTTCCATGAACTACAGCATTCGGAACATCAACAAAACGGTACCTATGACGGCACCCCGCGGGCAGACGGTTTTACAACGAACGAAGAGTTCAACACGATCGGGCCCGAGAATCGCTATCGTGACGAAAGAGGGGTTGAACGAAGGACGAATCATGGTGACCTCTAGATGGTTGGTTCTGGTGGTGTTGGTAGGACTTGTGACGTTCACCGTTGTATGCGGGAACGGAACGTTCCAACCGAATGACAACTTGATGGCCAATGTGAATGTGAGGAAAGAAAAAGTGAATACGGTAAATAACCCTAGTGTTGATTCGGCAGCGACGGTCGGCATTAAGCTGGAATGCAGCCTTAACAAAACCGAAGAAGCGATCATAGCAAAGTATTCGATCAAGAATGGCACCGAGGCGGATATATATGTGCTGGACGCGTATCCTTCGGTGGACGAAAACCGACAACCGCAGGCAGACTTGCTGCAGTTCTATCTTTCGTTCAGAGAACCGAACATGGCCCTTTTATTGAAGGGTGTTCCCCCACCGCCGGCGATTCCGGCTGCAAAGCGGATAATGCCCCTAGGGACCAAGGTGGTTCCGGGAGGTTCGGTCCAGCGAGAGTTGAAAATACCTCTGCCGTTACGTGAGCGAAGCGACTGGTATTACCCGCCGCAGCCACCCGAGGAGTATTCGTCGTCATCTATACAGCGGGTGACTATCATGATCCAGTACCTGCCCGCAAACGTTCCGGGCTTTGAAGCGATGCCCGTACATTATGCTCCGGAGTTTTTCACGCTCAAGGCGGAAGATCTCCTTAGCAAGATCGAGACAGTAAAGAAAGAG
This sequence comes from Pyrinomonadaceae bacterium, assembly GCA_035327545.1. Taxonomy (GTDB): domain Bacteria; phylum Acidobacteriota; class Blastocatellia; order Pyrinomonadales; family Pyrinomonadaceae; genus OLB17. The sequence continues at coordinate 70,606 of DAOLDE010000014.1, read as the reverse complement.
TTTGAAGTTGAGAAAACCCAAATACTGCTCCGTAAGGATAGATTCACGAGACTGTAAGGCATATCGCAAGGTCTCGGCCAGGCAAGATAGTTTGACTTAGGAGTTGACATATGTTTCCAGCAGCAAGAAAAGGCGATCCGTTAACCCACGATCTTGTCGTACCGAGCGGTGTGATAGGGCCGCCGCCCACAGGCCCGTGCCCGATGGGCCCGGTATTGATAGAGATGCTTCCGGCCGCTCACGTCGGCTGCATCGCAATTTGTACAGGAGCAACCATCGCGGGGCCGATCCATCCCCCGGTGCCGACGCCGCCTTTCGGAACACCGATCGTAAAGGGATCGATGACCGTTCTGATCCACAGTATGCCGGCGGCCCGCTGGGCACCGTCGATGGACGTCGCCGGATGCGGCGTTTTCCTGGGCGATCCGAAGCTCATGGCGACGCGACGTGTTTTGATCGGCGGCTAACGGATCGAATATCGGAGGCAGCAATGAGCGACGCTGGTTAAGAACCGTTGTCCGATCCTGAGTTTTTTTCCTCTCGTAAGCATCGTGCCCTTATCCTGCGAATCTGCTTTCTTAGCCAGCTTTCGTCCGACCGGCTGCCGACTCGATCATCTCACCTCATTCGGCCGCCGTTCTTGTGTTCCTGCCCGATTGGGGCTATTCTCGTGGAAATTAGAGCGTTAGCTTACGCCCGGTTTCTTGTTGCTGGCTTGTGACGGTCAGTGAGCTTGATCTATCGAGAATGCCCGAGGCGTATCGATCCGCATTCGCCGATCTGCCAAACAACATCTCTATGCCAACAACACAGGACGGACGCACCCTTCAGTTGATGACCTCTCTGGGTAAGGATTACCTCTTGATCAACAATTTTCGCTGCAGCGACGGGTTAAATCAGCTATACCGCCTCGAACTGGAACTACTCCATGAGGAGGAGCAAGAAGGGTTTGTGCCCACTTCGGTAGAGCCGGCCAGTGTACTCGGGACGCCGATGGTGCTTGCGGTCCTGCAGCCCGGTGAAGTAGAACGTCATTTCCATGGCATCTGTAACGTCTTCACGCAACGCGGACGCAACAAACGCTTTTCGTCCTATAAGGCAGAGTTGGTTCCGTCGGTTTGGAGGCTGACACAGATATCCCGCAGCCGTATCTTCCAGAACAAGAGTGTTCCAGACATACTCAAAGACATCCTTAAGGACTATGAATTCAGGATTGAGCTTCAGGAAACATACGAACCCAGAAACTATTGTGTTCAGTATCGTGAGAGCGACTGGGCATTTGCATCACGGCTAATGGAAGAGGAAGGGATCTTTTACTTTTTTGAGCATTCTGAGAATCGACATCAGCTCATTCTTGCCGATAAACCGGCCTCTCATCCGTCATGTCCGGGCCTTCAGGCGATCACGTTCGCATTCGACCGCTCTGAGATCGAGGATCAATGGATTCCCGCGATCTTTACGTGGCAGGTTGACGACGCTGTTCTTACGGGAAAACGGGAGCTTCGCGATTTCAATTTTCAGCTGCCGACAAACAGACTGGAAACCGTCGAAACGAGCCGATTTGACGTTGGGGGCAATAAGACGCTGGAGGACTACGAATGGCCGGGCGGCTACGCGAAAAGATTCGATGGGATCGATCCCAGCGGCGGGGAACAGGCACACAACTTGAACAAGGTCTTTCCGGACCGAGAGCGAACTGGGAAGATCAGGCAAGAACAACTCGACGGGAATTACACTTCGTTTTCCGGAACGGGAAACTGCTCGCCGCTGAGTGCTGGCCATAAGTTCACATTCAGGGACCATCCGCTCCGCAAGTACAATGCCGATTATGTATTGACAAAGGTCGAGCATTACGCTGACCAATCGCCGGACTACGTTTCGGATATCGAGAATGATGGCAATTACGAGGTTTCGTTTACGTGCATTAAGCACGGCGCCGGACAGCCGACCTTTCGCCCGCCGCGGATCACGCCTAAACCCATTGTGCACGGAAGCCAGACAGCATTCGTCGTCGGCCCTGCCGGAGAAGAGATCTTTACCGACAAGTACGGCCGCGTGAAGGTTCAGTTCCACTGGGACAGGGAGAATGAATATGATCAGAAAAGCTCCTGTTGGCTGCGAGTTTCTCAAATGTGGGCTGGAAACAACTGGGGCTCGATGTTCATCCCGCGCATCGGAATGGAAGTCCTTGTCGATTTCCTGGAAGGCGATCCTGACCAGCCGATAATCACTGGCTGTGTTTACAACCCCGGCAACATGCCGCCATACACATTACCCGATGACAAGACTCGCTCGGTCATCAAGACTAACTCCAGCAAGGGAGGCGGCGGGTTTAATGAAATAAGGATCGAGGACAAAAAGGGCAACGAGCAGATCTTTGTACACGGCGAAAAGGACCTCGACATTCGCATCAAGAATGATTGTAAAGAGATCATAAAGAACGACCGGCACCTCATAATCGAGGGCGAGCAACTCGAAGAGGTAAGAAAGGACAAGCATCTCGCCGTCAAATTCAACCAGAACGAAAAGGTCGGCGGCAACCTGTCACAGAAGATAACCGGAAAACATGATGAAAAGGTTGGTTTATCCTATGCCGTTGAAGCAGGAACAACCGTTCACATAAAGGCCGGGGCCACCGCAGTCATAGAAGCGCAGGCCTCTGTTACTTTAAAATCGGGCGGCAGCTTTGTAAACGTCAGCCCCGCAGGCGTTTTTGTGAGCGGGCCGATGATAATGCTGAACAGCGGCGGCTCGGCAGGTTCCGGTTCGGGCAGCAGTCCCGAGGCTCCAAAGGAACCGAAGGAGGCCGACCGGGCAGATGCAGGCAAGGCTTTACCTAAACCTCGGGCTCTTCCGCCAACACCTTCGCAATCTTTTGCAAAAAAGGCGGTGTCGATCCAGAGCGTGCGGATAAAGGATAATGTCCCACCGCCAAGCGGTGGACCGGGAGGCGCAGGAAGTCAGGCCCCGAGCGCTCAGGCCGCCCAACAGGCCGCACAGGAAGCCAGAGAAGAGGCGGCCGCACCTCAGCAAGCCGCCTCGGTGGTTCCGCCGCCAACAGTGTATTCGGAAGTGCCGGACCTCGAAGCACCGGGATCTGCCTATCTTCAAGGGACAAATTATGAAGTCCCTTTGATCGGCAATTAAAGAGTTTGTAGGAATTTGATGAACCTGCAGGAAACAAAAAAGATCCTTTACGTGCCGGGAATGCGGCTCTATTGTGTGCTCGATGGCGTTTTGGTGCCGGACCTCCCGACGCGTTTGGCTGCGGACCGTGTTCCGCATTACTGCATTGTGACGGGCGATCTTGACCCAGACATGGTCCACGCCGCCCCATACCTCGTATATCTGGCTCCGGAAAGTAATTTTGCGGAGTGGGTCTTTTCCGAGGCATTTGGAAAAGGCTGGGGCATCTTTTTTCATTCGCATCGATCGCTGCTCGAGATGCGACGGCATTTTCGTGCATTACATGAAGTGCTTGACGAACGCGGGAACCCACTTCGATTTCGATATTACGACCCGAGCGTTATGAGGCGGTTTTTGCCCACTTGCAACGGCGGTGAATTGAAGATCTTCTTCGGCGATGTCGCGCAATTCTTTGTTGAGTCCGAAACCGGGAACGGCATCATTTCTTATCGGATCGCCAATGGTGAACTCGCAAGTTTAGAGGTCTTAAAGGAGGACAAGGCCAATGCCTAAAGGGCCAGCCGCTCGAACGACCGATCCGGTAGCGCATCCGCTCCCGCCGATGCTTACCGTTGGGCCGGGAAGTCTTACAGTTTTTATCGGCTACCTTCCGGCGTGGCGAGGATGCCCGCTGGCGGCCTCAGCCGGAATTCAAGCCGGAAACCAGGCCGCGCAGGCGACGATCCAGGCTGCGGAAGCAACGACTGCGGCAGCGGCCGGAACTCCGGGAGCGCCGGCCGCATACGCGGCGGAACAGGCGACAAAGGCTGCTCAGCTCGCTGCAATGTCCGCATCGATCATGAGTGCGGCCGGCGGCGCTGATATTCATACGTGCGTAACGCCGCTGCCCGTTCCGCCGCACGGGCCGGGGGTTGTTATTGACGGCTCAGCGACCGTACAGACGAATTACCTGCCGCAGGCCCGTATGGGCGATACGGTCATTGAGGCGGTCGGGCCGCCGAACAAGGTAGTGAAAGGCGAGATGACCGTTATTGTGGGCGGTTAGTGAACAATATGCTTGTCATACGGGATGAACAGATACAGGCGCTCATCGCTCCAACCGAAGAACGACTTGCCAAGTTGGTTGGCGAGGCAGTCATGTCGGCTGTGCCCGTTCGCCTTGCTCCGCTTGCGACGGCTCAGGTCGAAAAAATGACCGCTCGATGTATCGACCGGGCGCGGTCCGCCGGGTTCGAGAAGGCCGAGAGCATTGCTGCATTCGCGGCCCTTATGCTGGTCATTTCCCCGTGGTTCGATCGTCAGCCTCAGATCGCCGAAGTATTGGCGGACGAGAAATTCACGAAAGGAGAACTGCTCTGCCAGCTATTCGAACGCGTTCAGCCCTTGGCATGGGAGCATGCCGCCGCTTCAAACGATGCAAACTTTTGGTTTGATGACGGCGACGTCAGCGAGCCCGTTTTCACCGTGGGAGACGAAGTGATCGAGACAACCGATCACGCGTCCCTGACACTTAAACAGGCAGATATTGTCGATGAGGCGGCAAGAAAAATGGAAGAAGATCCGTCCGAGGCGAAGGGTCTCGAATTGGCACGTGAGCTGGAAAAGCTGTGCTATCACCGTGCGGCGTTAAAAGGTACTGCGGCGCAGCGTGGCTTTGCGGCCGCTGAACATGCTCGCGACTTTGTGCTAAGCCGGGCGATTGCAAGGCCCGGCCCTCTGAATTGATCGGCAGGCTAATAACATTCAGGGTCGCGTCATCGCCTCAGGCACGACCAATTCATCGAACTTTTCCGCAGTGAGCAGTTCCAGTTCCACGGCGGCTTCCTTTAGCGAAATTCCCTTCTTATGTGCATGCTTGGCGATCTTTGCCGCATTGTCGTAACCGATGTGCTGATTCAGGGCGGTGACGAGCATAAGCGAATCATTCAGATACTGATCGATCTTATCCCGATCAAGCTCGATGCCCGCGATGCAGTAGTCAACAAACCCGTGGCAGGCATCGTGGATCAGCCGGACGGAATGCAGAAAGTTATGGATCATCACGGGCTTGAAAACGTTCAGTTCAAAGTTGCCCTGCGACCCCGCAAATCCGATCGCCGCGTCGTTGCCAAAGACCTGCACCGCAACCATCGTCATAGCTTCGCTCTGGGTCGGATTCACCTTGCCGGGCATGATAGAGCTTCCCGGCTCGTTCTCAGGCAATGAGATCTCTCCGATGCCGCACCTTGGGCCGGACGCGAGCCAGCGAATATCATTCGCGATCTTCATCAAGCTAGCCGCAAGCGTTTTCAACGCACCTGATGCAAAAACTATCTCGTCGTGAGCCGACAATGCGGCAAATTTGTTAGGATGCGATCTGAACGGCAAGCCGGTCAGTTCCGCGATCTTAGCTGCCGCACGTTCGGCAAATTCAGGATGTGAGTTGAGGCCCGTTCCGACCGCCGTGCCGCCGATCGCCAGGTCAAGCAGGCCAGGCATAACCTGGCGTAGCCTTTCAACATCGCGATCGATCAAATTTGCCCATCCGTCGAACTCCTGCGAGACCAAAACCGGTGTGGCATCCTGCAAATGTGTCCGGCCGATCTTAACAACGCCTTCAAACTCTTTCGCTTTCGCCTTGATAGCGTCGCTCACCTTTTGAACTTCCGGTATCAGGGCGGTCAATCTCTCGGCGGCCGCTATATACATCGCCGTCGGGAAAGTGTCGTTCGATGATTGCGACTTGTTTACATCATCGTTCGGATGTATCGGCTTTTTCGAGCCCATGTCGCCCCCAGCGATCTCGATCGCCCGGTTTGAGATGACCTCGTTCGCGTTCATGTTCGTTTGCGTGCCCGATCCGGTCTGCCACACTCGCAGCGGAAAATGTTCGTCTAGCTTTCCTTCTATCACCTCGTCAGCGGCCTGGACGATCAACTTCAGCTTGTCCTCAGCCAGTTTTCCAAGATCGTGGTTCACGATCGCCGCCGCCTTCTTGAGAACACCGAGGGCCCGAATGATCTCGCGCGGCATCACGTCGAATCCGATATTGAAATGCTTTAGCGAACGCTGTGTCTGCGCTCCCCAGTAAACATTCGACCGCACCTCGATCTCACCCATCGAGTCCGTTTCTATTCTGTTCGTCATCACCGTCTCTGCAGCTTCCGACATATTTGTTCCTACCTTCTTTGTTCTGATTTTACCTGACGCGGAATCAGGGCGAAAGGAGAGGAGAGGTGTTAGGGCCATGACCGCCTCGCAGGTTTCGGATCGGAACGACTAAGTCCGCTGTCATCAGGGAATCAGAAGGTATATACCGCGCCGAGATTTACGTGGTCTGATCTTCGGCGGCCGCTGAGCGTCCAGTGGGTAACAAAGCCTCGGTACTCAAGGCCGGCGGAGAATTGCGGCGTGAATCTATAGATAGCGTCGAATGCCCAGGCGAGATTTCGCAGTCGAAGGTCGCGGGGAGAAATGGTGAGAAGATCTCGGTCGTTGGGGTCGTCGATGCCAAAAGATCCGAACAAAGAGATCTTGTCATTTGCAGCGGGCGGCGTGAAGCCGAGCTGCATCCATCCGCCGCTTGTGCGAATTCCACGAGCGGCCGCCGCCGTCAAACCACTCGTCGAGATCGGAAACTCTAAGTTGTATCCCTGGAAGACACCACCCTGGAAACCGGCCAGATTCTTACCGGTAAAGGCCTCGCCGGCTAGGCTCACACGCCTGGCCAACGGAATGTTCCAGTCTGCAGCAATGCCGAAGGAATCAATGTCGTATCGACGCGGTGTCGAACCTACGAACACAGCCGAACGCCCGAAATGACCCGACACACCGATGGTTCCTGTTATGGCGGAGCCGAACAGATCCTTGCCGGTGAATGCCAGACGGCTCTGAAAAAAGGGAAGACGTGAAACGGACCCAGAGTTTGGCTGAAGAAAAAAGCTGGCGGTGGCATTTGAATCGCCGGTTTGCGGGGAAAGGACAGCTGCCAGTAGGCGGAACTCATTGCTCAACCTATGTTCGACTTTTACCTGAGGCAACCGAGCCCAGTTGTTACCTGCTGCGGCCATCTGAGGAATAGCCGCCGCGGCAAGCGACGTGGGATTTTGCGGTGCGAAGACCATCCAGTCCTGTCCGACGGTCAGCGACGTCTTCTCGCGATCGATCTTAATGTAGGCTAACCGGAGCCGGACGATGCCGAAATTCTCGCCGATGCCAACGGCTGGAAAACCTCCGAAAAAGTCGCCTTCGATGACGGCACCCAGATTAGCTTCGCCGACCCTTGCACCTTCGATCCGAAGCCCAAGCCTCGTTTGTCGAAGGCTGGCGCCGGCATTTCCCCTCCCCGTTGGCGTGGCAAAGAGGGGAACGTCTGCATTATTCGTCCCTCCGGTATTTGAAAACACATTGAAATAGATCGACCCGTAAGGTGTTATTCGTATGCCGGACGGCTGAACCGGTGATCTGGCCGCGCTTTCGGGGGCTTTGCTCGTTTCGTTTTCCGCATTGGGCTTCGTTTCTGCGATCACGGGCCTATCGACCTTGTTTGTCCCTTCCTGCCTTAAGCGTTCCAGCTCTTCACTTATTGAGCGGAGCTGTGATTCCAGCTCGGCGATCCGTTTCTGCAGTATGTCGAGCTCTGTCTGCTGCGCCGATTGTGCGGAGGCGGCAATTACCATCACAGCCATGAGCATCGTAAAGTTTAAGAAAACCCGGAATAGCATTGCCCCTCCCCAGGGATCCGTTTCTCAGCTTCCTGCTCCCAAGTTTCTCAAAGTGCTGTGTTATTTTTATGATGCGGGTCATAAAATCGTGAAAAGGCATTATCGGCCCGGCACCAGATCAAAATGATACTCTCGAACTTTAGCGACAAGATCCGGCAAGCTTTGCTTGATGCGGGCCACAACCGAACTTATTCGGCGAATGCTGAAGTCTTTGCGAAGGGAGAAAATGCGGACTTTCTTCCCGTTGTCGTTGCCGGGCGGATAAAAATGGTCCGGTATCCGGAACCGGGAAAAGAGATAATCATCGGCACATTCGGCCCCGGAGAGGTCTTCGCGATACCGCCTGCGTTGGACGGAAAGCAATTTCCGGCAACCGCCATTGCAATGGAAGACAGCCGGCTTCTTTTGATACCGAGAGACAAGTTCCTCTCATTGAAAGATAGCTTGCCTGAATTTTCCCAAATGATCATCGATCGAATGTGCGGATTGCTCAGGGAACGAACCGACACAACGGAGATCTTTGCGACATCATCAGCCGAACAGCGAGTGGTCGCAACGCTGCTGCGGATAGCCGACGAGATCCCGGATGGAACGGTCAAGCGGATAACCCATCGCCGGCAGGACATTGCCGAAATGTCAGGGCTCACCATCGAATCTACGATCCGCGTTATCCGACGTCTGGCCTCGATCGGGCTTTTTGAGATAGTCCATGGGAAAATACATATTGCCGAGACCGAGCCGCTGAAACGATTTCTTCGCTGATAGGAATTTTCAAGAATTTCGAGGGATATGATCCGTATCATATTAACAGGCCCGAGGCGTTGTTAAATTGGGCGCGCTTAGAGCGAGTTCGTATATGAAGCTGAGGATCAAGGGAAATTCGCTGCGGCTTAGACTTTCCAGAACGGAAGTCAGGGAGCTTGTCGCAAATGGTTATGTTGAAGGTCGAACTGTGTTCGGGCCTTCTTTTGGTGAGCAATTGGTTTACCGGATCAAAAAAGGCGGCAACACGATCGTGACCGGCCATCTCGAGAATGGTCAAATAACCGTGACGGCACCTGCGGCCATTGTGGATGAATGGGCGGGGGGCGACCAACTCGGCTTTAGCGGCCGCCAATCATTGGAAAGTGGTGATGTGCTGGACATCTTGGTCGAAAAGGATCTTGTGTGCCTGAAACCCCGCGAAACCGAAGACGAATCGGATAATTTCCCTCATCCTGACGCAGTATCAAGCTGCTGATCCCGACAAGGTGACCTGGATCATATTCTCAAGCGATCAAGATTGAGATGATAACCCCGGAATTACCACATATGAGGGAATCAATATGCAAACATATCATACAAGAACAGTTCGCGAGATAGCTTTGGAATTGCCGCTGACGACAAGGGTTTTCGAGGAATTTAAGATCGATTATTGCTGTCACGGCGATATGCCTTTTGACGAAGCGTGCGCAACCGCGGGAACCAACCCCGACCTTGTGATCGAAAAGATCGAAACGATGATGTCGGCAGCTGGAACCGCCCCGGCAGATGGTTTCAAGGCTACGAGCCTTCGCGACCTAATTCACCACATCATCGAGAACCATCATATCTTCACCAGAAACGAGATAAGGCAGTTGATGCCGCTCATGTCCAAGGTGGCAAGAAGACATGGCGAATATCACAGGAATCTCGTCGAAATGGAAGAGGTCTTCAAATCACTTTGCAGTGAACTCGGACTTCATCTGAAGAAAGAGGAAATGGTTCTTTTCCCCTACATCGAGATACTTGAGGCCGCAGATGAATTGGGCAGGATGCCGATGGCCCCACCATTCGGTACAGTTAATAATCCAGTTGCGATTATGATTTCGGAGCATGAGGGTGCCGGAGAAAAGCTCGTGAGGCTTCGGTCGCTATCTGAAGATTATACGCTTCCCGAAGGAGCGTGCCCAAGTTTTACGGCCCTTTACCATCGACTGGAAGCCCTAGAGAAAGACCTTCATCAGCATATCCATCTGGAGAACAATCTGCTTTTCCCGAAGGCCGTCGAACTTGAGAAACAGGCGCTCGGGCCCATACCGGAGCCGATCTATTAGCCGTATGTTGGCAGCGGTGTCAGAAAGGGTCCTTGTTCACAGCGTCAAGCCCAAACAGGTCGCTCTTCCCGTCGAACACGGCGGGTGGAGCTTCCTGTTTGAACCGATCATTGCCGGGTCGGCTATAGCAATTTCCGCCGCCGGAGGCTGGATCGCATTGATGATGGTCGGAGCATTCATGCTTCGCCGCCCTCTTGGGGTTTATGCATCGCAAGCCGCTGCAGGCCGTACCAACGACTACCGATCATTGGCCGCAAAATTTTCGCTCGTTTTTTCAGTACCTTTTATCGCCGGGTTGGCCGGGGCCGTATGGTCCGCAGAGGCGGTCCATCTGCTGCCTCTCGCGATACTTCCGCCACTTGCGATATATCAGCTTTATTGCGACGTCTGTCGCCAGAATCGAAGGTTGTTGCCAGAGGTCGTGGGAGCAATAGCGATGTCCGCATCGGCGGCATCGATAATACTTGCCGGGACCGGCGATCGGAGCCTTGCAGCGGCGGTTTGGTTCTTTTTAGCAGCTCGGCTGATCACTTCGATAATTTACGTCCGTAATCGGCTCGATCTTGAAAAAGGCAAACGCTATTCATTTGCCGTTCCCGTTTTCGCACACGAGCTTGGTCTTTTGGGCGTTGCAGTATTGGCGGTTGCAGGGGAACTCCCCTATCTTGCGGTCGCCGCGTTTGCGATACTCACTGCTCGTGCGATCGTAGGCCTCTCGCGTTACCGCACTCCGGCGAAAGCGATGAGGATCGGCATCATAGAGGTCGCCTTTGGCATCATTTCCCTGACAGCCCTTCTAGTTGGATACCATGCAGGGATCTGATCTTTCCGATACCCAATGAAGGTTTTTCACGATACGGTATAGAATCTGCTCATGCACGAGATCGACATCAGCTTGATCGAAATGACGCTCGACGTAATGAAGTTTGCCGTCGCGCGCATTACAGATACAGACCCGCCGCTCGGGATGCCAAAGACCGAGAAAGAGCTAAGAGAGCTCGTCGGCGAAACCGTAACGCCCAAAGGCATCGGCGGCGAGAATGCTTTTCGCATGTTCCGCGATGTTCTGATAAAGGCAAGCGTGCCGATCGACCACCCGCGTCATCTGGCATTCGTGCCGGCGTCGCCGACGCGGGCAGCGGTGATGTTCGATCTGGTAACGTCGGCTTCGAGCGTCCATGGCGCATTCTGGCTCGAAGGTGCCGGCTGCATTTTTGCCGAAAATGAAGCCATGCGTTGGCTTGTGTCATTGACCGGCTTGCCGCAAGGGGCTTTCGGTGTTTTCACAAGCGGCGGTACAGAAGCAAACCTGTCGGCGATGGTAACGGCCCGCGAGGCTTGGCGGGCAGCTGATCCTACCCGCGAAAAGATGCGCGGCATCGTGATCACATCGGCCGGAGCGCATTCGTCGGTCCGTGCGATGGCAAAGGTCATTGATTGCGATGTTTTGCTGATCGATACTGAGGAGAGTCTTGAACGTAGAATGCTCGAACGGTACATGAACGCAATGCCTGCCGAGCAAAGTCAACGAGTTTTTGCGGTGGTTGCCACTGCCGGAACCACGAATGCCGGAATAATCGACGACCTCTCCGGACTTGGCAGCATCTGCCGCACCAATAACATTTGGTTCCACGTTGACGCGGCCTACGGGGGCGGTGCCCTTGCCGCACCGAGAGCGCGTCGCCTGTTCAAGGGTATCGAAAATGCCGACAGTATTACGATCGATCCGCATAAATGGCTGTTTTCGCCCTACGATTGCGGGGCGGTCATTTATCGTGAACCGCAGCTTGCCAAGAATGCACATTCACAGGGCGGCTCATACCTCGACATCTTCTACGACGAAGGTTATAAGGGCTTTAACCCGGCTGACTACCAGATACAATTGACTCGTCGCGTTCGCGGGCTGCCGCTGTGGTTCTCGCTGGCGATGCACGGCACCGATCGTTACGCGAAGGCCATTGAACGCGGTATCGAACTTGCCAGGATCGCCGGGCGTTTGATCGAAGAACGTGACCATGTTGAACTTGTCCGCAAGCCCAGCCTTTCATGCGTGCTTTTTCGAAGAATAGGCTGGGGCCCGGACGATTATACTAGCTGGACACTGAAGAATCATCGAAACGGATTCGCCCTCGTTGCCCCGACAAAGTGGCGAACGAACGGTGTCCAGGAGACAGTCGCGAGATTCTGCTTTATAAATCCTGACACCACAACGCGCGACATCGAGGATATACTTATGACGATGCGCACCTGACTAACCAATCCTTGGTGCGAAGCACATCTCGATGGCGGAAAGCGAAAATGAAAAGGGATTCTTTGCGGCCTCGGCTGAGGCCGTGTTCAAAGTCCGCCAAGTTTCAAAGGTATATAGGATGGGCGAGGTTGATGTACATGCTCTTCGGTCCGTCGATCTTGATCTTTACCGGGGCGAGCTCGTCGTCCTGCTCGGTGCCTCCGGGAGTGGAAAATCGACTCTTCTCAACATTATTGGCGGTCTAGACGTGCCAACTGAAGGAACGGTGACCTATCAGGATCACGTTCTGACCACAGCAAACGATGCAGAACTGACACGGTTTCGCCGCGAGCATGTCGGATTTGTTTTCCAGTTTTATAATCTGATCCCGAGCTTGACCGCGATCGAGAATGTCAGGCTTATTACTGATATTTCGGAAAAGCCGATGCCCGCGGAAAGGGCACTTGAGATGGTCGGGCTTGGAGATCGCAAAGAGCATTTTCCAGCACAGCTTTCCGGCGGCGAACAGCAGCGGGTGGCAATAGCGAGAGCGATAGCGAAGCAGCCGGACGTTCTGCTGTGCGACGAACCTACCGGAGCTCTCGACGTAAAGACGGGCAAAATGGTTCTCGAGGCGATAAAACATATCAACACAGAACTTGGAACCACGACGGCTGTGATAACCCACAACGCCGCCATCGCCGCTATGGCAGACCGCGTCATTCATATCGGCAGCGGTGAGATAGTTTCAATTGAAAAGAATGAAGTAAAGGCCGATCCTGCCGATCTGGTCTGGTAGATGATGAAAGCGCTCGACCTGAAAATGCTGCGCGACCTTTGGCACCTGCGGGGCCAGGCGATAACGACAGCACTGGTCGTCGCCTGCGGCGTGGCCACATTTGTGGCGATGCGGAGCACTTACGATTCGCTGCTGGCGAGCCGCGACGGCTACTACGCACAGTTCAAATTTGCAGACGTATTCGCTTCGCTCAAGAGCGCTCCCGAATCGGTCCGATCTCGCATCGCTGCCATCGAGGGCGTGACGGCAGTCGAGACGCGCGTCGTCGCGACGGTCACGATAGACCTGCCCGACGTCAGAGAGCCTGTTCAGGGACGCGTTGTTTCCGTTTCAGAGTCCGACCCAGATCCGCTGAACGGGCTCTATCTGCAGCGGGGCCGAGCATTGGAGCCGGGCCATGAGAATGAGGTGGTCATTAGCGGCGCATTTGCTGACGCGAACGGATTGCGGCCGGGCGATCACCTGAACGCGGTATTGAACGGGCGTCTCAGAAAGTTGTTTATCGCGGGCATCGCTCTTTCGCCTGAGTTCATTTACGAGATACGGCCGGGCGATATCTTTCCGGACAATCGCCGTTTCGGAATCATTTGGATGAACCGCAAGGCCGCGGGATCGCTTTTTCAACTGGATAATGCATTCAACGATGTCGTTCTGACGCTCGGGCCTTCGGCTGTCGAGGCCGACGTCATTCAGAAGCTGGACAGCACTTTAGAGCCTTACGGCGGCTTTGGCGCGTATACCCGGACAGATCAGTATTCGCACCGTTTTGTATCGAATGAGCTTGCAGAACTGCAGGTTTTCGGTACGTTCATTCCGGCCGTCTTCTTGGGCGTGACCGCATTTCTGCTCCATCTTGTGCTTTCGCGGTTGGTGAATGTGGAACGCGAACAGATCGGGCTTCTGAAGTCATTCGGCTACAGCGACCGCGACGTCGGGCTGCATTATCTGAAACTTGCCGTTTTGGCCGTTGCCGGCGGCATAGTGATCGGCATCGGGCTCGGTGCGTGGCTTGGAACGGGCATGGCGGCTTTGTACAGCCAGTACTTCCATTTTCCCGTTCTGAATTATTCGGTCTCGCTCAAGGTCATCGCGTACTCCGTAATTATCAGCATCGGCGCTGCATCGGCAGGAGCCATTTCCGCGGTTATCAAGGCTGTTTCGCTGCCGCCCGCCGAAGCGATGCGCCCCGAAACGCCGCCGAATTTTCACGCCGGTTTTCTTGAGACCGCCGGATTCAGGGAACTGCTTTCGGCAAGCTCGCGAATGGTCGTCCGAAACATCATTCGAAGGCCATTGAAAGCATTCCTGTCATCGCTGGGCATATCGCTTTCGGTCGCGCTTCTCTTCATCGGATTTTATTTTTTCGACGCTATTTACAGGATAATCGACATTCAATTCGGGCAGATCCAGCGAGAAGACGTCGAGGTCACTTTTGTCGAACCGCGTTCCGGTTTATCGGTTTATGACCTCGCTTCGCTGCCGGGTGTCATCAGGGTCGAGCCGTATAGAGTAGTTCCCGCGATCCTGCGCAGCGGCAATCGCTCACGCAGGGTCGGCATCAGCGGTGCGTCGAACGACAACGAGCTTCGCCGGATCATCGGCAGGGATTTTCGCCGCATAAACCTGCCGCCCGAAGGCATAGTTTTGGGGAAGACCATCGCCGATTCATTGGGTGCCGTTAAGGGCGACAAGATCTCGGTCGAGGTCACGGAAGGGTCGCGGCCGAAGAAGGAAGTGGTTGTTTCCAACATTGCCGACGAGCTGCTGGGCATAGGCGTTTATATGGAATTGTCCGCCCTTAACAGGCTGCTGAACGAGCAAAACACGGTTTCAGGCGCTTTTCTCTCTATCGAGGGCGATAAGAAGGACGCGGTTTACAAACGCCTGAAAACAACACCCGCGGTGGCGGGCGTTGCAATGCCGGAATCAACGCTGACAAGTTTCAATGAGACGATGGCTCGCACCATTGGGACATCAACCACGTTCCTGATAGGTTTTGCGTGCATCATCGCCTTCGGTGTAGTTTATAACGGAGCACGCATTGCCCTTGCCGAACGTGGCAGGGAACTCGCATCACTTCGTGTCCTTGGATATCGCCAAGACGAGGTTGGCAGGATCTTGCTGGAGGAACAGGCGATCCTGACTGCATTTGCCATACCTATGGGATATGTCATTGGTCTTGGTGCATGTATCGTGATCACGAGGGTTGTTGACGCGGAGATCATCAGACTGCCGATCGTGTTTTCCGCAAGAACCTTTCTGTTCTCGGGGCTGATGGTTGCAGCGGCCGCGATAATGTCAGGAATTCTCGTTTCACGGCGCATACAGCACATGGACCTGATCGCTGTTCTAAAAACGCGCGAATAAAGAAATGAAAATCCCCGAGCGAAGAACGATATACATTGTGGGGGCAGTCCTTCTGCTCCTGATCATAGTCTATTTCGGATTTCTTCGTTCTGAAGCAGTAATTGTTGAGTATGGTACCGTCACTCGCGGTGAAATGATGTCAACCATCGACGCTGAGGGCCGTGTAAGGTACCACGAACGCTTCATCGTAACTGCCCCGATCGCGGGCAAGATGTATCGCATCCAGCTGCATGAAGGTGACCGAGTTCCTAAAGGTTACGTATTGACAAGAATTGATCCCTCACCACCGCGTCCTACCGATCCGCTTCGCGTTCCCGAACCAAGTGTTTACGCTTTCGCTTATAACGTTTATGTCCCTGAGAACGGCATTTTGACCAAGATCTTTGTGCAAAGCGAAGGAATGGTGCAAGCCGGTGCACATCTAGCCGAGATCAGTAAGCCTTCGGTAATCGAGATAGTCGCCGACATTCTTTCAACGGATGCCACGAGGGCTCGGCCGCGAATGCGCGTGTTAGTAGAAAATTGGGGCGGCAATGGCACTCTTGAAGCAAGGATCCGAACCATTGAACCGCAGGCATTCACAAAGGTATCGTCTCTAGGCGTGGAGGAGCAGCGTGTAAATGTCATAGCCGACTTCGATAAACCTCCGGATAATATTGGCGACAATTACAAGGTTGATATAAAGATCGTATTGTGGGAAGGAAAAGATGTGCTTCGAGTGCCCGTGAGCGCTCTCTTCAAAGCAGGTGACGACTGGCAGGTCTTTATAGTGTCGGGATCGAAGGCCCGCACTCGAACTATTCAGATCGGACACAGGTCGACCTCCTACGCTGAGGTACTCGGCGGACTAAATAGCGGAGACACCGTAGTTCTTTATCCGCCGAAGGATCTAGGTGACGGATCGAGAGTCAAGACGAACTAAACAAACTCTCTGGCGACCGCACATGTAAATTCGTCGCTTTCGACCTCGTGTAGCACGGGAAGAGGAACCCGTTTTGAGTCTGGATCTTTTCCCACAAGCCTGAACAAGGACTTCCCTGCGAGTGCGAGATACTGGATGCCGGAAAATTCGAGCGAACCCGCCAGAATTTCAGCAAATTTAGAGATATGATCGGAAGCGAATCGTTCTGCGGCATCCTGTGAGACCCTGGCGGCTTCGATGTCGCCGTTTGCCATTGCAAAAACAGATTTGAGTTTTAGATAAGCGATAAAGCCTGCCTCGACCGCTACGTGATCAGGTACGTCGGGCGTTTTCGGTCTGTAAGCGAATGCGTCATAGAATGCCGAAAGCTCTGCCAACAAATATCCCGGCTGTACCCAACTTCGGTATGTCACCTCTCGAGGCGGCGCCGGGCCGCCCGGGCCGAATGTTGCGTGATATAGGCCCTCCCTCGCCTCGTCTTGCGCCCTTGCAGCGGCCTTTCGCAAATTTTCATCGTCGAGCTCGGCCGAGAGCATAGCTACTTCGCGTTTCCATTCTTCAGAAGGGCATTCAAACAGAAGAGCCGTCATTCGCCATTTGGCAGCTTCCCGAAGGATATTCATTTCACCTTGCTTTTTCATTTTGCACCTCGCCGGTCATTTCTGCAGCATTTGCACCCAGCCCGTCCGCATCTTTCGGGCACCCGCTTCCTGATGGGTACCTTCCCAAACGGCAAATGCGATCTGCGTTGGCGAAGATTGAGAGAAACCGTCGGGTACAGGCCTTGTCAGAACAATTGCCCAGCCATTCTTTGTGCGGACACCTTTACCTTTCGACCATGCGTTCGGTCCCGGCGAAAGCGTTCCCGGCCCTTCGGCGATCAGGTCCTCCACAGGATTGACCCGCGGGCCCGAACGATCGTTCCCCAATGCCCGAGCTGGCGAGTACCGAAACTCTGCTCGTGCTCTTGCGTTCGGGTCGTTCTCGAGCGGCTTTGCCTGAAAGGGATAATGATCGACGCTGGCGTTCGGATGGAGTGCGGCTATCTCGTCCGCGCGGCCGTCAACGACCGCCTGCCAATCGGCCCGCCAGTAAGAGATCTCGACCCGTTTTCCAGCCTCTCCCATTTGCGGTGCGGGAACGCTTGCCTCGATCTTGACCGGGAGCTGAACTGCAGCGGCGTCGACAAAATCCCGCGGGCCCGGCAGGTCGTTCTGCGATGCGTCAGCCCATTCGATACGGAATGCGATCGTGCCGCCTTGCATTACGGCCTTAACGAAAACCTCTTGCGTCGAGGGCTCCATCAATCTCGGATCCACAAGATCCTGAAGGATCAGTTTTGATGAATGCAGCGGGGCGGCATCCCAGACATTATCGTTAGGGTCGAGTGTTATCCGTTCGGCCGAAACAACCTGGACGTCAGGCGTCGTTACGACCGCCCTGCTGCATGAGATCATGCCCAGGAGGAATAGGGCCATGATCAAGAATCGTGCGTTAGGTGTTTCAAACATTTTCTTTTCCTCCTCTTTTATGGGCAATTTACTCGCGTGATCTGGTGTAGTTTGTCATATGCGGGCCTGATGTGAACCGGCTCGCGAAGCGGAACATTCACGAGGACGTTTCCGTCGTCATCCAGTCCCGTTATCGTCTCGCCGATTCTTCGCCATTTGGTCATTACTCTTTCCGAAGAACCGAAAAGCCCAAGCAATCCCGCCAGATCCATATCAGTCGAAGCATTTCGGTAGGTCTCGATCGCCTTTTCAACGCCTGGCCCGAACATCTGGCGGGTGAACGAGGTCGGCACGTGAACCGGCGGAATGTAATACACGTTCGGCTCCAGCCCGAACTGAGGGAACAGCGGTAGAGCGACCTTCTTAATGTGAACAAGATAGTCGAGAGGGTTGTCTGCCCGAGCATTCTTAGGCGTGTTCAAATAGCCTGCCATCCGTATCTTGCCGATGCAGTTGACGAAACACTGCGGCTGAATGCCGCTGTCCATCTTTGGAAAGCATGCGATGCATTTCTCGCTAGTGCCCGTCATCGCGTTGAAAAAGACCTTCTTGTACGGGCATCCTTTGACACATTCCTGATAGCCGCGGCAGCGGCCTTGATCGACGAGAACTATCCCGTCCTCTGGCCGTTTGTAGATAGAGCCTCGCGGGCAAGACGCTAAACACGCCGGATACGTGCAGTGATTACAGATGCGGGCAAGATAGTAGAACCACGCCATATCGTGCGATTGGGCAATGCTCGCACCGCCGTCGATCTGTCCTGCACAGTCGTCTTCGCCAACGTTCGGATAGGAGTAATCCTGATCCTCGGGCCTCCACCCGAGCACACGTTCGCCCGCGGGCGCCGATTCAAAAATCGTGCTGCCTTCATAGACGAGGCGTTCACCGTTTTCGTTCCATCGAGCTCCGTCAAGCATTTCAAGCAGATTGAGGTCCCACGCCAGCGGATAAAAACCATAGGGCTTGGTCTCAACGTTGTTCCACAGCATGTACTCCTGCCCCTTCCCGCTGGTCCAGGTCGTCTTGCAGGCCAGCGTGCAAGTCTGGCACGCGATGCATTTGTTCGTATCAAAAACGGCGGCGAACTGTTTTTTCGGCCGGCTTTCCGGATACCAATAAGACATTTCTCGCCCCAGTTGCCAATTATTTACGCGTGCCATATATTTGCCTCCTGCATATTTGTCATTTTTAAGGAGATCTGCAGTTCTTCGATCGGCTCTCTTTGTTGAACCCTAGTTCTCACGTCCGCCCCGGCCCACTTTACCTGCCTTCCGAGATAGGTGGTGTACCCGATAAAGCCGCTCGCACTGATGGCTAGAATGAGAAGCAATGTCTTCAACCACCCGACATTCCTTCCGTTTCGAAAGATCAAGATCCCCACCGCCGCTGCCAGCCCTGCAGCGCCGACCAGCAGAAATGCCAGTCGGGCCGTATTCTTGTGGACACTTAGGGCCTCGGCATGCGGGCCTTTGTGTGTGGTTGCCGCGATTCCACCCGAGATCTCGCCCGTGACAAATGCTGGAAGAGCGATAATTGCCGCCGTGACCATAAGGTACATCGCAGATCTCAAGGCCCTTTCGCTGCCTCGCCAGGTCCCGACCGTGTAGATGATCGCAGCACCCGTCATGACGATGGCCGGGTAATGATTAAGCATTAAGTGGACTTTCTGCGCATCCATCGTTCAACCTACAATTTCGCAAGAAACTCTCCCGCAAGGTATTTCTTCATCGCGGCGGATTCAGTCCGCGGTCGGATGCCAAGCTCGACCGGCCGCCACTTCCCTTTGCCGTCAATACCGCCAGGTTCTGCCTTTGATATCTTCACAAAAGCCTCACGCGGAGCACCGGTCGGGCAATGAATGTCCGGTGCAAAGCCCTTACCGATCGCCTGCCCGAACATGCCCTTTCGGACGAGCGAATCCGTCATCCAAGTCGGTTTAAGCCAGCCGCGCGTCGCCGATTGATGCGAGCCTCCGCGGAACATCGCCTGATAGCTCGTCGCCTCGTTCTTTGCCAGGCCGTCCTTGCGTTCTTTCTGGCCTTTCTGCGAGCCGGGCGTTGCGGCATACATGTTGAACCACATTCGCGTCACGCCCCGTGGTGTTCCCGGATAGTAGCGTGCACGGCAGATCAGCCGCGCGACCTCGAAATCGGCACTATTCGCGCGTTTGTCCCAACCTCGGAACGGGCGATCTTCGGGATCGGGATCGATCCATACGTAATCGCCGTCGTCGATGCCAAGCTCCTGTGCATCGGTTGGATTGATGTCCACGTAACCTTCGGTTACGAAAGGCATTCGTTTGTCATGCCTGTAAATATCGCCGAAGGGACCAAAGAGAATCGCGACCATGTCCGTATCGATAGGCGTGGTGTGTGAGCCGTGACGGTATTTCGGCGTGTGGAAGATGAACTTGAAGCCGTCCTTCATCAGAGGATGCGCGGTCTTTTTCGCTTCTTCCCACGTATAGACCACGTTGCGTCCGCAACGTGTTTCGCACGACAAGTCCTCGCGTTTCGCTCCATAATCTTCGGGGCTCTTTGGACGCATCGCTTCGTGCGGCGGCGCGATGATGATGTTAGGTTCCAGGAAAGTGGAATCGACTGGTTCGCGATGCACGGGCAGATTCTCTCCCGCATCGATAAACTCGTCCTCCTCGCGATAAAACTCGAGCCTGCCGCTCTTTGTGTACCATGGCGTCGAATCGGTAAGCTGATCGTACCCTACGTTCTTTGGCGTTGTGCGGCTGTTCATCAGGGCCGGAACCCCGTCGAGAGCCTTCTGATGCAGCTCGCTGAACTTGTAGCCTTTCGTGTTCGTTGAGTTGTCGAGTATCCGCTGCAGATAGACGTCCGTATTGTCATCGTTGACGAATTTCCAATAGTCATTGAACCGCTGATCTCCCGTCAGCTCGGCGAGTTTCGAAGAAACAAGCGCGAACACCTCGATGTCGCCGATGGTGTTGAAGATCCGCTGGATCGGCGTTTTCGGAAATACCAACAAGAACGGATTCGTTACCGATGCGGTCATGTCCGGGTGTTTAAGTTCGGCCCATGAATCCACGCCGAACACGACGTCTGCCCATTCGCACGATGTTGACCACCACCATTCGTTGACGGCTATCATCTCGATGTTCGGCAGCATATTGAAGACGGTGTTGTAGTGCCATTTCACGTTGCCCAGTATCGAATTGGCATTGGCGAACCACATCGATTTCGTCGGGCATGGCATATGGGTTTTGCCCGTAAGGATCGTTTTACCAACCTTCAGCGGATGGTCCTCGTGGTTGTAGTAGTGAGCCGATTCGGCCTTCCAATATTGTTTCGGGCGAGCCGGTTTCTCGGGATCGAGTTCGATGTCGAACGGATTCTCGTTGATATACTGCGGAGCTCCGTTGAATAGAGCGACACGATAATTACCAGCATATGAGCCAATGTTGCCGCCTATCTTGCCGATGTTGCCTGTTAGAGCGGCAAGCAGGATCGTGTCGCGGTCCTTATTGTCGCTGTTAAAAAATTGGTTCGGACCCATGCCGATCGCGAACAGCGTCGTGCCCGGCTCTTTTGCGATGTGCCGAGCAAGGTTTTCTACTGCAGAGGCCGGTGCCCAGGTCAGCCCTTCCGTTGTTTTTGGGTCGAAATGGGCGGCGTATTCTTTTATAAGATCGAAAACGGGGCGACATTTGACTTTCTGTCCGTCTGCCGTCGTTACCTCGACCGAGCCTTCGAGCAAGGCCGATACAGTCTTGGAATTTTTGCCGACATCGTCTCGCGTTAGCGCCCTTGGCGTGTTCGTCACGGTGTCCCAGTAAACGTAGTCGCCCCATTCGGCACGCAGCTTTTCAGCCACAACGTTCTGCGTAGTTTGTTGCACCGGCGCGGGTTCTTTTTCGCCCTCGCGAACGATGAATGTATTTTTCAGTTCGGCTTGCTCGCCGCCGAAAACGTCAGCGGCCTTTAGGTACTTCAACGAATCCATCCGGACAAGGATCGGAAGGTCGGTCCAATTGCGGACGTATTCTTCGTCGTAGAGCTTCTCGCGAATGATAACGTTCGAAAGACCGAGAGCAAGTGCCGGCGTCGTGCCGGGACGGACAACGATCACGTCGTCCGCCTTTGTCGCCGTGGCCGAGTATTCACAAGCGATCACGATGATCTTCGTACCCTTGATGCGTGCTTCGGTAAGCCAATGAGCATCCGGCATCTTTGTGGTGATCCAGTTCATTCCCCAAACTACGACGGTTTTTGCATACTCGGGCGAATTCAGATCAAACTCAACCGTTTGCTGCCCTGTCACCATCGGGTGGCCGGGCGGAAGGTCGGTGTGCCATGAGTAATTGTCAAAACCTTTGCCGCCGACTGCCTGATCCGGTCCGACACCTCGTATCTTTGAATCAAGCAACGCCATCGAATTCGCAAAGCGATACATCCCGAAAACTCGGGTTATTCCAAGCAGAGGCATTCCACCCCGGAACTTCATCACCTGTGTACCGACGCCCTTCGTCGCTTCGATCACGGCCTCTTCGTATTTCTGTTCCCTCAAACGTCGCATTCCCTCTTCGCCCGAGTATGTCTCTGCGATGTTCTTTAACGCTGCTGCAACGATTGTCGCGGCTTCGTCGTGCGACATTCTTATCCACTCGTCGCGGGCCCGGTTGAAGTAGCTTTTGTCGGGACGTCCGTCGCTACCTCGCGGAAAGCCCTCCTCGTACCATCGTTTGAAGCCGGCACGCACCATCGTCTGGCTGACGCGGCGGTCGCCGTAAAAGCGGCGTGTCAGAGCAAGGCCTTTTTGGCAGACACGCGGATCCCAACGGTGCGAAGTAACGTTGCCGAGCAAGTCCTTTGCTTCGCCGTAACGCATCGTAGGGCCGAGACGGGTGATCACACCGTCGCGAACGTAGGCATTCAGCAAACAATTGTGTGTATCGTTGGGCGCGCATGTGAACGTGTATTTCGAATCGTATTTCCACAGGTCGCGATACACTTCTTCCCAGCCTCGGTTCGGGTAAACCGCCAGCGGATTCGTGATCGCATCAAGGCCCCATGCGTTTGTCGCAGAAGCTGCCAGTGCACCAAATCCAGTAGCGGATAACCGTGCCAGAAACTCTCGTCTTGTGATCTCGTTTTTCATATCGTTGCCTCGCACATACCTACCGGTTTTCGAGCGTTCTGATGTAAGCCACAATTGCTTCGATTTCTGCCCTGGTCAGGACCCGCCTGACCGTTGACGGCGTCGAGAATCCCAGCATCGTCGTACCTCGTCTCCCCCGACTTATTGTCTCGACCAAGAAAGTGTCGGTCGCTGTTTCGAGAAATACCTTGTTGCCGAGAGCTGGCCTTTCGCCGCCCGAACCCATCGGACCGTGGCAGCCGGCGCAGTTTGCAGTAAACAGGCGCGCTCCGATCGCTACATCGGCGCTTACCCACCTCGCAGGTTTCGGATCGGCTTCCTGCTGGACGCCGCCGCCAAGCACTCGAATATAGGACACCAGAGATCTTATCTCGTCATCCTTGAGCCCATTCTCCCGCTCACCCCACGGAAGCATCGGCCTGCCCGGACGTCCTCGTCGAATCGCGGCAAACAGAAAATCATCCGACGCCAATGCCAATAGATCAGGATTAGTTATCGACGGATTGGGCGGAAGTCCCGGAAAGCGCATTCCCGTGCCGGTCGCTCCATGACAGCTCGAGCAGATCGTCGAATACAGCGTCTCCGGACCGGATGCGAACTCCCGTTTGCCGAACCGCATTGCACTCACGCGGTCCTTTGGAAGGAAGACATCGGGGAGGGTCCGTCGGCGAAGCGACAATGTGTACATGGTAAGCAGGTCGATCTGGTCCTCGGAAAGGTTCAATGTAGGCATCAGCGAGCCGGGAACCGTCGAACCCGGCGAACGCAGATGCTGTACGAACCAATTTGAAAGAAGACGATCTCCCGGAACATTCTGAAAGTTCAGTTGATTTGGGTCACGTTCACCAACCCGCGAAAGATCGGGGCCGTTCTCACCGCCGAAATTACCGACCACGTGACAACCCGTACATCCCACTGAGTTGAACTGAGCCCGGGCCTCGATCAGCCTCGGGGAGCCCGTTCGCGTGTCGAGGAACGGCCCCAACGCCTTGCGATCCGCCTCGCTCACCTCGCGAAACGCATTCATCCAAAGGCCATCCACCGCGGCACGCGAACGTGCGATGTGCGATTCGTACCAATCGTCCTTGTAGCCCTTGATGCCTATATGAGACAGGTCTGGCCCCTCCATGCCGGTAACCTCCCCACCCGGCCTGAGCGTTCCCCCTCGGCCGTCGATGCGGTGGCAGGCGTAGCAGTCAAGCCTTTCGAATGTTTGTCGCGACGCGGTAAGCGACTCAATGTTGGGAACATTGAGCGGCGTATGACACGTTCCGCAGCTCGCATATGCGTACCTGGCGGGCAGCATTGGCTCCATCCAGAAGTGGACATTGCCATGGGCATCGTCTTTTTCCGTCGCCTGTCCCTGCCCACCGTGACACGTCGTACAGCCCATTGTTGTGATGTCGTGGACCACCGGTTTGTGTGGCTGCGCCACTTTTAGGTCTGAGAAGATCTGCTCACCCGGCGCCATCCCGACGTGACAGGTTACGCAGCGATCGGCCCTTTTCAGATCGTTGTTCACTATCTGTCGGAGCCGGATATCGATGGGTCCATCCTGCGTTTTGGCAGCGCTTTGAATGTAGTGCCATTCCTTAAGATAGTTCTCCGAGATCGCCGCGGCCACAAGCAGAAACAGAACCCCCAGGCTTGAAAATAAAAGTAAGTATTTGTTCTTTTTCATGACTTACCTTTTCGTCAGACCAAACGCTGCCGATGACCCTTCGATCAATGTCCGGGCCACAATGCCGGCGACCAATAGAAGTCCCAGTTCGGACCGCGGAAATATGTACCTATCACGGTCAGCACTATGAATCCCGCCAAAAAACAGGTAAACAGGGCCAATGCCCCCGCCCGCGTCGAGTTAAAACGCCGGAGCACCCATATTGAGAACGCCGCGTACATAAGCGTGATAACCGTGCCTGGATTTACGAATGTGATAACGAGCTGCGGTATGTCGGGAAACCATTCCCGCAGCCATCCGAATCTGATCGCGAATGCTTCAACCCCGATAGATGTTGAAAAGCCGTAAAGAGCAGACCAGCCTACCAGTTTTGCCCCGCCCGGCCCGCCGAACCATTCGCCCGTTCCCTCGGTTTCTTTGTCGAGGAACGGTATCAGTCCAAGGCCGACCCAACAGAGCATCGGAATGCCGATGCCGCCCATGAAAGCTGAAAACGAAACTATCTCTTGCAGGCCCAGGAAATACCACGGGGCCTTCGCAGGATTCTCCGGCACCAGCGGATTGGCAAGCTCTTTCAACGGAGCATCCGAATAGAAGGCGAGCGCAAAGCAGATCAGAACGGTGAACATCAACACGCCCAGTTCCGCATAGAAAAGGTGCGGCATTGACGGAACTGTGTTCTCGGGGCCGCTGTTGACTGCGGGCGTTTTGCCTTTGACCAGTGCCGCGAGCTGGTATGTCTTTTGCGGCTCTTCGGTAAAGACCGGGTAGTGGTCTTTCGGGTCGGCCGCAACAAGCTCGTCAACGCTTTTCGGTTTCGCAAGACCGCCATCTTTTCTGATCCGCCAAAAATGCACGGCCATCAGCATTGCGAGTACCAACGGCAAGATCATTACGTGAAGCAGATAAAAGCGGATGAGCGATTCTTCGCCTACAACCTCGGAGCCGAGCAACACCTCTCGCTGAAGGCCGCCGATATCGAAATACTCTGTTATGCCCATTGCATCAGTTATTTCTCGTGGGCTTTGAGCGATGTTCGCACCGATCGTGATCGCCCAGTACGCAAGCTGGTCCCACGGCAGCAAGTAGCCAGTGAACGACAATGCCAGGGTCGTCACCAACAATCCCCAGCCGATGAACCAGTTGAACTCACGTGGTTTGCGATACGATGCTGTATAAAACGCCCTCGCCATGTGGAGGATCACCGCCACGACCATCACATTCGCCGCCCATCGGTGAATGTTTCGCATAAAACGCCCAGTCGGTACGATGAAATGAATGTCCTTGATCGATTGATAGGCGACGTCGGGATACGGCTTGTAATAGAACATCAACAGGACACCGGTAATGAGCGTGATAAGAAATGCCGCAGTGGTGATGATGCCAAGCCCCATGGTCGTACTCCATTTAAGGCTCCATAAATGGGTACGGACCGAATGTAGATGAAGAAAGACGTTACCGAAAACGAAGGACGAGCGAGTTCGGTCTGAGACAGGAGCTCCGCCGCGAAACATTGCCCTGTATATTTGTGCGGGCGCTGTTTTCAGATTTGACCAAAATTCACTTAAAGCTGATCCTTTGGCTTCGTCCATTATTTACACCTTTGTACCGGCCTTTACATGACTGTCCTCGTCAATCGTATATACGCCGCCGCCGCCGGCCACTTTGAGCCATGGCAACGCCGTCGGTGCCGGACCTTTCGTAACCGTACCGTCTTTTGCAAATCCGGAACCGTGGCAGGGACATTCAAAGCCTTTTGGGTTTGCTTTGACGATGCAGCCTAAATGCGTACAAACCGTAGACAACGCAAACACACCGTCACCGTCACGGAATACCGCTACATTGCGTCCAGGCGGAATAAATGCCTCCCCATCGGCAAGTGCGTCCGGCAGCAGCACTTTGAACTTTTTTGCCGGTGTTGCCGAAACGGCGGCCTTCGGAAGCTTCAGCATTCCGAAGATCGAGAAAACGAATGCCGCGATCATCGACCCCACTGCCGCGAGGCCAAGAAAATCGCGTCGCGGCATCGGTTCTGGATCGAACCGCGAATGCTTTTCACGGGGTTTCGTCGTCATACCGTCCTCCAAGTTGTCGAAAATGCGACCCGTTCCATTGAGATCGCGTCAACGGGACATCGCATTTCGCACAATGCGCAGCGGATGCAACGGTCCTCGTCCTTGAGGATCGCGGAATTATCATCGAGCTCTATATCGCATCCAAGTTGATCTTCGATCACCCTGCCCAGTTCTTCTGTCGCATCGAGGCTCGAAAGTGATACAAGTTTCAGACACTGAGTCGGGCAAACGTCCACGCAGCCGCCGCATAATACGCAGCGTGTGCCGTCAAAAACCGGCGTCACGCCGCAGTCCAAACAACGCGAAGCCTCACGCATCGCCTGCTCGCTTGTGTAACCAAGCTCTACAACTTTCTCAGGGTGCTCAAGCCTCTCCTCGGGTTCTATAGTAGGCACTTCAACACGCCGAATGCTCTCGTAACCGAGCTCCCTTCGATAACGGTCGAGGACGATGTGCGAGGTCATTCTCTGTGCTTCAAGCGGGCGTCCTGTTAGGAATTGGTAGATCGATCGCGCGGCCTTTTTTCCCGACGCGACCGCATCAATAAGGAGTTTGGTACCGTGTGCCAGATCGCCCGCGACAAAAACGTCGGCGGCGGTCGTCTGAAGCGTCTCGCGATCGACTGTCAACCAGCCGCCTTTGATGCGTTCGACGTCTTCACCTCCCTCTTCAAGGAAGTCGAGATTCGGAGCCTGTCCGACGGCGAGCAAGACCGTGTCGCATGAGACTATTCGTACTTCTTTGTCGTCGTAAATTGGTGAGAACTTGCGGTCTTCGTCGTACACTCGAAGGCAGCGACGAAATTTGACAGCGGTAACGCGGCCATCGACGCCGCGGATCATCTCTACCGGACCCCAGCCATTTTCCCGCTGGATACCTTCCTCGTCGCCCTCGACGATCTCGATGGTATCGGCCGGCATTTCTTCGGCACTTTCAAGCGAGTAGAGATAGACACGCGAGGTGTCAGCCATTCGTGCTGCTGTGCGGGCAGTGTCAAATGCGATCTGTCGAACGACGGTTCGCGCAACGTCGTAAGCGACATTGCCCCCGCCGATCACCACGACATCTTTCCCGACCGGAACCTTTTCACCGAGCGAAACCGCCCGCAGTAGATCGACACCGCCGAAAACGCCCGGGCCGTTCTCACCGGAAAGGCCTAGGCTGCGTGACGATTTTGCACCGACGGCGATCAGAACGGCGTCAAAGCTGCGTCTAAGATCTGCGAACGAGACGTCCGTTCCGACGCGAACGCCCGAACGTATCTCTACACCGAGAGCCTTGATCACCTCGACCTCTTTTTCTATGAGATCGCGCGGAAGCCGGTATGGTGGAACACCGACCGCAAGCATTCCCGCGGTCACGTTTTCAAGCTCAAAAACTGTCGCTTGGAAACCCATCAACGCCAGATCGTGTGCCGCCGAAAGCCCCGCAGGCCCCGAACCAATGATCGCGATCTTCTGCCCATCGGCCTTTTCAAATTTGCCGTCCAGAGCCGAACGGAGCAGTGCGGCCATCTCCTCGGCTCTGGAGGCAATCGGGGGGAAAAATTCCTTGACAGACTCAAGCACTTCCTGAGCTATTCGGGCCTCTGGGCCTGCCTGTTCACAAGCGAAGCGTTTCAATGCACGAATCGCGATGGGACGATCGATGCCAACGAACTTGCCGTCGTCATCCACTCTTGGGACCTTCCCGCGGCGGCAGGCGATCTCACAGGGTGCTCCGCATATACGTCCGCATATTGATGCGAAAGGATTGGGTCCGCGGGCAATAAGATACGCCTCCTCAAAGCGTCCTTCGGCAATGGCCCGAACGTAACCGCGAGCATCGGTGTGCACAGGGCACGCGACCTGGCAGGATATAAGATCTTTGTGATAGTCAACGTCGGGGACGTTCACTTTAAGCGGAAACACCTCTTCAAGCCTCACTTTATTGCTGAATCGAGTGTATGCCGCTTACAGGGCCCGAATTATGATTTGGATCATACGCCGTTGATGCAAAGCGATAACGGCTTGCTGCAGATGAGCTCGATAGGTGAAAGGAATTGCAGTGGGAGACTTGTTAACTTTATTTGTCCATCGGCAGGCTGGCCGCTTGCCAAGCGGCGGTGCCGCCGGAGATCACGACAACCTTTCCGAAGCCATTCGCGGCGAGGATCTTGGCCGCCTCCCGTGAGCGATTGCTCGTCTGGCAGATCAGATATACGGGCTCATTCTTCTCGATCCTGTCCAGGTTGGCCTCGAGAGTATCGAGTGGAATGTTTCTTGCGCGATATGCATGGCCCGATGCATATTCTTCAGGCGTCCGCACATCTACGAACTGTGAGTAAGCTGCCTCGACCGCCGGCCTTGCTTCCGCAGGGCTCATCTCGCTAATACCCGGACTCACCGTCGCGGTCGAGTCGATCCTTTGAATCGGAGCTGACTCGCATCCAGCAAAAGCGAGCGCCGCCAGCACCGTCATAACCAGCACTTTCATCTCAGACCTCCTATTTCGACGTTGCGCAGGCGGTCGCTGAAACTTCGCTTTCCAAACCGGCCGCATTCCAGGCAGCCGTTCCGCCCGTGACGTTGTATATCTTTTTAAATCCGGCGTTCTCCAATATGCTCGTGCCCAGGCTCGAGCGATACCCGCCCTGACAAATTACGTATGTCGGCGCATCCGGATCGAGTTTGTCGAATTCCGTCGGGAGTTTATCGAGCGGAATATTTACCGTTCGCACCGCGTGGCCATTCGCATGCTCGGCCGGCCGGCGAACGTCGACGAACTGAAGGACCTTTTCTGTCTTGGTCAGCTCAGCGACCTCCTCGACGGGAACCTGCTCGATCTGTTTCGTTTCACCTTGGTATTTCTCGAACAGTATGAATCCCTTGACCGTATCGTGGCCGACGCGCGCAAGCCGCATGAATGCCTCATCGACCTGCACAGGCGTTTCGGCAACGATAGCGATCGGGGTTCCGACCGGGATCATCGTTCCGGCCCACGACGCAAACTGGCCCCCGAGCCCAATATTGATCGAGTTCACAACGTGGCCCGCACCATACTCGAAATTCTGCCGAACATCCAGGACTACGCCGTCGAATCCATCGATTTGCTCTGACGTCAGTTCCACCGGCTTCTCCAGATCGGCCAGCGATGCCGAACCTTCCAGGTTCTTTGCCGCGCTCTTCGGAAAGTACGCCGGTACTTCGGGCTGATCGGCCGCGACTATTTTGACAAACTCGTCCTTGGACATCGGCTGCAGGGCGTAATTGAATTTCCGCTGTTCCCCAAGCGTCGACCACGTTTCTTTCGACAGCGATTTACCACAAAGGCTGCCGGCCCCATGCGCCGGATAAACCTCGGTCTCGTCCGGCATCTTCAGTATTTTCTCGTGCAGCGAATCGTAAAGCATCTCGCCCATCTGTTTGGCGGTGAATCCTTTCGACCCGATCAGGTCGGGCCGGCCCACATCACCGATAAAAAGCGTGTCGCCTGTGAACATTTTCGGAGCAGGGGCAATTCCTTCCTCAACTGGCCCCTCGGCAACGATCGTGATACCTTCAGGCGTGTGTCCCGGCGTTTCAAGAAACCTGAGCTTCACATCGCCGACAAAAAGCTCGTCGCCGTCTTTCACCTTCAACGTCTCAAACTGTGTATTGGCCCGCTGCCCGTAAACGATCTTTGCACCGGTCTTGGCCGCAAGCTCTACATGGCCGCTGACGAAATCAGCATGCGAGTGCGTTTCGATCACATATTTGATCTTCTGGCCGTGAGATTCTGCTTCGTCCAAATACTGTTGAACGTCACGCTGCGGATCGATGATCGCCGCCTCAGCCTGAGAACCGATGTAATACGACGCGTGTGAAAGACAACCCAAGTAAAATTGCTTGAACTGCATATTCTTTTCTCCTTTGTGGATATATTATCCACCTAAACTAAATATGACCGCGTAATTTTTTGCGATCAGAAATCCGCCAACCCCGAGCACGAGTATCGCGAAGACCCGCTGCAGGCGATGTGCAGCCATTCTGTGCGAAAGCACCGTCCCCCCGATCGCCCCGCCGACAGCCAACGCGATGACAATCCCAGTCAAACCCCAATCAAACGAATTCTGACTCGCGTGGCCTATCAGCCCGGCCACGCAGTTGAGAAAGATCACGAAAAGTGAGGTGCCTATCGCACGCTTCATTGAAAGGCCCCCGAAATAGACCAGGGCCGGTACGATCAGAAATCCGCCGCCGACGCCGAGAAAACCCGTCAGAACCCCTACGCCGAATCCGGCAAGTATGCCTTGTGCAGGATGCGGCGTGTGCGGTATTTCATCCCCGGCCTTTGCCCGCCGCCATATCATCGATCCTGCCACCACGAACATCAGCGCACCAAATATCAGGAGCAGCATGCCCGGCGATACGAGTTTCGTGAGCGGAGAGCCGGCAAGGGCACCGCCGATACCGGCCGCCCCGAACAGCATCCCACTCCTCAGATCCACGTTCTCTCGCCGGTAATGCAAGTAAGAGCCAAGCAGGCTTGTCGCACCAACCACCGCAAGCGACATCCCGACTGCGTTATGCGGGGATACTCCAAGGAAGTAAACCAAGATCGGCACCGTCAGGATCGACCCGCCGCCGCCAATAAGGCCGAGCGAGAGGCCGATGACCGCACTCAAGATCAATCCCGTAATGAAGATCGCTGACATTCGTGCCTTCTCTTATCCTTTAGTTTGTAGCAGCCCCGTCAGGTTCGCATGATACCGGAGCTTTGTTCCACGGCATTCTCGCCAGCACCATCCCCATCCCACAAGTATCCGTCACGGCGGAGAATACCAGCCCCGCACCGACAAAAGCCGAAAGCAGGTACAGATATGGCGTAAGGAAGACGCCAAGCACAATTCCGGTCAGCACGAAGAGCCCTGCCGCAAACCGCACCTGCCGCTCGAGCGACCATACCTTTGATTCGCCCTTGACGACCGGCAGGCTTGCGCCGGTCCAAGCCAGCATCCCGCCTTCGACAACGTGGATATCCGTGAATCCCTTTTTGGCGAGCTTCTCAGCGGCCTGCTTTGCCCGGTTTCCGGAACGGCACATCAAATAGATCGGCTTTGAGTGGTCGATCTCGTCAGCGTGTTTCTCGAAATTCGAAAGCGGCATCAGCTGCGCATCGGCGATCCGCTCGCTGTTGAACTCCGAAAATTCACGGACGTCGATCACCTGACACTCGCCGCCGCCATCTAATAACTCATTGATCTCATGTACGCTTGCTTGTTTTATCATTCTCTCTTGCATTGCTCCTTCGGACGTTCTATAATCCATTCGTAGATAACTATATGCCTATGTAGTTATATTGTCAAGTATGGTTAGACATAAAAAATGGACAATGGCTCCGGAACTGCTCATTCACATTGCAGCCCGATTCAAGGTGCTCTCCGAACCAATGCGGCTGCAAATATTGCAGGCTTTAGAAACGGGCAGACTTAGCGTAGGTGAACTTGCCGAAGCGGTCGGCACAACGCAGCCTAACGTCAGCAAGCACCTTAAGATATTGCAGGAAGAAGGTTTGGTAGCCCGACGAAAAGCAGGAAATGCGGTCTATTACTCGATCGTCGACCCCTCGGTGTTCGAACTATGCGACGTAGTCTGCGGGAGCCTAAAGGCCGAATTCGCCGGCCGAAGCGCTCTGTTTGCGTCAAACGGCAAAAACAGTTCCTGAATGTTGTGGTGCCTATCGGATCGGTAATCGGGTTTTTCCCGTGTCCAGGACGTGTTATATGCGCTGAAAATCCTAACCCTCGCCCGTTCCGCTTAATACAAGAGAAATTTCTCTCTGGCCGCTTTGAACTCAGCAAGGCCTTCAGTCCAGGAATTCTCGATCTCCATTATCGGCTTCCCGGACTCGATCGACTTACGGATCTTATCCGTTCCACTGACAACGTCAAAGGGGTTTTGGTCAAAGACATATTCGTATGGGTCGCGCTTCCACTCGAAGCGGTCGGTGTAGAGGTCGTAGGCG
Organism: Pyrinomonadaceae bacterium; assembly: GCA_035327545.1. GTDB lineage: Bacteria > Acidobacteriota > Blastocatellia > Pyrinomonadales > Pyrinomonadaceae > OLB17. Next base: position 37,981 of record DAOLDE010000014.1, on the reverse strand, counting down.
GCCTTTATCATCGCGATGCCGACGATGACGGGCGTGAACGCTTCCCGGTCGGTCACGTGGAGCTGCAATCCGCCGCAGGTAACGCGGGCATGCTTTTGAAATGTCGGTTGAAAGTAGGTTTGGCGGAACGAAACGCCGGGAAAGTCCAATTTTTCGAGTTCTGCGACCCAAGCCCACGGGTCAATATACGGCGCTCCGTTCAGCTCGAAAGGTTTCGTTGTGCCGCGTCCCTCTGATAGTTCAGTGCCTTCGACATGAACCGTAGCGGGAAAGACCACGCAGGTATCGACGGTCGGGATGTTTGGCGAGGGCATCACGAACGGCAGGCCTGTCTCCTCGAACCACATCTCACGCCGCCAGCCCTCCATCGGGACGACTTCCAGATCACATCCGATCCCAAAATGTTCGTTGAACATCTTCGCAAGCTCACCGGTGGTCATCCCGTGACGCGTCGGTATCTCAAACTGGCCGACAAACGATTTGAACTCGTGCTCGGTTATGTTGCCCTCGACAGCATTGCCGTTGATCGGGTTCGGCCGGTCGCAGACGACGACGCGTTTGCCGTACTTCTTCGCCGCCCGCATACAGTTCGCCATCGTGTAAACGAATGTGTATATGCGGCAGCCGACGTCCTGCAGGTCGAAAACGATCGTGTCGACGTCGGCCAACATCTTCTCGGTCGGCTCGCGGGTTTCGCTGTAAAGCGAGTAGATCCAAAGGCCGGTGTGCGGATCGACGGCGTGATCGGTCTCGATCATGTTGTCCTGCAGGTCGCCGCGGATGCCGTGCTGCGGGCCGAAAAGAGTCGTCAGGTCGATATCCGGATGCTCGAAAAAAACATCGGCCGCGTGCCGCAGGTCGGGCAACACCGATGCCTGATTGCAGACCAGGCCGATGGGTTGTCCGCGGATCAGATCGAGCTTATCGTTTAGTAGAACCTCGATACCTGGTCTTACTCTTTTGCTCATAAAAAAATACGGAACTATCGAAAATGATTTTACTTCAACTTCAGCATCAACTGCTTATATTCGCTCGTATCGCGGTCAATTGTTAGTTCAGATAACAGCTTCAACGCATTATCTTTATCTAGCTTCCCATACACATCAAAGGCACCGTACAACAAACTTTTGAATATGGTTTCATGATTGCCCGGGTCGGCCAAGAGTTCCTTATATACCTGCTCTTTCAATTCATACGGGACCGGCCCGGCGTGCTCAAGCAATCGCAATAAAACTGAAGGTTTGGTTACGCTTCGTATAAGGCCATTCCATGTTTCGACGACGGTCTCCGGGTCTTCGAAGAATTCAACCCACAGAACATATCCGACGGGATCAGCATAATGATCATCTGCTCCCAAATAATCCATGAACTGTTTCCAGACGAGTTGTTTCTGATCTTCAGCGATCGCTCCGTTGCTTCTGATCAAATGGTAAAATGGAACCAGAAAATGGTAATAATCAGGAAAGAGCTCAAACAGCCTGAACCCGAGTTCAATCTTTTGGCCAGTCGGCATCGAAGACTGCCACACCGTCTCAGACAATTCATCGAACAGATCCCAAGTCTTCTGCGAAAGGTCCTTACTGCTTTCCCTTTTGCCGCAGCCGACAGCGTGCTCCCTGGCCTCGCCGCTTAGTAGTGTGATGTCGGTTTCGGTCAGGTGGAATGCAGATAAGATGTCTTCGACAGTTCTCATACTTCTCCAGTATAGAACCGAAATGAAAAAGCCCCGCTGGGCGAGGCATTGTTGTTGAGAAACTCCGATCGTGCGAGCGGCACACTTCTTACGGTCGTGCTGCTGCCTTTATTTTGCGGCCGCGTCAACTATAGGGGCATCCGGAGCATTCTTTTTTACCGAAGCGACCCCGTTCTCCATCGATTTTGCGGTCTTGTACATTTCACTCTTGCCGATCGGTTCGCCGTTCGAGGCTTTCAAAACGAAATAGGGCGAGCCATCCTTGGCCGTTTTCCGTTCGAAGCGTCCGTCGTTGGCTGCGTTTTTTCTCACCGAAGCGATGCCCGTTTCCGCACCTTTCCGGTCGCCATAGGTTTCGCTGGTCAGAATTACCTGGCCATTCGAAGCTTTCAGATTAAAATGGACCTTTCCACTCTTTCCTGTTTTGATCTCAAATTTTCCTGGCATGACTTTCTCCTAGAATGGATATATTGAATAGAACTCTTTTGGTGATCGGACCAGATTTCGACCGCCGTCTGCTTATCTTGATCAACCCAACAACCTGCGATGTCGCTGTTATCACTCGATAAAATCACTTGCAGCTTCTATCGGTTCCAACCTGTTTCGATCAATGATCCGGGCACAGCCGTTCCAACGAAGGATCGCGTCGTCATTTCCGGCCGGACGCATTGCCTCGGCTTTTTCAAAACAATCCATCGCTTGCCGAAACAACTCGTAGGCACCGACACCGCCCTTGGCCAGCGTCGCCTTAGCCCGTCGTTCGTACATGATACCGGAATAATAGGCCCGTTCATAATCGCCTTTTATGCGGGTCAGATATTCCGTGATCCGCTGATCACCGATCGCGTAATCCTTGCCAAACCTATCGCTCATCGCAAGAACGATATTCTTCAGAGCTTCCTGATTATCGGGCTCTATTGCGAGGATATCCAGACAAATACTCTCCGCCGCTCCGGGTTCGTTAAGCAGGCGATATCTGTTCGCCTTTTCGAGGGCTGCGGGTATGGCGTCGCGGTGAAGTGTCTTAAGGGTAAACATCGTATCTGCCCTATTATACTGACCTGGCTCGCCGCTTCAGGAACCAAACGATCGACCCAAAAACCAGCCCGCCGACGATCGCCTGCGCTGCAAAAGCCAACAAGGCGGGTGTAGAAAAAAGATACTCCTGCCATGGCACGGATGCCGTAAAGGCCCTGAATATCGCGGTTATCAGCGCGACCGGGATGCCAAAAAGAACGATGCCATTCAATACTAGAAAGCGAGCGAGTGACGGTGCCGAACCCGAGTTTTTCTCTCCTTTATTCATAACGGCTCCCTTCAGTTACTTTCGTCTGAATATGCGAACGAGTTTCGCCAGCGGATCGTAATGCCGGTCAACGACCCGTTCCTTGAGCGGAATAATAGCATTATCCGTGATCGTGATGTGTTCCGGGCAGACCTTCGTGCAGCATTTGGTGATGTTGCAATAGCCGATGCCGAATTCGTTTTTCAATTCATCGACGCGATCCTCCGTGTCAAGAGGGTGCATCTCAAGCGCCGCGGCGTAAACCAGAAAACGCGGCCCGATGAATTCTTCGTGCTTAACGTGATCGCGAAGCACGTGGCATACGTCCTGACAGAGATAGCACTCTATGCATTTGCGAAATTCCTGCACGCGGTCGATGTCCGATTGCTGCATCCGCCAAGTGCCGTCCGCAGAGTCGGGCTCACGCGGTTTGAACTTCTTTATGCGTTTCTTCACCTCGTAGTTCCACGAAACATCGGCGATCAGATCCTTTACTGCCGGGAAGGCTCGCATCGGCTCTAACGTCACATTTTCGCTAAGATCGATCGTGTCCAGCCGCGTCATGCACATTAGCTTGGGCATTCCGTTGATCTCCGCCGAGCACGACCCGCACTTGCCCGCTTTGCAGTTCCAGCGACACGCAAGATCCGGAGCCGACTCGGCCTGTATCTGATGTACTGCATCAAGCACGACCATCCCTTCGGAGACATTGGTCTGGTAATCGACCATCTCACCGCCTTCTCGCCCACCCCGTCTGATTGTGAATGTTGCCTTCATATGGAACGCGGACGCCCTCGTCCGCAGTTTTAGAATGTTTGCGGACGAGGGCGTCCGCGTTCCGTTAACCCATCTCCTCGATCACCGCCCTCAACTCGGCCGTCATTTCCGGGATCGGGATGTGCGATATCTGCATTTGCCCATCGGCGTCCCGTTTTACCGCGATGTTCTTTTTTCCCCACTTAGGATCCTTATCTGGATGATCCTCGCGAAATTGTCCACCGCGGCTTTCTTTTCGTTCGATGGCAGAGCGGGTGATCGCCTCGCTTACAGTCAAAAGATTTCGCAGATCGAGTGCCGTATGCCAGCCGGGATTGAAATCAATGTTGCCGGTGACCGATGCTTTGGCGGAACGCTCGTTCAGTCTTTTCAAACCGTCAAGCGCCTCTTTCATTTCGTCTTCGAGCCGGACGATGCCAACGAGTTTTTGCATCATGTCCTGCAGATCGTGCTGGATGTTGAACGGATTTTCGCCGCCTTCGCGATCGAACGGTTCGAGCGCACGTTTTGCTTCCGATTCGATCAGAGAGCTATCGATCGAACCGTGGCCGTTCTCCTTCGCAAACTTCGCGGCATATTCGCCCGCACGTTTGCCGAATACGATGAGATCCGAAAGCGAGTTCCCGCCGAGGCGGTTCGCTCCGTTGATGCCGGAAGCGCATTCTCCCGCAGCATACAAACCCGGCAGGGTAGAGGCCTGCGTATCCGCATCAACTCGGATGCCGCCCATTATGTAATGCGTGGTCGGCCCGACCTCCATCGGTGTCGTCGTGATGTCCAGATTCGCGAGCTGCATGAATTGGTGATACATCGACGGCAGCTTTTTCTTGATGTGCTCGGCTGCGTTCGGCAGTTTCTCTTTTATCCACGCAATGTCGAGATACACGCCGCCGTGTGGTGATCCGCGTCCAGCCTTCACTTCGCGGTTGATGCAGCGTGCCACGTGGTCGCGCGTCAGCAATTCCGGCGGACGATTCGCCGATTTATCGCCCTGTGTATATCGCCAGCCCTCTTCCGGATCGCTGGCCGTTTGGTCTTTATAGTTTGCGGGAATGTCGTCGAACATGAACCGCTTGCCTTCGCTGTTCTTTAAAATGCCGCCCTCGCCCCGGACGCCCTCGGTTACTAAAATTCCCCGAACCGACGGTGGCCAGACCATTCCGGTCGGATGAAATTGGATGAACTCCATATCGATCAGCTCGGCACCCGCATGATATGCAAGAGCGTGGCCATCGCCGGTTCCTTCCCACGAATTCGACGTTATTTTGTAAGCACGCCCGACCCCGCCGGTCGCTAGGATCACCGCCTTCGCTTTGTAAACGCGAAAGCGTCCATGCTCGCGTTCATAAGCGAAAACACCTACGACGCGGTCGCCGTCTTTGAGCAGCGATATCACGGTGACTTCCATGTGGACGTCGATGCCCTGGTGAATGCCGTGATCTTGCAGCGTGCGGATGAGTTCTAAACCTGTCCGATCACCGACGTGCGCAAGCCGCGGATATCGATGTCCGCCAAAGTTCCGTTGGTTTATACGTCCGTCTTTCGTCCGGTCGAAAACGGCTCCCCAGGCTTCGAGCTCGCGAACACGATCGGGAGCCTCCTTTGCATGAAGCTCTGCCATTCGCCAGTTATTGACATACTGGCCGCCTCGCATCGTGTCGGAAAAATGGACCTTCCAATTATCCCGGTCATCGTTATGGCCCATCGCCGCCGCCATTCCGCCCTCGGCCATCACCGTGTGGGCCTTCCCAAGCAGCGATTTGCATATCAGCCCAACGCTGACGCCCGCCGCCGATGCCTCGATCGCAGCCCTCAGCCCCGCACCACCGGCACCGATGACGATCACGTCGTGTTCGAAAACTGGATAGTCCATCAAATACTTCTGATAAGCCACTAAAAAGGCCATAGCCGAGCCTTCAGCCGAAACCAAAGGCTACCGAGTTGGCGAATTTCCATTGCAGTTAATTCATCCCAGTCAACCGTACCGCTCTTTAGTTTTCTCGAATCCGAGCAAACAGATTGGATCGTGAGTTCCTTTCCGTAAGCGAAGATTAGATACTCCTCTTCTTCATCAAACTTGATCAAAGTAGGGCACATCCCTGCTTTTGCGATTTCGTCCCAGTCGAGGTTGACGGCCACGTATGGCTGTGAAATTCCCTTAAGCCGTTTGGAGACCTTGAAAATAGGTCGCCCTTCGTCAAAATTCTGCACCCTCGATTTTACGACGGAATCCATACCCGCCAAGCGCCCGACAAAAATGGCTTCCGACTGGCAAAATCGCTTTGGCAGCGAGTTAATGATACAACTGCATCCGAATGCGTATTGGGCAAACGCGAAGATCCCGAGGAAACAACCGAGAAGTGAAAATCCTCTTTTTACCACTGAATTCCCCGACCTCGATAGCTTCTAAAGAACTCTGTAATCAGTGAAAATACCCATCGACACCATTCTCACGTAGAAATCGCTAAAGCCCACCCAAAACAGGCTCATCCATGCAAAGAGCATATGTCTTCGATTCAATGCACTCACCCAATTCCACGCCTTATGCCGCACAGGTTTGTTTGACAGCGTATCGCAGCCGCCGCCGACGAGGTGGCGAAGGCTGTGGCAGCCGAACGTGTAACCAGCAAGCAAAATAACGTTCATCGTCAATACGAGCGTCCCGACGCCGATGCCGAAGCCGTCGTCGAATTGCGTCGCAACTATCGCGTCGTAGCTTAGAATTCCGATAAACACGATCGCGAGATAAAGAAAGTATCGATGTATGTTCTGGAAAATGAGCGGAAATTTCTTTTCGCCGCGGTAATCGTGCCGCGGCTCGCCCACTGCACACGCCGGCGGATCAGCCCAAAAGGCTTTGTAGTAAGCGCCGCGATAGTAATAACAGGTGAAGCGAAAACCGCCCGGCGCCCAAAGGATAAGAAACGCCGGCGTCAGCGGTAAGATCATACCGGTGGGCATCCATGCCGGCCACGGGCCCAACCACGCATGACTCGACAACTGCTGTCCGGCCGCCTCCCAGATCAGCGGCGAGTACATCGGCGAAAGGTACGGCCCGAAAGTATAGTGTTCGCCCTGCAGAGCAGCCCAGGTCGAGTAAACGATAAATGCCGCAAAACCCAGAAATGTGAGAAGCGATTGAAGCCACCAGGCTCCCCGGCGGGTTGTTTCACCAAAGCCTCGCCGTGTTATCGAAACAAGATTTGAAGCCATCAACTCCTCGTAGTGCCTCTTGCGAAATGAATGCCGAAATAATACCCGGCTGCGTTGCCCGCAAAGAGCCACTAACACTTGCCGGGATAAAATTGCGCCTTATGGAAACTGATATTGTTGTACGCGAATCAAGTGTTCAAGTCAAGAAACTGTAAGTTACAGTTGAGCCTGGGCCGGCAGCGGCTTCCGGTCATTTGCCGGGCAGATCTATCTACTCCATTTGTACAACACATGGAAATCATCCTAGATTGTTTTTAGATCGGATCCGGTCGTCAGGGGAAGCCCTTGGAAAACTATCCTGACCAGGTCCCGATCAATTGCAGACACTCTCTTGTATGGCGATTTTAGTGACCGGAGGAGCGGGCTACATAGGCAGCGTTGCTGTCGATGACCTTGTTGACAACGGGCAAAGGGTGGTCGTGCTCGATGACCTTTCGCGCGGCCACCGTTCGTCGGTAAACGATGAAGCAAGATTTTACCAGGGAGATATTGCGGACCGAACGCTCATCAGCCGCATCTGCCGTGAAAACGAGATAACCGCAGCGATGCATTTTTCGGCTTTTGCCTACGTCGGAGAATCGGTCGAGAATCCGCAGCTCTATTACAACAATAACACTGTGAAAACGATCGCTTTTCTGGATGAAATGTTGGCCTGTAATGTCCGGAAGATCGTCTTCTCTTCAACTTGCGCAGTCTATGGCGAACCGCAGGCTCTTCCGATAACCGAGGAACATCCGCTGCAGCCGGAGAACCCCTACGGCCGGTCGAAGCTGTTCATCGAGCAGGTGCTCAGGGATTATGATCGAAGCTTCGGGCTTAGCTTCGTCTCGCTAAGATATTTCAATGCATGCGGCGCGACCAAAAGACGCGGCGAAATGCACCATCCTGAAACCCACCTGATCCCTCTGATACTCGACGTAGCTGAAGGAAAGCGATCGCACCTGACCGTCTTCGGTGACGACCATCCGACCTCAGACGGTACTGCGATACGAGATTACATCCACGTTTCGGACATCAGCCGGGCCCATCTGCTGGCCCTCGGCCATCTTGATCGCCACGGCAGCTCCACCCTTGTAAACCTCGGCAACGGCAAAGGGTTTTCGGTTCTTGAAGTGGTAGAGGCGGCCAGAAAAGTAACGAGAAGGCGCATAGAAGTGGTGATAGGGCCGAAGCGGCCGGGTGACCCGAGCAGACTGATCAGCGACTGGACGCGGGCTCGCGAGTTGTTCGGATGGGAACCGAGCATCATATCGATCGAAGAAATGATCGGGTCAGCGTGGGCCGGGAGGCAGCGGCTCGGAATCGATCTCGCTGGTAACGAACGGTGAAAGAGCATAGCGGCCTTATCCCGGCGCGACGGTTCTTCCCGCAGATCTGATCCTTTGCAAGCCGTGTTGAAAATGCCCGCCGGTTGACGTGCCAGCGGGCATTTGCGTTCGTCAACTCTTGGAGGAGCATTCGAAGCACTAACAATCTGTCTTTGATTCAGGGCCTCGGGGCCTTCGGTGCTGCCGGCCGAGACGGGGGCACGGTCGTATAAACGACGCTTTGTCCTCGTGCATTGCCTGAGCTGACCGTATAGGCGGTCCCCGGTGTCGGGACAACCTTAAAACCGTTAGGAAGCTCAAAAAGCGACGGGTCCGGCTCGCTGCGAATAATATTGGTCAGACGATAGGTCTGCTCACCGAATCTCGGATCTGAGTGGCGAGACATCACAACTAGTTGGAGTTCATTCGAATACCACATCTCATAGACGATCTCGATGGGTCTTTCATTACCTATTTCACCGGCAGGTATCGTCGTGACTGTTCGGGTTCCCTCGGCCTCGATCCCTTCAACGACCTGCACGCCCAGTCTCTCTGTACGAGTCTCATACTTAGGCTTCGCCGGGGCGATCTGACCAGCAAGGGCTCGCTCGGCTGCAACGGAGCCGGATCGCTCGATCGTTGCTGCTCCAGCTTGACCTGCTAGCTCTTTCGCCCTTCGAGCATTTAACTCGTCCGGTGAGACATTGCGTCCTGTGCTTAGCAATTCGGCTTTGAGGCGTTCGGAAACAGCGGCGGCCCTGTCTCCAGAGCCTGGAGGCAGAGGCGAAGCCGGAGTGGTCACCCAAACCGAGGGCAATGACCCAACGCGAGCGGTCTTTAGCTCCGAATCGATCATGTATCGGAACCCGACCACTGGATCAAGGATGGTGATGCCCGGTCCAACTGAATAAAACGAACCCAACAAGCCGCCCGAACCTCCCGCAAGCTCTCGGCGGAACCGACCTTCACTATTCCGGTACATCTTGTTGGTTGAAGACCGTACGATACGGTTTCCATCCGCCAAAACCTGAACGCTTTCGCTGACAGCATCAGCAGAGAACGGAGATCCTTTCACAATTTTTTCTGAAGACACGGCCGTCTCGGTTAGGATCCGTGAAGCCATGTCTTGCTGCGCCGCGATCGTCGCCGTTGCGAACAGCATACAAAATATGAGTGCAAGTACTTTCATAAGTATTCTCCAAATGCTTAATCTAAAATTCGGATCGCTCGAGGCGTTCCGTCGGCACCTACCAGCAGGTCTGCCTGGATCGGCCTGACGCCATTTTCGAGTGGAACTTCTATTCCCATTGCATACAAAGCCGAACGGGGCAGGTCCACCCGCACGACACGGCCATCGATCATCGCATCCTCAAGGCCGTTGGTGATGCCGATCGCATAAAACTGTGCTTCGATAGGTTTTGGACGATCTACCGATTCTGATTTCCTTCTTTTAGCGGGAGATGCTTTGACGGCCCGTTTTTGGCTTGCCGGCCGGACTTTCGTATCGGGAGGCGCGAGGCCGTGATCTGGCGGCAAGATCACCTCAGCTTCCTCAACGGCTTCAGGGAGTTTGTTTTCAGGCGTTTCCGATCTCGTCAGAATTTGATCGCCGCTGAGTATAAAACTGCCGATCAGCGGCAGCGAGAGCGCGACTGCTGCACCGGAAGCGGCTAGAGATATCCTCGAAACTCTCCGACCGGTTGCGGTGGATGTTCTCGACTCTTTTTCAGAAATTCGCGAAAGCGCGCCATCGTAAAGACCTGGCGTTGAGACAATATTCTCCAACTCGTCCGCTGTTTTCTTCACAGTCCTGAACAATTTTGACCCAAGAAGATCAAGTTCATTTTTTGTGGGTTTCTTTCCTTTCATGATCCCGTTAGTTAAGACGAAGCCGTCGCGGATATGGTTACAAAAGCTTTTTCACCACCGCTCGCAAATGACGTCGTGCTCTCCAGGCCCTGATCTTTGTCTTCGAGTTCGACCATCCAAAGAATGCCGCGATCTCTGCGATACTCATTTCCTCGGCATAAAGCATGTAAAGAAGAGCGCGATCGTCTGCATTAACGTGAACAAGAAGTTTTTCGGCAAGGTCGCGGCCGATAATGGCGCCTTCTGAATCCGGCTCGCCGGCGGCTGCAGATGCAAGCGCCTCAAATCCGCCCAGATCGTCCGCCAGGTCTTCAGGGCGTCGCCTCTGTCGTCGAAGGATGTCGAGACAAGAATTCGCGGTGATCCGTCCAAGCCAGCTAGCAAACGACCGTTCATTGTCGCCGCGAAACGATGCCAGGTCTCCATACGCCTTTGCGAATGCGATCTGCAATGCTTCCTCGATCTGGTCCGGCCGTCTGAAATATCTTGCAGAGATTGCGGCCACGAGCCGTTTATGACGGTCGAATAGGTGTTCGAAAGCGTTCATATCGCCTGCAAGCACACATTGGACAAGTTGGGCATCGGTCCTTTCTGACCGTACGCCGACCGCTCCGGCAGCTTCCTCTTCAGCCGCGGCGATCAATTTGTCGTTTTGAAATGCCCTTTGAATAACGCTCATCGGACGTGCTTTCGAGTGCGCCCGCCAGAAGATGGGACGCACCGCAGACCTGGTTGGTTACACGATCTTAGGCCAACAACTTAGAAATACGGAAAGCGGATCTAATTTGTTTTATAAGGGTGGGTTCGTGGTAGGCGAAGTTGAGATTCTGTCACTGAGCGAAATAAGCTGTCGCGTGCCGTACGATCTGATCTATTCTTCTTCGACGCTTCGCATTCTAAGCAGTGTACTGAATTTGACCGGCGGAACAGGTCGAACTTGTTCCGAGATCGGGGTGGGAAACTCCGCCATTCGCGTGCGCCTCACAACTTCAGAAGTTTTCGCAAGGTCAAGGATCAAGACACCGTCGTCTACCTCTATCTCGTGAAAGACCAAGGTGTCTCCGACGTCTATATTATAAAAACTGCAGAACGATTTCGCGCGGATCGAGTGGTTCTGCGACGTACCGTGTTTCTTGAGTTGATATGAGTGTTCGATCTCGGCCGAACTGCCCTTCATACCGATCAGCTTCCTCGTTTTATCAAATAAAAGAACTAATGCCTCAGGACTGCCCAGCTCTTCAACGGCTTTTTGATTAAGGACAAAATGCCCGCGGGCGTTCAGGGAAACACGAAGCATTTCTGCCCGAAAATTTGCCTTTTGGGTGAATTCTTCCCACTGTACATTCATAGGGTCTCCTCGATCGGCCATCGTTCGGATGTAACTCAGCATCCGGAGACAGCATCTGGAAAAGCTCGGAAAAAGACGTTATCGGGACACTTGATGATATGTCTGATCAGAGAATTTGTAAATCGATCTTGCCCGAAAATATGACTTGCGCGACTCAGCGACGAGACCGTTCGATCACGACTTTTCTTCGTGAATCGACGATCAGGCCTTCGCGCTTGGATGTCACCCAGATGTCTCTTTCACCCGCCACCTCATCGAACGGGATCTTTGGCGTGTAAGTTACGACATACGAAGAATCGATCATTCTTGCTACGAGTGCCGTTTTTTCGATCATTTCTTCGATGTCAAGGGGAATGATCATCTCACCATTTGTATTTGCAGTAAGTTCGAGAAGCTGCTCTTCGCTGAATTCCAGATCTGCTTTTCTGTTCCGCATCAAGCGAAGAAATTCTCTGTCAACATTTACGGTAGGCCCTATTTTCGGCGCTTGAGCGGTTTGCCGCACTCCGTTTGGAAGGCCGGCGACCACCTCATCAGGCATTGCTCTTGGCGGAGGAGTTTTTGAGATACTTTTTGTGCGCGGTTCGATCTCGTTCATTTCCATTCGAGTGTAGCTGAGCACGTGGACGGAAAAATCGCCTGCAAGCAGTGTGCGAAATGCCCGCTGCTTCGCAGAACTGTTAACAAAGCTATCGGTCCCATCAGAGATCAAAACCAAATGCTTGTTATCAAAGCCGCTCTTCGTCAGGAGGTTTCTCGCCATTTCCAGCCCTTTCACCAGGGCCGATCGCCGGCCAAATTTCGTTTTCCCGATCGCCGATATCGCTTCGGCCTTGTCGGTTGTCCACTCGGCCACCACTTCGGCCTTATCGCTGTACTGGATGATCGCAACGGAGTCTTCGGGCCTGAGAGACATGACGAGAGCGGCAGCAACCTTGCGAGTTCGGTCGAGATTCTTAGCCGATCGCAGCTCGCCTCCGTTATCCATAACGATCAGTACATTTGCAGGCACCCTTCGAACGCTGGTTGGCTGATGGAGTACGTTATTTTCAGTAATAACAAGATCGCGTTCGCTAATATCAGCAAAGAACTTTCCATCCTCGTCAAAGGCAAGAACGTTGAGCTTGATTTCCTCGGTCACGATACGGATCGGGACATCCTCAGGCGTCGGCGTAGGCTGGATGCGTCCGCTCTGCGCCGCCGAAATAACCGGCAGAAGCCCGCAAATAGCGATCGTCCAGAATATTGCCTTTGATCTCCGGATCAAATTGTGTCCGATACAGCGCATGTTCAGATTGGATGAGAAAACTACAGCATCGGATGCATTTTAACGAAATCGAGTAGATCCTTTACATAATCGGCAAATCTAGGACACCTGATGCCATGCTTTGAAAGTAATGCGGCGGAAACACTGGTGTCATATTCCTGCTCCAGAAAAAAGTAAGGAACGCCGGAGTGTGGAAGCCCGGTGAGGGCCGGAGAAAACGGAAGCATTAGGCACCATTCAACCAACGATGGCGGCGGATCGAAAGCTGAACCCCTTCCGGCAGCCGCCTGTGCGATCAAGTCGAACAATTCCCTGGTCGTATTAGGATCTGGATCGGCCAAAGCCAAGGTCTTTCCTTCAGCTTCGCGATCAAAAGCGAGCTCCGCTATGCTGTCCACAATAAAATCTACCGGCACCAAATTTAGTTTGACTTTTTCATTTCCTACGTTGATCAGGCTGAGCAGTCGAGGCGCCTTCAATAGATACTGAACGAGGTAGTAAATGCCGTCGTATTTGGCCGTCTCACCCGTTTTCGAATCGCCCACAACGACAGAGGGCCGAAAGATCGTGACGGAAAGCGAATCTTTCAGCTTCTCGACCTCACACTCGGCCAGATATTTTGATTCTTCGTAAAAGTTGCGAAATCCGGCATTGTGTTCCAGTTCATCCTCACGGATCATTCCGGCTCGTTTTCCAGCAACATAACACGTGGAAATATATGAATACCGGGCCAAATTCGGCATTGATCCCGCAAGCTTGTTCACGTGCAGCGTACCTTCGACATTTACCTTGATCGCAATTTCACGGGGCACCGCGAGGTCATAGATCGCTGCCAGATGAAAGATATGTGTCGAGTTGATCCGCACAAACTCAAGATCTTCTTCGGACATACCCAGACCCGGTTGGCAGATATCGCCCTCGATAACGGCAAAATTCTCGAGCGGAGTTCCGGTAATTTTCGCGATATTCTCGATCTTTGATACCGCAGAAGGCACAAAATGAGATTGAACGAGCAGAAGCATTTGCCGGTTTGCAGCAGCAAGACGTTCCACCAACCGTTCGCCGATAAAACCGGGAAACCCCGTTAGAAAAATGGTCTGCTCAAAAAGCATAGCTGATCTGCGACCCCTGACCGCGTTTCGGCCAAATTACCAGCTTGGGCCCATGTCTGGATTGACCGTTCTGAGGCAGCATCAACGATCCTCACTCATGGAGTATGAATCGCCCTTCGCCGGGAAAAGTGTTTACTCACGGGCCGACAATGTGCTAACTTCTGGCCATATCGATCTTATATCAGCCGAAATGAGCGTTTCCGAAAACGATCTACGTCCGCAAAGCGAGCATTCTATAAGCGAGCTTGAGGAGCCACGTTGGGCCGTGGTCTCTTTTGAACGCTGCGAGGCCGACCGTCTAACCTACCGGCAGGCTGCTTTTACCCTTTCAGAACTCGAAAGAGCCGGGGTTACCGGCCTTTGTATTGTCACCACCGAGGCCAGTGCGCGGCTTCGCAGCTAGAGTCTAAGCACTACCTTGCCGAAATTCATATCGGACTCAACATATTCGTGCGCTTCGCGAACGGCTTCAAGTTCGAAAACCCTGTCGAGATTCGGCTTGATAGTACCATTCGCGATCAATGGCAGTACGTCGTGTGCGAGCCGTTTGGTCGCCTCCGCCTTTTCTTCGATGCTTCGGCTACGCAGATTGGTGCCGATGATGCGCAGCCTTCGAGAAATTGCGATCCCGAGGTCAAATTCAGCCTTTCGTCCGGAGGTCAGCCCGACGAGAAGCAGCCGCCCGCGGGGAGAAAGACACTCCAAATTCTCCCTGAAATATCCGCCCCCAACGAGATCCAGTACAACGTCGGCCCCACCGCCGTTCTTCGACCTTAACACCGACGCGAAGCCCGCTCCTTCGCCCGCAAGTACAGCGTCGTCCAAGCCGAAAGGACGAGCCCTTTCGAGTTTTGCGGCGGTTCGGGAAGTTCCGATGACCCGAGCGCCAATGCTGCGTGCTATTTGAACAGCGGCCAAACCGACGCCGGAACCGACGGCGTGCACCAGCAGCGTCTCTCCATTTTTCAGCTCTCCCTGGGAGATGACAGCATCGTGAGCGGTGATGAAGGCCTCGGGTATCGCGGCCGCCTCGACAAACGACAGATCTTCGGGGATCTTCATTAAAAGGCGGGCATCGACCGATACCTTTTCTGCCTGGGCTTCGCCCGCTGTGATCCCAAACACGCGATCACCAGGCAATACGCCTTGAGCTTCGGGCCCGAGCTCTTCGATCACGCCGGCAAATTCCAGTCCGGGAATGTTTGGTGAATAGCCGCTTGGCGGCGGATATAAGCCTCTTCGCTGGAGCAGATCCGCTCGGTTCAATGCGGCAGCTGTGACAGTTATTGTTGCCTGTGATCCTGTAGGTTTTGGCGGTTCGGACACATCGCGTATCTCGATCTCTTCAGTTCCGCCAAATGACCGAAAATATACTGCCTTCATACAAACCTGGTTTGGCTTAACTGGCAACAAAGTTGCCTCGGTCTTTAACGTCGAAGCCGGGCTTCAATATTGTTTGCGCGCAGCGAGTTACCGGTCGCCCGCTGGAGATCGGCAATGGCTTTGTTCAATTCCGTCTGGGCCCTCAGTTCGTTCGAACGGGCCGTCGTCAAAGCCGTTTGACGTTCCAGTACCTTGTAAATATCCGACTGTCCGTTATTCAGTTTTCGTTGTTCCGACTCGTATTGTTTTACGGAATTCTCCCGTGCGATCGCGGCCGCTCGCAATCTAGCTTCGGCCGTCCGCATCGCCTGCATTGCATTTCTGACATCGACCTGAATGATCTGTTCCAGTTGTTCCCTTTGCGTTTCGATCCGTTCGCTCTCAACCAGCGATCGTCCGTACTGGGCTTTCGACGTCTTGTCTCCCAGAAGAGGTAAATTGAACTGAATGCCAACCCGGAACGTGGGATATCTGTTCGCAAACAGGCTTCCATAAGGACTGCCTGTAAGAGCATCCAGATTTGCCCTTTGCTGCTGACAGGCCGGCGAGGCCGGGTCGACTGTACAGGCAGTCGGAAAATTCGGGCTGAAATTCGGATTCTCCGCCCCTCCAATGCCCGATGAAGAATAACTGGCGACAAGGTCGATCTGCGGCCTAGTCTGTTCCTTGTAATACCGCTGATCTATGGAGTTCAGGTCGCGCTGGGCCTTGATGATCTCGAGTTCCGGCCGGTTCTGCAATGCAGTCTCGATCGCCTGCGAAAGCGTCGTCAACGGTGGATCGAGATCGACAGGATCGATCGGCGTGACAGATCGGCCCCAAAGTAGGTCAGTGCGATTGGCAGCGATCAGATTCTTTAGGTTATTCTCCGCGATCCCGACTATATTTAGCGCGTCATAAACCGCCTGTTCAAAGTTCGCGACCTGGGTCTCGGCGGCCACGATATCGATCGGAGCCAACTGGCCCTCTTCCACTAAGCGTTTATTGTGTTCGAGCTGCTCCTTCGCATCTCGAACGCCATCGCGCTGAACCTGAAGATTTCTGAGAGCATATGCTAGATCCCAGTAAGACCTCTGCACGGCCGTCACTATCTCTATCGTCTTTTGCCGGAACTGCGAGTCGGTCAACGAGAGATTTCGCTTTGCGATCTCGATCGTACGACGCGGCTGATCGAAGCTTCGCCCGCGAAAAAGCGGCTGGGTAAAACCGACCGACAGAGCAGCATTGTATTGCGGGCTTAGGATCGAGATCGGATTGTCCGTCGTCAATCTCTGGTTCGAGAAGGTAGCGTTGAATTGCGTTCCAAATTTAGGCAGCGTGCCTTGCAGCGAGGTATTTCCAACAAGCGATCCCTGTGTGGTCTCTCGATTCGAGCTGAAAATACTCACATTCGGAACCGTGGACCTTTCATATTGTGTCAGGCCAGTGAATCTCGGCTCATAAACCCCGCGTGCTGCCCGAAGATCGAATTCCGCGATCCTGACGTTCTTTCTGGTTATCTCGATGTCCTTGTTATTCTCAAGGGCTTTGGTGATCGCCTCTGCCAGCGTCAAGGCCTGCTGATCGGTCATATCAACACCGACGCGGCCGAGGTCTGGCAGCTCGCGGCTATCCGACCGAAAATCCGGACCTATCGCGGGAACGCCGATCAGCCTTTCTGGTAATACGTCCTGCTTGTCTTTAACAACAGGTGTTGGCGAGGGCGTAGCGGTAGGCTCTTGAGCGACCGCAATTGTCGATAGCGACATGAATATTACAGCGCAAAAGAATAATTGCTGTTTCATAAAACTAAACCTGTGGACCACCCATGACTAAAGTCGCTGAAGATCATGAAAATTCCAGCATTCGCGGGTGGCCCCTTCCTCAAACCAGAAATACGTTCAATTCTTGCCCATCAATGAACTGGTAACTGCCGCAAACTTTCGACGAATGCCGCCGAACATCCACTCTGAAAACCGGCTGACGTATCGGAACAACTTTAATCCCGCGAGATCGTCGAACAATGAATAAAAAACCGGAACTGCAAGCAGCGTAAGCAAAAGGCAAAGCGATTGTCCGCCGACCACCAGCACGCCGATGGAGCGGTTCGTTCCAGAACCTGCACCCGTTGCGACAACCAGCGGCATCATGCCTGCAACAAGCGCGATCGTCGTCATTAGGATCGGCCGAAGTCGGTCGCGATTTGCCTGGATTATCGCGTCGTATCGGCTCATGCCCTGCTCACGGAGGTTGTTCGTATGGTCGATCTGAAGGATCGCATTCTTCTTGACGACGCCAAAAAGCAGCAGCAGGCCGAGGCCGGAAAAGATGTTCACAGTCTGTCCGGCGATCAGCAGGCTAACGATGCCGAACGGCACCGACAGCGGCAGCGTGATAAGTATCGTGACAGGATGAATGAATGATTCGAACTGTGCTGCAAGCACGATGTACATAAAAATGAATGACAAAACAAAAGCAAGCATGAAATAAAAGCCGGCCTTGCCCATCTCTTTCGATTGCCCGACATATCCGGTCCGGTAGTCCGACGAAAGCTGCAGTTGTCCGACGTATTCGTTAATTGCTGATGTGATGCTTGCGGCAGAACCACCGGGCCGAGTATTAGCGAGCAAAGTGACCTGTCGCTGCCGGTTCGTACGCTCGATCGAGCTCGGGCCGGTGCCTTCGGCGACCGTAACCAGCCGGTCGAGCGTTACCCAGCCTAGCTTCGTCGAGGGAACGATCAGCCGTTTCAAACCCTCTACATTGTTCCGAAACGGATTGATAGCTCGGACATGCACTTCATATTGATTGGTGCCTTCGTTAAAGGTCGTGACTTCCTGTCCGGCCACCAGAGTGTTCAGAGCCTGCGACACATCGCCGATCCTCACGCCGAGATCCGCTGCCATTGCCCGGTTGATCTCAAGCCGCACCTCAGGCTTTCCGGCGATTAGGGTCGAATCGACGTCCACCGCATCCGGTATGGACCTCATCCGCTCGAGGATCTTTTCAGAATATTCCTCCAGGCGTTTGAGATCCGGCCCGGCTATGAGAAATTGCACGTTCGCGTTCCGAAATCCGCCGCCGGAGAAGGCCTGCACTTGCTGGACACCTGTGCGAAGCTCCGGATATTCCTGAAGCAGTTCTCGCGTATCCGACATCATGATCTCCTGCGACTTTTGTCGATCATGAATAGGTGTCAGCTTCACATAGATCGTGCCGCTGTTTACCACCTGCGCCTGGCCGCCGCCGACAGTGGACAATGTGTCGGTCACGCCCGGCATCTGCCTGATCTGTGAGGCGATGCGCTCCATTACCTGTGACGACGCCCCAAGACTGTATCCTTCAGGCGCCCGGACCGAGACCTCGAACTGCGATTGGTCATCGACGGGCAAGAAATTCTTTCCGACAAACATAAACAGCGGAACGATAGAAAGAAAAACCACCGCGCACAGCGTTACGATGACCCATCGGTGGCCCATCGCGAAACGCAAAAGCCACGTATATACGCCATCAAGATGCCGGAACCAGCCGGCGTCCTTTGAGAGCTTGTGTTCGCGTTCGACCGGAGCTTTGGTGGTTTCCATCGCCTCATCATCAAGTATGTCGGTGCGTTCCGCTGATGGCCGCATTTGCTTGCGCTTTATCAAACGTGCCGCAAGCATAGGCGTCAAGGTGAACGAGACCAGAAGCGAGACCCCCACGGCAAACGAGGCGGTAAGGCCGAAAGACGACATAAATCGTCCCACGATGCCCTGCATAAACCCGATCGGGATGAAGACGGCCATCAGCGAAAGGGTCGTGGCCATCACAGCCAGTCCGATGTCACGCGTGCCTTCGATAGCCGCCTGAAATGGCTCCATTCCTTTCTCTTCAACGAATCGGTAAATGTTCTCGAGAACCACGATCGCATCGTCGATCACAATGCCGACCATCAGGGTAAGCGAAAGCATCGTGATCGAATTGAGCGTGTAGTCCATCGCATACATCAATCCAAACGTTGAGATAATCGACGTCGGGATCGCCAGGGCGGCGATGAAAGTAGATCTAAAACTCCATAGGAACAAGAACACCACGATCGACGCAAAGATCGAGCCAATGATCAAATGTTCTTCGATCGCCGAGAGCGCGTTCTGAATAAAGATCGAATTGTCTCCGATCACACGCATTGAAAAGTTCGGCGGCAGTGTTGCCTCGATCTCGTTCAGCCGTTCCTTTATCTCATTCGCAACCGCGACCGTGTTCTGGCCCGATTGTTTCGAAACGATGAGCGTCACGGCCGGCTGCCCATTCAATCTGGCTTCCGAGCGAAGCTCCTGCGCCCCGTCTTCGGTGTGTCCGAGATCTTTGACCTTTACCTGATAGTCGCCTCGTGTTGCGACGACGACATTGTCAAAGTCTTCGACCCGCTGGATCTTGCCCATCGTTCGGACGCTTGTTTCAAGCTGTCCCTTGTCGAGCCGGCCGCTCGGAAACTCGATGTTCTGTATGCGAAGAGCATTCGAGACCTCGGCTGGTGTAACGTTATAGGATCTCAGCTTATCTGGATCGATCCAGACATTTATCTGGCGTTCCTGGCCGCCAACGATCGTGATCTGGCCGACTCCGTTGATCGACTCGATGCGTTCCTTGACCATCGTTTTGGCGGTCTCGGTAACGTCCCGCAGCGACGTCGGCGCCGAAATCGAGATCCTTAAAACGGGTGCCGCGTCTGTGTCGAGCTTGAGCACAGTCGGCTGCTCCGCCGTTACCGGCAGCCTGGGTATTACCGTTTGGATCCGGTTCTCGACTTCGTTCTGCGCGACATTAACATCTTTTTCGAGCACGAACTGAACGAATACCTGTGAAATTCCCTCCACAGAACTCGACCGCAGCTCGTCGATGCCGCTGATGGTATTGACTGCTTCTTCGATCTTCTCGGTGATCTCGGTCTCGATCTCTTCAGGCGAAGCCCCCGGGTTAACCACAGTGATCGTGATCGTGGGAAAATCGATCTTCGGAAAGAGATCAACGCCGAGGCTTAAAAAAGAGAACCCGCCGACAACAACCAACGAAACGATGAGCATCGTTGCAAAGACCGGCCGCTTAACACAAATTTCTGCCAACCACTGCATAATCTTATTGGGTTCGAGTC
The DNA here is from genome assembly GCA_035327545.1 of Pyrinomonadaceae bacterium. GTDB lineage: Bacteria > Acidobacteriota > Blastocatellia > Pyrinomonadales > Pyrinomonadaceae > OLB17. The sequence goes on along the minus strand of DAOLDE010000014.1, from coordinate 17,617 downwards.
ATTGCCTCGTTCACTGCCTCACCAGGACACCGTCGGACAGGGCCGCAAGATTTCCAATAGCGACAATGTCGCCTTCGATCACACCGCTTTTCACCTGGATCATATCGTTCTCGAGCAGGCCGAGCTGTACGAACTGCTCACGTGCAGCACCGTCTTTGATCACAAATACGGAATTCGTCTCGCCGACGGTCTTCACTGCATTAACTGGGATCATTACCGCGGGTTCGGGTTTTGATTGCGTAATGCGAACGGTAGCAAACTGGCCCGGTTTCAACAGCCCTTCCGAATTTTGAACTTCCGCCTCTACGACAAGAGTTCGCGCCGTTGGGTTTACACTCGGTGAGATACGAGCGATAGTTCCTGCAAACTTTCTGTCCGGGTAGGCGGCGGTCTGAAGCGACACGCCCTGGCCCGTGGCGATCCGTCCAATGGATTGTTCCGGAACATCGATTCGAAGCCTGAGCGTGGAAGTGCGGACAATGGTCGCGATCTTTGAGTTTGGTACGCTGGGCGAGATAAATTCACCAACATCGGCAACCTTCTCAGCGACATATCCGCTTATCGGGGCACGGACCACCGTGTCTGCAACGCCTTTCTCTGCCTGTGCGACCTGCGCTTCCAATGTTGCAATGGCCGCTCGGGCACCGGCGGCTGCTGCTCGTGCGGTATCTACCGCAGCTTGGGCTGAATTTATTGCTCGTATCGCGACCGCCGCATTCGACCGTGCCTCATCCAACTGGCCCAGCAGAGAATCTCGCTGGGCTTTGCGTTGATCGTAAGTCGCGCGAGAAACATCGCCCGTTTCTAATAGGCGCTCGGCCCTGCGGAGTTCCTTTTCAGCCAATTCAAGCTGTGCCGTGATCGATTTAACCTGCGAAAAATTTTGGATCTCGAATGTTTCGCCGTCTCTAACCCCAAGCCGAGCCTGAGTCTGACGCAGGTTTGCGATGGCCTGTTCCACGTTTGCATCTGCCTGGCCAACCGCCTTTCTTTGCTGTTCCAATTGTCCCCGAGCCTGATCTAGTCTGATCGATGCGTCTCGTGGATCAAGTCTGATCAGCACATCGCCAGTGTTCACGTAGCTGCCGATGTCGAAATTCACCTCAACGATCTTTCCACCTACCGCCGGTGCCACATCGGTCTGAGCGTCGCTCGCAAGATTTCCCGTGACCTCAACATACGTCGGGATGGGCATTACTACCGCCTGAGATGTGGTGACATCGACAATTGCGGGCTGATTGTTTGAATTTGGGTTCGTCACCGAATTGGCGGACGACCCGCAGCCCATCGACGCAAAGCCGGCCGCTGCAGCGATAGCTGAATATGCAATGGATAAAAACGTTTTCGATCGCATCAAGATATTTCCTCCGCCCCTGCCGAAGCTGCTGGATCGTTTTCCAAAGCAGCGCCTACGAGAATGATCTCGGCAAAGTTCCGAGCAGCTTCTTCGTTACTGATATCCAGGATCCGCCGCTTTTTGTCCCAAAGTATGTTGTTTAAAGAATGGTGAATCAGCATTCCCAGAAAACAGCGCACGATGATCCTCGCATCGATCCTGCGAAATCTGCCGTCGGCCTGTCGCTTTTCAATATAGCTGCCAAGAAATTTATAGATCTCAGCAACAAATTCCCCGAAAAAGCGCTCTGCCAACTCGTGCTCTTCAAGTGCCGAATAGAAAAGCAGCCTCATAAATGCGACGTCCGACTGGTGTTTGTTGAGGGCTTGCAGAGCAAAATGGTAGAAAACCCCTCTATCGTCACGGGCTTCCATCGCCTTCAACAATTCCTGATTACTTTCCCAGGGAAATTCATGCAGCCCGTCGGCACACTTTTTTGCTTCCAGAATAGCCCCATAAAGCTCGTCTTTTGACGAGAAATGTTTAAACACCATCGCTTCGGAAACACCGGAACCGCGAGCGATGTCCTTGGTCGTCGTGCCGCTGAATCCCCGCTGTGAAAACAAGTCGAACGCGGTCTGCAATATCTGTTCACGCCGCTTATCGCCGGGCATCCGTCCTGCGTGCTCACATTTGAAAAAGTCTTCTATCAATTGATCTCCTCAAAGCATTAAGTAAGTGCTTACTTACCTAGAAACGAAGCTAGATTTGCATTTCGGAACGGGGGATGTCAAGCAGACGATGGGCTGTTAACTAGCATTTAACGCACACTTGGAAGATCGGTTCCCAAAAGTGCGCATTTTCGTTCGGGTTTACCGAAATTAAACTTGAACCGTATAATCTAAAAATAGCTGGCTCAGATGCTGCGAGGGATGGAAGTTGGAACGATACGTGGAACTTTCATGTGGAAATATCGTAACAACTAATCGATGACAGGTTTCATCAGATTCGACCGTGAAACAGTGAGATCGAGTACTGACGAAATAGAGGATAAGGAGGAAGCAAGAATGTCTGAATTTGATGATGAGGTCAGAAAAGCGGAAAAGGAACTGGAACAGAGCTTGGTACCGATAGTTCCGGACGTGAACGATGCAAAATTGGATGATGAGTTTTTGGGAGATATGAAAATGCAGGCACAAGAATACGGACAGAGGTTGCAGGATGCTGCGGGCAAGGCAAAGGTTTATGCGGAAGAAAAGGTAGCATGGGCCGGCGACAAGCTGAAAGAGCTTCAGAACAAAGATCCGAAAGAGTTGATCGAGGATGCGAAGGAGTTTGCCCGCCAAAAGCCGGGACAGACCATTCTGATCTCTGCCGCGATCGGCTTGGTCATAGGCTTCTTGTTAAAGCGAAAATGATCCGCTCCGTTTTTGGTTCGGAAGGCCAAAAGAAAGGTGGCTCGAGATCGTTCGAGCCGCCTTTTTGTTATCTGGAGATCAATTAATCCTGTGCGTGCAGCAGACGCCTCGTTGTATCGTCAAACAACACATCGATCTTGTTCGGGTCAAGCACGGCCGTAACCTCGCCATGGCCGAAATGCGAGTGTGTCATAGCCTGGCCCTTTTTATAGCGCCTCTTCCTGTCGTAAGCGTCAGCTGCCTTGCCCTTACCGGCCGTGACGCCGGTTTTCACACCTGCTTTGAACGTACTTGCTGTCTCACAGACGTCGCAAACAGCTGCCGAGATCTTTCCCAGCTTTGTGACTGTCTGCACCGTATGATCCGTTTCTCCTTCACAGGCGGAACAAAACATTGGGGTAATATCGCCGACAGCAAATTTTTCAGTTTTCATGACATCTCCTCGCAAACACTCAGCGCCGCCGTCTTCCGCCAAATGAGCGGAATGAGTTCGGCCTCGAACCTGAGGACCTATCGATCGGCTTGATGCCGCCGAAATCCGGAAGGAATACCCGTTCGACCTGTTGGCCGGTTAATTTCTCGATCGCCCTCAGTGAGTGTTCTTCAGCCAGGGTAAACAATGTGATCGCCTGGCCTTTGTTTCCCGCCCGCCCGGTACGTCCGATCCTGTGGACGTAGTCTTCCGGAGCCTCGGGCACGTCATAGTTTATCACGTGTGACACGGCGTCGATGTCGATGCCGCGCGCCGCAACGTCCGTCGCGACCAAAACTCTGGTCTTGCCATTCTTAAAGCTCGACAACGCCGCCTCTCGCTGCGACTGAGAACGGTCGCCGTGAATGCGGTTTGATCTGTGCTCTTGCCGCTCGAGAATGTGGGCTAATCGGTCGGCGCCGCGTTTGGTCCGGGTAAAGACCAACACACGGTCGAAGTCCTCTTTACTCAACAGTTCCAGAAGAAGCGGCACCTTAAATTGGTGAGCTACAGGATAAGCTTTCTGATCGATGGAAACGGCCGCTTTGCCGCGTTTCGAGACTTCGACGTAGGTTGGGTCATTCACTAGCTGTCTAGCGATATATTCGATCTCGCCGGCCATAGTTGCCGAGAAAAAGAGCGTTTGTCTTTTTTCGGGGCAGGCCTTGACGATCCGCTTGATCGCAGGCAAAAAGCCCATATCAAGCATCCGGTCTGCCTCGTCAAGCACTAGCGTTGTGAGGCCCTTTAAGTTGACCATTCCCTGTTCCATAAAATCGATCAGCCGTCCCGGCGTCGCGATCAGGATGTTAACCCCGCGTTTGAGGGCCTGAGTTTGTTTCCCATAACCCGTGCCGCCTATCAGAACTGCGCATTTAATGCCCTTCGGCGAAAATTTCCGGCACTCCTCCTCGATCTGCGTCGCGAGTTCGCGGGTCGGAGCAAGTACGAGAACGGTGGTTCCCGGTGTGTTCTTCCGGCCCAACTTTTGTATAAGCGGAAGCAAGAATGCGGCTGTTTTCCCGGTTCCGGTCTCGGCCGTTCCGATAACGTCGCCGCCGTCTAAAATGACCGGGATAGCCTGCTTTTGGATGGGTGTAGGCTCAAAATACCCGATACGCTCGCACATTTTCGCCATTTCGGCGTGCAAGCCAAGTTCACTAAAATTCATTATATTTTTCGTTTCTCTCGTCGAACGGAGGAACTAGAAGCTGAAACTCCATCGCTATTTTAGCGGTCGAAGCGTTCATGGTGACCCAAAAGGACCGTACGCATTATTTCGCGATGCTTCGCAGGCGTTGGTCCGATCCATTTTAGGGCGAACCCCTGCCTGATTAGTTCATCTGTGACTATTAAAGAAGTGTCTAACGGTGGGTAAATACTTTCGATGTAACGGTAGCAGCGAATGACCAACGTGAGAAGGCTCAAAACAACTCGAGCCGCTTCTGACAGTGCTTAATTGTCCTTCACTCAAATTCTGATCGCTTACTCACAACGAGTGCGAAATTACCGTCGACAAGCGAGTGAAGGAATTTCAAATGATTAGACTACAGTAATTTACGAGGAGTTGCAAGGGAATTAGCCCAGTGATTGCGAATCACTTGGTCCGCCCTGCAGCATTGAGCCGCAAAGTGTGGGACCGCATCGCCATATTATGAGAACTACCCATATCAAATAAAAGGCCATGAAAAAGAGTGAATAAACTATCTGGCCTTCCTCGGCGATATATCTCCCGAGCCATTCGCCGCCGAAATAGTTTACCTGAAAATGCAGAACTACGAGGGGCCAGAGACTCTGGCCAGCCCGATAAAGCCATGCATAGACCACAGAAACGGCAACGATAGTGATGACGAAGGGCCACGGGACCTTTCCAAACAGGAACACGGGAGCATGCCATATCAACACGCCGATCCCGATCCATACCGACGCAGCAAGTGGAGACATTGTCTCCTGCAGATAGTGCTGCCCGTAACCGCGGAACGACAACTCCTCCGGCAAAGGCCCGAGCAGCAGCATGATAAGTATCAGGACCAGTAATTCGACGGGCCCTTTCGCGTCTAGTGGCTGAGTCGGAGCACCGTAAGCTGCCGCCAATGCGATCGACATCAGAATGATACAAAGCGGAAATATGGCCGCGACCGCATATATCCATAAAGGTGCACGAAACTTCTTGATCCGAGCCCACCAAGCCTTTAGTCCTGTTTTTCCATCTGTAAACCCAATGACCAAAAGCGCCGCGATCAACGGGCCGAGCGGAAACATAGGCAGCGGCCAAAAGGCAGAGGGCACAATCGCATTGCCGAGCCAACCGAACCAGGTCAGCCCGTATGAGAAAAGAAAGAAAAGAATTATGCGTTGCCTGACTTTCGTGATGACATTTGGCCGGCTTTTGGTCCGCCGATCTTAAGTAAATAACGGTAACTTTCGATCCAGTGTTCCGAATATTGCGACTTGTGCCGGGTTAGTTGGATTTGATCCATTCAGCAGCGACATCCTTGCTCGATCTTCGCTTGCCGTCCACCTCATAGTTCATTTGCCTCATTTCATCCGTCGAAATGGCATTGCTGAGCTTTGGGAATACGTGGGCGAGAATGTTCTCGACATCACGCCGGGTGATGAATACGGCCTGATACGGCGGAAAGTAGAGTTTATCGTCCGCCAACTGGAAGAGGTCCAGCTGGTTGATCAGCCCGTCGGTAGAATTGCCCGCGATGATGTCGAGCTCACCGCTTTGGAGTGCCCTATAGGTCAATGACAGATCCATTTCGCGCGGCTGCCTGGCAAAGTTAAAACCGTATGCTTTGGAAAATCCGGGATAGCCGTCTGCCCGAGACATAAAATCCTGGCCGAATCCGGCTTGCCAGTTTCTTGCCAGCGGAACAGCATCCGAGATCGTCCTGAGGTTGTTCTTTCTTGCGATTTCACCGCGGATAAGTATCGCAAAATCGTTTGCAAAGCCGAGCTGCGGGCCGACAACGAGGCTGAACTTTTCGGCATATTCTGCCTTAGTTCGCTCATAAACTTGATCCGGATCGGTGAGCGGCGGGTACTTGAGAATGGCGGTGTAGGCCGTGCCTGTGTATTCTGGATAAACATCGATCTGGCCCGATATCAGTCCATCGTGTGCAAGATTTCCACCCAGTTCGAATCGGCGAACTACTTCGGCTCCTTCCTGTTCAAGCAACTGTGAGAGGATCTCGGCAAGTATGACGGATTCGGTAAAATCCTTTGACCCGACCACGATCCGCTTACCGCCGGCAGGAAGTTCTGCGACCACGTTCGAGGTGCGATCCTCGCTCTCGGAACTTTCAGGCCTGAAACTATAGATCGACCCGATCCCAACTACCGCTGCAAGCAGCCCAATCGTCCCGAAACCAAGCACCCGTCGGCGTGTCCGTTTCGAGCGCTCGCCGATCGCGAACGATCTCTCGATCTGGCCCAATGCGAGATCGCATAACAGAGCCAGCATCGCCGACGCCAACGCTCCTGCCAGCAGAAGGTTATTATCGTTCTGTCGGAGCCCGCGAAAGATGTATGTACCCAAGCCGCCCGCCCCTACCGCGGCGGCCACGGTCGCCACACCCACCGAAATAACGACCGCGACCCGGATCCCGGTCAATATCACGGGCGCGGCGAGCGGAAGCTCTACCTTTCGCAGCAACTGGCTATCGGTCATTCCCATCGCCACCGCGGCTTCACGTATCTTCGGGTCGATGCCGAGTATTCCGGTCACCGTATTCCTGATCACGGGCAGCAGTGCGTAAAGTGCAAGGGCGATAATCGCCGTCCGGGCCCCGATGCCGCCGATAAACGGGATCGGTATCAGCAAGCCAAAAAGGGCAAGGCTTGGCACGGTCTGCATCACGTTCGCAAAGCCCAGCACCGGCGTTTGAAGGCTTTTGATGCGTGTTAGGAGAATGCCGAGAGGAAGTCCCGCCAGCACGGCCGCACCTGTCGAAAGCACAACGATGAACAAATGCTGACGTGTCAGGCCTAGCAATTCAGGCCAGTTCCCCACCAAGAAATGGATAAAGTCCCGCATTAGGCGAAATAGCTAACAACCTATAGTGCCCCAAAGCAACGAAGTCGTAAACACACTGCATCCGAATGGGTGGACCGATCTGTATTGAATGTCTGAACACAAATTCAACGTAAACGATCTCCGTGTATCGTCGCCTTGCCCTGTTGGTTGGAATATGATGGCGGGTGACGCAAGGGTGCGCTATTGTCAAGCTTGCAGCTTGAACGTTTATAACACCGCTGAAATGAGAGAGGACGAGATCGAGGCGTTGATCCGCGATCGTGAGGGCAGGCTTTGTATCCGACTCTATCGAAGGCCGGATGGCACCTTGATAACCAAGGACTGTCCTGTTGGCCGGAGCGCTGTGCGAAAACGAATAGCGAAGTTTGCAGGTGCTTGCGTGGCTGCAATATTTGGTCTCCTTTCGTTTTCGTTTGGTCAAGAAAGCTCCAAGCGGTCAAAACCCGCCGCCACAAGTGTCGAGCGATCCCACAAAGAAAAGCAGGAAAGTCAATTGTCCGGGATCGTTGCGGACCCGAATGGAGCCGTGGTTCCAGGTGCCATGATCAGACTGTTTAGGGAAGGCGAGACAAAAGGATCAAAGCCGCTGGTAAGCACAAGAACCAATGAAGATGGTTCCTACGTTTTCTCGGGTCTAACTGAAGGCAACTATTACGTCGAAGCGTCGATTCCCGGTTTTAAGAAGAAGATCGTCAAGAATGTGCGGTTGAACGGAAGCAAAGTCGCCGTCCTCAATATAGCTCTGGAGGTCTCAGAATTAATAGAAATTGTCGGGATCTTCCTAGACGAACCAATGATCGATCTCAGATCGCCAAGTTTAACGACCGTAATTCCCATACGACCTCACCATTAAGTCGTTAACTCTGCCCCAAAAAGCAAGGCATTACAGACCCTGCTTCTGATAACTCGCGTGAAGTTGCGGCGTAACGCGGCCTTTTGTTAGCTGCTCGAAAGCGTAGGCGTATTTTATCAGCGCCGGCTCGGAGAAGGCCTTGCCCCAGAACGCCATGCCCGTTGCCGCGACCGAAGGCGGAACGGCGTTGCCGGCAGCGTTGGTTGACGCCGGTATTTCCCGAAGACCCAGCGGTACCGTTATATAAGGATACCCGGCCGTGGCCGCGATCGCCCATGTCGCCCCCGTCGTGGGCGAAACAAGGGCATCGAGTTTGTCTTTTGCGATTACGGCATCGATGCCTTCGTCGCGGCTTGTCCGCTTTACATTGGCTAATGCCTCGATGTACCCCTTTTCGGTCAGATCGCCTTTCGCCTGGGCCTGCGTGAACAGTTCCTGGCCAAAGAGCTTTAGCTCTTTGTCTTTGTTATCTTCGTTGAATTTGATCAGGTCCTCGAGCGTCTTGTAGGTTGAACCACGCCCGGCAAGGTACTTGTTGAGATCAGCCTTGAATTCATACAGCAGGACGCTGAGCCGGTCGGCCGATACTTTGCTGTAGTCGGGTGCAAATGTGACATCGATCAACGTCGCTCCCGCGGCCCTGATCTTTTCGATAAATGGCTGATAATAGGCCCTGTGTTGATCTCGATTTTGCTGCGGGAGAAATTGCGTCACTAAGCCAAGCCGTGCGCCCTTTAGGCCGTTGGCATCAAGAAACCGCGTGTAATCCTTAACCGCGTTCTTGTCGGCGGCGGCCGTTATTGCATCCTGTTTGTCGCGGCCCACCATCGCGCCGAGCATAACGGCAGCGTCAGCAACCGTTCGCGCCATCGGCCCGGCCGTGTCTTGCGTGTGAGCTATTGGAATAATGCCGCTTCGCGATACCAAACCCAGTGTCGGCTTGATACCGACGACGCCATTCGTCACGGCCGGGCAAATGATAGAACCGTTTGTTTCCGTTCCAACCGCTGCGGCGCAGAGATTTGCAGATGGAGCGACGCCAGAGCCTGAGCTCGAACCGCACGGATTCAGATCGAGGTAATATGGATTGTTCGTTTGCCCTCCACGAGCTGACCACCCGCTGATCGAACGGTTACCGCGAAAGTTTGCCCATTCGCTAAGGTTGGTTTTACCTAAGATCACCGCTCCGGCATCGCGAAGCTTCTTAACGACAAATGCATCCTGCTTTGGCGTCGGTGCACCGACTAGGGCCAGCGAGCCGGCCGTAGTCATCATTTTGTCGGCCGTGTCGAAATTGTCCTTTATCAATATCGGGATCCCGTGCAAGGGCGATCGGACCCTGCCGCGTTTGCGTTCAGCGTCCAGCCGGTCGGCAATCGCAAGGGCGTCGGGATTGATCTCAATGACGGAACGCGTTTTTTGATCGATCACCCTGATCCGTTCCAGATACATCTCCGCCAAACGACGGACAGTAAGCCTACCCGATTTCAACCGTGCCTGAAGGTCGGCGATGGTCGCCTCGATCAGTTCCGGGAATGGTTCCGTGTCGAAATCTATTGCCATTTTGCCGTAGGAAACGCCTTTTAACAGTACGGCCGAAGCTACTCCGGACAAACTGTTCTTTATAAACTCGCGTCGGTTCTTATCTGATCGTCTTTTGTTCATTTGTCCTCGGTTTTAAGATGGAACGGTTTTTCACCATCAGGTAAAGCTGCTTTCAATATAGGCTCGTGCGAGAGGTATCTGCGTTTCGGAAAACTCGCCCGGTGTTCCAACAAAGACAAGGCGGCCCCGGTCAATTAGTGCAATTCGGCTGCCTAACCGCATGGCCTCGGTGATATCGTGGGTCACAAAAACCGCGGTCTTTCCCAGTTCCCGCACAAGCCGTGCAAATTCTTTCTGTAAGTTTGCCCGCGTCAGCACATCGAGGGCGCCGAACGGTTCGTCGAGCAGCAGAATTGATGGATCGGCAGCGAGCGCCCGGGCCACCCCGACACGCTGCCGCTGGCCGCCAGAAAGTTCGTGCGGCATGCGGTCGGCAAAAACAGACGGATCGAGCCCTACCAGGCCGAGCAGTTCAAAGGTTCGCTCTGCCGTCTTTTGCCGATCTTTCCCGATAAGGCCGGGCACGATGCCGACATTCGCTTCCACGGAATAATGCGGGAAAAGCCCGCCTTCCTGCAAAACGTATCCGATACTTCGCCTCAGTTCGATCGGGTTCCATGCTGTCGTCGGTTTGCCTTTGACTACTACTTCCCCGCCGGTTGGATCTATCAAACGATTTATCAGCTTTAGCGTCGTAGTCTTTCCACAGCCGGACTCGCCAAGCAGAACCAACACTTCTCCTTTTTCGACGGCGAGATCGATGCAGGAGAGTATCTGGACGTCGTCAACCGCATAGCTCGCGGAACGAAATTCTATGACCGGCCTTGATCGATTAACTGTCCCTCCGTTTTCTGACATTCGGTTTCCGCAATCCGAGATCGGCAACGACACGTGCACATGTCGAGTTCAGGCTGATTTCAACAATTTCATCAAAGAAAGCGTTGCTGAATTAGTCTGATCAAGGCATTATCTGCGATATTAACCTCATTCGCCACGAAATGTCTTGCCGTGGTCCCGTAGCATGGCCGACGGACGTGGATGTTTACACACATATGAAAGTTTTCACACACCGAATTTGGTTTTTGATCTTACTCCTTGGTTTGTTTGCGGCTTCTTTTTCGGGCTGCACGTTTCGCACCGTCACGAGCCCAGAGGCGGGAAACGCGAATACGCCTGCTGCCGAGAATACCGAACCGGAACTTGAGTCAATGCCCGCCTCAGGCGGCAATGAGTCTTCGACCGCGGCTGCAGCCGCACTTGTCACCGATCTCTATAAGCAGCACGACGCTGAAAAAGGGCCGTTTCGCGAACGAAAGCGCGCTGCGATAGACAAGTATTTCGCAAAGCCGCTGGCCGATATGATCTGGAAAGACCAACAGTCGCCGGCGGGCGAGATCGGAATTATCGATTTCGACCCGTTATACGACGGACAAGACATCTCCGTCAAGAAGTTCACTGTCGGCACTCCATCCGTCAAAGGGGAAAGAATTACGGTCCCTGTGTCGTTCGAGAACTTTGGCGAAAAGAAGAATCTGACATTTGAGATGCTCCAGCAAGGCGATACTTGGAAGATCGGTGATATCAAGTATCCAAGCGGTCTTACATTGCTTGGAATCTTTCGTGAGAATCTGAAGACCGAAAGAAGTGCCGATCGCCCATCTTCATCCGGCGAGTTCGAGGGCCGCTACCGCGTTGGCGAAACCACGTGCTCGGTCAAACCCGTCAGGATGGCTTTTGAGGTGAAATGGGCAAAAGGCAGCGGAAGCGAGTACTTCTTCTACAAGGATGAGAACGTTTTCGAATCGGAACCAGACAAGACCGGCGGCCGCAACGAATTTCGCTTTGAAGATGAAAATTATGACTCGGGAATTTTCGTTAGGTCGGATGGCAAGAAATTTTCAGTCACCCGCGTAGGATAGAGTGCAATTGCGAATGTCAGTATTCCGAAGAAGACAATGTCTTGCAGTCCCCGAATCGAATATCGGCTATCGACCTACCCTTTCTCGATCGTTAATTCCCGTGTCGCACACGCGAAAAAGGCAGGCCATGAGACCTGCCTCATCTATTGTCAACAATTGACCGCCCTAACGAACACCTAGCGTGTTAGGACCAGTGGCAGTGATCAAGAACTCGCTGCCGGGTTCGAGACGAAGGTTGTCGCGGCCCTGTATCAGAACCGAACCCGCACCGGCTCCGGCGCCAATTCCTGCACCGATCGCAGCACCGCTGCCGCCACCGGCGATGGCACCGATCAATGCACCAAGTGCAGCACCAATACCCGCTCGAGTCACTGTCCGCGTAGTTTGACTATCGTCACGCACCGTGCCCTCGTTATTGATATTTATGATGTCGCCATCAGCTTCGCGTGCCGACTCGAGGATGCCCGCAAAGTTATACGTTTGATTCCCGATGCGGATGGATTCAAATTCCATCGTCAAATTGGCCCGGCCAGAGATACGCCCCGAACTCTCGGCTTGTGCGATCCTTCCGGTGATGATCGCTCCCCGATATTGGTTAGGCGACGTAACCTGCATAGTGAACTGATCACCAGCCTGAGAGACGTTGGTCGCTATGCGATTTTGAAGCACGGCCGTCAAGCGCATTCCATTTGGAACGTAGAAACTGCCCGACGTGCTTGGCCTGCCCCAGCCTGGCTGATTTACTCTCGGCCAGGTTGCCACCTCAGACGTGCGGTCGTATACACTGTTCGCGGTTATAAGTTGATTCTGGTTCTCAAGATAGATCTGTCGCGTCACACGCAGTCGGTTGCCCGCGATGGGTGTAAAACTAACACGGAAATCCTGATTCCGGTCTCCTTCCGTGACAATGTTCAAGGTGTTTCCCATCATCGAAACGGTTGTTCGCGACTGGCGTCCGCGAGCGTTCGTTTCGGTTACAGCCCTTCCGTCTGCCGTTAGCGTCAGCGGATCTCCAAAATCGGTGGCCAACGTAACTTGATTTCCACGAACCTGAATGGCAACCGCCTGCGGCGGCGTTAACCTTCTTTCCAGATTAGCCTGCTGCCGATTCCGGGAGTTTCGGTCGCTGACGGTTCGGGTGATCACATTCGAAACGTTATCGCTCAAACCAACATTCAGCCGATAACTACCGTCCAGGCGGCTGCTCTGGCCCGCCCACCGTTCCTGCGGAAAGGCTGGTAGCCGCTGGTTCCAGTTCCAACCTACGTTGTAAAGACGTGCAAGCTGGTTCAGGTCGGTCCGAATTTGGGTCCACTGCCCTTGAGAATTTGCGCTGAACTGATTCCGACGCATGAAATCGTCGAGGTACCATCCATAGTTCAATACTTGCGTAACATCGACATTCTGTACGCGCCGTTCGTCAAAGTTTCGGCGCAGTTCGTCTGTCGCATTCTCAAAGGCGTCGATGTAGGCCATTGCATTGTCATCAGTCCTGCGATTGTTCCACCGCGCGTTGTTGATCTCTCCATTGAGGGTATTTCGGAAGGTGTCCGTCCGCGTCTCGAGGCGATTCATAAGAGTGCGTACTTGTGCTTCATTTGGCCGCGAATTCCACTGGGCCTGAACTCCCGCAACACCCGTCAATAATCCGAAAACTGCAATAGAAAGTGTGAATTTTCTAGATCTCATCGTTTTTCTCCTCGCATTCCAGCCGCTGTTTGGATACAAACAGTTAGGCTGATAGTAGTTAGCACAAAGTAGTCGCAAAGTATGTGCCGAAACTCCTAACTATATCAGTATGAACGAGTTACGAAGTGCGGAAGGATGCTATCAGGACGTGACCATCTACCTATTGAGTAGTCTTGTACTCAATTGATGCAATTGTGAGGCTATTCCCACTCGATCGTACCGGGGGGTTTTGACGTGATGTCGTAAACGACGCGATTAACGCCGCGGACCTCGCTTGTAATGCGGGACGAAACAGCGGCCAGAAAATCGTGCGGCAGACGTGCCCAATCGGCGGTCATGCCATCGGTGGAGGTTACGGCTCGAAGGGCTACCGTCTTTTCGTAGGTTCGAAAATCGCCCATTACGCCAACGGACTGTATCGGCAGCAACACCGCAAACGCTTGCCACACATCCTTATACAAACCGAAACTGTGAAGTTCCTCGATGAATATTTTGTCGGCCTTTTGCAGCAATTCAACTTTTTCAGGCGTGATCTCGCCAAGAATGCGGACGCCAAGCCCCGGGCCGGGAAACGGATGGCGTTCGAGGATCATTTCCGGAATGCCAAGGTCGCGGCCGATCGCGCGAACTTCATCTTTGAATAATTCGCGCAGCGGCTCGATCAACTTCAGGTTCATCTTTTCGGGCAGGCCGCCGACATTGTGATGCGTTTTGATGGTTACGGAAGCCCCGCGGACCGAGACCGATTCGATCACGTCGGGATATAGCGTTCCCTGCACCAGCCATTTCGCAGCCGGGATCTTGTCCGCCTCGGCCTGAAAAATGTCGATGAATTTTCCGCCGATCGCTTTGCGCTTTTTCTCTGGGTCGCTGACACCCTCGAGCACTGCGTAGAAATCCTGCGAGGCGTCAACCCCCAATACATTCAGATGAAGATTTTCCTTGTAAACCTGCAGCGTGTCCTCGAATTCCCGGTATCGCAGCAGGCCGTTATTGACGAAGATACAAGTCTGCCTTTCGCCGATCGCTTCGTGGACGAGTACGGCGGCAACGGTCGAATCCACGCCGCCTGATAAACCGCAGATCACGCGATCTGTATCACCGACGGTCTCGCGGATCTTTTCTATTTCCTCGGAGATAAAGCTTGCAGGCGTCCAATCGCCGCTGCAGCCGCATATATTGAATAAGAAATTTCGCAGCACCTCTTTGCCAAGCGGCGTATGCGAAACCTCGGGATGAAATTGCACGCAATAGATCGAGCGTTCGTCGTTCTCCATCGCGGTCACCACGTCACCCGTCGTTGCTGTTTTGTGAAATCCAGCAGGCAATTCTGTAACGTGATCACCATGGCTCATCCAAACATCGAGCTCGAACGGCAGCTCGTCAAAGAGTTTTGTCCGTCCGCTCAAGACCTTCAGCCTTGCATGGCCGTATTCGCGGCGCATTGCCGGTTCCGTGCGTCCGCCAAGGTCTATCGCCGCAAGCTGCATACCGTAGCAGATGCCAAGGATCGGAGCCTTTACCCTGTCGTAAAATCCGACTTCAACGCGTGGCGCATCTTCATCGGTCACGCTCGAAGGCCCGCCCGACAAAATAACGCCCTTGGGCTGTTTAGCTGCAAGCGCATCCGCCGAAAGATAATACGGATGTATCTCACAATAAACGCCCTGTTCACGCACCCGCCGCGCGATCAATTGCGTATATTGCGAACCGAAATCGAGAATAATTATTTGTTCGTGTTTCAATTAAAAAAATTCCCCTGCCCGAACCATACTCCGCAGCCAACTGGCCCCCTCGCAAAAGAAAAAGCAAAGAGTGATTATACGAGAGTCGAAAGGGGATGGAAAAAGACGGCTCAATCATGCGAGGTCTAACAAGTCAGCACGCCCCGCCTTTTTTCTTTGAATGCTGGTAAGCATCCTTAATGACCTTTTCCAAGACTGTTTCGTCAACATCCGAAAGGTGTTTGATGTATAGACAGCTTACGCTGGACGTATGTTTCCCAAGCTTTTCAAGCAAGGCGGGCTGCTTTGGCGAAGAGCAGATCACATAAAGCGTCATATTCTGTTTGCGGGGTGAAAATCCGACGATCGGCCAGTCGAGTTCCCGGCCATCGGCATACTTTATCTTTTGGCTGCCGTAACCGACGATCGCAGGGCCCCACATTTTCGGCTCGGTGCAGGTGAGACGGTTGAACATCTCGAGTACGCGAAATCCGTCGCTGCGGCGTGCTTCGTTCTCGACCGAGTTCAAAAACTCTTCCACACTGGCATCGGTCTCTCGGGTTTTCAATTCGTACTTGGCCATTGTCAGATCGTCTCCATTCGTTGTTGCAAGTAATCCTTCACGATCACGGTTGCTTTGCAGTCATCCTCATTGTACTTAAGGATCCTGTCAAGCAATGCCTGGTCGCCGGTTTTTATGAATTCGTTGAACCATTGTATCGAAAGCGCTCCCGACGGCGTTTTATCACGCCAATCGAAGCCTAGATACTGGGCGATCGCCTTGATCCCGTAGCTCCCCAGCGGCCAATCTGTGTTCTTAAATACGATTTCGTAAAGATCGATACAAGTCGGTCGTGAGAAAATAAGTTCAAGGTCCTCTTCGGATATTACTTCTGGGTATTTCTGCCTCAGTCGGCGATAGCTTGTTTTCTCGTATGAAGAATAATAGTAGACCGCCGAATCGTTATGGTCGAAGGAAAGGATGAACTCGATCGCCTTCCGCCAAGCTTTTTTCTCTTCGTCGGGCGTCACCGCTGTTGCGACCGTATGATCGAACCTCTCGCCCGCACCATCCCGAACCCAAAATCCGTGTAAGTAGATAAAATCCTGCGTCGGGTCCGATTCGATATCGAAAAACAGTTCGGCACGCACCTCCGGGAACGCGAATGCAGAGTGGATGATCGGCTCGCCGCCCTCCTTCAGCAACCGGCCGCGAACCGCTATTTTCTCAAGGGTTGATGCTCCGAGGCCCTTTAGAAATCCTTTCTCGGTCTTCTTTCGCTCGACAAGGGCTGCCGGGTCCTGCCGGAGGAGTTCGGAAATAGAAGACGCACCTATGTCCCGCCTGATCGTGTCGCGCACTGTGCGGCCAACATAAAAGACCTGAGTAAGATCGTCCGTATCCTTCGCCCATTTCTTACATGATGCTGTCCAGCCGCACTGCTTGCACGCCCCGCACATGGCCGGATCGTTTTGTGATTCGCCGGACATCAGTGCCACGACCTCATGCCTGACACGACTGTATAAGTCCAGATAAGTTTCAGGCGATTTCGGCCCCTGCGACTTCCTCAGGTCGTACTCGAAACGCTCTCCACTGGAATCGATGACAAACGCCTTGAACGAAGCGTGAAGCCCTCGGCGCTGCAGGATCTCGCAATAAAGAGCAAGCTGGACCGCATAGTGCTTTTTTAGTTTTCCGGCCGAGTCTTCGTTCCCCCCATCTTCTGCCGAGCCAGACTTTATCTCGATGGGAATATACTCACTGCCATCATAGTGGAGGAGATCGGGGATGCCGAACAGGTCGCCGTGAGCCAAGACGCCCTGATAAATGTACGGCTCGCCTCGCGCCAAGGCTTGGTTTGTCGCTTCGATACGTTCAGCTTCGCTGCCCTGGCTGCAGTCTAAGAACGCGAACCCAAGCTTTGCAACCACATCCGCTTCATGCTGCACACCCCGCTCCCAAAGAAGCTTTAGGAATGGGTTCTCTTCCTCAACAAAATCCTCCAGCGGCCCGTGAACATCCCGCCATACTTTGTGAGGGCACTGAAGATAATCGTAGAGATGAGAGGGGGTTACGGTGTGCAGGTTCTGGGACATCGAATTCGATTTGCACAAGTCTATTCCGAATCGTGCAAATTTGCTAAGCCGCATCTGATCAAACTATGAACTGATCAATCAAAGGACGAACTAGCCGCGGAGGATCGCTCGAAGTTTATCGAGAATTACTTGACAATACCAGGCTAAATTCCTAATCTTTAGGTTCGCCTCCCAAAGGGCGAATCGCACTCCGCAGTAGCTCAATGGCAGAGCATTCGGCTGTTAACCGAAGGGTTGTAAGTTCGAGTCTTACCTGCGGAGCCAATTGAATCAACACTTTAGCCTGTCAACAATTGACAGGCTTTTGATTTTTGCCGAGAAAGTTTCCTAGTGTTCTTCATCGGTTCGTAAGCTTCCCTGAAAGTGCATAGTTGAGAAGTCGAGTCTTCTGACATCAAAGGATGATGTGAGCTACCCCCTATTCTTGTAACCGATCTAAACTAGAGAATTCCGGACTTCCTG
>DAOLDE010000013.1:0-110151 GCA_035327545.1 Pyrinomonadaceae bacterium | reverse complement strand
CTATCGGTTAGGACGCAAGATTCTCAATCTTGAAAGACGGGTTCGATTCCCGTACTCGCTACCAAACCCCTTCATTTAATGAGCTCCTCGGCGGCGCGTTTTCCTGTAACGTTCCAGAAAATTCGCGATGCGTGACACGGCTTCGGCAAGGTCGTCCACATTAGGCAGAAAGACCATCCGGAAATGGTCGTGCCGCGGCCAATTAAAGCCGGTGCCTTGAACGATCAGGACCTTCTCTGCGGACAGAAGGTCGCAGGCGAATTGTTGATCGTTCCCGATCGGATAAACCTCGGGGTCGAGCCGCGGGAACATATACAATGCGGCTTTTGGTTTGACGACAGAAACGCCCGGTATCTGTATCAACAGGTCGTATGCCCGGTCACGCTGGCGGCACAGGCGCCCGCCCGGAGCGACAAGGTCATCGATGCTCTGATGCCCGCCGAGCGCTGTCTGGATCGCAAGCTGGCCCGGAGTGTTCGAACATAGCCGCATTGACGCCAACATATTCAGCCCTTCGATGTAATCGGCGGCCCGGCTCTTGTCGCCGGAGACTATCATCCAACCCGCGCGGTAGCCGCACGACCGATAATTCTTGCTGAGGCCGTTGAAGGTGAGATAAAAGACATCGTCGGCAAGCGATGCGATACTGATGTGCGTATTGCCGTCATAGAGGGTCTTGTCGTAGATCTCGTCTGCAAAGATCATGAGTTGATGCTGGCGAGCGATCTCGACGATATCATCCAGTATTTCCCTAGGATACAAAGCTCCTGTCGGGTTGTTTGGGTTGATGACGACGATGCCGCGTGTTCTCGGCGAGATCTTTCGTTTTATATCTTCGAGGTCCGGGTACCATTTGCTTTCTTCGTCGCAGATGTAGTGCACCGGACGACCGCCGCTCAGGCTCACGGCACCGGTCCAGAGCGGATAATCGGGTGCCGGGACAAGTATCTCGTCGCCCGAATCGAGCAATGCGTTCAGCGACATCGTGATCAGCTCTGAAGCGCCGTTGCCGAGATAGACGTCATCGACCGTGACGCCGGAGATCCCCTTTTCCTGCGCATAGTTCGCTACGGCACTACGCGGTGCAAAAAGCCCCTTGCTGTCTGTGTATCCAGCCGTTTGGGGGAGGTTGCGGATCATGTCCTGAACGATATCGTCCGGCGGCTCGAAACCGAAAGCGGCGAGATTGCCGATGTTCAGCTTCATTATGCTCTGGCCCTCTTCCTCCATTCGCTGCGCCAGCTCCAACACCGGCCCGCGAATGTCGTAAAAGACATCGGCCAGCTTGTTCGATTTACTTACGGGTTTCAAAGAGTGCTCTCGGAAGGGTAATTGGTCAAAACTCGGAAAGATGGCGACTGCAATTAAATAAGTATGCCCTCGGTAGGATTCGAACCTACAACCAACGGATTATGCTTACCAACTACGTCTTTCGACGCCCCTTTCGGGTTTGTGGTCTGGACTTTCTCTTCTCCTCACGGAGTCTGCTGTCAAGTCTCTACACCTTCCGGCATGCCGGCTTGGCTCGGGATCACCGTGCGTTCCAGAACGTTTAGGCTTCCCCGAATTTAACAGATTCTACTAAAATGCCTTGTGAACACCTTAGCAACCCATTATTTCGAAGCCATATGGAGAAAAGCTGTGTCGTTTGCGGGAATCCCTGCAGGGCCGACAAGTAAAGTACTGCTCGGCCAAATGCAAGCTCTCGACAACAAACAACAAGCACCAAAACTGCGCTGCACAGCAACGAAGAGGTTATGATCGACGAACAGGCCTAATATATTCAAAGGGCGGAAGATGCGAGATCTGCGGATACGACAAGAACCTCGCAGCCTTATGCTTTCACCATCTCGATCCCGCGTCAAAATCCTTCCAAATAGATCTGCGACACTGTTCAAATAGCTCGTTGGACAGTCTGGAAAAGGAAGTAGCAAAGTGCCAACTACTTTATCTGAACTGTCACGCCGAACTTCACAACCCAAGTTTTGCCACTTAGGCTTCATTCCCTTGAGTCCGCTGCTCTAACCGTTGAGCTACAAGGGCATGTCACGAATAGTCTAGATTATAGCCGAACGAACGGCAAATCCATGGGCAGGTACGGCGGTCGACGTAATGCCAGGCACCCAGCCTCATAGGCCCCCGTTTCATGAGCGAGAGTTCGGCTCTTACCACAACTGCATCGAAGCCGCCCTTGCCTGCTTCCAGCGACACAACAGCCAACCGATCTTGCAGGATCCCTGTCCTTTAAGTAAACCACCTAATCTGTTATATTTCCCTAACTCTCTTCTCGAATCCAACTTAACAGCGAGGAAAAGCAATGAGCGCTGCTTCAGACGCAAACAACGGTGGTTTTTTTGGTCATCCGAAAGGCCTTTCGACCCTGTTCTTCACAGAGATGTGGGAACGCTTTTCGTTCTACGGGCTTCGGCCTCTTCTGACGCTATTTATGGTCGCAGCCGTCACCCAGGGCGGCTGGGGCTGGGACAGAAGTGAGGCCGGCGCGATCGTCGGTATTTATGCCTCGTGCGTATATCTGGCCTCGCTTCCCGGCGGATGGATCGCAGATAAGCTTTTGGGACTGCGACGGGCGGTGCTTTACGGCGGTGCGCTGATATCGCTCGGCCACCTTACCATAGGCATCTCGGGCCTGGTCGAACACAAACTTCCGTTCTTCCTCGGGCTGATATTTATCGTGCTTGGCACCGGCCTTTTGAAACCGAATATCTCGGCAATGGTCGGCGACCTTTATCCCGAGGGCGGTGCACGACAGGACGCCGGTTTTTCGATCTTTTACATGGGCATCAACATCGGAGCACTTATCGGCCAGTTTATTACAGGATTTCTTGGTGAACAGATCGGCTGGCACTGGGGATTCAGTGCTGCCGGAGTGGCGATGTTCATCGGCCTTCTGCAATTTTGGATCATGTCGCCGAAAACGCTTGCAAACATCGGCTCCGAACCATCGCGTCACCCAGATCCGGCGGTCCAGGCAAGGCAGCAATCGCAGGTCAAGCTCTTTACAGGTATCGGCCTCGCGTTACTCGCACTGGTCGTTATCCTTGTTGCAACGGGCGTTCTGACGATAAACGCTCCGGTGATCGGTACCTATCTCGCTTATGCTCTGATAGCCATCGCGTTCGCCTATTTTGCTTACCTTTTCATCTTTGGCGGATTGTCGGGCGACGAGAAAAAGCGGGTGGTCGTCATCGCCGTGCTCTTCGTTTTTGCCGCCATTTTTTGGTCGGCGTTCGAGCAGACCCCAACGGCTCTAAACCTGTTCGCCTATGACTTTACGGAGCGAATGGTCGGAGGGTTTGAGATACCGGCGACCTGGTTCCAAACCATAAATTCGGCGTTTATTATATTGCTGGCACCCGTGATCGCGTTCTTCTGGACTTTCCTCGGCAGAAGAAATGTTAATCTTTCGAGCCCGGTAAAATTCGCCATAGGCCTGGGCTTCGCTGCGCTCAGTTTTTTGGTAATGATCTTCGCGGCAAATGTAGTGATCGGCGGAAACGGCATCAGGGTCTCGCCGATGTGGCTCATCACGTTTTATTTCTTTATCACCCTCGGCGAACTATTCATCAGCCCGGTCGGACTCTCATCGATGACCACACTTTCTCCTAAACGCTTTGTCGGTCAGATTATGGGCATCTGGTTCATTGCATCCGCCCTTGGAAATCTGATCGGCGGGCTTGTCGCAGGGAACGTCGATCCCGAAAAGCTAGAGCTGATGCCTAAATTGTTCACGACCACCACGTTGTTCCTCGGCGGTGCTGCTGTTGTGCTTGTTATCCTCGCGGTCCCGATCGCGCGAATGATGAAAGAAAGGAAAGGAAACGGGGAACCTATCGATCCGACACAGGAAGTTCCCGATCTTCCGAAAGAGGAATGAACAGGATCTTAGAAAGCTTCTATCGCCGGGCATATTCATTTTGAATGCCCGGCTTTTTATCCCTTTTCGCGACTCCGGTACGCCAAAGCGGCCTCGGCGGCGCCCGCGTGCATGATCTCCGGTTTGTGATATTTCCAGTATTTTTCGAATTCTTCCTCTGAAAGCTCGGGCATCTCGGCCCGGGTTTTCTCTTTCAGGTAGTTTTCAGCCCACTCGCGCATTTCCGGAATAGTGTTCAACGCGGTGCGTGCTCCGTGCATCAAATTATCTCGTTCCATAGTTGATATCTCCATATGGTAGATTAAACATCGGGCCCGGGCATGTGCAAGGGCTTTACCTTTCAAGAGACCCGCTGGTTCACGGAGTATTTTGTGAAGACTAAATTCATCCTATTTTTCCTGGCTTTCGCGTTGATGCCGCAGGCTCTCTTCGTGAGGGCTCAGGTCGCTGCACCGGCAAATGGACGTGCGGCGACGGCACCGGCTCCCGAAAAGCGGCAGGACTATGTTGTTCCGTTCGTCAACCGAACGCTGCCGAACGGGCTCGAGGTCATCGTGCTTCAGGATTCGTCCGTGCCGATCGTTACGGTAGAGTTAGCTGTTAGAAACGGCTCATTTACCGAACCGCCCGAATTTCACGGCCTTTCGCACCTGTACGAACATATGTTCTTCAAGCCGAATTTCGCGATGATGATCCGCGATTGCGAAAGCGCCGGCCAGCAGTTTCGCTTTTCGGTCTCGACGGAGTGCAAGGCCGCTCTCGAATTGCGGCCAAAGATCGGTGACATTTCCTATCTTAAAGATGCCAATAAGGTCAGTATCTTTAACGGCACTACGCGTGAAGAGATCGTCAACTATTACTTCACAACTACCAGCCCCTACCTTGCGACCGCGATAAAGTTTATCAACGATTCTGTAAGATTTCCGCGATTCGATGAAGAAGAGTTTGAGGCAGAGAAGCGGGTCGTCATCGGCGAGATCGACCGTCACGAGGCCAACCCGTTTGGATTTCTCGACCTCGCGTTGAAACAAAAGCTCTTTGCGAAGTATCCAACGAGAAAGGACCCTCAAGGCACTCGCGAATCGATCGCCGGCGCGACCATCGAAAAGATGAAGACCATCCAGTCGCGTTATTACGTACCGAACAATGCTGCACTCGTCGTGACCGGCGATGCAAAGCCTGAAGAAGTCTTCAAGCTTGCCGAGCAGATCATGGGAAGCTGGGAACGCAGGGCGAAGGACCCATTCGTCGAGTTTCCGCTCGTAGAACATCCGCCGCTCGAAAAGAGCGAAGGCGTCATCGTTGAGAAGAATATCGAAGGCCAGGCGGCCGGCGAACAAAACCTTTTCGCCATGGTAGGCTGGCATGGGCCTTCGATCGGAAAGGACGATGCTGCGACCTACGCCGCCGATGTTTTTTCATATATAATCACGCAGCCCGATTCGCGGTTTCAGCGGAATCTGGTCGATTCGGGCCTCGCCTCGTCCGTAAACTTCGGCTACTACACTCAGCGAAACGTCGGCCCCATAAATCTCGTACTAAGCACCCGGCCTGAAAAGGCGAAAGCAGCGATGAAAGCTGCTTATGTTGAGGTCGCAAGGTTCACCGACGCAGATTACTTCACCGATGCTGAACTTGAAAATGCAAAAACGATCCTCGAGACCAACGATCTGTTCGAACGCGAAAAGTTGAGCGAATACGCACATACCCTGGGTTTTTGGTGGTCGTCGACCGGTATTGAGTATTTCCGGACCTACCACGCAAACCTGCGTGCGGTCACCCGAGCGGACATCAATCGCTACATTAAGACCTACATACATGGAAAAAATCACGTCGCCGTCGCGCTCGTGTCGCCAGGCGCGAAAAAGCAGGCCGGCTTGACGGAACAAGACCTGATCGGAGAAGTGAAATGAAGTTGTGCCATCGGAGATTGTCGTTATTGCTGATCGCCGCCTTTGTTGGCGTTTCCGCCGTTTCTGCTCAAACATCGAGGATCGACGGCTTTGCTGCGCAGGCTGCTCTGGTAACCGAGTTTGACGTGAACGGGCTAAAGGTCCTGGTAAAGCGGAGAGCAAATTCGCCGACGGTAGCGGGCGGACTTTTCATCCGCGGTGGGGCACGTAACATCAACGAAAAGAACGCCGGCATAGAGTACCTTATGCTTTCAACGGCGATCGAGGCCGGCAAGAACCTGCCGAGGCAGACCGTTCGCCGTGAACTGGCGAGCATGGGCAGCGGGATAGCAGCAGCCTCGGCCAATGACTATAGTGTGGCGAGTTTTGGGACGACCCGGCAGAATTTTGATCGGTTTTGGAACATATATGCCGAAGTATTGATGAAGCCGGCATTCGGCGACGACGAGGTAAGGCGAAATCGCGAACAGATCCTGACCGGCCTTCGCGAGTCCGGCACACTTCCTGAAAGCGCTCTCGATTCGCTCGAGTTGAAAGCGATCTATGCTGGACATCCCTATGCCAACGATGTCAACGGCACGATAACCACAGTTAGTTCGTTGACGGCCAGTGACCTTTCGGCCTATCACAAGTCGGTCATGGAAACCTCGCGGCTGCTGTTTATTATTGTCGGCGATCTCGACCCGGAAGAAGTTAAGAGCAAGATCGCTGCAACGTTCGGTAAACTGCCCAGAGGGAGCTATAAGGACGCGCGCTATCCGGCGATCGATTTTTCGAAACCAACTCTCGACACGACTGCCAGGGCCCTGCCAACGAATTATGTGAAAGGCACTTTTGCCGCACCGTCGCCAGGAAGCAGGGATTATTACGCGATGCGGGTTGCGGTTTCGATACTGCAGACGCTTGTTTATCAGACGGTCCGACAGCAGCTTCAGCTTTCATACGCCCCCGACGCGTCAATGAATAACCATGCTGCCAACACGGCCAATATTTCGGTCTCTACTAATGATCCTAATCGGGCGATCGCGGTGATGCGAGAGCAGATAAAGTTTCTTCAGGAACGAAGTCTTAATGAGGAAGTGATCGAAGAGATCTCGGCTTTCTTCCTAACAAGGCACTACATCGGACAGGAAACCAGCGGTGCACAGGTGGGTGACCTTGCACTTTATGAACTGAACGGCGGTGGTTGGCGAAATTCGTTCGAATTTATGAACGGAGTGCGATCAGTCAAGTCTGCGGATGTCCGAAGGGTGGCCAATCAGTATATGAAGAACTTGCGCTTCACCTATCTTGGCAACGTCTCCAGTGTCAATCGAGCGGTGTTTGTCGAGTAAAAAAAGACGGCTCGTGAGGGCTCTCACGCACCGTCATTTCCTTTGTGACCCGCCTGAATAAAACGCCTGTTTATACAAGCAGGCCTTTTTTTATTCAGTTAACTGGCTCCCGGCCTTTGCGTTCTGCTGGAGGCGGAGGCTTTACCGGCTCGCTTTTGGGAGGCTGTGTTCTGATCGCGGGCTGGTCTGACTTTCGCGGCTGCTCAGTACGGACCGGCTCGCTCCTTATCGGCGCAGTCCGTGGCGGCGGATCGCTTCGAGGAGTCTGTTCAGTTTGCTCACGCGGTTTACGTGTCGATTCAACCACCGGAGCCTGTCTTATCGGTGTGTTGCTTCTGTCTGCTCCCGGCTTAGTCTCCTGGGGGTTAGCCGGCGCGACCCTTATCGGAGCAGTCGGTGTCGGCTTCACGGTCCTGATAGAGGGCTCCGCCCGAACCGGTTCGGAGTTTGTTACCACAGGTAGGCGCGTCACGGCACCGGTCTTTCGTGTCGGAGCGTCGGCTTCGGGCACCGGAGCAGGTTTCACGGGTGTTCGGTCGCCGAATATCTTCGTAGTCTGTAGAGTAGTATCCATCGGTCCCGCCTCGGGATTTCTAACGGCAGCACCCGTACGCACCTTAGTGGCCAATACCGCCGTCGCCGGCATTTCGGCCTTGATCGCTGTGTGTATGCGGCCGTCGAGTTCCTGATAGGTCGGCAGGATCCGCACCGGATCGGACTGCCTGAGCGGTTTGGTCAGGGCGATGCGAGCATCCGTCGGGTTCGCCGCAGCGATACCTTTCTTATCTCGGCCCCATAAACTGAGCGGCGTCGAGACGACCCCCGTGCTCGGTATCTGCTCGTGCGGTGGTACGGTGTACCACTCGGCCTTTACCTCTTTGTCGATGAGGGCCGATGGACTGGTCCCGCCGGGTCCGGGCCCTGGACTAGGCGTTGGTCCCGTGCCGGGCGTGACCCCGGCCGTTTGCCCGCCATGGCCGCCGCGCGGTCCTCGAGGGCCCCCTCCGCTATTCCCATGCCTCGGCCCACCCCAGCCGCCGAGGTAGTAATTGTAGTTGAAGTAGGCGTAGCTGTAATGCAGCGGGTACCAGCAAACGTTGTTGTTGATAATGGTCACGTGGACCAGAGCCGGAGCCCACCAGCTGCGGGTGCGGCGTGTCCGTCCGTAAGGCGACCAGTACCAGTGGCCCCGGTCGTGAAACCATCGACCATGATGGTAAGTTGCCCAGCCCCAAGGTTCGTCGTTGACCCATGTCCACCCGAATGGCGGAACCCAACGCCAATGTCCATATCGATATGGTGACCAGTTCGCATAGCGGCCGATTGTCGTCGCGTACGGGCGCCACACCTGGCCGTAATCCCGCGTATAGATCCACTCGCCGTGGCCGGTCAGTTCGTCCGCGCCGTAGATGTCGCGGTCGTAGTACTGGTCGTAGTGAGATTCACTGAGGCGCTTTGCGATGATCGCATCGCGCTGGAGCGACCAATCGTCAAACTCATCGATGGATCTCGATGCATCGGAAGTTTGCCATTCGCCCGCCAAAGGACCATCAATATTTATGCTTGCCCTTCGCCCATTTCGCAGCGTGAATCCGGAATTTTCGCCATAGATGCGAGCCTCGCCGCCGTTCGTGCCGGTGATCCTGACCAAGCTGCTGTCGGCCCCACCGGCATCGATGCGGTACATCCCGCTCTTTTGGAGAGCGATCGTTGTTTTCGGCGCGTCCACTTCAAAAAACGCAGTGTCCTTGTGAAACTCTGTCAGGCGGACCGTCATTACGCCTTCGGAAAGGCTCAAAGCGACAGCACCGTCTTTCAAACCCGTTACCTTGAGGAAAGAATTGCCGTCCAGCCGAACATGTGAATAAGTATTTAACTGGATCTCAAGTCGTGCCCCGTGCTGTGTCGCGATCTCATCCCCCTCGACGATCGGGAGGCTAAGTACCGCATTTTCCCATTCCTGCGAGCCATCGCGGCGGATCCTCGCGTCACCCTGGATAAAACTAACTCGCGAGACCCGGTTCGCGACCTCCAGTTCATCGTCGTCCCAAACGGCAACCGAACCGAATGCAAACGAGACCAGAAGTATTCCGACAAATGCGGCGATCAGGACCTTCTCGATGGAGCGCATAAAGATTCCCTCCGAATTTTTTGATTTTGTGTGCCGGGAAGAGAAACCGGCTCGTCACTATCTACCCGGCGCGACGCAATTGCCGTACCGAAAAAGCGTTGATGGAAAGAGCCAATAAACAACGGACCCAGATCGGGCCCGTCGCGGTGTTCGAAACGAAATCGTGCGCTCGAATCTCGGGAGATGACGAAATCGTGCAGTATGGTTCATTTTGGGGTCATTTAAGAAGCCTTCCATAACAACACGGACGACCCAGCCTTGAACACCTTTTTCGGCCCTGTCTTCGTACCGATCCATCCGAGAAGTTCGCTAGCGACATGCCCTAGAGCCTGTTGCGCCGAAAAGTCGTGAAAATGTAAACTCATATTATGAAAAGTACCTTGACCTCAGGCATTTCCTTACTGTTGATAGTGCTCGCGGCGGGCATCGTTTTTGGACAAAAGGCGGCGACGCCTGCAAGACCCGACCCCGCACGCGATGTTCGTGCCGCTTTTGACCGGCTTCTTGAAGGGATACGCCAGGTTGACGCTGAAAAGGTGATGAGCGTTTACGAGAACAGCCCGAGGACCTTGTTCTTTAACAATAACGGCACGGTCACGCTTGGTTGGGAACAAATGAGAGAAAATCGCGAGTCCAGCTATGCGAAAACCAAGGACGTCACGCTGGATGTGACCGGCGTGCGCGTCGAGGTCCTGGGACCGCGAGCGGCCTACGTCTCCTGCAAATGGACGCAATCGCAGGTTTTCGAAGACAAACTTGAAAGGGCTTCGGGACGAATGACCTTGATCTTCAAAATGGTCGGGAAAGATTGGAAGGTCGTCCATCTACACACTTCGCCTGATAATCCACCACCCACACGCCCGGTGCTCGATTCTGAACGACAGCCTGCGGGTTTAAACACTCTCAAATAGAAAAGGCGGCCGAAGCCGCCCTTGATCGCATTCACTACGTCCCTATCTCAGGCTGCCACCCTGCTGCCGGGATAGCTTGCTCCCAGCTTAACGTCGTCGCCCTCGGCTAGCGATGTGACCAGTTCATAGTGGAAATAATCGAATTTCTCTGCAACGGGCTGCTGAACACGCTTGTCGTACATATCCCGTGAGCGATCGATCGCCTCGCGGAGCCTGTCATACAGGTCGCCGGCTTGCCGGCCATCGGCAACTTTCTGCTCGTTGTAAAGCTTTATCTCGGACACGAGCAGCCTGGCAAATCGCCGCGCATCATTGTGCAGCCGACGTTCTTCTTCCGGGACTTCGATGGGCAGATCGATATTGCGGTCGCGAAACCGGGTCTTTGCGGCCTGTGCCGAAGCCACCTCCGCGATCGGCTCTGCTGCAGCCATCGGCACACCGTTATCGGTCAGCGGGGCTTCCATCGACGGCACCGGTTCATCGATGACCTCGGGAAACTCGTCTGCAGCGACAAATTCCGGCTCATCCGCTTGTTCGACGGTTACTTCTGTTTCTGCGGGCTGAATGACCTCAACTTCTTCGACAGGCTCGAAATAAGCAACTTCCTCGACTTCCTCGGCGACCACAGCATCGAAGCGTTCCACCTCGACAGCGGGGGCTTCTTCGACAAATGCCTCGCGGACCGACTCGGCCGGGATATTATGGATAGTTTGATATGGATCGATCGTCTCGACTTCGGCCTCGACAACTTCTGCTTCAGCGACAGGCTCCGATTCGAACGATCGCTCGACCTCGGCGGTCGGTTCTTCGGCAAATGCAAAGTCCCGATGTTCCTCGGTCCCAGCTTCGTATTCTTCTAAAGACTCTGAGTATTCCGTTCCTTCGTCAACCGGATGTGCGACCTCCTCGGCCGAAGTGAATTCCTCGAACTCCGGCGCATGTGAGGTCTCAGATTCTTCTGCTGTAAACTCAGGTTCAGCATAGGCTTCATCAACCGCTGGCTCCGGTTCCGGTGCGACAGCGGGGGCGCTTGCAGTTACAGGCACCGACGCGGGCTGAACCCCTGCCGCAGCTAGTTCCACGGTTAGTCCGGCAACGCGGACAAGCGTCTCGAGAGCTTCCGGGTTTAGGGCAACGCCCGCCATTCCGTAATCCGCATAAAGCACAGCGACGCCGCGGCCCCGGGCAACCAACGGTACTGCATAAAGACGGTCCGGATTTCCCAAGCCAAGAGTATCCAGAAACAGCCGGTCGTCCTCGTGCGTTCCTGCTCCGGCCATCGTGGTTGAAAGGTTCTCGATCGCGGCGGCAAGAACTGTGTCCGCCGAAGCGGGAAGCTGCATTGAGCGGATGGTCTCTTCATTCGCCGACATTTCACTGCCGAAACCGCGCCAGCCGACAAACTGCTCGTTCTTTACAATGAAGAAAACACCCCTTGGCGCAAAATCAGAGGCATGTTCTACCAAGGCTCCGAGTATCTCGGACTGAGAAGACTTCGAGCTGATCTCGTTGACTGCGTCTCGCAGTTTGTCATAAGCGGCCTCCACGGGCGGAGCGCTCTCGGCCTTCATTTTTTCGGCTTCGCCTATTGCGATCGCGGTTATCGTCGCCCCTTCGTCGCGAGACAGCCGCAGATGCTCGATCACCGATTCGTTGAATGCCTGATCCAGCTCAAAGCCCGATTCGAATCGGCCGACCAGCTTACGTAGGGCTTCATCTGTCTGTGCCTTATGTTTCTCGAACTCCGTTTCGAAGCTCTTCTGAAAATCAGAAACCTCCTGTCTCAGATCGGCCAGAAATCCTTTAAGGTAGCTTTCGAATTCGGTCCTCAAACTAAGTTCGAGTTCTTCACTGTTCACGGGGGTTACTCCTCCAGGTTAAATAAAATACAGTTGAGAAAGGGACGCGGGTAGAAGGGGCGGACGGGGATTTTGAATAGGTCTGCCGGGCCGTGTGCGGATGGGCAACGACGGCCGTCATAAAAAAGTATTACGGATTTGACCGTAATATGTCAAGAAAATCTTCCGACCGCCGCGGCCGCGAAACCACCTGTATCGAATTATATAGCGAAAAATGGTTCAAACCGCAATGACCTCAATGTCCGGGTCGATCTCTTCGCGGATCATGTTCTCGATCGCCATCAGAGTACCGGTGAGCGAGCTGGGGCAACTGCCGCACGCGCCTTCGTAACGGATCTTCAGTGTGGGCCCTTCCAACGACACGATCTCCAGCCAGCCTCCGTCACCCGCAAGGTAGGGACGTATCCGGTCGTCAAGCAATCCGTTTATTTCAGCGAATCTAGGGTCGTCGCTCGCCGCCGCCGCGATCGCGCCGCCGACCGAAGCGGCCGGGCCGGAACCATTCCCATTGGTCGAGACCGCCGTTTCAGCCGCACGGATGGGTACTGCGAGGGCCGGTAATATTTCGTCCCACTCGATGTCATCTGACTTTTCGACCGTGATCATCTTGTCCATGTAAAACACGGAGACGACGTCGCCAACGTCAAAGATCGAGCGGGCAAGGGTGTCGTCAGCCGCCGAAGCCGCATCTTTGAAGGAGTGTGACGTCCCATACGAGACCGGCTCCTTCAAAATGAACTTCACCGCATTCGGGTTCGGCGTTTCTGTAATGTCTGCGATCTTTGGCATCGTTACCCTGCATCTATCCTGCTTTCTTAATGATTCAAAAACATTACATTTTTGTCAACATTAGAAACTGAAAGCGGCCCGAACCAGACCCGGCATAAAACAAAAAGACCGGACGATCGGATAAACTTTTCCGAATCAACCGGTCTTTGCAGATCTTTCGGCGATAGCCTCAACTAAAAGAAGCGGCCGACAAACCTTTATTCCGTAATGTGAATTTCCTCGGTCTTATTCACGCGGCCGGAGAGGAACATGCCTCCAAAAACGAGCGTTAAGATCAAAAACAGAATGATCCCGATCAGCCACATCGTGGCGGCGCTTCCCCTATATTGCCAAAATGACAACGCCGCGAGGATAAAAGACCCTAAAGCCAAAACACCATTAAGCGCACCCTTCACAAGAATCACCTCCGATCGTCGAAAAAAGGTCCGAACTTACTAAGTTTAGCGGTTTAGCCTGTGCCCGGCGTCGAAAATACGTTCTAGACCGGCAAATAAGCATCAACCTGAAAGCTTTTCAAACTGTCAACTATTGATCGCGCTTATAGTACCCCCTTTCTGATAGAAAAGGCAAGCAATACAGTTAGTGCTAAACCCGGTGATCCCGACCGCTCCCGCCGATCTAATGTCCTTCCATTCGCGCGATCACGACACGATCGATTCCCTGGAGATCGGCCTCTACGTTTACTTCGCGCCATACATTTCGATCGAACATATCAACCACCGTCGGCGACTGCCCAAAACCTATCTCGAAAGCCAGGATCCCGCCCGAAGAAAGGTGTTCGGGAGATCCGGCCACAAGACTCCTGATGACCGAAAGCCCATCGTCCCCGTCTGTCAATGCAATGTGCGGCTCGTATTCGCGCACCTCGGCCTGCAGATGCGGAATTTCCGAAACGGGAATGTAGGGCGGGTTTGAAACGATCAGATCGAATCGTTCGTCCGGTCGAACCGCGCTAAAAAGATCCGAGCGGCGTACCTCGATCCGCGAGATCAACTGCAGACGCCCTAAATTCCTCTTTGCTGCCTCCAGCGCCACATCCGAGATCTCCAGTCCTACTCCTTTTGCATTGGGAACATTCGAAAGGATCGCGGCTGAGATGCACCCCGAGCCCAGTCCGGCCTCACAGAATCTTGGCTTTTCAAGTTTCCGCAAGAACGCTATCGCCTGCTCAGCCAGCAATTCAGTCTCGGGCCGCGGGATCAGCACTCCGGGCGAAACGTCGATCCTCAAACCATAAAACTCTTTCCACCCAACAATATAATGATACGGCTCTTTGGCAGAACGCCGTTTTACCGCAGCTTGAAACCAGTCGTTCGCGGCCTCCGGCACAAGATCTTCCGAATGAGCGATGAGAAAGGTACGGTCCTTTTCGAGAGCGAATGAAAGGAGAGATGCCGCCTCGCGTCGTGATTCTGCAACGCCGCTTGCCGAGAGCGCAAGGTCCGCAGCTGCGAGTGCTTCGGCAATTGTCGGCATCTGTTCCGGATCTAGATCAACGGGCACCATCACCCCTGAAAATGGCCGGCAGTGTGAGCAGCAGGATCTTCAAGTCCAACCATACCGACCAATTCTCTATGTAGTAAAGATCGATGCGGACCATCTCTTCAAAAGGCAGCCGGCTTCGCCCCGAAACCTGCCAAAGTCCAGTAATTCCAGGCTTCATGTCCAACCGCTTGCGGTGCCAGCTTTGGTATTCCGCGACCTCGTAGGGTATAGGCGGCCGCGGGCCGACGACGCTCATATCACCTTTTAGTACGTTCACCAGCTGCGGCAGTTCATCCAGGCTCGATCGCCGAAGCCGCCGGCCCAGCGCGGTCACGCGCGGGTCCGAGATAACCTTTCCGAAAAGCTGTTCTTCCGCTCCCTCGTCATCGGATCGATGACTGCCTCCTATATTCCGGCGATAGGCCTCGCGATGGAGCCGATCGTCCGCGCCGTAGTGCATTGTCCGAAATTTGTAGCATAGGAAAATGCGGCCGTCCATACCGACCCTTTCCTGACGAAACAGCACCGGACCTTTTGAATCGAGCTTTATTAAAATGACCACGACAAGCCAGACCGGAGCCAGAACGACTATCGCCGATAACGAGACCACAATGTCGGACAGTCGTTTTACAAACCTTTGGACCTCGCTCAGCGGTTCGCGAAAAAGCGTTACCATCGGGAGCACGCCGATCTGTTCGACGCTGGTCTTCTGTGGCAGTAGGCTGAACAGGCTTGGGGCAAATCGAAACTCGACCCTTCGGCCCCTGCCGATCTGCATCATTGCCTCAAAGAGCCGTTCGCGGGGAATTGAATTATCCGTGATCACCACTTCCTGAATCTCGAGGTCGCGGATCAGCCCGGCAAGATCGCCGACATTGCCGGCTATCGGCGCTCCTGCTTCCTCCTCAAACAACGGATCGGCCGTTGCGCCATTTCCCTCGACCACCCCGACAACGCGGTAGCCCAGATCTGGCCGGTCCTTCAGCTCACGGATCGTCTGCAAGGCTTCGTCGTTCGTTCCCACGACCAGTGTCGGCAGCAGGTTAATGCCCCGCTCGCGAATTCGCGCCTGGATAAAGCGAATTCCCAGGTGGAACACCGTAAACGCGACGAACGCGATGAAAAAATCGAGGACAAAGACCGTCCTTGAATAAGAGAACTCTCGAAACTCGAATCCGCCTCGAAATAGGAAGGCCGAGGCAACGATCAAAAGAGAACTCACCGTGACCGCCTTGAAGATCCTTATAGTTTCGCGTGTGTACGAAAAGGCCCCGGCAAAGCTATAAACTCTCTGATAAAGAAGCATCAGCGCCCGTGCTATCACGGCGAACACAAGAATTCCGGCATAGGGCCGGAACTCGTTCGACCATGTGCTTCCCGTGTTAGACAACACATCATGGCCGGTTCTTATCGCGAAGGCTGCGATGAAAGAAAAGCAGGCAATAGCCAGATCGGCTGTGAACACCAAACCTTTCGTTGTCGGCATTACCCATGCCGGGACGCGTTTTTCCGCCTTGCTCAGAGCGGGCCGTAAGTAGAGAGCAGCCTCGGTTTTCATTCCCCTATCTTTATTATGACATAAGACGAAGTCCTGCAACCCCAAGCCATGCCCCTGCTGACAAAGCCCTGCCATTGCGATATTCTCTCCCTTTGTCGTTTTAAGTAGGATGAAGCTCGCGATCACATCTCCGAATCTTGATGAGAACAAGAACGTAAGCGGCATTTCGACTATCGTTCGACAAATAATCGAACATTGCCCGCACGAGTTTGTTCACTTCAAGGCGGGCCGCGAGGACGGAGAACCGGCCGGTATTCGGTGGATGTCACGTCAAGCGTTACTTCCGATCAAGTTCTATGGCTTTCTTCGCCGTGAGAAACCAGCCTTGGCCCACATAAATACTGCAATGACCGACCTGTCGATCTGGAGAGACCTCGCGCTCTGTCAAGCTGCAAAACGAGCCGGTGTCCCGGTCGTTCTGGCACTTCACGGCGGCAAGTTTCTAGTCAACGAGTTCGAGAGTCCGCGGGTCGAGAAAGCAGCAGCGCGTATGCTTCGCTCTGCAAAGACCGTTGTGGTTTACAGCGAACTGGAGAAGCTAGTGGTCAAAGCAAGGTGGCCCGGCCTTGATATCAGGATACTCGCAAATGCCGTCCCGGTTCGGGATAATGGCCGTGCCCAAGGTGAGAATGATATCCCCGTGATCATTTTTTTCGGACGGCTCCATGAATCGAAAGGACTGGACGAGATGGTCGCGGCATGTGCAGCCCTCAAGAACGACGGGTTCGAATTTCGCTTCACCTGTTTCGGCGACGGGCCGATGCGTGATTCTTTTCTGCCCAAGATGAAAGATGCCCTCGGAGAAGGATTTCACTATGGCGGCGTCGTAAAAGGCGGGGCCAAATTTCATGAGCTTGAAAAGGCAGACATTTTCCTCCTTCCAAGTATCTACGGCGAGGGGCTTCCTATGGCAATGCTCGAAGCAATGGCATCCGGCTGTGTGGTCGTTGCCTCTGAAATGGCATCGGTCGCAGCCGTCATCGATGACGGAGTGAACGGCTATCTCGTCGAACCGGGAAACACCGCCCAACTCGTCAGCCGGATGAAGATGATCCTCAGCAGCCGTTCTGAATGGAAACTTATCCAGGGAGCCGCCGTCAAAACCGTCAGGAACCGGTTCTCGATCCCTGAATACGTTAAAACCCTCGAATCGATCTACCAGCACGCCGCCGCATCCTAATGGATCTTGAATCAGCACTACGTGAAAGGTTTCGGATAGTCAGCCTCGACGTCGATCGGGTGACTCACGGCTCGGCTGTCGAGCGCGTCATCCAATTGGCCAATAATGGAAGCGGTGCGTATGTCTGCTTTGGCACCGTGCATATGGTCATGGAATCTTTCGATTCGCCCGAATTTGCCGCGAAGGTAAATGCTGCTGACATGATAGTTACCGACGGCATGCCATTGGTCTGGATGCAGAAGCTTCAGAAAGCGGTCGAACCAGAACGAGTTCGCGCCAATGATCTGATGATGTTGATCATGGCCGAAGCTGAGCGGAAAGGGATCCGGGTCGGATTCTATGGCGGCCGTCCTGAGGTGGTGGAGAGAATGGTCGGTCGAGCTGGACAAGAACATCCGGATCTCGCTGTCTCATTTGCTTACTCACCGCCATTTCGCCCACTAACGGCAGACGAAGACAAAGAGATCACCGACCGCATAAATGCCTCGGGCACGCAGATCCTTTTTATGGGGCTTGGCTGCCCGAAACAGGAAAACTGGATGGCCGAACATCGCGACCGGCTCAATTGCGTGATGCTGGGGGTGGGGGCGTCGTTCGATTTTTACGCCGGGAATGTGAAAGAATCTCCGGCCTGGCTTGGGCGGCTCGGCCTGGAGTGGCTTTACCGGCTCGTCCAGGAACCTAAACGGCTTTGGCGCCGCTATCTCATCCTTAACCCCCGTTTCATTTGGCACGCGGCCCGCCAGCTATTGTCTCAAAATTGACTTACAGGCCCTGCCCG
Organism: Pyrinomonadaceae bacterium; assembly: GCA_035327545.1. Taxonomy (GTDB): domain Bacteria; phylum Acidobacteriota; class Blastocatellia; order Pyrinomonadales; family Pyrinomonadaceae; genus OLB17. The sequence goes on along the minus strand of DAOLDE010000013.1, from coordinate 92,315 downwards.
ATCTCCGGATCCAAACCATCGCACCCGAGCTGGTCGGTCAAACGAGATAACAATTAGGTATTTGGTCGTTCGGCAATAGGTTGCCTTTTGCCCTTTTCCCCCAAAACTCGGATAATACTTTGGTATTTTTCTTTTTGGCTGATGAAGTTGTTCACCGATCTCCGGCTGCTTTTGCTGGCTATTTGGCTTGGTGCGGCATTGTTTTTTGTCGGCGTCGCGCAAAGCGCATTTGCGGTCTTACCCAGCCGGGAACTTGCCGGCTCGGTTGTCAGCCGTACGCTGATGATCCTGAATTTAAGCGGCTTAGGGATCGCGGTTGTGTTGATCTTGATGTCGCTCGTCGGCCGCACCGGCGCTAATCGGTTCTCTCTATGGGGAGAACGGTTCTTGCTGCTTGTAGTAGGAGCGGCATGCGGGGTCGGGCAGTTTGTCATCGCGCTTTGGATGGACTTTACGAGGGCGCAGATGGGCAGGCCAATTGATGAGCTCGCAGCCGACGATCCGCTGCGTTTGCAGTTCAACAGCCTTCACGAATATTCCGTCTGGGTCCTGATCGCGGGTATGGCTGCGGCCCTGCTGGCTTTTATCTTGATCGCTGCAACTCGCCCAGCCAACGCCGGCGGAAACGCCGCGACAACGAATGACCCCTTTGATTTTTCGAAACCGTTTGTAAAAAAATAGTGGATATGGAGATCATCGAAAACCTTTCAACCTTTACAAAGCGATTTGCCGCATGGCGCGGCGATGAGCGGCTTTTGGGTTATCCATTCGTCGAAAATTCCCGCGCACCGTTCACACCCCTCCGCCGGGCATTGCCGATGCTTAATCTGGGCCTGATCTCTACGGCCGGCGGGTACATCGACGGTACCGAAGCATTCGACATCGACTCTCGCGACGGCGAATCTGGTTTCCATGAGATCCCGATCGAGGTCGAGGCGGCCGATCTGAAATTTGCCGCAAAGGGCTATGATGCAAGAGCAGTGCTTGAGGATAGAAATGCTCAGGTCCCCATAGATAGACTCGTCGAGTACGAAGCTAATGCCGTCATCGGGCGTCTGAACGAGGTTTGGTGGAGCACAAGCTGTTACATTCCTAATGCGCAGGTGGTTGCCGAAGAGCTCGCTCCTAAATTATCCGAGAGGCTCGCTCGTTATTCGGTCACCGCTGCTCTGATAATTCCTGCGTCTCGTTTGTGTCATCAAACCGCGGGTATTATCGCTAGGCGGCTCGAAGCGGACGGCATCCCTTCGGTGATGATTTCTGTGGACAAGCCGGCCTCGGAACGCATTCGCGCTCCGCGAACGACCTATTACAAGGGCGAGCTCGGCTCTGTGGTTGGGCCGGCAGGATGGCCTGAGTTTCAACGCCGCGTCCTTGACGAAACCCTCAGGAACATGGAAACGTTCGATCAGCCCGGCCTCCGTCGCCTTGCCGTGGAGCTTGAGTCAAAGGTCGAGGCGGCCCGCGGCGAACGCTGAAAAAATGTATCACATCGCGGTTTGCCAGGCTTTGATCCATTCGACCGGATAGATCAGCATCAGGATGTTTAGCAGCAACCCGTCGCGGATCCACAATAGAAGGGCGATCTCGACGACGAGGAAGAACGCCAGCGATCTCCACATTCCGAGCTTTGCTGCCACCCAGAAGCCAACGGCACAGGCGATAACGTCTCCGACAGAATTCGCGATAGAATCTCCAAAATAATCGAGCGAAGCGGTATTCTCGCGGTATTTCTCGATGATAAAGCTGGAATTTTCGAGTACCTCCCATCCTGCTTCGGCGGCCATTGCGATCAGGAATCGCCAATGCATCGCAAGTCTTGGAAGGATCAGGCCCGTCAGCCAAAAAAGCAGAACGCCATGAAGGACATGCGTGAAGGTGTAGGGGTCAAAAAGATGCTGGGATGTATGGCTGCTGTTCCATGCCTGGTTGATGTAGATGGCCGAGTCGCCCAACTCGCACCACCAGACGCGCCCCTGGCCGCTCAACACGATCGCCATCCCTACCGTCAAGACCGCGGTTGCCGCGACGGCCAGCCAGAGCCCGCCGTCTGGCTTTATTCCATCTGTGTGTTCAGAGATGTCTTCGCTCATCTATGAAAGGCGATGCGGAAAAAGGGATCGTCCGCACAGAAAAACTATCCTCTAATCACAAAAAACTCGCAACTAATTAGGATGATAAATTCCTTCGCCGCAGTTGATAGCGGCCGTTCGATGGTCGATAGTTATGAGGTTCGAGTTAGTCGAACGTCAGCAGGATGAACCGAGAAGAGGATCTGACGAAAGCGAAAGACGTGTCCGTAACCTGGGACATCATTGTGATAGGCGGCGGGGCGACCGGTGCGGGCTGCGCTCTCGACGCCGCCTCGAGAGGCTTTTCGGTCCTCCTCCTCGAACAGCACGATTTCGGAAAAGGCACCTCCAGCCGATCCACAAAACTGATCCACGGCGGCGTCCGCTACCTCCGCCAGGGCAACATCTCGCTTGTGCGCAAAGCCTTAAAAGAACGCGGCCTGCTTTTGAGAAATGCACCGCACGCTATAAGGAAGCAGCCTTTCATTATCCCGTGTTACGGCCATTTTGAAAAAGCATTCTACGGTCTGGGGATGAAGATCTACGACCGTCTATCGGGCAGTTTCGGCATTGGCGATTCCCGACTCCTTTCGCGAGAAGAAACGCTAAAGCATTTACCGACGCTCAGGGAGCAAGGCCTTCGCGGCGGCGTACTATATTTCGATTGCCAATTCGACGACACGCGGCTGCTTATCGATATTCTCAGGACGGCACGCGCAAACGGAGCCGTTGTTTTGAATTACGCAAAGGTTACGTCGCTCGCGAAAGACGAAAATGGAAAAATAAGCGGCGTTGAGTTCGAAGATGTTGAGAAACAAGAAAAACATAAGATCGCGGCTAAATGCGTAATAAACGCGACCGGTGCCTTTTGCGATCCCGTACGCCTGATGTCCGACCCGGGCGCAAAAACCGTCATCACTTTTGCCCAGGGCGTCCATCTCGTTCTTAGCCGTAAATTCCAGCCTTCCGAAGCGGCACTGATGATCCCGAAAACAAGTGACGGCCGCGTTCTTTTCGGCATTCCATGGCACGATCACCTTCTGGTCGGCACGACCGATACCGCAGTGAAAAGGGCCGAACTAGAGCCTCGCGCTGTAGAATCCGAGATCGAGTTCATTCTCGAAACCGCTGGCAATTACCTTACGGCTAAGCCGACACGAAAAGAAATTTTGAGCGTATTTGCGGGCGTCCGGCCGTTGATCAGATCGCCCCGAAACGATTCGAAGACATCATCGCTATCGCGTGGTCATGATATGTTCGTAGATGACGCAGGTCTTGTGACCGTTACCGGCGGAAAATGGACAACCTATCGTCAAATGGCCGAGGATGCCGTTGACAAGGCCATTGAGGTTGCCGATCTGACGCCGCATGGATGCATAACAGAGGGCCTGTCGATATCACCGCCTGAGATCGCGGCCGGTGAGAACCTGCACCCCGCGTTCGATTACAAGACCGGCGACGTTATTAGGGCCGTGGATCTCGAAATGGCGCGAACGGCCGAAGACGTGCTCGCAAGAAGAACGCGAATGCTCTTCCTGAACGCCGATGCTGCAATTGCGGCCGCACCTGGAGTGATCGAGTTGATCGCCCAGCGACTCGACAAGGATGATCTTTGGATATCCAACCAGCTAAGACAATTTCGCGAGATCGCCGCCTTTTACCGGCCCACCGAACAGGCTGAACCTTACGCAGTTATCCACGAAGCAAAACCCAACCAGGCCTGAGTCGAACCCAGCGGAAGCCTGGCCCAAAAGGCCGCGATCACGAACGTACCGGCGATCAAAAAGATCTTGTTCAGCTTGCCGGTCTTCCAGGTATCAAGCCCTATCAAAGCCAGGATCACCAATGTCGGCAAGCCGTAAAACCAAAGCGGCCCAAAGCTGTCCGTCAACCCGCCCGGAAACCGCGCGATCGCAGCCGGCAGAAGCGTGATCGCAAGAAGCAGCATCAGCCGTTTATGGTTCGCCGGTTTTTTTCGATAGTAGATCGCAGCACCGAACAGTAGAGCAAAGACCAGCATATCCCCGAATGGTATGATCATGAACTCCAACCGATCGACATTCGCCGGCGTGGATGGCGAACCATATTTGGCAGCCGCTATCGAGGTGAGTAGGCCGACCACAAAGACCAGGACGGCGAGGCCCACTCCCGCAATGCCCAGCTTTTGGTGGAGCTTTATTTTCTTCGAAGAAACAAAATAAACCTGAGCAATGAAGAGCAGCACCCAGGCCGCCATCACAAAGCCGTGGACCCAAACGATGGTGCGAGAGATAGGCGGACTGGTGAAAAACGGCTTTAGATAAAACGTTGGGCCAAATCCGACGAGAACCGCCGCAACAAGAAATGTCGCGAAAACGGCAAAAAATGTGTGATCAAATCTACCCTTTTCGGGTAAAGCGGTCGCTGACATAAGCAAATCCCTCCGAGCCTATACGAAAAAACCGCCCCTGCATGTTCCGTCGAAATTCTTCTTTAGGCCTCACGGAAGGCCTACTCGGTTGACACCTCTCCGGCATCGCTTAGCGCCGCATTCAGCGTGTGCCAGCTAAGCGAGGCACACTTGACGCGGGCAGGAAATTCAAGCACGCCGGCAAAGATCTTAAGTCGGCCAAGATGGTTTTCATCCGATTCGATTTCCATCTCGCCGGTCACCATTCGGTGAAATTCGTCAAAAAGCCGGTCCGCTTCCCCACGCGATTTCCCTCTCACCGCCTGCGTCATCATCGACGCAGACGCCTTCGATATCGCACAGCCCGACCCTTTGAACGCGACATCAGACACCGTGTCGCCGTCCATTTTCACATATACCTGCAGAGCGTCGCCGCACAAAGGGTTGTTCCCCAATGCGGTCTTATCCGCGTCCTCGATCTCGCGGAAATTCCGCGGGTTTTTGTTATGCTCCAGGATGGTTTCCTGGTAAAGCTCGTTCAGTTCTGACATTTAAAACAATCCTACAACATTCCCGTTCTCGTCGATATCCACGCGTTCGGCTGCCGGATGTTCCGGCAATGCCGGCATCGTTCGCATATCGCCGCAGATCGGATAGATGAACCCGGCCCCGACGCTTGCCCTCACTTCGCGTATCGGAAGCGTAAAGCCCGTCGGAGCCCCTTTTAAATTTGCGTCGTGACTAAGACTGAGGTGAGTCTTTGCCATGCAGATCGGCAGCCCTCCAAATCCGTTGGCTTCATAGGACGCGATCTGCTGGTCGGCAAACGGTTCGTAATAAACATCCTCGGCACCGTAGATCTTCTTTGCGATCGTTTCGATCTTTGCCTTGATCGGCAGGTTCAGCTCATAAAGAAACTTGAAATTATTTGGCTGATCGGCCGCCTCGATCACCATTTCGGCAAGCTCGATCGCCCCTTTGCCGCCGTCGGCCCAGTGCATCGAAACGGCCGCACCGAGTGCGCCCGATTCGACCGCGATGCGTTTCACCGCCTCGATCTCTTCGGGATGATCGGTCGAAAAAGCGTTGATCGCCACCACCGGCGTCACGCCGTGCAGCTTCACATTCTCGATCTGCTTTCGCAGATTCGACGCGCCTGCTTCAACGTCCGCCACGTTGAGTTCAAGCATCTCCGGCGGCAGCGGCTTTCCGGCGACGATCCTGTATTTACCGCTGTGCGATTTCAATGCCCGTATGGTCGCGACGATCACGCACGCGTCCGGCTTCAATCCGCTGTAGCGGCATTTGATGTTGAAGAACTTCTCGGCGCCGATGTCCGCGCCAAAGCCGGATTCGGTCATCAAATAATCAGCCGTTTTTACCCCGATCAAGTCCGCAAGAATACTGCTGTTTCCATGGGCGACATTAGCGAATGGCCCGGCGTGAACGAGAGCGGGCGTGTTCTCGAGCGTTTGCATTATCGTCGGCCTGATAGCGTCACGCATCAGCACGGTCATCGCCCCGGCCGCCCCGATCTCTTCGGCGGTGACCGGTTTCTTATCGTGTGTCAGCCCGACCACGATCCGGCCGAATCGCTTCCGCATGTCCTGAAGCGACGTCGTCAGGGCCAGTATAGCCATCACTTCGGATGCGACCGTGATATCGAAACCAGTCTCGCGCGGGATGCCGCCCTCCATTCGCCCGCCAAGGCCCACGATGATCTTCCGCAGGGCGCGGTCGTTGGTATCTACTACGCGTTTCCACGTGATGCTGTGCGGGTTTATATTGAGCGGATTGCCGCGAAGCAATCTGTTATCGACCATCGCGGCCAGAAGATTATTCGCGGCGGTCACGGCATGGATATCGCCCGTAAGGTTCAAATTGAACGTCTCCATCGGCACGACTTGCGCGTGGCCTCCGCCGGCCGCGCCGCCTTTTATACCAAAGGTCGGTCCTTGCGACGGTTGCCGGAGCGTGACGACCGATCGTTTGCCCAGATGCTTCATCGCCTCGCCAAGCCCGATCAGGGTTGTCGATTTGCCCTCGCCGAGCGGAGTCGGCGTGATCGCGGAGATGTCTATATACTTCGCGTTCGGCCGGTCCTTGAATTTCTCAAGCACGCCGAGACGTACCTTACCGATGTATGGGCTTCCGTAAAGGTCGATGTCGTCCGGGCCAAGACCAAGCTGTTCGGCGATCTCGACGACCGGACGCAGTTTTGCACTCTGGGCTATCTGTAAGTCTGTCAGCATGTTGCGATTATCGCTTTTTCGTCAATGGAGTAAAGTGACGGGACTCACACAAGCAAAAACACCATCGGCAGCGGGTGTTCCTGTTCTACGCAAAAACCTCAATAACCTTCTGCACCGCATCCGCCCGCTTGTCCGCCTAGGTAGCAGCAAACCGTCGCAACAGGCGACAGATCATTGATCATCCTGACTCGTTTCACGAAGCTTTTCAGCGTCTGCCAGATCCTGCAAACGACCGGCAGCTTCCTTGTTCTTTATCAGGTCTTCACGGCCGATAAAAACAACTTCGAGATCACCAAGTTTTCCTTTCACTCCTCGCCTCCACGCTTCTTCGGACTCGACGCCCTTCAGATCAAATAGAAGGCCGATACGATTCGGGGCAATTCCCATCGTGAAAAAGAAATCGTGTTCAGTGAAGTCGTCGGGGCTCAAGTCAGTAACCGGGGCCCCGAACTTAACCAGAGCGGCGTACACTTTCTCGGCGTTTCCCCTTTCAGGCGAGACCCAAAGATCGAGGTCCTTTGTAAAGCGCGGTTCGGTATGTTTGATCACGGCATAACCGCCAATGATCATGTACTTAACCCTCTCGTCGTTGAAAGCCTGCAACAGATCTTTGAAGTCTGGATTCACTCAAATCTACTCCTTTCAATGCGTAAGCTTCCAAAACCATCTGCCACGCGGCGGCAAACTTTTCTTCGTCAGACCGACTCTGCCAATAGGGCAAGTCGGGATATCGCGGAGCGTCATTTAGTTTGCCATGCCAAACCTTTATATCGCGATTCTTCATACACCCATTTTACTCCAAGTATTAGGCAAATACTTCAATAACCTTCTGCACCGCGTCCGCCAGCTTGTCCGCTTCTTCACGCGTGTTATAAAACGCGAACGACGCACGAGCCGTCGCAGGCACGTCGAAGAACTGCATCACCGGCTGAGCACAGTGATGCCCAGCGCGAACGGCGATCCCCTGCTGGTCGAGGATAGTGCCGATGTCGTGTGGGTGGATGTCTTCGATGGTGAACGACAGCACGCTCGCTTTTTCGGCGGCCGTGCCGACTATCTTCACGCCGGGAATGTCAGCCAACCGCTGGGTCGCGTATTCGAGCAGCTCGTGCTCGTATGCCGCGGCGGCTTCGAAGTCGATCGAGTTTATGTAGTCGATCGCCGCACCCAACCCGATGCCCGCCGCGATCGCAGGCGTTCCGGCCTCAAACTTTTCAGGTATCGGAGCGTACGTGGTTTTTTCGAACGAAACCGTCCTTATCATTCCGCCGCCTGTCTGGTACGGCGGCATCTTGTCCAGCCAGTCGCGCTTGCCGTAAACCACTCCGCTGCCAGTCGGGGCGAACATCTTGTGCCCCGAAAACACAAAGAAATCCGCATCCAGGTCCTGCACATCCACCGGAAAATGCGGCACGCTCTGGGCCGCGTCGACGCAGACGGGCACGCCAAACTTATGCGCCGTCGCGATCATCTCCTTGATCGGATTGATAGTGCCGAGTGCGTTAGAAACGTGCCCGACGGCGACGATCTTCGTCCGCTCGTTCAGCAGCTTGTCATATTCCTCGATGATCAACTCCCCCCGCTCATTCATAGGGATAACACGAAGCTTCGCACCGCGCTCTTCCGCCGCGACCTGCCACGGGATGATGTTCGAATGGTGCTCCATCTGCGAGATAAGGATCTCGTCGCCCTCGTTGATGAAACTCTTGCCGTACGAATGAGCGACAAGATTGATGCCTTCGGTCGTCCCGCGAACAAAAATGCAGCAGTTCACATCAGGAGCATTGATGAATCGTTTCACCTTCTCACGCGCCGCCTCGTAAGCGGTCGTCGCGTGCTGAGACAAATAATGCACACCGCGATGGATGTTAGAATGCTCTTCCGCCAAATATTTCGACCCGCGGTCGATAACAACCTGCGGCACCTGCGACGAAGCCGCGTTGTCCAAATAAACCAGCGGCTTCCCGTTTACCATCTGCGACAGCACCGGAAAATCTTTTCTTACTTTTTCAACGTCCCAATTGCCCATTTCTTGTTGTACCGCTTTCATTTAGTTTCACCACAGAGAACACAGAGATCACGGAGATCAGTTTGCTAATCTTTTGATCCCGTTCGTGAGCATGTTCACATTGAAATTTATGAGCAAGCCCACAGTTTTTTTGCTCAACTTCAAGTAGGAGATCACTTGGGCCTCATGAATCGGATGGATCGATTCAACAGCCTTGAGTTCCACGATCACCATTTCCTCAACTAGAAGGTCAACCCTGTACCCCGCATTCAGAGTTATTCCATCGTAAACAACGGGCAAGGCTAACTGCGACCTGACTTTCAATCCCGTCTTAGACAGTTCATGAACAAGACAAACCTCATATGTGCTCTCCAGCAACCCAGGTCCAAGGGCTTTGTGAACCCGTATGGCGCAACCGATAATCGTCTGCGTGATCTCATTCCACTCCATTAAATTCTCTGTGCTCTCTGTGTCCTCCGTGGTTAGATCTCCGCGTTCAACCTATTCAACACAGCCGCATCCAGTTCAGCTTTGATCGACTCGATTCCTATCTTATTAATGACCTCTTCCGCAAAACCGTAGGTCAGTAGGTTGCGGGCAAGCGACTCAGGCAGCCCACGCGTCAACAAATAAAACAATTCCTCTTCCTCCAACTGCCCCACCGTCGCCCCGTGCGAGCATTTGACGTCGTCGTTGAAAATCTCGAGTTGCGGCTTGGTGTCCACGCGCGCTTCGTTCGACAGCAGCAGGTTCTTGTTCGACTGCTGAGCGTCCGTGCCGTGAGCATTCTCGCGGACGAAGACCTTTCCATTGAACACGCCCCTCGAACTATCATTAAGCACGCCCTTATATGTTTGATGCGAAACGCAGTTGGGAACGGTGTGGTCGATTATCGAATGCGTATCGTGGTGCTGCGAGCCGTTGAGCATGTATAACCCATCCACCCATGCCTCCGCGCCTTCGGCGGTAAACTTCAGATCGATATCGTGCCGCGATATCGCTCCGCCGAGATTGATGTTCGTCGAGTTGTAAACACTTCCGCGACCCAGCGTCACTTCGGTCGAACCGTAATGAAAAGCCTCGGGCGATTCCTTTTGCACGCGGTAATGCGTAAGATTCGCATTGTCTTCAATGACGATCTGCACCGCCGCGTTCGTGAAATTCGCCCCTTCCGATTCGTAAACGCCGACAAGCGTAGCCTTGCTTCCGGTTTCGGCTATGACGATCACGTGCGGAAAAACAGCCTTTCCTGCCGGCGCCGAAAGGTCGAATTCGATCGGCTCTTCGATGATGGTGTCTTTAGGTATCCGCACCACCGCAAATTCGGCAAACGCCAGATTCAACGCCGTGAATCCGTTCCTGTCAAACTTGAATCGTTCTGCGACCGCCCGTGCATCCGCATCGAGCTCCGGCAATGCAAAGCCATACCTTCCCGCGCCCCACTCGCGTTTTCCTATCTCGGTAACATTTGTGTATTTCCAATCCTCGCTCTTCGGCGACGGAAAACCGCTCCCCGCAAAATACTCAAATGCCCGCTCGCGCAAAACTCGCACGGCCTTATCGTTCTCTTCCGCGATCAATTTCTTAAACTCATCCTTGAACCGCGTTTCCTGTACTGCACTAGATGAAACCATTCCGTAATATACCAAGCCCCTGCCTTCTCTTGTGGCCTCTATATCTTCCCTCTGGGTCCTCTGCGTTAAGAAGCCTCTTCACCTGCAAGCTACCTCGCAATCGCAGGCCCCTTTCTAAAACAACTTGACCAAACTGAACTTCCCATCCGCGTGGATGGTGTTCGCCTTATCCAAAATAAATTCTCTTGCTATCTTCAGCTTCGCCTCGTTCTCCGCACGCGGCTTTGCGTCATTTACCAAAGACGACCGGTCGTAGTCGAACAGAAAATCGTGCCGCGTCAATAGATAGACGAAGCCCATCTGATTTGCCCGGTTCCGCAGGTCGTTCACGCTGTTCGCTTCCCAAACCCATTGCCGCAACGTCCAGTCTTCGAACAGGTAGTCCGAGAAAATGGGCCGGTCCAAATGATAAGTGTCACGCCGCATATTTATCAGCCACACTTTCGCATCTGCCGCGGTCGTCTTGTTCAACGCCTGGTAGTATGTGTAATAGTCCAAATTCCGCGCCAAATATTGGTCCCTGGTCTCGCCGCCAAGTACCGCTCGCAGGGGGGCCTTTTGTAAAAACCATGCGAACGTCATCAGCAGCCCGCACACGGCGGCTAGGCTGATCGAATACTTTGCTGTCATGTAAAGCGGCGTCCGCTTTGCCGCGACCGCTTCGACCGCCGCCGCGATCCCGATCGCCAGCAAGGGTAATATTGGAAGCAGATAACGAAGCTGCTGGCTCGAGAACAGCCAGAAAAGAAACACTGTCGCTGCCACGCCGCAACCGATCATTACCGAAACACGTACGCCCTCGTCCGAAAATCTCCGGCCCCAAAGGGCCAGGATCAGCAGCGGAAGCCCGATGAGGAACGCGACGCCAAGCACGCCGTCAAAATATACCGCCTGTTCAGGCTGCGCCGCGACGGAAACGTTCCACGGCGCCGCGAGATAGTCCAATGGCGTTTTTTCATATCCGCCGTACTGCGAATTCATTGCCTGGAACAATTGCGACCGCTCAATGTCCCAGCCCGGTGCTCCGCCGGGGATTAGGTTCAGATAAAATGGAAAAACCGGGCTCCCCGTTTCGGACCATGTACGCAGATACCACGGCGACGCGATCAAGCCCGCGAATATCAGTGCGGCAAACCCGCCGGCCGCGATCTTTGCCATTCTGTCGGGCTGGCTTGCTTTCGCAGCTCGAACCCTCAGCAAAACGACCGATCCGAACGCGGCGATCACGACGACCGTCGTCAGCTTTATCGAAAGTGCAGCACCGAGAAAGATCGCGACGAAGATCAGCCATCGGCTCTCGAGCGAACGCCACCACCGCGATAGGGCATAGCCTGCAAGCGTCACGTACAAGGCGAGAGCGACGTCAATATAAGCGCTCGCCGATACGTGATATACCGTAGGGACCGCCGCGACCATCAAAACCGCGATCAAAGACCATCGCCGCGAGATCCCGATCTCGCGTGCCCATCCAAAGATCGCCGCCAGCATTAGCGGGAAGAAAAGCCAAACGGCCGCACCCGCCGCCGCCTCGCCGGCTCGATCCGCAACCGGGCCGCCGAGCAGCATCGCCCATACGACGTGCATCTCCGTCCCGAGGGCCAGGTAGCTCGCAATGTTGCCCTCGATAAACGCACTGCTGCCCTGTGCGATGAAAGCCTTAGGCACCGCGAAATGGTAAAGCAGCGTGTCCTTGGCCGTTGGCGGAGCAAGGCTGGCAATTAACGAAAGCAGCACCGGCACAGCGATCAAAACAAGCACCGCCTTATCGAAAACAGCCGCTCGTTGAGGCACGCGGCTTTCCGCTTTCACCTCCCTAATTCGGCGAAAGCCTAGCCCGGCAAGTACAAGGCCCGTCAGTAAGGCTGCTGCCCCGACCGGCCGCGAATATAACCCCGCAACCCCGAGAAAGAACCAGACGATCGACCAAACGGCCGCACCAACCGCCGCCTTTAGCGAAAACTCAAGGATGTGCGAATGGTTCTCGCTTCTTTCCGCGGCAGGCAGGTATGAAACGATGAGATTACCCGTCCCGAACCATGCAGCCGCGAGCGCGCCCGCGATCAGTGAACCGACGACGCTGTCAAGAAAGCCGCCGCCCACCAGCGGCCCCCCGCCAAGATTTTCAAAGAGCCTCCCGATCTGCCCCACATCCGAACCGCGATTCGCCAAGAAGGCGACGACCAAGACAGCCGCCCAAACCGCGATCGCGATCGCCGGAAGCTCAATTGAAGCCGATTTCTTCGAGTTATCTGTCAAAATTATTTAACTTTGGGGACACCGAGGTCTTTGCAGATCTTCTGAGCAAGTTCGTCCCGGATATCATTATGTCGCGGCACGGCGGAACGGCGATTCAGCTCAGGATGGTGCCATCATGAATGCCTGCCGCCTTCACGCAGCAGTTCACATCCGTGGGGCGTTAAATGCCGCAGAAGCTCCCTTCGTTTCATACGGCGATCGGCAGTTCCCTGTAGTTATCGCCGGCTGACGCGCGTGCCTCTTGCCGATTGAACTCAAGCGCTTCAGCCAACGTGATCCTGAGAGTTTCTTCGAGCTCCTCGCGAGTGGCTTCCTGGCAATTAACGCCTGGGATCTCTTCGATCCACCCGATCCACCAGTCGCCTTCCTGCTTGATTATTGCCGTATATGTCTGCTGCATAGCTTTTCTTATTTTCCGGCCGCCTTTACCCAGTCGTATCCTTTCTCTTCAAGCTCGATCGCCAGTTCCTTCCCACCTTCCTTAACGATCTTCCCGTCGGCCAGGACGTGAACAAAGTCGGGCGTAATGTAATTCAACAGCCGCTGATAATGGGTAACGAGGATAATGCCATTCTCGCCTGAGCGAAGTTTATTCACGCCCTCTGCGACTATGCGAAGGGCATCGATGTCGAGGCCTGAGTCGGTCTCGTCTAGGATCGCGAGCTTTGGTTCGAGCACCGCCATCTGCAAAATTTCGTTCCGCTTTTTCTCGCCGCCGGAAAAGCCTTCGTTCACCGAACGCTTGAAAAACTGCGGGTCCATATCGACGACTTTAGCCTTCTCCTTCAGATAGTCGTTGAATTCGAGCGGGTCGAGTTCCTCCTGCCCGTGGTGCTTCATCTTCTCGTTATACGCAAGCCGCAGAAATTGCGAATTTGAAACACCCGGCACCTCCACCGGATACTGAAATGCCATGAACAGGCCCTCACGTGCGCGTTCGTCGGGTTCAAGCTCAAGCAGATCCTTGCCTTCATACAAGACCTCGCCCGACATCACCTCATACGACGGATGCCCCGCCAGCACCTTCGACAAAGTCGATTTGCCCGACCCGTTCGGGCCCATGATCGCGTGGACCTCGCCCTTGCGAACCTGGAGATTCAGGCCCTTTAAAATTTCCTTGCCATCGATACCGGCATGCAGATCTTTTACTTCAAGTAACATAAATTTCGATAACCGAGAGCTCACCGAGTTCGTTGAATCCTGATCAATTACTCTGTGCTCTCTGTGAACTCTGTGGCAAAGCTTCCACAAATATCTCTCCCTTCAAATACAAAGCTGCATGCCCGCCGATCCGGACACGGTCCCCGCGCAGCTCGCAAAAAAGTTCACCGCCGCGAGCCGAGACCTGTCGGGCAAGCATTTCCGTCTTGCCCAGCCGCTCTACCCAAAACGGGATCAGATTGCAATGTGCCGACCCTGTGACCGGATCCTCAAAAACCCCGACCTCCGGAGCAAAGAATCTCGAAACAAAATCGGACGCGTCGCCCTTTGCGGTAACGATAAAACCGTGTGCGTCTATCTCTAACAGCTTTGAAAAATTTGGCTTGATGTCCAGGATCTCCTGTTCATTCTCATAGACAAGAAAATAATCTCTTGCCTTAAACACTTCTCTTGGTGCCTTTCCAAGTGCCGCCGTCAGGCCGTCCGGCAGCTCGGCGGGTTCGACTGGCCTCGAAGGAAAATCAAGAAATAGAAGTTCGCCTTTTTTCTCGACCGCAAGATCTCCGCTCTTATGCGAACGAAATTTAACCGTGGTCGTTTCAGCCTCTAGCAACTCAAGGATCACGAAAGCACTTGCCAGCGTTGCATGGCCGCAAAGATCGATCTCAACGATAGGCGTGAACCATCGCAGGTCATAGACGTCACCGTTCTTGACAAAAAAAGCCGTCTCAGCAAGGTTGTTCTCCATCGCGATCTTCTGCATGACATCGTCGGGCGGCCATGCGTCCAGCGGCACTACCGCTGCCGGGTTGCCTTTGAACACTTCGCTCGCGAATGCATCAACCTGAAAGATCTCGTACCTCATTTCGCCACGTTCAGCTCCTGCGTTTCCATAAAATGCCTTTCGCGTTCGTCGCGACGCCACTTTAGAAAGCCGCGCAAATGCATTATGAAAAAGATCGAGCTTCCCATCACCACCGCCGGGCTCTTCACGATAAATCCAAAGGTCACCCAGCTCGCGCTCGCCATCATAAATATCAGGAAGCCGAGCTTATTCTTGTTGCCGAGCAGAAAAACACCTGTCAACCCGCACGCGGTCGCCAACCAATCGATGCCGTAATATTGAAGCAGATTCATTTCTTGTCTTGCACCTTCTCACCCGCTTTCTCTGTTTTCACAATCGCTACGACCTCGATCTCGATCCGCGCATCGCGCGGCAGCCGGGCCACCTGCACCGTAGAACGCGCGGGAAACGGTGCCTTGAAATGCTTTGAATAGATCTCGTTCATCTTTGCGAAATCGTTCATATCGGCAAGAAAAACGGTCGCCTTGACCACGTCGTCCATCGAACTCCCCGAAGCCTTCAGGACCGCTGAGATGTTCTTAAGCACCTGCTCGGTCTGGGCCTCAAAGCCTTCGACAAGCGTTCCCGTCTTGGGGTCTGTTCCGATCTGCCCGGCTGCGAATACAAACCCGTTCGCAATTATCGCCTGCGAATACGGCCCGACCGCTTTTGGTGCGTCAGGAGACTCGACAGTACGTTTCATCGATGTTTGGCCGTTGGCAATATTCGCCAACGCGATCAAAAGAACTACAAAAATGCCAAATTTCATACTCTGTGCCCTCTGTGTTCTCAGTGGTTAATCTTCCTTCTTAACCGCGATCGCCTGTATCTCGATCTTCGTATCAAAATGCAGATCCTTGACCGGGATCATCGCTCTCGCCGGCCGGTGTTCGCCCATGATCTCCGCGTATTTCGCGTTAACCGCACCCCACAACTCCATGTCAGAAACATAGATCGTCATCTGCAGTACGTGGTTCAGGTCGCTTCCCGCCTCCTTCAAAACCGCCTCAACATTTCGCAAAGCAAGTTCCGTCTGCCCACCGATATCACCCGTAAACGGCTCCCGCGTATCCAGCGACATCGGCAGCTGGCCCGACACAAAGATCAGGCCGTTATGCTCAATGCCCGGTGAATAATGCCCCTTCGGCTGTGGCTGATCTGGTGGTTGTATTTTTTTCATAACTAGAATTGTTTTCGCCCCAGAGACCACAGAGGAAACGGAAAATGATCTCACGGCATTTCCGTGATCTCTGTGTTCTCTGTGGCCAAGATCTACCCAACTGAGCCTTCCAGCTTCAATCCCAGAAGTTTCTGCGCCTCGACCGCATACTCCATCGGCAGTTCGCGAAAGACCTCTTTGCAGAAACCGTTGATGATAAGCGAAACCGCGTCTTCCTGCGAGATACCGCGCTGCTGCAGATAGAACAACTGCTCTTCGCTGATCTTTGAGGTCGTCGCTTCGTGCTCGACCTTGGCTGTGTTGTTCATCACCTCGATGTACGGGAAAGTGTTCGCCTCAGACTTGCCGCCGATCAGCATCGAGTCGCACTGCGTGTAGTTGCGAGCTCCCTCGGCCTTCGGCATCACTTTCACAAGGCCACGATATGAATTGTTCGAGCGGCCGGCCGAAATGCCTTTCGAGACAATAGTCGACTTCGTATTCTTTCCAAGATGGATCATCTTCGTGCCCGTATCGGCGATCTGCGCGTTATTTGTAAGCGCAACCGAATAGAACTCGCCGATCGAGTTGTCGCCCTGCAAGATCACGCTCGGGTATTTCCAGGTGATCGCCGAGCCTGTCTCAACTTGGGTCCACGAGATCTTCGAGTTCACGCCGCGGCACGCACCGCGCTTGGTCACAAAATTATAAATGCCGCCTTTGCCGGTTTCGTCGCCGGCGTACCAATTCTGAACGGTCGAGTATTTGATCTCCGCATCGTCGAGAGCAACGAGCTCGACCACGGCCGCATGAAGTTGATTCGTATCAAACTGCGGTGCCGTGCAGCCTTCGTTGTAAGCGACGTAACCGCCTTCCTCAGCAACAATTAGCGTCCGTTCAAACTGTCCCGATTCCTGAGTGTTGATGCGGAAATAGGTCGATAGCTCCATCGGGCATCGCACGCCTTTTGGGATAAAAACGAACGACCCGTCCGAAAACACCGCCGAATTCAATGCCGCGTAATAGTTATCACCGACCGGCACGACCGACCCGAGATACTTCTGCACAAGCTCGGGATATTCCTCGACGGCTTCGGTGAACGAGCAAAATATCACGCCCGCTTTTTTCAGTTTTTCCTTGTAAGTCGTCGCAACCGAAACACTATCGAACACCGCATCGACCGCCACGTTCGCCAGCATCTTCTGCTCGGACAGCGGAATGCCAAGCTTTTCAAATGTGCGCACCAGTTCCGGATCCACCTCGTCCATCGAGGCCTTTGTCGGTTTCTGTCGCGGCGCGGCGTAATAGGATATGTCCTGAAAATCTATCTCGGGGTAATCAAAATTCGGCCAATGCTTTGGCTGTTCCATCTTCAGCCAGTTGCGAAATGCCTTCAGTCTGAAATCGAGCAGCCATTCTGGCTCGTTCTTTTTCGACGAGATCAGGCGCACCGTGTCTTCCGACAGGCCCTTGGGAATGACCTCGGTCTCGATATCGGTAACAAAGCCGTATTTGTATTCCCGATTTGTAAGTAACTCTGCTGCAGTCGACATAATAAGTTTTTGCCACAGAGCACACAGAGTTCACCGAGGATATTTGCCCAATGAAATGATCCTGTATGTCCTGCTTGATTTCCTCCGTGTTCTCTGTGATCTCTGTGGCTATACCCGCTGTGGTTCGATCGTGCGGTGAATTCCCTGTATCTGATGAAACATCGCATCCACCGATTTTTCATTCCCGACCAGTTGTGCCAGCGTGATACGCGACAGCGCGTTTTCCACTATCTCGTGCAGGCCCACGATGACGGGCCTGATGCCGCAGTCGCCGTGATGAACGCAAGAATCGCGCACACCCGTATAACTGTCGCAATGCGAGCTAAGCACATCTTCGTCGAGCACCTTGATTATTTCGTTCAGGTAGATATCACCCGCCGGCCGCGCAAGAAAATAGCCGCCCTTTGTGCCGCGCGTCGAGTTCACAAAGCCCGCCTTGTTCAACAGCCACATCAGCTTGCCCGCGTTGGCGGTCGAGATGCCTTCGCGTTCCGCGATCTGCGGCAGCGTCAGCGTTTCTAACTCCTTGAGATTCGCGAGCTGCACCAGGCACCGCAGCCCATATTCTTCTTGTGCCGAGATCTTCATAAGCCTAACAAGCGAAAAGAAATAAGAGGTTCAACGTAAGGAAAGTATCTCAAATCATTACTTTTTGGTCAAGATTGAAATTGGAACGCGGACGCCCTCGTCCGCAGCCGCCGGTTCCCCCGGCGGAGCGCTCACGGCCGCCTTGCCATTTAGAAACAAATTCGACACTCTCGACTTCGCTTCATGCCCCTTGATCTTCCGCCAGTCGAGTATTATCGGAGGAATCGCTGATGCGGACGTGGGCGTCCGCGCTCCAACAACCACGCGTATCTCGATCGTCCCCTTCAGCACCGGCGACATCCTATCGAGCGTCAGGTTCAGCTTGTAACGAACATCGCTGTAATGCGCGGCCCGCCACCGCGCAAGCTCCTGCGACACGCCTGTCTCGATCGGGGGAACTTGGGCTGAGGCGGTCAATAGCATCATAAGCAGTGCGGCAAAAATAATGAGAGTCTTCATAACCAGGTTTTTACTTCATTCTGATGCGGTTCGATGGGAAAAGGTTAGCATACGCTGGCCCAAACCGGCCTTCGTCCCCAAGGCGGGACACTCAGCATCCATCGCAAAAAAAACTTCCCTATTCATCTATTTCATCTATTCTATGCTACAGTGTTGCACGGTCGCAACAATTGCGACACTTCAGGATCTTTGAAAACCAGTTAGATCGGGGCTTTTGACCGGTTAAGAACCGCAAAGGACTGTCCCGCGTCAGGGAAAACAAGCAGCCGCTGAAAACAAAGGAGTTAGGTGCCAAACCCTTTGTTTTTTGCGGATCTTGCGGGACAAAGGGTGCGGAGGTGGGTTATATCCAACAGTATCAGAGGTTTACGTGTCCCACTGGGGCATCAATAGTCGCCGGGACACGCGGGACAGAGGTTAGAGCGTAAAGCTGAAATTTACAAAACCGACGGCACGCACCGGCTGGCCGTCACGCATGAACGGCTTGAATCGCCATTTGCGGATCGCGTCCTTTGCAGCCGCCTGAAGCAGCGTGGGGCCGGTCGCCTTCTGCACCTCGGCAACGTCGCCGTTCTCGTCGATCATCACTTCGACCCGGACGACACCGCTTGTGCGAAGCGATTTGGCCTGCGGCGGATAGACCGGCGGAGCCTGTCGGGTGGCATATGACAGCAGCGAACCAACATCTAAGGGCCCGTCGGCGGAAATAGGCTTGTCAGTCTCTTTCGCTTCTTTTACGGGTGTTGAATTGTTGGGCGGAGCGCTTTGAACCACGATCGCCTTCGGCGGCTCGGCAGTTCTTTGCTGCGTCTCATCGGCCTTTCGCTGATCTTCGCGGACAACGTTCGGCGTTGGGGCCGGACTGTCGGTTACGGGATTTTCTGCCTGCCTTGCTGCCGGAGTCGCCGGCTGATTTAACGGCCGGCTATCGACGATCTTCGTCACCAGCGGGGCTTCCGGTCCGGACGTGCTGCTTTGAGGCTGCGATGGAGAGCCGCTCGCCGGAACCGTCCGATCAGCCGCCGCGGCCTGGCCCTCAATTGCGACATCGACCGCATTGGTGATCACGCTTCGCGAACTGGCAATATGCTCACGCGAATCCTGCCGCTCATCGTTCCATCGGCGAGCGTCGTAGTCATCGCGGGCAAGCGCTCCACGCGAAGCGGCGGCTTCTTCAAGCAGCGCCATCGAAACGTCGGCCTTCGACTTTTCCTTCCCGTTCTCTTTTGCTTGAGTTATTACAAGCTCAAGAGTGTTACGCATTTGCTCAATGTCGTTGACGGCCTCGAGCGGAAGCGTACGATCACCAACCGAGAGCCCCAGCGAGCGGTAACGCTCAGCTGTTGACCTGGCACCTTTTACTACTTGCCCGGCGACCGCCCCGTAGATCTCGGCCGCTCCTGGCTTTGCGGTCTTTTGTTGGTTGAATTGCTGGGTGAGCAGGTCTTGGGCACGACGGTAATCACGCTGTTCGAGATAGCTGTTCATCAACAGCACGGCCGTAACGGCCTGAACGGACTGATCGCTGGTCTCGCGGCGGATGTTCTCAAGCTCGTAGATCGCGGCGTTGTAGTTTCGCACCGCGATAAAAGCTTTCGCTTTTGAGATGCGGTCGCGCATCACCTCCGACGAGGTGGGCGGACGTACGGTGCTGGCTGAAACGTTGTTTGTCTGCGGATTTGTGGGCGTGTCTTGGGCTAGGGAGACCGCCGCCATCGGTGCTGCGAACAATAAAGCCGAAATGCAAAACCTGCTGACTTTTAGCGGCATTTTCTTCTCCTTCAACGAGTTGAATTTTCCGTAAAGGTCTAGCGAACAACTCAAAGAATAAGGCTCACTTTTTATGACCTGCCCAAATAATAAAAACGCGTATTCGGATCAAAAATCAATTTTCGCGAGGATCAAACCAACTCGTTCACTCGTTGATCAGGCTTTTGATGATCTTTGTGCGGTAAGCGTTTGCGACTCTTTTTATATCACTTTCGTTCAGCGTGAGCAACCTTCGGTCGAGCATAACGATGCGGCCATTGATCACAACAGTTCTCACATCATTGGCCTTTGTCGCGTAAACAAGATGAGAATAAACGTTGTATGCAGGGGTCTGGTTAAGGCTGTCCGTGTCGATTATCACTATGTCAGCACGCTTGCCTGCTTCGATCGAACCGATCTCTGCTTCCATATGAAGCGCACGCGCTCCGCCTATGGTCGCCATCGAGAAGGCTTCGGCGGCGGGCAGGGTCTTGGGATCGCCCGTTTGCAGCTTGTGCAGCTTCGACGCCGTATCGATCTCCTCCCACAGATTCAGATCGTTGTTCGATGCTGCTCCGTCCGTCCCAAGACCCACGCGAAGGCCCTTTCGAAGCATCGCGGGAACCGGTGCTGTCCCGGCCGCCAGCTTCATATTCGATTGAGGACAATGAACAATGCCGACATTGTGTTTTGCCAGGAGATCAAGCTCGGCATCGGTAGCTTGTATGACATGGGCCGCGACCGTACGTTCGTTAAAAAAGCCTATTTTTTCTACGTACTCGATCGGCCGCTGGCCCTCGTACCGCTCCTGGATCATCGTGGTCTCGGAGGCGGCCTCCGCAAGATGGATCAAGAGCGGCACGCCATAACGGTTAGAAAGAGCGCGTGCCTCAAGCAGATGTTCGGTCGATACTGTATAGGGCGCGTGTGGAGCGACGGCTGGGACGATCAGCGGGTCCCCCTGCCATTTACGGATAAAAAGGTCGGTATATGCTATTGCATCTTCCCAGGTTTTGTTGTCCGGTGCGGGAAAATCGATGAGAGTTTCGCCGAGCACACCGCGAACGCCGGCCTTCTTTGTTTCGTCGGCGATCGCGTCTTCGAAATAATACATGTCCGCATAAGTGGTGGTGCCGCCGCGGATCATCTCGGCAAGCCCGAGCCGCGTGCCGGCGCGAACGAAAGCTTCGTCAACATTGCGCGCCTCGGCCGGGAAGATGAAACGCGTAAGCCAGTCGTTCAAATCCAGATCGTCGGCGATGCCGCGGAAGAGGACCATCGGGATATGCGTGTGGGCATTGACAAGACCGGGTATCACCACTTTTCCTGCAGCATTTATGGTTCGCCTGGCAGGCCGGCCGCGCATACCCGAGGCTTTTCCGACACTCAGTATTCGTCCGTCCTTAACAGCGATCGCGCCGTCTTCGATCACTGTCCGCTCGCTGTCCATCGTCACAAGCGTGCCGCCCACTATGATCAGGTCTGGAATGTCGGAAGTCGCCCGCGCGGGCTGGGTGCGATGCTGTGGGAAAGCTGCCATCGTCAGGCAAGTCAGTAGTAATAACGCAACAATAGGTGTAGATCGTTTCATATGATAATTGCCTCGATCCTGCCTCGGTTCAATGGGGAACGCAAAGCAGATCGCACATATTCACAAGGAATGTTTCGGGAAATGGTGTCGTCGATCAAAATAAGTCTGCGTTCCACTCACCACTGCTCGAGACAAGGAAAGGTATCTTATCAAATGTTGAAGGCCCCGGTGTAGTAATGGAAGGAAATCCGCGATTGTGCAAGCTAGGTTTAACAAAGATCGATAAAGGAATCCACGCAAGGTTGTCCCGCCTTGTTTCACAGGAGCGACCGCTGTTTCTGCGTATGTCTGGAATCTCGGAAGTTACTAGGTTTATTCGGGATTCCAGAGGTCAATGTCGGCCGTTGAATATTTTTGTTGTTTATTCCGACAAAATCCCGTATTCTTTCGAGACACAAATGTAGATATGAATTCGAGTATCGCAATCGCTGAGCGTCAGGAGCTGGATGGGCTCGGTCCGAAATTATGTCTGGCCGCTTCGAGGCAGTTTTAAAAAAATGGGATGCTTAACCGATTCGGTTTTCGCAAAGCGGAGATCACCAGGTTCGAGTCGATGGAGAACTATATCGCCGACCGCACCGAACAGATCGACGAATATCTCGAACTTTTTGGCCCATTTGCGGAGTTTAAGAACAAGACGGTCATGGAGGTCGGCTGTAGCCAAGGCTATCTCCTGAACAGCTTCCTTGATAACGTGCATTTTTACCCGATAGGAGCTGACCTTGACGCGGACGCGCTCGATATAGCCCGCAAGAACTATGGCGAAAAGATAAGGTTTGTACAGACGACCGCATCGAGCATTCCGGTTGCGGACGAAAGCGTCGATATTATCTATTCGATCGATACAGTCGAACATCTAAGTAATATTCGGGCGATCTTTTCCGAATGTTACCGAATCCTCAAACCGGGCGGGACAATGTTCGTGCACTTTCAGGGTTGGTACGGGCCATACGGATCCCATTTGGAAGACATTATCCCTTTCCCCTGGGCTAACGCTGTCTTTTCGATGGACACACTATTAAAGGTGGCAGCTCACCTCTATGATTCGCCGGATTACGATGTCGCATGCTACTTCGTCGACCCTGAAACCGGTAAGCGTAAACCTAACCCCTACCTTGACAGAGCAGGATGGGACGAGTTTTTGAATCATTTGACGATCCGTCAGTTCAAAAGGGTGATCAGCGAATTACCCTTTGAAGTGAAGCATTTTGAGAATATCGGATTTGGAGGTCGGACCTTCCGTATTGGGAGATATTTAAGCAAGCTTTCGAAAGTTCCAGTCGCAAATGAGTTCTTTACTAAAGCAACGTTCACGGTCTTGGGCAAGCCGTAGCGAAAACAAACTGCACTGGCCCGCCCCCAGCTCAATTACTTGAGGAACTTCGAATCAAACGCTCGAGGGAGTAGCTCGCTCATCATTATTGCTTCGATCTTTCCATGAAGATTCGAAAGTATTACGGGAACATCACCGCAAAATTCCCAGATTATCTGACGGCAAACCCCACATGGAGGAGTCAACTCTTCGGTATCAACGACAACGGCGATACGTGCGAAACGCTTTTCGCCACGAGAAATGCCTTTCCAGATCGCTACTCGCTCCGCACATACCGTAAGCCCGTAGCTGGCCGATTCAACATTGCAGCCGGTATAAATGCTGCCGTCATCCGTTTCAACAGCGGCACCAACTTTAAAATTGGAATATGGGGCATACGCCCTTTCGCGGACCTCGGTCGCTGCAGAGATCAGTTCTTCTTCGGAATGCATCTGTTAAATTCGAACACGTAAAGTCGATCTATGCAACACGCTGATCTCCAACCGTTTGCTGGACAAAAAGCTTTTCGCGGACCATGCTGCAGAGAAAATCGACCGTCACACCCGTATTCGAGCCCTCAGGAATTATAATGTCAGCATGACGCTTGGACGGCTCGACAAATTCAAAATGCATAGGTCGGATCGTGCGTTCGTACTGATCCAGCGTTCGGTCGAATGTGCGGCCACGTTCGTTAATATCTCTGCGCAGCCTTCTCATCAGCCGGATGTCGTCGGGCGTGTCAACGAAGACCCGTACATCCAGCAGATCAAGAACCCGCGGCTCTGCGAAGATGAGAATGCCCTCAACGATCACGACAGGCTTTGGCTCGATAACTTCGATCCGGTCGCTCCTTGTATGCGTCACAAAATCATATAGCGGCATCTCGACCGGCAGTCCCTGCTTAAGGCGCATGATGTGGTTGACGAGCATGTCACTGTCGATCGAGTCAGGGTGGTCGAAATTTGCCTGATGCCGTTCGTCGAGAGGCATGTCCGACAGATTTCGGTAATAGGAGTCCTGTTCGATCAGGACAACGCTTTCCGCGCCAACCGATCCAACTATCTTCTTAGCGATGGTCGTCTTTCCCGACCCTGTTCCGCCGCAAATTCCGATTATCATTTTTCTTCGTGTTCGCTAATCTTCTTGATCGTTCTTCTCAGCAGTTCACTAAATAGCTGCGCGACCTTTTCGCCGGTTTCCATGACCTCGCTATGGTCGATCGACTCATCTGTCATTCCTGCACCAAAATTAGTAATACACGAAATACCAAGAACCTTCATACCCTGATGCCGGGCAACGATCGCCTCAGGTACAGTTGACATGCCTACCGCATCTGCACCCAGAAGGCGGTACATGCGGATCTCAGCCGGAGTTTCATACGTCGGCCCGGAAAGTGCACAATAAACGCCGCGATGAAGAAAGTTAGCGGGAGTAATCGTTTCTCTATCCGAGATCTCGGCGGCAACTTCTTTAGCTACATCGACAACGATCTCCTGAAAATCGTTGTCATAAACTGAGGTCATATCGGGAAATCGAGGCCCGAACCGGTGTTCGTTCGGCCCACGCAGCGGATTTTCGCCTTGGCAGTTCAGGTGATCGGACAAAAGCATAAAGCTACCGGGTCGCATCTCGGTATTGAGGCTCCCGGCAGCATTTGTAAGAATAACGTTCTTTACACCGAGGCACCCAAAAGCGCGCATCGGAAAAGTAACCTCTTCCAAACTATATCCCTCGTAATAATGAAATCGGCCTTGTTGCACGCCGATATATCGCCCGTCGAGCTGACCAACCACGAGCTGGCCCTTATGCCCCTCAACAGTTGACCGCGAAAAATGCGGAATGTTCTCGTACGGGAGTCTTACCGCGTTCTCAATATTTTCAGCAAACGAAGAAAGGCCGCTGCCCAGTACAACAACGGTCTCGAATTTACCAGAGGCATTATTCCTGATGAACCGGGCTGCCTCGTCTGCACGTTCGTATAAGGTCATGAAGCCTTGTATTGGTAGGCTAGTCTATTTTGCTGATATGATCGTTTCCCGATAGTTGTTTTGAACGCCACTGCATTCGACTGCCTTGTAAGGTCCATAAGCTATTTATTAAACCCTCGTTTCCTCAGGCAACCACCCGCCGCGCTCAGCTTTCTTTCCTATAGGGAATTCCCAGCGCCCTTGGCGCCCTCGAAGTTCCTATGAAACCGGCAAGCACAACTATCGTAAGTACGTAAGGGATCATCTCAATGAATTGTACGGGTATCGGTTCGCCCGACGGAAGCCGCACCACTCCCTGAATAGTGATGGTCAGAGCTTCAGTGAATCCGAAGAAAAGACAAGCCAGAAAGACTGGTACAGGTCTCCACTTGGCCAAGATCAATGCAGCTAGGGCAATGAAACCACGTCCCGCCGTCATCTGTTTTGTAAAAAGCGAGGATTGACCGGTTGACAGATACGCTCCCCCTGCAGCGGCAAGAAGTCCGGAAATAACCACGCCCGTATATCGAAGCCTCAAAACGTTCACGCCAGCCGAATCTGCCGCGGCCGGGTTTTCGCCGACAGATCTTAACCTAAGACCGAACGGAGTCCTGTAGATCACATACCAGCAAAAAGGTACAAGTCCGATCGCTAACACCGAACCCCAGGAAATGTTTGTATTCAGCATTGGCATCTTATGCTCGATCGGGATTTGCGGGGTCGAGCCCGTCGAATCGTACAAGACACCACTGATCAGCGCCGGCAGCCCGATCATTAGAAAGTTTATCGCCATTCCTGCGACGACCTGATCGGCCTCGAAGCGAATGCACGCAACAGCATAAACAAATGCGATGAATCCGCCCGCTCCAATCCCTGCAGCAAAACCGAAATATGGATTCTGAGTCTGGAGAGTCACCACCGCTGCCGTGAAGGCACCGGCCAACATCAGACCCTCAAGGGCGATATTTATCACGCCGGATCTTTCAGAAAAAAGACCTCCGAGCGCAGCAAAAATAAGCGGGGTTGCAGAGCGAATGGTTGCGAAGATAAGTGCAAGGACTACGACATCGGTCATGCTTTTATCGCCCTCCCCTTTCGCCTTGAGTACATCTGAAGACTCGCTACAAACAGTATGATCACCGCCTGAAGTACCCACCCGAGGTCTTTTGACACGTAGCGTGTGAAAGCATCGACAAAGATCTCACCGCGCAAAAGAACGCCAAAGAACACAGCGGCGATCAACACACCTAAAGGATGATTCCTACCTAAAAGTGCGACAGCAATCCCGAGAAAGCCCCAATCAGCAGAGAAACCAACTTCAAAATGGTGGCGCGTCCCCTGTACTTCGCCAATTGCCACCATTCCGGCCAAAGCACCCGAAAGAGTCATAGCCATCACTATTTGGCGTCGGGTCGATATGCCGCCATACTCGGCCGCGTACGGATTCTGTCCTACAGCCCGAAGTTCATATCCCCATTTCGTTTTCCACAGAAATACATAGACAGCCAGGCACATTATCAGCGCGAGCAAGAATGCTAAATTCAACGGAACATCATAAGGAATGAAGGTTAAAAATTCGTTCAGCCGCGGTATAAGAGCGGCTTCGCCGATCTCGGCCGTTCGCTGGATGGGGTCACCCGGAAGCTTGTAAAAATATTGAGTAAAATATCCGACCAGCGCGATCCCGATGAAGTTCAGCATGATAGTGTTGATCACTTCATGAGATCCGAACTTCGCTTTTAGAACACCTGGTATCGCGCCCCAGAGGCCGCCCGCCATTACCGCAGTGATCACACAAAGAGGCACCAGAATGAATCCCGGAAGGGAAGCCCAAGACCAGTTCTCTTCAGTACCAAAGATGTTTACAACGCTTCCGCCAAATTTGATACCAACCCATGCGACAGCAAACGCCGCGACATAAAGCTGCCCTTCTGCCCCAATGTTCAAAAGTCCGCAGCGAAAAGCCACCGCGACTGCAAGCCCAGTGAAGATAAGCGGCGTCGAGTAGTGAAGCGTCCAACCTATGTCTCGGAAAGATCCGAACGAATTGGATAGCAGAAGTCGATAGGCGTTGATCGGATCATCACCGAGCAGAACTATGATGATCCCGCCGACAATGAAAGCCAACAAGACTGCTACTAGTGGCCACACAGTTTCGCGAATGATGTTCATCGGCAAGTTACGGCCCCAATAATTGGAAGGCTGGTGTTGCGTTCGTTGTGGTTGTAAATATACCCGACAAATAAGGAAACTGTCACTGATCCGGCGAGAATTTATTTTCGAATATTTTTCGCAGGTTTGCTGAAAATTATCCTTGACATATCTTCACTCATATTTTATGCTTGCTGTGAACTAATGATTTAGGACTTAACCTAGATCATATATCATATTAAATCGGAGGAAATGATCATGAATATAGTTAAATACGACCCGTTTCGTGAGTTAAGGAACTTACAGGACGAAATGACGAGACTTTTTGTGGGTGTATCTCCTAGGGGACTTGACCGCGAAGAAATGGCCGGCGGTTCGTGGATTCCAAGTGTCGATATTTTTGAGGACAAGGATAGGCTCGTGCTTGAGGCGGACCTGCCCGGCATGAACAGGGAAGATTTCGACATCTCGGTCGAGAATAACGTGATAACATTGCGTGGAGAACGCAAATTTGAAAAGAAGGTCGACGGAGATAACTACCACCGCGTTGAACGGGCCTACGGCTCTTTTTCAAGGTCATTCACGCTTCCTCAATCGGTGACAGCCGACGGAGCTGCGGCCGAGTTTGAGAACGGAATTCTTCGAGTTAGTCTGCCGAAAAGAGAAGAAACTAAGGCAAGGAAGATCGAGGTTTCCGGCTCAGGCATACCGACAAAGACGCTTGAAACTGATCAGGCGAGCACTGCAAAGGCGTGATTTTTATTTTTCGGTAATTCGCGGTGGACGATGGATGACATTACCTATCGTCCACCGCGAAACCTTGTTAGAAAGAAATGAGATTCGATAGATTCACCATACGCGGCCAGGAAGCTGTCCAGTCGGCGATCGGGGTAGCAGAAACAAACAGTAATCAGCAGGTCGAGCCGGAACATATCCTGTCCGCAATGCTCGATCAGAAAGAGGGTGTGGTTCGACCCATCCTTGGGAAGGTCGGGGTAAACACGGCAGCAGTATTAGCGGAACTTCAGGCGTCAATCGATAAGCTTCCGAAGGTAACGGGCGGGCAACAATACTTTAGTTCCCGGACGAATACGATCTTCCAGGATGTTCAGAAGATCGCGGAAGCGATGGAAGACGAGTATATCTCTACCGAACATCTTCTCGTCGCCATTGCCGCAGAAAAGGAAGGGGATGCGGGCCGTATATTACGGTCAAATGGGGTGACGAGTGATGACGTAAACAAGGTCATCTCCGAAATGCGGGGTGGTTCGCGAATAACCGACCCCAATGCGGAAGAAAATTTCCAGGCACTTGAAAAATATGCCCAGGATCTGACGGAACGGGCACGCAAGGGAAAATTGGATCCGGTCATTGGACGCGATGACGAGATTCGCCGGACCATTCAGATACTTTCCAGACGAACGAAAAACAATCCCGTGCTGATCGGTGAGCCGGGTGTCGGCAAAACGGCTATAGTCGAGGGCCTTGCACAAAGAATAGTATCTGGCGATGTTCCGGAAACGCTAAAAAATAAGAGACTTGTGTCTCTTGACCTAGGAGCTATGCTTGCTGGGGCAAAGTATCGCGGCGAGTTCGAAGACAGGCTTAAGGCGGTTTTGAAAGAGATCGAGAAAGCTGAAGGGCAAATAATCCTGTTTATCGACGAATTGCATACGCTCGTGGGAGCCGGAGCCAGCGAGGGAGCGATCGACGCTTCGAATATGTTGAAACCTGCATTGGCGCGTGGAACCCTCCGTGCGGTCGGTGCAACGACCCTTGCCGAATATCAGAAGTACATTGAGAAGGACAAAGCACTCGAACGACGGTTCCAACAGGTTTACATTGGCGAGCCTTCGGTAGAAGATACGATCGCAATCTTGCGCGGACTTAAAGAACGATACGAGCTTCATCATGGTGTCCGTGTAAAGGACTCTGCGATCGTTGCTGCCGCTACTCTCTCTCATCGATATATTACCGACCGATTTCTTCCTGATAAGGCTATCGATCTGATCGATGAGGCAGCAAGCAAGCTCCGTATCGAGATCGATTCGATGCCGCAAGAGATCGATATACTTGAACGCGAGATTCTTCAACTAGAGATAGAGCGCCAAGCTCTCACGCGAGAAACGGATGAAAAGTCCAGGCAAAGGCTTGATGATATCGAGAAGCGAATTGCCGACCTGAAGGAGAGGTCTTCCGCGATGAAAGCGAAATGGCAGTCCGAGAAAGAAGAGATCGAAAAGATGCGGGTGCTGAAAGAGCAGCTCGACGAAGTTAAAACGGATCTTGACAGGGCCCGGCAAATTGGCGACCTAAACAAAGCAGCGGAACTTCAGTACGGAAAGATCCCCGAGATAGAAAAGCTCCTTGAGACGGAGCAAGAGCGCCTTCAGCAGCTTCAATCCGATGGCGTGTTTTTAAAGGAAGAAGTCGATGAGGAAGATGTCGCAGAGGTGGTAGCCAAGTGGACCGGTGTCCCTGTATCGAAAATGCTCGAGGGGGAGATGCAAAAGCTGGTCCGAATGGAAGAAAAGCTACGAAGCCGTGTGATCGGACAAGATGAAGCTCTTGAGGCGGTTGCAAACGCTGTTCGGCGGGCAAGAGCAGGGCTGCAGGATCCGAACCGTCCGGTCGGATCGTTCATATTCCTTGGCCCGACCGGTGTAGGAAAGACCGAAACAGCAAGAGCTTTGGCCGAATTTTTATTCGACGATGAAAGGGCAATGATTCGCCTCGACATGTCGGAGTACATGGAAAAGCACGCAGTGGCCAGAATGATCGGAGCCCCTCCCGGCTATGTCGGATACGACGAAGGTGGACAATTGACAGAAGCCGTTCGTCGAAGGCCCTATTCGGTGGTCTTGTTCGATGAGATCGAAAAGGCTCATCCGGACGTTTTCAACATTCTGCTTCAGATCCTGGATGATGGACGTCTGACCGATTCTAAGGGCCGGGTCGTGGACTTTAAGAACGCAGTCCTGATAATGACGTCTAACCTCGGCTCTCGAGAGATCCAGGCTGCGGCCGTAAATCCTATGGCCGATCGAGACATTCGGAGCGAGGTATTGAAGGTGCTCCGGGATCACTTTCGACCCGAGTTTCTTAATCGCATCGACGACACAGTTGTGTTCAGCCAGCTTGGGCGTGAACAGATTGCGCAGATCATCGATATACAGCTGGAGAAACTTCGTAGGAATCTTGAGGATCGCGGCATCTCAGTTGAATTGACCGACCCGGCACGTGAACTGATCATTGAGAATGGGTATGATCCGGTCTATGGTGCAAGGCCTTTGAAACGTTCCATCCAAACGCTGATCCAAAACCCGCTTGCCGTGAAGCTCTTGAATGGCGAGATCAATCCGGGCGAGACTGTTCGTTTATCCGCGGAAAATGGAATGATGGTTTTTGAGCCGATCGGAACCGAGAAGAAGGCGATATCGAATTGATATCGGAACGGGTCTTTTCCGCGCCTTTCGTTGGCGACCACGACCGATTAATATACTTTTAGATGTTTAAGCGAAAAAAAATGAGTGATTTCGACCACCTAATTGAAGAGCATCCGGAAGATCTGGAACCGGAGATCGCAGTCAAGGACAAGCGTCGATTCGACGAGAACGGTCCTTTGCTGCGTGACGATGCCACGGAAACCAGGAAGATTCCTGTGAAAACCCCGCGTGAGCTGGACCTAGAGTCGCAGCTTAAGAGCGAGACGGAACGACGAGAGGCAGCCGAAGCCAAGCTGGTTGGCGTACAGGCCAAATTCGAAGAAGCCAAAGCCGGGCTGGAGAAAGAAACCGCAGAAATGCGGGAAAGATTGAGGCGTTCCCTTGAAGATAAGGCGAATCAGAACAAGTTTAGTTTTCTTCAGACGCTCTTACCGGTTCTCGACAATCTGCGTTTGGCCGTTAAGGCAAGCGAAGATGATCCCTCGATCGATAATTTGCGCACAGGAGTTGTGGGCGTAGCCCGTTCGTTCGAGCAGGCTCTGGCTAGTGTTGGTGTCGAATCTGTGCCCTCGGTGGGGGCTAAGTTCGACCCGGAGATGCATGAAGCTGTCGATATCGCCCCTGCAGATCCTGAGAACGACGGGATGATCCTCGCAGAGTATCAAACCGGCTACCGCTTTCGCGACCGACTTCTGCGTCCCGCGAGGGTACAGGTTGGAAAAGGCCAGGCACAGTCGGCAGGAGAATGATCATGCTTTCTATAGACCCTTCGATAATGATCTTTGAGATTGCCGACCTTCCACCCGCTGGCAAATGTGGTGGGCCGATCAGAAACAGAACCTGTCGGGCAGATACGACGTATCAAGTAAAGGAACGATTTTGGTCTTGAAAGCTGGTGCGGCAAAAATGGTACAATCGTAGTTGGCATAAATTGCCTGCTTTTGAGCATCAAATTCGACGGGCAGTTCATTTGTAGTATGGCAGACATAGACGCTTATAAAGATAAGTTCAGCGACAGTGGCCGCCGAGTTTTGGAATCTGCGTTGGACGAGTCTAAACGTCGAGACCAGAATTATGTTGCCATCGAACATATTCTGCATGCAGTGGCTAATGAGGAAGACGACCTGTTTTCATCAACAATGCGCGATCTTGCCGTTGATCCTCGATCTGTAAAGTTGCTTATCGAAAAGAGGATGGCAAACGGCCGTCAGCATACCGGTAAAGGATATAGAATTGCACCGGAAACGACGGAACTTTTTAAACGAGCCATGGATCGTGCCCGCTCGCAAGGCCGTCGCGTGATCGAGGGCAGTGACATTTTTTATGTTCTTTCGAATGACGAGCGGAGTGTGCTCAACGATGTTCTACAGAATCTAGGCGTGCCGTCGGACGAGGTTGCACAAACTGCACGAACCCGCATTCGCAAGCGTGAGAAAGAAGAGGAACGGACCCGGCAAAAATATGAGCTGCCCTCCTTCTTGCGACACTTTGGTGTTTCGCTGAACAAACTTGCCCGCGAGGACAAGATCCCGCCTACGATAGGTCGTGAGCAAGAGATCTCACAGATGATCGAGATCCTCTCACATCGCGAGCGTTCAAATTCGCCGATGCTCGTTGGCGAACCAGGCGTCGGTAAGACCGCTGTCGTTGAAGGCCTCGCACGATTGATCGAGCTTGAACCTGAAAAGGTCCCTGTAAGGCTAAGAGATTCGCATATTGTCCAACTTCAAATGGGTGGACTTGTTGCTGGAACAATGCTTCGCGGGATGTTTGAAGAAAGGATCAAGGGAATAATCGACGAGGTCAAAGAAAAGGACAATATTATTTTGTTCATCGACGAGGCTCATTCGATCATCGGCGCGGGGGCGGCGATGGGCACCTCAAGTGATGCAGCAAATATGTTCAAATCGAGTCTTGCTCGAGGCGAGTTAAGGATCATCGGAGCAACGACTATAACCGAATACAAGGAATATATTTCCGACGACGAAGCACTGTCACGCCGGTTTCGTCTGGTCAAGGTCGATGAGCCGACGATCGATCAGACAAAACAGATACTTGTAGGCTTGCGGCCGCGTTTGGAAAAGAATTATTCGGTCACGATCTCGGACGAAGCTATCGATACGGCACTTGAAATGTCGCCTAAGTACATCAGGAATCTTCACCTGCCGGATAAGGCGATTGGCTGGCTCGACACCGCTTCTGTAAAGGTGGAGATCAATGAGCCGACACGGCTTACCGTTCTGCCGGAGCATATTATCGATGTCATTTCACAGGAGTCACGTATTCCGAAGGACATGATCTATCGCGATACGTCCGACCGCTTCTCTGTTATGGAAGCCGATCTCGCCAAGAGAGTTATTGGTCAAAAAGATGCAGTTCGCGCTGTCGCGGAAAGGCTTCGTCTTAATAAGGGCCCATTAAAGGAAAATCATTACGCTCCCGACGGGGTCCTGCTTTTTCTAGGGCCTACGGGCGTCGGCAAAACCGAGTTGGCCAAAGCTGTTGCAGAGTTTATGTTCGCTGACGAACAGAAGATGATCCGGATCGACATGTCGGAATATGGCGATGGCACCGTAGGGGTCGAGAAGTTGATCGGCATGCCGAGAGGCATCGTGGGCTCGGAGCGTGGCGGCATTCTCACCGAACAGCTTCGTGACAACCCTTATACGGTTTTACTCTTGGATGAGGTTGAAAAAGCGTCGCCCTACCTGATGAACATATTTCTCCAAGCCTTTGATGAAGGCTGGATCACAGACGGACGCGGCAAGAAGGTATATCTTTCAGACGCGATCGTTATCATGACCTCGAACCTGGGCTCGGAAAACTTCAAGAAGTATGAGAAGCCGCTTGGGTTCGGCCAGAAGACTCTGGGCGATGTGAAGGCTATCAAGAATGACGTGATGAAGGCGGCCGAAGCACGTTTTACGCCTGAATTTCGTAATCGCATCGACGAGATAATAGTCTTTTCGCCGTTGACCATGGATGAGGTTCGGGATATCGCGAGATTATATCTCGCAAAGCTTAGGCGTAAAATGGAGTCGCAAGGCCGCAAGATCGAAATTACGAACGAGGCGATCGACGTACTGACAGAAAAGGGATTTTCGCCGGCCTATGGAGCTAGATTCCTGAAGCGTTACATCGACCAGAAGGTGAAGCTGCCGATAACGAACGAGTGGAAGCTTGGAAGGCGTTTTGTCGTAGAGGTTGAAGACGACGAGATCATCGTTCGACCGACTGATCCATTCAACCTTAACTAAACGCTAGCTTTATTTTTTGCATCGAAGCGCTTCGGTAGTAAACTTTTGCCGAAGCCTTTTTCTTATTATGAAGCGACATGTTTTAGCGATCGCCTTCGC
Source organism: Pyrinomonadaceae bacterium (assembly GCA_035327545.1). Taxonomy (GTDB): domain Bacteria; phylum Acidobacteriota; class Blastocatellia; order Pyrinomonadales; family Pyrinomonadaceae; genus OLB17. The sequence continues at coordinate 58,368 of DAOLDE010000013.1, read as the reverse complement.
CGCCCTCTACATTGGATGGGGGCAAACCCTAACAATTGCCCAGGCACCGGATCGGCCCGAAGATGTGCTCGAAAAAGCGGCCAATTTTCTGGGCGGCGACCGATATTTGAACATAACTTCACAGGTCTCTCGCGGACGCTTCAGCCTGATGAAAGACGGTGCGGTGATCTCGTTCCAATCGTTTTTGGATGTGATAGTTTTCCCTGATAAGGAACGTACCGAGTTTCGCGGCGGCGGTGCGAAGCACGTTCAAACTAACAGCGGCAATTCCGGTTGGATATTTGACGGGAATTTCGACAGGATACGCGATCAGGACGAGAAGCAGGTCGCGAACTTCCAACGCAGCATCAGGTCAAGCCTGGACAACCTGCTTCGCAAACAATGGCGTGGCCAGGCGAAACTCGAATACGTGGGCCGAAGGCAGGCAAGCCTCGGAAAACGCAACGACGTGATAAAGCTGACCTATGACGACGGCTTTGAGGTCGAGTTCGAATTTGCGGCTGACACTGGCGTGCCTGCTAAAGCGATCCACATTCGCCGTGATGCGGATGGCGAAGCATTCAACGAAGAGGACCGCTACGCTCAGTTTGTCGACATCGAGGGCGTCCGATTTCCTTTTATCATAGACAGATTCACTAACGGAGCCCATGTTTCTCGGATCAACTACGAATCGGTCGAGTTCAACAAACCGATCCCCGCTTCGATCTTCCTAAAGCCTTCCGACCCGAAAGAGCTGAAGAAAGACCTTAAGATCTAGTTCCCTTCTGTCTGTCCTTAAACCTATCGACACAAAAAAGGCTCTGTCGAACGTGACAGAGCCAGGTCTATAAAGTTTCTCGTTCACCAAAGCAGGTAAGAGTCTAACTTTAGCTTCAAACGAAAGCGAAGTCGTATTGGGCCTGATGGATATGCGGGTCGGCCGTGATATCGACCGGGCCGAGTTGGGCTTCGATCTCGTCGAGCACCTCCCGTTCCGACGAGCGGAGCGCCTTTGCCACCTCAGGATGTACGCGGAGCGTCGATTGCTTTACGTCATCGAGCTGTTTCGAAAGCCTTGCCGATTCGGCGAGTATCTCGAAACATACGGTTTGGGGCGATTTGACCCAGCCTGAGCCCTCGCAGTATTCGCAAACGGTGCAAAGCGTACGTTCGAGCGACTGCTTGACACGCTTGCGGGTCATGATGATGAGGCCGAAATCGTTGAACGAAAGCACTTTTGTCGGCGATTTGTCGTTCTGAAGCGCTTCCTGAAGGGCCTGCGATACTTTGTGCCGGTTGCGGCGGTCTTCCATGTCGATGAGATCGAGCACGATGATTCCGCCGAGGTCACGAAGTCGTATCTGCCGGGCGATCTCTTCGACTGCCTCAAGGTTCGTCTTGGTGATCGTGTCCTCAAGTCGAGCGTTGCCCTTGCCCACAAATTTACCGGTGTTCACGTCGATAGCGACAAGCGCCTCGGTTTGGTTGATGACAAGATAGCCGCCGGACTTAAGCCATACACGCGGCTTGAGAGCCTTGTCGATCTCTTCCTGGACGCCGTAATGATCGAGGATCGGCTCGTCCCGGGTGTAAAGCTTTACGCGGTTGACCATTCGCGGCTGGATGCGGTTCATGAATTCGACCGTGCGGAGAAACTCTTCCTCACTGTCCACGCGAATTGCCGTAAACTCGTCTGACATCTGGTCGCGTAGCAGGCGCTGGACAATGTCGAGATCTTGGTGCACCAAAGCAGGCGACTTTGCCTTTTCGGACGTTTTCCTTACGTCCTGCCAGGTGCGGACCAAATACCGAGCGTCCTGCCTCAGGTCTTCTTCTGAAATGCCGATCCCGGCGGTGCGGACTATGAAGCCGCCGGACGGAATGTCCTCTTCGCTGCGAATACGCTGTATCAAAGTTCGCAGCCTGCCGCGCTCGCTCGACGACTCGATCTTTCGGGAAACGCCGAGGTGCTCGATGGTAGGCATATAGACGAGGAAACGGCCCGGAAGTGCGATATGCGACGTGATCCGCGCGCCCTTTTTTGCTATCGGTTCTTTTGCGATCTGGACCAGAATCTCCTGGCCTTCGCGGAGCAGATCGGAAATGGTCGGCTGCGGCGTGCGTTCACGCTTTTCGCCGCGTTCGCCACGACCGCCTCGTTCGCTCTGTCCCCGGCCCCGGTCGCGGTTATCCCGAGGGCGGCGCTCGCGTGATTCCCAATTGTCCCGGCGGTTGTTCGAGCGCTTATTGTCCTTTGGTTCGGACGGAATGTTTTCGGCTGTTTCGCTGTTTGGTGCAGATTCGCCCGTTGACGCTTCTGGACCGTCATTAAGTTTGCCATTTCCCGCGGCAAGGTCCGATACTCCGGCATTGGCTTCTTTCTCCACCGGCCCATTGTCCTCACCCTTATCGTCCGGGTCTTCGAGCGTGTCGATGGGCGCGAACGGATCGTCGCTCCGTCGAGACCGGCCACCGCGGCGGCGGCCTCGGCCGCCACGACGAACCGACATTTCGGCAGTGTCGGAAGGCTCTTTTACGCTGGCCTCGGCGTCTTGAAGTGCCTCCGTTTCTGCCTCGGCCTTCTTCTTCGTCTTCGACCTGGTCGATCTTGCTTTTGCTTTAGGTTTGGACTTGGCCTCACCAGCTTTTGCCTCAGATTCTTCAGCTTTCTCAGCCTCAGTCTTTTTCGACCTTGCGCGAGTGGATTTTTTCGTCGCCGGCGCCTTTTTGGCGCGGCCTTTTGCGGGCTTTGCCTCGACCAAAGCTTCATCGTCTTCGTCGGCGATGCGCTCAAACGTTCCCGATCCGCTGTCGAAGCCGCCGCCCAGCAGTGAGCCGACTTCGGCGGCATCAGTGCTCTCCATATCGAATTCGACGGCCCTAACCTGATCGACTATCGCTTCTTGTCTGAACGCATCCTTAAATAGCTCACCTGTGTCCGTATCGTCCACGATCCTCTCAAAGCCGTAGTCTTCGATCTCGATCTTGAATCCCGAAACGAATGCGTCGTTTCCGGTTTCGGCCTTCTGCTCGGCTTCGGCGGCTTTTCGGCCTCGCCCTCTGTCTCTTATTGGTTTGCGGGCTTTAGCCTCGCTCGCTTCTGCTGCTTCCTCTAGTGGCTGAGCGAGCGGCTCTACGATCTCCTGCACCGATTCCATCTGCTTCTCTCTTGTAACGCGCGCACGATCGATCTGTTCGTTGGCTTCCCGCTTGGCCTCCTCTGGCGAGGTCTTTTTGGATTTCTCCATCACGATCCGCTCTATCTCTTCCTCCTCATCGAAGAAGTCAGAGACATAAAGAAACGCATCCCTTTCGAGCCCAATAGACACGAATGCAGACTGCATCCCTGGCAAAACCCGCTGTACGCGGCCCTTATAGATATTTCCGGCGATCCCTGAGTTCTCCTCGCCGCGTTCAATGTAAAATTCGGTAACCTTTCCGTTGTCCAGGATCGCGATCTTCTTTTCACGTCCGTTGACGCTCACGATCATTTCTTTCGACATAAATTGATCTTCCTTTAAGATATAGTTCCATCTTTCGCTCAGAAGGTCGGAACGCTGCAGACTTGAGACTGGATGGATATTGCGCGGAAATGACCCGTTGGGAACGGGCATTCAATTCAATGCGTGTTTGAATTTTTGGTATTGACCCCGAAACGCAGTCTCGAGGCAAAGAACTTCTAATGCTTTCACGCAGGAACCTTTGTGTTCAGTTGACAGGCCAAATACCTGTGCTCAACTCAGGGAGCACCTAATCAAACGATCGTGCTCAACCTGTAAAAACCTTTCTCCCGGGGGTTTTCCGGAAATCGCAAATCCTTCTCCAGTTTGCCACTTCGTCTTGCTGGCCCGACGGCCACCGAGCAAACCGAGTGTAGTATAAACGAATTCCGGCAAATAGGAAACGTAAAATGAGTTTTTACGCGGTGAGTTCGATCGTAACTTTTGGCTTCCTTGAGGTTCTGATCAGCGGTCCGTGGGTGCCGGTTGCCTTCCGGGCGGCTGTGTGCGACAAAGGTCAGCGTTAAGATCGACGATCATCAAAGCTCCCCGCCGATAGGCAGTTTGATCCCAGCCCCAACCTAATGGACCGACCTTTCCGTGTCTCTTCGACTCGAAAGAGGTACAATCCAATTTCATGCCAGATCGAAGACGGAGACGACCAGGGGCCGACGCAAATGGAAGTTTATTTTCAACAGATCGAAGACGCCGACGCGTTAAAGAAAGCGATCGAGAGTTTTGACAGTTCGGGATCTATCGGGTTCGATACCGAGACGACAGAGCTTGACCCATTGATCGGAGAGCTTCGGCTGCTGCAGCTAAGCGACGGAAAAAGGACTCTCATCGTCGATCTGCGCAAACTGGCCGGTTCCGACCGGCTTCAAGAAGCAAAAAGCCTTGAGCCGCTAAGGTCACTTCTCGCGGATGAGAACGTCATCAAGGTGGCCCACAATGCCAAGTTCGACGCTAAATGGGTCCGTCATCATCTCGGCTGCGAACTTAACGGCATTTTCGATACCTATCTTGCCAGCCAACTGATCGCAGCGGGAGATTCTGATCGTCGCCATTCGCTCGCAGACGTAACACAATTTTTCACCGGGATCGAGTTGGACAAGTCGATGCAAACGAGCGACTGGACTTCCGCCGAGCTCTCCCACACACAGCTCGAATATGCCGCACGTGACGCGGCGATAATGCCGCAGTTGAAAGAAAAAGTGGCCGAACGCATTGCGAATGACGGCCTTGAACGCGTGGCCTCGCTCGAGTTTGATTGCGTTATGCCGATAGCCGAAATGGAGGGCAACGGATTTCAGCTTGACGAAGAACGTTGGCGAGAGCAACTTGAGAAGGTAAAGGCCGCACAAACAAAAGTGGCGGACGAACTTCAGGAGATGCTCTCGTCGGGCGTGGCGCAGGCCTCGCTTTTCGGCCGGTCGGAGATAAATCTAGATTCGCAGGCACAGGTTGCGGACGCGCTTCATAATCTCGGCATTCCGGTTCCCGACACGACGCGTGCGTGGCAGCTGCAACCGCTCGCCGACAAATTCCCGGTCATAGAAAAACTCCTCGAATATCGTTCGGTCCAGAAATCGATGACCAGCTTTGGCGAAGGCATTCTGGAAAATGTCAGCCCGATAACGGGCCGCATTCACGCGGATTTTCGCCAGATCGGCGCTCCGACCGGACGATTTTCGTGCTCGCGACCTAACCTGCAGCAAATACCCCACGATACGGCCTATCGCCGCTGCTTTACACCCAGTGAAGGAAACAAGTTTGTGATCGCCGATTACTCTCAGATCGAATTGCGGATCCTCGCAGATTTTTCTAACGACAAGAAATTCATCGAAGCCTTTGTATCGGGAGTCGATTTCCATCGTGCTACAGCATCGCAGGTATTCGGCGTCGGAAGCGACAACGTGACCGAAGACCAGCGCTCGTTCGCAAAGAGGTTGAATTTTGGGATCGTTTACGGGATCGGAGCCTCGCGCTTTGGACTGATGACAGGACTTTCACAGAACGACGCCGAGAATACGATGCGAAGGTATTTCGGCACGTTTCGTCAGCTCGATGATTACCTGCGAAACGAGGGCCGCCGCCTGTTGGAGGATCGACGCGTTCGCAGCAGTTCGGGCAGGCTGTTAAAGCTGAAATTTGACGAGAGTGATCGACAACAAACGGCCGCCGCTCGTCGTTACGGCATCAACATGCCGATCCAGGGAACTTCAGCCGATATTCTGAAGCGAGCCCTGAGACTGCTTCACGACAAATTTAGTGGGTCGATGGCAAAATTGGTCAACATTGTCCACGACGAAGTCATCGTCGAATGCCCTGTTGCGGAGTCGGAAAACGTGGCAGCAACCGTGGAAAAGGCCATGCGAACCGCAGGGGAAGAGTTTGTTCGGGCCGTCCCGGTGAAAGTCGATGTCCGCGTCGCGGACGATTGGGCAAAATAGACAAAGACATCTTGTCTTTCGTCATCAATTGACTTTCCGGCGAAACACGCAAACAATTCCGTAGTTCATCAAAATAGAAAATGAGGTTCATTCGGTTACGCTCTGCTTTCTGCCTGACCTTAAGAACCGAACCGATCGATCTATGCCAATCCGTAGAATCTTGCCGCTGCTGACCGCAGTTCTCACGATGTTTCTGACGATCTCCTCACAATCGTCAAAACGTCCCATGAATCTCGATGATATTTTCCGTATAAAGAATATATCCAACCCACAGATCTCCCCTGATGGAGATTGGATCGCCTATGTTGTCTCGACCGTTGATCAAAAAGCGGACCGGTCGAGTTCAGACATCTGGATGGTCAGCTACGACGGCAAGGTCGATCGCCAGATCACCTTTACGCCGGCTGACAGCGAAACCCAGCCGCGATGGAGCCCTGATGGAAGATACCTTTCCTTCGTCTCGTCGCGGCCCGGCCCGAATCGAGGCAGCCAGATCTGGCTGCTGGACACACGAGGCGGCGAGGCAAGGCAGCTCACAGACACTAAAGGCGGAATACAGGGTTACGAATGGTCGCCGGATTCAAAACGTCTGGTAATGGTGATCCGCGACCCCGATCCGGATGCACCTGTTCCGGATGCACCCGCTTCAGCCACCAGGCCGCCGAAGCCGATAGTGATAGACCGATACAGGTTCAAACAGGACGGTCAAGGCTATCTGCTTTCGAACCGAAAAAGCTATGTGAACCTTTTTGATATTGAAACGAAAAAGTTCGAGCGGCTTACGAAGGGCAGATGGGACGAGTCCGCTCCCACGTGGTCGCCCGACGGAACAAAGATCGCGTTTCTCAGTAACCGCAAAGCCGACCCCGATCGTGATACGTCGCTTCAGGTTTTCGTGGCCGAAGCAAAGCCAGGTGCGACGGAAAAAGCGGTAACCCCCGTCGCGAACAGGGTCAGGGGGGGCTCGCTCGAATGGAGCCCGGACGGCCGATGGCTCGCGTTTCTCGAAAATGACGAGATACGTTTCGATGCCTATCAAACGCCGCATCTTGCTCTGGTGCGACCCGACGGCAGCGAGGCACCCACGCGGCTTAAGTCTGTTCAGGACATCGACCGCGGGGTAGGCGATATCAAGTTTAGCGACGATGGCTCGCGCATCCACTTTTTCATAACGGATGACCGTTCCATACTGCCTGCCTCAGCAAGGCTTTCCGGAGGAGCGGTCGAACGTATGGCAGCTCCGCCGTTTGTCGGTGGTTCGTGGAGCTGGGCCAGAGGACGTGTAGTGATGTTGGCCGGCAATAACGACCGTCCAAATGAGATCTACGCCTTTGAACGCGGATCTCTCCGACAATTGACACGGCATAACGACGAGTTATTCTCAGGCTTGGAAATTCCTCCAACCGAGGCCGTGGAATTCGCAAGCCCTGACGGCATGCGGGTTGGAGCTTTGCTGACCTATCCGGCCGGTTACCAACGCGGAACAAGAGTGCCGTTCTTGCTTAGGATACACGGCGGCCCAAACGCGCAGGACCAGCATAGTTTTAGTGCCGAGCGGCATTTTTTTGCTGCAAACGGCTATGCGGTAATGGCGGTAAACTATCGCGGAAGCTCAGGACGCGGAAAGGCCTTTTCGAGAGCTATCGCGGCCGACTGGGGAAATCTCGAGGTGGTCGACCTCCTTGCCGGCCTTGAACATGCCATCAAAATCGGTGTCGCCGACCCAGATAAACTTGGGGTCGGAGGATGGAGCTACGGGGGGATACTTACAGATTATCTGATAGCAAAAGACGACCGCTTCAAGGGTGCGACAAGCGGTGCGGGAACCGCATTCACCGTCTCGTATTACGGCGTGGATCATTACATAAACCAATATGACAATGAGATCGGTCCGCCCTGGGATCCGAAGGCGTGGGAAACCTATCAAAAGCTTGCTTATCCCTTCCTCAACGCAAATCGGATCAAAACACCTACTCTTTTTCTGGGCGGAGAACGAGACTTCAATGTCCCGATCTCTGGCAGCGAACAAATGTATCAGGCGCTCAGGAGCCTGGGCGTCGAAACCCAGTTGATCATCTATCCGAACGAGAACCACGGCATACAGCGGCCGAGCTACGTTCGCGACCGATATGAACGATATCTTGCCTGGTACGACAAGCACGTTCGAAAATTGCCGGTCGAGGCAAAACCGATGATCGCCAAATGGGAAGGCACCTGGAAGGGCGATCTGACGAATTTGCCAGCCAGGCCAGATGCCCCGAAAGTGGAAGTTACGATGGAGATCGGCTCGTTCCCGTCGGTTGACGGAGCGTGCACAAAATGGGCATCGACATACTCCGAGGCCGGTGAGAAGAAGGCCGTCAAGGACTATAAACTATGCCGAGGCAATGGTGTAAATGACGTATATATCGACGAGGGTGGGGGCGTTAGGCTTCCGGTCCGGTTCATCGGCGACGCCATGGTCTCGACATTCAAATACAACGAAACACTTCTCATTTCGACAATGCGTTTACGCGGCGAGTTGCTCGAACATGAGATCCTAACCGCAGACGATAAGCCCGCAACGGGAGGTGTTGTTTCAATGATCCCCAAGGGCGTACAGCGGATCGAGCTGCGGCGAGTTCCTTAATAGATGCGAAGTCTTTAAGAACGATGGGCGAAATTGGTCTGCCCCGAAATGGCCCGTGGGGCAACTGAGCTTACGACTGCTTCAGGCGGCGGCCTCGCTTTGTTCAGGCTTCGAGGGCATAAAGAGGATGCGCGTGCAGCTTTCGCATGTAATTATCTGCATTCCCTTCTTCACCTCGACTTGCATCTGAGGCCTCAGTGACATAAAGCAGGCGCTGCAAGAGCCGTTGATCACTTCTGCCACCGCCACGCCGTCGCGGCTTCGTTGAGCCAAACGATCGTAAACCGCCGCAAGCTGAGCAGGCAGCGTTTTGAAAACCTCATTTCGGACATCGGCTTCCGCCTCAAATTCTGATCGTTCTGAGGCTGTTTGAGCGTCAAAAGCCCCGAGTTCTTCCGCCCGCTTCGAGTCAATTGAGCTTATCTCGTCAGCGCGGTCTTCCAATTCCTTTTCTACCTCTTCAAGCGCGGTCATCTTCTCGATGATCTGCGTTTCAGCCACAGAAATCTGTTTCTGAAGAGAGTCCATTTCACGCATCGCGGTCTCGTATTCCCGTTGATTCTGTGCGTGTTTGAGATTTCTATCCGCACGTTCGAGATAGTTCTTATTCTCCGAGATCTTGTTTTCGAGTTCGGCCCGTTCCGCAGCCAAAGCGTCGCGTCTATTTTGCACCTCTCGAATAGAAAAGGCGTGCTGTTCAAACTTTTGTTCGATCTCAGCACGCCTTTGCTCCGCAGTGTCGATATTCCCTTTCAACCGGCGGATATTCGAATCCGTCTTTTGCAACCGTATCAATTTTGCCAGCTCGTCTTTCAATTCTGTGAATCACTCCTTGTGATCAAATGTTGTTTGTTCGATTTTACCGCACAGAAGGGCGATTGATAAAGCAAAGTGCCAGCGTTGTTATCCATCGATCAATAGACGCACATGTGAGAGCAGGTAGCCGGAATCGATGGCCTCGCCGCGTTTTCCCTCGACAAAGAACCGCCAAACTGGTGCTTCCAGCTCCATCGTCAGGGCAAGTTCGACGTTCGAGTTTGGTAAACCGAAATGCCTAAGCCGTGCGATCGCAAGGTTTCCGCCTCGCATAAAACCATCAGACGGTGTTCGCGTCCAACCCGCGTCGGCGGTAAGACATCTCACTCCGTAGCGAAAACTTAGCGATGCCCCGACGATGTTTGCCCCCAAGAAGGTAAAGCTGTGAGGCTCGCGGCGTTCGACAGCGATCTGCATGCCAGTACGATTGGCCGTTCCGGCATGCTCTATAAGTGATTGAAAAAGCCACGAAAGGCCGGTATTTCGGACGATGTCGTTCGAGGCCTTAAGATCGAGATAGTCTGCAACGTCGTGGCGGTTGTCTGCGCGAGCCTTTGCAGCCGCCTCAGACAGCATTTCGGACCACATTTGGTCTAGCTCGTTCACGGCATTGAGCATAGAACCGGCCGAGCGATATTGCAATTTCGTGATATGATTTTCATCGACCGGCGTGGAGGTAATTCGTTTGTCCAGACCAATGAACCCGTATAGATGCTTGCGACGGGTGCTGTTGCTGTTGTTCCTTTTCGGATTCGCGATCATCGGGGCCTCAGTTGCACAAGTAAAGCAACCGCCGGTTAAAGTAAAACCTGCTGCTAGCGGGTCGGCCAAAAAGGTTCAGCCGCCCGGATCGGCCGCAGGGAAAACGGCATTGGCGGCCGTACCTGCGCCCGAGCAAACACCTGTCAATGTTGATCCCGATCTCGACCAGAAACGTTTTGATGCCGCTCTGGCCGCAAGCTCAAATTCTCTGAAGGCCAAACAGCTTCGCGAGTTCATCGACGATTTTCCCGAATCGGAATATGTCAGCGAGGCTAGGGAATATCTGCTTTCTGCACGCCACGCGATCGCTGCGGAAGAGATCAGGGCAGGCCGTTTGGGAGAAGCAGCTGCAGTTTTCATGTTGGCCGTTGACGAAGCTCCGGTTGCGCTATCGAACCGCGTCTTTTCGGATACGATCCTCAAATTTCCCTCGGCTCTCTTTTATACTGAGAATCGCCAAGCAGCACTAAATATTGCCCGAAAAATAGAAGGTAAATATGCTGGAAACGCACGCCACCTCTTAGGGCTCGTCTTTTTCTATCTTTCCACCGAGAACGGAACCGAAGCGCAGCGTTTGGCTGAAACCGCGATCGCACTCGAACCGGATTCCGCCGCGGGCTACCAGGCACTCGGGCTCGCCTCGCGGCTGAATTTTGATCTCGACGGCGCGGCCCGGGCTTTTGCAAGGGCAAATGAACTTGACCGCAGCTCGGCCGCGATCCGCAGAAGCCTTGCCGATACCAAACGGGCGTTAGGGCGGTCGGATGAGGCCGCCTCGATCTATCGGTCGCTGATCGCTGAGAATGGGCAGGACGTCGCAGCTCAGAGCGGTCTCGTGCTCTCTCTGTTCGATTCGGGCCATAGAGCTGAAGCCGAGGCCGAACTTGCACGGGCACTCGAGAAAGATCCGAAAAATTTTACGCTCCTTGCAAGCGTTGCCTATCAATACGCTGCAATGAATCAGGAGGAGAAAGCTGTCGAATACGCTCGGCGGGCCATCGACATCGAGCCAAGATATGTGTGGAGCTATATAGCCCTGGCTCGCGGGCAGATGAGGTCAAACGACCCGAACGCTGCTGAGCGAACTTTGTTGACGGCGCGGCGATATGGAAACTTTCCGTCACTTGATTATGAGATCGCCTCGGCCCGTTTTGCGGCGGGCTTTTTCCGTGAGGCGATCGAAGAGCTCGACAATTCATTTGAACTTGCGGACGGATCGATCCGAACAATGCTGGGTGGAAGAGTAACCAGGTCGGATAAAGGCTTTCAAGAACTTGCAAGCCAGGAACGCAAGGCAAGCATGCTGGTCACCGCCTCGGCCGACGATGCGGACACTGCTCAAAAGCTCAAACTTCTTTTCGAGCTGACTAAGCGGATCGCGGAGGGTCTCGATGACGGAGCCGCCGCGAAGCTGGCGGACAGGTTCATTGCCGGAGAGGACAAGATGAAGCTCCACCGGCAGCTTTATGCCGCCGACCTCATGCTCCGCCGACGGGCCGCTCTCCCGAAAGTCAATGAGATCCTTCGCTCGTCGGTCGCGTCAGTCGAAAGCGGGCTGGATGTTGTTGCCCCGGGCTCCGCCGTAATGGCGAGTGAGTTGTATGCGAGCCGGAAGGATGCCTTCATAAGAGGCGAGTTCGTCTTGATCCCAGAGGTTCCGAGACAAACGCTTTCAGCGATCCTTCGCGGCAGGATCGAGGAATTGTCGGGTTGGGCAAGCCTGGAACAAGGCGACCACGCTGGAGCAATGATCAGGCTAAGGCGCGCGATAAGTATCCTGCCGGATAAGAGCGCGTGGTGGCGATCGAGCAGGTGGCGTCTGGGAATGGCTCACGAAGCTGCCGGACGCGCTGATGAGGCGTTGGAGATCTACATCGAAACCTATAAGATCGATCGGCCGGACGTCATACGTTACGGGACCATCGAGGCTCTTTATCGAAAAGTGAAGGGAACCACGGAAGGCTTGGAAGAGCAGATCGGGCCGAATCCGCTTGTCGCCTCTAGAATGGGCACGGAAACCGCGACAAAGCAGCCTGAAACTGAAAGCACGACCCAGATCGAAAAACTTACAAAGGCCCTGCCGGCGGTGAGCCCCGAAACAACCATCAGGCCGCCCGAACCTGTCCCGGTACCCTCGGAAACTGCCGAAAAGCCGCTGCCCAAGCAGATATCCGAAATGGTGCTAACGGAGGAAAGGAAAGCATCCGAACAGCGATCGGTGCAGGATACGAACTTGGCCGATCGCCCGATAACGGCTCGTGCTCCGGTAGAAACCTCAGAACGGAAGACGCTGGAAAAGGCAATTTCCGATGATAAGGCCGCCGAGAAAAAGATCGATACAGAGGAGGTCAAGCCGACTGACTCCATTCGACGAACGACGGAGCCCACCGCAGAAAAGACCATCTCGGTACCCGTGACCGAGACTGAGAATAAAACGTCGCCCAGGACGGAAGTCGGGCCCGCTTTAACGCCTGTTCTCGTGTCCGTACAGAGCGCTCCTGATTTAGCTTCCTCCTCACCGAAGGAGATCGAAGCCGCAAAAGAAAATACAGAAAAGAGAACGGAGTTGACAGCACCAGACGTCCGCCTGGGCGATATCGCCGCACGCAAACCTGATCCGGAGTCAGCCCCGAACGTCGAACGGGAAAAACCTCAAGAACAAACCCCTGGAACTGCCAAAGCAGAAACACCTGCAAAACGGGAATCACCGACAAACCTGCTCCGCGAGCCCTTTCCGCTAACAGGGACTAAGGAAGCGTCTGTGGCCTCAAGGGATGGTAAGGATCGGGGATCGCCCGGGCCAGAAACAGGAAGGACTGAAACATCATCCTCTCCGAAAGATCTCTACGAACCGATCATCATACGCGTACAGTCCAACCAACCGGCCGCAAGCTCGTCCGAAACCAGGAAAGAGAAGATCGGTGAGGCGGGCGAGGACGATAAAAAGCCTGCTAAGCCCGTGAAAGAGTTCATCGACGACCCAACAGGCGCAACTCGTAAACGCGTGGTTGATGGACAAGATATAGTAAGCGACCAGCGATGCGGGATCGGCGTTTCGAGCCAGAATATCTCGCTCGTTAATGATGGCGGAAGCATCGGCGTGTTTGTCACAATAATCGGTGAAGGGGACGTCGCTGCGGTCAGGGCCTCGTCAAGCAGCAGGCGCGACCTCGATGTTCGATCCGAGCCGGGAATTGCCGGCCTTCCAGGGCAGCGCTACTTTGTTATTAGGTCGATCAGCCCGGCCACGGGGATGTTTCAGGTAAGTTTTGAATCGCCGTGCGGAAAGAAGGAGATCACCGTTCGCGTCAGGTAGCGGTCCGACGGCTTGATCTGACGGCTTTTGCCTCTTGCTTGACGAATGCCGTCGTGAGCACCGCGAGCAGCAGAAAAAAATAACCGTTCGACGACGTTCGCAGCGGAAAATCGAAAAAGCTGTGAACAGCCATTCCGATACAACCTGCCAGTGCCCCGATCGCAATATTCCCTCGCACCGAACATTCGGACAGCCTGATCACATTTAGGCTCTTTCTGATCAACAGCACCAGAAAGAAAACAACGCAAAGGAACGAAAGGAGCCCGCCGTCGGCAAGGATCTGAAGATAGTCGTTGTGAGCCTGTTCAACCCGGAAATAACCGTTCCACGTGTCATGTCGGGTGAAGGCGACCCCAAAGGCATCGTGGCCTGCCCCGATCATAGGATGGTCTAAAAAGACCTTCCAACCTACGGACCAAAAGTGGAGGCGGCCGCTGGTCGGGTCAGCCTGTCCGCTGTCAAGGCCGATGCCCCTGATCAGCGGGTCGGCCCCGGCAAGAAAGGCCACCGCTCCAATGGCCAGAAAACCCGTCAAGATGGCTGCCGCGGCAAACTTGAACGCCGCTCCACTTCTGATAGTGTGCGACTTGACGCCAAACCGGATCATGCCGGCAGCAACGGTCGTCACCACGGCAGCGGTCGCGATCATACCGCCCCGCGAGCCTGTCATCAGAAGTGCGATCGCCATCAAAAATACGGCAATAACGAGAAGCCCTTTCCGGTCTCGTTTGAAACCACTTCCGATCAACATCGCCAGCGCGAGGCCAAGACACATAGCCATAAAGGCCGCAAAGTGGTGTTGGTTGACAAACGGCCCAAACGGGATCGCTTGGGGCGTTGGCCGCATTCCATATATCGCGTCCGGACTCGCAAGCCGCTGCAGAATGCCGGCGAACGCCATCAGAGCACCAAAGATCACGATCGAAACAGCAAAAACCCGGCACCTGCCGGCGGTATTTATGAACCGGAGTGCAAGTGCAAAAAATACCAGGAATAGAATAAGCCTCGCTACGAACAAGCGGGTGGCATATGGATCGAGCGACAAAGCCGATGATGCCGGCACGGAGAGCATGCTGTCCGAGATCGAGGTCGAACCAAAAGGCAGGAGCTGGATGAGGCCTATAACGATCAACGCGACGATCGGAATCTGTAAAGCGGACGAATTAAGGCCAAAGCGGCCCGCTCTTGATCCATCGGCCGCCCAAAGCACGACAAGAATTAATGTGAGAAAAGAAAGAGGGATCAGTGACCATACTTCTGTAGCACCGTATGCCAGCGTCGCAAAGACAGGGATGGCGAGCAAAACCCCAAGTATCGTCTTCTCATACCTGCTCACGGAACCAGATCCGGGCAAGAGGCCATCCTGGTCTGCTATGGGGCTTATGTCCAACTTTGCCATTGATCAGAGTCGCTCCAGCCGAAAATCGTCAAACCAGATATTCCCTGCGATCGGGCAAGTTTCGGGCGGACATCCGGCAATGCTTACTCTTATCACAATACCCTCATCCTTCGCCGGCACTATGAACTGAACGGACGAGCCAGTCCAATCCGTCGCGGGTAAAATTGCCATCTCCCCAAGGACGGCACCGTCGCCTGCAGAGACTAACTCACATACGATCTTTCCGTCTGTTATAAGGTCCGAGCGATACTGCACCGATAATTGGTAGCGGGCACCTGGTTCGACAGCTACGTTTTGCGCGAGCGGACGAAAACCTTTACCGCCCGGCGTGAAACTCATCAACAGCGAGTAGCGGCCGCTAAGTTTTTGAGTCTCGTTCAGGCCCACGCGCTGGTTGTCTCCGTTAGAGAACTTCCAGGTAAAAGCATCGGCGCCTTGGATGATCAGTACGTCTTCAAAGCCGCTGTTGGTCACCACACCCCTCGTGACCGCACCGGGCGGGATCAACCCGATATCAAGGGCTACTTCCAATGCAAATGCGAACCTCCCGGCGCCGAGGAGCTTGTTGTAAACCACCTTGCCGGCTTCCGACAGATCCGCGCGCTTATGATGATCCGGAATCTCTTGCCATACCTGGCGAGCCTCATCGTGCCGACCATACGTCACGAGCATGTCAGCGAGAGCGGCAGAGACGGCCGGTGAATCACCTACTGCCGCTTTAACACGCACCGTCTCGGCGTCGAAAATAGTCCAGGCCAAAGAAACTGCCGGAGCCGCATAGCGGACGTCCGACGATGCAGCGAGCTTCAGTTCGGCAAATGCTTCGTCGACTCGACCCTGCCGCAGCAGATTGTTCCCGAGAGCCCATCGCACGCGAGAATAGCTAGGAGCCAGCAGGACGGCCACTCGAATGGCTGCTTCCGCGGCCGGGGCGTCGCCGGCCCGCTCACGAGCCGTTCCGAGCGACAGCCAAAAAACGTAGTTGTTAGGGGAGTGGGCGACGGCCTGCTCGAATTCGTTCAGAGCTCGCTGTTGGTCTTCGGGCAAAAGGGTCTTTTCGAGCAGCGAAGCAAGCTGAAAACGAGTTGCCGGATCAGAAGGTGCAAAGTCAACGCCGAGTTCTGCAACCGTTATCTCCTCGGCGTTGATCGCGACGGCATGTCCAAAGGCCCACATAGATAGGATCAAACCACCCGCCGCCGCGGCCACGCACGCCGCTATCGCAGCCATCCGGCCATAGCGGTCCTTTAATTCGATCTTTTGAATTTGCACCTGATGAATGTCGATCGTCCGTTCATTCGAAATCGACCGGCTCGATCCGCAGCTCGGCCCGTCGCAATTCTACATTTACATCCCGGCAAACCGTACGAAGAGAGTTGATGGTCTCGTCCGGTATCTTGTGGGTTGAGATCAGGATCTCCTGAATATCATATTCTCCGCAGATCTCAGCCAGCGACCCGTTCGAATCGAACACTTTTAAGCCATTTATCACCTTGTCTTTCTTCAGGGGATCGTCGTCGATGAACCCGATAGGGCGATAATTCCAGGTAGGGTTGTTCCTGAGTTCGCGCAAGACCATTTCGCCCCCGTCCCCGGCACCGTAGATCAAAATTCGGCGGCCGTCGCTGATGTGAGCGGCCGGTATCATTTCGCGGATCAGTCTGAATGTCAGCCTGCTCCCGACAACCGCCAGCAGCAATAGCACAAAATCGACGATGAAAACCGCCCGCGAAAAGTTTTGAAAACGATAGATCAACAATATTGCCAGCAGACTGAGGATCGAACCGCCGGCAACTCCTTTTGTAAAAGTAACGAGGTCATTAACGCTTGTGTAGCGCCACAATCCGCGATATACGCCCGAAGCAAGAAATGCAAACAGCTTAAGCACGATCAAGAGCGGAAGCGTGCTGATAAAGAGGTCCCAATTGCTGGTCGATTCGATTGGGCCAAGGACAAGCAGATACGATGCGTAGTAGGCAAGCGTGATCAAGAATGCATCGAGAAAAACCTCGAAAATGCGTCGTTTGTAAGAGATATTTACTATAAAGGCGAAAACCGCATTGTTGCTTCTTGCAAGTTCTTCCTCGGTCTCTTCGTAAACCTTGACCTTAGAAAGATAAACGCCGACGATAGCGAGAAGAACCGTAAAAAGTACGATCAAGGCAAGGCTTTGCGTTGTCTCGAGCGTGCCGACGAGAAGCGCGAGAGCTCCGGCCGCAACGGCAAATGCGTAGATCATGAGCACGGCCGACCTTTCAGAGAGCCCTAAAGCGACAAGCCGGTGCGATGTGTGGTCCCGTCCGCCCTGCGACGCCTTTCGGCCCCACAGCTTGCGAATGACCGTTACGAAAGTTGTATCGAAAATGGGGACGAACAGGATAAGCACCGGGACCGCAAGGATCGAAAAAAGCCCACGCGACCTGCCGCCCGTCTGCCCCAAAAGGACGGTACCTGCAAGCAAAAACCCGACGAACATCGAGCCGCAATCGCCCATGAACAGCGAAGCGGGATTGAAGTTCAGAATCAGAAAACCCACAAGCGAGCCTATGAATATTGCGGCTAGCGTCAACTCCGAGATCTGGCCGTTTGCATAGAACCCAAGCGCCAGAGAAAAGGCGCCTATGGCAGCGATCCCCGCGGCCAACCCGTCCATATTATCGAGCAGGTTTATCGCATTTGTAATGCCAACAAGCCAAAAGACCGTGATCCAGATATCAACCAATTCGTAGCCGGTTATCGGCAGCTTAAGTCCAAATCCGACAACGAGGGTGGCTCCGATGAGCTGGCCAATTAGCTTTTGATAGGGCTTTATGTTGACAATGTCGTCCAGAAGCCCGACAAGAAATAGAAACGACGCGCCAACCAGGACGACCAGGGACTCTTTGGTGGGAACGGCAAACAAAGCGAAAAAGACGATGGTCGTAGCAAAAATAGCCACACCGCCAAGCATTGCGGTCGGGCGCTTATGCCAGCGGTCGCTCTTAGGCCTAGCCACGAAACGGGTCTTGAGCGCAAGATTACGTACAAGCAGGCTTAACAACGCCGCGACGACGGCGCTGAGGATACCGATAGTGATTGGGTTCAAAATACCCTGAAACATCTATCTTTGAATATTGTGTGGATCGTCAGTTATTGTGCAAAAGGCTTTCGTCATCGATCGCCTTCAAACCTGGAGGCCTCCTTCTGATAAAGGCTGCGAATATCCCGGACCAGCCTCTCTTTCCCAAAATTGGCCACCGCGAATTTACGGCCTCGACCTCCAAGCTCTTTACGTAATTTTTCACTTTTCGCAAGATAAATCAACCCTTTCGTAAAACCCTCGACGTCGCCGCTTTTGCATCCGACACCACGTTCGAATACGGCAAACCCGTCCTCTGAGGCGGTTCTATCGCCAAGCAGGTCAGGCACACCGCCGACAAGCGTTGCGATCACTGGCTTCCCCGCGGCCATTCCCTCGATCAACGACAGCGGCGTGCCCTCGTTCAAAGATGTGAGAGCAACGATGTCCAGGCCTGCGTAAACATTTTCTACTTCTCGAATGCTTCCGAGGAAAGCGACACCGTCGAGGCCAAGGCTCTCGGCTTCCGCTTCGAGATCGGCACGAAGCGCGCCGTCGCCGGCGACCACGAACCGTGCCGTCGGTATCGTGCCGCCGGCACGCTCTTCATAGGCCGCTGCCGCACGAATGTACATCGAAACGTTCTTCACGTCTGTCAGCCGGCCGACAAACCCAATCTTTAGTTCACGACCGGGAACCGCTGCAGCTTCCCGTCTCGCCAGGCCGGGCGATCCTCCAGCCAGATAAGGCGTCATGTCGATACCGAGCGGGACGATGTCGAATTGTTCCGGTTTGCCGATCCGATGATCCTCGTTTATCTCTGCCAGGAGCTGAGGCGAAAGAACGATTATCTTGTCGGTCGCGCATCGGGCCAGAAGCCGTTCGATCAATAGAAAGAATCGTGTTTTTGACTTGCCGTAATAACTATGAAAAACGTGCCCGTGGAATGTGTGAAACACTAGCACGCGACGAGGTTTGCCAATCAGAGATGCCGGCGTCAGCCATTTGAAAAGCAGCGCGGCAAGGCGACCGATCGTCCCTGCTTTTGCGGTGTGTGTGTGGACTATTGTTGGCCGTTCTCGCCGCATCAGTAAGAACAGGCGCCAGAGGGCAACAAGATCCATCGACGAAAGTTCGCGGCTCATTTGCTCGATATATACTGGCCGCACACCCGCCGCTTCGGCGATGTAGGACATATCCTCTTCGCCTTCGGGCACCCGGCCCGCTACCAGGACCGTTTGGAATTCGTCGTCATTCAGGCCCTCGGCCAGCGCTACAACGTGCCGGGCGGGACCGCCGACGTTCAAGCGAGCGATGATCCGTATGATCTTCATTGATGGCAGCGAGCGGGACCGAGAAATGCTTCCCGGGAAAAGTGATCAGTCCATGCGAAAGCGCGTGAACGGATCGTTTTCGTGTCGGATCTCATCGACCGGATCCATTCGGCCCTTACCCATATAAAGCCGATTGGGGCAATTTATTACCATTCCATCGACATCCCCGATGTTTCTATATCCATGTACGACGCCCCTGGGCACGATCACCGCGATAGGGTCGGACTCGCCCACATCAAGAGTCATAAAATGTTCAAAGGTGACCGAATCGGACCGGTTGTCCCAGAGTCGTAAATTAAAGGTCGATGGGCCGATAAAACAAAACAAGTCGGCCTGTTCCACATGCTCATGAGGCCCGCGTTGAAAACCCGGTCTTGTGAACGAGACGTAAGCCATCTGCGGGTAAAATTCCTCAGGCAGCGAGTCATGGCGAAATAATTCGGTAAGCGATCCTCGCTGGTCGTCAAATCTTTGCAGCCGATAAACGATCACACCGGCAATTTCGCTTAAAATGAGATCCATATCCGTTTCAGATCTTGTTAGCTCCCGTCTCGGCAACCAGGTTCGAGGCCCTTAGCAGGCTCGAGAATGTTCCGGCATCCGTCCACCACCCTTCAAGTTCGGACCAGGTCAGTTCGCCACGCTCGAGATACGCGTTGTTCACATCGGTGATCTCAAGCTCGTCCCGTTCCGAAGGTACAAGTGTTCGGATGATATCGAACACCGTCTGATCGTAAAAATAGATGCCCGCGACCGCAAAATCCGACTTCGGCTCTGTCGGTTTTTCCTCGATCCGGACAATGCGCCCGTCATTCAATTCGGGGACCCCAAACCGCTGCGGATCAGGTACGCGCTTGAGAAGCAGCTTTGCTCCGCAGGGACGCGCACGAAATTCGTCCGCGGCCGCGCGAACATTCCGCTCGATAATGTTGTCGCCCAGCACGACGCAAATGGGCCCGCGATCCGCAAAATGCTCAACGAGAGCGAGCGCCTCGGCAATGCCACCCTCGCCCTCCTGATATGCGTAGTTCACGTGCTTCAGTCCGAATTCCCGTCCATTTCCCAACAGCCTAAGAAAATCGCCGGCGGAATTGCCGCCCGTGACTATCATAATATCCTCGATCCCCGCATTGATGAGCGTACGGATGGGATAGTAGATCATCGGCTGGTCGTGGACCGGCAGCAGGTGCTTATTCGTGACCTTTGTAAGCGGATAAAGCCTCGAACCGAGACCGCCCGCCAATATTACCCCTTTCATAGAAAAAATAATGGAACGATCGGTACTTGATGGCGCGGTGCAACTACGCCTTTTGCCGATGGGCGGCATATTCGAATTTCCACCGCGTTCGCAAAGCCGTTCCGATCAATCGATGAACCTTTGGAACCAAAGCTCAAGCATCAACAGCGACCAAAGCCTCGGAGAATGATCTCGCCTTCCTTCTGTGTGCTCGTCAACATAGTTTCGAAGGATCTCAGGCCGGATGATGCCTCGGTCCAGGGCTCTGCCAGACAGAAGGACGCCTCGTACGAATTCTCTCATTTCGGTTCGAAACCACTTTCCTATCGGGACCCCAAATCCCATTTTCTGCCGGTAAACGACCTCTCTAGGCACCAATCTGGCGGCAACTTTCTTCAGCAGCGATTTTGTTTCGACGCCGCGCATCTTCAGTCCGGCGGGCAGGCTCGCGGCAAACTCGATGACGTTATGATCCAGCAGCGGCGACCGCGCTTCCAGTGAATTTGCCATCGAAGCTATATCGACCTTTACCAGCAGATCGTTCGGCAGATAGGTCATAAGGTCGGCCAGCAACAATGGATCCGGCGTTCGAGCTCCATTCGATGTGTTCAGCCAAGTCTCTATCTCGCGGGCCGGATCGTTCTCAGAAACAGAGTCTGCAAATTCGGCCGTGTACATCTCCCTTTTTGCAGAGCGGTCGAAAGCAGACACCCAGCGAAAGAAACGCTCGGTCCTCGGGAGTTCGGCAGCCGTCAGAAACCGCTTCACGTCGCGGATGCGGCTTCTCTTAAGCTCGGATGACGGAAGCAGATCGACAAGTCTTCCGATCATCGGCTTCCTCGCAAATGCTGGAAGGCGGAGGTACTTGTCGGCCAGCTTCATCGCGACATAGCGCTCGTAGCCCGCAAAACTTTCATCGCCGCCGTCGCCGTTTAGTGCTACTGTCACGTGCCGCCGAGTCTCTTTGGCAACGTAATAGGTCGGTATCATGCTCGAATCGGCAAACGGTTCTCCATAATGATCGACGAGGATCGGGATGACTTCTAGAGCATCGGGGCGCACCACGAATTCGTTATATTCGGCGCCTACATGTTCGGCAACCCGCTTCGCGTATCTCAGCTCACTGAAGTCTTCTTCCTCGAAACCGATCGAGAATGTCTTTACCGGCCGGTCGCTTAACTGGGCCATGAGGGCGACGATGATCGACGAATCGACACCGCCGGAAAGAAACGCACCGAGCGGGACCTCAGAGATCATTCGCAGCCTGGTAGATTCGCGGACTAATCTAGTGGTCTCTTCGATCGCTTCTTTTTCGGTGATCTTGATCTTCTTCGAGAAATCCGGCTGCCAGTAACGTTTGGTCTGGATCTGTCCGTCCTTCCATTTTAGCCAATGGCCCGGTTCGAGTTTGCGGATCTGTAAGTAAGCGGTTTTCGGTGCGGGAACACACATGTAAGACATGTAGTCGTCGATCGCTGAGTAGTCTACATCACGTGAGACCACGGGATGTTCGAGAAGCGCCCGAAACTCCGAACCAAAGATCAGGTCTCCGTTCGGCTGATACGAATACAGGAATGGCTTTTTGCCGACGCGGTCGCGAGCAGCAAACAACGACTTTTCCGTTGTGTCCCAGATCGCGAAGGCATACATCCCGCGAAGATGCTCCACGCAATCGGCACCATATTCCTCATAGAGATGAAGGACCGCCTCGGTATCTGAATTAGTGTAAAGCTGATGGCCCCTCTTCAGCAGACCTTCACGAAGTTCCTGATAGTTATAGATCTCGCCGTTAAAGATTATCCATTTCGAGCGATCTTGGTTGTGAATGGGTTGATGGCCGCCGGCGATGTCGATTATGGCCAACCGACGCATACCAAGTGCCGCATGACGATCAACGAAAAACCCGTCATCATCCGGCCCTCGGTGTGCGATGGCGGCGGTCATTCGTTCGAGGATAGATCGGTCCGAATGCCCTTCGTCTCGAGTAACATATCCGGTTATTCCGCACATAGTTTGCTAAACGCCGCCTCGTGCCCTGAGGGCATCATCGATCTGCCTCCGGCGGGCGGCGAGAAAGAGTTTCTTATTTTCCCTTGATTCGCGATACAAAGTAATGCCAACGGCAATGAACAGAAAGAGAAACACCTGGATCTGCGTTCGCTGCCTATAAGCGGTTCCGACGTTGCCCTGAAAGATCGAATAGGCGAGCGTAAGCATTAGACTAAAGACGAGGATCGGCATCGAAGGCCTCAAGCGCTGGCGCACCGCGTACCATAAACCGGCAACCATTACCGGAAACAACGCCCACCAGATCAACACTTCCGGGAGCGTTATAAGTTGACGAAAGCTGGTCATTTCCCACGGAAACGGCGCGAAAAGCAAATAGAGTAGCCCGACCGGGATGGCAGAGATGGCCCCTTCCGCTGTAGAAACATCGACATCCTCGTTAAATCCTGATTCGGCAGACACGGCCTGGTCCTGGCGTGTGATCTGAATTCGTTCGAGATTCGCGTACCGCTCAATGTCAGACCCGGCGTTTCTTATCACCCCAAGATAAGTCAGCCCAAGCCCGAGTATTACCAAAACCGCCATGCGCCGAATGATAGAGTTAAGGCTGGTCGTCAGGCCCACGACAAAGGTCCCGATAACCGCGACGATCACCATGTAAAAGATGTAGAACCGCAGCGACAAGATCCCGAAGAGCGCAAGGATCAGCACTAGGACCGCGCCATAGCTCAACTCCTTCTGCAGTTGCAAAACCATGGTCATAGCGAGGACAAGGAGAAAGATTATCAAACCGTCCTTCATAAGCTGCGAGGACCAGATGATGAAGGAAGGGAAAAACGCGATGGCAAACGCTGCAGTTTTTGCGACGTTTTTGTTACTGAACATTTTCAGGCCGCAGTAGTAAACCATCGGCGCGGTAGCTGCCCCAAACACCGCGCAAAACGATTGTGCAGCCATCAAGTTGCGGCCAAAAACAAGATAAATGCCTGCGACAAGATAGTTCATTCCCCAGCCGATACCTTTCGTCGCCCATTCGCGCTGAATAGCAAATTCATCGCCCGTATGGTTACCGCGAAAGTACTCCGCGAGGATCCAGCCATTGATATCGTAGGTTTGGGCGTCGCCGCCAAAGAATTCACGATATTCGAATACGTGAATAAATACGCCGAAGAGGAGCCGCACAAGAAGCGCTGCAAGAAAGATGGTTGTTAGGAACTGTCTTTCTTCGCTGAACCCGCGAAACGCCGCAAGCGCAACCGAGGAAAGCGCTACAACCAAAAGCAGCGACGCGAGCCCGTCGGCAGTGTCTGCCCAGATCATCGCCGTCACGACCAGAACGAGAGCGATTGAGATCAGAATTCGATCACGCATCTACTTCATTTTGTCGCCGGAGCACTAGATTGTTCTCAAGGACAAGGGCATCGAAATTGGAGTTGCGAAATGTATTGATAGCATCCTTTGGCGTGCAGACAATAGGTTCCTGCACGTTGAACGAAGTGTTCAACAACATCGGCACGCCGGTCAGCTTCCTGAACTCGTCGATCAGCTTCCAATAGCGAGGGTTTGTTCGCTTGCTTACCATCTGTGGACGTGCAGATCCGTCGATATGCACTACCGCCGGGATCTTTTCCTTGTAATCGTCGGAGACTTCGATAACCGTTATCATGAAGGGATCATGATGGTCCACTCCGAAGACCTCGCTGCCGCTCTCTTCGTGCATCGAAGGCGCAAGTGGCCGAAACCACTCGCGGAGCTTTACCTTATGATTCAGGATCTCTCGCATGTCCGGGCGTCGAGGGTCGGCGAGAAAGCTTCGCGCTCCAAGGGCACGAGGCCCGAGTTCCATCCGCCCGTTAAACCACCCTACGATGGCGCCGTCGGCTATCATTTTCGCAAGTTTAGGAAGAAGGACCTCGTCATCAAAGGTCTCAAAGGTGACGCCCGCGTCGGACAATGCGGCTCGACATTCTTCATTCGTAAAACCCGGCCCCCAGTAAGCATGTTCCATTGTGAACTCACGCTTTCGACCGAGAACCTGATGCCAAACCATCAGCGCGGCCCCGAGGCTGCATCCTGCATCGCCCGCAGCGGGCTGGACAAAGAATCGCGAAAAAGGCGTCTCGTGAAAGATGCGGCCGTTCATTACGGAGTTGAAAGCAACTCCGCCTGCCATGCACAAGTCGTCCTCCCCCGTCATCTCCTTTATCTGCTCCACCAGATATAAAGCCGTGTCTTCGAGCGCTTTCTGGGCTGAACAGGCAATATCCCAATGATGTTCTGATAGTTCCTCGCCCCTTTTTCTTGCCGGGCCTAGCTCGCTGATGATCGCGTCTGGAAATTTATATTGCTTGGCGAGATGGTGGTCGAGAACTCGAATGTTGAATCGGAAATCACCGTGGCCGTTCGTCGTCAGCACCTTCTCCCGGAAAAAATCGTAGTATTTCGGTTTGCCGTAGGCAGCCAGGCCCATCACCTTCCATTCATCACCGGCAAACATATCGAACCCGATATAATTCGTGACGGCCGAATAAAACTGCCCGAGGCTGTGCGGCAGCTTGATCCGCTTGAGCACCTCGATCTTGTTCCCGCGGCCCCTGCAGAAGAGCGTTGTAGTATCTTCGCCTGTGCCGTCCCACGTTAGAATGGCAGCCGAGTCGAATGGCGAAACAAAAAAGGCGCTGGCCGCGTGGGTTTGATGATGCTCAAAATAATGGAACTTGAAATCACTCGGGCCGAAACGCTCACGAAGCCGCTTAGGATGCCGAAACATACCCAAATAGCTTTCGGTTACCTGCGCAACGCCGCGGTCGGCGCGTGCTCGAAACATATCTCGCGACACGAACGCCGCTTTGACCGCCTGCATCGCCTTGTGCCTAAGGATCCACGGTTTCCAATAATGCCCGACGTGCTCGACTTCCCGAAGTTTGATGCCTGCCTGATCAAGGCAAAACTGGACAGCTTGGTAAGGAAAGCCGCTATGGTGCTTTTTTCGAGAGAACCGCTCCTCTTCGGCTGCGGCAATAAGGCGGCCGTTTTCGATCAAAGCAGCGGCAGAATCGCCAAGTGTTGTGAGTCCGAGTATATACATCGATCAGAAGGTCATCCTTGCGCAATCGCACTCACCGGG
The DNA here is from genome assembly GCA_035327545.1 of Pyrinomonadaceae bacterium. GTDB lineage: Bacteria > Acidobacteriota > Blastocatellia > Pyrinomonadales > Pyrinomonadaceae > OLB17. Next base: position 32,751 of record DAOLDE010000013.1, on the reverse strand, counting down.
TTTGAGGCCTTAGCGCGTATTCACTTTTCACGCACTATTCTACCAAAATATTCGATCGTGCCTTTAATCAGAGCCAGTTAGCAGTCTCGAAAACCTTTCAGCGAACGCCGCGCAGCAAGCGATTCTTAACATAAGACCATATAGTCGGATGATGGCGGAGCCGTGAGCCGACCTCAGCCGGCGGCGCTTGAAACTCAATATTTCCGGCCAGCGCGGCCTTTACGGCCGGGATCAGGATGGAAATGCCTGCTGCCGTATGAAGGTAAGGATAAGTAGCGAAATTGTCGACTTCTGTTACGTCAAAATGTTTTTGGGCGATGATCCGGCCCGTGTCGATGCCTTTGTCCACAAGATGCACCGTTGTTCCTACGAGATCGGGCTTCCCTTCGACAAGTGCCCAATAACCCCCGTGCACGCCGCGATAAAGCGGGGTGATACCTGCATGTGTGTTTATGAAAGGCGCATCCACACAGCTAAGCGTTTCCTGACCTATGATACGAGTTCCATTTACCACAACCACTGACGGTTCGGCATTGCGAAGATGTTTTTGCGCCTCTTCAGAATTTACGTTCTTTACCCGGACGATCCCTTCGTCGGGCAGATCTTTTCGCAGGAGATGTACCCGCTCGATCTCCCGGACTCGAGGACGTCCAGAGGCCGCTAAAATCGGAACGACTGCCCCGGCAAAAAGGGTCTGGCCGATCGTTGGAATGAGCCCCAATCGGCGGGCCCGTCGTCTCGCCATTTCCAGCCGCGAGACCGGATCTTCCATTATCACAAGTACGCTTCCAAATTCGTCATTTAGTGCATTGAATACGGCGCGGGTGGAGTCGCCGTCCGAGCAAAGCAGAACTATGCGGGGATCTTCCGTCATGCGGCCTTTGCAGCCACAAAGTGTTTCGAGCGCTCGGCCGTTTCAGCCATTGAGAAGGAGGTCATGCCTTTGTCGGCACGCAGCTTTGCAAACCGGTCGAAGATCTTTCTGAGAAATGAAATGTTTTCGGCGGTTCGAGCACCGAAATTGTGCGGGTGCCACCAGAGATGAAAGATCCGGCCTTGTTCGGCCGCTTCGTCCAGGCATTTAGCTATTCGACGAAACTGCAGCATTTCCTTTGGCCCCGATGCATTCCTGACCGGCCGAAGAAAGGCGCTTGCGGCTACGTTGGCTATCGGACCGCGCCAGATCGCATCCCAGGAATAAGTGTTCATTCCGGAAACATTCACATAAGTGTCCGCAAATCGCGATATACGGGTTACAGGCGATTCGCGGCCGACGGCGCCAAAACGATACATCTTTGCTGCCTGATTTCCGCGATAACAAAAGATCCCATTCTCGACTAGTACGTCATCATAGTCAGGATTATGCTGATTCCGCGGAAACACGATAGATCGAAGGGTTATACCGTGGGCGTCGGCCGCTGAGACCGCACTCTCGATATCCGCACGAAATGTCTCTTTAGTCTGACCGGGTTCGCAGCAATAATAATGGGAAAACGTGTGCGTACCGATCTCTTGCCGAGGTGTGGCGCGAATCTGCTCAATCGTATCCTGCCCATATAGAAAGTCGTCCGAAGGCCGGCCGTCCCTGGCGAACTCGGCATAAGGAGACAGACCACTGTCGGCATATTCCGGTCGGATGGACGGTGAAAGCGTCATCGCATCGTTGTCAGATGAGGCAAAAAGCATCCCTACGGTTGCCCATGTCGCCGCGATATCATATTCCTTAAAGAGGTCCAGCAGCAGCCGAATGGCCGCACGCTCGCCTCGAAGGTTTTCCCAATAACGCGAAGTCGGCCCTATCACATCACGCACGCCCCAATAAAGCTCTAGATCGAGCGATATAACAAACGCGCCTTTTTTCACTGAATCATCCATTTTCGCAACAAAAACAGATTGTAGCAGACGTAAAGGCCCGAAAGAACCCTCGATCTTCGGTGCCGGTCAGCCAGGACCCGGCTTCCACCCCGTCACTCGGGAGGCCGCGAGGTACATGATCCAGATGAGGCCAAAGTAAACGCAGAGCCCCGCCGGTATCCACGAATCATACAAGAACGAAAGAAGAACTGACAGTGGGAAGCAGCCGGCGTAGAAAGCAAGTTTCGAAAGAACGGTTTCAGCTACACGCGCATCTTGGAATTTGCTCCTAAGATAAACCGTTGTACGGTATAGCGAGTGGTTCAGTAAGACCGCCGGGAACAATACCATGAGAACCAAAGGCGGGACAGCAATAATCATCGGCCCGAAAAACCGAAATGCCGAGAGGCAGAAAAATGTTGCAACGCGCATCTCGCCGGGCAGAATGTTGTGTAATGCAAAGACGGCGACAAGCGAACCATGAAACCCCCACCAGAGCCATGAGTTGGCTGCGCCGAGCAGGCTTGTGAATATCGCAAAGAAAATTAGCCTTACGGCGATCAGCGCATAAACGGTAGCCTCGCTGCCCTGGAATCGAGAAGCTCGGCCACGGGGTTCGTCTTCATACTTTTCGCTGAATAGGTCGTTTGTAAGATATCCGATCTCATAAATGGAGATGAACGCTCCATAGCTAAAAAGCACGGCGAGGACGGCTTGCGGCCGAAGATCATTGAAGTAAAGCGCAAACGCAAACGCGGGCAGCCATTCGACCAGACCATTGTATATCTTCAATTCGAGCGACGGGACCCGTGTCGCTTCAAAGTAGGTTGCCGGGAATAGAAAACGAAAGAAAAGTCTCATAGGCTCAGGTCGATCACTTCAAGATCCTTTCCTTTCCAGAACCTGCGTTTGCGCGCATTGTGGACAACCGCGATCCCGCGTTTTGAAGCTGACAACAGGTCGAGGTCGCTCAGATTGTCCGAAACCGCACATACGATCTCGGCGTCGGAGAGATCCCGCAGGGCCGCGAGTTTTCGCCCCGTCGGATCATTGAGAATGCGGCCTGTATACCTGTCATCCGTTTTTTCAAGTGTCGTTGAGACAAGATCATGAATGCCCAGCTCGTTCCCAACAGCACGAACTACTGGCTCGATGCTTGAGGAACAAAGGATGACCCTTGTTCCCTTTTCAACATATTCCTTGATCAGTGCCTGCGCTTGTTCGACTCTTCGAGTCGCAAGATATTCCCTCACAAAGCGATCCGCAAACCAGCGGACCTTCGCCTCGGACGCACCCCTTAGTAAAGCCACATTCGCCCGCTTAAAGTAGTCGCTGCCCGTCGCAACACTGCCACCGATCAAAACGTACCTGAGCGGCGACAACCGATGGTTCAGTAAATGAAACAGACCTTTGCGTACTAGCCCAGGCCGGTTTCGGGCAAAATAGCGGATGAAGTCGTGCGTTGTATTTGAGTAGTAGAGCGTTTCGCAAATGTCAAAAACGGCAATGCCTTTGGATGTCAACTGATTTGCGTCCATTTCTAGCGTGCTAGGATAACGATATCGCCTCTGCCGCATCAATGTTTCTCAAGAGACGTTTGTACATCCGCCTGTATCTCGGCCCGCCGACCGTTTCGAGATCGAACCGTGCGGCAGCCACTCTCCTACATTTTGCACCAATTTCGCCAAGGCCGCTCAGATCTTCGAGCGCTTTAAAATAACTCTCCCGGCTAAAGCCATCGACCAATACCCCGACGCCTTCCTCGAGGATCAGGGAATCGACGTCGCCAACACCTCGGTTCGCGATCACCGGAAGGCCGCAGGCGAGATACTCGGGTATCTTTGTCGGCGACCGAGAGGCCGTCGAATACGTTGCCTTGACGAAAGAAAGTCCCGCGTCGGCCGCGCTTAAATACTTTCCGACTTCACGCGGAGCGACACGCCCGACAAAAAAGTCGTTTTCGGCAAATCCGCGTGCCAGCAACAGCGGCACAATGGTCTCAGGATCGGATTGGGTTAGAAAAAGCGCGAATGTCGATGGATCCACGATCCGAGCTGCTTCAAGAAGATCTGCGATCTCTTCACTGAGGTAGAGGCCGCCAAGCGCTCCGAGATGTGTTAACACCCGACGGTCTCCGATCCCAAGTGTTTTCCTCATTTCAGCTCTCGTGGCCATTACCGTTTCGGGGAACCTCTCGGGAAGATCCACACAGCACGGGATGACCTCAACCGGGCGACCGATATGGTCAAAACCAGTTTCCTTTGACTGAGGAAAGAGTATCTCGCGTGCATTCTCGGTCAGAACCACAAAACCGTCTGCCTCGTTCATGATCCACTTCTCTACCCGTTTTACGGCCCGGAACAGTTTTCCGTTCTCTGGCCAAATACCCGCATCGGTGTATTCTTCGGGAAAAAACCCTCTTATATCGAACAAGATCTTTGGCTTTCTGCTGGAAAATTTACGGGCTAGGACCGCCATTAAACCTGGAACATGAACGCGGGCATGCAGAATATCTACGTTTTCTTTAGAGATCAGCTTTCGCACGGTATGTGTTCCCACCAAGACATCGTAAATGGTCGCGATTGCCGACGGCCGTTTGTGATATGGAAGCGTAAACCATCTGATCCCCTTTCCGGCCAGCTCTTCTCGAGCTGAATCAAGCTGGCCTTGCGTCCATTTCGATCCGAGGTCCGGCTCGAATGTTAGCAGCGAAACATCTATATCGTCCTTGATGATCTCACGCAAATAGGGAATGACCTGCGTCTGGACCAGCGGCTCGCGCAGGCCGAAGTAGCAAATGTAAAGTGTGCTTTTTGCCACGCTTTTCGCGGTATTTATAGCCATTGGTCGCGGCCGCAAACGATCTTTGGAGGGCAGTATCGGATCAAGTATCTTCAACTAATGCCTTACGGACCTTTTGGCAAGTTCTCACCAGTCCAATGATGTATCACCATCGTTTTTGAAGTCAATGTAGCCCGACCGCGCGAACCACCGACCGCGGCCAAACAACATCGTCAAATTTGGAATTCGAATTGGCCATCGCTATATTTATAGGGCTGTGACTGATCTTCTTATTCCCCAACCGAACGTGGAGGATGCACGTGCATGCCCCGGCTGTGGTGCATCGAGTTACCGCATTCTTGGCAGCAAGAATGGTTTCCTTATGCTTCGATGTCGCTGTGGATCTATCTATTCTTCGATGGTACCTCAAGAGTCGGAAGCTCAGAATTATGACGAATACTATTCGGAAAGCAATCTAGAGGTCCCGCCATTTGTCCACCGACGGCTGGTGGAGATCATTGGCGGATTCGAACCTTACAGGAAAACGGGGCGACTGCTTGATATCGGTTTCGGTGCGGGGACACTGATGCATACAGCACGCAACCTCGGCTGGAAGTCTCAGGGTGTTGAAGTCTCAAAACCTGCGATCGAACATTCGGCGGGGCTCGGTTACGAAGTCTTCCATGGACAATTGAGCGAGGCAAAATTTCCTGAAGGCCATTTCGATGTTGTTACAGCGAGCGAGATAATAGAACATTGCTCTGACCCAGCGGAGTTGGTAAGCGAGGTGGCCAGGATCTTGAGGCCAGGTGGATTGTTTTGGGCAACGACACCGTCGTCCGGCGGCCTTTCTTATCACCTGATCGGTCTGAAATGGTCGATGATCTCCCCTCCGGAGCACCTTCATTTATTCTCCCGGAAGGCGATAATGCGGCTGCTGGACGATGCCGGATTTGCGGATGTGAAGGTCAGGACATACAGCTTTGGGGTCGCCGAGGCCCTCTCGTATTTTCGAAAACGGCCGGACCACGACCGTGTGCAGGGCGACTACGCCTTGAACGAAGCTCTGACCAGCAGTCCATTCCGAGCCGCTATAAAAGGAATGTTGAACCTACCACTTAACATGTTTCGTATCGGCGATTCTCTGAAAATATATGCGACCAAGTGAAACGTTGCTCAATTTTGCCGTTTGAGTATGTCTCCAGAACGCCGTCGAATTCAATACATGGCATCTTACCTGAACACTTGCTTTAACTCCGCCGCTTCCAACTAATCAAAGTCCCGCTATCTGTTGTTCTGATCGAAGTATCGTTCACCCGAGATCCTTGCCTGCACCCATCCAAGAAAAGTTGCCGCGTCGATCGTCAATAAAAGACTGCCGACGCAGAAGAGAACGATGGGATTGAGAACTGTGGTCGCCCCAAACTCGTTGATATGTCCTGTTACCCGCTTTAGACTTCGAAGTGAAAGCCAGACAAGAACGGCAGCCAGCCACCAATAACTATGAAAGATCGTCAACAATAAGAATGGGAGCAATAAAAGGTACTGACGTAACAGGCCGTAATGCCAATCCCATTGGCGGCCGGCGAGTACATTGTGTTTCGAATAGAGCGCGAACTTTCGAAAAGTGCTGGTCAGATCGGGCCGAAGCTGCCAATGCACCTTTGCGTCGGGAGCCTGGACCACACGAAAGCCTGCCTTTTCGACTTTCTCGATAAAAATCAGGTCTTCTGCCGCACGAAGGTCGGGAAAACCACCGACTGCTTTCCAAACGGACTTCTTGATCATCGATGAAGCGATGAACCTGCCGCGGATGCCGCTGCCGTTGGTCGGCGGAACATAAGCAAAGGCGGCACATTTAGTGAAGAACGTGTCGGTGACCGGCGAGTAATTCCCGAGAACGAGATCAGCGCGTTCAGACGCTCGTACAAGTAATTCGAGCCAGTTGTCTTCAAGCCGGATGCCCGCATCCGTCAATGCGATCCATTCATTCGCCGCTGCCTCGATGCCGAGGTTTCTTCCTCGTCCCGGCGTTGCGTTATCCGTCCTGACCAGCCTTACCGTGAAAGGCTGTGTCCCGGCAAGACCCTCGATGATCCGAACTGTCCCGTCATTTGACCCGCCGTCAACGATGACAACTTCGTCCGGCTTATACGATTGTCGTGCGATGCTTTCGAATAGCTCGTTGATCGTCGCCTCTTCATCGCGGACCGGTATCACTATAGAAACTAGAATTCGCGACATTTTCGAGATGGGTCAACTTTCAGCCGAGAGGTGCAGTTCCTGATCATGGATCGCGTCCTTCAGTTCATCAAGGGCGACGACCGAGGTGCCAACTTTTTCAACGGCGATGCCCGCGGCAAGATTCGCCAGCGGGATCGCCGACCGCAGGTCTGCTCCCGCTGCCATTGCAGCCGACAATACCGCGACGACCGTGTCGCCAGCACCTGTGACATCGAAAACCTGACGGGCAACCGAAGGAAAGTGAAGCTCGGCCTCGCCGCGACGGAACAGCTTCATTCCATGTTCGCCAAGCGTGATCAACAACGCGTCGATGTCGACGCTGTCTAGGATAAATGCGGCCGCCTCACCGGCCCGGTTCTCGTCGCGCCCGCCTATTCCGGCCGCATCCAATGCCTCACTGAGATTGGGCGTCAGCAGCGTGGCGCCATTGTAGTACTTCAGATCGCGGGCCTTGGGGTCAACGATAACGGGTTTTCCCGACGACCGGGCAGCATCGATCGAGATCGACAGCACTCGTGGCGTCAGGCAGCCTTTCGCGTAATCTGACAATACGATGGCATCTGCTGTGACAATGCCCGCCCAGATGGCCTCGCAAAGCATATCCTCGTCCTTGCCGGCGAGCGGAACACAGGTCTCATCATCGACCCGGGCGATCTGTTGATTGCTGACCAGCACACGCGTCTTTGTCGTCGTCTGGCGCGACGTCGAGATGACCAGATCCCTGGTGGAAATGCCGCGATCGGCGAGAGCGGACCGCAGCGATGCTCCCTGATCGTCCGAACCCGTGACCCCTGCGAGGGCTGCGTTCCCGCCGAGGCCTGCGATATTCGCAGCCACATTCGCCGCGCCTCCGGGAATATTTCGCACGTGATTCAATGCCACGATCGGAACGGGGGCCTCCGGAGAAAGTCGCGAGGCCATGCCCATCCAGTAGCGATCGAGCATAACGTCACCGATCACGAGGACGTTTGCCTTGCTTATCTGGTTTAGGATCTTTAGCTGCAGTTGCGTATCATGCATTTTGGTTTACCGACCGAAGATCCGGCAGGCGCGTCTCGATTATATCCGAATAAAGCTCCTCGTACCTTTCGGCTGTGGCTTCGACCGTCAGAATTGAGCTGACGAACTCAAAGCCCGTCTCTCCAAGCAATGCTCGGTGGCCGGCATCTGCTATAAGGCTGCAGACCGCATTTTCAATATCCCGGCTGCTGCCGATCTCGACCAGGTATCCTCCTCTTTCGCCTGAAATGATCACTTCCGGTGCGATCCCGACCGGTGTGACAACGATCGGCTTTTTGAATGCAAGGGCCTCCGTAACAACCTGACAGAAAGATTCGGCTAAAGACGGCTGGATCACTACGTCCGCCAGGCTGTACCAGTTGTAAGAATCCTTCCGCCAGCCGACGAACACCACAGCGTCATCGATGTTCAGTTCTGTGCAAATTTCTTTCAGACGTGCCTCGTAAGCTCCGGTACCGACCATAGCAAGCTTAAAATGCGGATGCCTTGCTTTGATCGCCGGGACCGCTTGCAATAAATGGTCAAGCCCCTTCTCCTTGTTCAATCGGCAGCATGTGAGCGCGACAAATTTCTCGTTGAGGCCAAAATCGCTCCTGATCTTATCGATCTCGACCTGCGATGCGTCATCGACCATTCCAAGATCGGTCCCGTAAGGATTCTTGAGGATCTTTTCGGGCTTTACACCCTGACTCACGAGAAGATCGACAACTTCCTGCGTCGGGACCACTATCCGGTCAGCATAGCTATTGCAGAGCCGCTCGACAAAAAGATAAGCCTTTCGTTTGAGCCCCTTGGTCAAAACGTAAATGTGATCAGAGTACTGGTGCCCGATAACGAATGCGGGAACACCGGACTGCTTGGCTGCAAATGCGGCCAGCACAGTTTCGTCATAATGGTGAGCCTGAAGGATATGCGGCCGAAACTCGCGTATCTTTGCCCTTAGGCCACGATATATCATTGGGTAATTTCGGCGCTCGAACGGAATATCCAGACATTGGGTTTCGTATCTTTCATCATCCGAATACGCACCGGTCCGGTTGTTCGGAGGCACCACCGTCAATGCCGCGACCTCGAAGCGAGAGCGGTCGAGGCCGGTTAAGACGGTATCGATGAAGTCATAACGATTTATGACGCTCGCAAAATGAAGGACGCGTATCATAGTCGGACTTCTATAGCTGCCAGGACCTCGGCCACCGTGATCTGCTCCATCTGCCGGCATGGCAAGGTTTCGCAGCGGTCCCAATCACAACTTCCAGTACACTCGTTGTTCTGACCCAGGATGACGTTCGTATTCGGGTATGCTCCAGCATGTTCCGGACGACGCGCCCGAAATAGTCCGACTATCGGCTTCGCCAGCGCCCCGGCAATGTGATACGGGCCGCTGTCGGTCGTGACCACGATCTTTGCGTCTGCAACTACCGCTAACAACTCGGCGAGCGACAACATCCCTGTCGCATCGATGGCATGATCGAGCGATTCGCTGTTGATGGATCCTCTGGCTTCTGGCCCGCCAACCAACACGGTGCTGAGACGGTGTTTCTTTTTGACAGTCTCAGACAACTTCACGGCTGCTTCCAGATTCCACCATTGTCGACGAGTGCTGCCAAATGGATGAAGTACAATGTAATCTTCCTCAGCCCATCCTAAATCCTTCAATCTTTTTCGCGCACTCAGAGATGCAGAATGATCGACCGAGATCTGAGGCAGTCGGTCATTAATGATATACCCCAAACAGCGGAGCGCGTTAAGCCGATCGTTCGTTCCCCACGTTCTCGGGCTGCCGATCTCATAGGTATGAGTGAGGCAATTTTCAAGTAATGTTCCCGCAACCCCGACCCGGACCGGGATCTCAGCTCGGGCAAGCAGAGGGGCGAACTGATCGCCAAGTAGGATAATAGCTAGATCGAAACGCTGGTTCGTCAGCCATTGCTGAAGCTTTTTGACCTGGCCACGATGGCGCAGCGAGAACGGGTCGTTCTCAAATTCGTAAAATTCGACATCTAGGCCCGACTCGCCGAGCAGTTCCCGATTAACACGTTTGCCCAGGACCACGAACGTCGCCTCGGGCAAGATCTCACGTGCTGCCGCTATGGCGGACATGCTCATCACCGAATCCCCGATCAGGCCGGCGAGCACAAAAAGCACTTTCCCCGGAGCAAATCCGGTCGGCAAGGGAGAATTTGTAGGAGGGCCCGTACCGCCAAAGCGAAACGCTGCCAACTTCTGCCTAAGACGCCATTGACGGGAATAAAAAAAAGATCTTAGGTCCATTCGTTTGATGCTCGAATACTTAACCGGTGCATCCGGGCCTCTGGTACAGCAAGTATGTTGCCGTGGAGAAAGTCGATCGAACTGATCGCTTCGAGCCGATCCGGTTCGCAAACTCTGAAGAAGGTATAGTTTGGCTGCTTTAGCTCGCCAAGGAAATCCATTGCCGTCGAGAGGTCGAGTCCGTATCCGTGGGTGGAGTTGATATTCGCTTCAAACAAAACGATCGGAGCGTTGTCAGAGCCTAGAGTTCTTCTAGCCCCCACAAAACAATGATATTCACCGCCTTCAATGTCGCACTTAATAAGATCCGGAAAAGGAACGCGGCCTCCAGAAATAAGTTTATCGATCGTCGTTACTTCGCACTTTATAGCTGCGACCCTTCCTCCCTCGGTGCGGGTCCAATTTCGCATGCTGGCCATCGTGTCATCATCCGGAACGAAAAACTCCGACGTGCCGTCTTTGTCGGCAAGCCCCAGGGCCAGCACATCGACGTTGCCTAAACTATCGGCGGTCTTTCTAAGAGAAGGAAGAAGCGCTGGGTTCGGTTCGAACGCCACTACTCGCCCTTTCTCGCCCACCACAGACGAAAGCCAAACGGTGAAGATGCCAATGTTTGCACCAATATCGAACGCCGTGTCGCCCGGCCCGACACACCTTTCGAGAATTCGGTGCTCGGAGGTGATCGACGAAGGCTGGGCGATCTGAGCGTGTCCACTCGCGTTGCGGAGGTCGACATACAGCGAACCGCCGGGCACCTCGGTCCGGTAATTCTGTAAGTTCGATGAGTGGCCTGCGATAAGATCGAGCAGCCGTGTTGCTCCCCTCGTTTTTCGCCGCAAAAACACTCGCGGTAAGAACAGAAGCACATTGCTGAACCTCGCTTTTTCTCCTGGTCCCCTTTTCACAACGACTTCCTTCTCAGCTTCCGGGTAGCCGACCTGTCGAAGAAATCATCCGGCACTGGATCTGTTTCGGCCTTTTTCAATATTGCGGTAAGCCATCGGCGGCGGCCGTCTCGGTCCCTGAGATAGCCTGTTGTTAGCGATTCGCAGGCAGTCCGCGAAAGCAGTTCGCAGAACGTCTGCAAGCTGAACTCGTGCAGGTGCTCGTCCGATTCCCAGTGGCCGTTTGGAGTCGTTATGAGGAGGTTTCCGCCCGGGCTGACATATTCGAACGCTTGATCGACCACACTTTTCGGATCTCGGAGGTGTTCGATCACTTCTGAAAGCAAAACCCAGTCAAACGTCGTGCTTGGACGAAATTGTTCTATCAAGCCTTGAACGGTCTTGACGTTTTGTAGCCCCAGTTTTTCTAGCTCTGCAAGGGACGGAGCTGACACATCGAAGGCAGTGATAGATCCGACCTTCGGGGCCAGGAGGCGCGTCATTCCGCCATTTCCACATCCGATCTCGAGCAGCGATCCGCCCGACACATTCTCAAGGACCCATCTTGCCCGAGGGTGTTCATAATGTTCCGGGTCCTCGAGAAATTCGCATCCGGTCACACGAGAGTTGTAAAAATCACTGATCGATTCGTCAGTGCCGGCCTCCAGCGCGGCCGCAGCCACCGGCATTCCGAGCCTCCATCTAAGCGATTGGCCGATTCGAGAAAAAAAACCTGTCATTGCCGAAAATTGTATCAGTTATCGCTTTTATGAAAAATAAGGCCGCCGAACATAGAAGCTAGACCGGGAAATCGAGCCTGCGAAAGAAGGGTCTTATTTAAGTTGCCACCGCCTATCAAGCAGCCGCGAGCGGGCCGCGACAGCCTTTCGACCTGCTCCGGCCGGTAGGCGAAAAACTCGTCGACCGCCTGTTTTGCACCCTCGCACGACGGCGCCTCATAATCGTCGAGAATAATTATCGAACCCCTGTCCATTCGCGGGTAACAGAATTCGAGCGCGTCGCGAACGCTTTCGTAGAGATCGGCGTCAATGTGGGCGAACGAGAGTCTGTCGGGGCCGTTTGCCTCCATTTCAGGGATGGTCTTGCTAAAGAAACCTTTGTGCACCCAAAAATTATTTCCTAGTTGCGATAATCCGCCGATCACCCTATCGGCCCACGTTTCGGCAAAATCACCCTTGCGATGATAGTTATCCTCCACCGTCGTCTCTGGCATGCCCTCGAACGAGTCGCAAACGTGGAGTATCTTTTCCGGCGAAAGGTTTTGGAGGATCACTCCGGCGCTCCCGCCGCGAAACGTACCAAATTCGATCGCATCTCCTGGGATTTTGTAAGTGGCATCCAAGGCAGCAACTATCGTTGCGAGGCGAGGATAATCGAGCAAAGTCTCAAGTCCATGGTCTAGCGCGCGGTGCACTTGGCCTCGAAGCCGAGGAAAATTCATCCAGACCGCAATGTCAACACCCCTTCGCATTAACTTCTCGACGATTCAACACACTTATCGAAATGCATTTCTCTAAGAACCGCTGAACGGTCTATTCCGCCTCCGAGTTGTCTCGGCCAAAACGCGAGGCAAGGCCTGTCTTGGCCAGCAACTGTCCTAGTTTTTCGCGGATCATCCTGATCTCGTCTTCGTCAAGCATTATCGCCCATACCAGCCAAACATAGAATGATCCGGCTGCGATCGCGGCAGCTAAGACGATCAGAGCAAGCCCGTCGAAGGCAAAAAGCAAGATGATCGGAACTGCCATCAGAGAAAACAGGATCGCAAATCCGAAATTCTTGCGTCCACGAAAGACCACCCCCATTCTCGATGCAAGATAGAACAGAAGAGCAGCGTCGAAGACAACCCTTATGCTCCAGGCGAGAGCGGCACCGCTCGCCCCGTAACGGTTCGACAGTACCCAAACGACGCCAATATAGGGAACCAGTTCGATCCAGTAAATGCGTGCAAAGATCTCGCTCCGTCCGGAGGCCATTATCGCTGAGTAGGGGAAATAAGCCAGCACATTGAAAAAAATACCTGCAACGGTTATGTAAAAAGGCCCGGTGCTCTCACGTCCGAAATCCGGTCCGAACCAGTGTGTAAAAAAGGGCTTTCCCCCAAGGACCATGACGACTACTGCAGGCATCAGCAGAAAAAGCGTCATGCGAATCCCCCGTGAATACAGTGCAACGAGGGCAGGGCGGTCCTGCTCCCGTTGAAGCTGTGAAAACGCGGGCATCAGTGACTGCACCATCGAAGCGGAAAATAGCGTGAGCATAGCCGCAAAAGTTGCGGCGATCGAATAGTAGGCCAGTGTTTCTACCGATGTAGCACGCGTCAGAACAAACTTTTCGAGGTTTACCAGTAGAACGGCAGCCACGCCTGCGATCACCAGGGACCATCCGAACCTCAGCATCGGACGGATCGATTCGCGATCGATCGTAAACCCGACGAGCTCGGGCAGTAGTCTGGACGATACGATCAAGTGTCCGGTCAGCGTCAAGATCGAGGCAGCAAGGGCTACCGCAACTGCCCCTATCACTCCGCCTCCGAGATAGATCACTAAAGGCGTCGCGATGATCCCCCCTAGCCTGAACCCAGAAGTGATCATCACGTTCAGATCCATCCTAAGCCGAGAAAGCTCTGGTGTATTAAAGATCCCGTTCAGGAAATTTATGACATAGGTCACTGAGGCTAGTTTCAAAGCAAGAGATGCTTCGGCTGCCAGATGCTCGGGAACATTGAATATCGCCACGATGTTTGGCGAAAATATTGCCAGCCCGATTGCAAACGGGAATGAGAAGAGGATCGCGATAAACGCCGCCGTTCTCACAATGCGGGCCTCTTTGTCGGGCGACCCTTCGGCAAATGCAGCCGCGCCGAACTTCGTCGAGGCAATGTTCATCCCAAAGTCGCCGAAGGTGAAATAGGCCGGGATCAGGAGGATCAAGACAAAGAGTCCGAAGCTTTCGACTCCGAGAAGCCGTGTGTTAAGCGGTGTGGCAAAAAGCGAGAAAAAGATCGGGACCGTCAGGCCCACCATCATCCAGATCGTTCCCTTAACCACCTTTGTGGTCATTCCGGCTGCTCGATCTGACTGTTGCGGCGACGTACCTTCAGGCGTGGGTTCGAGGATCACCTGCAAAGTTTATTTATCGATCCGGCGAAGTGTCAAACACGACCATCGAGGTGATCCCGACAATACATCGCCCGATAGGTATGATCGACGCAAAATCCATCGAACAATACGTCCCGTAAATGCGTTTCTTTACGCTGTTAGGTGACTGTCTATGCCACAATGCGCACACATGCTCGACGATGGCGGCTGTAAACTGCTGCCGGATAACCGACAAAGCAACCAGCAATTCGATCCAAAACGGCCGGAGGGCGATATAGTCATCACGAAACCGGTGGGTCAGGGCGGGGCGAACGTTTATGACGACGTGTTCAACATCCAGTACGGCCTCGACCAGGTTGCCCCGATCGATGGCGGCCCTAGCCCTCAGCTTGTTATCGACGGCAAATGCGGACCGAAAACGATCGGTGCGATCCGCGATTTTCAAAAGAAGCACTTCGGCTGGCAGGGCTGCGATGGCCGCATAGATCCGGGCAAACAGACGCTTGCAAAGCTGAATCAATTGCGCAACCGCAATGTTTTTCCGACCATTCCCTTAAGCCTGAACACTGACGGTTGGCTGTTAACTGGAATGCTCCAACACGTACCGCACACCCGTGGCTGCATCCATGCGGCGATGACCAATATCACCCTTGCGATGAATGTGGTCGATAACGTCCTTCCCGGCTTGATGGGAGCGACGCGCGAGCAAAGAATGAAGATGCTGAACAAACATTTCAGGATCGATAATTTCAAGGGCCCGAAGCGGCCCGTCCTCCAAAAGCTGCATGATATCTACAGCTTTATGCTCAACGTGCTCGACCGGCCCGAAGCATTCGTTACCTTGGACACCACGAATTTTGGTGAGAGTATCAGTACGGTTGCGTTCGCGAGGCTCGGAGGGTTCCACGAAAAGAACGATCTGACGGGCAAGATCGTATTCCGACGCGGCGTTCTATTTGCGACGGGAATACCAGATTTTGCCGCCTTTATCTTTATTCACGAACTCCGCCATTTTGTGGATCAAGACGGTAAGCACGGACATTTTGCAAAGGGCTGGGTAACTGACCCCGGAATGAAGGCGATGTCCGAGACCGAGACGATCCTTAATTGCGATACCTTCGCCGGTTTTGCTTTGGAATGTAAGAACGGCGATATGCAGCGTCCCCCATGGGTAAAAACGACGGTTTTCAGATAGCGCACAGTCAAAGCCAGCGGCGGACACTGGAACGATAGTCGGTGAATTCCTTGCCAAACTCGCGATGCAGTCGGGGTTCCTCATGGATCGTGATGAAGAGATTTAGGCCGATAAAAACAACGCCCGCGTAAACAGCAAGGGAAAGCGATCGCCAAAAAACGGCTTCCGAGATCAAGATCATCATCAGGCCGACATACATCGGATTGCGGCTATAGAGATAAAGGCCTCTTACGACCAGGCGCTTCGTGGGATCAAGCGGTGACAACGTGCCTTTACCCTCATACGCAAACCGGAGTATGCACGCGATCATTATCATTGAACCGACAGCTCCGGTTACGAGAGCAGCGGCCTCCAGGACTCCCATTTTCTCCGGCACTAATGACCTGCCCTGCCAACGCAATATCAGGTAAGGAACAAGTCCGGCCACCAAGCCGGGCTGGAGAATCGTAAACAATAGATTTCGAAGCAGCAAAGAAAACATAATTACTTCTTTCCCGTTCGGAAGGGCCGAAAGGTTATAGTTTTATCCGTCCTTTAGGCCGATCTTTCTCGCCGTTTATCGAACTTCTTGCGTCAAAGTATAGTATTACCCCAGAAACTCAAACTATGAGAGTAAGGTTTTCTGTTCTCATTCTGGCGATCTGCGGCATTTTGCTTCTCGGTACTGAGCATGATGCGCAAGAGATCAGAAGGATCAACTACAATACCATCGAGGTCGATGTTGTTATCGACAGGCCTGCAACTACCTTCGTAGATGTCGTCGTTGCTTATCACGGCACGGTGCAGTCCGACGACCAGATAATTCCCGCCGCCATCAACACGCTCAACCGCGTCAAAGATATAACGAACCGCAGCGATGTTATGTTCGTCAGCGTGGCGTATCCACAGCAGTTCGTGCTGTTCGGCGACGGCATACGCGAGGCCGAGGCGGCGCTGCTGTGGGTCCGTGAACGCACGCGTAAAGTGTTGAAAAGAAAGATCAGAAAGCTGTTCCTAGTCGGGCATTCGCAGGGCGGTTATATGGTCACGCGGCTCAACACGATGCACCGCACCGACGGCGTCATTGCCAACGGCCCCGGCCCGCTGAATCTGGTCTATCGCTGCGGCCTCGAAGAAACAGGCCAGGCTGCGCAGTCCGCCGTCTGCAACCTGCTGCGGCAAACCTACGGCACGACGGCCGCAAATCCTGATGCCTATATGTCCCGATCGCTGCTGAATTTCACCAACGGCCACCGCTCGGACATTTTGTTTGTTCAGGGCCTGGCGGATTCGCCGATCCAGCTTTTCTCATGGCCGACTTTCAAACAGCAAATGACAGACTGCACCACCTGCCAAAACCGCCAATTCACCGAGATCGCCGGCGCCGGCCACACCGCGATGTTCGACCACCCGGCCGGCATCGCCGCCTACAACGCGTTCATAAACCGCTGATCTAGGCGGCGGCATGGAAGGCCGCTGACCCTATCCGTAGCTGTTTGTCCACGGCTAAATTTGTGCCTTTCCCAATCGCTCGATCTTTTCGAGCCAGCGTGTGCGGAACGCATCTGTTGACAAACGTATCGGGCCGATGGTTGTAGTTCTGACAGGTTTGATGCCGCAGAAATTTAGCGTCAGCCGTTTCATCGCCCAATGGCTTGGGCGTCTATTCACGAGCCAATAGAACCAAACAGGCTGATCGAGCGTTGAGATGATACGCGCCGATCTTCCCTTCAAAAGCGGGTCCCACAAAAGCGAATTCTCACGCTTTTTGAATCCAAAGCCGGGCAGAAACACTCGGTCGATAAAGCCTTTGAGCAACGCCGGCACCGAGCCCCACCAAACGGGATAGACCCAAACCAGGTGCTCCGCCCACTTGATCTTTTCCCACGCTTCGATCAGGTCGGGTTCAAGTTCCGTCCGCTTTCGATAACCGAAGTGCAGGATCGGATCGAACTGCAGATCCGCCAGAACGATCTCTTTCACCTCCGCACCCGACGCCAATGCACCTTTCTTGTACGCCTCAGCAAGCGCATGGCAGTAGCTTTCCTTGTCGGGATGACCATTGATGATGAGTATCTTTTTCATTTAGGTTCTCGAATAATTCTCTCACAATCGCTCCTGCCAGAGCCTTCGGCACACTCTTTTTCGGCACATTCAACTTACCCATTTTCCCGACAACACCTATTGAATTTCAGAAAGCACTGATGAGAAGTAAAACTGCTTGACACGCAGTAGTACTGTGATAGTATTGGCGCGCTTTCCACCATTGATATGACTGATCACTGATAACAAAGAAGCCTCAGGAGGTGCCTGTATCATGTTCACGATCAAATCGGTCAAAAGAATGCCGGCCTGTATTCTTTTTTTGGCTCTGATAGCCGTTTTCGCGAATGCGGCGTATTCGCAAGCTCTCGGCGATCAGATCGGGATTTTTTGCAATGGGCAAAAAACACCGGAAGTGGAGAAGAGGTGGTACGTCAACACCGACGGCGAACACTCACCGGCCATACCGAGTGTTCCGAAAATGCTTCACTACCCATTCACGATCGCCGATGACAAGAATGGAAAATATTCGTTTCGTTTCAGCAGCTATTGGACATTTGAAGCCGAGATATGGACACGCGCCCTCAGCACTGACGAATGGAAGGCGTACAGTAATGTAAAGCAGCCTCCGTCCAAGAAAGATACTAGAAACCGGTCATTTTGGTACGTAGACTTTGAAATGAACGCTCCCCAGTCACGTTCATCTCAAGTATTTGTAAGGATCATTCCGGTTCCTTATGATCCGACTTTTTCAATGGTCGCAAGAGTTTACAGCTACGGGTGTTCCAAGTCCACGACCGTGCAGCCGCCTCCGCCGGAACCGGCGTGCCGATGGGTAGAAACGATGCTCGGACAACCGATCGCGAATCCATATTGCGAATGCGGCGGACGAGTGGTGGATAAATCGCGGTGCGGCCATTGAGACATTGACTGGGGCCTAAATATGCACGATCTCGCCGATGGCGCGAAGTGCTGGATCTACGCTACTTCTTCTTGATCTTTGAGATCGTATTGCCAACGGCCTTTGCAGGTTTGTCCATGTCCTCAATGGCTAGTCTGAGCGCCTCTTTGACGAGTGCAGTGACCTTTGAGTTTCTGTAATCGCTCGGCTGCTTTACGTCGATATGCCGGATCAGATTTCCTGTGCCTGTCAGCAGCTTGTGCGGATCGTCGAGAAGCGTTCCTTTGTTAAAGCCGAGGTTCACGTGGTTCGTGTATATCGGCAGCATGCAGAACGCGTCCGACAGTTTTTCGGAAACCGAAAAGACCGACGTCAAAGCATGAGTGTGATAAAGCAGCTCGTTGCTGTCAGGGCAGAGCTCCAGAACGAAGCTCCTCAGGTCGCAGAACAGCTCGACAAGCTCCGGTTCCTTAAAGCTCAGCAACGCGAGGAAGTCAGGATGTAAAGGCCTCGATGTCATGTAACTTTTCTGCTTTAATGATGGTCGCCCGACGCTGCACCGTCAGGACCGTGATAGATCTCGCTGCCGGTGGCTTTGAATTCGGCGGCTTTTTCGCTCATGCCGACGGCTAGGGCTTTTTCGGCTTCAATGTTTTGTTCGGCGGCGTATTCGCGGACGTCCTGCGTGATCTTCATCGAGCAGAAATGCGGGCCACACATTGAGCAGAAGTGGGCGAGTTTGGCACCTTCGGCGGGGAGCGTTTCGTCGTGGAATTCTTTCGCTTTTTCGGGGTCGAGGCCGAGGTTGAATTGGTCTTCCCAGCGAAACTCGAAGCGGGCTTTCGAAAGTGCATTGTCACGATACTGCGCTCCGGGATGGCCTTTGGCGAGGTCGGCGGCATGCGCCGCAAGCTTATACGTGATTACGCCTTCTTTTACGTCCTGCTTGTTCGGGAGGCCTAGATGTTCTTTTGGTGTCACATAGCAGAGCATCGCGGTGCCGAACCAACCGATCATTGCAGCTCCAATGCCGCTCGTGATGTGGTCGTAGCCGGGAGCGATGTCGGTCGTCAGCGGCCCGAGCGTGTAAAACGGAGCTTCGCCGCATACCTCGAGCTGCTTGTCCATGTTCTCTTTGATCAAATGCATCGGCACGTGGCCGGGCCCCTCGATCATCGTCTGGCAATCCATCTCCCACGCGATCTTTGTCAGTTCGCCAAGCGTGTCGAGTTCCGCGAATTGAGCTTCGTCATTCGCATCGGCGATCGAGCCCGGCCGCAAACCGTCACCTAAGCTGAACGACACATCATACGTCCGCATGATCTCGCAGATCTCGCGGAAACGTGTGTAAAGAAAACTCTCCTCGTGATGAGCGAGGCACCATTTCGCCATTATCGAACCGCCGCGGCTGACGATGCCGGTAGTTCGTTTTGCGGTCAGCGGAATATAGGGAAGTCGAACGCCAGCGTGGATCGTGAAATAATCGACGCCCTGTTCTGCTTGCTCGATCAGCGTGTCGCGGTAAATTTCCCACGTCAGTTCCTCTGCCTTTCCGCCGACCTTTTCGAGAGCCTGATAGATCGGCACGGTGCCGATCGGCACTGGCGAATTGCGCAATATCCACTCGCGGGTCGCGTGGATATTTTTGCCCGTGGAGAGGTCCATCACGGTGTCCGCACCCCACAGAGTTGACCAACGCATCTTCTCGACCTCCTCCTCGATCGACGACGCAACTGCACTGTTTCCAATATTTGCGTTGATCTTGACAAGGAAATTGCGGCCGATGATCATCGGCTCAGATTCGGGATGATTGATGTTCGCGGGTATGATCGCCCGGCCGCGAGCGACCTCGTCGCGGACAAATTCCGGCGTGACGTATTCCGGGATCGCGGCACCGAATGACTCGCCGCGGTGCTGGTGATTGAGCGACGAGCGGTCGCTGCGTTCTGATCGGGCCAGCAGCCCGCGGTCCGACGAGCGGCCGAGATTTTCACGCATCGCGACGAACTCCATCTCCGGCGTAATGATGCCGCGGCGGGCGTAGTGCATCTGCGTGACGCAATGGCCGGGCTTGGCTCGAAGCGGGGCACGTTTCAGCCCCGGAAATTCCTCGAGACGACCTTGTGTGTTACGCCCTTGCTCACGCGCGGGCTTCTGCATTGCTATCTCTTCGGCACCTTTTGTAAGGTAGCCATTGTCCTGCGGCTGAACCTCGCGGCCTTCGTATTCCTCAACATCGCCGCGCAAACTGATCCACTCTATTCGGTGTGGCGGGAGGCCGTTTCGCACGTTGCCACGAAAATCGGGGTCGGTCCACGGGCCGCTTGTGTCGTAAACTCGTACAGATTCATTTTTTTCGACGGTCCCGTCTATCGCTCGAGAAGGCGACAGCGTTATCTCCCGAAACGGCACCCGAAAGTTTTCTGATCTCAGGTAGATCTTTCGGGACGAAGGCAAGTGCGAGCCCAGATCTACATCCTCGCTGTTAGCAGTGCGCTCTGAATATGCAGACGTTGATGACTTGCGGCTGCTCGCCTCTGACAACTGTTCTTTCATCGTTTTTCTCCCTTCGTCGGTATTATCCGCATCAGGTTTTTAGGGTAATGTTCGCCAAATGCCAAACAACTCTCAGCTTGTAAGCTCCCCTGAAAACTTGTGGTATCGTATAGCTTACAACATACGAAAACGAAACGAAATTGGGGTCCTCGGCACACTAATCGCTTCATTGTTGGTTTCCTTTTGGAAAATGTATCGTTCGGATACAGCGATTCCGTCGGGCATTGAACTTTCGATCGATACGGGATCGGATAGTACTAATCGGAGCAGCGAATGGAGAAAAACGAACGTGGGCAGGGTATTGAACAAACAGAAGACATAAGTGAAAGCGGGCCGCGGCCTGTATTGGGCTATTTTGATGCGATCGCGTTGATCGTAGGGATCGTGATCGGCGCGGGCATCTTTAGCTTTCCATCGCTGGTCGCGGCGAATACGGCAACCTGGCAGGCATTCTTGCTTGTTTGGGTCATCGGCGGTTTCGTTTCTTTGATAGGTGCTTTGTGCTACGCCGAGCTCTCGAGTACATTCCCAAGCGCGGGCGGCGATTATCATTTTCTAAAGCGGGCATTCGGCGGCCGCTTCTCGTTCTTGTTCGCGTGGTCCCGCATGACGGTGATACAGACCGGCTCCGTCGCTATTTTGGCTTTCATTTTCGGCGATTACGCTACTCAGCTCTATTCGTTGGGTGATTTTTCGCCGATGATTTATGCGGCGCTGGTGATCGTGGTCTTAACGGTGCTGAACATTATCGGGATCTATATTGGTTCGGGAACTCAAAAGATCCTCACGGCGCTGGAAGTGGCCGGTCTTCTGTTGATAATTGGCGCAGGACTCCTTATGACGCCGTCTGATGCGGTTGTCGCGTCCACCGCGCCTGCCGCTCCGGCAGTAACGTCCTTCGGCCTTGCCATGGTGTTCGTTCTCCTAACGTTTGGCGGGTGGAACGAGGCTGCCTATATATCGGCTGAAATGAGGCAAGGAAAGCGGCAGATCGCTTTTTCGCTGATTTTTGGGATCTGCATAATCACCGCGCTCTATCTCCTCGTAAATTTAGCGTATCTGAATGTTCTCGGTCTGAGCGGGGTCGCCGCATCGTCTGCGGTCGCGGGTGATACAGTGCGAGCGACGTTAGGTGATGGTGCGGCATGGGTGATCGGATTGTTTGTTGCTATCGCTGCTCTTACCTCAGCCAATGCGACCATGTTTACAGGGGCACGAACAAACTATGCCTTGGGCCGTGATTTCCCGGTTTTGGGTACCCTTGGCCGTTGGAACGACCGTGCCGACTCGCCCGTCAATGCTTTTATCGTGCAGGGATTTATCGCAATTGCACTCGTTGGCTTGAGTATGTGGACTCGCGAGGGAATTAGGGCGATAGTCGATTATACCGCGCCGGTCTTTTGGTTCTTTTTCCTGATGGTCGGCATTTCCCTGTTCGTTTTGAGGCGAAAGGAACCTAACGTCGAAAGGCCGTTCAGGGTACCTTTCTATCCAGTGACGCCGATCCTTTTTTGTCTTACAACCGTCTATTTGTTGTATTCAAGCATTGCCTATACGGGCCTTGGATCCTTGGTCGGCCTTGGTGTTCTCGCCTTTGGCGCGGTCATCCTCATATTCCTGCCTGTTGTCGAAAAGTATGTCGATAGAAATAAACCAGGAGTGATAAAAATGAATGTTTCGCAATCAAAGTTCTTGATCTTGTTCATTGCTGCCGTAGTTTTAACAGGTTGTGGGAACGACCGCTCGGACGCGGGTCAGGCCCAGCGAAATGCAGTTCCGGCGGTCGAAACCCCTGTTCCTTCGCCGACACAGCGTCAGCTTGATGTGCCATATGTGCCGACACCCGACGCGGTCGTCGCAGAGATGCTGGCCATGGCGGAGGTAAAAGGCAGTGACATCCTCTACGATCTCGGATCAGGTGACGGACGCATCCCGATCACCGCTGCAAAACGTTTTGGCACGCGGGGCGTGGGGATCGATCTAGATCCGGTGCGCGTTGAAGAGGCCAATGCCAACGCACAAAGAGAAAAGGTGGCAGACAAGGTAACCTTTAAAGAAGGAGACATTTTTAAGGAAGATTTCTCAGAGGCAACGGTAATTACGCTTTACCTATTGCCCGAGGTCAACCTGCGGCTAAGGCCGGAGTTGTTGAAGCTGAAACCGGGAACGCGGATAGTTTCCCATAACTACGATATGGGATCGTGGACACCGGAAAAGACCAAAATTGTGAAGGTCAGCGGCGTCGACCGATATGTCTATTTCTGGAGAGTTCCTGAAGACAGCAGCACAATCAAATAGAAGATCTTGTAAGCCAAGGAGGTAAAGTTATGTTGAATATGTTCATACGATCGATTGCCGCATTCGCGGTCCTTTTAACGGCTTCTGTTTTGGCCGCGGCCCAAAACGAAACACACCCAACCCCAACGCCCGTCCCCGCGGAGCCACGATCATCGACCCCTCGCCAGCCCGATGTTGTCTTCGTTCCAACTCCGCATGAAGTTGTCGAAAAGATGTTGTCGGTGGCAAAAGTTACGAAAGATGATGTGATCTACGATCTAGGCAGCGGAGACGGACGGATCGTCATTACCGCAGCGAAAAAATTCGGGGCTCGCGGGGTTGGCATCGATATCAATCCTGAACTCGTTGCCCAGGCCAAAGCGGCGGCGGCCGACGAAGGTGTTTCTGACAGGGTCACGTTCATTGAAGGCGATCTGTTCGAGCAAGATCTTTCAAAAGCGACCGTGATCACTCTCTATCTGCTTCCCGCCCTCAATCTTAAGCTGCGTCCGACACTGCTCAAATTGAAACCCGGAACACGTATCGTGTCGCATGCGTTCGACATGGGCGACTGGAAACCCGAACGCACCGAGAACGTGGATGGGCGGACGGTCTATTTCTGGCGGGTGCCGACTCCTTGAAAGGCCGGCATCTCTAGCGGCCTAAGCAAGACGCCGAATTTTTTGGATATACAGCTCCGGCCGAGCGCTCCCGAATCGGACTTTTAAGACCGGGAGATCGTTTCTGCCGGAGAACTCTTTATGGTGAAGCTATGAGACGCATTTCTGGAATTTTGTTGCTGGTCGCCGTCGCTGCGACGTACGGTTGCGCGAATCAGGCACCGACCGGCGGACTTGACACGACGTTTGAAGCAGAGAACGAATTGAAATTTCGCGTAGAAACAGTCGCGACCGGGCTTGAGGTGCCCTGGGCATTTGCCTGGCTTCCGAATGGCGAAATGCTTTTTACCGAAAGACGTGGCCGGGTAAGGACGATAAGGGACGGCAAGCTCGTGACCGAACCGGTTTATGTAGTGCCGGATGTCGAGCCTTCGAGCGAGAGCGGGCTGATGGACATTTCGCTGCATCCAAATTTTGCGGCGAACAATTTCGTTTACATTGCCTATGCCTACCGCGGCGACGGGAAACAAGTAAAGATAGTGCGTTTCAAATACTCCGCCGGGAAATTTACCGAACCCAAAGTGATAATTGAAAGTATCCCTGCCGCTCCGAACCATGCAGGCACGCGAGCCCGGTTTGGCCCGGATGGCAAGCTCTACATAACAACCGGCGATGCGACCAAGTGGGACCTTTCCCAGCAGATGGACTCACTGGCCGGAAAGACCTTGCGGCTGAATGATGACGGTTCCGTACCCGATGACAACCCATTCGTTAAGCGGCAAGGAGCGAGGCCTGAGATCTGGTCGTTAGGCCATCGCAATGCACAGGGTCTGGCGTGGCAGCCCGGAACCGGATTGATGTTTCAGACCGAGCACGGCCCGAGTCAATTCGAAGGCCGAGGCGGAGGTGCCGATGAGGTGAACATAGTGGAAGCGGGTAAAAACTATGGTTGGCCTACGATCTGGGGCACGCGCACGCAGGCTGGGCTTGAGTCGCCCCTACTCGAGTATTCGCCCGCGTGCGCACCGGCAAGTGGCGCCTTTTACAACGGCGACAAGTTTCCTGCATTCAAAGGGAATTTCTTTTTCGGCTGTTTGCGAAGCGCTCGCATGATCCGCGTTGTTCTCGATGGGCGAAAGGTAATTAGGCAGGAGAACCTACTTGAAGGGAATGTCGGGCGAATTCGCGAAGTGGGCGAAGGGCCTGATGGTTTTCTCTATTTTTCGACTTCGAACCGCGACGGAAGAGGCAATCCATCGAGCGACGACGACCGAATCATGCGGCTCGTGCCAAGCCAGTAGTTCTAAACTACTTTTCTCTTTCCAGGCTCCGGGTCGTGTGTTCTGTTACGGACGGAAAAAGGCTTTTAGCATCGGCCGGATCGAGCTCGGCGGGAGCGAACCCTTCAGCATCAAACTCTTGCTCCCTGTCAGTGTGCGCGGCGGCGTCCGGGAGTGATTTTCCGGGTACTGTTAGAAGCACGCCGTTAATGACGAACCCGAGCCCTAGGAAGAAACAGACAATCCCGAGCGCGGCGAGAAAGATCACGTCGCGATCGCCCATGAACTGACTGACGATAGAAATGCCGATCGCCGCCCCCAAGCCGATCGACGAAAGTATGGTTCCGACCCGCATCCTGCGCAGGCGTTTCTCTTCGGGTGATTCGAGAAACTTTTCGATCTCGGGCAGCACCTCTTCCACAACTGTTGAAAGTTCGGCAGCGGTCCGCGTCTCCCGCACCTTAGCGGCAATCGCACGTCCGATCTCGTCGCGAGCGGCTGTGGCGGATTCTGTGATCCGGTCGGGCCGCAGGAGCGCCGTCCTGACAGGCTGCAGGTCGGCACCGCATGAGCGACAATATTGATTCGCTTGTTTGTCTTCAAGTCCGCAGCTTGGGCAAAACATAAGGCTTTCTTTCTATCTTAAGCACCCTTTCTATGCACTACGTCTCTGCGACCCGATTTGTTCACGGTTCCGATTCCAACACCGCCTTTGCTTCGGCCAGCTCAGCACGGTGCCGGTCGGTAACAGCTGGATAATGCAGGTCGATCGAATCCAGGGTCTTCATGATCACTTCTGAGACTGCAAGCCGTGTGAACCATTTCTTATCCGCCGGGATGATATACCAAGGAGCATTGTCGGTCGAGGTCGCGGAGATCGCTTCCTCATAGGCTCTCATATATTCGCCCCAGTGCTCGCGTTCCTTGACGTCGCCTATCGAGAACTTCCAGTTCTTTTCAGGCTCGTTTATGCGGGAGAGAAACCTTTTCTTCTGTTCCTCTCGCGATACATTAAGGAAAAATTTCAAGATATGGGTCCCGTTTTCTGCAAGGTGGTCTTCCCAATCCCTGATGTGTTTGAAGCGTTTCTTCCATATGTCCGGATCGTTCTTCACCGCTGGCGGAAGCTGTGAACCATGCAATATCTCCGGATGAACTCTGACAACAAGCACCTCTTCGTAGTGCGAGCGATTGAAGATGCCTATCTTGCCTCGTTCCGGCAATGCTTTTTGATGGCGCCAGAGATAGTCATGGTCGCGCTCTTCTGAGGAAGGCTGCTTGAACGACACTACATGACAGCCCTGCGGATTTACCCCGCTCATGACGTGCTCGATCGCCCCGTCTTTGCCGGCGGCATCCATTGCCTGGAAGATCACCAGTAAGGAATAAATGTCCTGTGCGTAAAGAACCTCCTGCAGTTCACGGAGGCGCTCTACATTCTTTGCGAGGTCTTCAACGGCCTCATCTTTATCTGTATAATCGCCTGTGAAGTTGGTCGGGTGATCTTTAAGATCAAGCTTCGAGCCCTCTTTAACCAGAAACTTTTCGATGTTCATAATTTGGGATTTCGTTTGCGACCGTTTCGCTTTTTCTTTTCTTTGCGTGTCGGTATTGTTACGCAGAGCGGCGACGAAGGCAAAGGAAAAGAATAGGTAACGAACGTTGGTTTCAAATGAATAGACAGGTCACACAAACGGTCCCGCTCATGGCCGCGCTTATTGTTTGCGTTCTAGTCTTTATTGCCGACGCACAACTGGTGCCGCAAAAGATCCTACTCAAGAATGGCAGGTCCGTCTCGCTTGATCTGCCGCCGGGCTTCGAGATCATACCGGCGGCTGAGGGGTTTAAGCGGGTCCGGTTTTTCGCAAATGCCCCCGATGGGCGGATCTTTGTCACTGACCTGTATAACCTAACGGACAACAAACGCGGGGCTATCTACATCCTCGACAGCTTTGATGAAAAGACCGGCAAGTTCGCGGTGGTCAAGACATATATGAGCGGTCTGCACAATCCGAACAGCGTCCAGTTCTTTCGCGATGCAAGTGGCCAGGACTGGATATACATAGCCGAGACCGGAAAATTAACGCGACGAAAGTTCAAGCGCGGCGAGGAAACGCCGACAGACTTACAGCCGCAAACTGTCGCGACATTTCCCGACTACGGGCTTTCATACAAATACGGCGGCTGGCACTTGACCCGGACCATCGCCTTCGGAACGAATGGGAAGTTATATGTTTCAGTCGGCTCAAGCTGCAATTCTTGCGTCGAGAAAGAAGAGGTCCGTGCGACGATCCTCGAAATGAACCCTGATGGAACCGGCCAGCGCGTGTTTGCGAAAGGACTGCGTAATGCCGTCGGGCTTCGCTGGATCGGGAATTTTCTCTTTGCCACCAACCAGGGCTCGGACCACCTCGGCCTGCAAAGGCCTGATGAAACGTTTTACGCGGTGAAGGCCGGTGCCGACCACGGTTGGCCATATTGCCATACAGCGAGTGGCCGCATAATTGCTGACCCAAAGATCAAACGAGCCGGAGGATGCCGAAATGTTCCAACCCCATACGCCGTTTTTCCTGCTCGCAGCTCTGCGCTGGGCTTTGACTATTTTGATGACGCCGATGTACCTGCCCAATTCAAAGACGGATTCGTCGTCGCACTTCACGGCTCAACGAACAAGGCCATCGGCCGCGGCTATAAGATCGTCGTGATGCGAAAGGGTGAACCGCTCCGCGACCTGGTTACGGGCTTTCTGCGGGCGGGGCGAGTAGCCGGCCGCCCTTGCGACATTCTCAAGACCGGCCCCGCTTCGTTCCTTTTTACCGACGATCATTCGGGCATCGTGTATCTTTTCCGCAAACGGAAAGGCTAAACGGTATGGTCCTGACTTGCCAGACTCATCAGACCCGCTAGACTAATAGTTGTGAACATCGGCATCACAGTTTATCCGACCTATGGCGGCAGCGGTATAGTTGGCTCCGAGCTGGGCCGCGACCTTGCGGAACGCGGGCATAATGTCCATTTCATTTCTTCGGTGCTCCCGACGCGGGTCACTCAGCTTGGCGATCGCGTGCATTTTCACGAGGTGGAAATGATGACTTACCCGCTGTTTGAGCACCAGCCCTATGATCTTGCTTTGGCAACGAAGATGGCCACCGTCGCCCGCAGCGAAAAGCTCGACCTGCTGCATGTTCACTATGCGATCCCTCATTCGATCAGTGCCATCTTAGCCCGCGAATCTATAAAGCAGAAGCGCTACGTTCCGGTGATCACGACCCTCCACGGCACCGACATCACGCTCGTCGGGGCCGACCGCAGTTATCTACCGATCACGCGCTACGCCTTGCAGCAGTCAGACGGCGTGACGGCTGTGTCGCGTTTCCTGAAACGCGCGACCATCGAGACGTTTGATTTCGACGAGATCGAGGTCATACCCAATTTTATCTGCGCGAAACACTACAGGCGGCTCAACGATTCGCCGCTGCGGGTTGAGCTTGCGCCGAACGGTGAGATCCTGCTTGTACACGTATCGAATTTTCGGTCGGTGAAGCGTCCGATCGACTGTGTTGAGATATTCGCACGGGTCAAGGAGCGGGAAAATAAGGTAAGGCTGGTAATGGTCGGCGACGGCCCCGAGCGCTCTGCCGCATATTACCGGGCCGAGCAGTTAGGCCTTAACGGTGATGTCGTTTTTGTCGGCAAGCAAGCGAATATTTCGGATTATCTCGGCGTGTCGGATATCTTTCTGCTCCCCTCTGAACTCGAATCGTTTGGCCTTGCGGCACTCGAGGCCCAGGCCTGCGAGCTTCCCGTGATCGCCACCCGCATTGGCGGTATTCCAGAAGTTGTAAACGACGGCGAGACCGGCTATCTAAGCGAGATAGGCGACATCGATAAAATGACCGCCGACACATTGGAGCTCGTCCGCAGCGAGGAGAAACGGAGGTCTTTTGGAATCCGCGGCCGCGAGCTTGCCGTCGAACGTTACAGCACCGAAAAAATAATTCCGCAATACATCGCCTTTTACGAAAAGATCGTGAACAAGGCCCAGTCGGCTGCGGCGTGATGCGGGACGCGCACACCGCCGTCCGCTTTGGGTGCGAACCATGAAAAGCGGTCGTGTAACCAGATCGACCATTATGGAATAGAAGCGTTGGTTTAGAGCGAGGGCTTCCGTGGTCCCATTTTATGCTCAAACGTTACATGCACAAGCGCGAACGCTACTTTGCGTTGCTGAACGACAATCGCACGGTGCAGCCGTTCGAGTGGGGGGCGGAGTTCGTTGTCGATCATTCGAACGGCGGTGATCCACGAAAGCTGCTCGCTGAATTCTCAAAGGCCGCGGTTGAAAATAGCGACGAGTATTTTAGGCTTGCCGGCGTTCCCGAATTCCAGTTAGAAGCCCGGCTTTATCCATCAACGGCATCGCTTAGCGCCGAAGAGCTGACGCGAAGCGTCGAGCAGATCGAAATTCCCGTACTGAGTTGGAAAAGTGCCGTCGAGACCATTTCGCACGAGAATAATACGGCCTTAGCAACCTATTTCCCACACCCTGAAAAGCGTGCGGCCGTCATCATCTTGCCGCACTGGAATGCAAAAGCGGGCACTTACTTCGATCTGGCGAAGTTCCTCAACAAGGTTGGCCTTTCGGCATTGCGGCTGACGCTTCCCTACCACGAGGAACGAATGCCGCCGGAGCTCGAACGGGCCGATCATCTCGTTTCACCCAACGTTGGTCGGTCGCTGCAGTCGGTCCAGCAGGCCGTATTGGACACCCGGGCGGCTGTCGCGTGGCTTAAACAGCAGGGTTACGAAAAGGTTGGGATCGTCGGTACAAGCATCGGCTCCTGCGTGGCATTTATGGCATGGGTGCACGAGCCGCAGCTCGATGCCGCCGTTTTCAATCACGTTTCCGGCTATATGGCCGACGTGGTTTGGCACGGCCTTTCAACCTATCACGTTCGCGAGGGATTTGGCGATAATCTCAGCCTCGATGAGCTTCGCGAGTATTGGATGCCCGTCTCCCCAATGGCTTACATGGATCGTCTCTCCGCCCTGTCGCCTCGGCCTCAGCGATACATCTACACGCTCTATGACCTGAGTTTCCCGATAGAATTGTCGCGTGAGGTAATGCGCGAACTCCGCCGCCGCAATATCCCGCACTCGAAAGCCGCAATTCCCTGCGGGCACTACACGTTAGGTGAAAAGCCGTGGGTCTACCTGGATGGGTATAAGATCATTTCTTTTCTGCGCAGGCATTTGAAGTGAGACACTTGCCCTACGTCAAGTTCTCTCCGGTGGAAACTCTTGCGTTCCGCCACACATCGAATAAGTGCTAAACTTCCCACTGAATTTGAGGCGTGGAACCGATCGCGGACAATTATAGGGTGGTGGTTGAGGAGTCGATCGAGCGGCTGCTGGGGCGGGCGTCCGATCCGCGGGGCTTGACGGCCGGCGATCTGGCTGTCCGCGTGCAATTGGTGCTTGGGAAGTATCTGTTACGTGACAATGCCCGGCCGCAACATGCTGAGATAAAACAGTTTATCGACGACATGCGCGCCGACGACCTTTGCCTCGTTATCGCCTGCGAGCGCGGTGATGAAAGGGCCTGGGAAGATCTGGTCGCGAATTTCGACGCGACCGTTAGATCGGCGGCGAGGAAGATGTCGGCAAATTATGAAGACGCCGAGGACCTTGCAAGTTCAATTTGGGCAGAACTTTACGGCCTTAGACAAGATGCGGACGGCAACAAAAAGAGCAAGCTTGCGTACTATTCCGGCCGCGGCAGCCTTGCGGGGTGGCTCCGGGCGGTGGTTTCGCAGTTGGCTGTAGATCAATTTAGAAAAGACTCAAAGTTCGTACAGGTCGAAGAAACCCGCGAGTTCGAGAACCTCGCTAACGAGGCCAGCGATAACTCGAACAACAGCCACCTTGTTTCACACGTCGAGAACCCGGAAGACCTTCTTACAGACAAGTTAACAACGAGCGATGTGTCGGAGGCGCTGGCTTCTGCCATCGAAGGCCTTGAGGCAGAAGACAGGCTGATCCTCAAGCTCTATTATTTTGACGATCTAAAATTGAAAGACATCGCTGCCGCTTTCGGTTTTCATGAAGCGACCGCGAGCCGAAAGCTCGTCCGAATACAATCTGAAATAAGGAAAGCCGTCGAACGGGAGCTTTGCAGCCGACACGGCTGGACGGGGCCAGAGGTGAAGCGGCATCTTTCAGACACGGCCGGAAAGCTTGGCATAAATCTTGAGCAGATGTTCGCAGCGTTTGTTGCAATTGCGGTATTGCAAGTTTTTCTGAATTAAGCCGTTCAGTAATTGGAAGGAGAGAACAAGTCCTTCCCGAGTTAGTTTGATGGAACTGGAGTTCGACAAGGAGATGGATGCATTGATTCGCGGTGAGGCCGGCGGCAGAACTGTCACGATAGGTGAGTTCGCCGGCGGGCACCCCGATGCAGACGAGGTTGCGGCATTTCTTGAAAATGCGGTGCCTGGCCCTGCGCGTCTCTCAATGGTCGCTCATTTCGCCGACTGCGACCCATGCCGATCTATCTTGTCAAATGCGATCTCGCTCGTTCCAGATGGATATGCGGTCGAAAAGCAAATTGCTCCGCCCTCGGCAGCGGCTGCTGTCCCGTGGTATCGCCGGCTATTTCTGTTCCCGAACCTTGCTTACGTAATGGGCGGATTCGTGCTTCTTTTCTCCGGGTTCATCGGGCTATCCCTCTTCCGATCTGGAGTGTCGGACGGCCAATATGAGCTATCCCGATCTGCCGCGAACACCTCCTCGCCGCAGCGTGCTCCCGTCACCTCTGCCGCTAATTCCAATGCCGTTTCTAACGACGCAGAGCTTAATACGAACTCGGCATCAAACGCGGCTTCGACGGCAAACGCTAATGCAGCGCCTTCGCTTGAGGTTGGAGATTCGGCTGAGCGGCGCTCTGCAGCGACCGGCCCGGGGCGAGCCGATAGTTTTGAAGAAGCTCAGAGTCTCCGTCCGCTGGCCACACCGGCTCCGCCGTCATTGAGCGTTGAGAAAGAGGTGACAGGTAAGGACGCAGATGACCGACGCGGTGAGGTCAACGTCGATGTTGTCAGACAGCCGCAAGCGGCACCTGAAAAGCTAGCTGAGAACGAACGTGCGGCTGGCCAAACATTATCGCCTCCCCCGCCGGCTCCAAGAACGGCCGGGCCTTTCCGCACGCAGCAGCAGC
This sequence comes from Pyrinomonadaceae bacterium, assembly GCA_035327545.1. Taxonomy (GTDB): domain Bacteria; phylum Acidobacteriota; class Blastocatellia; order Pyrinomonadales; family Pyrinomonadaceae; genus OLB17. Next base: position 508 of record DAOLDE010000013.1, on the reverse strand, counting down.
AGGCTCAGCTGCCTGGACGGGACCAGGCAGCCAATGATGCAAAGAGTAAAATAGCTACCGCAACACCATCCGCACCTGCGGAAGAGAAAAAACGGATACGGGGAAAGGACTTTGAATTCAAGGACGGGGTTTGGTACGACACCGCCTACAGTGGCCAGCGGACGACCAATGTCCGCCGCAATACGCCTGAATACAATAAGCTCGACAGTGGTCTTCGTCGGATCGTCGAAAGCCTCAGCGGCACCGTTGTCGCCGTGTGGAGCGGAAAAGCCTATCGTATCGACTAACTTTCCTGCCGGACGATCTCTAACTGCCGATAATTGATGACCCTTTACAATTGTTCGGATAAATGTACGGCCGCATCTTCGGAAATGATCCCTTTCCGTATTTGTCCCAGATAAACAAAAAAAGAGCCGAGGTCGTTCGCTTTGAACGACTTCGGCCAGTTTTATTATGCCGGGGCCAGCACGTATAAAGCCAGCCCCGGGCTGTTATGTCTATCTGATCA
>DAOLDE010000012.1:97093-113884 GCA_035327545.1 Pyrinomonadaceae bacterium | reverse complement strand
TACAAACTCGCAAACTGCACTCTGAAATTCTGGAACCACGCCGCCCGCTCCTGCAAGGTCGTCGGGAACCAATTTTTTGATGGAATCATGATCTAACTCCTTAGAGCATTGCTCTGGTCATTGGCAGTTGCCGCCCACGGGTCCCGTTTTCGCGGACGAATTCCGCAAATGGCCCCGCAAGCGCGTCGCTGCCCGCCCGGCCTGCCCGTGATTGGGCAAACCATGGCAAATCCACACCTGATACGACAGGCCGCAATGCCGGAGTTTATGATCGTTCGGGAAGGTCGCGGGAGCAATGCTCGCGAGATTCAGGAGATCATGGGAAGCCGGACGCCGTCTTGCGAGAGCAGCACCCGTTTCTGCGGGAAATACGGATTGACAGCGGGATTTGCCAACCGGCCCATGTGGGCCTGAGTTGATTAAACAATGTTCAACGCCCTCCTGTCAACACTTTTTTTCCGCCTTTTCTGGAATCCCGATCCGATTAACCATTTATACCCCCGCCAATACCACCTCGGCCCCCGGAAATCACCATTTCTCGCCAGGAAATCACCATTTCTCGCCAGGAAATCACCATTTCTCGCCAGGAAATGACCATTTCTCGCCAGGAAATGACCATTTCTCGCCAGGAAATACCCATTTCTCGCCAGGAAATACCCATTTCTCGCCAGGAAATGGCCGCTAGGCGGCAAGAAATACCCGCTCGGCGACGAGAAATGGTCAACATTCGCAAGGAAATGAGCGGTCGGCGGCAGGAAATAGCCGGTGGCCGGCAGGAAACGGGAGGCTCGTGGCGGACAGCGGATGCCTGCGTCTGGAAACCATGGCCGTTTCTACCGGAATCGCGAACGGTGTTAGAATTTTCCCGTTCACGATCCTGACGACGCTCCTGATCCAAACGACGCCGAAACATGTTTGAGCAAGCCTTTAAGAATATCGACAACACTCTCCGCAAAGAGGCGGGATGTGCGACGGAGCTTGACTACATCGAGCAGACCTCGTGGATATTGTTCCTCAAGTATCTTGACGATCTAGAGCACACCAAAAAGACCTCTGCCGAGCTTTCCGGCAAGGCATATCAGCCGATCCTCGACCCCGAGTTCAAATGGAACACCTGGGCCGCGCCGAAAACGAAAGACGGCAAGCTAGATCATCACAAGGCCCTGACCGGCGACGACCTCATTGATTTTGTCGATAAAAAGCTCTTTCCCTATCTCAAACAGTTCAAGACGTCGGCGGAGCGTGCCGATACGATCGAATACAAGATCGGCGAGATCTTTTCCGAGCTAAAGAACAAGATACAGAGCGGTTACAACCTCCGCGAGATCATCGACCACATCGACGAGCTTCGGTTTCGTTCCCGCGAAGAGAAAGACGAGATGTCCGCTCTGTATGAAGAAAAGATCAAGAACATGGGCAATGCCGGGCGCAACGGCGGCGAGTATTACACGCCGCGTCCGCTTATCAAGGCGATTGTTCAGGTTGTCGCTCCTAAGATCGGTGACCGAATTTACGACGGAGCGTGTGGCAGTGCCGGTTTTCTTTGCGAAGCGTTCGAATATCTAAAGAACAGCCGCGAGCTGACGACCGCGGATGTCGAGACGCTGCAAAAGCGTTCGTTTTACGGCAAGGAAAAGAAATCGCTCGCGTACATCATCGGCATTATGAATATGATCCTGCACGGGATCGAGGCGCCGAACATCATTCACACAAATACGCTCGCCGAAAACCTTGCGGACATTCAGGAACGCGACCGTTACGACATCGTGCTGGCAAATCCGCCGTTCGGCGGCAAGGAACGGGCCGAGGTAAAGCAGAATTTTCCGATCCAGACCGGAGAGACTGCGTTTCTTTTCCTGCAGCACTTTATCAAGATACTCAAGGCCGGCGGCCGTGCGGGCGTGGTCATAAAGAATACATTTCTTTCCAACGGCGATGCCAAGGCGTTGCGAAAGATGCTGCTCGAATCCGCCGATCTGCATACGGTGCTCGATTGCCCGCAGGGCACGTTCCTGGGTGCCGGTGTCCGCACCGTCGTGCTTTTCTTTGAGAAAGGAAAACCCACCAGAAAGATTTGGTACTACGCACTTGAACCCGGTAGAAGCCTCGGTAAGAAGAATCCTCTGAACGACGCCGACCTTGCCGAGTTTGTCGAACTGCAAAAGACACGCGGCGAATCGGACAAGTCGTGGACGGTAAGCATCGACGACATCGACAAAGACACATTCGATCTTTCCGTAAAGAACCCGAACCGTGCCGAAGAAGCCGCTCTCCGCGACCCGAAAGACATCCTCGCCGAGATCCGCCGCCTCGACGCCGAAACCGCCGACATTCTCAAGAAGGTGGAGGCGTTGGTATGAAGAACGGTTGGCAAACACGGCGCTTCGGCGACGTATGCGAGTTTAAAAAGGAGTCTGGCGAGTGGAAAAACTTGCCCTACGTTGGGCTTGAAGACATTGAATCCAATTCAGGCAGGTTTCTTGGCTCAACGTCACCGCTAACGGTGAAGAGCATGACATTTCGGTTCACGCCGGAGCACGTTCTTTACGGTCGTTTGCGCCCATACCTAAACAAAGTTCTGTTGCCGGATTTCGAAGGTCACTGCTCGACCGAGATATTTCCTATCCGAACATCTGACGAACTTGAACGACGATACTTGTTTCATTGGCTACGTTCCGACGAGGTCGTAGCAAAGATCAACGCGACGTGGACAGGCGCTCGAATGCCCAGAGCCAACATGAATCAGGTCTTGGACTTTCCGATTCCCGTTCCGCCGATCGAGGAGCAGAGGCGGATCGTTGCGATCCTTGACGAAGCCTTCGCCTGCATAGACAAGGCAAAAGCCACCACCGAAAAGAACATCCAAAACGCCCGCGAGCTCTTCGACTCATACCTAAACAACATCTTCTCCAACCCCGGCCCCGATTGGGAAGAAGATACGCTCGGCAACATCGCGACTTTCAGGAACGGAATCAATTTCACAAAATCAAGTCGTGGCGAAACTATGAGAATCGTCGGCGTGAAAGATTTTCAGAAGAGTTTCTGGGCGCCAATTCATAGCCTCGAATCAATTACCGCAGACGGTTCGGTGCCAGAGTCCGATTTGCTTAAGGAAAACGATATTCTCTTCGTTCGTTCAAACGGAAATAAAGAACTGATTGGCCGATCACTTTTGGTAGGTCCTGTTGAGGGTAAGGTTACGCATTCTGGATTTACTATCAGGGCTAGAATTGATGATACACGTGCAGTACCTCAGTACGTTTGCCGATATGTGAAATCTGATCTCGTCCGACAAAGGATGATCGAGGGCGGCACTGGCACAAACATTAAGAGTCTAAACCAATCAATGCTGTCTGATATTAGGATTCCGCTGCCGCCCGTATGTGATCAGCAGGATATCATCGCCCGTCTTGAGGGAATTGATGGACTTAGCAAAACTTTGGATTTTGTTTCTCGACGCAAGCTGGTCGAATTGGATGAAGTAAAGAAATCAATTCTCCAAAAAGCCTTCAGCGCGGAATTATAGATATGGCACACTTACTTTCACAGATCACTATTCGGAACTTTCGTTCGATCAAAGACCATACCTTTGATTTGTCTTCGTTTACCCCGCTCGTCGGTTACAACAATGCAGGCAAATCTAACATTCTTACGGCGATTGAGTGGCTTTTGCGAACTTTCGCTCTTGACGAAGGATTTTTCAATGACGCCACTCAAGAAGTCGAGGTGATCGGGAAAATTGAGGGGATTACAGCTGAACTACTGGAATTGCTAGCTGAGCCTCATCGGAACTCAATAATGCCTTATTTGTCGAACGACTCGCTCACCATCAGACGTACACTCGCAAGTCCAGGAACGGCGAGGAATATCAAGCTATCGGTCCAGGACCCAAACCAAATCGGTACTGATACGGAGTGGAGGCCAAATCCGACTGGAATTGACAATGCGATTACCGCTCTCTTTCCGGAACCCATCCTAATTGGAGCGATGCAGGACGCAGGCGAGGATGTTAGTAAGTTTAAGAACACGACCACGATAGGAAAGCTGCTTGCGGAAATTATTGCACCAGTGCAAGAAAATCACGAACAAACTATTTCCGATGCCCTTGCGGATGTCCGGGCACTTTTGGATTCGGACGGCGAGAACAGAGCTCAGGAGCTGATTGACTTCGATAACGAAGCAAGTGAGAAGATCGGGGCATTCTTTCCAGGCATACGGCTAAAAGTACACATACCGACACCCGAACTAAAGGATGTGTTCTCGAGAGGAACGATTAAGATTCTCGAAGGCGACATGGCGAACGGAAAAGACATTGGCACTTATGGTCATGGAACGCAACGTTCGATTCAGATGGCTCTAATTAGATATCTTGCCGATAAAAAGCGCGGAGTAGGGCCGAATGCTAGCACAACACTACTTCTTATTGACGAACCGGAACTCTACCTACATCCTCAGGCCATCGAAATCTTGCGAGACGCCTTAAAAAGGTTATCAAGCGAAGGTTACCAGGTGATCTTCTCAACACATTCACCATGCATGATAACGTCTGAAGATATTCTCAATACTATTTTGGTTAGAAAGGTGGCGGCAACGGGAACGTATTGTAGAAACACATTGAGAGCCGCGATTCCAACGCTGGTTGAGGACGCTCCGAGCCAGGTAGAACTTATTTTCTCGCTTACTCATTCGTCAGAAGTCTTGTTTTCAGAGCGAGTAATTTTAGCGGAAGGGACTACCGAAAAACGAGTGTTTCCTCGAATTGTTGAGAAAATTACGGGTCAATCACTCGGAATGCAAAAGATAGCTCTCGTAGTATTGAACGGATCGCAAAATATAAAGAAGGCCAGTGAAATTTTGCGAGCGATGGACTTACCGACCAAAGTCGTGGCGGACTTGGATTATGTCCTAAGGCATGGCGAGGCTGATGGTTGCGTCGCTGCCGGCGATACCGATATCGCAGCGATAATGGCTCATCTTGCGGGCATCGCGACGGGGAACGGAATAAATCTCGAAAATGGATTTCCCACGAAAAAGAATAGTTCTATGACGGCGGCAGAGGCATTTCAGTTTCTAGCCGCTGAAACCGCAATTCAGCAAAATATAGCTGATCTACACAACAAGCTCAATGCAGTTGGCGTTTGGATTTGGAAGAAGGGTGATCTGGAAGCTCATTTAGGTTGTATTGACAAAAACGAAGCTGCTTGGGCTGCCTTTTGTGGACGTCTACCAAATGAAAATTTGAGCGATATGTTACCAGACGACCATCAGGAACTGACAGATTGCGTTAATTGGTTACTCGCAGAATGAACGAAGCCGACACAAGAGCAGAATTGATCGAACCACAGCTCAGGGCGAGCGGCTGGGGCGAGAATGGCTCGCGTATTTTGCGTGAAGTTGATATTACCGCCGGAAAGATACAGTCGGGCGGTGTGAGGAACAATGCTCTTAAGGCCGATTACATCCTCGAACACAATAACCGCAAGCTTGCCAGCGTCGAGGCAAAGTCCGACGAAACAGAAATTGGCGAAGGCGTGATGCAGGCAAAGCTCTACGCCGAAAAGCTTGAGCTGAAATTCACGTACGCGGCAAACGGACGCGAGATCTACGAGATAGAAATGGGCGAGGGACGCGAAGGCACTGTTTCCGCTTTCCCTACGCCGGAAGAACTTTGGGACCGCGTATTCGGCGACGTGTCGGAATGGCAGAAAAAGTTCGATTCCGTCCCGTTTGAAGACGTCGGCGGGACGAAACAGGCCCGCTACTATCAGGAAATAGCCGTAAACAATACGATGAAGGCGATCGCCGCAAACCAGCAGCGCATCCTTCTGACGCTCGCGACCGGAACGGGAAAGACCTTTATCGCATTCCAGATCGCATGGAAACTTTTCCAGACCCGCTGGAACCTTCAACGCGACGGCGGCCGACGGCCCCGAATTCTTTTCCTTGCCGACAGGAATATTCTTGCTGATCAGGCTTTCAACGCATTCTCGGCGTTCAGCGAAGATGCCCTCGTCCGCATCCGCCTGGATTCGATCCGAAAGAACGACCGCGTTCCCACAAACGGCAGCATTTTCTTTACGATCTTTCAGACCTTTATGTCCGGTCCGGGCGATTCGCCTTACTTTGGCGATTACCCAGAGGATTTTTTCGACCTGGTGATCATCGATGAATGTCATCGCGGCGGAGCCAACGACGAAAGCAACTGGCGGGCGATAATGGACTATTTCAAGCCCGCAGTTCAGCTCGGCCTGACAGCAACGCCAAAGCGAAAGGACAACGTCGATACTTACCGATATTTTGGCGAGCCCGTTTATACATATTCGCTCAAGGACGGCATCGCCGATGGTTTTCTCACGCCGTTCAAGGTCCGCCGTATTAAGACCACGCTCGACGAGTATGTCTGGACGCCTGACGATACGATCGTGGAAGGCGAGATCGAGGCCGGAAAGGTTTACGAGGAAAAGGACTTCAATCGGACCATCGAGATCGAGGCCCGAGAAAAGAAACGCGTCGAGATATTCCTCGGCGAAGCCGATCAGAACGAAAAGGCACTTGTATTTGGCGCGACGCAGGCCCACGCCGCTCTACTCCGCAACTTGATCAATCAGTTGGCCGAAAGCAACGATCCGATGTATTGCGTTCGCGTGACGGCAAATGACGGCAACCAAGGCGAGCAGTTTCTTCGTGAGTTTCAGGATAATGAAAAGTCTATTCCAACGATACTCACAACTTCGCAAAAACTTTCGACGGGCGTCGATGCACGGAACGTAAGAAATATCGTCCTGATGCGGCCCGTGAATTCGATGATCGAGTTCAAACAGATAATCGGCCGCGGAACACGGCTTTTTGACGGAAAGGACTACTTCACCATCTACGATTTCGTCGATGCATACTACAACTTCCTCGATCCCGAATGGGACGGCGAGCCAATACTTGAGATCTGCGACGAGTGCGGCGTGTCACCATGCGAATGCGTACGGAAGGAAAAGAAGCCTTGCCCCGTATGCGGCGAAAGGCCTTGTGTTTGCGAAAAAGGCCCGCCCGAGCCGTGTGAAAAATGCGGCCAACGGCCCTGTGTATGCAAAAAGAAAGTCAAGATCAGGCTTGGCGACGGAAAAGAACGCCAGATACAGCACATGACATCGACTTCCTTTCTAGACGGGAACGGCAATCCGATGTCGGCGGAACAATTCCTGGAAAGCCTGTTCGGCGTTCTGCCGCAGTTCTTTCGCAATGAAGACCACCTTCGCGAGATATGGTCGAAACCCTCCACGCGCCGAGAACTCCTGCACAAGCTCGCCGATGCCGGATTTGGTCCGGAGCAGCTTGGAGAAATGCAGAAACTGATCGATGCCGAAAGAAGTGACGTGTTTGATGTGCTCGAATATGTCGCTTATTCGGTCGCCCCCATCACGAGAGCGGAAAGGGTTGAAAACGCAAGGACAAACATCTTTGCATTTCTTGATCGCGAGCAGCGCGAATTCCTTGACTTTGTCCTCTCGAAGTATATCGAGACCGGCGTGAGCGAGTTGGACGAGGAAAAACTGCCGCAACTGCTGCAATTGAAGTATCTCACGATCGACGACGGCGTTGCCGCCCTCGGCGATGTCCCGGAGATCCGCTCGACCTTCATAAACTTCCAAAAACATCTTTACGACCGGCGGGTTGCGTAAACCGTTTTCACGTCGGTCTCGGTCGTCGGCCCGAACTACGTGGTGAATCATACGACTATGAACCCGGCGGGGCGGACGGTTTGGCAATCGCGGCGGCGTTGCCGTAAAGTTGAGTGGGTTTTTTCGCACCTTGGGTATGAAGACGATGATCCTCGCCGCTGGTTTCGGCACGCGGCTCTTTCCGCTAACGATAGACCGCACAAAACCGGCGATCCCATTCCTCGGCAAGCCGCTGGTCGGCTATGTCGCGGAATATCTGGCCAAATTCGGCCTGAAGGAGTTCGTTGTAAACCTGCATCATCAGCCCGATTCCGTGATCGCGGCCCTTGGCGACGGCTCGCGGTTCGGCGTGCACATCGATTACACGCGCGAACTTCCCGATATACTCGGCACCGCCGGTGCGCTCGATAATGCACGTGAACTTTTGGGCGCCGAACCGTTCCTTATCGTCAACGGAAAGATAATTACCGACATCGATATCGCCGCGGCGATGGAAACGCACCGCGAGTCGGGCGCTTTGGCGACGATGGTGCTCAAACCCAACGTCAAACGCGAGAAATTTACAATCGTGAACACCTCGAAAGACCGCAAATGGGTGACCGGCCTGGGCGAAATGGCCCGTCCGCTGACCGAAGAGGAGATCCGCGACACGACGCACGAGCTTTTTACGCCGCTGATGTTCACTGGAATTCATATTGTGGAGCCGCGCGTCTTCGACTACATCCCGCGCGGCGTCTATTCGGACATCTTTCCCGTGTTTTACGGACCCGCATGGGCGAAGGGCAAGAAGATCGCGGCCCATATAACCGACGCGGAGTGGTTCGAGCTATCAACGATCCCGCGATACCTCGATATTTCGCTGGCTATGATGAAGGATTCTCACGTCTTTACCGGTTCGAACTGCCGCATCGCCCGCAGTGCGTCGATACGCGACTCCGTCATGTGGGACGACGTGACTATCAACGACGATGTCAGCCTTTATCGCACGATAATCGCCGACGATGTGACGATAGAGGCCGGAACGCACTTCGAAAATGCCGCCATCGTCCGGGCTGATATGGTCAGAAGCTGCAAAGAGATCCCCGAAAAGGCGCTAAAAGGCTATATTCAGGGCGAAAATTATATCGTGCCGCTGAACTGAGGTACAGCTCCCCTCCTTACGAAGGAGGGGTGGCAGCGGCCGGTCTTTGGCCGCTGACGGGGTGGTTCTCTCAATGCCCGATCAGTTCCAAATCTCTGATAGCTGGTGTTCGGCATCTTTGGAAGATAGATGCATTGCGACCAAACGCTTTTCGACATTATATTCTGACGACGGGTAAGTCGCTGAAGGCAGATGATCTATAAAAGAAGAGAGACCGACATACACAACCTTCCTCACAGGAAAGAAATTCGGCGTGAATTGAGATCGTCGTTGACGCCGGCGGAAGCGGCGCTATGGAAAATATTGAAAGGGTCATGGCTTGATGGCAGAAAGTTTCGACGTCAGCATAGTGTTGGCCCCTTTGTTCTGGATTTCTACTGTCCTTCAGAAAAACTGGCGATCGAACTTGACGGGCAGATACACTTTTCGGGAAAAGCTCGCGAGTATGACACAGCTCGTCGTGTTTATCTTGAGAGCAAAGGCATAACTGTCGTTCGAATCGAGAACAAGTTCGTGTTCGACGACCCGGAGTGGGTTGTTGACCTAATTCGCGGAACTTTTCAGCCCGACGAGTGATGCGTTTGAGGCGTGTGCGAATAACAGGGGCCGAGAACCACCCCGTCATCCGCTTAAAACCCAAGCGGATGCCACCCTTCCTTGGTAAGGAGGGGCGTAAGGGCCGTCTTACTTATGTCCGACCACCAGACAAGACTGGAAAACTTTCTCGCGGGCCGCAACGAGCCGGGAAAATTCGAACAACTCACGCCCGATGCCTCGACGCGGGAGTATTTTCGTATCGGTTGGGCCGGAGCGACGGCGATCGCGTGCGTTTACCCGGAAAGTTTTGCCGAGGCGGAGCAGTCTTATCTTGACGTCACCCGACTTTTTCTTGCGAACGGCCTGCCCGTCGCGAATGTGCTCGATTTTGACGAGGAACTCGGCGTCATCGTCATCGAAGACATGGGCGACCGCATCCTTCGCGACGAAATCCAGACAAGTTCACCCGAACGACGCGAAGAACTGATCACCGAGGCGATCGATCTGATCCCTCGCATCCAGGCGGCGACCGATTCGGCATTTGCAATGGGCTCGATCGCGTCGAAACTGAGGTTCGATACGGAGAAATTATTGTGGGAATTGAACTTCTTTAAGGAACATTACTTCACGACGTTCAGGAAACAGCCGCTTTTACCCGAGATCGACGCCGCATTGACCGCCGAATTCGTCGAATTGTGCGCGGAACTTGAAAGCAAGGCCGCCGTGCTGTGCCACCGCGACTTTCACGCCGCAAACCTTATGATAGATCAGGCCGGAAGCTTACGGATCATCGATCATCAGGACGCACGCATCGGTTCGGCCGCTTATGATCTTGTTTCGTTCCTTCTTGATCGCGTCACCGAACCACCCTCGCCCGAATGGCTGGCCGAAAAACGCCGCCACTTTCTAGCAGAACGCGTCCGCATCGGCCTCGAACCTATCGACGAGACCGCCTTTGCCGAAGAGTTCCGTTTGCAAACGATCCAACGATGCCTAAAGGCGGTCGGCACGTTCTCATTCCAGTCCGTGAACCGAGGGAAATCATACTTCGTGCCATTTATCAGGCCGATGTTTCAGATCGTTCTGAGGACGGTAGAAAATCTTGACCGATTTCCCGCCTTACGCAAGACACTGATAGATGAGATATGAATATCTAGGCCCGAAGATGATCCGCACGCCAGTTCTTGACCGCCATTTTTATCTCTTTGCTTGTCTTCAATTCGCCCGAAAGAACGCGCTGAACGAGATCCGGCAGTTCTTCATCGGAGGCAAAGCGGAGTGCGATCATAATTCTGACCGGAAGATCGGCCGCACGCGTTGCAAGGTCGGGTTGAAGCACCTCTTTGTACCGGAGCCGCTCCTCTAAGCGGATGATACGGTTCTGAACCGACAGCACCTGAGTCCGAGACGCCAGGCTGATCAACAATGCGGCGACCGCGAGTAGGAAGAATTGAACGCGGTACCAATCGAATTCCATGATCACACAAACAAAGGCCCAGATAACCAGAATTGCAAGCAGCGGGCTGATGACGAAATGAACGAAGACATTCCAACGTGTGTGATTTTGATAGTTTTGTGTGTCGGGCATATCTAAAGTTTAGTTGTCGCCAACGACTCGGGCGGTTTTGTCGTGAAATCCTCGCCGGGATTCACGAACAGGTTCTGTTCGAAGCGATATTGTTTATCGTAAAGCTGCTTGTATCGGCCATCGTTCGCGATCAACTCGTCGTGCGTTCCGCGTTCCAGTATTTCACCTGCCTCAACAACGAGTATTTGATCGGCGCTTCTGATCGTTGAGAGCCGATGGGCGATAACGAACGTCGTCCTTCCCTGCCGCAAGTTGTGCAGGCCCTCCTGGATAAGCGCTTCAGATTCGCTGTCGAGGCTTGAAGTCGCTTCGTCGAGGATCAGAATGCGCGGGTTTGCAAGCAGAGCACGTGCGATGGCGATCCGCTGCCGCTGGCCTCCGGACAATTTCACGCCGCGTTCGCCCACCACAGTCTCATATCCGTTCGGGAACTTTTCGATGAACTCGTCCGCATTAGCGGTGCGACAGACCGATTTGATCTCGTCGAGGCTAGCTTCCGGGTTTGCAAAGCGAATGTTGTCGAGTACGGTTCCGTCAAACAGAAAATTGTCCTGAAGCACGACGCCGAGCTGCTTTCTATAGTCGCGAAGACGCACCGACTGCAGATCTTTTCCATCGATCATTACGCGTCCGCTTGTTGGCTGAATGAAGTTCAAGACAAGACTAAGGATAGTTGATTTTCCCGAACCGCTGGATCCGACAAGCGCCGTTGTTGCGCCCGCCTCCGCATGGAATGACACACCTTTCAGCACGGGTACGCCGGCATCGTATTCGAAATGCACTCCGTCGAAATCGATCGTTCCTTTTATTTCAGGCAGCGGGCTGCGTTTTTCGTCCTCATCGATCTCGGTTGCCATTGACATTACCTCGCGAATGCGGTCAAGGCCGGCGAGGGCTTCGGTTATTTGGGTTCCAATGGCAGCAAGTTCGATAATCGGTAAAGCAAGCAGGAACGTGAACGAGATATACATCAGAAAATCGCCCAGCGTCATCGTTTGCGCCTGCAACGCGTTCCCGCCGATAACGATCATCACGACCGCGACGGCACCGATGACCAACGAGGCGAAGGAATTGACGGCCGAAACACCCGTGACGGTTTTGGCAACGTTGCGAAACAGCCGATGCGCGCCTCGGGCAAATGACAATTCCTCTCGTTTCTCGGCCGTGTATGCTTTTACGATCCGTATGCCGCCCAATGATTCGCCGAGGCGGCCCGTAACTTGGGCGGTGATCTCGCCACGCTCGCGAAACACAGGACGAAGCACCTTAAATGCGTACAAAAGCGCACCGCCGAAGACCAGCAGGACGGCGATCGTCGCAAGCGTCAGCATCCAATTCAGATACAAGAGAACGCCGATCGCTATGGTCGCCGTAACGATGCTGCCAAGTATCTGGCCAAGGCCGGTGCCGACAAGATTCCTGATCCCCTCCGCGTCGTTCATTATGCGAGATATGAGCTGGCCGCTTTGCGTCGAGTCGAAATAGGATATCGGCAGCCGCTCGATATGGGCCTGCACGCGCTTTCGCATCTCTGTTATCGCACGCTGTGCCGCAACGCCGAGGATCTGCGAAAGAGCGAACGCGGTCGTGGCCTGGATAAAGGTCGCAATGCCGATAGCGAGAGCGATCCACTTCAAAAGATCGTATCTTTGATAGGTCAGCACCTCGTCGCCGATGAATTTCGTTGACGCGGGCAGAACCATCCCCGCAAGCCGCGAGATCAAGAGCAGTAAACTGCCGAACGCGAGCCGCCAACGGGCATTCCAAACGATCTTCCTCGCCTCGGCCCACGCACTCGCGTAATTTATCTTTTTCTTTTCCTTGTCGGTCACTAGAGCCAAGTCTGGTTGCGGCAAATAAATTTGTCAAACATGTAAAAGCCGGACGACCTGCGGGAGACCTGGACTTTGTTCATTGTACGTGATTCGCTAAACTTACCCAGAGAAATGGTTTAGGCAATGAAACAGACATATATCGAAGAACTAAAAGGCCAGATCGGCGGTGAGGTCACGCTGAAAGGCTGGCTTTATAACAAGCGTTCGAGCGGGAAGCTCGCATTTCTTCAGGTTCGCGACGGCACGGGCATCGTTCAATGCGTCGTATTTAAACCAAACAACGAAGAATTGTTCGAAACGGCCAATTCGCTGGGCCAGGAAAGCTCGATCGTCGTGACCGGAACGGTGAAAGAGGACACGCGGTCGTCGATCGGCGTTGAACTGGACGTCACGGGCCTCGAAGTTCTGCAGAACGTCCACGATTACCCGATAACGCCCAAGGAACACGGCACAGAGTTCCTGATGGACCACCGGCATCTGTGGATCCGTTCGAAAAAGCAGCACGCGGTGCTCAAAGTTCGCCACACGGTGATCAAAGCCGTCCGCGATTACTTCGACAGCAACGGATTCACGCTCGCCGACACGCCGATCTTCACGCCGGCCGCGTGCGAAGGCACGACCACGCTGTTTGAGGTCGATTATTTTGACGACAACAAGGCCTATCTCACACAGAGCGGCCAGCTTTACAACGAAGCGACCGCTGCTGCGTTCGGAAAGTCGTACGCATTCGGCCCAACCTTCCGCGCGGAAAAGTCAAAGACCCGGCGCCACCTGACGGAGTTCTGGATGGTCGAGCCCGAGGTCGCCTATGCCGGCTACGAAGACATGATGGACCTTGGCGAAGGTTTAATTCTCGCCATCGTCGAGAGAGTTTTGACCGATCGGCAGGAAGAACTTAAGTCGCTCGAGCGTGACATCTCGAAACTCGAGGCAATTTCGTCACCGTTCCCGCGGCTGCACTATGATGAATGCGTGAAGCTGCTTCAGGAGGGCCACGCGAAGGGCGAACTTGAGAATAATTTCGAATGGGGCGGCGATTTCGGTGCGCCGGACGAGACATATCTTTCCAATCAGTTCGGCAAACCCGTCTTTGTTCATCACTTCCCGACCGCGATCAAGGGTTTCTACTTCGAGATCGATAAAGAACGCCCCGAATGTGCCCTCGGCATCGATCTTCTTGCACCCGAAGGCTACGGCGAGATCATCGGCGGCGGCGAACGCGCCGCAAGTCTCGACTATCTGGTCGAACAACTCAAACATCACGGCCTCGATCAGGAAACTTTCGAGTGGTATCTCGATCTTCGCCGCTATGGCAGCGTCCCGCACGCCGGTTTCGGCATGGGCATCGAACGCACCGTCGCGTGGATGTGCGGCATCGAGCACGTCCGCGAAACAATTCCGTTCCCGCGAATGCTTTACCGCCTCCGGCCCTAAGAATATTGTCGAATGCCTGATGTGATCATCATCGCCGGACCGAACGGAGCGGGTAAATCGACACTTGCTCCTGCGTTGCTGCGCGATACGTTCGGAATTCCGGAGTACGTAAACGCCGATACCATCGCCGAAGGATTATCGGCGTTCGCTCCCGAAGACGCCTCGTTCGATGCGGGCCGCGTGATGCTCGGACGCCTTCACGATCTCGCATCGGCAGGAAAGAGCTTCGCTTTTGAGACGACTTTGGCGTCTCGTTTCTATGCCGGCTGGCTGAAAGAGCTCAAAACCGACGATTATCGCGTGAGTTTGATTTTTCTCTGGCTTCGCGATGTCGAGATCGCTCTTGAACGCGTCAAGGCGCGGGTTCGGCTCGGCGGTCATTCGATCCCCGAGGAGACAATCCGCCGCCGATTCGAACGAGGCAGGAAAAACCTGTTCGAGTTATACTTACCCGTAGCCAATGCCTGGAGAATATTCGACGCTTCGCTTGCAGATCCTATGGAGATCGTCAGATTCTCAGAGCCGGAGGGCGAAATCGTCTTTGATCACGAACGATGGAACGAGATAAGGAAGTAGAAGGCAAGGAAGATCTCTTCGTCCGATATTCGGAAGAGATAAATATCGCCTACAAGCGTGCCGTTCGCGAGGCTTTGCTAATGCACAAGCGGGCCGGTAATCCCGTACCTGTCGAACGCGACGGTAAAATGGTCATTCTCCAGCCCGACGATATCATTGTTGAGTAGCGAACCGACTCGAAATGCGAACCGTCGATCTCATTCTGCCTGCTTCAAAGTCTTTTCTTCCCGGAGATTTCGTTGTTCACCGGGCGTTGCCTCGGCGCGAGCTGAGAAGGGTCGGCGGATTTGTGTTTCTCGATCATTTCGACGAGGAAAATGTCACGCCGGAGTTGTTCGACGTGCCCCCGCATCCGCACGTCGGGCTTCAGACGGTCACCTATCTTTTCGACGGCGAGATATTGCACACTGATTCGCTAGACAACGATCAGCGGATCCGGCCCGGTGCCGTGAATTGGATGACGGCGGGTCGCGGGATCACGCATGCCGAGCAGGTGACGGAGCTTCAGCCGCGTGTTCACGGCGTTCAGAGCTGGATAGGCCTGCCGCATGATAAAAGGTCCGTCGAACCGGGGTTCGAGCACTTCGCCCAGGCCGATCTTCCAAAGATAAGCGGTGAAGAGTTCGAAATTTCGGTCATTGCGGGATCCTGTGATGATCAAAGTTCGCCGATCCCGACCTTTCAGCAGCTGGTTTATCTCGACATTTCTGCCAATGAGGGAGCCTCGTACGAATTCCCTGTCGATCCGACGCATGAACTTGCCATTTATCTCTGCGAGGGGAGCGTCAGGATAGGCGACGTCCATCTGAAACGCCACGATCTTGCGAAACTTTCCGCCGGCGACGCCTTTGGTTTTGCCGCAGACGCTTTTTCACGCTTCATTCTGATCGGCGGTGAGCCGCTCCCGGAGCCGACTACGATATATTGGAACTTCATCACGGACACAATCGACGAAGCAAAGCAAAAAATGCTCGACTGGGAAGCCGGAAAGTTCCCGCCCGTCCGGAATTACGTCAAATATTCTTCTGCAGGCGACGATGATCTCGCCGACCGGATGAACCTCCTTTAAAAGACACGCGACTCGACGATTAAAACGGCGGCGGATGTTAGTCCGATAAAAGGTGTCGAGTTACAATGCGTGTAAAAAACGGAGCATCCCGCCCGGCGTTCAGGACAAAATATGCTATGCCGCAAACGCATTTGGCCCTTCATTATCATTTGGTCTTTCATACAAAAAATAATAGGCCGCTGATAAGGAGTGAATGGAGCGATCGCTTGTATAAGTTTCTCGGCGGGTGTTTAAGGACTGCTGGAGCGGTGCCGATCGCCATCGGCGGGACCGCAGATCATATACATTTGCTGATCGGCCTCCGTGCGACCCACCGGTTAGCTGACATTGTGAAAGATATTAAGGTCGCTTCGTCAAAATGGGTCCACGTCGAGCTTAACGAGATACCGTTTGCTTGGCAAAGCGGTTACGGCGCTTTTACAGTTGGGACGCCGCAGCTCGAACGCGTTCGGCATTACGTTTTGGATCAAGAGAAACATCACCAGATCAGAACCGTACAGGACGAGTATGTCGAGCTTTTGAAACTGGCTGGTGTGGAATTTGACGAAAAATATCTTTGGTGAGGGTTTGTCGGAATAAATTCGATCAAATCTGAGTTTGCTCCGAAGGAGCATCGGATATTAACCCGATGCAAAGCGTCGGGTCAGGCGGGAACCGGGTTTCGCACGCCGAAAGGTGTGCCGGTTTTTCGATATCGGCGGTATGAGACGGCATACCTTGCGGCATGCCGCCGGTTCTAATGCCGGTAACCCCGGGTTTTACCCGGGGCTAATTTCCTTAATGCCTCCGGCATTTCGGAAACGGCGGTATCACAGGAAAAAACGGCGGGTTACGGTGGAAAAACGGCCAACTTACTTTGTATCAGGCGGCTGATATATCATGCCATACGGCTGATACAAAAAATTCCGGTCGCTTTGCGGCGAGAAACGGCCAACTTA
>DAOLDE010000012.1:0-96993 GCA_035327545.1 Pyrinomonadaceae bacterium | reverse complement strand
TTTTGTCACACGGCTGATACAAAAAATTCCGGTCGCTTTGCGGCGAGAAACGGCCGCCTTTCAGCGCACGCGGGGCGAAATTTCTTGTATCAATGCACTGATAAAAGGTGTTATGCTCATCGTTGGGCGCCTCACCCGCCCAATTCGCCGGGATTCGCCCGATCTTCGCCCGCAAACTCGCACTTTTCAGGAGATAACAAACAAATGAGACCCGACCAGCGTTGGTTTCCGACCGATCGCATCGACCGCGCAGCTTGGTTTGCGAATTTTTCAGCCATCTTTACCGAACTTGGCCCGTCGCTCGGCTTTTCTCAGGCAGAGATCGACTCGGTTGCGGCGGACAACGCCGTCATTCAATACTCCGTGCAGGCGATCGTCTCGCTCGAGGCCCAGATGGCGGCCGCCCGTGCGTTCGATCGCAGCGTAACGCTCGGCAGACAGAGCGGAAGTGTGCCGCAGTTCCCGCTGGCCGTGCTTCCGACGCCGCCTACAATGGTCAGCGACGGAATTTTCGAGCGTCTCGAAAAGATCGTTCGGCGCATTCGCGTCTCACCCTTCTATGATTCGGTCGCCGGAGCACAACTTGGGATCATCCCCGTCGCTCGCCGCATCGCCAACCCCTATCTTTTTATGCCGACACCAAAGATCGAGGCGTCCGCCGACCCATATTCTTTCACCGTGCAGGTCGCGAAACGATCTTTTGCCGGCTTTCGCGTCTATTACAAACGCGATGCGGCGACCGATTGGGAAAACAGCATGTTTTTCACCAGCTCGCCCGCGAAAGTGGCCGTCCCGCCGCTCGAACCGGGCAAAGCGGAATTAATAAACGTCCGCGTAGCGATGGCCATAGACAACACCGCCACCTCGCTGCCCTCAAATATCCACACCCTGGCCATTATTCCGTGATAACCGGTTTTAGAACTGCGGACGCAGGCGTTTGATCGAGTACTAACCCCTCTCCGTCTGAAGTTGGTGCCCGGCGAACGGCCTCAGATGGTTCACGTTCGATGCCATGCCCGTCCTGGCGGCCGGGTTTCAGCTTCACGACTTAGGGGGAGGCGGTTTTCGTCACGGTATTGCTGCGCGTGTTGTCGGCGATGATGGGGCGTTTGCCGTTTACGTACTTTGTGTGCTCGACGGTGTTGCCGGAACCGTTGAAAACGATCTCGGCGACGGCGACGGCGGCCACTTTGTTGTTGTCGCCGTTTATCATTATCTGCTGACAGGCGCCATCGACCGCGATATCCTTCCCATCGGCGTTGACGATTACGCGATTGAACTTCGCGCAGTTGAATTTCTTCCGCGCTTCGGGTTTGTTGATGTTGATGTTCGGCCCTGGAACGGCGACATCGACCGTCACGACGTCGGCGGGATCGATGGGCGGCTCGGGAGTGCGCGCCGCGGCGGGCGTCGGCGACTGTTTATGCTTCTCAACGCTGTTCCGCGTGATGCCGCTCTGCACATCGCACGCCGAGGCGGCCAACATTACGGCGATCGACGCAAAAATGACGGGAAATTTGATCATGATCCTGTCCAGCCCTCCGCGATCAGTGTCTCGACGCTTAATTGTACCGCTCTTGCGCGAAATTCACGCAGCTTTATCACCAACTCACGCTGATCTATCTCGATCGCGCCGTGCCGAACGGCAATTTCCCGGCCGACGGCGGTCAGATCGAAGTGCGGCGAACTCTTCGGTTGGAACCACTCGGGCCTGAGGCCGATCGAAACGGCGAATTCCATCAGCTCTTCGACCGAATCGGCGATAAGATGACACGACGGCCCGCGATGCCAGCCGTAATCACGGATCTTGTCCACATAAACAGCCATCATAAATATATAGCCAGTCGGAATGCGTTCCGGCAAGCCGTGCGCAACGATGATTTCACGTCGGAACTGTTTGGAACGGCGGGAGGTGCCTATATAATCATGTCGCAGTCAACCAGAATTCGTTAGGATCCGCCCTAAGATCGATGCAGAAAACCATTGTTGCTTTGAGATGTCTTGCATTCGCGATCGCTTTGGCCGCATTTTCGCCGACGCAACCCGCGTTCGCCGCGACACCGCCCGCCGATATCAAACCGACGATCATTTTGATCTCGCTTGACGGCTTTCGTTGGGATTATCTGGACAAATACAAGCCGCCGGCGATCGGTTCACTCGCGAAAAACGGCGTCCGCGCAAAGTGGATGATCCCCTCGTTCCCGACAAAGACCTTTCCGAACCATTACACCGTTGTCACCGGCCTTTATCCGCAGAATCACGGCCTGGTCGAGAACAATGTTTACGATTTCGGCACCGTCTTTTCCATGTCGCGGCGTGAAGAGGTGCAGAACCCGCGTTGGTGGGGCGGCGAACCGATCTGGGTGACGGCGGAAAAACAGGGACAGCGTGCGGCGAGCTACTTCTGGGTCGGCTCCGAGGCCCCGATCGACGAAAAACAGCCGACATTTTGGCGCATCTATAACGGCCGCGTGCCGAACATTATGCGTGTAGTTAAGGTGTTGGGCTGGCTCGACCTGCCCGCCGCCCAACGCCCGACGATGATCACGCTTTATTTCAGCAATGTGGACGACGTGGGACATGAATTCGGGCCGGACGCGGAAGAAACGCGCTATTCCGTGCTCGAGGTTGACGAATATATCGCTCGCCTGTCGGCGGGACTCAAGAAACGCGGGCTTGAGGACAAGGTAAACATCATTATCACCTCCGACCACGGCATGGCTGCCACGTATCCGAAGCAGGTCACGTTCCTCGATGACCATTTTTCCTTCGATCTTGCCGAGCGGATCATTTGGACAAGCGAGATCGTGCAGATATTCCCCAAAGCGGGCAAGACCGACGAGATATATGACAAGATAAAGGCCCTCAAGAACACGACCTGCTGGAAAAAGGGCGAGATCCCCGCCCGTTTGAACTATAACGACGGCAAGCGCGTCGCTCCGATCGTGTGTTCGTCGGCCCTTGGATGGCTGACTTCAAACCGCGCCTGGTACGATCCCTGGCTAAGAGGCCTTGATGACCCCGACAGGCCCAGCGGCGCCCACGGCTACGACAACAAATACCAGGAAATGCAGGCGATATTTGTCGCCCACGGCCCCGCATTCAGAAAGGGCCACGTCGCCGAACCGTTCGAGAACATCCATGTCTATGAATTGATGTGCAAGATCCTCGGCATTAAGCCCGCTCCCAACGACGGCAGCCTGGAAAAAGTGAGATCGATGCTGCGGTAGAAGGGATTTGCCTCGCTCGCGACGGAACGTGGTCATTTCGGTCATTGGTGTTATCAAAGAAATGTAGTTATCATTCTGAAATGCTCGAACAATCCCACGAAAATGTTTTATTTGACGATTTTCAGGTCGTCCCCCGCCGCTACGAGCCGTTGAGCAGTGTATGGGAAGGCGGCGACAATGAACTTCTCGAAGCGATGCTCGAGTTTTATCCGACCATCGACCCGGAACCGATCCTAGATTCCACTTATAACGCCGGACGTTTCTGGAAGAATTCGACCCGCCGCGTCGTTTCGATGGACATCGACCCGCAGCATGAACCGATGATACTCTGCGACAATCGAAACATGGTCGGTGTCGAATCGTCGCAGTTCGGCACGGTCGTTTTCGACCCGCCGCATGTTGGCCCGCAAGGCCGCGACAAGAGCGTTAAACGGTTTGACGTTGATTTTGGTGCAACCATCGAATGCGGAAAAGAACAGGACTGGAACCTGAGCTATTATTATCCGGACTTTCTTAAAGAAGCGAAACGAGTCCTCAAACCCGAAGGGATCTTGCTCGCAAAGATCACTGACATGGTGAACAACCATCGCTCCAAATGGCCTCACGCAGACTTTATGCGGATGGCGGAAGAGGCAGGCTTCACAGTTTGCGATCTGATCATAAAGATCCGCAAGGGACCGATGGTGTCCACAAAGTGGAAAACCGCGCACCACGCCCGCAAACGACACTGTTTTTGGATAATCTGCCGTAATAGCGTCAATTGCGAAAAATACTAACTCTGCTGATGGAGATTATCGAGCCGTTCAACCCCCTTAGCAAGACAAATCTTGGGCTTAGCGTCGCGGAAGCTTTGCTGCAAAAGGCGATCGTCCCACTCCCGCCCGAACGCTTTGTCGGTGCCGGAGTGTACGCGATCTATTATTCCGGCGATTTTCCTGCATACGAGCCGATAAGTGAGAAAAATTCGGATGGAAAGTGGCTACAGCCGATTTACGTTGGCAAGGCGATCCCGGAAGGAGCTCGACGCGGCGGCCTCGGGCTGGATATTCCTGCGGGAAGTGTACTTTCCAAGCGCCTTAATGAACATGCCAAGTCGATCCGAGAAGTTTCAGGACTTGAACCGAGGGATTTCGCCTGCCGTTACCTCATTGTTGACGATATTTGGATACCGCTCGGAGAGTCTTTGCTGATCGAGATGTTTCGACCGTTATGGAATGTCGTCGTCGACGGCTTTGGGAATCACGATCCGGGCAGCGGCCGCTACAAACAGCAGCGTTCGCCCTGGGACATGCTGCATCCAGGGCGGTTGTGGGCAGAAAAATGCCAGCCGGGACGGTCTGCTGATGACATCCTTTCCCAAATTGCTCTGCATTACGGATAACTCGCAAAGATCCTATTTATTTTCCGACCGGATCGTCACGACCGCGATCTCGGGCGGGACGAGGAAACGGAACGGAAGGATGCTTGTTCCGACGCCGGTGGTGACAAACAGGTCGATGCCGGCTGTTTTTACGTGACCGGCGGCATATTTCTGCCCGAACATCGAGGGAACAAGCGGCGCGCCAATGATAGGAAGCCATACCTGGCCACCATGCGTGTGGCCGGCGAACATTATCTTAAGATCGGGCGAGATCAGAAGGTCGCCGGTGACCACCGGGACAACGTCAGGGCTGTGCTGGAGGACGATGAGGTCGCCGGTGCCGTCGGTCGGAGCAAGATCACGCTTGGCATTGCCGGAAAAATTAGCCCAGATGCCGATGTTCGTGTGATCGAGCAGGCCGTAGATGCGAAGTTTCTGCCCGCCCGCAATATTTATCTCGGCAAGACGGCCGTTCAGTACGTTATAACCCGTCGTCGAAAAGGCTTTTAGAAGCTCGTTGGCAGCGTAAGCTTCGTCGTGATTGCCAAGCACGACGTAAACACCATATCTGGCCCTCATTCCCTTCAAACCGTCAACAACCCCGGCAGCAGGCATCCGCAGCCGTGACGGATCCGTCTGATCGCGAGAGATATAATCACCGAGCAGGAAGATGGCATCGACATCCTCGTCGTTGATCTTCGACACGAGCCCACGAAGGTACTCCGCCGTAACGTTGTTCGATCCGCCGTGAACGTCCGAGACGAGCGCGACGCGAAATCCGTCGAACGCCGGGTTCCAATCTTTCACTTTTATCTCGGAGCGGTTTACGACGAGACGGGTCGGCTCGATAAAATACGCGTATCCAATGCCGAGCGTGAACAAAACGAACGCCGCGGCCGTTGGTTTCCAAACTCTGGGGTCTATTTTCACAAAGGTCTAAGCGTTACGACCGCGATCTCCGGCGGGACGCGAAAACGAAATGGTATCACGCTGGTGCCGACGCCGCTTGTAACGTAAACATGCTTGCCATCGACCACTGCGTGGCCGTACATGAACCGCGGATCGTTGAAAACGGCTTTCGGGCCAAAGATGGGCCAGTTCAACTGGCCGCCGTGCGTGTGGCCGCTGAACATTATCGAGAAACCTTCGGGAGCCGAAAGCAAAGAATCGGGATTGTGCGTAATAGCGATCACGTTCGACTTGTCGGCAAGTGCGTTGAACGGTTCGGGCGGAACTTGTCGGTTGCGATAAAGGTCCTCAATGCCCCAGAGGCGAACGTTTTCTCCGTTCACGTCGATCTCAATGACCTCATTTTGAAGCACCGTGAGGCCGGCGATGTCTTCGAACATCCGATGGATCTTCTGTTCGTTGTGATACCAGTCGTGGTTGCCGATGATCGCATACGCCCCATACTTTGCTTTCAGTCCTTTCAGGCTTTCGGCGATAGTTTCGACCGGCACGCGAAGCTCGGTGCGGTCCGTGCCCTCAGGTTTCTGCCGGAATCCGCGTTCCCACCTTGCCTCGCTGACGTAATCACCGAGCAAAACTATGAGATCCGCGTTCTGTGCGTTAGTCTGCTCCACGACGTAGCGGATGCGCTCGGGCGGAGCATAATTTGAACCGGTGTGGAGATCGGCGATCGCGACCACGCGGAAACCGTCGAGCTTTTCGCTCCAGTTCGGGACGTGGATCGTTTTCTCGACAACAACGAACTGACGCGGTTCGATAAAGTATGCGTATGAAAGAAAGACCGCGGCCAGCACGGCAAGAACGCCGACAACTTTACTTATTCGCTTAAGCCATTTCTTCATCAGATACTAACTATGACGCGATCCTGCCCCGATCTGTTCCTATCTTTCGCCGTCGATCGAAATTTTCGGTGACGATAGCAGCGGCTCACCGGAAATATTCGGCCCATCTGGTATCGACTAGGGCTTTGGTTTGGGCGTCGGCCTCAACCTCGTCCGGATACCACGGCTTCATTCGGGCATCTATTACGATTGGCGGTTCGTAGCCGATGTGATTATTCCGCATCGCCGCCGATCTTGCATGAATATCCGAAGCCGGATCGAATCGCGTCCATGTTGCCCAAAGGAACTTATCCACCGACCGTGCAAATTCGACGTCATCGTGCAGGACGACGACCTGCCAGTCGTCAAATTTCCCCGAGGCCGCAATGCGGGCGGCTAGTTCCCTGTCGGCTTCGTAGGGATCACCTTCCACAACGAGGCAGCCGTCACAGAATGCCTCGGCGGCCCGTATGCCCACCGGCAGATCGCTTCGAAACTCTCTCGCAAGCTCATGTTTCTCCTCGCCTACACCCATCAGGATCGCTTTGCTTCCGTGATTTATCTTGCCGCTGGCATAGTCGAGCGTGTCAAACGCGGTTTGGCTGAAAATGAAAAGATCGCGATGCCAGTCGACTCTAGCCAGAACGTGTTCGAACAGAGAACGAAAGTCGCGAAGGTCCTGCGGCGTGTCGGTAAGCAGCAGAAACTTTGTTAAAGCAAGCTGGCCTTCACCTAAAATGCGAAAACCGGCGGACAATGCTTCTCGTCCGTACCTTTCCCGCACAACGGCCGCCGCAAGCGAATGAAAACCGGTCTCGCCATAACTCCAAAGATCCCGTACCGCGGGCATAACCAGCGGAAAAAGAGGCGAAAGCAGTTCCTGCAGGTAGTCTCCGATGAAAAAATCCTCCTGTCGCGGCTTGCCGACCACAGTTGCCGGATAGATCGCATCTTTTCGATGGAAAACGGCGTCCGCGTGAAAGACCGGATAATCATGTGCAAGGGAATAATATCCGTAATGATCGCCAAACGGGCCTTCTGATCTCCGTTCATGAGGAGGAACATGGCCGCATATCGCAAACTCGGCTTCGGCGATCAATCTATGGCCTGCTTCGCCAAGCGGATTCGGCGATATCCCGATCTTTTCGCCCGCGAGCAATGAAGCAAGGATCAGCTCGGGCACATCTTCAGGCAGGGGAGCGATCGCGGAGAGTATCAGCGCCGGCGGGCCCCCAAGAAATACGGTCACGGGCAGAGGTTCATTCCTTTGCTCGGCTTCCCAATAATGGAACCCGCCTCCCTTGCCGATCTGCCAATGCATTCCGGTGGACGTTGTGTCGTATCGATGCATTCGATACATCCCAAGATTGGGTTTGCCGGTTGCCGGGCTTTCTGTATAAACAAGTGGAAGGGTAACGAAGTGTCCGCCATCATCAGGCCAGAGCTGTAGCAGCGGAAGATCTTCAAGATCGACTGCCCCTTGGCGGTGTTCGGCTACTGACGGCCGCCTCACCTTTTTCGTTCCAAGCTTTAGCCCTGCGGCGGCGATATCTCGAAAACCCCAGAGCTTACCTAACTTTGGCGGCAGTATCGTCTCCGCCATTTCAACAGCGCGCTTTACGAATTCGAGCGGCCGTGCGCCAAACGCAAGCTCGATCCGCCGGACGGTGCCGAAGAGATTGGTTGCGACCGGAAATCTAGAACCCTTCACATTCGTGAACAGCAGGGCTTTTCCCGATCCGTCGATCACCCTTCGATGTATTTCGGCGATCTCGAGGTGCGGGTCGACGTTTGCGGCGACCTCGACGATCTCATTCTCATTTCGTAGGGTATCGATGAACCCGCGAAGGTCTTTATGCATTGATCTAAACAGGACCCGAACTTCTTCGAACACCTAAATTCAAACAAATGCAAATCACATCCGCAACATATACACGAAAAAAAAGGGGCCGAAGCCCCATATCTTCAGTTCGCGGCAGTTTCGATCCGGCTCGAATGCCTGCTGACCGTCTCGGGGACGATCCGCAGCGATTCCGGAATGTCAGCCATCGGCAAGCCTGCCTCTCTTTCAAGGATCTCCTTACCGGTTCGGTTATACACTTTTTGGTTCAAACTGTCGTCGGCGTAGATCCTTATGCCTCGTAATGCCACACCCGCGAATAATCCGCGCGACCGCGAGTAGGAGAGGATCTCAGCATTCAGCGTCAGATTTGTAGAGGCGCTGGCCTCGCGTCCGACCGGTCCAGCCGTCGCTCCGATGTCGCCGCCGAGTTCGAAGCCGTCGTCCATAAGGCCCTTAAGACCGGACTGATTCATGACCAGAAACACATAGTCGGTCTGCGTGACACCGATCTGTGCACCGAACGACCCACCGCCGATCTTTACAAAAACCGGCTCGCTCCAACCGTTCGTAGTTCTGCGCGTCACGATCCCGCGGCCGCCGCGTCCACCGATGCCGAATGCAGCCCTGATGGCCCCCGGAATGATGATCACCGCCTCTGCTTTGTCCAACAGCGCTTGCGGTACAGCACTATCAGGCTTGCTCATCAGTTCATCAAAAACGCGCGCGGCGCTGCCGGCTCGATTATTTGCCGTCTCGACGTTTTCAGCAGGGTCATCAACCGGGATAGACCTGTCAGCCTGTGCGAACGCAGGAACGACGGTTAAAATTGCGATCAGTAAAAAAGAAAAAAACTTCATCAGAACCTCCTTGCTTTGTTCATATGAGTTACATCGAGTAACGGCCTGCGGATGCTTGAATATCAAACAAAGGATCGAACCACAGTAATACAACGATGCAACAAAATTTACTCAAGATGAACGGATGCAAATCTCTTGCCACTACCATTTGCCGGCAATGAGATCCGAGGTCTCAACCCATTTAGTAATAGGATTTTAGGCTGCACCATTCAGGAAGATGTTTTCCAACGAGGCAGGCTTCCAACTAGTCGACGGACTCAGAGTGTCCTAGAACATTACACAAGGACCCGTTCGACCCGCCAGCTTTCCAAGCTCATTGGGAAGCGAGCATCGAAAAACGGCTATATCGAGATACCGATCAAAACGGCAAATCTCGATGGCTGGGGCGTGCGGCTAGCGAAGGGAGCAGGCAGGCTGGAGACAAAACAGAAAAAACGTCAAGAGCTCCAAGCGGTCAATCTTTTGCGGCGACGCGGATTTAATATGACGAAACTATATTAAGACGATCCGGAATGGCTTGCTATTGATATTCATAGAAACCTTTTCCAGTTTTGCGGCCTAGCCATCCTGCGTCCACATATTTCTTTAGCAACGGAGATGGGCGGTACTTTGGATCACCCAGGCCTTCATGTAATACATTAAGTATTGCGAGGCAAACATCTAATCCAATAAAGTCTGCAAGCGTGAGCGGCCCCATCGGATGATTCATGCCAAGCTTCATGATCTCGTCGATCGCTTCCTTGCTTGCGACGCCTTCGTGGAGGGCAAAGATAGCCTCGTTTATCATGGGCATCAACACGCGGTTCGAGACAAAACCTGGATAGTCACTGCATTCCACCGGAACCTTGCCCAATTTTTCCGAGATCTCTTTTACACGGGCGTAAGTCTCATCGGATGTTGCAATTCCGCGGATAACCTCAACCAGTTTCATAAGTGGGACTGGGTTAAAGAAATGCATCCCGATGACCTTATCGGGACGCTTTGTGACCGCCGCGATCTTGGTGATCGATATCGACGAAGTATTTGACGAAAGTATTGTTTCGGCAGCGGTTATAAGGTCGAGTTTTTCGAAGATCTGCTTCTTGATCTCGAAATTCTCCGTCGCTGCTTCGACGATCAGGGAGCAGTCTTTCAGGTCGTCCAACTCGGTCGTGGTCTTGATCCGGCCCAGAATTTCGCCCTTCTGTTCCTCTGTGATCGTCTCTTTCTTAACGAAACGGTCGAGGCTCTTAGAGATGTTCGAAAGCCCACGTTCGACGAATTCCCTGCTCACGTCACACATCACAAGTCCGTACCCAGACGCGGCCGCGGTCTGAGCAATGCCGTTCCCCATGGTTCCGGCCCCGATTACGCCAATTGTTTCGGACATAAATGCTTATTGAAGCTGACAGCTTTCAGCCATCAGCGATCAACTGTTTTTTATAATAAGACGGCCTAGCCCGTCGCAGTGCCGCTTCCGGCCCCGGCTAATCTCGCTCTACGGCCATTGCGACAGAGTTTCCGCCGCCAAGACAAAGGGCCGCAATACCCTTTTTGGCGTCGCGTCGCTTCATTTCATAAAGGAGCGTTGTCAAGATCCGGCCGCCTGAGTTTCCGATCGCGTGGCCGAGGGCGACGGCACCGCCGTTTACGTTAACTTTCTCCTTTTCGAGGCCGAGCTCCATCATCACACCCAGGGCCTGGACAGAAAATGCTTCGTTCAGCTCGAAAAGGTCGACTTCTCCCATCTCCCATCCAGCCTTTTTCAAAACGTTGAGTACGCCCTGCACCGGAGCCATCATTATAAGCTTCGGCTCAATGCCCGAGGTCGCAGAGGCGACGACGCGTCCCAGCGGGTCAACGCCTAGCTCTCTTGCTTTTGAAGCTGTTGTCACGACTAGCGCCGATGCCCCGTCATTAACTCCGGGAGCATTTCCAGCCGTCACCGTGCCATTGTCTTTCTTAAATGCCGGCTTTAACTTACCTAAGCCTTCGACCGTCGTATCGGGCCGGATGGGTTCATCTTGGTCGAAAATTATTGGATCGCCTTTTTTCTGCGGGATCTCGATCGACACGATCTCTTCAGCGAATCGACCGGCATTCTGTGCCTCTGTCGCTTTTCGATGAGATCCGAATGCGAACTCGTCCTGCTCCTCTCGTGTGATCTCGTATTTTTCGGCTACTACCTCACCTGTATTACCCATGTGCCAGTTCTCGAACGGGCACCAGAGTCCGTCGTGGATCATCAAGTCGGTCGCGGTCTGGTTACCCATCCTGAAGCCTTCTCGAGCCGTTTGGAGAGCATAGGGAATGTTTGACATTGATTCCATCCCGCCGGCAACTACAAAGTCGGAATCCCCTAGCTGGACAGCCTGCGAAGCAAGAGCCACAGCCCGGAGCCCGGAACCGCACACCATATTGACGGTCAAAGCAGAAACTTCAGGAGGAAGCCCGGCCTTTATCGCAGCCTGACGGGCGGGAGCCTGGCCGATCCCGGCCTGGACCACGCATCCCATAATTACCTCGTCTATCGCCCCTGGTTCGATTCCAGCGCGTTTGACCGCTTCTTTTATTGCGATCGCACCTAGTTCTGGTGCTGAAAAGCCTTTGAGGGCTCCTTGAAATTTGCCTGTCGGGGTTCTGGCAGCACTAATGATCACGGCCTCGTTTTTTTCTGACATAAACTCCTCAATTTGAGTAAGCAAAATTTAGGCCGTTCTGGCCAAAACCACAGGTTACCATATTGACCCGCCAACCTCCATTTACGCTCGGCCAAAGCGTTCGTAGGCGGTTCGTTCCAACTTTTCGCGGTGATCGGGATGAGCTATCCGGATAAGCTCTGCGGCTCGTTGGCGAAGATTTCTGCCATAGAGGTTGGCCACACCAAACTCGGTGACTACAAAGTGAACATTCGCCCTGGTAGTCACGACTCCGGCTCCGGATCGAAGATTATCCACGATCTTACTTTCACCGCGTCTCGTGGTCGACGGAAGTGCTATGATCGGTTTTCCGCCTGGTGAAAGGGAGGCTCCTCGAATAAAATCCATTTGCCCGCCGACGCCTGAATACTGCCGGGTCCCGATCGAGTCAGCGCAAACCTGTCCGGTAAGGTCAACCTCGATCGCGCTATTGATGGCCGTCACCTTTGGATTTCGTCGAATGACCGATGTGTCGTTTACATAACCAATGTCAAGCATCAACACCTGGGGATTATCGTCAACAAAATCATAAAGGCGTCTTGTCCCCATAACGAAGCCTGCCACGATCTTTCCCGGGTGTTTGGCCTTCATCCGACCGGTTACTATCCCCTTTTCTGCAAGTTCAACGACCCCGTCGGAGAACATTTCCGTATGTATTCCAAGATCCTTGTGGCCGGAAAGCGAGGCGAGCACTGCATTCGGTATCGACCCGATACCCATCTGAAGCGTGGCCCCGTCGTCGATCATGTCAGCAACATGCCTGCCGATCGCGCCATCGATATCGGTCAGTTCCGGGACAGGAACCTCAGGGATCTGGTCATCAACTTCCACAATGGAATCGATGCAATCGATATGAAGAAGTGCGTCGCCGTGCGTGCGTGGCATCTGCGGGTTGACCTGCGCGATGACATGATCGGCACAGTCAACGGCCGCCCTGGCAATATCAACCGAGATCCCGAGAGAACAAAAGCCGTGTTTATCCGGAGGCGACACGTGAACAAGAGCCACATCGAGGGGCAAGATACCGTGGCGAAATAGAGCCGGGATCTCAGATAGGAAGACGGGGATATAATCCGCGCGTCCCGAGTTAACAGCCTCGCGTACGTTCGCACCGACGAAAAAGGCATTCACGCGGAAGCTTGAAGAGAATTCGGCGGCCGCGTAGGGAGCCTCGCCCTCAGTATGCAGATGAACGATCTCAACGTCGCGGAGTTCATCCGCTCGAGCAACAAGCGCTCGAATCAGAGCTTGCGGAGCTGCGGCAACTCCATGAATAAACACCCTGCTATTCGACCTGACCGCGGAAAGCGCTTCTTCCGCGCTCGTAATTGCTGCCATTTCGATCTACCTGCCTATATCCTCATCCCAGATCTCCGGGAACCGTTCTATAAATTCTGCCAACATAGCTATGCACTCGTCCGAATTCATGTCCACGATTTGCAGATCAAGACCGCGCAGCCAGTCGATACCGCCATAGAAGTTAACTGTCTCACCGACCACAACGGCAGGGATACCAAACTGGCGTATAAGCCCGCTGCAATACCAACAAGGGGCGAGCGTGGTCACCATGATCGTCTCACGATAACTTCGAATACGACCGGCATTGCGGAACGCGTCGGTTTCTGCGTGAATTGCGGGGTCGTCGTCCTGAACACGCCTGTTTCGGCCCTTGCCGAGCAGCTGTCCGTTCTGATGGAACAGGGCTGCACCGATGGGTATGCCGCCTTCACCAAGTCCGGCCTTCGCTTCATTGATCGCAACATCCAGAAAGGCCGAATATGCCGATGTATCCTTCATGATGTTCTGCGATTCTATATGACCTGCGTCAGGTGTGCTAGTCTGATCCCTAATGCTCAGGGAATTTAAATCGGGTGATCTGCTCGTTTTTCAGATCGAAAGCGGATTCTGCCTGCTCAGGATACTCGGCGTCGAAAGTTCTGAACAGTATGGAGCGATCTGGCACGTTCGGATCTATGGAGAATTTTATCAGGATGTAGATTCGGCAGAATTGGCTCTGAATGTATTAGAAATGATCGAGATAGCCGTGCCGCATGCGGCTATGACTGACCGGGCATTTCTGAGTACCCAGGCGAGCCTGCTCAGGAATATTCCCATTGTTTCTGCCGAGGTCGAACTACTTGAGATGTGGCGAAACAGGGCCGACCCAAAGATAACGGACCGTTCGGTCCGCCTTCTCCTGGGATTACGCTGATCTTCGCCGTTCGAGTTCCCTCTTTATCGATTCAAGCTCCCGGCTTACCTGTCCGGCCGCAGAAGTGTTCTCCTCGGCACGCCTTATAAGATAAGGCACCGTATCTTTCACTGGTCCATAGGGCACGTATTTAGAAACATTATATCCGTGCTTAGAGAGCACGTAAGAGAGGTTGTCGCCCATACCATAAAGCTGCGAGAAGTAAATATGCTTGTGGTTCGCAGGAATTCCACGGGCGTGCATCTCCTGAACAAGATACTGAGTGCTCTTCTCATTGTGAGTGCCGGCGACAAACGAGATCTCATCCAGATGATCGAGGCAGTAATCCAACGCTGCATTGAAATCTCTGTTCGTAGATTCCTTATCTGGATGAATAGGCGATGCATATCCCATCGCGGCAGCCCGTTCACGTTCTTTTTCCATGTAGGCTCCGCGAACGAGTTTCACCCCGAGAATATATCCGCCGCTTTTGGCCTCACGTCTCGCATCGCGAAGGTACTGGAGGCGATCGTGTCGATAAAGCTGGACCGTATTGTAAACGATGGGCGTTTCCAAATTGAATCGCTCCATCATATCGGTCGCGAGCCGGTCAATGGCATCCTGTATCCAGGTTTCTTCGCCGTCAATGAAGATCGGTTGTCGTATCGAGTACGCAAATTCGCAGATCTCCAGCACGCGTGCCATCAGATGTTCACATTTTGACTGGCTTTTTGCGTCGAGCTTTTTCTTTGCGCTCATTCGCTCTAGCGTTCCGAGCGGAGCGATACCTGTCACTTTGAAGACGGCGAACGGTATTGCCGGGTCGTCCTTTGCCCTCTCTACTGTCCGAATGATCTCGTCCTTGGTCCGATCAAAGTCGGCCTCGAGAGATTTACCTTCGATCGAATAGTCGAGGATCGTTCCGATGCCCGAGCGGTGCAGGCGTTCGATCGTCGGGTTGCATTCTTCGATGGTCTCACCGCCGCAAAACTGCTCAAAGATAGTGTTCTTGATGAGGCCTTCTACGGGTAGTCCCAGAGAGAAGGCAAGCTTTGCCGAGCCAGTGCCGATGGCATTCAAAAAAGGAGAATTCAGCAGCCGGAAGATCCGGTATTTTTCCTTCAATTCAGCGTCGGTTCTATCTGCGAAAGCAGTCGCGGTGTCTTGAAAGTCCAGCCTGAAAGCGCTCATAAAGATCTAGGTATCTCGAACGGTACAAATCGAAAGAGTATTGGAAAGATTTCGAATTGTAAAATTGTCACCTTCCCCGAATTGCTCTAATATCTTCGTTTTATCCACTGGTGTGGATTTCGCGTTAAGCGACTGTACGATATGGGCAAAGCACTACCGAAACGTTCCGAAAATTATTCCGACTGGTATAACGAGATAGTCAAAAGGGCTGACCTCGCCGAAAACTCTGCCGTTCGCGGTTGTATGGTGATCAAGCCATATGGATTTGCGATCTGGGAGAAGATGCAGCGGGCGCTTGACGACATGTTCAAGGCCACCGGGCATCAAAACGCATACTTCCCGCTTTTTGTACCGCGATCGTTCTTGGAAAAGGAAGAGGAACATGCCGAGGGATTTGCAAAAGAGTGCGCCGTCGTGACGCATTATCGGCTCAAGGCCAACCCTGACGGCAAAGGGCTTATCGTCGATCCGAACGCTAAGCTCGAAGAGGAGCTGATCATCCGGCCGACCTCTGAAACGGTCATCTGGAGTGCCTATAAGAATTGGATCCAGTCGTGGCGTGATCTTCCCATTTTGATCAACCAGTGGGCGAACGTGGTCCGATGGGAAATGCGGACCCGAATTTTTTTGAGAACGGCGGAGTTTCTCTGGCAGGAAGGACACACGGCTCACGCGACAAAAGAAGAAGCCGTTGAAGAGACTTATAAGATCCTCGGTATCTACGCTGATTTTGCTGAGTCGTGGATGGCAATGCCCGTCGTCCAGGGCATTAAAACACCCAGCGAACGGTTTGCCGGTGCGGAAGACACTTTCTGCATAGAAGCTTTGATGCAGGACGGTAAAGCCCTTCAGGCAGGAACGTCGCACTTCTTGGGACAGAACTTTGCAAGATCGTTTGATGTGAAGTTCGTTAATAAGGAAAATCAACTTGAATATGCATGGGCAACGAGCTGGGGCGTTTCGACCCGATTGATGGGGGCCCTGATAATGGCTCACTCGGATGATAACGGGCTCGTCCTGCCGCCAAAACTCGCACCGATTCAGGTTGTTATAGTTCCGATATACAAAACAGCCGAGGACCTTTCAGCCATTTCAGAAAAAGTGGAACCGATCCTGAAAGCTCTGAAGGATGCAGGTGTCTCCGTTAAGTATGACGACAGCGACAATCAGCGATCTGGATGGAAGTTCGCTGAGTATGAATTAAAAGGCGTGCCGATCCGGCTGGCGATCGGGAGCCGCGACATTGAGAACGGGACGGTCGAAATAGCTAGAAGAGACACTCTGACAAAAGAAAGCCGCCCGGTTAATTTTGACGATCCGAGTGAGCTTGTCACTACTATTCGATCACTTTTGGATGAG
The DNA here is from genome assembly GCA_035327545.1 of Pyrinomonadaceae bacterium. Taxonomy (GTDB): domain Bacteria; phylum Acidobacteriota; class Blastocatellia; order Pyrinomonadales; family Pyrinomonadaceae; genus OLB17. The sequence goes on along the minus strand of DAOLDE010000012.1, from coordinate 80,494 downwards.
ATACAAAATAGCATCTACGATCGGGCAATGAGATTTCGAGAGGAAAACACGTTCCCGGTCGAAACTTGGGACGAATTCAAGGCTCAGATCGAAAATGGCGGGTTCATTTTGGCGCACTGGGACGGGACCGACGAGACAGAGGCCGCCATCAAGGAAGAGACTAAGGCGACCATACGATGTATTCCGCTTGTATCGGACGAAATGGCAGGAAAATGCGTTTATTCGGGCGCTGATTCCGCCAAACGAGTGCTATTTGCACGGGCTTACTGACCAATGAGAACATCGTCGGGTCAATTTTCTTAGTTGGAACCAGTTTAACAAGATGTTTCAGCCGAAGAACCAACGGTTTGGTAAGCCAGGCGATTTTTGCTAATTTGAAGTTCCAAACGCAGGAAAAATGATGAACGAAAAAGAAATGATTTCCCGGGCGGAAGAACTCGGGCTTACGATCGAAACACGGGTCATCGACGGCCACCCGCCAGCGCACACGGTGTTCAAAGGGGCCAAACAGGTTTTCATTGGAACGTCAGATGCTGTCCTGGAGTTTCTCACCGCATATAAAAATGAACGTCCTCTACCATACGAGGGCAGCATGTATGGCTACAAAGAGTAGGTAGAAGACCGGTTAGGGTCACCCTCAAGCACCAAGCTCCAGGCTGCTCCTCCTTGTTTTTCGGGATTCCTTCAACCAATTCAACGATCTGAGCGTCTAAACGTTGTGAATCGGACGATCTCACTGTTGCTGTTGGGGTATTAAGGGATCTTTTTTTGTCGGGTCCAATTGATCGATCAAATGTTTGTCAATTTGGAGGATGAACAACTAGTCGGGCTTGCGGTCTCAGAAGATCCGGAGGCGTTCGGCGAGATCGTTAGGCGATGGGAGCGAAAGATCTTCGCTCTTTGCTTCGGAATGCTCGGCCGCGAAGACGAAGCTCGTGATGCGGCTCAGGAGACATTCATTGCAGCCTATCGCAATCTTTCTCGCTTTAGGGGCGAGGCAAAGGTTTCGTCCTGGCTTCATCGGATCGCCGTAAACCAGTGTCTGACAACAAAGCGACGGGCGAAAACGCGATCTGAAGAATTTATCGACGAGGAAAAGAACGAGGAAGAACGCTACTTTGTCGCTCCTGAGCGGAACTCGCCGACACGTCTTTCGGAAGCGAACGAGAGATTGACTCTCGTTCGACAAGCCGTAACCTCGCTGCCGTCTGATCTCAGGCAGGTCGTCGTCATGAAGGAGTTTGAGGACATGACCTTCCAGGAAATTTCGGAAACCTTGGAAGTTCCGCTTAGCACGGTGAAAAGCCGGCTGTACACAGCGCTGCGGCAATTAAGATTGAAACTCGAGCGAGTGCCGCTCGAGATTGCTTGAAGGTTAAGATCTATGGAAAAGGACAGGGGCAAGAATTTTAAGGGTTGTGCCGAGCCCGAAACGATCGTGTCATATCTTTATGGCGAATTGGCGACTGGGGCGGTCGAAAGATTTGAGGACCACCTCACCATTTGTGATGAGTGTACGGCCGAACTTGCGGGCATTTCGTTTTCCCGCCTAGATGTTTACGAATGGAAGCGGGACGAGTTCGAGCAATTGCAAACTCCGCCGATCGTCGTACCTATCGATGGAAAGGCGCATGTGACATCGTGGATCGATGTTCTGAGGGCGATCTTTTCGCCCATACAGTTCGCAACCGCTGGCGGCATGGCAATTCTTGCTATTGTTACAGGGCTCTGGTTTCTATCGTCCGAAGGGCCTGTCTTAGTGGCAACGAACTCCTTAGCTGAACGGACAGCTTCTTCGGCCCGCGAAGTTTACGGCTCGCCTGAGGTGGCCATCCCGGAAGTTGCATCTGAACCGAAGGCAGTCGAGACTTTCACAGATCCAGAGTTGGTCGTTGTCAACGCTGAAAAGATCGTTCGACCTCAACCTCGCAGTTCCACGGCTCGATCGACAGGTCCGACAAAGGCGCGTTCAACATCGAATACCACGGCGTATCGGGTAGAAAACTCGTCGCCCCGGCCGATCACGCTACGCCTGAATGATTTTGATGACGACGACGACGTTACACTCAGGCTAGCGGACCTTCTTGCAGATGTTGACACCCGAGATTGATGTTGGAGATATAAGATATGTACGGCAATACTTTCCCTAAACTCTTTTTATTGCTCACTTTCCTTCTGGCGATGGCAACGGCGGGTCTTGCACAAGGCCCCCCCTCGCAAGGACCACCGCGTGACGCGGGTATCGTCAGACCGCCACAGGGCCCTGGCCCAGAACAGAGGCCGAACCTCTTTCGTGAGCTGGGCCTTTCGCCGGAGCAGATCCAGGCCATACGGCAGCTCAATCGCGAGAGCCAGCCGCAAAATCAAGCGGCGCGAAAACGATTTGATGATGCAAATCGCGAACTAAACAAGGTCATTTATTCGGATAGAGTGGACGAAACCGCTTATAAAGCTCGGCTCGCCGAATACCAGGCCGCCCAGGCTGAGATCGCAGAGCTGAAGTTTGCGAACGAATTCGCCGTCAGGAAGATCTTGACGCCGGAACAGCTTGTTTTGTTCAGGGAACTGCGTCAAAGGTTTGCAGAAAGGATGGAAAACCTTCGAGACCGTCGCCAACCTCTGCCGGGCCCCTCCCGACCCGCCGGAAATCCGCCGCAAAATCGACAACCTCGTAATAACTGAGACCAAACGACTTCAATAGGAAGCAGGCCGGCATTTTTTCGAGCCGGCTTTTTTCATTCAACCTCAGTGGCCCATTAGATCCCGCGTTAGACGGCGGTTCAAAACGGAATGCCGAAAGATCGGTGAAGATACGTCGGGCCAAGGGGCTTTGCGGCCACACGGCACCGATGTGACAATTTAGCATCTCCACTATGATATTGTCGGTCTATCTTACGGAGCAGGTCGGGGTCGAAATATCGCCGGTTTGTCGAATCACCTTCTTCGTTGTAACCTTTTTCAAACCAGACTTTTGGGCGATCTGCTTTCCGATCCGCGAATGAATCCGATCACAAAATTCCTTTACGAACTCCAGGAGGTCAGCTTGCTGCTCTGGAACGTCGTGACAGGATTGTTCCGGCCCCGACGTTATCTCGACGAACTCGTTCGGCAAATGGACCTGATCGGTGTCGGTTCCCTGCCAATTGTTTTGCTGACAGGTTTTTTCACGGGAGGCGTTTTGGTGCTCCAAACGTTTCCTACGTTTCAATATTACGGTGTTCAAAGCGAGGTCGGCCGTTCGGTTGCCGTCTCGTTGATCCGCGAACTCGGCCCGGTCCTGACTGCCTTGATGGTGTCGGGAAGGATCGGCTCTGCGATATCTGCCGAGCTCGGATCGATGGTGGTATCACAGCAGATAGATGCAATGAGGGCTTTAGGGACCGATCCGCTTAAAAAACTGGTCACGCCGCGAGTGATCGCTTTGATCGTCATGCTGCCTATTTTGACAGTAGCGGCAGATATCTTTGGGATCATGGGCGGCGGTGTCGTGGCGTCGTATTTGTATTCCCAGGACCAAAACGTCTTCATCGAATCGGTTCGCAATGGCATCACGTCAACCGATCTGATCGGCGGCCTGATCAAGCCTTTTTTCTTCGGAATGGTGATCGGTGGAATTTCCTGTCATAAGGGCCTTTCTACAACGGGCGGTACGGTCGGCGTGGGACTTTCAACGATCAACGCCGTCGTTTTGTCCTCGATCTGGGTAATTATTTTCGATTTCTTCCTTTCAAAGGCCATCCAATCTATATTGGGTGTTGGAACGATCTAAGCTGATAAAGGCGTGTAAATGTACTCTTCTGAACAAAAAGTAGGAATCCAGACCGATGTTCTTGAAAACGAGACGTTCGATCTGGAACTACCCGTGGACGAACCCGATCGGGTCGTGCCGGCAATAGAATTTCGCGACGTCCACCTGGCATTTGACGAAAAGAGGGTGCTGGATGGTATAAGTTTTTCCGTTCGACGAGGAGAAACCAAACTGATCCTAGGGCGAAGCGGCGGGGGCAAATCGACGATAATCCGATTGATCCTTGGCCTGCTAAAACCCGACGCGGGCCAGATCTTTATCGATGGCGAAGAGATTACGGGCTACAGCGAACAGGACATGATGCCGGTTCGTCAGAAGATCGGAATGGTTTTTCAGGAAGGAGCCCTATTCGATTCGCTGTCTGTTTACGAAAATATTGCGTATCGGCTCCGGGAACAGTACGTAGAAGAGGAAGAGATCGAACGAGAGGTAAGGCGAATGTTGCAATTCGTCGATCTTGAGGAAGCCATCGACAAAATGCCGATCGAGCTGTCGGGCGGAATGAGGCGAAGAGTAGGGATCGCTCGTGCCCTGATCGGAGACCCGCAGATCGTATTGTTTGACGAGCCTACAGCCGGACTCGATCCTCCGACGGCGAGGACAATCTGCGAGCTTGCGATCAAGCTCCGTGATGTTCAGGATGTCTCCTCGATATTTGTCACTCACGAGATGAATAACGTCAAATATCTCTCGTCGGAGTATGCAGTCGTTGACGAAGACGGACAGGTCGTCTTCGAGAAAGAAGGGCAAAAACTTTGTTTGATCAATACGGAAGTGATAATGTTGCGGGATGGGAAGATCATTTTCAACGGTTCGGATGAACGGCTTCAGTCGAGCCCGGATCCCTTCATTCAAAGGTTCATTCACGGCAAGTGATTCGCTGCATCTATGGTCGAAACAAAAAGATCGCTGACATTTAGTAAGGTTCGGGTCGGTATATTTGTGCTGTTTGGCCTTGCCGTTCTTGCGTTCCTCATAATGAACTCGACTGGTGATTTTAATCCTTTCGAGAAAAAGCTCAGGCTCAAAGCTCGATTTGCCGCGGCTGACGGCCTTCGCGACGGTTCTGAGGTACAGTTGGCTGGCGTTCGCATCGGAAAGGTCGAACGCGTTGAACTCCTCCCTCCGGACAATGAGGAGGATTTTAAGGTGGAAGCCGTCATGGCGATCGATCAAACACTGAATGGCCGTCCGATAACGGAAACGATCAGATCGGATTCGACGGCGCAGCTCATTGCCACTTCCCTTCTCGCAAACGACAAGACGATCAACATTACGCCGGGCACCTCGAAGGGGTCCCCGGTTCAGGAAAATTCGGTTCTTGAATCGAGGGTTGCGATCTCAATAAATCAGCTGACGAGAACCGGCAATGACCTTCTGGAACAGATCAATCGGATCTCTATACCTGCCAACGAGATATTGCAAAAAGCAAACCAGGGCGAAGGTACACTCGGCAGGATCATAAATGACGAATCGCTCTATAGAAACCTGGATGCGACGATCCGTGAAATGCAGGCAACGATGGATAAGGTAAATAGAGGAGATGGTACGGCGGGAAAATTGATCAACGATCCAGAGCTCTACAATAGCCTGAACCGAACGGTCAAAGAACTAGAGGTGATCGCCGCCGACATCAGAGCCGGCCGGGGTTCTGCGGGCAAGTTCATCACGGACGAAGCCTTGTATAACGAGGCGCGCGCTGCGATTGCCGATCTTCGCACGTCTGCGTCGAAAATAAATGATATCGCTGATGACTTTAAGATGATCTCGGCAGACCTGTCGGCAGGTCGAGGCTCGGCCGGCAAGTTCCTGAAAGACGAACAACTCTACAACGAAGCGAAAGACACTTTGGCCCGATTTAACTCCACCGCCACCAGGATCGAACAACTGGTGGCCGATGCTCAGGACGGCAAAGGAACTATCGGCAAATTGATCACGGATGATACCCTCTACAACAGTATTAACCAAACTGCGGCGAACGTTAACCAGTTTTCCAGTGAGACGACGAAATTGATCTACGATTTCCGCCAAAATCCACGAAAATACCTTCGAATTCGGTTAAGCATTTTTTGATAAGCTCCTTTTTAACCTCTCCAGATTTCGCCTCGGCTTAACGGACGCTTTGGTCTCCCTATTCACAGCCCGTACATTTCGAAACATTTGACTTAGGGCGCCGACCGCCGTTTGTCAGGGTACCTTGTTTAGTTCTCAGCCCACGAAACAAAAAAGTCTACAGCAAACTTGACCTCAAAAATATACATCTATACATTCGTTATGCATGTATTATGCATACAGAAGGGGGATCAATGCAGAAGACCCATCGACAAGAAGCGATCCTGCGGCTCGTCACGACCGAACCGCTGCGGAGTCAGGCGGAAGTTGCCGCAAGGCTAAAGCAGATGAATTTCGCTGTCACACAGGCCAGTATATCGCGGGACCTTGAGGAACTTGGGATCATCAAATTTGACGGCGTTTACTTGCTTCCCCAGCGTTCCGAAGCGGCCGCAAACCTCGGGCTCCAAGCCATCGACACTGCCGGCGATGCACTCTTGGTGGTAAGGTGCGCGCCCGGGCTCGCGTCGGCTGCTGCGGTCCGAATCGATTCAGAACGTATCGACGAGATCGTTGGAACGATAGCCGGCGACGACACAATATTCATTGCCGTGCCCGATCGTAAAAGTCAGCGGATCGTTATGAGAAAGATCTGGGAGATCTTCGAGACGTAGGTAGTTATTATGAGGGTGAAAGTAGATAAGATCGGATCAGCGGCCTCATCGTTGGGAATCGTTCAGGAAGCCAATACTACTCCAAGACACAATTTCGCAGTGTCGGGTGATGTGGTTGTCGTTCGCGCTTTGTCTGAGAGCGTGGAATATGGAAGCCTAGAGCTTCCAACCGGACGTCTCGCCAAGATCAATCGCAACGACATCCTCGTGGGTGTACTAGGAAAACGACGAGCACTGAAGGGCTTTGTGGGCGATATCCCCGATACGGTGTGTGCAGGTGACCGTCTTCATTTGCTGAACATGGGCGGCGTTATTGGGATTTGTACTGGCCATCATTCCGCTTTTGATGATGCCATCGAGGTCGAGGTGCTTGGAACCGTATGCGACGAAGAAGGTGCAGTAGTGAATATTTCGGACAATGCACTGCCTCTTGCCGAGAAATTAGTTAGGTCGGCGCCGATCGTGCTGGTGGCCGGGACATGTATGAACTCAGGTAAGACCGTCGCTGCCACGGAGATCATCCGCCAGGCAACCAATGCGGGCTTGCGAGTGGCGGGTGCAAAGTTGTCTGGGATCGCATGCTTGCGTGACACGTTGAATATGCAGGACCATGGCGCGATAGCAACGGCGAGTTTTCTGGACTGCGGAATACCTTCTACGGTCGAACACGGCAAACTGCCAGCGGTTGCCAAGACAGTTCTGAACCATTTGAATAAGGTCTCACCTGATCTCATCGTCGCCGAATTAGGTGATGGCATCCTCGGCGGTTATGCGGTTGAATCCGTTATGACGGATGATGAAATACGTTCGGCCATCTCTACACTCGTATTCTGTGCTTCCGACTTTGTCGGTGTCGTCGGCGGTATGACCGTTCTTAGGCGGCTTGGTCATGAGATAGATCTGATCGCCGGGTCGGTCACGGATTCTCAAATGGGTGAGGATTACGTTAGGGCAAACTTTGGGGTTCAGGCAGCAAATGCGAAACGCGACGGTCGGAAACTCTTTGAACTGATCGTCGCAAACTTGTATGCCAAATTGCCGGTGTATGCGTAGGAGTTTGAATTCATGAATAATTTTCAAAACGTGGACGCTGGCCCCAACATTAGGACGGCAATTTTCGGAGGCTCCGGCTACGGCGGGAGCGAGCTACTACGCATTCTTCTGTTTCACCCTAATGTTGACGTCTGTCTTGCTACGGCGAACGAGCATGCGGGAAAACCGGTAGCGGCGGTACACAAGAATCTTCTTGGCCTCACTGACCTTAGTTTTTCATCTTCACTATCGGACCTTTCGACACTTGCAGACGTAGATATAGTCTTTTTCGCATTGCCCCACGGGCAGGCCCTGGAACTGGTCCCGCAGCTTCCCGACGGCGTCAAGGCTATTGACCTTTCTGGCGATTTTCGTATCGACGATGCGGAAGTTTTCAAACGCTTTTATAGATCGGAGCACGCGGGAGACATTCAGAAACGCTTTGTGTACGGTCTGACCGAGACTAATCGCGAGGCGATAAGACCTGCCGATCTTGTCGCGAATCCGGGCTGTTTCGCCACGGCAACGATCCTAGCACTTGCCCCGGCCGTGAAAAGCGGCTTGCTTTCAGGACGCATCGTCGTTGATGCAAAGACCGGCTCTTCGGGTTCCGGTGCCAAACCGGGTGCAAACACACATCACCCTCAGCGTAGCAATTCGTTTTACGCATATAAACCATTTCAGCATCAACATTTACCCGAGATCGGACAGCACCTTCAAACCATTGCTCCTTTCGAGAACGAGATCGTTTTCATGACGCACAGCCTGCCCGTGTCTCGAGGGATATTCGCATCCTGCTATCTTGAAACGACGGTAAACATAACCAATGAAGAACTTTCTCAGCTTTATCATGGTCACTATTCCGATTCGATCTTCGTCAGGCTGGTGGACGGGTCGCCCGACATTAACTGGGTGAAGAATACTAATTTCTGCGACATCGCGTTGCACTCAAACGGAAAACAGATAGCGATATTTGCTGCTATCGACAACCTCGTAAAAGGAGCTGCAGGACAAGCCGTGCAGAATATGAACCTTATGTTCGGGCTCGACGAAACGACTGGGCTGATCTTCCCGGGAAGTAATCCCTAGTTTATTTACCCAAACAACTCTGAGATCGACTTTAAGAAATGGAATTTGCCGCAACCAAGAAAACTGAAGACCTTCTACAGGTGGACACCTACAAAAAAATGCCGATCGCTGTCGAACGCGGCGAAGGCTCTTTTGTGTGGACATGCGATGGTGAACGGTATCTCGATCTGTATGGCGGGCACGCTGTCTGTGCTACCGGCCACTCACATCCTCGTGTCGTCAAGGCGATCAAAGACCAGGCCGAAAAGCTGATGTTTTATTCCAATCTGGTCTATTCCGATATTAGGGCCCGCGCCGCAGAATCGCTTTTATCAAAGGCACCGGCGGGCACCGAGCGCGTCTTTTTCTGTAATTCCGGAACCGAGGCCAATGAGAATGCGATGCGTATGGCTCGGATGCGTACCGGGCGATCCAACGTAGTTTCATTTGAGGGTGGGTTCCACGGCCGAACCGCCGATTCAATATCTGCTACATTTCTAGGCAAGTACCGCAGAATCGGAAGGCCGAATGTTCCTGGGCACATATGCGCAAGATTTGGCGATATCGAAAGCGTGCGCACTGCCGTTGATGATGATACGGCCGCGATCATTCTCGAACCGATCCAGTCAATGGCCGGCATCATCGAGGCTGAACCTGGGTTCTTCATCGATCTTCGTGAGCTTTGCAACGAACGCGGTATCGTGCTGATCTTCGACGAGGTGCAAACCGGTGTCGGAAGGACCGGGAGCTGGTTCTTTTCGGGAAGCGAGAACGCGGGCGGCGTAGTGCCTGACATACTTACACTTGCTAAATCGTTAGGCAGCGGTGTGCCGGTCGGAGCCTGTCTGGTTACCTCAGAACTCGCGAAGAGTATAAAGATAAACGATCTTGGGACTACGTTTGGAGGCGGCATGATAGCGATGGCCGCCGTTGCCGCGACCCTCGAAGCGATCGAGGACGACGGAATGATGGGGAACGCCTTGGCCGTCGAAAGCTACCTGCGACGATCGCTTGCTTCGGTCGAAGGCGTGGTCGGCGTTAGGGGAAAGGGCTGTTTGCTGGGGATCGAGTTCGAACGGCCGTGTGCCGATGTTCATCAAAGATCGCTTGATGAAAAGATCATTACCGGCGCTTCGAGCGATCCGAACGTGTTGCGACTGCTGCCGCCGCTGTGCGTTCCGATAGGTGAAGTGGAGAGATTTGTTGAGGTGCTTTTGACTTGAACCATTTTCTAAAAACTTCCGACCTTTCGAGCCGAGACCTCGAAGCTCTGATCGGATCGGCTCTCAGCTTCAAAGCCCGCGAGGCCGATGCCAGGCCGCTTGCCGGACGATCGGTCGCGCTCGTATTTTTTAACCCCAGCCTTCGAACGCGTGCGTCGATGCAGGTTGGAATTTATGAACTCGGCGGAAATCCTGTCATCCTTGAACCGGGCGGGACGTCCTGGACGCTGGAACATCGAGACGGTGTCGTGATGGATGGCGGCAAGACAGAGCATTTGAAAGAATTCGTCAGGGTTCTCGAAAGGTACGTGTCTGCCATCGGCGTCCGGACATTTGCGGGCCTTCAAGATTGGGAGGCAGAGCGGAGCGACCCGATACTGAACGCTTTTGCGAAATATGCGAGTAAGCCGATTATTAATCTCGAGTCCGCAATGCACCACCCCTGTCAGGCTATGGCAGATATGATGACGATCCGAGAAAAGTTGGGCCCGGAACCCAAGAAAGTCCTCCTTACCTGGGCCTGGCACCCCAAGCCGCTGCCGATGGCAGTACCTAACAGCTTTGCACTAGCCGCGGCCCAGTTCGGCCACAATCTGCGGATAGCACATCCGCCGGGTTACGACCTCGATGACGAACTAATGGTGCAAATTGAAGCTCACGCAGGTGCCAACGGAGGAAGTGTCGAGGTATTAGAAAACGTTGATGAGGCGTTCGAGGACGTCGATGCAGTGTACGCAAAGAGCTGGGGCAGCAAGGCCTTCTATGGGCGTGCTGATGAAGAGATCCAGAACCGGGCCCATCTGCGGAAGGATTGGATCGTTGACCAGGCAAAGATGGCAAGAACAAATGATGCCGTGTTCATGCACTGCTTGCCTGTTCGGCGAAACGTGATCGTGACTGATAGCGTGATAGATGCTTCTCGATCGATCGTTATCGACCAAGCTGAGAATCGTCTGCACGTTCAAAAAGCGATCATGATGGAGCTTATCAAATGAACATAGAGACGCTTGATCTCCTTCGCGAATCGCTCCCCTATATCCAGAAGTTCCAAGGAAAGACCTTCGTCGTGAAATTCTCCGGCAAAGTGACAGAGGACAAAGAGAATCTGGCGTCCCTGGCGGAGGAATTGGCCCTCTTACATCAGGTTGGCATTCGGGTGTGCGTTGTGCATGGCGGCGGCAAGCAGCTAACAGAACTTGCCGAAAGGCTCGGAGTGGTCCAGACAGTGATCGGAGGACGACGGGTGACGGACGACGATACCCTCGATCTTGCAAAGATGATCTTTCGGGGCAAGATAAACACCGAGATCCTTGCGTCGCTTCGCCATCGCGGGGTCCATGCCGTCGGGTTGTCTGGCGTTGACGGTGGGGTCGTTAATGCAGTGAAAAGGCCGCCGAAGGACGTCGTCGTTGATAAAGAGACCGGTGCAACACAACAGATCGATTTTGGACATGTCGGCGACGTGGTGGATATTGACGTTCGACTGATCGACCTGCTGCTGAGCAACGGTTACTTGCCGGTCATCTCATCGCTGGGCGCCGACGATGAGGGAAAGGTCTTTAACATAAATGCTGATACCATAGCCTCAGAAATAGCGGCTGAACTGCGTGCCGAGAAGCTTGTTCTTCTTTCCGATGTAAATGGCATTTATCTTGACGAAACCGATGAAGCATCGAAGCTTTCAAGATTAACTGCGGCACAGGCTCGTGACATGATCGAGAACGGACAGGCCACTGGCGGAATGGTGCCCAAGCTTGAGAACCTGATCGGGCTGCTGGGACGAGGCGTTGGCTCGGCACACGTAATTGGCGGAAGCGTCCGAAATTCCCTTCTCGCGGAGGTGTTCACAGATGAAGGGACCGGGACGATGATCGTCAAGGAGTGATCGCCACTGAGAGGCATTTGCTGCCGCTCCGTTTTGGATGCTGCCGAAACCTCTGTTTCAGTGCCCAGACTTTGTTAATGCCCGGCGAAAGCCAACGCGTCGAAGTAACGTTCATCTTCCAGCGAAAAGTTGACGAAGATTGGCATTGACCTGCGACAAAAAAGCCGTCCTTTCAGACGGCCTTTTTCAAATGGTGCTGAGGGCGGGACTCGAACCCGCACGGATCTCTCCACACGCCCCTCAAACGTGCGCGGCTACCAATTACGCCACCTCAGCTAGAATGTCAAAGATGCCCCCACTTACTGCGATGGCGGATTTTCCTGCAACGGCACGGCCCTGGTATTTGCATTCAAAGGTGCGGCTGGCTGCCCCGTATTTGATGACGTATTAGCCGCCGAATTGGCCGGGAAGGTCACGGTCTGGTCATTGCCTGGCTCTACGATGGTCTGCGCCGGCGCTTCGCCTTCCGGTGGAGCGGCTGCCGGTGCCGGTTCAGTTGTTTCGATCGTCTCTTCCGGATTGGCTGAAAGAACTGACCGATCACCGCTTAGGGCCGGCAAGGAGATCATCAATGCGGTCAGCATAAAGACGATCGCGGCGCCGATGGTGAACTTTGCCAAAACTGAGGCGGTCCCCCTCGGTGCGAACGCGGTGCTCGCGACGTTGCTTGTAAATAGAGCTCCGGCATCAGTTTTCCCGGGCTGAAGCAGCACCGTAGCCACCAGCATTATGCAGGATAGAAAAAATAGTCCGTACAAAAAGTAAAGCAAGGTATTTCTCCAATGAATCCACGCTGCTTTCGTGAGGATCACTGTTAATTGCCGGATCCAGGTCAGCGGGCTTAGTTAAACTTGGCAATTCGCGCAAAAACCTCTGCATCGAGGCTGGCCCCGCCTACCAAGGCACCGTCGATATCGGGTTGGGCCATCAGGGTGCTAATGTTCTCAGGCTTTACCGAACCACCGTAAAGTATCCTGATCGATTCACCAGCCTGTTTGCCATGAGCATTTTCGAGAAGTTTCCTGATATGCCCATGCATTTCTTGAGCCTGTTCGGGCGAGGCGGTTTTACCCGTACCTATCGCCCAGACAGGCTCGTAAGCGATTATGATACGTTCCATATCGGAAACTGTCAATCCATTCAAACTTCCCGCGATCTGGTTTTGGACTACCGATTCCGCATTGCCTGCATCTCTTTCAGAAAGGTGTTCGCCAACACAAACGATAGCCGTGAGGCCGGTTTCAACCGCCGATCTTGCTTTCATATTCACCGAATTATCGGTGTCGCCGTAAAACTGGCGCCGCTCGGAGTGGCCGATGATCACGTGAGAACATCCGACGTCCTTCAGCATTTGGGCCGTCACTTCTCCGGTGTGGGCCGCGAATTCGTTTTGAACGGCGCAGTTTTGGCCCGCGAGCGAGATATTCGAGCCTTCAAGCCGGTCCGCGACCGTCTTAAGTGCTGTGAAGACCGGCGCGATCACCACGTCGCAATGCGTCACATTGGCTACCAGCGGCTTTAGGCTCAGGGCAGTGTCAACTGCTTCTCCAAGCAGTTTGAACATTTTCCAGTTTCCTGCAATTACGGGTTTTCTCATTGGTTCGATTCGTTACGGCACGTTCCTTGACAATAGCTTTCTTTTGCCCTGTTCACTTATCGTCCAAGGCCGCGACGCCGGGCAGAACATCGCCGGCGAGAAATTCCAATGTGGCGCCCCCACCTGTAGAGATGTGAGAGATCTTATCGGCTAGGCCGGCTTGATTCACGGCTGCGACCGAATCGCCGCCGCCGACGATGGAGATCGCCCCCTTTTCCGTCGCGTCGGCAACAGCTCTTGCGATCGCAAGCGTTCCTTCGTCGAACGGCTTTTCCTCGAACATTCCCATCGGCCCGTTCCAAAGGATGGTCTTTGCCCCGCCGAGGGCGTTTGAGAAAATAGAAGCGGTCTCAGGCCCTATGTCGAGGCCGACGAGGCCTGCGTTGGTGAATTCGATCTGTATTGCCTTTCGTGAGTTGATCGGATCATAAGAATCAACGACCTGATGGTCGGTCGGCAGCAGAAATTCTACTCCCGCTGCCTTTGCCATCTTTTCGATCTCGAGAGCCTTTGGCATCATTTCGTCCTCCACGAGTGATCTGCCAACGGTGAAGCCCTGCGCTTTGAAGAATGTGTACGCCATAGCACCGCCGATCAAGAGCTTATCGACCTTCCTTTGGATCAGCGATTCAATGACAGGGATCTTGTCCGACACCTTCGCTCCGCCGAGGATGGCTACAAACGGCCTCTCGGGGTTATCCAATGCTTTACCGAGGAATTCGAGCTCTTTTTCCATAAGCAGCCCGGCCACACAGTTTTCCACGTGGTGTGTGATGCCCTCGGTCGAGGCATGGGCGCGATGGGCCGTCCCAAATGCGTCATTTACAAATACGTCACATAACTCGGCCAGCTGACTGGCAAAATTCTCATCATTTTTTTCTTCCTCCGCGTGAAGCCGCAAGTTTTCAAGCAGCAGAACCTCACCCGGCTGCAGCGCATCGGCACGTTCAACCACTTCGGGGCCAATGCAATCCTCGGCAAAGAAAACGCGGTCATTTCTTATCTCAGCTTTTCCTACGGCAATGCCGTCTTCGCCGACTGTCGCGGGCCGGTTCGAGTTACCAGAAACTTGCTGCAATTGCGGCACCGTTCTCAGATATTCGCAAACCGGCCTTAACGAATATTTCGCCGGGTCAAACGGGGTGCCTTTTTCCTCAGCCTTTTTCTTATCCTTGAGCGGCCGTCCGAGATGCGAAGCCAAAATGACCCTTGCTCCTCGTTGAGTCAAATATTCGATTGTTGGCAGGGCCCCGAGAATTCTCGTGTCGTCCTCGATCACGCCATTCCTGATAGGCACGTTGAAGTCCACACGAACGAACACACGCTTGCCCTCGATCTCTACGTCTTTGATCGTCTTTTTCTTCATCCTCGTCTCTCCGACCTCGAAAAAGTCTTTTGGTAAGTCATAGTATATCGGAATAAGAATGAAGACGTGAATTGCCCGCGTCCGTTTGAATTACACGGACCGAAAACCTTTCGTCCGGGCGTATGTTTAAGGTCTTTTGCCCGTTCTCAAACTCACGACAAAAAAAAGCGGCAAGAGTTAACTTGCCGCGCTTTCTTTTTCGAGCGAACGCGATGCTGTTATTTCAGCCCGACCTGCGATTTGGTCATGATCTTGTCGTTGCGAAACGAAATAATGATCGAAGTGAAATTCTCGCCAGACCACTTATAGACAGAGAATGTAGAGCCGCCTCCCGATGTGGTGCTGATCTCTTCGCCGGGTCCGCCCAATATTTTCTCAACCTCCCGTTTGTCCATGTCTATCTTCAACTGGTTATACTTGGCCATCGTCAAACCCGAGGTCGAGGTCGCACCAGGCGTTCGTTCAGGGACGGAGGTCGTGTTAGATGTGCTGGGGCTCGATGCCGGCGGCGAGTCTTTTTCGGCCGTAAGTTCCTGTAAACGCTGGCATGAACAGCCCAGCACCACAAGCAACAGAAAGATAAGGGCGAGGTTCAATGAATTTTTCATACTATCCATCCTTGTGACGTTCAGCCTAGGTCTGTATTTCTATTGCCGCCGATGGCCTAAGATACGGTTATATGCCTCGTTCCGCAATGAAACGGACCAAGTCGCGGACGCGGCACGAATAGCCCCACTCATTATCGTACCAAGCCAACACTTTGATCGCTGTACCGCCGATCACTTTGGTGTTCTCGGCATCGACAATAGAGGAATTCGGGTTCCCTCGAAAATCGATCGACACCAGTGGCTCCTCTGAAAAGGCTAGAATTCCCTTCAGCTCTTCGTTTGCTGCATTTTTCAGTACCAGATTTACTTCTTCTGTCGATGTCTCTTTTTCTACGTTCATTACAACGTCGACCAGCGAAACGTTAGGCGTGGGGACGCGGACCGAAATGCCGTCAAACTTTCCCTTTAGTTCGGGAATGACAAGGGCAACAGCCTTA
The DNA here is from genome assembly GCA_035327545.1 of Pyrinomonadaceae bacterium. Lineage (GTDB taxonomy): Bacteria > Acidobacteriota > Blastocatellia > Pyrinomonadales > Pyrinomonadaceae > OLB17. The sequence continues at coordinate 64,744 of DAOLDE010000012.1, read as the reverse complement.
GCCGCTCCGGTCGAGGTCGGGATCATCGAGAGTGCGGCAGCACGGGCGCGGCGAAGGTCCTTGTGGGGAAGGTCTAGAAGCTGCTGGTCGTTCGTATAACTGTGGATCGTGTTCATTAGAGCATTCGTGATGCCGAATTTCTCGTGGACGACCTTTGCGACGGGTGCCAGGCAATTTGTCGTACAAGAGGCATTCGAGATGATATGGTGATTCGCCGGATCGTACATATTTTCGTTCACACCAAGAACGATGGTCACATCCTCCCCTTTCGCAGGTGCCGAGATGATCACCTTCTTGACCGAGCCGCGCAAATGCTTTTTCGCATCCTCAGCCTTTGTAAATCGACCAGTGGCTTCGATAACGACCTCAGCCCCGACCGAGTCCCAATCTATCAGCGCGGGGTCTTTCTCGGAAAACACCTTGAACGAATCGCCGTCAACTGTGATCGTGTCGCCATCGGCTGTGATGGCGTTTTCGAGATTCCCCATCACGGAATCGTATTTCAATAGGTGAGCGAGCGTTTTTGTGTCCGTCAGGTCGTTGACGGCGACAAAATCGATGTCTTTGCTTCCCAAACAAGAACGAAGCACATTTCTTCCAATGCGTCCAAACCCATTAATTCCGACTTTAATAGCCATTCTGTTAAACTCTCCGTGAACTAAATTGATAACCTATTGAACGACAACGATAGCCTAAAACCTAGGCAACATCAATTCGGGAACGTTCGGCAAGTGCCGCATCCCTGGAAGCACGGCGCGGCCTTTTTTTGTTGAAACAAAGGGAGTTTTGAAGACGTACTACCCGTTTGAGCGTTCGACGGTACTTTCAAATTGCTTTCTAAAATCGGAGTGATCCACAAAATGTCCAGAAACAGTCGATACCTGAAACGGCAATTTTTCGGGGTCATCGGATTCCTAATGTTAATGTCGTTCTCAGGGGCCGCACAGCCTGACTCCGGCACTCGGGTTTCGTATGAACCTTTGTCGCGATCGGTCGCAACGTCAGAAAGACCCGAGAACAAGTCCGGAAACGGGATCTTGGTGACCAGGGTCGGAGTGCAAGCGGCTGCGACGATACCACTGACCTTGGACGATGCGATAAGACGAGCGCTAAACAACAACAATAATATCGAGATTGCCCGCGACGACGTCCGTATTCAGGAAACGCAGATCCGGTCTCTGCTCGGATTCTACGAACCGTCGTTCAATGTAACCCCGACATTCACGAGAAATAGCACCACCGGGTCTTCAGCAACTCACGACTTCAGTCTCAACTCGAATGTAACCAACTTCATCCGGCCGGGCGGCGGCAATTATCAGGTATTCTTCAATAACACGAGGACCGAGAACGCGTTTGCGCAAGCCCAGGTAACTTCAGGCTCGCTGAACACAGGCGGGACGGCCGCGATCTATTCGTCGAGCTATGGCGTGAGATATACTCAGCCGCTGCTGCGAAATTTTTCAATTGACAATACTCGCCGCAATCTGCGGATCGCACGACGTCAGCTTCAGCAGTCGGATGCGGATTTTAGAAGGCAGACGATCGAGGTTATCGCAAATGTCCAGCGCACCTATTGGGACCTTGTGTTTTCTTTGAGAGATCAACAGAACCGATTAGCGAATCTAAGTCTATCGCAGGAAAATCTGAGACAGGTCGAGGCAAGGATCGCAGCCGGCGCGGCTGCTCCGTTGGCCCGTGCTGAGGTCGCCACCGAGCTAGCGAATCGAGAGAGCGACCTGTTGATCGCGACCCAGCAGGTATCGATAACGGAAAACTTCCTAAAGCAGCTTCTTCTGAAAGACGTGACGTCAGCCGAATGGTCGCAAACCTTCGTTCCCGTTGATATTCCTGCGGTGAGCTTGGACACGGTCAACATGGACGCCGCCGTCAAAGACGCAATGGACAACAGGTTCGAATTGCGGAGATTGAAACTTGCCAGGGATATCAATGCGATCGATATCGACTATTTCCGGAATCAGGCGAAGCCGCAGATCGATCTCAACACCACCTTGACTTTCGCAGGTTTGTCACGGGGGTCGGTGACGACCGATCCGTTCACGGTGCCTTTGATAGGTTCCGACCCCGCCTCGATAAGTACGAACGCGTCTGCATTCTTGCTTTCGCAGATCCGCCGGTTCCATACCGGCCCAAATGACACTATCGTTGTGCCGAACGTGACGATCCCCGGCTCACCTTCCTACTTTGTTGGCGGTTTTGGCCGATCGTTGGCTAATACATTCAGATCGGATGCTCCAAACTTCTCGATCGGTGTGACAATCTCGTTTCCGTTTCGGAGCAAGACAGCGAAAGCAAATCTTGCGGGGTCGCGGATAGTCCAAAATCAGATCGATACGCAAATAAGAGCTCAGGAACAGGTCGTAATTGCAGAAGTAAGAAATGCGGTCCAGGCGGTCGAAACTGCACGGCAGCGTGTTATGACCTCGCGTCGGGCCCGTGAGAATGCAGAGATCCAGCTCGAAGGTGAAAAGCAACTCTACGATGCCGGTCGTTCCACCACGTTTCTCTTGTTCCAACGCGAGAACGCTCTCGCCTCGGCACGGAATGCCGAAATACGAGCCGAAACAGATTACAACAAGGCCATCGCGGATCTTCAGCGAGTTACTTCGACCACATTCGAAAGAAACAATATTGTCGTCGAAACTCCGGTGGACGACCAGTAATCAAGTTTTTCAGCTCCACATTGGCGGCGCATTAAGGGTTTCACCCACTGCGCCGCCGCTTTTTGTTTTTGCCACTGTTTGCGACAATCGGATGCGTGAATATCTCGGTCGTTATCATCGCAAAGAACGAAGAAACCAATATCGAGCGTGCCCTTAAAAGCGTGGAATGGGCAGATGAGATCGTTGTGGTTGATGCCGAAAGCACTGACCGGACGAGAGAGATCGCAGCCTCATTCGGCGCTAAGGTCCACGTTCGCGCGTGGAAAGGCTTTTCGGCCCAGAAGCAGTTTGCGACAGAGATTGCCACCCATGACTGGGTATTGAGTCTTGACGCAGATGAGGAAGTGACGCCGGAGCTAAGAGCCGAGATACAAACACTATTTCATGCCGCACCCGATTCAGACGGGTATCTGATGCCGCGACTGTCTATCTACATGGGCCGCCGGATCAGGCATTGCGGCTGGTATCCGGACCGACAGTTGCGGCTGTTTGATCGGCGAAAAGGAAGGTGGAATTCCCGTTTGATACATGAGTCCGTTGAAATGGTTGACGGGGCAAAGATCGGGAAACTACGCTCGGACCTGCTCCATTTCAGTGTACTGGATGCCTCTCACCATCACAGGATGATCGGCGAACGCTACGCACCGCTGGCCGCCCGCCAGATGTTTGCCGAGGGAAAACGCACATCATTCTGGCCGGTTTTGATGGCCGGGCCCCTAGCGTTCGTGAGAACCTTCTTCTTTAAGCTCGGCTTTCTCGATGGATTGCCAGGGTACACAATATCTCGATTTGCTGCTCATCACGCTTTTTTGAAACACCTTTTGCTGCTGGAACTCCAGCAGGCGGAAGAGTCTCGGAAAAAGTAGTTCGGAGCGACAACCCCACCGTTGGGAGTAACATCATATCTTTCCGTAAGCCGCTGGTTGCGATATAGTTGTATTGGTAAAGCCTCGTTGGCCGCTGCGGTCAAGATTTGCATATGAAACGAATTTCGATCATTTTCGCAGGTATCTTGCTGGCGACGAGTTTGTACGGCCAGAAGGGCGTTGATACCCAGACGCAGAAGATCAAAGATGATACTTCGAAGACAACTTCTCGAAGCACCGATGTATCGCGCTCGATCGATTGGGGAAAAGACAAGACTCGTGTTCGCGAACGTTTGGCAAATCCATATCGCCTCAATTCCCGCAGAGATGTCTTGCTCGAGACCATTGTCAGCGTATTAAGAGACAACAAGATGCAGGTCGATGAGGCATCGTCCAGGTTGACTGATGGGATCGTGATCACGCATCCGTTCATCTTTGCTCGGGGCACCGTGATCGCTCAGAACGAACTTCGTCGCTATGGCGTTATCGAATTTGGCAATAACGCATGGTCACGCGGACGCTATACGTTGACCATCGAGGTCCAATCGATCGACGGCATTCAGAACAATGTCACTGTGAACGCGCGGGTCGAGGGACTTGCAGCGGCCGGATTGTTAACGGAATGGACCACGGTCCAAAGTTCCGGACAGGCAGAGGAGGAATTTTTGATAAAACTTGTCGAAGCAGTTACCGGCGTTTCGCCTGATGAGCCTAGACCCTCGAATTAGCCTTAGTTCTCGTGACACCGCAAAAGTCTTAATGTGTAGATCGTTTTTATCAAAAGGTGGCGGATTCAATCTTGTGATGCTCGTGGTCGTTGCATTGGTCCTGGCGGCTGGCGAGGCGTTTGCACAGGAGGTGCCCAGTCAAGCACCTTCGGCCAACCGCGAGTTCCGTGATCCGGCTCGAACGATGCAGGATTACATTGCTCGGCAGCGGTCAGAAAAGGCCCGTAAGGATCACGAGGAGCTCTTAAAGCGTGGTGACGAGGCCGTCTCGATAGCGGAAGAGCTTGAAGTCGCGATGGCTGAGAACAACCAGTTGTCCGCGAAAGAAATGGAAAAGCTCGCGTCTCTTGAGCGGCTAGTTTCTCGCATAAGAAAAGGTTTGGGTGGTGACGGCGACGGCGACGGCCTTGTAGAGGAAAGTCTTGAAGAAAATGACAATACACCCACCATTGAAGCCGCCGTTTCGAACCTCAAGGAGTTGACCGTGCGACTGGTATGTGAAATGAGGAAGACATCGCGCTTTACCGTTTCCGTGGTAGCCATCCAGAGTTCGAATTCCGTCCTTAGCCTCGTTAAGTTTCTTCGCATTCGCAAATGATCAATCTCTTCCGAATTGCGATCATTCTCTTTGTCACAACCCCTGCGCTTCACCTGCCTGTAAATTGCCAGTCTGATGACGACGACGTCGTAACTGTCGAGTCTTCAACCGTACTGATCAATGCGACCATACTTGATCGGCAGGGACGGTTTGTTTCGGGTCTTAAGCGAGATCAGCTCAGTATCTTTGAAGATGGGGTACAGCAGGAGATCAGTTATTTCTCGACGGCCGAAACGCCTTTTGCGGCAGTCATCCTTATCGACGCGTCGGGCAGTATGGAATCGCGGATGAGCATGGCACGGGCCGCAGCGATAAACTTCCTCGACGGCCTCCGAGGGGAAGATCACGTCGCGATCTATCGGTTCTCTTCCCGCGTACATTTGGTCCAGGATTTCTCTACCAGCCGCGATGTCGCTGAATCGATCTTTGATGTAAGGGCCGATGGGATGACCGCACTTAATGACGCCATATTTGAGGCCGCGAAAAGGTTGGCCCAGCGATCGGAGAAACGCCGAGCCATCATAGTGCTGTCGGATGGCGAAGATACATCCAGCGGTCGGTCGGCTGACCGCGCGCTGAAGGCCGCTATGGAGGCCGGGGCGACTATCTATACGGTCGATATGTCGTCAATGGAGGTTGCGGGACATAGGCGTATTCAGAGCCAGGGGGTCCTCAAGAATTTTGCCAACAGGTCAGGGGGTAAGTTCGTATCTACACCTGCAGGTGTTGCGTTAAGGCAAGCTTTCGAGGGAATTCTCGACGAACTGCGAATGCAGTACACCCTTGCCTTTGAGCCGGCCCGGATGGAAAAGGACGGAAAATGGCGCTCGATCGAGGTTCGTGTCGCCCGTCCGAACCTTACGATCCGGACCAGAAAAGGATATACTTCGTCAAAATAGATCGCTATTCCTTTTCTGACTTTTTAGTCATCATCCGTCAAGACGAATGTGACGATCATCGTAACCCTATAACCGGTCACCTTGCCGTCTGTTATCTCAACTTTTTGCTCTTTGATCCAAGCCCCGCTGATATTATCGATCGTTCTTGCAGCCCTGCTGACACCACTATTGATGGCATCTTCAAAACTGGCCGCAGACGTCGACGTGATCTCTATATTCTTTGCTACTGACATGCTATGCTCCTCCCTTTAGTACGATATTTTCCGATCTTGTTACTCGATTCCGATTTTTATCATTGAATCTTTCTTTTGCAAGCTCTATCAAACGTTCCAGGATCACCGGGAACGGAATTCCGCTCCCGCTCCACATTTTCGGGAAGCCGGAAGCATCGGTGAGTCCGGGCATGGTGTTGATCTCGTTGATCAAAAGTGCGCCCGTATCCTGACGAAGAAAGAAGTCAACGCGGGCGAGGCCGGAACCGTCTATGGCCTTAAACGCCGAAACTGCCATCTTTCGGATCTTGTCGGCCAGTTCGTCAGAGACGGGCGACGGCACGACGAACTCGTTGTTTCCCGTCCCTGCATACTTTTCCTCATAATCGAGAAATGTCTTCGACCTGTCCTTGATGACATATTCGCCAGGAAGGCTGGCTTCCGCCTTGCTGTTTCCAATGATCGCGCATTCGATCTCGCGTGCGTTCAGGCCTTCTTCCACTACGATCCTCCGGTCAAACTGGGCAGCAAGTTCGATCGCATCTGCGAGTGAATCAGCATCAACGGCCTTCGAAATTCCGACGGATGAGCCCAGATTTGCCGGCTTTACGAAACACGGAAAACCAAGATGGTTGGCGATCTGATCGACAAATTCGCCACGCCGTTCCTCCCAGTCGCTTCGAAGCAGCCAGGTATAGCGACATATCGGCAGACCGGCCTGATCGAACAGAGACTTCATCACGATCTTATCCATACCGCATGCCGAGGCAAGAACGCCGCAGCCTACATATGGCACCTGGGCGAGTTCAAGCATTCCCTGGACCGTGCCATCCTCGCCGAAAGGCCCGTGAAGAACGGGAAAGACCACGATCTCACGATCCCTATCTATCGGTCGGCCGGCAACGATCTCGTACCGAATATCGCCTATTTCTCCAGGGTCCGCAGCCAACACGCTCCTGGCGTTCTCGCTCAAAAGCCCGGCCGACGCTCGAGGATCAAGCCATTCACCGTCCGTAGAGATCGCGATCGGAACGAGTTCAAATTTGTCGCTATCCAACGATTCAGCCACATTCGACGCAGAGCGAATCGAAATTTCATGCTCGCCCGAGCGTCCGCCAAAAAGCATCAAGACACGCGTTTTCATAGGATTGGTCTTACGATCAAATTCGATCAAAGAATGGTCTTTCCAAGAGCAGAAAGGATGAGTTCACACGCCAGTTCGACAGTTATGTTGCTTTGGTCAAGCATCGGATTGACTTCAACGATCTCGAACGAACGCATCCCGCCACGCTCAGCAATGGTCTCCAACGCGAGATGGGCCTCTCGATAGGTTGTGCCCCCGCGCACCAGCGTTCCGGAGCCAGGCGCAAAACGCGGGTCGATCATATCAACGTCGAAGGTAACAGCAAATCCTCCGGGTGCGGCTGACGCGATATCGATGGCATCGTTCACACAGGCGAGCATTCCACGCTTGTCGATGTCACTCATCGTAAAGAACTGGTCTGAGAGGCCCCATGAATGGATGTTGTTCTTCTCCCCGCCGTCCACATCGCGCGCCCCGACATGGGCCAGGTAGCGTCCGTCGATCTTTGGCGAAAATCCTCCGATACCGGCAAGCCGCTCGTCACCGCGTCCAAGCAGTGCTGCCAGCGGCATTCCGTGAATGTTGCCTGACATTGTCGTTTGCGGCGTATTGATATCTGCGTGCGCGTCAAACCAGATAAGCCCGAATTGCTGATCCTGCTTCCGAAAGTAGGAGGCTAGTCCTGACACAGAACCTATCGCTATCGAATGGTCCCCACCCAGGATAATGGGAATTTCGCCGTTTTCGATCGACGACTCCACGGCAGCCGCAATGTTCTCGCACGAGATCACGGTCTCCTCTAGATACTTCGGTTCCGGTCCGGTCTCGTCGGCGCCGGCAGGACGCTTGATCGAGACATCCCCGCCGTCTCTCACGTCATATCCAAGCTCGCGGATCTGGTCAATCAAGTTCTTACCGTGAAACGAGGCAAGGCGCATCGCTTCAACACCCAATTCGCTGCCAGGTTTTCCTGCAGCAAAACCGAGGGGGGCTCCGATCAATCTTACCTTCTTGCCTGATCCAGGTGCTGTTTTCATATCAACAGGCCTTTGCCTACTTTTCTCCAAATCCGTTCTCGAGCAAAGAAACGACGGCCTCGAAGGCCTCAGTCTCGTCATCTCCTTCGACCGAGATCTTAAGTACGGTGTCCTTCGACGCGGCCAGCATGAGCAAGCTCAACATCGACCGCCCGTCTGCCTCTGCTCTACCATCTTCGCGTTCAAGAATGATGCGGCTTCTAAAATTTCCGGCCAACCTCACCAGTTGGCCTGCGGCACGGGCATGCAGTCCTAGGAAATTGACAACCTTGACCGTGCCCTCGACCATTCTATTTCGCTTTTGCCGGCTCGAGAAGGGCGGCCGTTCGATAGATCGATTGCTTGCCTTGTTCTTCGACCTCGCGAGCCAACTCGCCGAGTGTGCTTCCCTCGGAATGGGTCGCGATCTTCACTACCATGGGCAGGTTGACGCCGGTAACGATCTCTACTTCACCGTCGGCAAGGAACATTGCGGAAATATTAGTCGGTGTTCCGCCAAACATATCGGTGACCAACAAAACGCCGGCACCTTGTGAAACGCTCTTAATAGCACGGTCGATCGCCTCTTTCGCCGCTTCAACATCGTCGTGCCAGCCAATCGAAACGGCGGCGATGTTCTTGAGATCTCCTATAACCGTTTCCGCCGCGACGAGAAGCTCATTCGCGAGCTGGCCGTGGGACACGATCACTGCTCCAACTCTGTTTTCAGCCATATTCAGTTCTATTTTTGCATATCGCGGTGGACAATCGAAACGATATACCCGCCTTTTCTTATACGCTCACGGATCGCGTTTGCGACCATAACGGAACGGTGTTTTCCTCCCGTGCAGCCGATGCCGATCGTAAGGTAAGACTTGCCTTCTTTCTGATAGAACGGCAGAAGATATGCGATAAGTTCATCGAATCGTCGGATCGTTTCCTTTACATCGTCGTGATGGTTCAGGAACTCGATTATCCTCGGGTCTTCGCCGTTCAGTTCCCGAAGGTTAGGCACAAAGTATGGATTCGGCAAGTGGCGAACGTCGAAAAGAATATCAACTTCACGGGGGTTTCCGTATTTATGGCCGAAGCTGATGATCTGGATCTGCAGGCCTGCTTGTTCCTTCGGGTGTCCAAAGGTCTTCAGCAGCATGCGTCGAAGCGAGTGTACAGTGTGTTCGGACGTATCGATTATCGTGTCGGCGGCTGCCCTTATTTCCTTCATCGCCCGTCGTTCAGAGCGGATCGCGGTCAAAAGGCCGCGACCTTTATCTGCCGGATGTGGGCGACGCGTTTCGGAAAACCGCCGCCGAAGGACCTCGTCGGAAGCCTCGAAAAAGAGTACGTAGGGTTTTAGGCGTTTTCTCGATAGTTTTGACAATTCAGTGGGAAACTCGGCCAGGAATTGGCGTTCTCGAATATTTATGACAAGCGCGGCCTTCTCTATCGCAGATTCTTCGTTCTTATTCGGCGAAAGCAGTCGGGCGAACGTAGAGAGCATCGTAAGAGGCAGATTATCCACACAAAAATAGCCGAGATCCTCGAACGAATTCGTCGCCGAACTCATTCCCGAACCACTCAATCCGGTAATGATCACAAATCTTGGCGGAGCCTCGGCCGCAGCCTTGTTCTTTGACATTCCGTGGTTTTAGGTGCCTGTCGGGTCGGGCCTTTTATGGGCAAGGATTCTTTCGTGGCTTTCGACCATGTTCGTCGCAAGCTTTTGCCGATCAGGATCGTTGATCGATCTTACGATAACCTCGATGAGTATAGCGCTCGGCAGCCTGTTTGACACCGAAAGCCGGACTATCGGCACGTCGAGCCCCAGTTGCCGGTAGCTGCCTGTATCGGGGACCAGGTCATCCCCGCTGTCTTTGAAATGACCAAGTTCAATGCAAAGGTCTATTTCAGATTCTTTTTCGAATGCTCGATCGCCGAAGGTTCTCGGAACGTCAATTAATCCGGGACCCCGCAAAAACATTTGCCCTCTTGTGAGTTCCGGTGGCGATCCAACCAGACTCGAGCCGACTCGTCGTATTTCAACCGCGTCGTCCGCGACGAACTTTCCTCCACGGTCAATTAGCTCTAGAGCAAGCTCGGATTTCCCTATACCCGACTCGCCGATCAAGAGCACGCCCCGATCAAGAACCCGAACCAGAACGCCGTGGATGATCTTTCGGTCTGCCATCGGACTTCAACTCAACCAGCGCAACGGGAGCTGAAAAAAATAATTGGCTCAAGGTTCGATCAGTCCGTAATTTCCGTCGTCTCTCTTGTAAATGACAGAAACCCGTTGATGGTCTGCATTTCGAAAGACGAGAAAATTCTCTTCTCGCTCTTCCAACAACATTGTGGCTTCGTCCACCGTTACAGGCTTGACCTCGTACCCGTTGACCTGAACTATCCTTGCTCCCGGAGGGTCAGGTGCCAATTCCGATTCCTTTTGAACGATCGAACTCGCCCGCTTAGCCCTGTGTGATTTGTCAATTACCTTCTTCTTAACTTTCAGCGCTTGTTTTTCGATCTTTCCGACCGCTTGAGAGATCGAAAGATACATATCCTGCGACGTAGCGGTGGCCGTCAGCACCTCGGTCCTCCAATTAACTACGATCTCGCATCGGTGGCGGCCACGCTCGACCTCTATTATTACGTGAGCTTTCGTCGCTTTGCCGTCAAAAACATGATCGATCTTATCGAAATGCTCCTCAATGTGGGCTTTGAGGGCAGAAGTGATCTCGATATGCCTTCCTGAATATTCAAAAATCATAAGTTTTCCCTTAAAGAGTCCATCATGATGGATCAATTCACTTTGCGAGTGAATTCAGTTTGTTGTCAGATGACCGTCTTTCTCTCCCGTGACCCCGCAATATTCATTTGGTCTCGATATTTCGCCACTGTCCTGCGCGAGAGCTTTACACCTTCCTTGCTGAGGATCTTCACTATCTGTTCGTCCGTCAGCGGCGATCTTGAGTCTTCCTCCTCGATCAGCTTTTTGATCCTCAGCTTCAGAATGCGTGTCGAAACCTCTTCTCCGTCTTCGTTCATCATCCCTTCGCTGAAAAAGCGCCTAAGCTCGATAACACCTTGCGGGGTATGGGCGTATTTTCGATTAACGACTCGTGAGATCGTCGATAGATGCATGCCGATGTCCTCGGCCACATCCTTGAGCATCATCGGCTTAATAAATTCAACTCCCTTATCAAGAAATTCACGCTGACGACCCACGATACACTCGACCACGCGATAAATGGTTTGTCTTCGGTGTTCGATATTTCTGAGTAGATCTACTGCAGAACGCATCCGCTCGCGAATAAAGTCCTTTGTCTCCTTTGAAGCGTCATTTTGTCCCAGGATCTGGTTATAGGTTGGGCTGATCCGCAGTCGAGGGCTTCCGTCGTCGGTAAAATAGATCACATATTCATCGTCGATCTTCTCGATGTAAACCTCGGGCGCAACGAAGATCGCCTCGTCGCTTGTAAATTTGCGCCCCGGAAAGGGATCGAGTGTGCGGATCTTCTCTATCTCGTCGTTCAGCGTGTGAACGTCAAGGCCCGTCTCTTTAGATAGATGATTTAACCGATGAGGCTGAAGGTCCTCAAAATGATCGCGAACAAGCCGTGACGCAAGCGAATCACCTTCGTCATTGGCCTCTAGCTGGGCAAGGATGCACTCCTTTACGTCACCGGCTCCGCATCCTACCGGGTCGAGATTCATTACGACCAGTCGTGCAGCCTGGACCGTTTCGACCGAACACGAGAGCATTTCGGCTATCTCTTCCTCCGTCAGGGAAAGCCGGCCGTCCTCGTCAAGATTGCCGATGATAAATATCGCGGCTTCTTCAGCCGCACCGCTGATGTCATGAAGATTCAGCTGCCACTCGAGGTGCTCGGCAAGCGAAGGTGAGTGCGAAAGAAATTGCTCAAAGCTGGGAGCGTCGTCCTTGTACTCGAATTCCTGGGTCTTGTAGCCCGGGTCAAGATAGTCTTGAAATTCTCGCCCAAAATCGATCTCTTCGAAGGAGTCGGACGATTCATTATGAAGTTCATCGGGCGTTTCGCCTTCCGGATTTGTTTCGGCTGCTCGTTCGACATTCGGGTCATTCCCGAATTCAGTCGTCGCAGCCGTTTCGCCTGCTGCAAAAAGCGACGTGTCGTGATCGAGCCCGTTAGCAAAGGTTTCGGAAACGCCATCGGCATTCTGATCAAGAATGTTATCCGAGATCTCTTGTACTTCGTCGCCGGGCTGTACTTCATCCAGTATTGGATTGGCTATCAGCTCCTGTTCGATCAACTCCGACAATTCAAGCGAATTCATCTGAAGCATCTCAATCCGCTGCCGCAGCTGCGGAGTGAGGATCATTTTTTGCTGGAGACTGGTAGTTAGCCTTAACGATGACATTGACGACCTTTTATCTCGTCCTTCCCGATCAAAAACGGGCAGATCAAATTACTTAATTATACGAAGTTTTCGGAGTAAAGGGAAAATTAGGAGTAGGTGCCGGTACTGACCTTGGATCTCAAACTGTCGCTGGTTTCATTCATCTCGAGCGGCCCTTTCCACAAACAAGTCGTACTTCTGGATCGGTCCAATGATCATTAAGGCTAACTTAATGAAAATGTCTATGGACTGACCAGACCTGGATCATTCTAAGTCAAAGAGAAAAGCGTTCTCCTAGATACAATCTGCGAACATCGGCATCCTGTACAAGTTCCGAAGGAAGTCCCGATCTGAGAATGCGGCCTTCGGTCATGATATATGCCCTATCTGTGATCGAGAGGGTTTCGCGCACGTTATGATCGGTGATAAAAATGCCGATCCCGTGCTGTTTGAGGTAGAGGATGATCCCCCGAATATCATCGATCGCGAGCGGGTCGATGCCTGCGAATGGTTCGTCGAGAAGTATGAATTTTGGGTCGGTTGCGAGACAACGGGCGATCTCAACCCTTCGCCGTTCGCCACCGGAAAGGGCATCGCCTCGGGTGCGTCGGACGTGCTCAATACCAAATTCGGAGAGCAGCTCGTCCAGGCGTCGGAAGCGTTCGGACCGAGAGATCCTTCTCGTCTCGAGAACCGCGAGAATATTTTGTTCGGCCGTCATCTTCCTGAAGATCGACGGCTCCTGAGGCAGGTAGCCAAGCCCGAGGCGGGCCCGAAGATACATTGGCAGGCCCGTCACGTCCTGGCCGTCAATTGAAATATTGCCGGTTTCGGGGGTTTCAAGGCCGACCAGCATATAAAAACTGGTGGTCTTTCCTGCTCCGTTTGCTCCCAAAAGCCCGACAACCTCGCCCTCGTTAACATGAAAGCTGACGTCGTCAACGACCAATCGCCTTCCGTACGACTTCCGCAAATGCTCAGCTTTTACCGAGCCAACAGCAAGGGGCTGACGGCCGTTGTTCGAAATTTCCGTTTCGGTCCTTTTCTCTTTTACTGCAGTAGGCGAACTCAATTGTTATTCAACTTGTACACAGTTCGTATCCGGCCCGTAGATGGTCGTGAAGCTGGACTGGTCCCGACAAAGCGGTCCTCCTTAAAATTCAAAACAAACTCGGCAGCCTGCGAGCGACCCTGCTGCCGATCGTCGATCGTCGCCGGCGAGCCCCTGAGCAAAAGCGTTTCTGCCGAATTATCAAATCGCGCAAAATCTGCCGACGCCCGACGGGTGGGCTGCGAAATCACCACATTTTTCTCAACCTCAGTGACCGTAGGATCATTACTTTCCGAAAGCGAGATCCTTGCAGTGTCGCCCGTCACGCGATCGGGGCCTTGCCTTATATCGACCGAGTTTTCATAACGAATTATCCGCTGGTCACGCTCGTAGATCATTCTTTGGGCAGATGCATGAACCGGCTGGTTTGAAGTTACGCTGCCATCCGTTCGCTTCGCATCATACAAAAGGCTCTGGACATTCTCCTCCGCAGTAAAATGTCCCTTACGGTCGTCGATGACCATCCGCTCGCCGCGAACATAGTTTCGATCCTGCCAGCCGCGAGCATTACCATTATAATAAGCCACATCCGCCCGATGGTCGAACTGTGCCTGACTCGCCGTTACATAGATCGGTCGGTCCGACTTTCCGAACGGCGTTGCACCTTTCCCGGCCCCCGATCTGTAATAGGTCGTCGAGACACCTCCGCGAAGTTCGGACCTCTGATTCGCCATATCCCAATCGATCTCCGGTGCCTTTGCCCTTGCCTTGTCGTCCCAGACATTCGGTTCGCCCTCACGAAGCCTTACGAACTGGTTCGCCGGCGTGTAGATGATCTTCCTCGCTGAGGCATTTCTCTCAAGCTCGCTGAACCGGGCGTTTCCGAGGGCCTCAAGTGTTTCGATCTCACGTGTTTGCGCACTGAAATGAGCATAGAGCGTTTCAGACGTAATATTTTGCGTTCCCCGATTCGCCGAACTTTGTGTCGGTACCCTGACCGTCTTCGTATTCGTACGGGCTATGCAAAGTTTCGGATCGTTCCCTCGTTCAAAAAACTCACAGTTAAAGGTCGGAGCATAAACTGTCGTTCTGTAAATGCCGGGCGACGGGATCAAAGGTGTTATCGCAAGCTCGGCATTTCCGTTCGCGAGTACGTGACTAATATCGGAACCAGCGGAATTGAAACGCGTCGTGATGCTGTCTGCGGCCAATGTCTTGTCCGAAGCTTCTGCAGTGCGATTCGGTGCAGTCATCGAAACGTTTGTCCGGCCGCCGGTTACAACTGTGCTTAACAATCCTTTGATGAACGCCAGATCGATCGATCGCGGTGCCGAAAGCGTAAGCTTAGAGTATTCCGTAGGGTTTGCCGGAGTCACCACGGCGTTACCATTGCCTAGAACCTGGGCCCTCTCGAGAAGCCGGCCCTCGGAAAAGTTTGCAATTATTCGATGGCCCGTGACATTAGTTGTCCGTTCTGCAAGCGACTGAACGACCTGCGCATTCCCAGTTACCTCGGCGCGATCTACCGAACGGTCTTCGGCCAGAACTGCGTGGATCGAGTCGCCCTTTATCGTGGATGGTGCCTGAATGATCGTACTGTTGCCTGCTAGGTCGGCCAGGCGCGCAGTTTGACGATAAACGGCTGACTCTGAGCGGATCTCGGTATGGCGATCACCGTCAACAGTAGTAATGTTGACGCTTCCCCGCAAGTCAAAACGATCGTCTGGTTTTTGGTAAAGAGCATAATCCGCCCTTATTCGCGTTGGCGCGCCGCCGGCAGAAAATGTCGTGACATCGACATTGTCAAAAAGCTCGAATGTTTTAATTTCACGGTCGCCGGCAGAGTTCTTCGCAAGGTCGGCATTTGCTCGTGAGGCAGCAAGCGTTCGGGGCTTGACGGAACCGGCCGACGACGTCTCGATCCTTACATCGCCGCCCAGCTCGATACGGTCGGCAGCCTGAAAATAGTCGGCGTTTCCTGCTGTCAACACCGTTCGTTCCGACCCATCGCCGCCGACGGTCTCGATGCGAACATCACGGAATAGTTGAAGTAATTTCTCGCTGATCCGCACGCTCGCTCCAAAGGAACTCCCATTTACATTCAATCGGTTAAATTTTACGGCTTCTTCCGCGAGGGCCGTTTCGGTTCGCTTGTCGTAGGTTAGCTGTTCGGTCTCGACCTTTAGGCCGTCTCGCGTTTCGACATTCACAGTACCGGCGAAATATGCGGTAAAAGCCTTTTCTTCCGCCGGGACATAGATGGCCTTATTGGCAGTGATCCGATCGCTGGAACTGTCAGTTTCGTTAAAAACCTCGAGGTAAACATTCTCGAGCTCCTGATGATTATCGGCAAACGAAGTAGCTTTGTCCGCACGCAAAATATATCGCGTGACCTCGCCATCCATTTCGCGACGTTCATAACCAGAAACTATCGCAACCACGTCCTTCGAAAGCGAAGCGGGAAATCCTTGCATCCGAAACTCGGGCTCGGGGCCCGTTCGAAAGAAAGAAACGATGATGACGACGACCGAGATCAAAAGCAGAGCGATCGATGCGAGGCCCAGGTACTTCGGCAGTCTGGCCCTTAGCGGAGTGCCCGCTCGTGATGTCGCTTTTTCGCCTACCTCGCTATTCTTCATTTGATCTTAGATCTTCCACTACCAACTGCAGTCGCCGATTTCCCATCCACGTATTTACATCGGCCGTATAAGCCACTTCGATGCCGGAATCGCGTACGAACGTTCGCCCGTTTGATCGCTCTACCCCGTTCCACCATACCGCTTCAAAGCGCTTTCCCTGAGCATCGGAAAGATCAAACTTAAGGTGGCGCTCCTTCATAATGATCGGTTCCCTGTTAAGCGATAGTCCTCTCGTCAACAAAACGGGCCTTGGGTTACCGATCCCGAATGGTTCCATGCAGGAAAGCTGCTCGACAAGAGCGAGGCTGAGCGTTTCTGATGATACGACAGCATCTATTTCCAGTATCGGCGTAAGATCCATTCCAATGAATTTGATCGCCGTGTACTCGTTGATCCGTCGCCTTAATTCCTCAATTCGGGAGCTGTCAAGTTTCATGCCCGCAGCCGCAGCATGCCCTCCAAACTGCTCCAATAGGTCTCCGCACGCGGTCAAGGCGTCAAGCAGGTGAAAATTCCTGATCCCGCGAGCACTACCGTGAGCGACGCCATTTTCGATCGAAAGAACGAGCGCCGGCCGATTCAACTTTTCAACGATCCTAGATGCCGCAAGACCGATGACGCCGCGATGCCAGCCCGTGCCTCCAACAACTACGAAGTGCTCGTTTTCGTTTGCCTGAACATCGTCGAAGGCACGCTCGGTGATCGACGCCTGCACCCGCTGACGTTCGCGGTTACGGCTATCCAGCAAAGCGGCTAAACGCCGCGCCTCAGCTATGTTATCGGTCTCGAGAAGTTCAACGACACTGCTGCCGACATCCATTCGACCTGCCGCGTTTATCCTTGGAGCGATCCTGAATCCTATGTGGAGGCTGTTCATCTCAGCCGTACAATCGGCCACTTCCATCAAAGCCCGAAGGCCGATGTTCTTCGTTTTGTTCAGTTGACGAAGTCCCAGCGTAACGATCGCACGGTTCTCTCCTTTGAGATCCATCATGTCGGCGACCGTGCCGATGGCAGCGATCTCCAAAAACTCATTCATTCTTGCCGAATCCGCTCGCTCATCAAGAAGTGCCTGCGCCAGTTTCAAGGCAACGCCAACTCCGGCCAACTCCTTGTCAGGATAACCGCACCCCTTGCTTTTGGGATTAAGCACCGCGACCGCGTCGGGCAATGATCGATCATCGTCGGACAGATGATGGTCGGTAACGATCACATCCAGTCCATTCTCTTTTGCCCAGGCAAGGGCTTCGAAGCTGCGGGTGCCGCAATCGACCGTGATCACGAGTCTGCAGCCCCGGGATATAGCGTCCCGGAGGGCCGGAATATTAAGTCCGTAGCCTTCGCTGAATCGGTTAGGTATATGAAACTCGGTCAGCGCTCCAAGGTAACGAAGGGCCTTTCGCAGAAGCACGGTCCCGGTGGTGCCATCGACATCGTAATCACCCCATACGAGGATCTTCTCACGCTTGCTAATGGCTTCCGAGATCCGCGAAACGGCATCGTCCATTCCGCGCAGAAGATAAGGATCGTGAAGGTCATCAAAACCCGGAGCAAGAAAACGCCTGGCCGCCTCGGGTTTGCCGACGCCCCGGACAATAAGGAGCGCGGCGACAAGCGGCGCTACGTCCAATTCGTCCGAGAGCGCCTTGACCGCGTCAAAGTCATGCTTTTTTATCGACCAGCGTTTCTCCATTAGTTGAGGTTTACCGAAGCGTCGACCACACCGAAATAGAGTAGCCCAAGAATTACGATGCCGAGTATTAGTCGATAAATAATAAAAATAGCGGTTGAACGGCGGCGAAGGAAAGCGATAAGGAACCAGATCGCCAGGTAACCCACAACAGCCGCTACCGCGGTGGCTACCAGCAGCGGCATCATACTGTCGGCGGGAAGGATCCTCCAGGCTTCATAGAGCTCCAGCAGGCCGCTTGCGCTGATCGCCGGTATCGAGAGGAGAAATGAGAACCGTGCGGCCGTCTCGCGTGTTTGGCCCGCAAACAGACCGCCCATGATGGTTGAGCCTGAACGGCTCGCACCAGGCATCAAGGCGATCGCTTGAGTAATCCCCACGATGATCGCATCCGACAGGCCCAGGCGATCCAGGGTTTTGCGCTGTTTTCCAACACGCTCAGCGATGGCCAGGAGAAGAGCGATCACGATCAGCATGATCGAGATAAACCATAAATTTTTTGTTCCAGGCCCCTCGATCTCGTCTTTGAACGCAAGGCCGATCACCCCAATCGGAATCGAACCGATAATTATCAGCCACCCAAGCCATGCTTCATTGGAGAGCCAGATCGGCCTCACGCCATGGGTGCCGGGATGCATCACGTGGCGCTTTCTGGTAATCAGCGCCCAATGATCCCGGACGAATGCAGTCGAAATACCCCATATATCAGACGCGAAGTAAAGGAATACCGCTGCAAGCGTTCCTAGCTGGACGACAGCCATTGTCGCGGTGATCTGCGCAGGATCGCCTTCATAAATGTTCGTCCATCGGCTGGCAAACACGAGATGCGCGGTCGAGCTTATCGGAATAAATTCCGTCAATCCCTGCACGATACCGAGAATAATTGCCTGGAGATAATTCATTCAACAGCCGAAAAGTTAAAGAGGAATCTTGGAAAAAGGCACTTAAAGTGTTGTAAACCTTTCGGTTCTATTAGTCAATGAACAGAATAGACAATCGGCGGCTCTAATGATGAGTTTTCCGGTAAATGAAAACGCTTCTTGATTTAACGCGAGTGTGCTGTAGAGGTCTGGAAACCTCATTCAAGAGAGTAAATTGATCGGTCTTAATGAACCGGCGAACTGGCTGAGAGCTTAGAGGCGCGGAGAGATTCGCGTTTAGCTTCGGCCTTGGCGTCAGTATCGGTAAGGCTCAGGGTATTGCGCACCGAGCTGATGGCGGCTGAAAATCCGCTGCACGCGATCTTAGCTTCGGTGGTGTCGATAAATATCCAGGAAGCGATCGGGAGTTTAAGTCTAGTTTCGAGTGCGGCAGCAAATTCCCGAACGGTTTTCCATTCCGTGTTCCGGTCGTAGTCAAATTCCACTGATGTTAGACGGTCTTTATAAAATCCGAGCCAAATGTTTTCAAGATGGGAAAGATCGGGCCGGGCTCCGGTCCCCGGCAGTCTTATGCCCGCCTCGCCAGAGATATTGACCATCTCAAACTCAGCTCGCATTATTCCCAGACGGATGCCGTGCAGGTCGGGCAGTTCCTCAAGCTTCATGAAGCACGGGGCCTGGGCGGCAACACCTGCGGCCAGAGTGACGATCAAAATTGCCGTCGAAATCAGTTTCACGCGGCTAGATTTTCACATTTTCCGAGATTTGTGTGTCTGGCAGGTTACAAAGCCTGATCCCTGGCCGATACCGCAATAGAGCGGCCACAGAAAAGAGGCCCGAACGCCATTAGACGTCCGGGCCGTTGTACCTATTCCTTTCGCTAGTTTCCTACACGCGTACTTCCCGAAACATCAAGAACAAGCGTGGTTCCCCTGTCGAGCCGGACGTTTCCGGACTCAAGCGACAGTTGCCCGCTGCTCTCGGCCGAGGCACTCGTTGATCGCGAGATTTCCAATCCCGGAATGTTGGTGCCGAGTGATCCAGCCGTTACGGCAGTTTGTCCGATAACGGAGCCTGACGTCGTGACCGCAGCATCAGAAACCCCTCTAACTGCAGAGGCTGCAGTGTTTGTCACTCCTCCGACCGTGTTTGCAACCCCCCCAAGCAGTCCTGGAGAAGCCTGCGCCGAACTGCGAGTTGAAGCGGTGATCCATGCATCATCAGGCGGCGCATCATCAACGGACGCGCGAGGCGTCGCCCGTGCGATACCGAGGATGGTCGCGTTGATCGGTGTCGTCACACCGTCCTTTTGAACCGAATGAAATAGCACGGTAACGCTGGAGCCTTTTGATGCGCTCGTCCTGGGGCTGACTTCTGTCACCCGGCCGATCAGGCGCGAGCCCCTTTCGATGACGATACTCCCGTTTTGGTTTACGGACCGAGTTACCCTGGCTAAAACCTCGTCCCCGACCGATGCTTTGTCTGCGCGAATTGAGGTCTGCAGCTCGGCCGCAACTCTTGTGGCGGTTTCAATTCCTGCTGCATCGGTCTCAACAGTTGAAGCAGAGTAGGTTGTTACTGAGCCGGACGTTTGAGCGGCCGCGCAGACGGCGAACGCCAAAAGTGCAATAAATGCGTACAGATGCTTGTTCATATAAAGTTCCTCCCGGATTAGTTCGATTTATAAATATGGCGGGGGCACGAAAAAACGCTTTAAACCTTTGGATGGTTCAGTTGGGGCATCGGTTGTTTAGAATCTATTCCGAGGAGGGGATGACAAGGCTGTCAGATTGTTTTGCCGGGATCGCGATCTTGAAAAATTCAAGTTCTACGTTCGATATTTCGCCCGCCCGGCGATCCGGTCATAGAGAAAGGTAGGCATTATCTTTCCTAAACGGACAAAAGAAGCGAGCTGCCATGGGAATGCGGCGAATTTCTTTTTTCTCTCGATCGCCCTAAGAAAGAGCGGCACCGCGTCGTGCAACTCCATAAGAAACGGCATCTTGTTCTGTCTGCCTGCAGTCAATGGGGTTTTGATGAATCCGGGTTGGATAATGGTGACGTCGATGCCTTTATCCGTAACATCAAGACGAACACTCTCGAAGAAAGCGGTCATACCAGCCTTGCTAGCGGAATATGCAGCTGATTTAGGCAGGCCGCGGAATCCGGCCAGGCTGGATATAGCCACGAGCTGGCCCTGGCCTCTTTCAAGCATCTGGGGCAGCACAGCGTGGACGGAATATGCGGCTCCAAGCAGGTTGATGTCGATCACCTGGCTAACAGCTTCAGGTTCGAGGTCCCTTGTTTCAGGATTGTTGCCGCCGATGCCAGCGTTCGCGATAAGAATGTCAATGTGGCCAAACGTTTCGCGCAATCTCGCGGCTGCATTCTCCATCGCTTTCGGGTCCGTCACATCGGCTGGAAGCGCTATCGCGTCGCTGCCGAGTCCCTTACACTCGTCGGCAAGCCGAGTGAGCATATCCTCACGCCTTGCAAGCAGTCCCAGTCGCGCTCCTTGTTTGGCGATTGCCAAAGCTATGCCCTCACCGATCCCGCTCGACGCACCCGTCAACAATACAGTCTTGTCTTTCCAGAACATGATTTTTCCCTAAGATACGCCAAAAATAAAAGTGTGAGAAAGGCCTTACGCAAAACAAACTCGCAAACATCTGGGAGGGTAGATCCATTGGGCGAAAAGATGCGGGAAATATGACTGAGCGGGACTTCTTTTCACACGTCCACGATCGTGGTCACGATAACTGGCTTTGTGCCCAGTTCCTGCTGGATAAACCGCTTCAGTGCGAGCCTGACCGCCTCTTTTAAGAACGCCCGGTCGGCTATATGTTCCTGCTTCATCGCGTTGATAGCGTGTGACAGCGCCGCCCGGGCTTCAGCCACAAATCCATTTCCAGGATCAACACCGGCAACACCCTGAAATTCGATCTGCGGCTCGCCGGCCACTTCACCGCTTTTCTTATCTATTTTTACGACCAGTGAGACGGCCCCGCCGTAGGCAAGCTTCTTTCGTTCGCGGATGACATCGTATTCGATCTCCTCGCTCGATTCTTCGTCGATGAATGTCTTATAGAGTTCCCTCTTTTCGACCACACGGGCACCGATCTCGTCTATCTCGAGAAGATCACCGTTCTCGATAAGAATAATATTCTCGTCCGTATAGCCGGGAACATGGTTCTTGACATATTCCTTGTGTCGAAACAGCATTCTGTATTCACCATGGATAGGCACAAGGTAACGCGGCCGAGCGGCTTCCACCATTATCCTGATGTCTTCTTGCGAAGCATGGCCTGAGACATGGATAAGGCGTCGCTTTTCTTCGATGATATTCGCGCCTCGTTTATATAAATGGCCGATCAGCCTGCTAATGTTTTTTTCGTTACCGGGAATGATTCGGGCAGAGAGGACCACGGTATCGCCTTTCTCGATCTCCATTCCCTTATAGGTCCCCGTGGCCAGGTTCCAAAGTGCCGCCCTCATTTCTCCCTGCGACCCTGTCACGAGATATACGACCTCATCATCGTCGAGCTGGCGTGCCTCGGAGATCGCGACCATATCGCCGTCGCCGATCTTAAGCAAGCCCTGGTCGTCGCCGATCTCAACATTCTTTTGCATTGATCGTCCAAGTACGCACACCTTTCGTCCGTAAATTCTGGCTACGTCGAATACGATCTGCAGTCGGTGCAGCGACGAAGAAAATGTCGAAACAAAGATGCGGCCCTCGGCCTGTTCGAAGATCTCTTCAAACGCAGGGATCACCGCTTGTTCAGAGGGGGTTCGGCCGGGCACCGTCGCGTTTGTGGAATCGCCGAGTAAAGCCAGGACCCCTTTGTCTCCGTAAGACCTAAGCGTCTTCAGGTCATAAGGTTTTCCGATCACCGGCGTGTCGTCTATCTTGTAGTCCCCAGTGTGAATGACTGTTCCTAGGGGCGTTTCGATGGCAAGTGAAAAGCAATCCACCAGCGAATGGGAGGCGTGGATAAAGCCAACATTGAATCGGCCGATACTCACCTTGTCGCTTGCCTCGACCCGATGCAGCAACACGTCATCGAGCATGTCGAATTCCGCAAGACGCTTTTCGGCCAGAGCTAGCGTGAACCTCGATCCATAAACCGGAATATTGAATTTTCTCAAGAGATATGCGAGGGCACCAATATGGTCTTCGTGGCCGTGTGTAAGGATCAGGGCGGTTAGATCTTCCCGGTATTCCTCTAAAAAATCGAAGTTGGGTATCGAAATATCGACTCCAAACGGGGTCTCCTCTGGAAAGCCCATTCCGGCATCGACGAGGATCATTTCGTCGCCGCTTCGGATGCCCATGCAGTTCATCCCAAATTCGCCGATACCACCAAGTGGTATGATTTCAAGCCTGTTCACCTAAACACCTCGTATTCAACAGAATAGATTAGCACATCAGGATTCGTGAAAACGGCTCTGGTGATCGGGATCGGCCGGCGGGAAGAGAATTTACATGTGCGAGGGAATGGCAATCACCGCTACCCTCTAGGTGCTGGGATCGAGCATACGCCAGTTTCTATAAAGCTCTATCCAATCCGCAATGGGGAGAGTTTCGGCCCGTCTTGCCGGATCGATAGACGCCGCTTTTAGGGCCTCTGCGGCGAAAGGCGATCGATGCCTGAGGTTGTTCAGGAGGGTCTTTCGTTTTTGAGAAAAGCCCATCGAGACGAATGTCCGGAAACCATCCTGGTTCTCAACAAACGGAGGCCGCGGTATCAACCGAACGACGGAACTATTTACTCTCGGGACCGGGCGAAAGGCACGCGGCGGAACGTCGAAATGTTTTGTCACCTCGAAAGCAGATTGGACAAGGACAGACAAAAAGCCTCGTTCGCGGTTTCCGGGTTCGGCTGTGATCCGATCCGCAACCTCCTTTTGGAACATCAACACCAGCTCCGAAAATGTGGCCCGCTGTTCGATCAATCGCTGCAGGATTGGAGTTGAAATATTGTAGGGCAGATTGGCGGCGAGCTTAGCATTCGCTTGGGTAGAGTCTGATGCGCTGCTTGAGTTTACTAGCAACTCTGCGAAATCCGTCGATAAGGC
Source organism: Pyrinomonadaceae bacterium (assembly GCA_035327545.1). Classification (GTDB taxonomy): domain Bacteria; phylum Acidobacteriota; class Blastocatellia; order Pyrinomonadales; family Pyrinomonadaceae; genus OLB17. The sequence goes on along the minus strand of DAOLDE010000012.1, from coordinate 40,943 downwards.
ATCGCCTTCTACTACTGAAAAATTTCCAACGTTCGAAAATTTGACTTCAAGACGTGAGGATAGCACACGGTCAAGCTCTACTGCGATCACGGTTGCTCCCGACGCTACAAGCCTTTCCGTGAGTGCACCCTGACCAGGTCCGATCTCGACAATTGTATCCGTCTCTTTCGGTGCGACAGCATCGACGATGCGGTCGATCACCTGGGCGTCCACAAGAAAATTCTGACCTAATGATCGCTTAGGCCGGGGAATCGGATCATGACCTTTCAAGAGGTCATGCGAGTCTCGGATAGCCTGTGATCTCGATCTCCTCACCATGACGAATAACCTCGATCTTTTCGATCTTCAATGCATCAGCCAATGTCGGCGCCCCCATTCCGCCGATAGATGTGGGGGCATCTGAACCGCCTATCAAGATCGGCGCACAAAGAAATGTGACCTTGTCCACGAGCCGAGCGTCGATAAATGCCCCTGCAACGCCGGTGCCGCCCTCGACAAGCACGGACTGGATCTCTCGCCGATAGAGATCTTCCAGAACGGCGTCCAGGTTTCGCCCTCCGCGTTCAACGGGAATAACTTCCACGCCCCTGTCCGATAGTCGAAAAACCGACTCTGGATCGATGCAATTAGTAAATACTAAGGTCGGTGCCGTCTCAGTTGTTGTTGCCAGGACCGAATCCGGCGGCAGCCGAAGCCGATTGTCTAGCACGATGCGTGCAAGCGGACGCCGCCGCGGCCTTCCGCTTCTGTCGGTCAGGCTCGGGTTATCGACAACGGCTGTATTTGCACCGACAAGGACCGCATCGTGCTCGTGACGGAGTTCGTGGACGCGCTTCTTTGCCAATTCTCCGGACAACGCGGTCGATACGCTGTTATTGAGCGAGATTCTGCCGTCCATCGACATCGCCAGCTTGAGGTGAACGAATGGACGTTTTTTCTTATGCCAGCAGATGAATTTTTCATTCGCTCTGGTCGCCTCGTCGGCCAGGATACCAGTCGTTACCTCAATGCCCGCTGCTCTGAGCTTCTCGAATCCCCGGCCCGAGACGCGCGGATTCGGATCCTCGATCGGGACCACAACTCTTGCTATTCCCGCATTTATCAATGCTTCGGTACATGGAGGCGTTTTCCCGTGATGGTCGTGGGGCTCGAGCGAAACATACGCGGTCCCGCCCTGGGCCTTTATGCCTGCTCGCTCAAGAGCGATCCCTTCGGCATGGGTCAATTCGTCTTTGACGTAGGTCCCTTCACCGGCAACCAAGCCGTCTTTTGAAACAATGACGCACCCTACCAGTGGATTAGGCGAGACCAGGCCGATACCCGCCGCCGCGAGCGAAAGAGCTCGGCGCGTAAATTCGAGATCGGCAATTGATGGTTCCTGCAATTATTTAGTGAGTCGCCTCGTCGGCCGTTTCGGCCATCAAACGACGGACTTGTACGTCAAATTATCGGTGTTCAGCGCCCCGTTACGAAAGATGGCGGTCGTCAATTAAAAAGTCCGCTTACGTAGCTTTCAGCGTCAAATACCATCAGGTCGTCCACCTGCTCGCCGATCCCAACATAGCGGATCGGCAACTTCAGCTCTTTCGCAATTGCAACGGCTATGCCGCCTTTTGCGGTGCCGTCGAGCTTGGTCAGGACCAGACCGGTGACATTTGCGACCTTTGTGAACTGCCGTGCCTGCTCAAGCCCATTCTGTCCGGTAACCGCATCGATAACAAGAAGCGTTTCATGGGGAGCGTCCTGGACCTCACGGCCGGCGATCCGCTTCATTTTTTCCAATTCCGCCATTAGATTCGATTTATTATGGAGCCGGCCCGCGGTATCCACGATTAGGACATCAGCATTTCGGGCCTTTGCTGATTGCAGAGCATCAAACAGTACAGCGGCAGGATCGGTTCCCTGCTTTTGCTGGATTATCGGTACCCCCGCTCTTTCCGCCCAGATCTCAAGTTGATCTGACGCAGCCGCTCTGAACGTATCGGCGGCGCAGATCAGCACCTCGTTACCTTCGTTCTTTATTCGCTGAGAGAGCTTACCGATAGTCGTCGTCTTACCCACGCCGTTGACACCCACTACCATCAGAACATATGGTTTCACCGTCTCAGACACACTGGTTTCCGAGGCGACCCCGTGGTCTCGGGAATGCTGCAATATGTCGAGCAGTTCCTCCTGCATCACGGATTTGAGGGCGGCGAGGTCGTTGATCTCATGCCGCGAAACACCCTTGCGGACCGCCTCGAGTACTTGCATCGTGGTCGCGACCCCGATATCGGTTGATATCAGCATTTCCTCGAGTTCGTCGAGCAAGCGATCGTCGATCTGTTTCCGGCCCTCGAATATCGTATCGAGTTTCGTGTTTATCGAATCGCGGGTTTTCGCGATCGCTTTCGAGAACCTGACCCCAACTTCCCTCTCAACCGCAGCCTCCTGCGCAAGAAGTTCGTCCATCGACTTGTCGAGTCCGAGTGTCGATGTAGAAAACTTGTCTTCCTTCTTCCTTCGCCAAAATAATGCCATATGAGCTGCACGGCAAATTCGTATCTCCGTGCAAACTCTCGATTATAGGAAAATCACGCCGCGCTAACAAAAGTCCTTTGGTCGTCATGCAGCGTGCGACACCGCGTGTTACCCTCGATCAAAAGACGAGAGCTCCGGAAGAAAGTTCTGCAGCCGAAACCTGAAAAACCGGTGGAAGGCCTTGTTCAGCTCGTAAGCCCGAGCCTCGCGGAGGATTTGACGAGGGCGTAACCAAGAATGCAGCAAAAGATGGCCCAGATATAGAACGAAATGAATCCGCCGACAACGATGGCGGGTACGTTCCCTATCCACGGAAGGTTGAAAGGAAGAAATACAAGCTGAAGAATTAGTCCCGCGATCGCCCCAGCAATTGCTAGCAGCGCACACATCGCGATCAATTTTACATAAACCATACCCATTCGGCGGATCGTATCGAGCCCCACAAGAGGATTTATCGTAGAAAGGAACGATCTTGAGTAGCCTGCGACGGCGCAGGCCGCCGGAAAATAAATAAGGCCCCAAATCAAAGCCAGTCCTGCAATAACAACAAGCGGAGCGGCGAGGCGGATAATGTTCATTAAGATCGAAGCAGGGTCCGATACGCCTTTCGGATCTCCGATCGTTTCGGCCGGGTTGTCATAAGAGTATCTTTGTCCAGCCAATTGCCTGTCGGTGTTAGGAATTTGCGTGTCTTGGGTTCCGGTAACCTCATCGCCGGCTGATGGAGCAGCTGAACCGTACTCCGCGCCCTCAGTTTCATTAAGGGCTCGTTCTCGCGCCGCCTTCATTTGCCGCTCGTTGTGTTCGCGTACTTTCCACAGCAGGTCTTGTACATCCTTTGATTGCTCCATCGTGCGGTCCGGAGCGTAGTGCGGTGTGCCCGGCACGCGAACCAACTCTTCCTCGAATTTCTTCTGTTGCTCGGTTATTGCTCCTGCAATTAAATAGATACCCGCCGCCGCTGTAATGATAAAGGGCCCGAAGGCGGACAGGTAGGCTCCTATGCTAAGGATGAAGGGATGTACAACGTCGTCCCAATACGAAAAATCATCGAATGCCGGCAGAAAGTCATTCTTAAGCCGACCCTGAGTAAAGTTGGAAATGGTATTGATCAGGGTGCCGAACGTCAGCATGTTGGCGAGCATCGCGCACATCAGTGAAGCCCCTACGAAAAGGAAGCCGCCCATGGCCGATGCCGACTGGCCGAGAGTAAAACCGGCAAACATTGCACCGCCAAGGATCAGGCTTGACCTGAACTTCCATGGGAACGCTATGGCCCGGACAAGATCGTTTAACCCGAACGGCTGATCGGAAATCAAGGTTGCATCGGGCTCGGAACGAGAGGTGGTTGAAGGCTCTGCGAGCGATCGGCATAAGCTGCCGCATGACGGACAGATCTTGACATTCCCGCCATAGGAATTGGGGCAAAGCCGACAGAATTCGTCGAAACATCCGGAACAAGAATATTGCGAGATCGAATGTGGATGGCGCGAACAATGCCCGGGCCGCGCCATGACCTTTCGGACGGCATCGGAAACTATCGGCCTCGGATCTGCCGAAGGCGGCCGAGCCTCAACGATCATCGAACGGGACTCGATCGGAATCTCAGCCGGTTGTTCCGGGATCTCGGTCGGCCTGTTGACCGAAGCGTCGCTCGAGGTTAAGAAGATCGGTAGTCGTTCTCCTTTTTCTCTTGCGTTGAAAAAGGGGATAAGCGTTGGCACATTCCGTGCCTTCGCCCAGCGACGGCTGCCTTTCCGGACCATGTCCTCCGGCTGTAAAGAACCTTCTTCGATCCAATCTGGCAGTTCTCGAAGCGGCGCTTCGTAGATCTGGCCCGCCACCTCGACCTGCCAGATCTCCTCGAGGTTTGGAGTTTGAGACATAGTTCCGATAAATAGCGAGATCAGCTCAGCACCAGGATATCGTCCTCGACAACGGTTTCCGGTACAGCTGTTTCAAGCGGCGGCTTCACGGCCCGGTTATTTATCAGGCCGGAGTTGTCGCGGTTCTCGTTAAGAAAACGCACGATACCCTGTCCGATCTCCCCAGCTTCACAACCCTTAATAAGTGCCTCGACGACTTTCGCATCGTAACGCGTTCCGACAAAACTCTTGATCCTTTCGAGAGCATCAGGCAGCAGCATGCCTTTTTGATACGGGCGGTCGATTGTCATCGCGTCGAAGGTGTCAGCGACGGAAACTATCTTTGCCTGCAGCGGGATCTCCTTGTCATGAAGTCCCTGCGGATAGCCTTTTCCGTTCACCATTTCATGGTGCATATACATTCCCGGCAGAAAATCTTTCATCGCAGGGATCTGCGACATGATCTTATATCCCTTCTGAGGATGAGTTTTCATCACTTCGAACTCTTCGTCAGTAAGTGCGGCAGGCTTCTTGAGAATATTGTCGTCGATCGCAATTTTTCCGACGTCGTGCAGCAAAGCGCTTATCCTGAGTGTTTCGAGTTCTTCGGCGTCAAGGTTGAGCTGCTTTCCGATCCCGACCGAAATGCGTGCGACCCGCTCTGAGTGGCCCCGTGTGTACTTGTCCTTGCCGTCGATTGCCGCGGCCAACGCCTTTACCGTTCCAACAAAGAGTTCGCGGTTTTCCGTGGCGGCCTTTGCGAGCTTTGCAATGTGTTCTTCCAGGCGGTCCGTCATCAGGTTGAACGAACGGCCTACGATGCCGATCTCCGTAATATTCGTGGTCTCGACCCTTGTTGACAGATCTCCGCCCGCGATCTTTTCTGCAGCCGACGAGAGGCTGAGCAGCGGAGTGGCGAGCATTCTGGCGGCAAGCGAACCTATCAGCATTGCAAAAAATGCAAAAAGCAGGCTGATCATCCAGGTCTGCCACCGCATTTCGCCTACCGAGGCCAGGGCCTTTCTTTCATCCTGCATTGTAATGACGCCGAACGACGAACCCGTGCCTAACCGTGCAGTCGAATAGGCTCCGATCATGTCGTAATCCTGTCCGAGAAACGAAGCTGTGAACGGCACCAGGCCCGACTGGATCTGTCGGTTCGACTGCTGCCATTCGTCGACGATCTTTAGGTCGGAAAGCGAACGCTGCGAATCAACAAGCGAACGGTCTGGATGAAATATCGCACGGCCTGCTTGATTGACCACGAACACGATCGGCAGGCCTGATGTCCAAAGCTGCTCTTCATTCAGGTCCCCTGTGCCCACGACGCTGCGTGCGATATCGGTCAGGGAAACTATCGCTACCACAGTTGCTATCGAACGGTCGTCCGCTACAACCTGAGACACCATTGCCATGACGGGTTCTCCCGTTGCCGAGGTCCGGCGCGGAGGGCCTAGAAAAAGGTCCTCCGTGCCCGTCATGGCCAGCGTATCCAACGCTATTCCCTCGAGTTCGCTCTTGGCGATCGCTTCGGGACGATATAAAGAAAGAGACTCTCCGCCAACCGGAAGCAGATAAAGGGCGAGGACATTCTTGTCCTTCTGAAGGGTCTCGCCGAGTTTTCGCTCGGTTTGCGGGGACGAAAGCTGTTTGAGATCGCTTGCTAGTTCAAGAGCACCGGAAAGGTTTCTGACGAGGTCGCCGTATCGCTGGCCAAACATCTCGATCTGCCGGGCCTTTTCTTGTACAAGCTGGATCTGATAACGATTCTCAACCGCCCTGAGTTCACTCGCGCTTCGGCCCGAAAGCGACCATCCCATAAGCAAAAGCGGTATCAGGCCCACGAGAAGGAGGGTGAAAACGACAAAATAAACGAGACTGATTTTTGACGGCAGGAAACGCATGTGGGACGGAACTCAGGTAGAGTACCGCCTCAAAATTGTACCGTTAAATCAGCTAGCGGTCAACAATATTAAACATCTTGTAACTCGAATTCTGGAAATGAAGGTATGTGGTCAAAGAGGTGCCCTAAGACGATGCGTCCAAAAAAAAGGGACGACAAATCTATGTCGTCCCAACCGCGTTTCAAGCGTCCCCTTTGCCATGCAGTTCTCAAGCGTCACTAATCTTCGCGAGCAGCCGGCTTTGGCGATGACAATCGCCTTTTGCTTGAATTTGCGGATAAGGTACAAAAGTCGGAATCGAACAAAGATTCCAAAGATAACTAAATACTTGTTCAACAAGCCGCGCTGGGAGACGCCGAGCCATTACCTGTAAACGCAAAGGCGGCGAAAAGGATAGACGGTATTTCGTATAGAAGACGGAACGGTCGGGCCAAAGTCAGATCCTTTTAGCGATCACAAGGGTAATGTCGTCATTGGCCGGTGCATTTCGGGTGAAGCTGGAAAGTGCTGATTCGACCCGGTCCCTGATCCCCGCAGCTGACATTCCAATATTTGATTTAATCACGGCCGCAAGCCGATCGAGACCAAATTCTTCTCCGTCCGGGTCCGTGGCTTCTGATACGCCATCGGAATATATCACCAGCACTTCACCGGGTGAGAGTGACATTTCACCGGCATCATATTCCGCCGTGGGAATTATCCCTAATGGAAATCCGCCCGATGCTAGCTGCTCGATGCTGCCGTCTACCCGCCCGACCAACGGTGGATTATGGCCGGCATTTATGTATCGGATCTTCCCGGTCGAAGGATCGAGTTCCGCCGCAAAGAGCGTGACAAACCTGTTCGCAGGAGTATTTTCTGCCAAATAGCGATTCACGGAAAGCAGGGTCTGGTCCAGCGAGCTGCGTGCCGATATTTGGGCATGCATCGCGGCATGAAGGCTTGACATCAGCAATGCCGCAGCTGTTCCCTTTCCCGACACATCGCCAAGGGCAATGGTCATTCGCCCTTCGTGAGTCTCGATAAAGTCATAGTAATCCCCGCCGATCTCATAACATGAGAATGAGATGCCCTGAAACTCGTATCCTTGAATTTCGGGCGGCCCTGACGGCTGGAATCGCTGCTGGATCTCGGTCGCAAGTTCAAGTTCCCTTTCCATACGTTCGCGTTCGAGCCGTTCCTCGAGCAGCGTCGCATTCTCAACGCGGATCGAAGCGACTGACGCGAGCGTGGTCAAAATGTTTAGATGTTCCTCAGAAAAAGTCGCCTCGTAGGTGGGTGAGTCAGCATAGATCAGGCCGAAAATGTTCCGCTCATCGACCGATAAAGGAACGGCAAGGACGGAGCGAATACCCGATAAAGCCATTGTTTGGCTTGCAAAACGGGGATCGTGCTGTGCATCGGCGGTCAAGACAGATTTGCCGTTTTTCAGGACCTCGTCCATAACGGTGCGGCTGATCCGGACCTCTTCGATCACCTCTTCTTTACCTCGGACCCGTGCGACCCTTATATTCATTACCCCGTCATTTTCGTCATCGCGAAGCATTATCACGCAGCGTTCGGCAGGAACGGCCTCGAATACAAGTGAAGCGACCTGGTTCAAGGTCTCATCAAGCCCGGTTGAGGACAATAGTGCAACGCCGACCTTGCTGATAAGACCAAGAAGTTCTGTCCGCGAAGAAAACTGGCCCTGAAGCAACTCTGTAGTCGGAATTCGACGATGTTGAAAAGAGATCGTATTTGAAGGATCGAGCCCCTCTGTCCCGTCGGCAATGAGCATTGACGCCGAGCTCAGCGCAGACCTCTGATCATCGAAGATGATCGATGTTTCGCCGATCTGGATCTCACCGCCTGAGAAAAGCGGGACGGCAGATTTCACTGGTGCTCCGTTGTATCGGGTCCCGTTGGCCGAACCAAGGTCCTGGAGCCAGTAGCTGTCTCCCTCCTTTCTGACTTCGGCATGAAGGCGCGATGCAAAAGCATCCGGAATGCACACGTCGCTGCGTGCAGAACGGCCTATAGTGGTCCTAAGGCGCGACAAAGGAACAACCTCGGATATCTGATCAGCGTTTTTGAAGATCAACTGCGGCATAATTCGATCTTACTTTGATTCCTTATATCGTCGATTCGCAAAAATGACAACTGTTCCGAAAAGGTAATCGTGTAGGGACCTGCCGGAACGATTAAAAGCCGCCAGTACAAAACCGAGGCCAAGGGTAAAAAAGACCAGAAAATAACCAAGCGTTTGGCGTAATGCAAGAGAAACGAAGCGAGGATGTGAACCGTCCGATCTCACGATCTTTAAGCCGGTCAGCATTTTGCCAACGGACTGACCAGCGATCACGGGCAGAAAAACATTGTTCGAAAGAGCGATGAGAAGCCCAATGAGCCAACCCGTCTCGCTCAAGCTTCCGCCGACCAGCCTCGACCCGTCGTTTCCCATGTATCGGCCAAGAAGCAGCGCACCGACAGGAAGAACAAGAAAGACTATGTAATCGATGAGAACCGCCCCGCAGCGAAGAATAAAAGGGGCGGCCAGCTCGTCCGGTCGAAACCCCACAACAACTTCGACACGTCTCTTGATTTGGTTCGGCCGGGCGTCAACCTTTGCACTCATAAATCGATTTAGGCACTATCCGACCACAAAATGCAGCGTAGCATCACCCAGGCGTAGCCGATCTCCGGCAGAGAGAACTTGTGGCTGCTTCGGAACGAGCCGAAGCGATTCGTTGGGGGTTCGGGAGAGTATTGTTCCATTTGACGATCCAAGGTCTTCGACCAAAAAGTTGGTCCCGTCGCGCCATATCCTTGCATGGCGTCGAGAGATCTTTGTTTGCGGGTCGTATTTAGAGAGATCCACTTCAGGGAATATGTTCGACATCGGATCCCGCCGGCCTAACAGATTCTCGTCTTTATTGAGCGGAAAGGTAGGAGCATTCAATTCGCTGGTCCCTTCTACCAAAAGTTTGGCCGTCCACGCTGACGGCGAATAGATCTCGGAATGAACACCCTGTTGAGCGATCGGCTGCTTTGCACCGCAAAAGGCGCAAAACATATCCGTTGCAACTATTTTCTGTCCGCAAAAGCCGCAAAATACGCTTTGCTGCGCAAGGCTTACCGATGCTGGGATCTCGCTTACTCCAAAAGTAACTATTCCAGCCTTTAACTTTAGGAGATGATCTTCGAGAATATCCCGCAATTCGGCCGCAGATCGGAAACGATCTTCTGCGTTGTACTGCACCGCACGCATAATTAAGCGTTCGATCTGGTCGGAAAGCTGAGGATTGATCTGCCGCGGCCTTGGATTCTTCTGGAAATCGAAGATCAGAAGCGGGTTGCTCTGGGGATCGGCACCAGTCAGAAGATGGAAAACCGTAGAGCCCAGGCTATAAATATCAGACCTGGGTTCGACATTGCCGCTGAACAACTCTGGCGGAGCATATCCCATTGTGCCAACGGCCGTTACGCCCTTTTCCTCTTTTTGGCTGATCGATCGGGCTATGCCGAAATCGATCAACATTGCACGGCCAGAGTTGCCGTCTATCATTATGTTCGACGGCTTAAGGTCGCGATAAACGATGGTTGACGGCTGATTGTGGAGATAATCAAGCACGTCGCAAATTTGCACCGCCCACTCGCAGACGGTCCTCTCGTCGATCCGCCCTTCCTTTGCAGACCGCAGCCGCGAAGCCAAATCGCCACCCGAAATGTATTTCATGACGAGGTAGAACCGACTTTCCGCTTCGTCGTAGAAATAGTCGTATATGGTCGGGATCGATACGTGATCGAGGGACGACAGGATCATCGACTCACGCTTAAAATCGTTTATCGCCTTTTCCTGCTGATCTTCTTCAATGTGCGACTGCACCATCTCTTTTACAGCCCTTAGGACTCCGCCGAGATTGTTGTCGCTTGCGAGATAGACCGCTCCCATGCCTCCGCCGCCGATCTTTCGAATGATCTCGTAACGACCGTTGAGCAGTGTTCCCTCCGCGAGGGGCTTCAGCTTAGAGCCTTTTCTTCCGTCCGTATCGCCGGTGCTCATGTTGTGGGACGTGGCGGGTATCTGGGCACTGTGCGCCGAAGGAATTGCATTCTCCGGCGAAGTGCCCGGGCTTGGCACATCGCTTTCGGATCTCAGCCCGCCCGGATGCAGCCTTGTGTCCACGTCGTCGGCCCGCTCAGGAGTGTTCGGCTCCATTATTCTCACCGAATCGAACATCGATTCGCTTTGGTCGCGGTCATATTCCGCCAAGTCGTCGGTCGGTTTTCTTATGCCGTCTTGTGACATAGGCCGATCCTGAACAACTTCAATTGAAGGCCCGGCCGCTATGTCAACTTCAAAGGATGCCGCATTCTTATCGGGTATTGGAGGTATTTCGTATTCCGAAACTGCCCTAGAGCTGTCGGGCGTAGATAATGCCTGCCCTTCATCCTGAGCATCTGCAGGCTCCTGAACCGAAAGTTCCGGTGTTGAATCGTCGCTTGCAGCCTTAGTTTCTTGTACTTCAATGGTTTCCGACGGGGGTACGAAAATACTACCTTCGCCGGACAGATCCGTCACAGTGGCAGAGTCTCGCGATTCCTGTTGCGGAGCTGCAGCAGGCTGCGATTCAGCCTCAAAACCATGAGCGGCATTCACAGCCTCAGCTTGTGCATTTGATCCGGTATCTCGATCTTCAGCCAGTTCGTCGGAGGAAGGTTCAGCCGGATCATATTGAATCTCTGACGAAGAGAATTCCGATGTCCTCGGTGGCGGAATATCACTATGGGTCTGTCCGAGATCCGACAGAATAGAGGGTACCGGAACTTCCGCGTCCTGTTCAGGGAGCGGTAATTCATCGCCGCCGATGCTCGATGCATCTGGCAAAGCGGTAGCGTCGGCTGGTGCATCTTGCGGCTCAACGGCAGCCGGTTCCGGTTTAGCCATTCTCGAAAGCTTCTCCGCTTCACCAGCTGTTATCAAAATGGTGCTTTCCAGCGACTCATCAACCGTTTCGCCCTCGACCGCAATGGGCTTCAGACTGATCCCGCAGTAAGGACAGAAGGTCTCCGCCGCAGTGATAGCAGAGCCGCATTCATGACACTCCAATTCTAGATCTGTGCTCAACTTATTTGACCTGGCCTAATTTACGATATGGAATCGCAGAAATGTCTTGCCTACAATGATCTCGTCTCCCTCGGTCAGCACTTGCGGGCTTCCCGGCAAGAGCCTGCGTCCGCGGTTCAGGAACGTTCCGTTTGTCGAACCGAGGTCCTCGATCATGTGAATATTGCCGCGATACATGATCCGAGCGTGCCTGCGCGACACTTTGGCGTCAGGATCATGCGAATCGAGGTCAACATCGGGGAAAATACCGTTGTCCGCGTCCCATCTGCCAATGTTCGACTCCTCTGCCCAAAGCTGAAACTCGGTGTTCGCCGAATCTCCCCGCTCGATCACTAAAGTGGCATGGGCCCCGGCCGGCTGCTTCGGTTCTACTAACTCTCCGTGGTCTGGAAACTCGAACGGCCTTTCGATGATCGGCGGTACGCCGACAGACGTTACCTGGACCGGCCGGGACAGTGACTGGCCCGTCTCAGTCTGTTCGAGCGTAGGTTCCATTTGGCCGTTTGCCTCAGGCAAAAACTCAGCCACTGCAATCAGCTTTGTACCGCATTCGTCGCAGAACCGCGCAGATTCCGGATTATCTTTTGAGCAATTCGGGCATCTGATCATTCTTCTCTATTGGGTCGCTTCACAAATCTTGCCCAGATCCGACCCTTTAACGTGGCAATAGTTTAACCCTTATTTTCTATTTCGTAAATCCAGTATCCGGGCAAAATTCGGGTCATTGAAAGCGGCTTCGGACCACCTCGGAGCCCGCCGACCACATTAGTATGACGGTTCACTTTCTTGAAACTTGCAGAATTCAATTGACGTAGTACCTGTTTGGCGTCAAAAATATTCGTTCGCCTGATTTTTTGCCGAGACCGGCGCAGTTCAATAGATGAGAGAAAGGGGATCATCAAGCTATGGCACTTAGCCGTAAGAAAAAGATCATCATTGGTTCGTCGATAGCCGCATTGCTCCTGATCGTGGTCGTCGCGAGCATTTTTGCTACGAGGACCGACACACCGGAGGTTACAGTGGTCAAGCTTGAAACGCGACCAGAACTCCGGTCAACGGTAACGTCATCCGGTGAGGTTCGGCCGATCCAGTTCATGAACCTTACCAGTGAAGTTCAGGGCAGGATCGAGGAGATCTATGTCAAGGAAGGCCAGATGGTGAAAAAGGGCGAGCCGCTTGTAAGGCTCGATCCTAATCAACTTGAGTCAAGCACAGACGCCCAGCTCGCGGCCTACCAAGCGTCGCAGGACGAAGTAAGGGTCTCTCAATCTCAGGTTGCGGCAGCACAGAACCAGCTTTCACAGGCTCAGCAGGGCCTCAACGTTGCTCAAGTCGCCATCGACAATGCCCGCCAGGGGGTGATCACTGCCCAAACTGAGGTCGATCGCGCTCAGGTCGAGGTCAATGCCGCGAATCGCGAAATGCGACGTAACGAACAGCTTCTCGAAAGCGGTGTGATTTCGAGGCAGGAATTTGATTCTTCGCGTGATCGTGTGGACACCGCGAGAGCTTCACTCGACACGGCACGAGCACGCTTAGAATCGCAGCGAATAGCGGTGAAAGATGCGACGGCTCGCCTTGAACAGCAGCAGGTCTCTGTTCGTGACGCTCGAAGGGCGGTCGATACGGCGAACCTTAGTGTCAATTCCAGCCAGGCAAGATCAAATCAGCAGGCCGCAGTCCTGCGGGGCCAGAAGAACCAGCGAGACAAGACTTTACAGGTTGCTCCGATCAATGGAGTTATCGCGGAAATACCGTCTAAAGTTGGCACTTTTGCAGTTGCTGGCCTTTCTACGACAGCACTCCTGACCATCGCCGATATGTCAACTATAAATGTCGAAGTTAAGGTTGATGAAACCGAGATCGATAAGGTGGCCGTTGGACAAAAGGCAAAGATCAAGGTGGACGCATTCGGCGAGCGTGAGATCGAAGGTGAAGTTACACAGAAAACGCCGCTTGCGGTCGGTAAATCGCAGACCAGCGGCGGGCTCTCTACAAATATAAATGTGCAGGAAGCAAAAGAATTCCGTGTTGTTATTCAGCTCGTCAATATGCCGGAAGACATTCAGGAGGGCCTCCGGCCGGGTATGAGTGCGACGGCCGTGATCACAACGAAAACGGCTGAACAGGTGCTGGCCGTCCCGCTGCAGGCCATCGTTGAAAAGAAGCCGGACGATTCGCAAGGCACGCCTTCTGTACCAAATGATCAGTCGCCGCAAGACAGGCCTAAACCCGTCAAGGGCGTGTATGTGCTCGACGGCAATCGTGCAAAGTTCATTGCCGTTGAGACCGGGATCACAGGCGATTCCGACATTCAGATCGTTTCCGGATTGTCGCCCGGGCAGGAAGTGGTTACCGGGCCAAGCCGTGTATTGAACACGATCAAGGAAGACACGATAGTTCGAAAACAGGAGCGTAAGAACGGAAACACCTCAACCAGGTCCTGATTCGCCGGATTAATGTACAGATTCATGGAAAACGAGAATGGAAGTCAGGAACCGGTACGCGGCGGGAGCGGGCAAAACCTGATCCTGATGAAGAACATCTGGAAAACATACCAGATGGGCGTTGAAGAGCTTCACGCTCTGCGAGATGTCACTTTCCGGGTGGACAAGGGCGAATACCTTGCTATCATCGGGCCGTCAGGTTCCGGAAAGTCAACCTTGATGAACCTGATCGGTTGTTTAGATTCTCCGACCAAAGGCGAGTATTGGATCAACGGAAACCTTGTCTCCGATATGACCGACGACGAACTTGCTCGGATCAGGAACAAGGAGATCGGCTTTGTCTTTCAAACCTTTAATCTGCTGGCTCGAGCGACCGCCTTGCACAACGTCGAGCTTCCCTTGATATACGCGGGAATGCGTGCTGGTGAAAGGCACGACAAGGCACAGGCTGCACTTGCCTCTGTTGAGCTTGCCGACCGGGTAGGCCATCGGCCGAACGAACTCTCTGGCGGTCAACGCCAGCGTGTGGCTATCGCGCGGGCTCTTGTTAACCATCCTTCTATCCTTCTTGCCGACGAGCCGACCGGTGCACTGGATTCCAAAACGAGCGTCGAGATCATGGGGCTTTTCGAGAAACTTCATTCCGAAGGAAACACGATAATCGTGGTCACGCACGAGCATGAGGTCGCAGAACGAGCACATCGGGTGATCACCATCCGTGATGGTCAGATCGAGAAGGATGAACAGATAAAGTAGGCGTGCGAAATGGAGAATGTACCGGCATTCGTCTCGGTCGTTTTCATGGTCACAACTTTCGTGGCCGTTTGCATATTTCTCTTTGCTGTCCGATCGGTGCGTGAAGGGCCGTGGAGCAGGCTTCTTTTGTTTTTGATACCGTTTTGGCTGCTTTTTCTTTTTGTTGCAGCGTCTTCCGGATTCTTCATAAATACTGATGCACTCCCGCCCCGTTTATTTTTCTTTGGTATTTTTCCTCCTCTTAGCCTGATAGCGATCTTATTTCTTTTTGCCCGACAAACGTTGATTTCCCAGCTTTCGCTGACCCTTCTTACGCTTGTCCACGTCGTCAGGATACCGGTTGAGTTCGTCCTGGCCTGGCTGGCAGAAGCCGGAGCGATCCCAGCACTAATGACGTACCACGGAACGAATTTCGATATCTTGTCAGGTCTTACCGCGCCTATCGCGCTTGCTGCAGTGGTTTCAAAAAGCGAGAAAATGCGCTTCCCGCTTATAGGATGGAATCTTGCCGCGCTCGCGCTTCTATTCAATATCGTTATTACCGCGGCCTTGTGTTTACCCTCTCCCATCCAGCGGTTGGCCCTCGACCAGCCCAACCTGGCTGTGCTTTATTTTCCTTATGTTTGGCTCCCTGGAGTGATCGTTCCCATCGTGTTTTTTTCTCATTTGGCGGTCCTCTATAACCTTCTCTGCCGCCAAAAGTAAACAAATTACAAAGTTTCGCGTATTAATTATTAGGTCTATAATTGGCCAAAGGCTGTAAATGAACTTTGCCGAAACATTAAAGCTTGCGCTCTCATCGATCATGGCCCATAAGCTTCGGTCGTTTTTGACGCTGCTCGGGATGATCATTGGCATGACCGCCTTCATGGTGGTTCTCTCGCTGCTTCAGGGATTTAACGGGTACGTTGACGAAAAGATCGCGGGGATCGGCTCTAATTCCTTTACTATTCAGCGTTTCAATTTCGAAGATTTCAAGGATACAGACACTATCGCGGCCGCCCAGCGACGGAACAAAGAGTTAAGCTTCGACGAGCTTGATTTCATTAAAGAGAGAGCTCAGTTGATCGACAAGATCGGTGCAAAGGCGGGCAACACGAGCCGCAGCATCCGTATTGGAAGCGAAACGCTTCAGGATGTTTCTATCAGTGGTGTTGAGCCGGTCATGGGCGAGATCGAGAATGCCGATGTTCAGTACGGGCGCTATTTCACCGATGCTGAAAATAACAACTCTATGCGCGTTGCCTATATCGGCATGGACATCGCGACGAAGATCTCTCCGAGCGCCGATGTTGTCGGAAACGAGATCTCTATCTCCGGGATCCCTTATCGCATAATTGGCGTTGCAGCGGCCAAAGGAACGGTGTTCGGTATTCCGCAGGATAACTTTGTTCAGGTCCCGATCAAGACATTTGCGGCAAATTTCGGCGGGCTCCGATGGGGGCGTGCACCTGTATTTGTCGCGACTGCGCGAGAAGGCGTAAGAATGTCGGACGCCGTTGACGAGGTCCGCACACTGATGCGCATCAAGCGCAAGGTGCCGTTCGGTGAAAAAGACAATTTCGGAATTATCACGCCCGACGCCATTAGCGGGCTCCGTGACAGCATCTTTGGAACGATCTCGATAGTTATACTTTTCGTACCGGCGATAGCGCTTGTAGTGGGTGCTATCGTCATCATGAACATCATGCTGGTCGCCGTTACGGAAAGAACAAAGGAGATCGGCATCCGGAAATCGCTCGGAGCGCGCCAGGCGGACATACTTCGGCAGTTCTTATTCGAATCCGGGATGCTTGCAGCCATCGGAGGATTGATCGGTTTGATACTCGCGCTCGTTATTGGTCAGGCAATTACGGCATTCGTTTTTCCGACACGCATACCTTGGTGGGCTGCGGTCGTGGCCATCGGCGTTTCGGCGGCGGTTGGTATTCTCGCCGGGCTATTCCCGGCATGGAAGGCCGCCCGGCTGGATCCGATCGAGGCACTAAGGGCCGACTAGAAGATGAAAGTTGCAACAAGCCGCTTTTATGAGAACCTCAAGATGGCGCTGGATACGCTGCGAACGAATAAGCTGCGCTCATTCCTGACCATCATAGGTGTGGTCGTCGGGGTGATCACGGTCATGCTGATCTCGTCGATAATTTCAGGTATTGGCATGGCCGTTGAAGAACAGGTCAAATCGTTCGGCACTCGTTCTATTTTTATTTACAAAATGGAGATCGGCATACGGTTCGGCCGCCCCTCACGTGAAGAACGAATGCGGCCAGACCTGACGCTCGAGGACGCCTTGGCCTTGCGAACCCTTCCGGATGTAGAAACGTCTGTACCATTCCTCAATGTTTCAAGTGGTTTTTTCGGTAATCGTACGATCGTTGCAGCAAAAGGAAAGCAAACCTCGAATATCCAGTTGAGCGGCACACTGCCGGAAATCGAGAGATCGGAAACCGAGGTGCTTATCGAGGGCCGCTGGTTCACGCAGGCTGAGGTCGATAGCAAAAAAGACGTATGCCTTATCGGATCTACCGTAAAAGAGACCTTTTTCCCATATGATTCTCCGATCGGCGAGATGATCGATATAAACGGCCGAAAATTCACAATTGTGGGCCACCTTGAGAAAAAGGCCCAACTGCTTGGCGGCGGGGGCGGCGGCAATAACGACGAGAGCAACACTATTTACATGCCATTCCATTCGGCATTGCGGATCAAGCCAAATGCCGACGACATCTTCATAATGGCCGTTGCTCGGCCCGGAAGGCTGCAGGAAGCTCGCGACCAGATAGAGGATCTCTTGCGCGTGCGGCGGCAGGTCGAATTCGGTAAGAAGAATAACTTCTCGACTGCAACGGCCGACACGATCATCGAACAGTTTCAATCGATCACTGCGGGTGTTGCTCTCGCGATGATCGTAATTTCATCGATCGGCCTGCTAATCGGCGGTATCGGTGTTATGAATATCATGCTTGTCTCCGTGACAGAACGGACACGTGAGATCGGCATAAGAAAAGCGATCGGAGCGAAACAAAGCGATATTCTTCTCCAGTTCCTGATCGAGGCCGGCACTTTGACCGGCTTTGGCGGCCTTCTCGGACTCGCGATCGGATGGGCTCTAACGCTGTTGATCGCGCTTGTGTTCCCGTCCTATGTTCCTTATTGGGCTCCTATCGCGGGTTTCTTTGCCAGCGTCGGCATTGGCCTGGTCTTTGGGCTCTTCCCGGCTTGGAAAGCGGCCCGACTCGACCCGATCGAATCTCTAAGATACGAATAGCTGTTTCAGAGAAACCGGTAATTAAGAGGGCCGCCAAATGGCGGCCTTTTAGTTGAAAATTTAACTCGGTGCGGAAGCAGCCGAATGTGTCAGGTTGGGTTTCCAGACATTATTGCCGATACGATTCGGAATAGGATCCCGATGATCGCAACAATTATAACGATAGCCCATGCCGAGCCAGACGATATCTTGTTCGTGATCCGCAGCCCGATCGCCGCCAGAACCCAGCCCCAGATCATGAAAAGGTCCAGTGTGCCAATGATCGTCGCAAGGAGTGGATTCGCTTTTCCGTCGATCAAAATACTAGGGTTTGCCTGCAAAAGACCACGTTGACTGGTGGCAAGATCGATCTGCTCGATCGGCTTGAAGGCCATCACAATGAGACTTCCGATCATTGCCACTATTGTTGGCGGCATAGATGAATAAACCCAGACCGATAAGGCGTGCAAAAACCCCCCGTTTCCGCCAAACGCTTTAGTGCCAAGAAAATAGAAGAGGCCGCCGAGCAAAAGAAACACAAAAATAATGAGCGGCATTCCATATTGCGCATATGACTGGATCGTCAGCTGAAGATCGACCATCTTGTTCTTGTCTTCGTTCGACATCGCGGACGCTTGCGGGTTCTTTTCGATCTGCTCGATCATGAACCGCCGCATGCCTTCCGTGCCCACCTTGTAGCTAAGTGCTATCCCGTAGCCGGTCATGAACAAAGCTATCAGAACGGCTGCAAGAATGAACCTGGGCTTTCTGCGCAAGTCTTCAAATGTCCGGCCAGGTTCAAAAAAAATGCCTGCGAGAGTTCCTATCTCTGACATCTGCGGGACTTCGGTCGGCGGCTGGCCCTCTGTAACCTGAGCGTCCATTGGCTGGTCTGTTTCTGTCATTTTCCTTTTCTCCTTCGTTATTGGGGTCTGAGTCGTAGTTCGAAAAGCTAGAAAGAATTCAGTTTATTGGATTTTAAAGGATTTACGAAGATTTATGATTTTGGTTTCATTTAAGTTCACCGCAGGCTTTAGCCAGCCCGAATACATGCCACTTGGTGTCCGGGCGCAAGCTCTCTCAGTTCCGGCACAGCCTGACCGCATTCTTCGATGGCGATAGGGCACCGCGTCCGGAAACGGCATCCGGAGGGCGGGTCGATAGGCGTCGGCACATCGCCTTTCAATATTATCCGTTCCCTCTTTTCCGACGGGTCGGGCACGGGTATGGCAGAAAGGAGTGCGCGTGTATATGGGTGTAGCGGATCACGGTAGAGGTCGGCCGCGTTCGCGATCTCGACGATCTTGCCCAGATACATTACTGCAACCCGATCAGACAGGTGCTCTACAACTGCAAGCCCATGTGAAATGAAGAGATAAGTTAAGCCGAATTCATCCTGAAGGTCATCGAGCAAGTTAACGACCTGAGCTTGGACCGACACATCCAGCGCAGAGACCGGCTCGTCGCAGATAATAAGTTTTGGGTTCAAGGCGAGGGCACGGGCTATGCCGATACGCTGGCGCTGGCCGCCTGAAAATTCGTGCGGATACCGCAGCATATACTTTGGATCAAGACCGACGCGCGAAAGGAGTTCGGCGACCCTTTCTTTTCTTTCAACGGGCGTTCCGATGCCGTGGATCTTCAACGGTTCCGAAACGATCGAGAGGATATTGTGGCGCGGGTTGAGACTTGCGTATGGGTCCTGGAAGATTATCTGCATCTCGCGCCGCATCAACCTCATTTCCGACGGCCTGAGATGGGTGATCTCAACCTCGTTAAAACGGATCGAACCTTCGGTTGGTTCGATCAGCCTTATCACGCAGCGTCCGACGGTGGATTTTCCGCACCCAGATTCGCCGACCAACCCAAGAGTTTCACCCGGTAGGATGGTGAACGACACATCGTCCACGGCGCGAACCACGTCGTCGCTCCCCTCGATGGGGAAATGCTTTACCAGGTTTCGAACATCGACTAGGTTGCCCGCTGAAATTCTTGTCGCTAACATCTAATTACGCGTATCAATGGCTTGAGTTAGTGATGAAACGTGTTCGTGAGAATATCCCTCTTTGAAAAGCAGGCACCTCACGCAAATTCCGTCATTTATCTCGAACAAGGGTATCTCGCCCTTTGAACATTCATTGAAACGAAATGAGCATCTGGGTTCAAAATGACATCCGGGTGGAAGCTCTGTGGGACTCGGAACTACACCCTCAATCGTTCTAAGCCGCTCTTTACTCCCACTGGCAGCCTCACCCAACTTAGGAACTGAATTTAGTAACCCTCTGGTGTAAGGATGTCTAGGTTCGGCAAATATTTCGCGGACTGGTGCTTCTTCGACGATCTTTCCTGTGTACATAACGCATACACGGTCCACAGTTTCCGCGACGACGCCTAGATCGTGTGTGATCAGCAATACGGCAAGATTTCTTGATCTTCGAAGTTCGTCGAGCAGTTCGAGGATCTGAGCTTGTATCGTAACGTCAAGTGCGGTCGTTGGCTCGTCTGCGATCAACAGTTCCGGGTCGCAAGCCAGGGCCATCGCGATCATCACTCTTTGCCTCATCCCGCCTGAAAGCTGGTGCGGATAATCACCTGCCCTGCGTTCAGCTGCCGGGATCGAAACTTCGCGCATCGATTCGATCGCAGCATTCCAGGCCTCTTTTCGCGATGAGCCGCGATGCAGCCGGATCGCCTCTGCTATTTGGTCGCCAACCGTAAAAACCGGATTAAGCGACGTCATGGGATCCTGAAAGATCATCGCTATATCATTGCCACGTATCTCCCTCATTCGGTTCTGGCTTGCCGTGGTTAGTTCTTC
Source organism: Pyrinomonadaceae bacterium (assembly GCA_035327545.1). Taxonomy (GTDB): domain Bacteria; phylum Acidobacteriota; class Blastocatellia; order Pyrinomonadales; family Pyrinomonadaceae; genus OLB17. The sequence continues at coordinate 20,279 of DAOLDE010000012.1, read as the reverse complement.
GCCCTTGAAACGGATCGATCCGCCCGCTATCTCGCCCGGGGGATAGACCAAACGCATGATCGAGAGTGCGGTGATCGACTTGCCGCATCCTGATTCTCCCACCAGGCCTAGAAATTCGCCGGTATTCACATGAAAACTGACGTCGTCAACGGCTTTGACCAGGCCGGCCCGGGTTGGAAATGTCGTCCTTAGATGTGAGATCTCTAAAAGTTGGCCCATTTGATCTGCTTGAGTTGGCAGGTTTGGCGGGTTCCCGCAGTCACTCGAAAATTCCGCGGTGATCGGCCCGAAACAGCCCCAATACGGAACTCTAACAATTGCTGAAGCAACTATTTCCGTCGCAATTTCTTCAAAGGAATGTTATCATTTTTCGACCGCTTTGACTCTTTAGCAGGCTAGACCAGGGAGAGAATCTGTAGTGAAAGCATTTTCAGGATTACTTGTTATCGTTTTATGGGTCTCAGTTTCATTCCCAGCATTCGGACAATACCAGGCCGATGCTAAGCAGACCTCGACCGCTGCAGCCGAACGACCGGTCAAAGCAAAGGTCACCACCGAAAAGATCAGACAAGACGTCACCGAAGCTCTTTCGGTTATTGAGGCTAATCATTTCGGCGGGGCGAAGGTCGATTATAACGAGGTTGTAAAATCTTCGATCGACGGGATGCTGCATGCCCTCGATCCACATTCGAACTACTTTGACGCAAAAGAATTCGAACAGTTCATGACGGACCAGAGCTCCCGTTATTTCGGCATCGGTGCCACTATCGGCGACCTGAGCGATCCGAACGGGAAGGTCATCGCCACATATATCCGAGGAACATTCCAGGACGCTCCGGCCCATCGCGCCGGATTGCGATACGGTGACAAGATCATCGAGGTCAATGGAAAATCGGTTCTTGGCAAGCCGTTCGCGGAGGTACGCGACCAACTGCGGGGGCCCAGGGGAACTCCTGCAAAACTTATCATTGAAAGGTATGGCTCCGGTAAGAGAGAGACGGTCGAAATAGTTCGCGATGCGGTATGGCAGCCATCGATCATCGAAGCATACATGATACGGCCGGGCGTTGGATACATCGCAATGACCGGCGGGTTTAACCAAACGACCTATGCTGAATTCATGGATGCGATGAAGAAGCTGAAGTCAAAAGGTATGACACAGGTTGTACTCGACCTTAAAGGCAACGGCGGCGGCCTGGTTGGACAAGCTTATCGGGTAGCCAACACTTTCCTTTCAGCGGGCCAGACGATCTTTACACAGAATGGGCGGCTTGACGGGGTGACGATTCCCTATCGCGCTGACAATCCAAATCCGGAGAAAATGCCGATCGTGGTGTTGGTTAACCGACAGTCGGCGTCAGCTTCCGAGATCCTTGCCGGGGCCCTTCAGGACCATGACCGTGCGTTGATCGTGGGCGAGACCACGTTTGGGAAAGGGCTCGTTCAAAATCCCTTCCGACTAGAGCATGGATCGATGCTGCTGCTGACGATCGCGAAGTACGAAACGCCTTCCGGTCGGGTCATCCAGCGTGATTATTCGAACGGTAATCTCTACGACTATTACACTAACGGCGGCGTGGGATCGAACGATCCGTCCAATAGCCAAACACCAAAGGGGCCCGAGACAAAAACCGATTCCGGCCGTAGCGTTTATGGCGGCGGCGGAATTGAACCGGATGTTGTAATAAAGCCTGATACGATCACCACGGAGCGGTTCAGAGGGCAGCAGCGATTGAATAGTCCTATATTCGCCTTTGCTATGGACCTGGCGTACGGAAAGGTTCCGGGATTCGAAGCCTACAAGGTGGATAAGCCCATCGTATTTGGTTACGACATCGCGGCAAAGGATTTTCCTGTTACCGATCGCCTTTACGCGGCATTTCGCAATTTCGCGACATCGAAATATAAATATACGGCTGCGCAGATCGATAAGGAACGGGAGTTTGTCGAGCGAGTGCTTCGCTCGGAGTTGGTCGCTGCGGCATACGGTTTCCACACGTCGCTTCAGGTCGGGAATGAATACGATACTCAGCTGATCAAGGCCATAGAGCTGATGCCGCAAGCCCGTCAGCTAGCCATCGAAGGAGCTCGGGCCCGTGCGGGTCTCGCAAAACAAGATCAGAAGATCAACAAATAGTTAAGACGGGAAATTAATTTTAAAGGCTGGTGGGAATGATCTCGGGTCTATGGGATCACTTCACCGGCCTTTTCTTGATATTTTCCGACAGTGCGGCTGCCTCGAAACCTACAAAGGAGCGCTATTTCGGTCTTGATGGGACTACTGAAGTATCCACGAAACCAGCCTAAAAACGCCGTAAACAGCGGCCGACAGTACAAGCACAAGCAGAACGGTTAACGCCCCCACAACTAATTTGAACTTCCGATAGCGCTTGTCGTCCGGCGGCGAAAGCTGATTTTGCGGAAAATATGGTGGTGGTCGATTCATCTTAGATCTTGTGCTCTGGAGGTTTGAGCCAACAAGAAAGTGTGGAACATGCGAACCCGCCTTTTCCTCAGCCTATCAGCCCACAGGCAGAATGGCAATTTACCAGCGCGTAACGATCGTCCAGGTCATCGCGGCAGCGGCCGCTCCAGTTCCGAAAGACCAAATGAAAGTACCGCCATCAGTGAACCGAGCCTTGCAAGATGTCGCGGGTCGATCTTGTCAAACGTATCCGCCGCGGTATGGTGATAATCGAAATACGTCGTCGTGTCGAAAAACGGCGCGAACGACGGCACGCCCCGTGTCGTCAGCGGCCCGATGTCAGCTCCGACCCCGCCGGGCTGATGCTGGACGACAGGCGAGCCCTGTTCGCGGAGAACCTCTGAAATAGGCGCGAGGTACGGTGCGATCTCCGGCCTTCCGGCAAACAAGATACCGACGGTATTACCGGCGCCGAGATCGCTTTCGATAGCCGCAAAATGCTTCGATATGTTTGCCGATTCCTCCCGGGCGTATTCCGTACCGCCGACAAGGCCGTTCTCTTCGTTCATATAGGCGATCATGCGGATCGTTCGTTTCGGCTTTAGGCCAAGCTGCTTCAAGAGAAACGGTACCTGCATCGAGACAGCGACGCCACAGGCATCGTCAAGTGCTCCGGTCCCGAGGTCCCAGGAATCGAGGTGACCCGAAACGATCACGATCTCGTCCGGTTTTTCACTGCCTTTCAGGTCGGCGATGACGTTGTAGCTGGTCGTATCAGGAAGCGTTCTCGGAGTGAGAACCAATCGAATCTTTACCCGACCGTAACCGGTAAGGTAACCGATCAGTTCCGCATCTTCGTTGCTTACTGCTGCAGCCGGGATCTGACGCCCATCGGGGTCGTATCGCAAGGCTCCTGTATGGGCGAGTCGATTCTGCGATCCGCCAACCGACCTCACCAGTGCAGCTACGGCTCCGAGTCGAGCCGCCGCATTCGGCCCTGCACTTCGGATCGCGACGGCACTTCCATACGCCTGGATCCCGAAGCCCGACGCTGCCAATTCCCTGTTGAATTTCGTGTTGAAAAGTACGATCTTTCCCTCAACGCCGCGGCGGCCGAGTCTCTCCAATTCGGCAAGTGACGATACGGCCACGATCTCGGCGGTGATGCCGCTTTCGGGAGTCGCAACGCTGCCTCCAAGCGCCGTCAACACGATCTTTTGCGTCGCGCCCTGCGCCATTCCCGGAAACTCCGTCAACTCGCCGGTCTCAACACCGCGGACCCAATGCGGTACAGTCAGCTTTTGCAGTCGAACCTCAAGGCCCAGTTTTCGCATCTCATCCGCAACGTATCGGACCGCTTGTTCCGCTTGCGGCGAGCCTGTCAGACGCGGGCCGATGTTGTTTGTCAGGTAAGCCGTTTGCTTGAGCGCATAATCGCTGGAAAGGGCTGCCCGCTGAAGATCTCGCAGTGACGCGATCGCAGCTTCGGAATAAAATCTGGGGGTTGCCGTGGGAGTTTGCGCATCCAGCGTGATGAAAGTAAAAAATAGGACCGCGAGCAGATTTCCAAGTTTCATGATTTGTATTCTACAATCGCTCGTAGTTTCGGCATAGACGCCGCCCGATGCATCACGCTTGTTTCCGAGATCTGCCGGACGGTTACGAAACAATAATTCACGAACTTCAGCTACACTCGAGGAATATACCCGAAATGAATAGGAACATGATCCGCTTCTTGGTTTTCTCAGTGATCCTTGGATGTGCGTCGGCGATGTCCGTCGGACAGACAGGTTTTACTTTTGACAACATGATAAATTTCCGTCGCGTCGGCGATCCCCAACTGGCGCCTGACGGACGACGGGTGGCATATACCGTCGGTGTCGTGAACAAGGCGGATAACCGAACGTTGACCCATATCCATATCGTCAATTTGGACGGCTCGAACCCGAGACAGTTGACGCGAGGAAACACGTCACACTCGAGCCCGCGATGGTCGCCGGACGGCCGTAAGATCGCTTATGTGACCGGCGGACAGATCTGGACGATGGACCCGGACGGGGGGAATGACCGCCAGGTCACGCGGATCTCGACCGGAGCGGGAAATCCTGTCTGGTCGCCTGATGGCCGCTGGATCGCTTTTGTTTCTGATGTTTATCCTGAATGTGCCACAGATGCATGTAATAAGGCGGAGGATGAGAAGGTTGAGAACAGCAAGGTCAAGGCCAAGGTCGCAGAACGGCTCTTGTTCAAGCACTGGAACGAGTGGCGCGACCGCAAGCGAACCCATGTTTTCGTTGTGGCAAGCGAAGGCGGTATAGCACGCGACCTGACGCCGGGCGACTACGATTCGCCGCCATATTCTGCTTCGACCGGCCACGACTATGCTTTTTCTCCCGACAGCTCTGAGATTGCATTTCTCCGAAACCCAGACCCGGTCGAGGCGACCTCAACCAACAGCGACATTTTTGTCATTCGACTGAATGGAGGTGAGCCTAGAAATATCACGGTTGCCAATAAAGGTTACGACGTTTCTCCTTATTACACTTCAGACGGCAGGTACATGCTCTATCGTTCTCAGGCGACGCCCACGTTCGAGGCCGATCGATGGCGGATCATGCGTTATGATCGGCGGTCCGGAGAAACAGTTGAATTAACACGCGGGTTTGATCAGCAGGCAGACGATCTTTTGGTCTCTTCGGATAACAGGACCGTATATTTTACCGCTGTAGAACGAGGACGTTCGCGAGTTTTCACCGTGCCGCTTGAACCAGACTTTCGCCAGCGTATCGCAACGCACGTAAAGCAGGTTGGCGGTTCGCTGACGTCCTTTCCGTTCATCACGAACATCAGCCTCACCCCGGACGCACGTACACTTGTATTCTTAACGAGTTCGCTGGCAGCACCGGCGGAAGTGTATGCGTCGTCGCTGCAGGGCACCGCGATCACATCTCTGAGCAAGACACGCAGCAACCTGAACCTGCTCGCGGCTGAGGAGGTCACTTGGCGCGGAGCGTTGCAAACGCCTATTCACGGTTTTTTGGTGAAGCCGATCAATTTCGATGCGTCGAGAAAATATCCGCTTCTTGTTCTGATCCACGGCGGGCCGCAGAGTGCGTGGAACGATACGTGGAGCTGGCGTTGGAATGCCCAGGTATTCGCAAACGCCGGTTACGTGGTTTTTCTACCTAACCCACGCGGCTCTACGGGCTACGGCCAGAAATTTGTCGATGAGATATCGGGCGATTGGGGCGGCAAAGTGTTCGTTGACATAAAGAACGGCGTCGCTGAGATCCTGAAGCGTCAGTATATAGACCGCAACCGCATCGGCGGTGCCGGGGCCAGCTATGGCGGCTATATGGTCAATTGGATCCTCGGGCACAACAATGATCCAAGGTTCAAATTCAAGACCCTTGTGTCGCACGCAGGTGTTTACAACCTTGAGAGTATGGCGACCTCGACTGAAGAGATATTCTTCGTGAACTGGGAATTCAAAGGAATGCCGTGGCAAAATCCGGTCAATTATCAGCGATGGTCTCCAAACAAGTTTGTAAATAATTTCTCGACTCCGACGCTGGTAACAGCCGGCGAGCTTGATTACCGCGTGCCTGTAGATCAGAGCCTTCAGCTTTTCACGAGCCTTCAGCTCAAGAATGTTCCGTCTAAATTGATCATTTTTCCCGATGAAGGCCACTGGATCCTCAAGCCGCAGAATTCCGAATTTTGGTATTCGAACGTCATCACGTGGCTCGACAAGTACTTGAAGTGAACACCTATAGAAAATGTATCTAACCTTTGTCCGGAACGCGGCTGTCATTGCCGCGTTCCTCATATTATCGGCAACATCGTTCGCGCAGATACCCAATTTCACTCGGGCAAGCGATTACGACGTACAACATTACATCCTGCGGGTGTCGTTCGATCGGAAGGCAAAGCGCGTTTTTGGCGATACGACCGTACGACTGAAACCTGTCGCAGAATCTTTTCGCCAGGTTACGCTTGATTCGGTCGGCATAACATACGCGTCCGTTGCATTGGAGTCGGGGGATAGGTCTCTGAACTACCGTACACAGGCCGGTAAGATCATCATAGACCTAGACCGTGAGTATTCTAAGGACGAGGTGATCGGCATCCGCTTCAAATATTCTGCCGCTCCGAAGAAGGGTATTTATTTTGTCAACGAGCGAAAAGCCAGCGGCATCTTGCCCGGCCATTCTGCCCAGATCTGGACTCAGGGCGAGCCTGAAGAGGCCAGGTACTGGTTCCCCTCGTTCGATTTTCCGAGCGATAAAGCAACAACTGAGCAATTCATAACGGCCGAAAAGAATGAGACAGTCATTGGAAACGGCGTCCTGGTCGGCAAGAACGAGAATCCGGACGGAACCATCACCCATCACTTTCGGATGGACGTTCCGTTTTCAACATATCTTGTTTCGTTTGTAATTGGTGAATTTATCAAGGTCAGCGAACGTTATAAGGACATACCACTTGGCTATTATGTATATCCAGGAACGGAATATATCGTGCCAAAGGCTTACGGGAAGACCCGGGATATGTTCAGGATATTCGAGGAACTGACCGGCGTCCCTTATCCATTTGCAAAATACGATCAGACGATGGTCGGCTCTTTCCAATTCGGCGGGATGGAAAACATTACCGCAACCACGATGGCGGACACCGAGATACTTGCAGCGAACAGTCCGATCTTTGCAAGCTATACCGAAGATCTTGTTGCCCATGAACTCGCCCATTCGTGGTTCGGCAATCTTGTAACGTGTAAGAACTGGGCAGAACTCTGGTTGAATGAGGGCTTTGCGACCCTGATGGAGGCAGTTTCCCGGGAAAAGCTATATGGGCGCGAAGCCTATATTGCCAAGGTAAAGTCCGATGCCGAACGTTTTCTTGCCGAGGACTCGGTCAATCCCAGGCGACACGGGCTGTTTAACCGAAATGCGGCCAATGTGAATTCGCTGTTCGACCGTGCCGGGACTACATATAACAAGGGCGGTGCCGTGCTGCACACCCTTCGTCAACAGGTCGGAGACAAAGCTTTCTGGCGTGGAGTGAATATTTATCTCAACCGGCATAAGTTCGGCAGCGTCGAAGCGTCTGATCTGCGTCGGGCAATGGAAGAAGCGTCAGGCTCTGATCTCAAATGGTTCTTCGACCAATGGGTATATGGACTTGGAGCCCCAAAGGTCGAGGTAACTCAGCGATATGCCGCTGCAACGAAGACGCTGTCCCTGACCTTTCGACAAACTCAACGACAAGACAGATACACGCCGACTGCGTTTCGAATGCCCTTAGATGTTGCGATCCACGCACCCGGTGGAATTCGGATCGAGCGCGTCGAACTTTCAAAAAGGATCGAAACCTTTTCCTACAAGATCGCTGGGCGGCCGACAAAACTGGAAGTCGATAATGACGAAAATGTGCCCATAAAACACTTGAAGATAGTGCCGCTAAATATCAGCCGATAGGTGTCTTACCGTAGATGCTAAAGTTTTACATTAACGGATTTGCTTAGTAACCGCGCTTATCCGAGAAAGACACAAAAAAAGTTCCGCGTGAGAATTCGCGGAACTTTTTCTCTTTGAGAAGACCGGATGTCTGCTTGAAGTGTTGAGAAAGCAGAGAGCGCGAAGCACACACAAAATCGCGTCTTTGAAAAAGGCTGATTGCAGTAACTTCTTTGCAACACCTACGAGGTTAGCTGCCGGGCTAGGAACGAAAGATTATCCCCGCGGTTTTGCACCGCTTCGCCCCTTCAGAAAGTGAAAACTCCCTTTCCGATTTGGGTCCCCCGTGCCGAACAGGGAATGCTCGGCTTCGGTGATCAACTTTTCAACAATCGTTAGAGTACCATATAGCGTAAAAGGTTGACAAGGAAAAAAGGAAAAAGGGCTCAATTTGCCGGAAATAGTTGATACAGCATAAGATAGACCGCCACCCCGGTAACCGAAACATACAGCCAAACCGGATAAACAAGCCTTGCGATGCGTCGATGTGCATCATATTTGCCCTTTAAGGCCCGAAAAAGGGTGAGGATCACAAAAGGTGCCACCAGCGTTGCCAGGATCGTGTGCGACGTTAGTATGGTGAAATAGATCGGACGGGACAGGCCCTCTCCCGTGAAGCGCGTCGGCCCGAGACCGTATATCGACGTTCTCAAAACGTGGTGAAATACATATGAGACGAGAAAAAGAGCCGATATCCCGCACGCCGTCAACATGCATGCTCGATGGGCACCGACCTTCTTGTTCAAAATAAAATAAAGTGCTGAAAGCAGAAAAATACCGCTGGCGGCGTTGAGCGCGGCGTTCAGATGTGGAAATATTTTGAGCACTTCCATCTCAAACCGGAATTTTCATTTCCAAAAGCCCAGAAATACGACTAACACGAACCAAAGTAAGCCCATAAAATGCCAATACCAGCCGACGGAACGTGCGACATCGGTTCGTTTCTGGCGCTCGGCCGGGCTGCGTGCAGGATGCCAGTTTCTGAGCAAGACCGAGCCGAGTGCAATGATACCGCCGGCAACGTGGACAAGGTGGGCACCCGTCAGGATGTAGAAAAAGCCGGCGTATGGATTTCCCGCGACGTATAAACCCCTTCCCGCAAGGGCAATCCAAACAAGAAATTGCGACGAAACAAAAGCAGATCCGAAGATCGTCGTCGCTATCAGCCATTTGCGGCTATTGTCATAACGGAACGCCGCGATCGACCGGTTCGCCATTGTAAATGCGAAACTGCTCGCGAGGATCAAGGCAGAGCTGATCCAGATTTGAAATGGAAGGTCGAAGGGCCTCCACTCTGCGGCCTTGTTCGTCGCGATCATCAGATAGGCGCCAAGCAGGCCGGCAAAGGTCATTCCCACGGCAAGCAGCAGGAAAAGGGCAATGTACCTGGATTTATCAACTTCAGGCCTGGCGTCGAGATCGTCAACGAGCGGCTCTGGTAATTGACGTTCATCGCCGTCCGACCCATCTCCGCCGTTTGGCCCTCCGCCGGTGCCGGAATGACCGGAGATCCGACGCTTGAACATCCGGCTGCCTTTAGACACGAATTCTTTTTCCGCTGTACCGGTCTTCATTTCACTATCGGTGATCGAGCACGGCGAGTGCTAAGACCAGAGGAAGGTAAACTACTGAGACGAACAAAAGTCGACGAGCTCGTACTACTGATTTGGCCCGAGCTGAAGCGATGCTCTCGCAAAGGAACCAAACACCGAGAGCAGTTGCACATACAAGAAAGATGGGGCCAGCAAAACCCAGAAAGAAAGGAGCAAGGCTGACCGGCAAAAGCATAATCGCAAAGATCACTATCTGTCTTGCCGTGAGCCGTCCGGAAGGTTCCAGAACTGGAAGCATCTTTATTCCGGCCTTCGCATATTCTTCTCGATACATCCAGGCGATCGCCAGAAAGTGAGGAAACTGCCAAAGGAACAAAAAGGCGAAAAGTGCCCATGCACCCAGCGTGATCTCGTTTGCAGCGGCGGTCCAGCCCATCAATGGCGGCATTGCGCCCGGGACTGCACCTATAGCGGTCGAGACCGATGTTCGACGCTTCAACGGTGTATAGAGAAGCACATAACCGACAATGACAACGAGGCCAAGGCCCGCGGTCAGCCCATTCACCAAAAAGAAGAGATAAGCTTCACTGACAAGGCAAAGAGCAAGTCCAAAAACCAGAGCCTCGCCGGCAGATATACGACCCGTCGGCAGCGGCCGCCCGGCAGTTCGCCGCATAAGGGCATCCGTGGTCCTCTCGACAAACTGATTCAGGGTCGCAACGCCGAAGGCAAGCAGCGCGATACCGACCATCGCATTGATGAAAAGTGCCGGATCCAGAGAACCTTTTGTGCCTAGAAAGAATCCTGCTGCAGAGGTCAGGACCAGCATCAGCGCGATGCGAGGTTTGGTGAGTTCGACAAACGCGGCGAGGCGGTCACGAATTCGGGACATCTTTACTTCACCTAGGTCGGCTGCGTTTATGCTCATGTGAACCTAACAGTGTCGAAACTCAACTTTCAAAATAGCATAGCCGTTTTGGACGTCTTTTCCAACTATGGCGTCGCGAGCCGTGTCTTCTTTTATCTTCAAGCAAAGCTAATAAACTGCGGGGTGACAAACCAAAATTGGTGGGCTATCATTTTTTTGAAAGACAATGTCCGCCGCCGAGGAAACAATTAAGGCACGGGAAGTCCCAAAAGCGGCCCTTCCGATCTTAGATCGCTTGCTTAACTTTCTAAGCTCCGTCCGGCTTGGCGTAGTACTTCTGTGCATTCTCGTTGCCTTGTCGATGATCGGAATGCTGATCATTCAGCAGAATGTTAACGGTTTCGACGCCTATTTTGCTTCCCTTACTCCAGCCGAGAGGATAGTTTTTGGCACGCTTGGCCTTTTCGACATCTATCATAGCTGGTACTACAACTTCTTACTTCTTTTACTTTCTCTAAATATAATTCTGGCTTCGATCGATCGGTTTCCCAAGATGTGGGAACAGTATTTTTCAAAGCCAAAGCTTACGGCCACGCCAGATTGGCTGCTTGCACAAAAGGAGAATGCGACGATCGAGGCTGGGTCGGGCGATGTTGCATCGCAGGCAGCAAGGATCGAAGCGTTATTCAAAAAGCACGGCCTTAAGACGAAGGTCACAGAAAAAGAGGTTGTAACTTACGCGGTGGATGAGAATGGGAACAAGCTTTTCGATCAAAAAGTCATCTCTCCGTCCACGGTGGTGTTTGGAGAGTCGGGCCGGATCAACCGACTCGGAGCTTATATTGTTCATGTAGCTCTGCTCACGCTCTTTCTCGGACATTTTGTTGCTTTGCGTACGGGCTTCGATGCCGATGTCAGAATGATCCCGGGCGACGCGACGGACAAGATCCAGATGATCCAGTTCGATCTGGACCAAAAGGAAAAGTTCGATGTTCAGCTGCCCTTCACGATGACCTGTACGGATATTCAGCAAAAGCTGATCGATCCGGGTGGTTCGATCGACGTCAGGAACACTCTTGATTGGCGTACACAGTTAAAGGTCGATGACCCCGAGTACGGAACGATAGTGGCGGACATCAGCATGAATAATCCGTTCACATATCGCGGCTACCGATTCTTCCAGGCCCAGACGATACCGGTCGGACATGCGCGTACGATAAAGCTTGAGGTGACACCTGAAGGCTCGGAGCAGCCGCTGAATATCGAGATCCCCAGAATGGGTTCTGCAACATTGCCTGACGGAACGATCATTGAATACGACCAGTTTCTCCCGGATTTTACTTTCAATTCGAGCGGCAATCCAGATACCAGGTCGGGCGAATACAATCGTCCGGCGGCTGTTTTGAATGTGACTCCTCCAGGCGAACAAAGGATCAGGGTGTTCGCGTTTGGCGAAGGCGTTGCCGCAAATATGCCCGTTTCGGCTGCTAAAGCAGGATACAGATGGCGGCTGGTCGAGTTTGAAAAATCGCCTTTCGCCCACGTGCTGTCCATTAAGTACGATCCTTACAACGGTGCGTTCATCGCTTGGTATTTCGGCGGCTTTGGACTGATGGGAGCCTTGATGTTCGTCTTTTTCTTTTCACATAGGCGAGTTTGGGCGCACATTCGGAAGTCGGAGAACGGAATTTGTGAAGTGGTCCTCGGTGGAAACACAAATCGAAACCATTCCGGATTTGAGGAAAAATTCGGGCGGCTGTCTGCCGACGTGCAAGCAAATTTGCATGGCAAAGATGATGTTTGACCCGTTAGTGGAAGTGGCTAAAGTCGAGATGTTGATCATCGGTCTTTTTTCGTGATCCTAATGGATCGATAAACGGATTTTGCAGGATAGTCCTGTGCAGGGCGACCCGAGAGGCGATGCAGGGGCAAAAGAGAGGTACTTATGGCACGAGAGATAAGCAAAAGCGAAATTGAGCAACATATGGGTTCTTCGATGATCTCATATCTGCCGGCGATCTTGGCGGTCGGCGGCTCGCTCCTGATGCTGTTCGGACGCCTGCGATCCGGGGACGGCTTTATTTCTGATGGAGCGCTAATGATGATCGCGCTGGCGGCCTACATATTTGCCGCCTTGTTTCATTTAACGAATCTCTATGCGCCCTCGGAAATGGCCCGAAAGCTCGGTTTGTGGACAGCGACGATAGGTGTCTTTTTCAATCTTTCAAGCTGGCTTGTTCGCTGGGTAGCCGCCTATGACCACGAGATCGCAGTGATGCGTGCTGCGGGCAATATGGAAACGCCGTGGATATTCCGTTACATTCCGTTGGCGAATCTTTATGACTACAGCATCGCATTCGCCTTTGGAGCCGGTATAACGACCCTTCTTCTTGCACGACGGCGAAATTACCAGATACTTAGTGCCTTCACGCTTCCACTTGCGGCCTTGATCCTCACGCTAGCACGTTTTATTGGCGGAGAGTTCATCGATCTGCCTCCGGTGCTTGATTCATACTGGCGACCGATACATGTCGGTGTCGCCTCGTTAAGCTATGGCGTTGCACTTGTGTGTTTTGCGATCGCCGTGATCTATTTGCTCAAAGATAAAGCTAAGGTTGAAGCCATGGCGATCTGGGCGAACCTATTCACATTGGCCGTTATAGCATCGATCAGTAAATTCTCTGTTTTTACTGAATTTACCTACCGTGCCGGCCTGTTTCTTCCAAATTTCTCGGGCGGCAAACCATTCTCGGCTCCATTCAGATTAGAGATTCCGCTTGTAGGTCCGGCGCTGGTCGTCGTCGGGCTAATTCTGCTTAGCGTCATCATCGCCTTTCTGCTCTATCTTTATCAGCAAAACAGCAAAGCACGCGTTATCGGCCACTATTTGCTGAAACTTTCGCTTGTTGCCCAATTGGTTGCCATCAGCTTGCTTGTATCCGGGATCAAGACGTCGAGCGATGTGAGCACGCGGCTGCGTTCGCAGCTCGAAACTGATCCTGCTCAATACATCATTGCGGGCCGTGCCATCGCTGAGCGCGAACAATTAACAGCGAAAGAGTTCGCGGCGATAACGCCGGCACAATTCGAACAGGCCGGACGTTCATATTTTGACGCGAATTCTGAGAGGCTGTATCTGAGCCTTAACACGAATCCGGTCGAGTTGGCCGGGTTGCTAACAGGTCTTGCAGGCACCATTTTTCTGCTGATCTTCTCGTTCAGGACCGAAAAGATACGCGAAAGGCTTCCATCGCTCGAATCACTTGACGGGCTTATGTACCGGACGGCATGTCTGGCCTTTGCAGGGCTTGCGATGCTGCTGATCACGGGGGCTATTTGGGCTAATGAATCATGGGGCAGGCCGTGGGGCTTCGATTCGAAGGAAACGGGGGCACTGGTCGCATGGCTCACATATGCGGCCTTTCTGCATACACGGATCTCCCGGGGTTGGACGGGCCGCAGTTCGGCCTATTTTGCGATAATCGGGTTCCTGCTTGTTATATTCACCTATCTTGGTGTCAGCTACCTGCTGCCGGGCTTGCACAGCTACGCCTAATTTTGCGGCTGGTTCTCGATGTTGACGCGGGATACGTCAGTGATCGAATAACGAGAGGCGGTGCCGTCGTTGAGTATGACGACAAGGAAGCCGTCGTTCACTGAAAATGTCCGAACTTCGTTCATCCTCTTCTCAATCGTTCGTCCATTCTTGAACTCGATAACCAGCGTTATCGCGGCCATCGGGTCTGGTGGTGCGGAAGGCGATTTGGCGGCTTCTGCCGTGGCGCCGGACGTGCCAACGGCTGCTTTTTTGTTCAAACCTTCATCGGCCTCGGCCCCGTCGGTCGATGGGCGCTCGATAGTTTTCTTGCCGGATGTCCGCACTGCGGGCCGGGATGTGCGTTCCGAGGCGATCGCCTTGCGGTCAGCCGACAATGGTTTTCCTTCGCCACGCGGTACAGCCGGTAGGTCAGGATCTGCGGCTTTGGAACCATCCTTTATCGGGTCTGACACGACCACTTCAACCGGCGGTCGGCCGCTCTCGAGCTTCTCGTCGCCGGCCTTTTCACTCGCACCGGGTGCAGCATCTTTGGCAACCGGCAGCGTTTTAGATCCCTCTGGATCTAACGCTGCGGCCGCTTCTTTCTCCCGCGAAGGGGCCGGCTGAATTCGGGTCTCATTCTGTAATATCGTTCCGGCAGAGCTGACACGGACGGCACCGGTCGTTTCGGAACTCACGCGCGGTGCGCTTGGAACATTCATTCCTTCTTCAGGCCTAAAAGCAGCAAAACTACCCGCAAACTTGAACCTGAAGGTTGCCGGATCGTCGTTCGGCGTCCGGCCCTGGATCCGAAGAATTAGTTTTTCCGGCCGCCGCAGGTAAATCGCTCGTCCGGTCTCGCTTTCGCCAAAGTCAGCGAGCACAACGATCTTCGCAAGGGGCCTTAATCCATTCAGCGTAAAAACATCGATGTCGCCGCTGAAGTTGCCGGTGACGAGATTTAGGAAAAGATCTCCCTGTTCACCCTGGAGAAGATAGTAGTAAGTCGTTAAACGCGGGTCGCCTATGGCACGTGCCTTGATGATCCCCGAGATCTCGTTCGAAACTACGGGTGTTGGGAACTCCTGGCTGGTGGATTGTGCACGGATGGATGATGCCGTGATGGACGCGGCCGCCATCAATAAAAACAACCAGACAGCAGTTCGACGGTTCATGGTAAGCCCTTGCCAATTCTAACAGCCTTCAACTTCAGCAACAATGAAAAAGCCGGGTGGGTTCCCGGCTTCGACCAAGTTCAAAAAAACTCGATCAGCGATCATTTGTTTGTTGTCGCGGCCTGTGCTTTATCCTGCAGCAGTTCGACAGCTCTTTTAAGTTGAACGTCCTCCGCCGGCTTCTTTACTTCCGGCGGGGCCCCAGGGGTTGGGGCGGCCTGAGGATTTTGGTTTTGCTCTTCCTGTTGATCGATCAATTCCTCTACCTCGACCGGCTCCGGTGCGTCAGGTCTTTTGACCTCGACCGAAGGTTTCACACCCATTGAGGCCCTGTCTGTTCCTAGAAACGGAACACCTGACGGAGATGCCCATTTAGCGGTTGTTAGAAGAAAGCCGTCGCCCGATCGAAGCGGGAACAGCTGCTGCTCTGTTCCGGCCCCAAAGCTGCGTTCTCCTACCACTTCGCCTCGCTTGCGGTCAAGCACCGCGGCGGCAACCACTTCGCCGGGGCCGGCCGTGCCTAGATCGATCAGGACCGCCAGCTTACCGGAAAACACTGCCTTTTCGGGGTCTGCCGCAAGGGTTCGCAGTACCTTGTTTTCCCGACCGATGACCCGGGCAAGTTCACCGCTGCCAATAAAAAGATTGGCAACGCCGACCGCTTCTTCCAGGGTTCCGGTAGCGACACCGCGAAGATCGAGAACGATCTTATCAATTCCCTGCTTCTGAAGGCCGGCGATCTGGGTCTTTAACTGTTCCCCGGCACCGGCTTCTAGATTGTGGACCTTTATCACGCCAGTCCGGCCTGCTTCAACGCTCGTCTCTGGTTGAGGGGCCTTTGTCTCTCCACGCGTGACCTTGATCGCGAACGGACGCTCACCGGCCCTGAGTACACGAAGGTTTACCGTGGTCCCAGGCTCCCCGAAGATCATCTGTTTCGCGTCGTACAATGAGATATCCCGCGTCGCACGGTTCTCAATATATTCGATCACGTCTCCCGCCCGCAGCCCTGCCTTTTCAGCATGCGAGCCTTTTACAACCGAAATAACGTAGAGGTATAGAGAGACCTGCGAGAATTCAGCGCCGATGCCAGCCTTTTTGCTCAGCTTTCCCGAGGAATAATCCGCGACCTGTTCGGGCGTCAAATAGGACGAATACGGATCGAGCCCGCCCACCAGGCCTCGGAGTGCGCCGAACCTTACTTTTTCCAGGTTCGGAACATCTACGTAGTCGTTCTCGATATGTTGGAGTACGGATTGAAGAATGCGAATTTGCGCTCCGGCATCGTTTATAGGCTGCTGTGCGCGGGTCCAGGGGCTCAAAATGCCGCCGACCACAGCATACAAGCCAACCGCCGCCGACAACATCAGGATCGAGAGCTTTCCGCGAAATGACATATATTACCTCTTGTGATATGAACTACGCCTGATCGTTATTACGATCCAACCAACCCTTTTGTTTACACTTCGCAACCAACAGCTGATTATATAATTAACGTGCGAGATAAAGAAACACTTAATACAAAGCGAATTACAACAATTGGTGAACCCCTCAACCCGGGCCGAATTGTCGCCCTGGATCTGGGCTCGGTTTACATCGGAATTGCGGTTTCCGATGAAACGCGGACTATCGCTTCACCCGTTCGCACTATCAAACGCTCGAGTTGGAAAAAAACGCTTGCCGCAGTTAAAAGCATCCTCGACGAATTCGATGCCGCAGGCCTTGTAATTGGTTTGCCGTATAACTTTGACGGTACGGAGAGCCCGATGTCCACGGCGGTCCGGAAAGAGGCACGAAAATTTTCGCTATCTCTCGAAATTCCAGTATTTCTCCAGGACGAGCGCTCAACAACCTTCGAGGCCCGCGGCCGGCTATGGGAACGAGGCCTTTTGCCAAAAGCAACCCGCGCCGCCGTTGACAGCGAAGCCGCTTCCATCATTCTTTCGGACTTTCTCGATCTTCTCCGGTCCTCCAAAACCTGATTCATTGTGCGGGTGCTGGTCTAAACTCTGTCTGTCTGACAGCGGCGGCTTTGACAGCCGTCTCCGAGAACGGCAGAAGGGCCGGCTTCCCCGTATTCCAGGCCTCGAACTGGTCACGAAAGTGAGGCGACTGGTTATTGCCGCTTTGTCCTAGTGGTATCGCCAGGCGAGTGGCGTCCCAGTTCCCAGGGCTCGCAATATGCCGCATCGAAACAAAGGCCCCGACATTTGGGGTCTGCCCGCTGCCGCTTACACCTTTTGGTTCAACCAAAAACTGACCGCCGATAAGTGGGGCGGCCGCAAGAGGATGCATAAAACGGGCGCGGAAGACCGCATCCCAACGCCATTTCGATTCGTCCGCCCCTAGACGATTTGCGGCTGAAAGCGCTCCCCGAGAGCTCTCATCACAAGCCCTGACGAATTCCCCGTGATCCTTGAAGTTTGGCGGGAGCCATCTTGCCGAACGTTCCTTGATCGCCCAAAAAAGGATTCGTTCTCGGATGGCCGCTGCGGGTGCGGGCTTATTTACTTCGGCGATCCGGTTTGCAAGACAATTGCGGATCTCGTTGATAAGTACTGCAGGTCTTGATTCGGCTGTCATTCGGCCGTCCCACTTCTTTAGTTCGCTTATCGTTGACGAAGAGGCGGTGTTCATCGAAACGATCTCGGCAGCAAGCATTGAGAACGGGATGTTGTAAATGTCGTGCTGGGCGTCCGACACCTGGTCCAAAGTGATGTTTCGTTTACCCGAGAGCAGATCGTAAAGGCGTCTCGCTCGCCACGGCGGTGCAGCGTCCCGCACCATTTGCGGATACTTGTAATCAGTGCCGACGATACGTTGGTTCGCCGTGATGATCAGGCCGCTCGGCGGATTATATAGGAACGGCAGCTCAGCAAATGGGATCGTTCCGATCCATTCCCCTTCATTCGTCGAACCGTCGTAAGGAAATTCGCCGTGCCCGGTTCGCCGTAAAGGAATGCTCCCGGCAACTTGCCAGCCGATGTTCCCTTTTGTATCGGCATAGACAAAATTCTGGGTCGCCCCTCCATAACTTGAGAGTGCGTTTCTGAATTCCTCCCATGTTTGGCTGCGATTAAGCCTGAAAAAAGCTTCGAACTCACTGTTCTTTGGATCGTTCGCCGTCCATTTCATTGAATAGGTCTTGCCGTTCTCAGTCAGTATGATCGGTCCATTCCGGGTTTCAAGGACTTCCAGTTCGACCGTCTCAGTGTCGGTTTTCAGTGGGCTGGAACGTACCAGGATACTCTCATTGCGGACCGCGAGCTTTTCCCAGCCACTGGCGGTCTTATACCTTTTGGAACCGGTACTGCCGTTCGTTTCGACTGTTTCCTCATAAAGATCCTGTACATCTGGGCCGACGTTCGTCGCACCCCATGCAAAATGCGAATTGTGTCCAAGGATGATACCCGGCACCCCGGGAAACGTAACTCCAGAAACTCGCATCGCTGGCGTTGACAGGTGGGAAATGTACCAGATGCCCGGTGCAGTTGCGGCAAGGTGAGGGTCATTGGCTAGTATCGGCTTTCCATCCCTAGTAAGCTTGCCGGAAATGACCCAATTATTGCTCGCCGCGAGATCTTCAGCATAAAGACCTATGCGGGTCAGAGATCGCTCGCGAACGGCGGCAATACGATCAGCCTCCTCAAGCGCCGGCGGCCGAACCTGTCTTGTGCCGCTTTTCGATGGTGTAGTTGCCGTCTTAACGTCGGACCCGAAAAGGATGACGTCGTAAGGCGTGACCCGGTTCGTGATATCTCGCAGCTTGTCGGCAGAGAGCGAATTCAGTCCCGCACGCACAAGGTCCTGTCGCCAGGTCGAACTCAGAGCCTCAGCAAGTATCTTTCCGATCAGGATGGAATCTGTCGATCTCCAGTCACTGGGCTGATACTGAAGGATCTTGAATTCGGTGGGTAAAGCGTCTTTGGATAACGACCGAATATAAGCATTCACTCCAGCGGCATAACTATCGAGGGCCTGCTTGAGCTCCGGCGAGAGAAATTCGAGATTCTTTTCGGCGACGGCGGCAAATCCGTAGCGCCGCCACACCTTGTCTTCTTCCAGGGCCTGACGGCCAAAGATCTCAGCCGTTTGTCCACGCGCGACCCGACGCAGCAGGTCCATTTGCCAGAGCCGGTCAGAGGCGGTCACCCAGCCCTGAACAAAATAAAGATCGCGGTCGTTCCGAGCCTCAATAAAGGGCACACTTCGAGAGTCGCGACGCACCAAAACCGGGGCTGAGATATTAGGCGCCACGATCTCATCGCGAACAGTTTGTGCGTCGGCAGGGATTCGGAGGATGATGCCCACGGCAACGAGCATCAGTGCGTTAAACAAAAGTTTGTGGAACATATTTTCTAAACAGAACGATAGTCCAAATAATTCTCGACGGCAAATTATCATGTGACGTCGGGAATGGGCTTTTTCATTGAGCGAAATTCTGCATGCTGACGATCTCACAAATCTGTCATTTTCAGGAACGTCCTTGATAGACCGGAAGGGACATAGATCGTTGCGTGTTGTTTGGCAGCGTCTGCCCTTACAAAGCATTCTGGTTGCATTCAGTAAATAGGATGATGTCTTGAGGCTGACGAGGTCTTTGCCGCGGCGTTCAACTAGGATAAACTTCTCTTTGATGATTACTAATAGATCATTTGCGATCAGGTTCATTTGCGCCTTGTGCGTCACGGCGATACTCATCTTTGTCATTTCATGCGGCGATCAGCCGAACGCAAATATTTCCACTTCTAGTTCAAACGATTCGGGAGTTCCCACCGCCGCGCCCTCGCCCGATCTGATGGCGACCGGACGAAAGCTTTACACCGACAACTGTGCGATCTGTCACAAAGAGGATGGCACCGGTGGAAGGATAGAGATCGACGGTGCATCGATCACGCCTGACGATCTTACATCTAAAAAGATCAGAGAGATGGACGACGCTCGGATTTATCGTTACGTTTTCGAGGGAATTGTGGATGAAGGTATGCCTGCGTTTAAGGATAAGCTAAGTGAGGCTGAGATCCGCGAAGTGGTCAGATATCTTCGCATCGAACTGCAGCAGCGTCCTGAGCCTGGCTCTCCCGCTGCCGCCAACTCCAGCGGCCGCTGATTTGCATTCGCATTCCCGCCAATCTAGAATTGCCCTTGAGCACCCTTAGCTCAGTTGAATAGAGCGTCTGACTTCGGATCAGAAGGTCGCAGGT